>JBDKFJ010000001.1:0-257544 GCA_039798725.1 Chlamydiota bacterium
TGTTTCTTGCAACCGATTCAACGCTTCCCTATGAGACCTCTCTTAACACAACAACCCTTTCCGATGGCACTCAAGTGTTAAAAGCTGTGGCTTATAACGACTTAGGTTCATTCTCAGAGGGGACAGCAGCCATTAACGTGTATAATGGTAAGCCTACAGTGAGCCTGCAGTCTCCCATTCAAGGTAGCCATTGAGCATGTAGATCTTTATGTAGATGAAACGCTTCTTGCAACTGACACAACGCTTCCCTATGAGACCTCTCTTAACACAACAACCCTTTCCGATGGCACTCATGTGTTAAAAGCTGTGGCTTATAACGACTTAGGTTCATTCTCAGAGGGGACAGCCGCCATTAACGTGTATAATGGTAAGCCTACAGTGAGCCTGCAGTCTCCCATTCAAGGGGCAACTGTGGCGCGCAGCATAGATTTCATAGCTCAAGCAACAGATGCTGTAGCGATTGATCATGTCGATCTTTATGTAGATGAAACGCTTCTTGCAACTGACACAACGCTTCCCTATGAGACCTCTCTTAACACAACAACCCTTTCCGATGGCACTCACGTGTTAAAAGCTGTGGCTTATAACGACTTAGGTTCATTCTCAGAGGGGACAGCAGCCATTAACGTGTATAATGGTAAGCCTACAGTGAGCCTGCAGTCTCCCATTCAAGGGGCAACTGTGGCGCGCAGCATAGATTTCATAGCTCAAGCAACAGATGCTGTAGCGATTGATCATGTCGATCTTTATGTAGATGAAACGCTTCTTGCAACTGACACAACGCTTCCCTATGAGACCTCTCTTAACACAACAACCCTTTCCGATGGCACTCACGTGTTAAAAGCTGTGGCTTATAACGACTTAGGTTCATTCTCAGAGGGGACAGCAGCCATTAACGTGTATAATGGCAAGCCTACAGTGAGCCTGCAGTCTCCCATTCAAGGGGCAACTGTGGCGCGCAGCATAGATTTCATAGCTCAAGCAACAGATGCTGTAGCCATTGAGCATGTAGATCTTTATGTAGATGAAACGCTTCTTGCAACTGACACAACGCTTCCCTATGAGACCTTTCTTAACACAACAACTCTTTCCGATGGCACTCACGTGTTAAAAGCTGTGGCTTATAACGACTTGGGGTCATTCTCAGAGGGGACAGCAGCGATTAACGTATATAATGGCAAGCCTACAGTGAGCCTGCAGTCTCCCATTCAAGGAGCAACTGTGGCGCGCAGCATAGATTTCATAGCTCAAGCAACAGATGCTGTAGCCATTGATCATGTCGATCTTTATGTAGATGAAACGCTTCTTGCAACTGACACAAAGTCTCCGTATCAAACTTCTGTTAACACAACGACTCTATCAAAAGGCACTCACGTGTTAAAAGCTGTGGCTTATAACGAACTGGGTTCATTCTCAGAGGGGACAGCCGCCATTAACGTGTATAATGGTAAGCCTACAGTGAACTTGTATTCTCCCATTAAAGGGGCAACTGTTGCAAACACCATAGATTTCATAGCTAAAGCAACAGATGCTGTAGCCATTGATCATGTGGATCTTTATGTAGATGAAACGCTTCTTGCAACTGACAAAAAGTCTCCGTATCAAACTTCTGTTAACACAACGACTCTATCAAAAGGCACTCATGTATTAAAAGCTGTAGCTTATAATAACCTGGGTTCATTCTCAGAGGGGACAGCCGCCATTAACGTGTATAATGGTAAGCCTCAGGTTGCATTAGTCTCCCCTAAAGCTAAAGCCACACTGACCGGAACCACAAATTTAGTGGCAAATGCAACAGATGCTGTGAACATCAATAAAGTGGATTTTTATGTAGATGGAACTCTTCTTGCAACAGATAAAACAGCTCCTTATACAGCCACATTCGATGCGAATAAGGTATCCGGTGGACAGCATACAATTAAGGCAGTTGCCTATAATGAGTTGGGTAGCTCATCCGAAGCAAAGACAGAGGTCAATGTATTCAACACGTTTCCTGTATTGGATCTTATCTCGCCTAAAGATGGGGCTACTGTAACAGGATATCTTGTTCTATCCGCGGCTGTACCGAATGGAGCGTCTACTATACAGGAGATCGTGAATCCTGATGGGACAAAAACAAAGAAAACGATTTTTACTAATACATCGCTTAAAAAAATAGAGTTTTATTTAGATTCAAAATTATTAGTCTCAGGATTAGCTTCTCCCTATAAAATAACGCTGAATACAAAATCGCTGACCAAAGGACCTCATAAGCTTAGAGCTGTTGCGTATAATTATGGAGGGTTATCAACCGAGTCTACGGTTACGATTTTTGTAAAATAATGTAAAGGAGGGAGCAATCCCTCCTTTTGCTTTTGCCGGAATGTGATTGTTAAAGTCATGGTGTTTATACCAAACGCGACAAATATGAATTTATTTGTCGCGTTTGGTATAACCTGAACTTCGAGTTTCTTTCATAGAGTATTTGAGCATCTTTCAGTCGCTTTTCTATAATAAAGTGTTTTTTATTTATAAACAGTTTTTTGCAAAATAAGGTGTTGTTTTTGTTTGCCTATTAATTTTTTATATTGTTATAACATTTGCGGGTTAAATAGGGTGTGTTTGTGATAAAACTAGTATTTCGACTAAACAAATACTTCATTCTTATAAGCGTTGTTGCGGCTATTGTATGCGGTATTTTCTACCCCTCTCTCTTTGAGCAGGTAAAGTTCTTAGGCGATGTGTTTCTTAATCTACTCAAACTTTTTGCTCTTCCTCTCATTTGCTCTGCTCTCATTGCAGCTCTTGGGGATTTATCGGGAAATATATCAAGTTTGCGGTCGCTTTCAAAGAAAGTAGTGGGCTATATGCTGTTAAGCGAGGTCATAGCAGTGGGTATTGCCCTTTCCCTTTTCAATCTTCTAGAACCGGGAATGGGTGGCAACCCAGATTTAATTCTTAATGGGCAGCCTTATGTAGTCACTGAAAATCAAGCATTTGGATTTGGCAATTTTTTCCTTTCTATTTTTCCGGGTAACATATTTTACTCTCTAACTCATTTTGAGTTGCTCCCGGTTGTGATCTTCTCAATCCTATTTGGCTTAGGTTGCACTCTTGTTGGACAAGCAGCAAAACCTATTGTTCAACTGGCAGTCAGTGTGCGCGAGGTATCGACAAAATGCTTACATGGCGTGATGCTAATTGCCCCGCTTGGTATTTTTTCTCTTGTAGGCAGGGGAGTGGCTCAGTCGTATCTTGGAGGGGCTCTTCAAGAGAATTTATCAGCTCTTTTTGCTTTTGTTGTTGTACTGATGTTGGGATTGTTTCTGCACTGCCTTTGGCAGCTTGTGGCGGTCGCTCTCATTTCAAAGCAAAAAATTTCCTACATTCTTCAGCAGAGCCTTCCTGTTTTTTCAACAGCTTTTGGAACCTCTAGTTCTCTTGCAACGCTACCTGTGGCTATGCATGCAGCAGATCGTTTGAAATCAAATCCTTTTGTCACCCGTTTTATGTTGCCTCTTTGCGCTTCGATTAATGTCGGTGGAATGATGATGTATGAAATGGCAGCTGTCTTGTTTTTTTCTCAGATGCTAGGCCTGGACCTGTCTCTTTCACAACAAATTTTACTTGCAATTGCCTGTATATTAGGAGGAATGGCCGAAGGGGGAATTCCTGAAACAAGCATGGTCAGCCTCGTTGTAGTATTTCGGATTGTCAATATCCCGCTGTCGGCAATTACTATTCTATTGCCGTTAGATCGGGTCATCGATCGCATGCGTACCATGGCTAACATTTTTGGAAATATGTGTGGTGTCATCTTAGTGAGCCAGTCGGTTCCTGAGAAAAGTAAAGAGATAGCCACAGTAGGAAGTCATACACCTTAAAGTAAAAAAGTAATGAAGTTTAGGTTATGACTTGGCAGCTGCGATAGAGCCACTTGCCCTCAACCTTTTCAAAAAGGCTTTTTTCTGTAAATGACACCTCTTCTTTGTCTTGGATAAGCTCGGCTCTGAAAGTCACAGTCGCTACAGCTTTATCCTCTTCAGAGGCAACTATGACCAAGCCTTTAAATTCGGTATGCAGGGAAAATGAGGAGATCTCTTTTGACCACAACGCTTTATCACAAAGAAATTGGGGATTATCCGGGTGTGTTGTGTCCATGATATAGGTTGGCTGATTCAAGGCATAAGCCGCATATCTAGATCGCATCAGTTCTAGGGCTGTACCCGGATTTTTACCGAGATGAAACGGCCGACAGCACTCTACATATTCTTTACCACTATGGCATGGACACATACGCAAAGAGGATCATACAGAAGGCTCTTTTTTGTAAAGGTGGCGTAGCTTCTCGTGGAACAGCTCGATGTAGGTGTAAATCACAGGGGTCAGATAGAGTGTCATCACTTGAGAGAAGATTAGTCCTCCTACGATCACAATTCCAAGACCCTGTCGACTCTCAGCGGTGGCTCCTCCAATACCGAGCGCAATGGGAACCGCTCCCATCAGCGCAGAAAAAGTTGTCATAAGGATCGGGCGGCAGCGAACCATACAAGAATGAAAGATCGCCTCTTCGATCGATTTGTGTTCCACTTCTCTTGCTTGGTTGGCAAAATCAATCAGAATGATTCCGTTTTTCATTACAATTCCCAGAAGCATAATCAGGCCGACAACAGCATAGAGAGAAAGGGTTTCTCCGCAGATCATAAGGCTAATGAATCCGCCAAGGGCAGCCGGCGGTAGCGCCGACATTACGGTAATCGGAGGAAAGAAGTTTTCATACAGGATCCCTAAGATGATGTAGATGATAAAAAAAGCGATCATCATTAGGTATTTGAGGTTGGCAAACGAGGTCTGAAAGATGTTGGCAGCTCCCTGCACAGAGCCGATGACAGTAGGTGGTAGAGTTTGCTCCGCGATGGCCTGCACGCTATTCAATGCTGTTTGCAGCGGTACATCATGACCCAAATTAAAAGAGATGGTTGCAGAGGGCAGTCCATTAATATGGTTTACAGTCAGTGGTCCTATACTTTCTGTGACTTCACAAATAGAGGAAAAGGGGACCATCTCATTGGATGTATTACGCAGCCACATCTGGTTTAAAGCGGAAGGATTTCTATAAAATTTAGGGAAAGTTTCCATGATAGCATAGTACTGGTAGGTGGGCGTATTGATGGGGCTTAGGTTGCTTGTTGCATAAGCTAGATTTAAGGCGTTTTCAATCTGGGTGGCATTGATATTATACTGAGAGGCCCTGTCGCGCAAAATTTTTACCTTCGCTTGAGGTTGATGGATATCCAGATCGCTAATCACAGCAGAGATTGTCCGGAGTTGCTTGAACTTTTGCTCAAGCTGTGGTCCTGTCTTGTAGATGTCTTCAGAACTCAGTGAAGTCAGCGTATATTGGTAGTCTCCTTTACTATCGGTTGTGCCCACTTGCAGGTTAATAAGAGGCAAAGGTTTGAAGAAGAGAGCCCCTCCATGAAAATCTTTGGTAATTTCTCGGAAATGTTGAAGTAGAGGTCTAAGTGGTAGGCGTTTCCCCAGGGGTTTGAGATGTACATAGAGAACTGATTCATTATCTTGTGGATAAGCAGCAACCGTCACTAGATGTAGCACATTTGGGTCATGTGCAAATAGTTGGGCTAGTTCCTTTGTATTTTTGTTAGTTTGAAAGGGAGAGGTCCCGTCAATAGAGTGTAAATATACCTCAATTAACCCCAAATCATCGGGGGGTAGAAAGTCTTTGGGTAGTTTGATCACAAGGAAAATCGAGAGCGCTAAACTTGCAAAACCCATTGCTAATATCGTTTTCTTGTGATGTAGGGCCCATTTTAGAGAAGGGGTATACCATTTTAAGATAGTGGCATTGATTTTATTTGATATTTCTTCCACTTTTGAGGGCTTTTTTTCCTCTTTTTTCTCCGGAATCAGTCGACCGCACATAAGAGGAGTTAAAGAAAGGGAAATCATTCCGGAAATAAAAACGGTGGCGACAATCGTACAGGCAAATTCGTGCAAGATACGTCCGATAATCCCTTCCATGAAAAGCAGAGGGATAAAGATTGTGCACAAACAGAGGGTCATCGAAAGGACTGTAAAGCTGATCTCTTTAGAGCCTTTAAGGGCAGCATCCAGCGGCTTTTCTCCCATTTCGACATGGCGCACGATATTTTCCAATACAACGATCGCATCATCAACGAGGTATCCGATCGCAAGCGTAATGGCAAGAAGAGAGAGGATGTCGATGGTAAATCCCATTTTGAGCATAAAAATAAAGGTTCCAAGAACGGATAGGGGAATGGTTACAACAGGGATAAAGGTGTCTCGAATTTTGCCAAGGTAAAAGAAGATCACAAAGATCACAAGTAAGATGGCAATGGCTAAAGTTAACTGCACATCGCGCACAGACTCGATGATGAATTCTGACTGGTCAAAGACGCGGACAAGTTTGATAGAGCCTGGGATCTGCGCTTGCAGTGAGGGCAAAATCGTATTAATATCATCGATGATCTTTAAGGCATTGGCCCCTGGTTGCTTGCGGACAGCAAGAACGATGCTGGGAGCTGTCAGTTCTCTGTCATGATAATCGGTAAAAATTTTATCGTTTTGTACGCTATCAACGGCATTTCCCACATCTCTAAAACGGGTGATCGATCCATCTTCATTTTTAATGATGACAGGGTCGTAAAAAGCAGCGGGAATCAGTAGCCCATTGGCATCGATTGTAAATTCTCTTTGCTCCCCATAAAGGGTGCCTACGGGTTGGTAGACGTTAGCCAGCTTAATGGCTTCACCTGCATCATCAATCCCGATCCCTTTGGCTGCCAGTTTTTGGGGATCGACACGGAGTCTGACGGCATAAGGCTGTCCGTAAGTTTGGACTTGTGATACTCCTTCGACCATGCTTAACCGCTGTCCTAGAACCGAGTATCCATAATTATATAGATCTCCTTTGGTTAATGTAGGAGAGGTGACTGCCAAAAAGAGGATCGGAGAGGCTGTGGGATTGGATTTGGTATAAGTGGGCGCGTTAGGCAAGGTTTTTGGCAGCTGTGGATTCGCAGTATTAATGGCTGCCAGCACATCAGGGGCTGCCAGGTCTATGTTTCTGTCGAGATGGAATTGCAATACAATGGTTGCACTTCCGGTATAGCTTGTTGAAGAAATCATCTGAATTCCCTCAATGCTTGTAAACTGTTGCTCAAGAGGCACCACTACGTTGTTGGCCATGGTTTGTGGATCAGCACCCGGCCAAGAGCAACTCACTGTTATTGTGGGATAATCCACATCGGGCATAGTACTTATAGGAAGTGCGATGTATGACAACACTCCAAAGAAGGCAAGAACCGCCATGACTAAGGTCGTCATTACAGGTCGTCTGATAAAAATCTCTGAAAGGTTCATCTTTATTTACCTATTTGTACTTTCATTCCAGGATACAAATTTAATTGTCCCTCTGTGACCACCATGTCTGTTGCATCTATGCCCGAATTAATTAATACCAGTCCATCTTCATAACGCTGTCCCATTTGAACAAACTTCACATCGACTGTGGAGTCTTGTTTTACAACAAAGAGATAGTGTCCTTTATCGCCTATAAGAACCGCTTGATTAGGGACTAAGATGCCTCCCTTTTTTTCATCGAGGATGACTCTGACATCGACAAATTGCCCGGACCACAGGAGTTGTTCTTGGTTGGGCAAAGTTCCTTCTAAGAGAAGAGCTCCTGTATTGGTATCCACTTGGTTATTGATTAAAGTAAGGGCTCCTTCAAAGCCCTGTTTATGGGAAGGGTCCGGATAGACAATGAGTTTGACCGGATGCTTATTTTGTCTTTGTTGAATGGCAAGCAGATCTGTTTCAGGAACATAAAAGTCGACAAGGATCGGCTGGATCTGATTGAGGAGCGTTAATTCTGTATTAGCTCCTGCATCGACATAGTTTCCCGGTTTTACGTATAGTTTTCCTGTGACACAGTCCATGGGCGCTTCGATAAAGCAGTAGCCAAGGTTAATCTGCGCAGTTTCCAGCTGTGCTTTATTTTGGGCGACAACCGCTTCGTCGACTTTGACATTTGTGACATATTGATCGAAGTTTAATTGGGAGATAAATTCCTGTTTTACAAGAGGGGTATAGCGGAATGTGGTCTCTTCTGCAAATTGGAGGGTTGCAATCGACTGGGCCAAAGCCGCTTTTGCTTGATCAAGAGCGGCTTGGTACGGTCTTGGATCGATGACAAGGAGCAGTTCTCCCTGCTTTACAAACTGCCCTTCTGTAAAATATTGAGCTACTACATTCCCAGAGACTTGTGAGCGTACAGAGACTCCCACTTTGGGCACCATATGGCCGATATAGTCGATATATACAGGGACATCGGCAACTGTGGGTTTGACAATCGATACAATGTGTACATGGGGGGCAGGTGGCGGTGGAGAGGAACACTGAGAGAGGGCCAAAAGGGCCAGTAGTTTACCTTTCATTTTGAATTCCTTCTGTTTGAGCAATTTTTACCTCTTCTAGATGAGCAAAGGGCGTTAACTTAGTGGGGGAGAGTAGGCCGGTTGCATAAGAGAGGTTGGCAAGAGAGGTGTACCAGCTGTCCAGTCCACTAATCAGCTGGGCTCTTGCGTCAGCAAGAGAGCTTTGAGCAGAGACAACATCTAAAATGGTGTTTGTCCCTTGTTTATATTGGGCAAGAGCGACCTCATATTGCTCTTGAGCAGCACTTAAAAAACCTTCTGCAAATTGCACAGTTTCAAAGGCAACCTTCACACTATAATGATAAGTGGCCACTTGTTGGATCACATCTAATTCGGTTTGTTTGAGTTGTTCCTCTGAGACCTTTAAATTAGCAGCTGCAATCTTAATGGCATTTCGATAGTAAAATCCTTTGAAAAGAGGCATCGACACAGAAAATGTGCTCATAAAATTGTACTTATCTGAAAGACCGTCATTATAGTAATCTTTGCCGATTTGGAAATTGTAGTTAAACTGGGGCAAAAACTGTCTTTGAGCGGCGATTAAGTTTTGTTTGTTTGATCTCACGGTCGCCTCCATGGCCATCAGATCGGGTCTGTTTTGCAGAGCAATAGTGACAAGGGTGTCTACAGGGGGTAAAATATCTGTAGCGGGGAGTTTAGAAGGAAGTGTTTGGGTTTTGAACTGCTTTGTCGCAGGAATTCCCATATCGGTGAGTAGGGTTGTGTAGGCAGTCTCTACATTTTGTTTCTGTGCTGCCCAGGTGGTTTGGTTTTGAAGCAGCTGTGTTTTTGATTGCAAGACATCGGATACATCCCGCACCCCTGAATCGAAGCCTGTAAGCGCTGCATTTAAGGTCAGCTCTGCTGTTCGAATATTGGCTTCATCGGCATTCAAGAGCTGCTCTTGGTATAGGTAGCTGTAAAAGTCGTTCATAATCACTTGAATGACAACGGAAATTGCATTGTTATGTCTCCAATCAGAGGAGTAAAGAGCTTGTCTTGCAGCTTCAGAGGTCGCTCTTGCTGTGCCAAAGTCATAGATAAGATAAGAGAGGGTAAACTGGGGGCCCCAAAGACTATAATAGACATCTTCCACTGTGACGTTGGAGAGGTTTGTACTTCCTGAGGGCGTGAAGTTGCCAAATGGGCTTGATGTGGAAAAAGAGGGTTCCCTTGCTCTAAGGTAAGCAAAGGTTCCCTGTAGCGAAGGGAAGAAGGGGCTCTGGGTTTGCGCGTAAGTGGCTGCTGCAGAGCGCGCCTGAGCCCAGGTGATCTTTGTCTGTTGGTTGTTTCTAAGAGCAATATCGATGATTTCTGCTAGACTGTAGGGATCGTCTTGTTCATCCATGTCAGGGGATTCTGGCTTTAGCTCCATAGGTTTTTCACTTGCAGGGGGTGTCCATACAGAAGAGGTGGAAACAGGTGCGTAACTCCAGGGGTCGATTGCTGCTTTATTGGGGTAGGGGTAACATCCGCTCGATAGCAAAATGACAGATACCGCAAGAGATAATCTCCACGGACGGCGCATGAGGTTTGGCCCCTCTTGTAACAAGTAAATTATTTATTTACCATTACTTGCAATCGATGGCAAATGTTTTTTTGATGACAAACATTTTCCAGTTTTTTAAAATCAAAAAACAGGAGGGTCTGTTATGAAAAAATGCGTAAATGGTGTGGCTTTTATTCTCGTAGTCGTCGGTGCTTTGAACTGGGGGCTTTGGGGTTTTTTTCAATTTGATTTGGTCGCTTGGTTATTCGGTGGCAACACGACAGGCATGAGCCGACTTGTCTATTCTCTTGTCGGACTTGCAGGTATTTGGAATTTACGGTTTCTATCCCATTTCTGCGGATGCTGCTGTAAAGATAAAAGCTGCAAGAAGTAGTGGCTATTTTAGTTACAGGGTCATCCGGCTTTGTCGGTTCGGCCCTAATTCCCTTTTTGAGTCAGGCAGGCTACCAGGTAGCTGAGCTAAAAAGAGGGGAAGAAGACCTGAGTGCACTAGAAGGATTTGAAGCTGTTATCCACTTAGCCGGGCAAAATATTGCGGCACATGCTTGGACTGAAGAATACAAAAGAGAGCTTGTTGCAAGTCGAGTAGATTATACCAAACAACTTGTTTCTAAGATTGCTTCTTTACAATCTCCACCTCGTGTTTTTCTTTCAGCATCAGCTGTGGGATATTATGGGGATCGGGGGGATGAAATATTAACAGAGGAAAGCGCAAAAGGGAGCGGGTTTTTATCAGACTTATGCGATGCGTGGGAGGAGGCCAGCCAACCTTTGACAAAGAGGGGTATTCGGGTTGTACACATCCGTTTTGGTATCATTCTAGACCCTTCCGGCGGTTTTTTAAAGAAGATGCTTCCCTTCTATCGTTTGGGTTTGGGGGCAGTTCTCGGTTCCGGAGAGCAGTATATCAGCTGGGTGACTCTAGAAGATCTCAAGCGAGTAATCGCCTTTTGCCTTACAACACCCACGCTTTTTGGAAAGGTCAATTGCACAACTCCTTTTCCGTTAAGACAAAAAGAGTTTAATCGGGCGCTTGCAGAGAAACTACACAGGCCTGCGTTCTTTAGGATTCCAAGGTCTTGGCTCCGTTTTTTACTCGGTGAGAAGGCAGACCTTCTTCTCTTTTCACAAAGAGCTGTTCCTGAAAAACTTTTGAAGTTGGGCTTTGTCTTTCAAAATGATCACGAATTAATCTGAGTCATTATTAGGATCATCTTCTTCTTCCTGGTCAATAAGGACATCTTCTCCTACTTCACCCATTTCCTCTTCTTCTTCATCTTGAGGTGCAGGCGATACTGTTTTTTCTTGGGGAGGGGGAGGTGTTTTTGGAGGCGGAGGCGGTGGTGGGGGCACGGCTGATAAACAACTGAAAAATAACAACCCTAATAATAGACGATACATAGTTGAACCTCCGGCTCTTAAATGTATAGCGTTTCTACTATTTTCTTGCGTCTTAAATAAAAAATTGAAAATTAATCTTATTGTAATTACATTTAAGATTAACAGGATGATGTTATATGTCTACTCGCTTTAGAAGAATTCCTTCCTATAAACCCCGCATACGTAGGACAAAAAAAGAGATAAGTAAACAGCGCTTATGTGATATGCAAAGAGAGATTAGTTCTCATGTGGGGCGCCTGCTCGTCTTGATAAAAGAGGGTAACAAAGAACAAGTAGAAACCGCTCAGTATAAAGCGCGTATCGATTTAATAAAAACAGCTCCCGAAATGCGGAAGTTAGCAGAAAAAGTCAATCAGACGGTTTATTCAGCAACAGATCGCTATTTACATAGCGTAGAAGTGGTTGTACACACTCCAATCATTCAGATCGATCCATTTTCTATCGATCAGTGTTATCTTGCCAGTCGTGAACTGGAAGATAATCTCAAAACTGCATAACCTTAATTATATATCCCGGGAAGCGGTCCCAAAATCTGAAAAAAATGCATCAAAAATCAAATGCTCATAATTCTGGGATAGGCTCGTTTTGTTTATTTATGCAGATTAATATTAATTTTAATAAATTAATTGAAATTATTGTTAATTTAAATTTATTATTAAAATAATAAAACAGAGCGTTATTGAGGTTGCAATGGGAGAAAATAACAAAAGTCCATGGCTTACAATTTGGTTTCATCCCAAAGAAACCATTCGTACGGTCATCAACACAGATTTAAGACGCTTCTTTGTCACTCTCTGCATTATCTATGGTATTCCTCTTGCCTTGAACATGGTGCAAAATATCGGTATTGCGGCGACCGTCCCTCTATTTGCAGTAATTGTAGGCGCTTTGGTTTTAAGTCCTTTTGTAGGCATTGCAGGTATTTACGTTATCTCTTGGCTCTTGCATTTTTGCGGTAAATGGATTGGGGGAGGAGCCACTTTCCAAGAAGTGCGAGCGGCTGTTGCATGGTCTAATGTCCCTAATATGATCTCGATCCTTGCTTGGGGTGTATTGCTTGCTCTGTTTGGAGAGGGTGTTTTTCACCCGGCTTTTGTAGACACTCAAGTTGTTGGCTATAAAGCTGGAGTCCTTTTTTTAGTCATGCTAGGAGAACTTATCGTGTCTGTTTGGGGATTTGTTTTGTTGCTCAACACTCTTGCTGAAACGCAAAAATTTTCCCTATGGCGGGCCTTTTTTAACATAGTCATTCCTTTTGCCTGTGTGGTGACTTTGGTATGGCTTTTAGGATTTTTAGTTTACGGAAGTAATTAATAACCATCTCTTTAGGAGGGATATGAAAAAGATCATAACAGGAGGCATCATGGCAGCAGTTTGTCTGTTTTCGATGTCTTTTGAGACAGTAGAAAAACAGGTCACAGATGAAGTTGTGGCTGCAAAGCAAGAGACTGCAGCGATTAAAAAAGAAGCACTTCCTAGCGGGTGGCAAGAGTTTTATTCTCCTGTAGGAAAGTGCACCATGCAGTTTCCAAAATATCCTGACCATTTATCAGAAAAAATGAGATTGCCAAAAGAGGGATTTGATCTTAAATATGACGCCTACATTTCGGCAGTCGATCAAAAAACTGTCTTTTTACTCCTTGTAGCTCAATATCCTGACTTTGTTGATGAGAGTTATGCACGCATGAGTCTTGAAGGCTTTTTAAATGGCATCCTAACTCATAATCCCAATAACCAGTTGATTTTTGCTGATCTTTCTCTTGTAGGAGGGCATGAGGCGCTCGATTTTTTTATTCGTACAGGGGGAGTGTACTTTAAAGGAAGAGCTCTGATGGTAAAAAATAGCCTTTATCTTATGGCTATGGAATGTGAAGTACAAAACTATGATGAATCACACTACAAGAAATTCGTAGAGTCTTTTGCGTTATCGAACTAATTGCGGACAGGGGAGGGTGAGTGCCCTCCCATACGTAATAGTTCCTCTTGGATTTTAGAAGGGCAGAGTTGTTCGATCTGTGTGACAGTTCTCATCCCTTTGTCTTGCTTTATTACTTGAAAGTGACAATCTGCTTCCACTGCTACCTGGGGAAAGTGGGTAATACAGAGCACTTGTTTGCTTTGACCCAATGTTTTTAGTTTTTCTGCAATCCGTTTGGCTGTTCTTCCTCCTACATTAGCGTCGATTTCATCAAAAATGAGGGTAGGTGTTGCGTTTTTATCTGCCAAAACGATTTTGATTGCAAAAAGTAAGCGGGCCAATTCTCCTCCGCTGGCATGTTCTTTGACAAGACTTGGATTTTCTCCCGGATTTGCTTGGATCCAAAATTGCACTTCATCTTGACCGGACAGGGAGTGTTCTGTCTTGATAATGTGGATGGAAACTTCTGCCTTTTCCATATTCAATTTGTGTAATTCTTCGCTCAGTTTTTCAGATAAAAGCGCAGCGCTGGCTTTCCGCTTTTTCGTGAGAGCCTCTGCAAGAGAGGCAACCTGTGTTTGTATTTTCTGATAAAGGCGTTCTACTTCTTGAATTTCTTCTGCAAGAGTTTCTAGTTGATTTAACTGCTCTTGTAATTTTAGTTTTGTCTCTACAATTTCTTCCACACTCTTCCCATACTTCCGTTTGAGCCGATGCATCAAAGAGAGTCTTTCCTCTACATAGGCGGCCCTTTTGGGATTGTCGAAAGTGTCTGCATCAAGAGAATCAAGAAGATGAGCTGATTCTTTTAAGGGGATGAGGGCTTCTTGAAGAAGTGAGGCAGCTTCATTAAAAGGGGCTGATTGAAAGAGCTTGGAAGTTGTGAGCTTTTGTAGGTTTCCCAGCTGTAATAGTACGCGTGCCAGTTCTTGACGCCATTTATCCCAGCCTTCTAGTAATTTTTGTGAAGAAGAGAATTTTTCATGCTCTGCTAAAAGAGCTTCTTCTTCTCCTTCTTTAAAATCAGCAAGCCCAAGTTCTTCTAACTGGAAGGTGAGCATCGATTCTCTTTTTTCTTTGTCTTGTAAAAGAGCTTCTAATTCTTCTTTTTTCTTTTGGATGTCGAGCTGTTCTGTATAGCTTTTCTGAAAAAGAAAAAGATCCTCTTGAAGAGAGCCGAATTGATCGATTAGTTCCCTTTGATATTCTTGTAGGCGAATCCCATAGGTAGAGTGTTGAGAGATTGTATCAACCAAGTGTTTACCTATTTGTTGCAAAAAGGGGAGGGGAACGGTTTGGCTGTTGATAAAAGCGCGGCTCTTTCCACTTGAGAGCAGCTCCCTTCGAATGATCAGCTCCTCTTGGCAACAAATCCCGATAGTTTCTAGCTTTTCAAGAACTGTTGGGGTTGGATCTATTGTGATCTCAACAAAAGCTTTATCGCACCCTTTCCTAATAAGATCAGTAGATGCTCTTTCTCCCAGACACAGAGCCACTCCTTCTGTAAAGGCGGTCTTTCCCGCACCTGTTTCTCCTGTGAATACATTGAAGCCGGGGCCTATTTCAATACAGCACTCTTCGACAAGTACTAAATTGTGAATTAAGACACGCCGGATCATCCTAAAATCTCTAGTTTAGTTTTAAAGTGTAGCTTGCCGACATCTTCAAGAACAGCCTCTCCCCACTTACTAACCAGTTGTTTGCCTATCTTAATGACTTGTGGAGAAGCGCCTTTGGGCAACTCCATCCCATACCTCTCTCCAATTCCTTTAAGGACGGTTAAAAACGTGGCTCTTGCTACAATAGATGCTGCTGCTACTACAGGATCTGTTTCTGCTTTATGCCTCTGTGTTAAGTTCACTTCAAGATGTTTAGCTTTGAGGGCATTAATTACAAGGTGTTCACTTGCAAATTGGTCAATGATCACATCACGACACCCTGTTTTTTCAACAAGTTCCATAATGGCTGTGGCGTGTCCCCAGGCAAGTAGTCGATTGAGATTGTGAAATTTTACGTAGAGTTCGTTGTATTTTTTAGGAGAGAGCATCACAGAGCTCACAGGACAGATCTTTTTAATTTTAGAAGAGAGCGCCAAAGAGGTCGCATCAGAGACAGCTTTACTATCTTTAACCCCAAGCTTAATCAGCTCTTTGATCTCTTTTTCTCCGGCTTGTACTCCTGCAATGCAAAGGGGCCCAAAGAAATCGCCTTTGCCCGACTCATCAATTCCGATCCGCGCTGTCATATCGATATGGGCTTCTGGATGGGAGAATGTAAAAGCTTGTAAAATCTGCGGCTCTAAGTAGAAAGTGATAAACTCACTCATCTCTTTTCCTTGCACTGTGAGCTTACCCGATGTATATAGAGTACAGCTGACACCTTTCTTTTGTGCTGAGAATAGGGTGTATTGTGGGCACGATAGCTCAAACCCTTGCTCGATAAGATCTGCTTTTAAGCGATCTGCAAGCTTGAGGTCTATTTGGGCAACAAAGCAACTGGATTTCACCATCGCCCCATGTTGGCACTGCGTTTGAAAAATTACAAGAGGCAACTTGTGAAATGGGAAGCTCTAAAAAAGAGATTGGAACAGCTCCAAATTAAAGAAGAAGACCTTGTCGAGAAGTTTATTTTAGGATCGGGCAAGGGAGGACAAAAGATTAATAAAACTGCTTCCTGCGTCTATCTAAAACATCTGCCCACTGGAATAGAGATCAAATGTCAAAAAGACAGATCTCAAGAGATGAACCGGTTTTATGCAAGACGGGAGCTGTGTCGAAAAATCGAGGAAAAAATCTTGGGGGCTCTTTCAGAAAAACAGCAAGCTATCGAAAAGATCCGCAGGCAAAAGAGGCGCAGATCTCGCAAGTCTAAAGAAAAGATGCTGGAAGGAAAAAAAAGACACTCGGAGAAAAAAAAATTAAGACATTGCCTTTGAAAAAACAGATCTATAAAATGGGAACAAAAGCAGGTTAACATATGAACGAAGAGCTCAAGCAGGTCGGCGAACTTCTTAGGTCTAAACGTCGGGAACTCAATCTCTCGCTCAAAGAAATTGAAAACTCTACGTCCATCCGCTCTTCTTATTTAGAAGCTATCGAAGAAGGGCAGATTCAGGAATACATTTCCGGTGTGTATGCTCTTGGTTTTATGAAGCAGTATGCGCAGTTCTTGGGTGTGGATTTGGATCCCATGATTCAAGACAACCCGTCAGTGTTCCGCATGCCTGCAGAAAAACACGAGTTCAACTATGGCATTGGCACTTTAGAGGTGCGCGGTAGCATGGGGGGTGGGGTGAAATGGTTGCCCAATCTTCTGTGGGCAGGAGCTGTGGTCCTTGTGCTTGTGGCTGCTTGGTACCTTGCCAAGTTTTTAGGGATTCTCTAAGGGCTTTTTGCTACGTTTGGTAGCCAAGAAACACGCGGATTTAGTAAAGCGCGGAGCATTACTTTGGCAGCTCTTCTTATGATTTCTTCGTTTTGAGAAGCAAAGCTCCAATCAATTGCTTTTAAAAACTCATCTCTTCCTCTTTGTAAATATTCAGATACGAGTTCTTTGTATTTTTCATCTGTCAATTCCTTGCCGATGAATGCTTGAGTTTCAGAGGGTGTTAGAGAGAGAAGCTGTGATAATTGGCCCATTTGCCTTTGTTGTGTATCGGTCATGTGATCGTTGCCTGCAAAAGAGAGGCGCTCATCCCACTTTTTTTTGATGTCAGATGTGATTTTTTTTCCTATACTATTAATCATTGATAGACAATCTGAACACCAAGACAATTCCTGCTCAGTGGTTGTATTATGCTGATAGTTAATAAAGGAGTATGGAGGGCTGTGGTTTGTGCAAAAAGAACAAAATCCCATAATTAAAAGAAAGTTAAGTTTTAATTGGGTTATTATATTAACATGTTCGATTTTTTGCAAAAAAATAAAAAAAGTAAATAAACTTTTTTTAATAAAAGATTGGATTTTTTTGATTTGAAATAATGGGGTCTCTGTCTAGACCCCGTTCTTTTGCGTTAAGACGCAGATCTTTTGCGAAAAAACCGTTTTTTCCCTTTGTTAAAAAAGGGTTTTCGAGGGCGGTTCTTGTGATCTTTTTTATCTTTTTTATCCGCAACATCAGGAAGATCTGTTTTTTCAAAGGCATGCTTTGTTGTCTTCTCTACCTGCTTGACAATCGGTTTGTCTCTATTAGAGACAAAAGAGTGAGCAATCCCTTTTGCTCCGGCTCTGCCTGTGCGTCCAATTCTGTGGACGTAGTCTTCGGGATTTTGAGGAAAATCAAAATTAATGACGTGGGTAATCGAATCGATATCAAGACCTCTTGCAGCCACATCGGTGGCAACCAAGATATTGATGCCCCCTTTTCTTAAGTTGTGGATGGTTTGAGCCCTTTTTCTTTGGGGGATATCACCATGTAACACTCCGGCATTATGCCCTTTGTCCCAAAGCTCAGATACTAGCTGATCTGCATGCCGTTTGGTTGAAGTGAAAATGATGGCCTTGTCCAAGGTTTTATCGCTTAATATTTCATCTAGAAGAGTGTTTTTGTCTGATAAACTTTTTACAAAGTGTAACTTCTGTTCGATGTTCTCATGCTTTGTATTGCAGTTTTCTATAGAGACATCTACGGGATCTTTTAAAATCCGCTTAGAAAGCTCACATACCTCTTTAGATAGAGTCGCAGAGAAAAGAAGGGTTTGCCTTGCTTGTGGTGTGGTTTTAATAATCTCTTCCACAGGCTGTAAAAATCCCATATCGAGCATTCGGTCAGCTTCATCCAAAACAAGCATCTCGAGCCTAGGAAACGTAATTTTCTTTTGTTTCATGAAGTCGATGAGTCTGCCTGGCGTAGCAATCAGTACGTCGTAGGGCTTAGATAGTTTAGGAAGTTGCTTGTGGTAGGGGATGCCTCCACTAATGGCCACACTTTTAATGTGGGGTAAATGTTTAGAGTATTTCTCTACTTCAGCTGCAATTTGTAACCCGAGTTCTCGTGTAGGTACAAGGATAAGAAGACGAGGACCTTTTCCTTTGACTTCTTCTTTAGTAGATAATAAATGCAGCGCAGGTAAAAGAAAAGCAGCGGTCTTTCCGGTTCCTGTCTGTGCGGAGCCTCTAATGTCTAATCCCTTCAATATTTGAGGGATAGCTTCTTGCTGGATCAATGTGGGCTCTTTGTATCCTGCTTCTGCAAGAGATTTTTCAAGGCCCTGATGTAAATTAAAAGATTGAAAGTTCATCAGAGCAGTCTAATCTACCTTTTACTAAAACACAAGAAAACAAAAAACTCTTTGCAAGAAACTTGTCAACGTGGGTATATATGGTCGCATATGGCTATTATCGATCAAGTGAATGAAGAGATCAAACGGGCAATGAAGAATCGCAACCAGCTGAGGCTTGAGACGTTGCGCATGCTCAAGTCAAAAATTTTGGCTGTTGATGCACGTGGGGGCCTTCCAGATGTAGAGGTTGTTAAACTGTTTAAGACTTATTTTGGAAATCTCGAAGAAGCTCTGCAACAAGCGCAAAGCGCTAACCGCCCTGAGATGGCAAAAAAATTAGAGGAAGAGCTTACCATTGTCCAAGAGTTTCTCCCTAAAGCCCCTTCATTAGAGGAAACAAGAAGGTGTATTGAACAGGCTATTTTAGAATCCGGAGCCAAGACAAAAAAAGAGCTCGGTCTTGTGATGAAGGCTGCGATGAAGCTTAACTCTGCAATCGATGGAAAAACTGCAAAAGAGATCGCTTTCCAACTGCTTGCAGACTAATCACAGATTTTTTTTGCCATATTCTTAAAAATGATATAGTGCAAAGGGAGAAGAAGGGCCCAATACAATCTGCCGAGCACCCCTTTGGGTCGGAATGTGGCGGTTTGGATAAGGCGGTGGTTTTCTTTATCAATACGGAATTCGAGCCAGGCTTCACCCGGTAACTTCATTTCGGCATAAAGAATCATATGCCCTGTTTCTTTGTCAGCAAGGATGACTCTCCAAAAATCGATTGTATCTCCTGTTTGCACCTCTGTTGGATGGCGCCGCCCTCGATTAAGACCTTTTCCCCCCATAAGCTTATCGATTAATCCTCGGATATGCCAGGCCCAGTTCATAGAATACCATCCTGTTTTCCCCCCAATACTCCAGATTTTTTCTGTTAATTTTTCATAGGAAATTAAGATATTTTGTCTTTGTATGTTTTTTAAACACCCTTCTTGGGGAACTTCGATCCCATTTTTTGGCCCCTGACCATTCCATGCATCAGCCCATGTGGAAATGACCTCATTTTGTGCAATTTTTTGGAAAGCAAGCTCTAGAGCTTGCTCGTAAGAGAGGCACTCATGAGGGATAATCGCATCAATTTCAGTATTAAGACGTCTTGTGGAATATTTCATGCTTTCAACAAGATAGCGGCAAATTGAAAATCGCACAGAGGTAATGAGGACTAGCCAATAGCTCGACAGCCTCGGGGAAAAAAAGGGAACTTCGATAATATACCTTGAAAGATTTCTAAAAGAGGCGTACCGAAGTAATACCTGTTTAAAAGTGATGGCCTCCTTTCCTCCAATGTCTAATGTCTTATTGTAAGCCTTTGTGCAAAAAAGGACGTGGGTTAGATAAAAAAGCACGTCTCGAATGGCGATAGGCTGGCAGTAGCTAAGTACCCACTTGGGAGCGATCATAAACGGCAGCTTTTCGCACAAATCGCGGATGATCTCAAAAGAGGCGCTTCCCGATCCAATAATGATACTAGCTCGCAAGATAGTGATGGGGACACGACTTGATAAGAGCACTTTTTCAACAGCCAAACGCGAAGCAAGGTGAGGGGAGAGTTTATGGCTATCTTCAATGATCCCGCTTAGAAAAATAAGGTGTTTTGCTGGTGTTTTTTCAATAAAAGAGACAAATTTTTTGGCTATTTCCACCTCTGTATCCACAAGGTTTTCAACAATACTACCCATGGAGTGTACAAGGTAATAAGCTGCATCAATTTTAGGAAAAAAAGATCCCAAAGAGTTGATATCTCCATAAATTAGATGCAACTGATCGGACTGCACAAAATGGGCCCCACGGTTTCTGACAAGGG
Organism: Chlamydiota bacterium; assembly: GCA_039798725.1. Classification (GTDB taxonomy): domain Bacteria; phylum Chlamydiota; class Chlamydiia; order Chlamydiales; family Rhabdochlamydiaceae; genus CAJCIW01. The sequence goes on from JBDKFJ010000001.1 coordinate 20,368, forward strand.
CAAATACTTCATGTCCTTGTTCTAAAAGACTGTAAACCAGTCTTTTCCCAATAAACCCGGTAGCGCCTGTGACAAGAATCTTAGCCATGAATCCATTTGTACCAAAAAACCGTAAAACATGTATTTATTTTCTGCATTTGGTATGAGTTGAATATATATCTTATGTTAAGAAAAACCGAAAAAACAGCCTTGCCTTTAAAACACTCTCATACAGTTTCCATTGGAGAGACCTTGTCTATTTTGCAAACCTCACAGGATGGGTTAACCGATGAAGAGGTTGCCAAGCGTCAGAAAAGATATGGCAAAAATGTATTAGAAGAAGCATCGTTTTCCCGTTTGCAGATCTTGATACGACAGTTTAATAGTGTTCTTGTATATATCCTTTTTGCTGCATCTCTGATCAGTTTATTAATTGCAGAATGGACTGATTTTTTTGTGATTAATGCCATTGTTTTAATCAATGGGCTTGTGGGGTTTTGGCAAGAATTCAAAGCTGAGGAGTCAATAGCTTCTCTTAAAAAATTGACAGAGAGTAAAAATTTGGTGGTCAGAAATGGCAATCCTATTTTGGTGCTCTCCTCAGAGCTTGTGCCGGGGGATTATGTGATTTTTCATGAAGGGCAAGCAGTCACTGCCGATATGCGGCTTGTTGACAGTGCAGGTCTTATGGTCGATGAATCCACCCTGACAGGGGAGTCGTTGCCTGTATTAAAAGATCATGACAGAGTGTTACACCACGAAGCGATGCCCTATGAATTAGAAAATATGTTGCTTGCAGGCACTGTAATTGTCAGGGGATCAGGCCATGCTGTTGTAGAAAGAACAGGGGCTTATACCTATCTCAATACGATTGCACAAAAAAGCAAAGAAGCGTCTCCTGAGCCCCCTTTAACAAAGGCTTTACGTTTTTTTTCTAGTAAATACATCCTCTTTCTTACCTTGTTTTTTTGTTTTCTAGGGGTTTTGGGGCTTTTCCAAGGAAGAGCCTTCATAGATTTAGGATATATGCTACTTGCGGGGTTAGTGTCGGCTGTGCCTGAAGGGTTGCCCATTGTATTGACTCTTGTAATGGTTGTAGGCGCGCTAGCGTTAAGTCATAAAAAGGCTTTAATCCGTTACTTGCCTTCTGTGGAAACATTAGGGAGTGTCACTGTTATCGCCTCTGACAAAACAGGGACAATTACAGAGGGCAAACTTGAGATGAGCCAAGTGTATGCTAAAGATCCATGTCTTTTAAAGCAGGTGGCAGCTCTTTGTAATGATGCCCATGGAGATTCAGGCGATCCTTTGGATGTCTCTTTATTAAAATGGCTAGGAGATGACTACAACTCCATTCGAAATACCCATCCTCGTATCTGGACACATTCTTTTGACACCCGCCTGCGACTGATGGCAACAGTGAATCAGGTAGAAGATACCCAAAAGTTATTTATCAAAGGGTCGTTTGAATCTTTAAGGGAAAAAGCCACAGAGACAAAAGAGTTCGATAACGCTTTTGATGCTTTTGTAAAACAAGGGCTTAGGGTGATTGCTTTTGGAGTAGGTAGGTGGGAAAACAATCAAGATCCAGCCTCTTGGAAAGTGGAACTTGTAGGCCTATGCGGCTTTATCGATCCTGCAAAAAAAGAGGTTGCCGAAGCGGTAAGGGCCGCAAAAAGCGCAGGGATTCACGTTGTGATGATTACAGGCGATCATCCTCTAACCGCTCAAGCTGTAGCCCACAATGTGGGGATTTTTTCCGATGGCGACAAAGTTTTAACCGGCAAAGACATCGAGCAGTTATCAGATCATGATCTTCTTGCAGCTTTAAAGCACACAACTGTTTTGGCCAGAATTCTGCCAGAACACAAGTATCGGCTTGTCAAGCTGCTCCAAGGATCTAAAGAGATTGTTGCGGTAACAGGAGACGGGGTCAATGATGTGCCGGCACTTAAAGCTGCAGACATTGGGATTGCCATGGGATCGGGGACAGAGGCTGCAAAAAGTGTTGCCAGAATGGTGATTACAGATAATAACTTAAAAGTCATCATAGAGGCAGTTCGGAATGCACGAGTGATTGCTCATAACATCCGTAAAGTGATCTATTACTTGTTATCTACTTCCCTTATGGAAATGATATTAATTCTGTTTTCTATGTTGGGTAATTTGACAGTGCCTCTTGTTGCCATTCAAATCTTATGGATCAATATTGTAACCGATGGAGTCCAAGATAAATTCTTCCCGTTTGCTAAAGAAGAGGGGAATCTAATGGGCAGAAAGCCCATCAGAAATCCTGTAAGGCAATTTTTCGATGGGATGCAAATATTTAGAATTGCCCTATTCAGTTTATGTATAGGAGGGGGGACGTGCTTGCTGTATATACACCTGATCAAGCAATATCCCTTTGAATTGGTATCGACAATTATTTTTACCTCAGTTGTTGTTGCCCAATGGGCCAACGGGATTCAAGCGCAGAAAGAGCTAGAGCCTTTTTTTAAGAATATCCGTAGAAGCTTTACTATTAATCCTCTGATTTTTCTGGGCTTTGGAATCGGGGTTATTTTGCATGTATCAGCGATTTGTTTTGTTCCTTACCTATTCCATTCTGTCACGATGCAATTTGCAGTATGGAAATACCCGATCTTTATCTTTTTTCTAGCGTTTTCTGTTGTAGAAATTAGGAAATGGATTGAGTACTATTTCCACTTTTATAGAGTCAAGAAAAACCCCTGAAAATTCTTAATTCAGAGAGAGTAAATAATTGCTTTAATTAAAAAAGAGGTTGTCCTAGAGTGGGTTCTTTATTTTCAAGATGAGGGGTTATGAAGACTATATTTTTAAGAATCCTGCTGACTGTCTATTTTTTTACAAACCTAGAAGCAAGTATTGTCGACTATTTTAAGAAAGCTGAAGATAAACTCGATATTCATCACAATCAGGTAGAAAATATCGATTTTATTTACATCATTAACTTGGATCAGCGGCCAGAAAAATTTGCTCATTGTGTACAGGAGCTTGCTCCTTACGGTATTCAACCCTATCGCTTTTCTGCAGTAAACGGCTGGGAGCTTTCTTTAGAAGCTATAAATAGTCTTGGGGTTCAATTCCGACCCGGGATGACCAAAAATCTATGGGGTACAGCTTATTTACCTGAGGGAAATTTTGAACCTCACCACGAAGTCATGCATGTCAAGGGAAGAACCTATTTTTGTCATTGCATGTCTCGAGGAGCAATAGGTATTGCCCTTAGCCACTTGTCCATTCTTCAGGATGCGTATGATTCTGGTTATGAAACAGTTTGGATTATGGAAGATGATATCGAGGTGATTCAAAATCCTCATATTCTTTCCCAATTGATTGATCAACTCGACTCTCTTGTGAATAAAAGATTAGGTTGGGATATATTATTTACCGATCGAGACACAAAAAATCAGCAGGGGCAATATGTTCCGTGCCTAACATATGCAAAGCGTCCTAATTATACTCCAAAAAATGCAAACAGGTTTGCTTTAAGGTCTTTTCTGAAAAAGACATTTAGGAAAATAGGGGCTCGTTATGGCGCCTATTCAATGATTGTGCGCCGTTCGGGCATGGAAAAAATTCTGAATCATTTTAAGACTTATGGGATTTTCTTCCCTTATGACATGGATTTATACGCACCGGAGGACATTGTCATGTATACTGTTATGAATGATGTTGTTTCGACTCAGCCTCGTGCACTATCGGACAATGGTGGTCCTAATTACTTGAAAAATAATTAGAAAATAGAGGTGGGTATTTAAGATTCGATAAAAAACAAAGATCTCAGATGAGAAAAATCGATCTCTTGCTTGGAAAATTCGATGAAATATTCGAGTTGCCAAGCTTGAGATTTCTTAGCTTGGAAGTTATCCGCCCGATCCCAAGAGGGGTAAAGGCGCATAGCTCTTTTTCCTTCTCTCCCATGGCAAGATACGATCCCTTTTTCACAAAGCACATCTTTAGGAAAAATAAATTGGCCAAATTCATTTTTTGTTCGAACACTGACCACAAGAAAATCAAAAGAGTCAGCTACTTCATAAGGTAAAATAGGCCCTTTACTTATACGCTTCCAGAATGTGAAAAATTGACCGATCTTTGTTGGAGTAACCTTGGCCACCCGAAATTTGACAGAACGACCTCTTATCGTAAATTCAGAGGCTCCATATTCAGTACTCTCATCCTCTATTTTTAAGTTCTCAATGGTCAGCCCGGCGGGTTTATAAACAAGGTCTTGAGTCAGCAGTAAATCTCTATGCATTTGTTTTTCCATGCTATCTTAAATCCTGTAAAAGGATGCCACATAAGATAGAGAGTTTCTGCTTTTTATGTTTTTAAAACCATAATATTTTGTAGGTTTTATCGCTTAAGAGAATGTCTGTAACTGTAAAGATTTTTAATGTGTTTATTATAAAACTCTCACGTGCTGATGCTAGATCGTCATCGCTTGGATTAGGAAGAAGTGTTCTCTTAGCATGTTTGATTAGACAAGAGTATCTGTAATTATTTACAATCGGCGAATATGGCAAATCAGTTACCAAAATGCTCCAAATGCGGATCAGAATACACCTATGAGAACGGGGGGCTCTATGTGTGCCCGGAGTGCGGCTATGAGTGGGCTGTCGAGGGAAAAGAAGAAAATGAAACGATGAAGACAGGCGTAAAAGACGCCTACGGAAACCTTCTTAAGGATGGCGATAGTGTGACAATCATCAAAGATATCAAGGTCAAAGGGGCGCCGTCTTGCTTAAAAGTAGGTGTCAAGGTGAAAAATATTCGTCTCGTTGATGAGGTCAATGGCCATAATATCGAAGCCAAGGTGCCGGGATTTGGCACGATGCTCCTCAAATCTCAGATCGTTAAAAAGAGCAATTAGCTCTCTGATTTGATATCACAACATAATATTTTCCAACCTTTACGGTAGGGTTTTGTTGCAAAAATCAGCATGCGAGGATGTTTCCGGCTTTCTCTTCAGGGGTGAAGTTTATATTTATTGCATTGGGTATAATTCTTCCTTTTTTTTTATCGGGAGAAGCGGGGAGGGGATTCTTTTTTGTTCATGCTTAATTGAAGATGTCTATACCATCGTAATGTAAAATCGATGGGGTATTAGATTCCCATTGAACTTGTAATAAAGCTGTATTGCCAATAAAAATCTGTTGGGTTGAAGCCTGAAGTTTGTGAAACAGTATTTTCATAATGCCTCCATGAGTCACAACCAAGACATGCTTTTGTGTAATTGCTTCTAAGAAACAAAAGAGTCGTGTGATTACATCATCCGGACTCTCTACAATCAACGTTCTTTTTTGAGGGTCTATTGCATAATAGTCGTGCCATAAAAGCCCCTCAAGGGTTCCATGACTCCGTTCTCGTAAGCGAGAATCGAGATAGAGGGGGATGGATCTTCCTTCTATTAATACTCTAGCCGTTTGTTCTGCTCTCGACAAATCTGAAGAAAAGCAGGCATCAAAAGGTTCCTGCTGCAAGGTCTTAGCCCTTTGTTTTGCCTGATCTATCCCTCTGGCGTTTAAGGGGATATCCGTATTCCCTTGGATCCTTTTTTCTACATTCCAGTCTGTTTCTCCATGTCGGATAAAATAAAATTTCTTCATGTGCCTAATTATAGATCTTTCGGTCAATTGAGACAATTATGTTTTTATGTGATGTGATTTTTTAGTTTAATTTTTCTTCTGTTCAACATATATTACATAGTGCATGGAAAAGGAGACTCTGCTTCTTATGAAAACACAAGTTGTCTATCTGTTTTGGACGTGCCGGGATAAGGGCGAGGCTAAAAAAATCATCCATGGTCTATTCGAAAAGCATCTCATTGCTTGTGCCACAATCATCCCAGAAGTTGAGTCCGTCTATCGGTGGGAGGGAAAGATTGAGGAAAGCCACGAGGTAAAAGTAATCCTCAAGACAGTGTCTGATCATTTCGTTGCCATTGAGGATTACATACTCTCTCATTGTAGCTATGAGATTCCCGAAATTAGCCAGATAGATCTCTCAAATGGGCATCTGTCCTATCTGTCTTGGGTCATTCAGGAGGTCTCTTCTAGTGGTTTACCACCTAACCTTCAATAGGCTAAAGTGTGTAATACCATTTATCAAAAATAACGTTCAGTTTTGCTACGTTAGCCTGGCAGCAAATTTTCGATCTGCACTCGCGCCTTGCTATTGAGCAATGGTCGCTCATTCCAGACACAAAAATTTGCGCCGCTTTCTTGCAACACTGAATGTTGTTTTTGATAAATGGTATAAAGTTTTATTGCAAAAAGCTCCTGGAGGTAAGTTCTAGATTGCAAACCACCAAAATGCGCCTTCGTGATAAACCTTTATTTCATGCTGTTCAGCAAACAAGGTTGCTGCTTTAGCAATTCCATCACCGTAGGTCCAGTCGTCGCCGCAAAAAAACCTCCATCACTTAATAATGGGTACTAAGCTTCAATGTCCATAATATGAGAATCAGTAGCTAACGATTTTTTTAGCAATGCAATGAAAAGTTCGAGCTGGGTTTTGATTCATTGTTTTAAAGTCGAATTGCTCAAACCATTGAACATCAAAAGATGTAAGCAACTTCATGATAAGTTGAGTGGTAAAATGTCTAACAGTTGATCATGCTAATCTTGATATTGATGGAATCACAAGACAATTAGCAGTCAATGTCGGAGGGGTCTTTGCAACAACACGTGCAGCGGTTCCTTTTATAAAAGATGGTGGGCGTATTGTTATCATAGGGTCGATCAATGGAGAGCGGATGACAGCGTCTGGTGGGGCTGATTATGCTGCTACAAAAGCCGCTCTTGTTGGCTATACTCATGGTTGGGCAAGGGATCTAGGTCCAAGAAATATAACAGTCAATCTTATACAACCTGGCCCTATCGATACGGACATGAATCCCGACAACACGGATTTTGCAGAGATGGTAAAGAAAAGCGTTGCTTTAGGACGTTATGGTAAACCTGAGGAAATCGCCTCAGCTGTAGCATTCTTAGCAAGTGAAGAAGCTTCGTATATTACTGGGGCTACTCTTACCGTTGATGGGGGCTTTTTAGCTTAAGTTATCGATTTCTCGGGTATGAGCTTTTGAAATATCCGCAGCAGATTGCTAACTTCTTGTTCTGTAAGGATACTGAAAAATTTAGCATCTGTTTCTTCTACTGCAGGCATTGCACGACTAAGTGTTGTAGTTCCGTTGGAAGTTAAAGAGACATTTTTGGCTCGTCCATCGGAGGACTTGTCTCTTCTGATTAATTCTTTCTGCTCCAATCCTTTTATAATTTGAGATGTAGTATTGGGGTCTAATCCAGCCATTTTCCCAATCGCTGCTTGAGTTGTAAGATCTCCATTTCTAGTTAACCAGCCCGTAGTTGCCAGGATTACAAATTGAGGGTGAGTTAAGCCAAAAGTTTTAAGGACAATCTCAATGCTGCTTCGCCACGAGGTGCTAATGTGCCATAAGAGAAAACCAGGGCTTTGCTTGGGACCTTCATAAACACTGATCTCTTTGAAATTCGGTTGTTCACTCATTTTAGTATTCCCATATTTTTTGCGATCAGCTCGAAATCTGCGCGAGAAATTTCAAAAGAACCTCTTCTGAAAGGAAATCCCCATTTCTTCTTATCTTTTATAAAGGTAAGTCCATCTAATAAAGGCTCAATGGAAATCTCATTTGCCTTTATGAAAGTCACGTTTCTGCGCCAAGGGATAAAGTCCTTGCTCATTTCAAAGGTATAAGGCTCTCCCTGATCAATAGTTCCAATTGCAGTAAAGCAACGACAAGTATCTTTTCCACCAAAACTGTGTGTTGGAGAATAGTAAATCAGCCAATCTCCCTCAGACATATATTTTAACGTCCCTATTTTTCCGTGGCAGACTTGAGCAAAGCCACCTTTGATACCTCCTTGAACATGCTCACGGGAAGCGACCCCTATCCAATATTTTGTCATCGATTTGCCTCTGCTAATTTATAAACCCTTATTCTATGACCATCTGGATCAAGTACGACAAAGGTGCGTCCAAAATCCATATCTGTGGGTTTCTGGGCGACGGTTACATGTTTTCTTCCCCAGTGCTCATATAGAATGTCTACATCTTCAGTTGGAAAACATATTTCTAATGCACCAGCAGGAGCATCAACACGAGGTTCTGCTGTATACTTAGACCAAAGTCCAAGCATTACGCCATTTTTAAGAGCAAACATGACGAATGTAGGTGATTCTTCAATCGGCTTGATTCCAAAAAATTCTTGATAAAAGAGGCTGCTTTTTTGAGGATTTGAGACGAAAAGAAGAACAAAGCCTAAGCTGGGTGTAAACATATAATTTCTCCTGGTTGAGTTATCAGGTTTGAATTATACGTATACGTACTAAATTAGTCTACACGTTTTCTTTTAGGTCTAGGGAGAAATGATGACCGATGATCTTGAATCCGTAATTGAGGTAGAGTCTGTGGGCATCATGACGCTGAGGACCGCTGTCCAGGTGAACTTGATCACATTTTGCTTTTTTTGCTTCATTGATTACCCATTTTAAAATTGTTCCACCATAGCCATTTCTTCTAGTTGCTGTATCAGAAACTAAATCATCGATGTAGACGACCTTTCCCCAAGCCAAGAATTCTAAAAACCTGAAGCCAGCAAGTGCTTTTACCTGTCCGCCATCTTGGATATAAGCTAAATGATAGCCTTCTCGGATTTGACGCTGTACTTGCTCTATAAACGCTTGTTCAGAAGTGAGATGAGGACGAAGTTGGTGCATTATCTTGTAGCAGGATCGAATTTGTTCACTTTCTGTCGCTAGCTGAATTTCCGTACTTAAAATAGCCGAACCCATCGCTTTTCCCTTCATCTATAGAACTTTCCTTAGCATGAACATTTTAGAATTTTTGTCATACCCTTCTCTCGTAAATTCGATTGCGTACCCCAGCTTTTGATAAAAAGGAAGAGCTTCCCAATCCATTGTGTTCACTGTAACAAATCTGGCTCCTTTTTCTTTCCCTATTTTTTCAGCTTCTTGCATCAGCTTTTTTCCCCATCCCTGATTGCGCAATGTTTCATTTACCCAAAGCGAATCTACATAAAGAGATCCATAAAACAGGGTTCCAGAAGCTCCTCCAAGAACTTGCTCCTTTTGATCTTTAATAAAGATGCTAAACGGGCAAATAGGAGAAAGCCCTTTTGCTTGGAATGCTCTTTCGCTGATTCCATGGTAAAGAACCTCTTCATACTCTTTAGGAATAGTGCTGTAGTGTTCTAAACGGAACGGTTCATTCTTCATATAATTTCATTCGCTTGTTGGGATCATCAAAATTCACCAATGGAATTCGCCCATTGATTTTATCCATCATAAAATCAGCACAAGGCTTTACGAGCAGTTTGATGTCATCCCAGTGCTCATTTTCTATGCCTACACAAATTGATTTGGCACGTTTCATCACAGGTTGATACCTTGTAGGTAAATGATTCATTACCCAATCTGCCGCAGCAGGTTTGGACCTTATCGTATCTGTTTCCCAAGTACTCCAAATGCGAGCGAAGGTAAGTAAAACATTTCGAGTATCATGTTCAAGATCTGCGGCAAGTCTATTTACATCATGAAGCATGGCTTTCATAAAATCATGATAGGGCACTTCTACTAAAAGTTGGGTAGGCTTTAATCCCCACAAAGTTTCGCTCTTTAATAGCACTTGAGTAACAAGAACCGCTAGATCAGGCATTTCATAGTTTTCCCATGGTTCAATAATGCCCTTTTCAAATGAATCCCACAGATACTCACCATATTGGAAATCAAAATGAGGGGGATATTGCCAAGGATTAATCATCCTCTTCTCAACGAGCGTTATTTCAAGAGGCCTTTTTGAGCTTTTCATGTAAATGCCAGATATTTGGAGAAGCTTAGCAACTAATTTAGCTTTTTCTTCTGAAGTTGTCGCACGACTGGTAACGGCGAATAAATCAATGTCACTGTATTTTTGGAGACCGCCTACAAGAGATGAACCATAAAGATAAACTCCTAAAAGATCAGACCCAAGAATCGTTCTTAATAATTCTATGCTGTCTTTAAGTTGTTGTTGCATCTCAGGGCTATAAGTAGACTTCATAGAGAATCTTCTATTTTTAATTGCATATTAGCTTAGATCCTTTCTTAGAAAGAATTTTGAATGACCGAACCAACAATTTTTTAATTCACCGACCCGTTTATAACCGTTTTTCAAATAAAATTCTTCCGCCTGGAAATCAAAGCTATCTACCGCAGAAAAAACGCATCCATTTTTAATGGCTTCTTGCTCTGCTGCATCTAATAATTTTTTGCCGTATCCTTGCTTTTGAAGACTGCCTTCAACCCATAGTACGTCAATGTAGATTGATTCTGTGCCCATAAATGCTTGTATCCCACCGAAAACTTTTCCCAGATCATTTTTCAAAAAAATGGAAAATGCTTTATCTCGCTCACCTAACACATTCTCATTGAATGCAACAATACCTTCCCTCACAACAGCATTATCAGCCTCATTAGGTGCATAATCGACGACCACTTTGTACAGGCATTGTTGCCCAAATAGCTTCGGAGTTTCTATGAGATGGGAAGGACATAAAGCAAGAGACTTAATCTTTTCGACATTCTCACTAATGCTTGCCTGATGCGTATCTATCTCCAAGTCATAAGAGGCATCAACATGCACCTTATGAAATTGCCCTCTTGCTGATCCTAGGATGCGATTACCTCGCTCTTTTTCTCTCTGTTCCAAAATGCGGAGAGGAGCATTTACTCCAACCCATAAAACTTGAAAGCCTTCTAGTGTTTTCTTCCATTCATCAAGTTGCTGTTTGCCAAAAGAGACATCATCAATAACAATACGATGACCCATTTTGGCAAGTGCGAGGACGACCTCTTGGAATGTTTTGCCTATCTTTTGGGCATAGGGACCCGCTTGTAGCTCCTGAATGGGATTCCCAGCTGCATCCATACTCTTCTTCCAGCTATATCCAAGAGGAGCTTCTCCTCCTGTCCAATCATTGACCTTCTCTGGCATCCATCCAATGATCTTATCAATCCCAACATGTAAAAAAGGTTCTTCAAATGCATGTTGTAATGCTTTTGCAAGAGTTGTCTTTCCGCTACTCGATGGCCCATTTAAGTATATGATCTGCACAGGTTCTTTTTTCATACTGAACGCCAGTGTTCATTTGTCAAAGAAGTTAGAATATGATCTTCCCATTGCCCGTTAATAAGCAGATACTTTTTAGCATGCCCCTCAATGACAAACCCAAGTCTATGGAGTAATCGAGCACTTCTTTCATTTGATGGCATATAATTGGCCATTATCCGATGGAGATTTTGCATTTCAAACATATACTCGGTAGCCTTTGCCACTGCTTCTGACATAAGTCCTTTCCCTTGAAAGGCTGCATCAATGTGATAGCCCAGATAACAAGCTTGAAAAGGACCTCGAAAGATCTGCGAAAAATTACAAAAACCAACTATTTCATCTTCAGGATGATCTCTTAGAAATAATAGAAATCGAATGGATTTGCCTTCTTTAAACTCTTGTTCCCATTGTATTATCTGAGCTTTATGATCTTTTTTTGATTCTCCAGTTGCTGATCTCCACGGAGACATATGACCTATATTTCGTTTATCAAAAGCTTGAAATTCAACGCTATCAGATTCATTAGGCAGTCGAAGAATAAGGCGATCAGTTTTAAGAAGAACCATATATTTTCAGTGGGTAAAGTTAGGGGAATCATACCTCTTTTTTCGCTAAAATACAAGAATTCAGACGGTTTAGTTGTTCTGCTCAGTGCCGTAGTCTAAGCCGACCATTGAAAAGCTCAAGCAAAGCTTCTTTGTATTGTAAAGGATTGGTTTGAAGATCTGTTCCTGCATATGCACCCCATGACGCACGCGCATATTAGGGAAGAAACTCTCGCTTTTTTGCCCAATATGCAAGCATCCCACGTCGTGCTGCTTCCCTACTTTTATCTTTACCTTCCTGCGTTTTTGCTCCCGTTGATAAGCCTCCATGCATTCGGCAACGTCCATTAATCGGTTCACCTGTTTTAGAATTCACCACCGCCTGGGCTTTGCAGGAACCTTTGCGACTTCTGCACTTAGCACCACATAAAGGCCGATTCTTTTTCCATAGACTTTCGCTTTTCCAATAGGCGGAATGACATGTGTCCAACATTTCAGCTTTTTTTTGATTGGAATAACTCCACGGCTCCCAAGGTTTATACTGCCATAGCCTAACCATAATTACCTCCTCCCCTCATTGATAGTAAAATAGCTTACCACCAATAATGCCCAGCTTCCCTTGCCATCATTTTGAATTCTTCATCTTGGTCTCTGTGTTTTCTCATTATTTTTAATGCTCTCTTCTTTGCTTTATCATTTCCTTTTTCTTTGGCTGCAAGCCACTGTCTAACATAATCCATATATTTTCGGGCTCTTTGGTTTTTGAGCTCTTCAACCTTCTCAAAATCATAAAAATCATACTTGTCCATTTTGGTTCTCCAATTTTATGCACCATGGTCGCGGTGCTGTTTCCATTTTCTTCTACTCAAGTCCCTCGCTAAAGTTGCTAAACTGCTAAAATTTCATTGGCTTTAGGTAAAAATCCTTAGCAGATTAGCGGGTTTAGCAGCCTCCTATGTTTTGTGGAGGTTTGATCGTCCACGCCTCTTTGTTCTTTTTACGATTGATGACGAGATTTGGAGTGGGGATGACCCATCCATGGCTTGCGAGGATGGACATGATCGTTCGGGCGCGGTCGGCATTTCTGATACCAAGAGAGAGGGGGCCATATTGGTAAATCATGCTCAGACCAACTTGCGTATGGTTCTCTTTCCAAAACCATTTTAGCAAAGAGGCTGCGCATACGAGATCTGGATTGATCGAGACAAATCCGTGAATACGCAATCTCTCTGAAAAATAGTATTGGATAAGAATGATCGCCCTTTGGATGTACTCCGCGCTAATTTCCCGCACGGCAGGATTTTCAATCAGTACCAGTGAACCACTAAGTCGTAAAACATGTTCGGGTGCCTTGCTAGCGAAACGGCGAATTGGATGATGTAGGTTGCCTTCTGCCAGATCCTCTTCGTTTTTGTTATGAAAAGCGATCCAAATCTTTTTGGCATCGGTGCTTAACGAAAGGGAAATAGGTGAAATCTCGTTCTTTGGAGAGAGGGGTGGGCTTCCCATCGCATTCGAGTCTAATAGACGATTTATCGCATCGTTGAATCGTTTAATAGCGGGATCGGTGGAGAGATCTTCTTCGACATAGGTTCGATTTCCAGCCATAGATTGAGGAAATACGATCAAACAGCGAGGTAAGAACCCCTGTAAATCAAAGGTGGGGTTACTTAAGAGTTGGCTGAGAACAACTTCTTGCATCATCAGGTGCAGGGAAAGTCTTCTTCCATAGAGGAGCATATCTCCATCGCCCGCCCTCATCCGCGAAATTTCTTTGCCATCCCAAAGAGACGACAGCCCAGCTAGAGTTTTTAATAGGTTATCGCGATCCATGGCATGCCCTCCAAAGAATCTTCCTCCCTCATCGCTAAATAGACCGATACTGGGTTGGCCGTCCGCAGAGAAGTATTTGACGATACCCTCGTAGGTGGGTTCTTCAGCAAGAACTAAAGGACGCAGGGGAGGTAAAGGAGGTGGTTCGGAAAAAGTCGAAGCCGAAGAAGGATTTTTGATCCATTCTTTCTTCCTTGCTTCCCAGGCTTCCTTTTGAATCTGGAATTTTGGATATTCTGTTCGATAGCAATCAGCTAACATTTTTTGCCAGGACAATATAGCCTTTAAAGCCACTTTGTCCGTTGCGCTCTTTCGATCACCCGACTCTGCGACAGTGAGGTAGAACTCTGAAAGAGGAAGATCTCGGCCGTCGATGATAATATTTGCATGAGCCTGAGTTGCCAGTGAGGTTGCTGCTAGAACGCTTTGGGCACATATGCTGTCTGGCGCCTTGATGACTCTATGCATCGCTTGTGCAGCAGGGCCAAGAATGGGGCCAAGTACATCCATAGGAAAAGGTTGGGGCGTATCAATTTGGCGATAGAGAGGAATGGGATCCATTGAACAATAGATATCTACTTCCAGAAAAGTGGCCAGATCATAAATTGTTTTCTGTTCGCAATGCTTATGGAAACATTTGAATCCGTGGGTTGAATAGCCATTTGTATTTGGCTCGTAATATTTTGTGCCTGTGTCTTGCTGAGAATGAAACTGTCCCCACGGGCATTGGATGCTCCAACATCCTTGCGGATGTGCTTGCTTTTGAATTAGCATCCCGCGGTGTTCGAGCGCTTCAAAAATAGGATTGTTTATTGCCGATTTATGCGAGGAAATAGGTTGTATTGATTGGGAAGAAATTGTGATTCCAAAGGCATCTAGAAATTGTTGTGCAGAGAAGGGTTGTTCGCCACTCTCTTGGATGATTTGAGTGAGAAAGGGATCTTGTTTTTGATGAAGGAAGCCTGGAAGGCGCATAACGCGCGATAAATCATGCACTTTGGGGTCGGCTTGGTAGCGAGTGATTAACTGTTTTTGGATCAAAGAAAAATGTTCTCGCTCGATCCCTTCGACGATCCAATATGCATGATAACGGCCAGGGCTCGATTCGATGATGAGATGCGGAGATAAGGGAGCGCTTAAAATTGGCCCCAATGGGCTACCATCGAGATCGACGAAAAGAGCTCTCACTCCAATGATGTTCTCCGTTTTGCGTCCTTTTCCGTCTGTTTGATTGACTGTGACGAAAATGCCCGCTCCTTGCTCTTGAAGCCGTATAAACTGATCTACGAATTCATCGAGTATTCCGCAGAGGACTTGCGGCATTATTGATGATCCAGAGGTTTTTCGATCGTTAAAGATTTGGAAGGCAAAAGTAGATTTTTCATCGTGTGAAAGATGGCTTAAGAATCTTTTTGCCATTGTGATATCTTGTGAAGTATAATGACTCATATCTGTTCTCGTATGTTAGAGCCGTTGAGTTTGCCAACTGACGGCTCGAGTTTGTTTTTAATGTTCATCTTCTTGCCTGTTTTTCGAGCCAAGCTATGAAGAGGTCTCTTCGGATCAGCACTTTTTTTGCCCCTACACGACGAATCGCTGTCGCAAGCCCATTTTTATGGGCATGAAGTATGTAGTACCTGAGCATCGGTACCGTAAAACAAAAAGTGGGGTCTGAAGCGATCTGCTTCACTGTGCAATATGTTTGATCAGTCATGATCAGTTCTCCTGAAGTTAGAAGCCTAATTCGGCTTTGTTAATAAATCCCATTATTAGGCAGCACAAAGCCAGCCGATACGCAGTAAAAAACGGGTGATCGGAAAATTTGGAGGGGAAATTGATGTAAATGACTAAACTAGAATATTATGTGATATGATTAGGATGGAAGATTAGAGGACTTTTCAATCAGCTGGTGCTTTAACTCCTGATGCGAAATGGGATCATGGTAAATTGGAAGAGGGTTTTCCCTCTGCTCTCGCAGATGTTTTGGAGGCATTCTCACGTTCTTATGAGGGTGCGGGAAGAGAAGGAATGCTTCAGGTAAAGCGGGAGTAGTTCCAGGAGGGAGGATTTTTTCAGAGGCTTGCCTGAATCGTTTTGCGAGATTGTCTGTATTGAGGTTGGGGAACAGTTTTTGAGGCCTTTTCAAAGGTTGATCTCCGATGTATTCCTTCAGTAAAAGAGCTAATCCCTCGGAGAGTTCTATTTCTTCTCCATCTATCACGAGTCTGTTTTCAATAACGTTCTCTGTCGTCAGTTCCAAAAGTCGTTTGATGGAATAGGAGCGGGTTCCATTTTGCTCAATATAGACCATGATCCAAAGCAGCAGAACAATTTCTCCTTCGATTGCATGATTTAAGGGATTTGCAAGAAATTGATCGGCAAAGTGAAGGATAAATTTTCCGAAATTGGTTCGATCGATCGCATCGCTCGATTGCCATCGAGAAGTAAAAGGGTGTTGTTGTTTAGGCTGTTCAACAGAGATGAGTTCTTGTAGGAGGGCTTCTTGCTTGTCCATACTCCATGCGACCTCCGAAAAAATCAGTCTTCGGAGCTTGATTTTCCATAGTCTCTGAAAGTCCATAAAATGCCGCTTCTTGCCAGCAGTAATCGAATGGGATACTTGACGATAGGCTTCAGCGACTGAGGCTTT
Source organism: Chlamydiota bacterium (assembly GCA_039798725.1). Taxonomy (GTDB): domain Bacteria; phylum Chlamydiota; class Chlamydiia; order Chlamydiales; family Rhabdochlamydiaceae; genus CAJCIW01. The sequence continues at coordinate 36,547 of JBDKFJ010000001.1, forward strand.
TTCTTTAGGAGCAAATTCCAGTTTTTCTAGCGTTCTACTCCTCACCTTTGGAACCTGCTTGAGATATTCCTTTATTGTTTGTAGGAAGTGATTGCGTGATCCTTGGTGGAGATTTCGTATTACTGGTTCGTAATCTTTGTAATGTTCATTAATAGTGCATAATTGATTGACTAGGGTATTGGCTTTATTTTCTTTTTCATACCAGTCGATCCATTCAGACATTTCTCTTTGAGAAGGACAGTAGAGGAGGGCTTCCCATTTCCCTTCATCGAGCTTTCTAAAATTCTCCTCTGGGAGGACGATTTGAACATTCCAGGGAATATGCCAAATGACTTTTTTTGCTTCAGGGGGAAAGCAACGAATGCCACATGTCGGATAAAAACGAGGGGTAAAAACCATGCCGATAAGAGGAGCAGATGTGGCGGCTTCTCTTACCTTTTCATTCGGCGAGAATCTCTGTAAAGCATATCGGTGAGTTTCCATCATGGCTTTTAATGTGTTTTCTGACATGAGCGGACGCCCGAGGATCAAATAAGTTTCCGAAAAGAAAAAGTAGAGAACGTTGGATTTATCTGCGACCTTGCGATGAAAGTCTTCTAGATTTTGCAAGAGGGATTTGATCCCTCTCGCTAGTTTTTGGTGTTTAGTCAGAGCCATCGCCTGTCCCTGTTGATTGGTCTGAAGCGATGATTTCACTCAAATTGGTTGTATTGACCAATTTCTCATAAACCTTAGTCGTCAATTGTTGCACGCTGGCTGTGTCTGGATGGCAGTAACGAAGCAGTTGAGACAAGGTTCTATGGCCTGTAGCGGCAGATAATTGAATATTAGAAGTTCCTGATACAGATGCTATTGTTGCAAAACAGTGCCTCAAATCGTGTACGCGGAAGTCTTCGATCCTTGCTTCTTTTAAAGCCTTTTCCCAAGGTTTGCGCAAAGTCAATTGACCAAAACGGGTTTTACTTGCAAAAACTAAGGGTTTTTCTGGATTCCTTTTGGCGTAGAGGTTCTTGAGCACATCCAGTACATCGCCGACAATGGCCAAGACACGTGGGCGTCCATTTTTTGTGCTTTTCAAATGGATCACACCATTTTCAAGGTCTACTGCATTCCACTTTAAGCTCAGAAGTTCGCCGCTTCTTGCTCCTGTTGTCAGAGCCAAAATGACGAAGGGAAGCAGTAGACTGTTAGAGCTCTTTGCACATGCGTCTAATAATCGAGAGCATTCATCTGAAGAGAGGGTTCGACTTCTTCCCTCTGCTTCTTTCAACTTTTTTACGCGAGACATGGGATTTGATGAAATCCACTCGCATTCTTTTACTCCGTGGCTTAGGACGGCCGAAAGAGAAGCGAGGTAGCGATTGACGGTAGCCTCAGTGCGTTTTTTGCCTTTTGTAAGAATTTCATCCAGGAGTTCCCTTCGATGTTTTGAGATCAGATCAGAAGAAACGTGGTTGAGAGCGAATTTCCCAAGTTTTAGTTTCCACCAGTTGAGGTGGCGGAGTGCATCTTCTGCGCTTTTGATGGAGGGAAGAATATCTTGAATGTAGCGGTCGATAAGCTCAGCTAAAGTGTGCTTTTGCTTGGACTTTTCAGGGAAATAGAGACCTTGCCTTCGCTTTGCCTCTTCCTGAATTGCCCAGTCTTTAGCTTCCTGATTTGTTGGAAAAGTTTTATATTGGATTGGAAGCCCGTCGTCAGGACGGATCATGACGCGGTAGCTGGTAGTACCGTTTTTATTTTTTCTTTTTTGTATTGTTGCCATCTGTTCATCTCCTTTTGTGGTTTACGTGAACAGACAGTTTTGATGGGATGAGCTGACACGCATAAGATGTCAGCGTGCCATATAAGTGCCATAAGGTAAAATGTAAAGTGAAAAATTCACATAATTTTCATTCTAACCTATTGCAAAACAGGCGCTTAAAAATGTGGGGCAACCTGGATTTGAACCAGGGACCAGCGGGTTATGAGTCCGCTGCTCTAACCACTGAGCTATTGCCCCCTAATTGCGTGCGATTGTATCGAAAGAGGACATCTTACGCAATTTTTTTTGCCAAGAAAAGGGGATAATGTTATATGAATTTTTTTAAACAGGTGGTGCAATAGTGCGTTACTGGGCGGTGTCGCTTTGTGCATTTTCTCTTTTGGCTGCAGAAGAGGAAGATTTGGTTGCTAAAGTGGAGATGAGTATCTTGACACGGGCCGATAATTTGCCCATTGAAAGTTTTGCGGATGCAACAGACCCTTATCTAGAAGGGTATATCCAAGCGCTTATCGATGTGCATTATTATGAATATCGCGTGATTGTCATTGTCAAAGACCACAAAGTGTTTTTGGCCAATCTTCCTCATAACGATTTGCTCGCAAGTTCCATCATTTCTTTTGTTAGCGATGTCCCTGGAGTCAAGTCGGTAGAGGCCACCGATGTAACCCCGCAGGAACTCGAAGCTCGAAAAAATTATGTCGAACAGCCAAGAGTTGGAGGCGTATGGTTTCCTCAATCGACAGTGTTATTTCCTCCGCTGGTTGCAGATCCAAGACAACCTGTGAACTCAGCAGCGCTTAGAGTGGGCGACAAAGTGTGTGGAAATATTTGCGCAGCCGTCTCTCTTGGTGACGATTTCCCTTTCTTTAGATGGCTAGATGTTTTTCCCTGTCACGGAGACATGCAAATTGGCATAGAGGCCGGCATTTGGTCTGTTTTTAATTATTCCAACATCCCCAATAAACCCAAGGGAGAGTCTTGTGAGCTTGTCAATACCGATTATTTGGTTGGGATCCCGGTTACATATGCCTTTGATGCTTGGTCTTTCCGTTTTAGGCTGTATCATATTTCATCTCACTTAGGAGATGAGTACTTATGCAATCATAAAGGAAGTGTAAGCAATCGCAGAAACCCAAGCTTTGAAGCTATTGACTTATTTACCTCATATCAGTTTCTAACAGGGGTAAGAGGGTATTTTGGCCCAGGAGTTGTTTTTCATAGCGATGACTCATTTCCTATGAAGCCCCTTTATGTCGAATATGGCATTGAGCTGAGGTTATTTGGAAAGCGGTTTGACTATCATGGATTATATGGTACCCCCTTCCTTGCTATCCATATGGAGAACTGGCAGCAGAGAAAGTGGGGTTGGGATGTGACAGCCAAGCTCGGCTATGAGCTCAGTAAGTTGCAAGGCTTAGGTAGAAAGTTTAGAGTTTATGTCGACTACCACCATGGGTATTCGTATGAAGGGCAATTCTTTAATGACCGTACAGAATATGGTGAGTTCGGAATTTCCTGGGGATTTTAACCCGAAGCTTTTGTTGTTAGGATAGGAAGACCCGCCTCTTTCCAAGCTGTAATCCCTCCTTGAAGGTTATAGATTTCTAGAGAAGGATCTTGGGAAAGGAGTTTTTCGCATGCTTTGGAGCTGCGGTTACCTGATTTGCAGTGGCAGACAATCGGTCTTGGCGGATAGGGTAGAAGATCCAGACACAAGATGTTAAGGGGGATGAGATGAGATTTGGGGATCGACTCATTCTCATATTCTTGGATGTCTCTAACGTCAATGAGATATACTTCATTTAAAGAGAGTTTGGTCATCAACTCTTGTGCTGTAATTTGCTTTATCATTAGTCTACCGTAATAAATCCGTTGGGGTCTGCCGGGTGATTTGGTCCAATCGGCAATGTGTGAGAGAAGAATTGCTTGTAAACTTTAAGTCCTTGTTCTGCATTTTGAATACAGAAAAAGCAGTTGCTAACCCATGTGGCTCCCTTGATTGTTCCAGCTTTCTCATTCGATAGGAAACGGGGTGTGATCTTTTCTCTCCAAAAAGAGGGAGGGCCAAAAAGAAGCACAGGAGTTGGGGCAACAGAGCCGACTTTTCTTCTAACCTCTTCAAGGCACTGTTCGAAATCGGTGCCATAGCCTCCCGGCAAGATGATGGGGAAGTCGAGATTAAATTCCGATTGCCGCTCGACAAGTTTATCTAAGCGGTATGTCATTTTAGCTTCGATATGGGGATTTTGAGTCTGCTCTTGGATGTTTAGGTTGGCGCTATTGCGAAAATCAACGACATTGGCGCAAGAGAGGATGCCGATTCTTTTGGCTACCCGATTTCCTACTTCCATAAGTCCTGGGCCTCCGCCTGTAACAAGAGCCACCGGTGTATCAGGGTTTAGAAGGGGATGGAATACTTCTTGTTTAATTGCAAGAATGCCTAAGAGAAGAGTGGTTAACTCTTCTTCGAATCCTGAATGGAGCAAAGAGGATCCATAGATGCCAAAGGCTGTCGATTTTACAAAGGTTTCAATCATCGATTCAGGCACAAACATCCCGGCATCTTTGCCCGGTTTAATTGTATATCTCAAAATTTGGTTAGATGCGCGGTCAACCCAGTAGGTTGGAATCCCGAATTTAGCAAGGTCAAGCAGCATCGAACGGTCTTCGTGAGAAAAGAAGTTCCCGTAGGCAAGCGAGGGTTGGTAGAAGTAGAGCCTTTTAAGACATTTTTGGACAAGATTGCTCAAAAGCAGCTGCTTCATAACAGGGGAGGGAAAATAGCGGCAGAGCAGAATCCCTTGAGAGGTAATTAGCCCATCTTCCATAGCTTTTAAGAAAGGGTACTCAGGTTGTTGTTGGATGTAGCGTTGGACAAGAAGCGCCTGCTGTTCTGGATAGAAAAGACCTGGAAATTCTGTCATATGGGTTTTTTGACAGATCCAATCATGTTTTTTGAGATTGAGAAGTTGATCTCCCTTTACAACAAAAGTAGCTGCCTTGTGATCAAAGGGCTCCGGAGAGGATTGAAACACATCAAAGAGCACTTGCCTGTCTTCCAAACAACTTTGTAGCTGGTCACGGTCAGAAAAAAATACGTATTCGCGGTGGGGCTCTAGTGTATAAAATTCTACAGGGATTAAAGAGATGTCATCCGGACATTGCCCGAATAATTCATACACATCGCCGGAGGCGCTTGTATCAGGCTCTAGAACATTAGCTGCTGTGTGTTTTACCCCAAGGGGTAAAAATTCGTCGACAACTTTTCCAAAAGCAGTTCGGATATGAAGAGGGGAGGTGTGGACAAGCAGCATGTCATCTAAAGACACAACGCGTTTTTGCTTGATGTCAGCATATTGGTTAAGTTGGATCAAGCTGCGGACACGGAACTGGGGTTTAGTCAGTGCCTTTTGCAAAGTAGGCAGAAGGCCGAGCGTTGCGGCTTTGTCATAGCTCAAAATCCCTTTTTGAAGCTGGAGGAAAGCCACCGTTTTGCCCTCTTTTTTCTCTAGAAGTAGCTCATCTTTGCCTTTGGGACCCCCCAAAGATAGCAGGGGAGAGCCTGAGCGATCTGTTCTGCCAAACATGCGCAGCAGGTAGTCAGGGTCTCTTACCTTTCTTTTTGGATCTGCGGCAAATAGCTTTCCAATAAAAGTATGTAAAGAAAGTCCTTGAAGCAGTGCTGTTCCGATTTCCCCGTAGGCCGTTAACAAAACAGTTAAACAGGCGCTTCTTTTGCCGCTATTTAGTTCCAAGTGTTCTAAGGCGGCATCAAGCCCCAGTTGTGCAAGTGTACTTTTTAAATTAAAGGAGATATGCGAAGGATCGATAGAAAAACCGACAAAAGCAGGAGAAATATTTTGGATGAGAACGGTGGCTCTAATTTGAGTGGAAGAAAGAGGTTGGATGTCGGAGATCGCTCCGTCAGGTGTCACAAGATCATAGTGTGCCGGGAAAAGGTAAGTATGCATCTTCTTAAAAATATAAAAAATAGAGCTGTGTTTCAACCCCTTTTTTTGTATAATCTGTTTTTTTTTGTTAAGAGGTCGGTATGATCCAAAGAAGCTTGGGCGTTCATGATGGCTCATTTCATGCAGACGAGGTCACGGCTTGTGCTCTACTCTTTGTGTTCGGTCTTGTCGATAAAGATCAGATCGTAAGATCGAGAAATCCTGCTATCTTAAGCAATTGCGAATACGTTTGTGATGTGGGGGGGATCTACGACCCAAAAATTAAGCGGTTCGATCACCATCAGGCAGATTACAAAGGGGAGATGAGCAGCGCAGGGATGGTATGGCTCTACTTAAAAGATGAGGGAATTGTCGATGTATCTCTTTATGATTATCTCAACCGCTCGCTTATTATGGGAATTGATGCCCATGATAATGGCAGGGGGAATATGGAGCTGGGGGTCAGTACGTTTTCTCATGTGATCTCTCAGTTTGTTCCGATCCACTACGATGTATCTGAAGAGGTGCAAACGGTTCATTTTCATCAGGCTCTAGAATTTGTAATCGGCCACTTGCAAAGAGTGATAGAACGGTTCAAATATGTGAAATCCTGTAGAGAAAAAGTGGCGGCTGCCATGAAACAAAGGGGCCCATGCCTTATTTTTGATGAAGCGATGCCTTGGATGGAGAGTTTTTTCGAACTTGGTGGAGAGCAGCACCCTGCTCGCTTTGTGATCATGCCGTCCGGATCTCATTGGAAGCTTAGAGGGATTCCCCCTTCTTTGGATGAGCGGATGAAGGTCAGGCAGCCTTTGCCAGAGGCGTGGGCTGGGTTGCTTGAAAATCAGCTAAAAGGAGTATCGGGGATTCCGGGTGCCATCTTTTGTCATAAAGGGCGGTTTATTTCTGTGTTTGAAACAAAAGAGGACGCGATTCAAGCGTTGAATAAAGTATTATGAAAGAGACAGTTTTTAGCAAAATTATCGCAGGACAGCTCCCATGTAAGAAGGTGTTTGAAAATGAGGCTGTTTTAGCTATTGAAGACATTGCACCTATTGCCCCTGTTCATATTTTGATTATCCCAAAGAAGCCAGTAGAAAATTTGCAAACTTTGCAAGAGGAAGACTTGCCCTTGATGATGGAAGTTGTAAAAGTTGCACAGCATTTAGCAAAAGAATTTCAATTAGAAGAAGGGTATAGACTCTTGACTAATAGCGGGAGTTTGGCCGGGCAAACGGTGTTCCACTTGCACTTTCATTTGATTGGTGGTAGAAAGCTAACTCATCTGGGGTAGCTTAAGATGATAGCCGCATTGTTACTAGCATCAGCTAGTTTACAACCACAAGATGAAGAGTTCTATAGTAAGCGGATGCAAGCGCATCTGCTGATTTCTGATTCCAAGCATGCCATGCAAGAAGGGGAAAGCGCTCTTAAAAAGTTTCCGGAATCTAAGCCGCTGCGCGCAGCTTATTTGGCGGCCCTCTCCGAGAGAGGAGAAGAGCTAAAAGCTCTGCAAGCTTGGTCTGAGTGGGGAGCTTTTTCTATCGAAGACCCGGTAGACCGCAAGATGTTAGAGACCCTTGCTTGGGGAGTTTTGAGAAAAGCAGGAGGGTCTTCTCAGACCATTGTGCGGCTCAATGCACTGATTGGAGCTTCGATGACTCATGATGCCAAGGCGCTTCCGATCTTATTGTCTCAAATGCGTTCTTCAAATGCTTCGATCCGCGCTTTTGCTGTAAGAGTGGCAGCATCATTTGGAGACGATCCTCTTCGCGATGAGATTGCTCGCCTTTTAAAAGAGGAAAAAGTGTGGTATGTGAGACTGGAAGTCATCTTGGCAGCCGGAAAGATGCGCCTTTACGAATTAAAACACCCTCTTCAAGAAATTGTGGCAAGTCCTACTTCTCTTGCTGAAGAAAAGGCAGCAGCGATTAGCGCGCTTGTGGGGATGTATGACACAGTAGAAAATGAAGAATTACATGCTCTGGCCTTTAGCAACCGAGCCGGACTGCGTTCTTTATGTGCTCAGCTTATCGGGCATTTTGAAATCCAAGAAAAGATGTCCCTACTTTCTATTCTTCTCAAAGACACCTCTTCCGATGTGCGCATGGCAGCTATAGAGGCCCTATGTTGCTTGAAGGCAGATACAACAGCTGTAAAACAAGTAGAGCCCCTACTCCAAGATCCTTCTGTAGAGGTAGGAATTAGTGCTGCCTACTTTTTGCTCTTACATAAACACCCTCAAGCAGAAGAGGCGCTAGACAAATGGGTGCGCTCTGAGCTCCCGGAAGTGCAAAGAGCAGCTTCTGCTGCAATTGCTGCTTCTGGTAGGTATGGCACGCGTCTGATGCTGAAAGTATTTACAGAGACAGAAAACCCTTATGTGAAAGTCAATATAGCAAGAGCTCTGATTGGTCAAAGAATTCAGGTGAAGTTAGCAGCAAAAGCCATTCACGATATCCTTTTACAAGAAAAAAGGGTGCTTTGGATGTGGGAGCCTATAGGTGAAAGATTCCAAACGCTTGCTCCTTCTACCGTTAGACATAGGGAAGGATTTCCTCATTATCCTGCCGTTATCGATCAGCTGACAAGGCTGGAATTGCTATCGAATTTAAGTATGGCCGGATATGAAAATAGAACGGAAGCCGCGCGTGAGTTTTTGAAGGCTAAATCATGGAATGTCTCTGCTATGGCAGCTGCCCTTGTGCTTCAAGAGGGCAGTGAAGAAGATGTAGCAGTGGTGGCCGATCTTCTGCAGGATCCCGATGAAAAAATCCGCTGCCTTGCAGCGCTGATATTGGCAGCTGTTGGCAAAGACAGTACAGCTGTTGCAACACTTCAAGAAGTCTATCCATCGCTTGATAGAGATCTCAAAGTGCATGTGCTACAAGCACTTGGCTATGTTGGAGATAGAAGCTCGATTCCCTTTTTATTAGAACTACTCGATGAACCGTTTCAGATCTTGCGCGTTGTGACCGCTTCTGCTTTAATCCAGTGTCTATACCATTAGAGGTAATATGGACGGATGGCTTGTCTACGATTTCCAAAAGATCAATCCCTTAGGAAGACAAGTATTGAAATTATCGGATGATGCCCATATCACGCGCCGTATTTTCTATTGGATGCCCAATGGACAAGAGCCGGTAAAGATTGTGCATGCAATTGAGGCCCACGTGCTTGCCCACTTGCCGGGGCGCACTCAGACTTACACCTCAAGACATTCTCTTATTGAATGCCTAAAATCGACCCTACATCCTGCCAAAAAGATCGCTATGGAGTATTCTCCTTATCAGGAAATACCCTATCTTTCAAAAGTCGATGCAGGGCTTGTGGAGCTGATCCGCTCCTTTGGAATAGAGGTAGTCTCTTCTGCACCTCTTTTGCAGCGCCTGACCTCTACTTTAACAAAAGAGCAACTTGAATCGCACTTAAGAGCTGCTGCTTTCTTGAATGACTTGGCTTCGAATGTGTGGCAAAAAATCACTCTTGCCCTTAAAAACCAACAGGTACTTACAGAATATGAGGTCAGTCAGTGGATGCTGACCCAAATGCATGCCGCAGGGTTTATAACAGAGGCCTTCCCTATCTGTGCTGTCAATAGTAACAGTGCCAATCCCCACTATGCCCCAAAAAAAGAAAAAAGTGCGGCAATTTGTAAAGGGGATCTGATTCTCATTGATCTCTGGTGCAAAGAAAAAACTCGTGACGCTGTCTATGCAGATATCTCGCGTGTGGCGGTAGCGGCTTCGGCTCCAACGCTCAAGCAGCAACAGGTGTTTACTGTGGTAAGACAAGCCCAAAAGGCGGCAACCGATCTGATTCTCACCTCTCATAAAGAGGGCAGGTCAGTCCGAGGGTGCGATGCAGACAGAGTTTGCAGGGATGTGATCGAGAAAGCCGGATATGGCCCCTGTTTTTTACACCGTACAGGTCACAATATCCACACAGAGCTTCATGGACCCGGTGCTCATCTTGATAGTGTAGAGACTATGGATACTCGGGAACTTATTTCAAGGACATGCTTTTCTGTAGAGCCTGGCATCTATTTGGAAGGCGCCTTTGGCATCCGATTAGAGTATGATGTCTATCTGGGAGAAAATGGGGAAGGATTTGTCACAGGTGGGGTGCAGGAATCTATTCAATCTTTAAGGAATCTCGAATAGGGCTGTCAGACGAGCTCGCAAAGCTTCTCGAATCTTTGGATCGGCCTTTGCAGGGGATCCTACATCAAAGGGAGGTTTAGGGTCATATTCTATTCCGAGTTGTAATGTTTGAGCCACTGCTTTGCTGCACATTTTTTCAGCAAGAATCAGCGCCATATCGATTCCGGCTGAGACTCCAGCTGCTGTCATGATTTTTCCCGACTCTACGACCCTCTCAGGTATAGGTTCTGCACCCCAAAGAAGGAGCCGATCTAAAACCGCCCAGTGGGAAGTAGCTCTACAACCCTTTAAGAGTCCAGCAGCTCCTAGGATCAGGCTGCCTGTACAAACAGAGGTGGTCCACTCTGTTGTTTTGTGAATCAGGCGTATCCACTCTAAGATGTCGGGGTGATCTCGAAGAGCGGTGGCTCTCCCAGCCCCTGGCACAACTAAGATATCGGCAGAAGAGACATCGGATAATGAGTATTCAGCTGTAACCTCCAGCCCGGCTGATGCTGTACGGATAGAACCTTTTTTTTGAGCCACTCTTACCACTTTGGCGCCTGGTAAACGGGATAAGACTTCGTGGGGGCCGATGGCATCGAGGGCTGTCATCCCGTCATAAAATAAAAACGCGACAAGCATGGTCATCCATTTTTTAATATGGTCGCATAGAGTTTCATTTTATTAAAGAGGCTGGCTAGGCCGTTGGATCTACCAGGGGAAAGAGATTTTTGAAGATTGAGGTCTGTGAGAAGGGTGGGTGGACAGGAGAGGATGACCTCTGGAGGCTCGTCATTATAGAGAGCAAGGAGAAGGGCGGCAAGACCGGCGGAGATGAGGGCATCGGAATAGGCGCGGAATTGAAGTTTTCCTTTGTCGACAGAGACGGTAAGATACATTTGACTCTGGCACCCTTTGACGAGGTTGTGGGGGAGTTTTTGCTCTTCCGGGAAAGAGGGCAGGGCTTTTCCTAGCTCAATGATCTTGAGGTAAATTTTATCTTGGGTATCGCAATCTGCAAAGAGAGCTTTGAGGTGGGCCTGTTTAGCCATAAATGAAGAGTTATCCATGTCAGCTAATATAATCGATTGACAAATTGAAGGAAATCTAGTTTCATGGCATCCATTTAAATTCGCTTACAGGAAAGAAATTTTTTACTCTCTATGGCAAAAGAAGATACGATCAAGATAGACGGCACTGTGGAAGAACTACTTCCTAATATGACCTTTCGGGTGGTGCTTGAGAATGGAATGAGGGTGTTTGCCCATCTATGTGGAAAGATGAGGATGCGCAATATCCGCGTGTTGGTGGGCGACAGGGTCACTGTCGAAATGTCACCTTATGATTTAAGTAAGGCGCGTATTATTTACCGTCAAAGATAATTTCTTCAGGTTTTTGGAGATAGGTGTTGAAATTATTTAGCCTAACTCGATAAACTCCACTGCTTTCGAGTTATCAAGCTATGGTTTCTTCGTAAAAGCTATAGACTGTTTCTCGAAGATGTCTCTCGATGGAGCGAATGCCCAGATAGCTCAGTGGTAGAGCATTTGCATGGTAAGCAAAAGGTCGAAGGTTCGATTCCTTTTCTGGGCAAAAGAATGACGAAATACTAAGGAGCCAAACGGAGGAATTCATGGCCAAAGAACAATTTCAAAGAAATAAGCCTCACGTCAATATTGGAACCATTGGGCACGTTGACCATGGTAAAACATCTCTTACGGCAGCCATTACAAAGGTGCTAGCGGAAGAGGGGAAAGCGAAGTTTCGTGATTACGCTTCTATCGATAACACTCCTGAGGAAAAAGCGCGCGGGATTACAATTAACTCAACGCACGTAGAGTATGAGACTGCAAATAGACACTATGCGCACGTTGACTGTCCGGGTCACGCTGACTATGTCAAGAACATGATTACCGGTGCGGCTCAGATGGATGGAGCGATTCTCGTGGTTGCTGCAACAGATGGTGCGATGCCTCAAACAAAAGAACACATTCTTTTGGCTCGTCAAGTAGGTGTTCCTGCGATCGTTGTTTTCTTGAACAAGATGGATATGATCGGCAAAGGGGATGAAGAGCTTGTAGACTTAGTTGAAATGGAACTTCATGAGTTGCTCGAAGCAAAAGGGTACAAAGATGTTCCTATCATCCGTGGTTCTGCTCTGAAGGCTCTGGAAGGAGATCCTCAGTATGTCGAAGCTGTAAAGCTGCTGATGAAAACTGTTGATGAAAAAATCCCGACGCCGGTGCGTGATACTGAGAAGCCTTTCTTGATGCCGGTTGAAGACGTGTTCTCTATTTCTGGTCGCGGTACAGTGGCTACAGGTAGAGTGGAAAGAGGTCGTGTAAAGGTGAACGATAAGCTCCAACTCGTTGGAATCCGTGAGACAAGAGAAACTGTTGTTACAGGGATCGAGATGTTTAACAAGATTCTTGATTCCGGTGATGCAGGAGAGAACGTGGGGATTCTACTTCGCGGTTTGGAGAAGAAAGACATTGACCGTGGTATGGTGCTTGTGGCTCCAGGTACTTGCACTCCTCACACGAAGTTTAAAGGAACTATCTATGTTCTTACTAAGGAAGAAGGAGGTCGTCATAAGCCCTTCTTTACCGGTTACCGTCCTCAGTTTTACTTCCGTACAACGGATGTAACAGGAACGGTTACTCTTCCTGCAGGAACTGAGATGGTCATGCCTGGCGATAACATTGAATTAGAAGCAGAGCTCATCCATCCGATTGCGATGGAAGAAGGAATGCGCTTTGCGATTCGCGAAGGTGGCAGAACGATTGGTGCGGGAACCGTTACTAAGATTCTGAAGTAAAGGGAACTGGGAGCTGCTATAAAGGTGGCTCCTTGTTTAGGGTGTGTAGCTCAGCTGGTAGAGCAGCGATCTCCAAAGTCGCCGGTCGGGGGTTCGAATCCCTCCGCACTCGATAGAGCAATGAGATTAAAGGTGGCATGTGGTGGTCAAAATAGATCAGGCAGATGGTTCTTCGAAAGAGGATGCTCCTCGTGTCGATAACAGGCGATGGGGGTTGCGCGCTCTGTTTGAGCGTATTGAAGGATTGAAGAGTGAGCTCAAAAAAGTGAGCTGGACAACGGGTGTAGAGCTGCGTCTTTCTACGAAGATTGTCATTCTTTCTATCTTTGCGTTTGGATTTGGCATCTATGTTGTTGACCTTTTTATTAAAGGGGTTCTCGATGGAGCAGCCTCGTTGATGCGCCTTTTGCTAGGTTAAGTGGGGTATTGATGCTTAAATGGTATGTCGTTCAGGTGGTGTCTGGTCTTGAAAAGCGGGTCAAAAAGACCATTGAAGAGAACCGGAGCGCCCAGGGGATGGAAGGGTTGGTGGAGAATGTCCTTGTCCCTGTTGAAAATGTTGCGGAAGTAAAAAAAGGACAGCAAAAGGTTAGCGAAAAGAAGCTGTGGCCGGGTTACATCCTTGTGAAAATGGAATTAACAGATGACTCTTGGATGTATGTTCGGGGAACAAATGGAGTTTTAGGCTTCTTGGGCGGGGAGAAACCTTCTCCTCTGTCGGATAAAGAAGTAGAGGCCCTGCTTAGCGATATGGAAGAGAGAAAAAGTGGCGTGGTACACAAGCACAATATTGTGCCCGGTGATCGCGTCAAGATTGTGGATGGCGTCTTTGTCAACTTCATTGGAGTGGTGCAAGAGGTCTTTCATGAGAAAGGGCGCCTTAGCGTGCTTGTTTCGATTTTTGGTCGAGATACGCGGGTGGATGATCTCGAGTTTTGGCAGGTAGAGCAAGTGGCAAAAGATGTAGAGGTTTCATAATATGGCAAAGAAAGTAGTAAAGGTCATCAAGTTACAGATTCCTGCTGGTAAAGCGAATCCAGCTCCTCCTATTGGGCCTGCGCTCGGTGGTGCGGGAATCAACATCATGGCGTTTTGTAAAGAATATAACGCAAAAACCCAAGATAAAGCTGGGGATATCTTGCCTGTAGAAATTACAGTCTATCAAGATAAGTCGTTTACATTCATAACAAAGCAGCCTCCCGTTTCGCGCATGATTCTAAAAGAGCTGAACATAGAAAAAGGCTCCAAAGTGCCTAACCGCGATAAGGTAGGAAAGTTGAAGAAGTCTCAAGTTGCAAAAATTGCAAAAGCAAAGCGTCAGGATATGCGTGCAGCATCTGACGGGGCAGCTGAGATGCTTGTCATGGGAACAGCGCGTTCCATGGGTGTAGATATTATTGAAGGTTAGAGAATACTTTATTCTCAAAAAGAGAGGGATAGCTCTTAGAATTCTACCCAAAAAAATAAGGAATCAGAATGCATCGAAGCAAACGATTTCGGGAGATAGACAAATTAGTAGAGGCCGAGCGGCTGTATTCTACTGAGGAAGCTATCGCAATATTGAAGAAATGCCCACCGGTCAAGTTTGATCAATCGGTGGAGTTATCTCTTACAACAGGTGTCGATGCCCAAAAGTCTGATCAGCAAGTGCGTGGAACCGTTTCTTTACCGAAAGGAACAGGAAAGCGCACAGTCATTGTTGTCTTTGCCAAAGGAGATAAGGTCAAAGAAGCTCTAGACGCAGGTGCTGATTTTGCCGGGAACGATGAGTTGTTTGAGAAAATCAAGTCAGGATGGCTTGGATTTGATGCAGTTGTGGCAACCCCTGATATGATGCGCGACTTAGGAAAGCTCGCCAAAGTATTGGGCCCAAGAGGACTGATGCCGACTCCAAAAGCAGGGACGGTTACAGTAGATGTTGCCAAGGCTATTGGAGAACTAAAGGCAGGAAAAATCGAGTTTAAATCAGATAAACATGGTGTGGTGAACACAATGACTGGTAAACTCTCTTTTCCTGTTGAGGATCTTAAAACCAATATCGTCGCAATTTTATCTGCGATTGTAAAGGCAAAGCCTGCAACTGCAAAAGGCGTCTATCTGAAGTCATTGTCTCTATCTTCGACGATGGGGCCGGGGCTAAAGATCGACATGCAGACCCTTCCGGAAATTTATGGAACAAAAGAGTAGATCATGAGACAGGAAAAGCAATTGCTTCTAGATGAAATTAGGGATAAGATTGCTGGTTCCAAGGCGATGATCTTGACAAGTTATAAGCGTTTGCAGCCCAATAAATCCGCTGAGTTTCGATTTAATTTATCGCAAACCGGTGGTTCTTTAGAAGTGGTGAAAAAACGTCTACTTGTAAAAGCTGCTGAAGCTCAAGGTATCGCGTTAGATCCTGCTCTCCTGCAAGGACATATTGCTGTTGTCTTTGCAGATACGGATCCGGTCCAAACAACAAAAGTAATCTACCGTTTTCGTGAAGAAAACGAAGATCTTTTGCAAGTGGTCGGCGGTCGATTTGAAGGTGCTGTTTGTTCTGCTGCGGATGTGGAACAGATTTCTAAGTTGCCAAGTAGGGATGAGATGAGAGCGCAGTTCCTCGGAACTCTCGAAGCTCCGATGTCTCAAACTCTTGCAGTTGTAGAAGCGTTATTGACATCTGTAATGCACTGTTTAGAAAACAAAGCGGAAAAAGCATAGATCTTAAATTTTAAATTAGAAAGAGGTTCTAAAGTGTCTACCCAACATAACATCGATTCACTAGTTGAGACATTAAGTCAATTGACAGTTCTCGACATGGCAAAATTAAAAACAGCCCTGGAAGACAAATGGGGTGTTAAAGCCGCAGCAGCAGCTCCTATGATGGTAGCAGCTCCTGCAGGTGGTGCAGCAGCAGCTCCTGCTGTTGAGTCTACAGAGTTTAAAGTGACTCTCGAAGCTACTCCCGATGATAAGAAAATCGGCGTGATTAAGGCGATTCGTGAGATCACAGGACTTGGACTTAAAGAAGCCAAAGAAATGGTCGACGGCGCTCCTAAAGTCGTTAAGGAATCCTGTTCTAAAGCCGAGTCAGAAGAGATTTCTAAGAAAATCTCTACTGCTGGCGGTAAAGTGACTGTAAAAGGTCTCTAAACCATTAGAACTGGTTGAAAAAGAGCGGAAGACACCCTCAGGGTGTCTTCCGCTATTCATGCTGTTTTTCGTTCGTATGACCTTAAGATTTTAAAGCGTAGGAGCTATTTCGATGTTAAAAAAGGCGCCTCAGCGAGTCAGCTCTCGTGGCAAGGAAGAAATCATTGATCTGCCGAATTTGATTGAGATTCAGATTAAGTCTTATGAGCAGTTTCTGCAAGCAGACAAGATGCCTCATGAGAGAGAAAATGTTGGTCTGCAAGAGGTTTTTAGTGAGATTTTTCCTATTAAATCTTACGATGAGAAGACTGTTTTAGAATTTCTCTCCTACCATCTTGGAGTTCCCAAATATACACCTGAAGAATGTATCCGTCGTGGCATTACCTATAATGTGACTCTTAAGGTGCGTTTTCGTTTAACAGACGAAACGGGAATTAAAGAAGAAGAAGTGTACATGGGCACCCTCCCCATCATGACAGAAAAGGGAACATTTATTATTAACGGTGCTGAGCGCGTTATCGTCTCCCAATTGCACCGCTCTCCGGGTATTGCTTTTGAGCAAGAAAGACACCTCAAAGGTTCTACAATTTACTCATTTCGGATTATCCCTTATAGAGGTAGCTGGTTAGAAGGCGCCTTTGATATTAATGACCTTGTGTATATTTATATCGATCGCAAAAAACGTAGACGCAAGATTTTAGCGACTTCTTTCATTCGTACTTTGGGATATTCCAATGATGCCGATATCATCGAAGAATTTTTTAGCACAGTGAAAGTCAAAGTACGTTCCGACAAAGATTTCCCAAAACTTGTGGGAAAGATTCTTGCCGAAGATGTCTTGGATATTGAAAGTAACACGGTATTTGGAAAAGCAGGTGAAAAACTAACCACTGCTATGCTCAAACGGATGTTTGATGCAGGGATTGCTGTGATTCGTATTGCTGAAGATGCAGATGAGACAAATCCCATCATCAAAATGCTTGCCAAGGATCCAACGGATTCTTATGAGTCAGCGCTTAAAGATTTTTATCGCAAAATTCGTCCCGGTGAACCGGCAACGCTTGCGAATGCACGCTCTGCGATGATGCGTCTTTTCTTTGATCCGAAACGGTATAATTTGGGTAGAGTTGGACGTTACAAGTTGAATTGCAAGTTAGGTTTTGAAATTTCTGATGAAGAACTCAATACTGTGACTTTACGCAAAGAAGACGTGATCGGCGCCATCAAATATCTTTTGCGTTTGAAGAAAGGAGATGAGCACGCGTTTGTAGATGACATCGACCACTTGGGAAATAGACGTGTTCGTTCTGTCGGAGAGCTTATCCAAAACCAGTGCCGTATTGGTCTTGCTAGAATGGAGAAAATCATTAAAGAGAGAATGAATCTTTTTGATTTTACATCCGATACGCTGACCCCTGGAAAGATTGTTTCCGCAAAAGGTCTTGTGGGTGTTCTCAAAGACTTTTTTGGTAGATCTCAGCTTTCTCAGTTTATGGATCAGACAAACCCGGTTGCAGAATTGACTCATAAGAGACGTCTTTCTTCTCTTGGGCCAGGCGGCTTGAATCGAGAAAGAGCAGGGTTTGAGGTGCGTGACGTGCATCCTAGCCACTATGGTCGGGTATGCCCGATTGAAACTCCTGAAGGTCCAAACATCGGGTTGATCACTTCTCTGTCTGCTTTTGCTAAGATCAACGAATTTGGATTTGTAGAAACCCCTTATCGCGTAGTCCGAGATGGTGTTGTGACAGAAGAAATTGAGTATATGACAGCGGATCAAGAAGAAAATTGCGTGATCGCGCAGGCTTCTGCTCCTTTGGATAAGCTCAATATGTTTGAAGAACCACTCTGCTGGGCGCGTTATAACGGCGAGTCCATGAAGATAGAGACAAGTAAAGCGACTCACATGGACGTCTCTTCTAAGCAGCTGGTTTCCATTGTCACAGGATTGATTCCGTTTCTTGAACACGATGATGCTAACCGTGCCTTGATGGGTTCTAACATGCAAAGGCAAGGGGTTCCCCTTCTTATCACCGATGCTCCTGTTGTAGGAACGGGCTTGGAATTAAGAGCCGCAAAAGACTCAGGGGCTGTAGTTGTTGCAGAAGAGAATGGAACAGTAGAGTTTGTAGACGGCTTTAAGATTGTTGTGGCACCCAAAGACAATCCTATGAATAAGAAGGCCTACGAACTCAAAAAGTTCATGCGCTCTAATGCGGGGACTTGTATCAACCAGACACCGCTGTGCAATGTAGGAGATAAGATCAAAGCTGGTGATGTCATCGCTGATGGTCCGGCGACCGATAAAGGAGAAGTGGCTCTTGGAAAGAACGTCCTTGTGGCCTTCATGCCTTGGTGCGGATATAACTACGAGGATGCGATTATCGTATCTGAGAAGTTATTGAAATTGGACTATTATACCTCGATTTACTTGGAAGAGTTTGAGCTGACTGCTAGAGATACGAAACTGGGTAAAGAGGAGATCACACGAGATATTCCTAATGTGTCTGAGGAAGCACTTGCTAACCTTGGAGAAGATGGGATTATCCTTGTAGGATCTGAGGTTGAGCCTGGAGATATCCTAGTTGGAAAAATTACTCCTAAATCTGAAACAGAGCTCGCTCCTGAAGAAAGATTGCTTCGAGCCATCTTTGGTGAGAAGGCAGCTGATGTGCGCGATGCGTCGCTCACAGCTCCTCCTGGAACCGAAGGGGTTGTCATGGATGTCAAGGTGTTTTCTAGAAGAGACCGCCTTTCGAAGACAGATGATGAACTTGTTGAAGAAGCAAGTCGCATTAAAGATATCCATGCCGATTACAAAGCTAAAGAAGCGGAGCTTCTTCTCGAATTACACGAGAAAATGGGAGCGCTTCTCCTTGGTGAGCCAGCTCCTTCCTCTATCATGCACCGCAAAACAGGTGAGATGATTATTAAAGAGGGAGAGACAATTACTCAAGAGATGCTGGAGACTTTGGAAGCAGAAAAACCAGCTGATTTGATCATGGGATCTTCAGAGTTGTATGATAGCTTAAAGAAGGTCATGCAAGAGTATGATTTGGCAATGCAAACTATTGAAACCCATCATAAAACTGAGCTCGAATATACAAGAAAAGGGGACACAGAACTGGATCCTGGTGTGATTCGGCAGGTAAAGGTTTATATTGCCTCTAAGCGTAAGCTGCAAGTCGGGGATAAGATGGCCGGGCGCCACGGAAACAAAGGTGTTGTATCCCGTGTGGTTCCCGAGCAAGATATGCCCTACTTGAATACAGGGGAGTCTATCGAGATGATTTTGAATCCTCTTGGGGTGCCGTCTCGTATGAACATGGGTCAGCTGCTTGAAACGCATTTGGGTTATGCTGCGCGAAAAGCGGGAATCTATGTAAAGAGCCCTGTATTTGAAGGGTTTCCTGAATCTAAGATTTGGGAGATGATGAAAGAGTTAGGACTGCCGGCTGACGGTAAGTCTTACCTTTACGATGGAAGAACTGGCGAGCGATTTGAAAACCGTGTAGTGGTCGGTTACATCTATATGATGAAGCTCGGTCACCTTGTGGCAGATAAGATTCACGCCAGATCGATTGGACCTTACTCTCTTGTCACACAGCAGCCGCTGGGTGGTAAGGCGCAGCGCGGGGGACAACGTTTCGGGGAGATGGAAGTGTGGGCGCTGGAAGCCTATGGCGCAGCAAATCTGCTTCAAGAGATGTTGACAGTTAAGTCGGACGATGTTGCAGGACGTACTCGTATCTATGAATCGATTGTAAAAGGAGAAAATATCCTGGAAGCAGGAACTCCCGAGTCGTTCAACGTGCTTGTAAAAGAGATGCAGGGTCTGTGTCTTGATGTGCGGACTTTAGTTACACAAGAAGCTTAATAGGGAGATCACTTCATGTCGAAAGAAGAATTCAAACAGACTCAGTTTGATAAACTGACTATCAAGATTGCATCGGATGATGTGGTCCGCAATGAGTGGTCTCGTGGTGAAATCAAAAAACCAGAAACCATTAATTACCGTACATTTAAACCCGAAAAAGGTGGATTGTTCTGTGAGAAAATTTTCGGTCCTACAAGAGACTGGGAATGTGCTTGCGGCAAGTACAAAAAGATTAAGCACAAAGGGATTGTCTGTGACCGTTGCGGAGTGGAGGTTACAGTTTCTAAAGTGCGTCGTGAGCGCATGGCTCATATCGAGCTTGCAGTTCCTGTTGTGCATATCTGGTTTTTTAAGACGATGCCCTCTCGGATCGGCAACATTTTAGGAATGACAGCAACGGATTTGGAAAGGGTCATTTATTACGAAGAGTATGTGGTGGTTGACCCGGGTCGTACAACGTTAGAGCGCAAACAGCTATTGAATGATAATGAATACCGGGAAGCTCAAGAAAAGTGGGGCTCCGATGCGTTTGTAGCTCGTATGGGAGGAGAGGCGATCAGAGAACTTCTTGAAAAAGAAGACCTCAATATGTTGGTTGCCGATCTTAAAGACAAACTGCGCAAGACAAAGTCCATGCAAGCCAGAATGAAGCTTGCAAAACGACTAAAGATTGTCGAGGGCTTTTCAACGTCTCCTAACCGTCCCGACTGGATGGTGATGTCTTGTGTGCCAGTTGTCCCACCAGACTTGCGCCCTCTTGTTCCTCTAGACGGGGGACGTTTTGCAACATCTGACCTCAATGACCTGTATCGCAGAGTGATCAACCGAAATAATCGTCTTAAAGCGATCCTGAAGTTGAAA
Organism: Chlamydiota bacterium; assembly: GCA_039798725.1. GTDB lineage: Bacteria > Chlamydiota > Chlamydiia > Chlamydiales > Rhabdochlamydiaceae > CAJCIW01. The sequence goes on from JBDKFJ010000001.1 coordinate 57,098, forward strand.
ACGCCTGATGTGATCATTCGCAATGAGAAAAGGATGTTACAAGAGGCCGTAGACGCTTTGTTTGACAACGGTCGCCATGGCCACCCTGTAATGGGCGCTGGCAATCGTCCTTTGAAGTCTCTTTCTGAGATGTTAAAAGGAAAGCAGGGACGCTTCCGTCAAAACCTTCTTGGAAAACGGGTTGATTATTCAGGCCGTTCGGTGATTATTGTGGGTCCAGAACTCAGATTTAACCAGTGCGGTCTGCCAAAACAGATGGCCCTTGAGCTTTTTGAGCCCTTTATCGTAAAGCGTCTTAAAGATCTTAACTACGTTTATACCATTCGCTCTGCAAAGAAGATGATTCAGAAGCAGTCTCCTGAAGTGTGGGATGTTTTAGAGGAGATCATTAAAGGGCACCCGGTTCTTCTGAACCGCGCGCCGACGTTGCACCGTTTGGGTATTCAAGCCTTTGAACCTGTGTTGATCGAGGGACAGGCGATCCGTATTCATCCGCTAGTTTGTACTGCATTTAACGCGGACTTTGACGGTGACCAAATGGCCGTCCACGTGCCCTTATCTGTTGAAGCGCAGTTAGAAGCCAAGTTACTGATGATGGCTCCGGATAATATTTTCTTGCCCTCTTCCGGTAAACCGTCAGCTGTACCTTCCCAGGATATGATTTTGGGACTGTATTACTTGATGTTAGACCCTTGTTATACAGCTGAAGATCATGGGAAAAAGACCAAGCTCTTTGCAAGCAAAGAAGAGGTCTTGATGGCGCTTAACTCAGCTGGTAGTTACAACTGGTTTGAGTCTAAGATAGCCACGCGACGCGATGAGCTCGGAAGAGGTCTTCGTCTGCATGAAAAGATTAAGTTGAAATTGGACAGCGGTATTATTGAGACAACTCCTGGACGAGTTGTGTTCAATATGATTGTTCCCAAAGAGCTTGGGTTTCAGAACTACTCTTTGCGAAAGAAAAACATGAGTGACTTGGTTCTTTTGACCTACAAAAAAGTGGGTCTGGAAGCGACAGTCCGTTTTCTAGATGACCTGAAGAATTTAGGATTCTCTGCATCTACAAAAGCTGCACTTTCCATGGGTGTATGTGATATTCGCGTGCCGCAAAACAAACAGAAAGTGATCGATGACGCTTTAAAGCGGATCGAAGTGGTTGTGAAGCAGTACGAGGATGGAATCATTACTGAAGGGGAGCGCAAGTCAAAGACAATTAGCATCTGGACGCAGGTCTCAGATGTCTTGTCAGAAGAGTTGTTTAAGTTAGTTAGCGAAATGCGTGAAGAGGAGCTTAATCCTCTCTATCTAATGATGGATTCTGGTGCGCGTGGTAACAAGTCGCAGGTAAAACAGCTTGGAGCGTTAAGGGGACTTATGGCCAAGCCATCAGGGGAAATTATTGAATCTCCGATTACCTCTAACTTTAGAGAAGGCTTGAGTGTTCTTGAATACTTTATCTCTTCTCACGGTGCTCGTAAAGGTCTTGCTGATACAGCCTTGAAAACGGCTGACTCCGGATACTTGACTCGCCGTCTTGTAGACGTTGCCCAAGACGTAATTGTGACAGAAGATGATTGCGGTACTTTGAATGGTATCGATGTCTCTTCGATTAAGCAGGGCCAAGAAGAGTTACTTCCTCTAAAAGACAGAATTTTTGGAAGAACTGTATGCGACTCTATTTACCAACCGGGTGATAGAACTAAGATGCTTGCAAAAGCAGGAGATTTGATTTCTGCAATTCAAGCTGAGACAATTGACGACGCAGGGATTGATACTGTTCGTATCCGATCTGCTCTGACTTGCGAGTCTAAACGCGGTGTTTGTGCAAAATGCTACGGTGTAAACCTGGCTAATGGCAGCCGAGTGGGCTTAGGGGAAGCCGTGGGGATTGTGGCGGCGCAGTCGATCGGGGAACCTGGAACGCAGCTTACAATGCGTACCTTCCATACTGGGGGTATTGCGTCTGCAAGTCTTGTTCCTGAGATTATCTCAGAACACAATGGCGTGCTCGTTTACATGGATCTTCGCGTTGTCCAAAATGATGAGGGAGTTTGGCTGGCTCTTAACAAAAACGGGATGCTTCACATCGTTCGCGATGAGGGAAGATCCTTGGAAGAGTATAAGAAGCTGCTTAGCACCAAGTCGATTGAGCCTTTGCAAACCTTTACTGTAGAACTTGGAACTCGGATCTTGCAAGAAGATGGCTCCAAGGTGAAACCAAGGCAGAAAGTGGCTCTTTGGGAGCCGCATAATGTGCCGATCATTTGCGAAAAGCCAGGATTTGTCAAATATGAAGATCTTGTGGAAGGGATTTCTACCCAACGCGAGGTGAATAAACAGACCGGTCAGGCTGAGCTGATTGTAAAACAGCATCGGGGAGAACTCCATCCTCAGGTGGTCATCTATGCAGATAAAGAGTGCACAGAGCTTGTGGGAACCTATGCGATCCCTTCCGGAGCTTATATCTCTGTTCAAGAAGGCAATCCGGTTTCTGCTGGAGCGCTTCTTGCCAGGTTGCCACGTGGTGCGATTAAGACAAAGGATATCGTCGGTGGTCTTCCTCGTGTAGCTGAGCTGTTTGAAGCAAGAAGACCTAAAGATGCAGCTGAAATTGCTAAGATTGACGGTGTGGTGGATTTCCGCGGTGTACAGAAGAATAAGCGCATCGTTGTTGTAAAAGATGAAGTGTCTGGAATGGAAGAAGAACATCTGATTCCTTTGACAAAGCACTTGATCATCCAGCGAGGAGACTATGTCATCAAAGGTCAGCAGCTAACAGACGGGCTTGTTGTGCCGCAAGAGATCTTGGAGGTCTGCGGTGTAAGAGAGTTGCAGAAGTATCTTGTAAATCAGGTTCAAGAGGTGTACCGACTTCAGGGGGTTGATATCAATGATAAACACATTGAGATTATTATTCGCCAGATGTTGCAAAAAGTACACGTCACAGATCCTGGTGACACGACGTTCTTGTATGGTGAAGATGTGGATAAAAAGGCATTCCACCGAGCAAACCGCAAAGTGATTGAAGAGGGTGGAAGACCGGCTCAAGCGGCTCCTGTACTCTTGGGGATTACAAAAGCATCGCTTGGAACGGATTCCTTTATCTCAGCAGCTTCGTTCCAGGAGACTACACGTGTCTTGACCGATGCGGCATCCGAAGGAAAAGCGGATGATCTTCTCGACTTCAAATCGAATATCATCATGGGACACAGTATCCCTGGTGGTACTGGCTTTGAAGACTATCGCCAAAAAATTGCTCTTTCTGTTGAAAGAGAAGGCGAAGAAGATTTGATCTTTGCTTTTAATAGCTAGTCTAACCTAACATAGGGTGCTTACAATACAGCACCCTATGTTGCCCTTTTTATCAGTTCGTTCACTCCAGAAGATTTATCCTGGAAAGGTTCCCTTTACAGCTGTTAAGGACGTCTCTTTTGATTTATTGCCTGCCCAGATTTTAGGCCTTTTAGGAGCAAATGGAGCGGGAAAAACAACAACCATTCAAATGCTGTTAAGTACGTTAAAGCCCTCTTCTGGGTCGATTCTGTATTTTGGCAAAGAGCTTATGACTTATCGTTCAGAGGTGTTGCAGCATGTATCCTTTGCAAGCACGTATGTAGGGTTGCCAGGTAATTTGACAGTGCAGCAAAACTTGGAAGTTTTTGGCCGCTTTTATGGACTTTCTTCTTGTGACATACGCTTGAGAATAACGCCTCTTTTAGAGCGATTTGGTCTTGGCTCTAAAATAAAAAAAGCTGTTTCTACGCTATCTGCAGGTCAGCTAACGCGTTTGATGCTAATTAAGGCATTTATGACTTATCCCAAAGTGGCTCTTCTTGATGAACCTACAGCTTCTCTCGACCCCGATATTGCCAAAGAAGTCATAAATTTTGTGTTTGAGCAAAGAAAGCAACAGGGAACAGCCGTTTTGTATACATCCCATAATATGGGGGAAATTGCAGAAGTGTGTGATCGCGTTTTGTTTATGAAAGAGGGGACGATTGTAGCCAATGATTTGCCACAAAACCTAGCTCGCAGTGTCCTTCCTTTTCGATTAACCCTGCAGATGGCAGATGGGATGAAGCGCACCGTTGTTATAGCAGAAGAAATGGGGCTTAAATATAAAGTAGATCACAGATCGATTGTATTAGAGCTCGATGAACCCCATATTGCCCAATTTTTATCGGCTATAGGAGGTCGCGGGGTTCTCTATACACATATTGGGATTAAGGAGCCTGATCTAGAGGATTATTTTTTACACATGTCCGGAAAGAGGCTTACATGAGCATCCATAGGATTTTTGGCGTTATTTTGCGCTATTTCTATTTCTTTGCAAGACTCGACCACATGGCAGATCTTTTTTTCTGGCCCTGCCTTGATCTTTTTTTGTGGGGCATTACAAGCACCTGGATTCAGTCTCATGATCCTTCGATGCCCACACTGGCTCTTTCTATCTTAGCCGGGCTTGTTTTTTGGCAGCTGATCTGGAGGAGTAACTACGAAATCAGCGTGAATTTGTTGCAGGAGTTTTGGAACCGCAATCTTATGAATCTTTTCTCTACACCTCTTAAGCTGAGCGAGTGGGTATGCGCCCTTATGTGTATCAGTGTGGGCAAGATCATTTTGAGTCTTCTTTTTGGGGCGTTGATTGTATGGTTGCTATATGCCCTAAATATTTTTGTGCTCGGATTTTATCTTATTCCTTTCTGTTTTAATTTGCTAATGTCGGGATGGATTTTAGGGTTTTTTAGCGCAAGCTTTCTGATTTACTATGGTCAGCGTCTGCAAATGTTGTCTTGGATGATGGCCTATGCCTTTATGCCGTTTTCCGCTGTTTTCTACCCGGTTTCTGCTCTGCCGGCTTGGGGGCAATCGATTGCCAATAGTTTACCCATGAGCTACACCTTTGAAGGGATGCGGAGTGTGATCAATATGGGTACATTTTCTCTTTCCAGTTTTTTTTGGGGTTTAGGTCTAAATGTCCTATATCTACTGGCAACCTTCTCTTTGTTCACTTATTTTTTTAATAAAAGTCGTAGTAAAGGGCTGGCCCGTTTCGAATAATCATAGTTTTTTCTTCATAAAATACTTGATTGAAAATCAACATGATACAACAATGAGAAACGAGCGGTGAACCTTAAAAGATGAGGAGCGGGCATGAGTACCACTACAAAGAAGCAGTTAGTACAAACTATTTCACATAATCGTTCTCTTCACCCTAATGACGTGCGAGATGTGATTCAATCTTTTTTAGATGAGATGACTAACTGCTTAGTTAGAGGGGAGCGTCTGGAGTTTCGGGACTTTGGCGTATTTGAAATTGTAGAGCGGAAACAGAAAGTGGGAAGGAATCCTAAAAAAGCGGGGATCCCTATCATTATTCCAGCGCGCCGGGTTGTAAAATTTACTCCGGGTAAAAAAATGAAAGAATTAATTGAAGAGAGCAAGAAACAGACTCCCTAGTCTAAGAGCCTTAATAGGTTAAGAATGGTACGAAACCCTTTATAAAAAAGGGGGATCTTTGTATAATTCCCCCTTAAAAATTTAGGTTATTGAATGGGAAAGTGGGTTATTATGGGAGCTGTCTGTTTGTTTGCTCTGATTGGAGCTCTCTCCCTTTTTAAAAGCCGGGGATCTCAGCCTGTAGCTTCTAAGCAGAAAGAGACCCCTGTTGTTTTTATTCCTAAAACCAAAACAGAGCCTGCTGTTAGTGCAACAGTTGCCCGTCCATCCCTTCCTGTAAAGGGAGATTTTCCAGAAATAGATCGAATCTTTCAACTATTTACAACGGGCTCTTCAAAATTACCGATTGTCGAAACTCTGTATTATGCAAGCTCTGTGCCCTGGTTAAAGGGCAGGCCTGCTTGGATTGCGGATTATGCAGTCTATTACAATACATCCCGCCACTTTATTGCTCGTAGTTTAAATGGAAAACCGGACTATTTGACGCAAACAGTATCTGAGAAAAAAGCCTTTAATGTTTTTAAAAAAGATAAAAAGATCCAGTTCCATCTGCTTGTAGATCTATCTCTTTGTAAAATGGCATTTTATTATTTGGATCTGGACACGCAAGAAAGGGTTCTTTTAAAGACGTATTCTGTGGGTGTGGGTCGATTGGATCCCCATTCTTCTTCTGGATGTTTGACCCCTACCGGCCATTTCAAATTGGGAAGCAAAGTGGCTATTTATCAACCTGAGGTCAAAGGGTTTTATCAAGGCCAAGAAGTAGAAATGATGCGCGTTTTTGGTACCAGATGGATGCCCATTCTTCTTGAATCAGAAACCGAAACCCTAAAAAAAGGGTATGGATTACAGGGGGCTCCTTGGGGCACAGATTCCAAGACAGGGGAGTGGATAGAGAACCAAGAAGGTATTGGGGGCTATAGCAGCGATGGATGTATTCGACTGAAGGCTGCGGATATAGAAGAGCTTTTTGCGATTATATTGACAAAGCCCACTTTTGTAGACATAGTAAAAGATTTTCACGTGGCAAAATTGCCCGGCACTGAAGTAGCAGTGCCATCCCGTTAACGATGAATAGGAGATGATAGATGAGTACATTAGCTCATGAAAAACAGATCCGAGAGTATGAGAAGACACTGTCTGAACTCAAACATCACGGTCAATTTCAAGCTTTATGGTCAAAAGAAGAAGAGTCTCTTTTAGAATCCAAACTCGATGCTCTTAAGAAAAAAGTCTACTCGCAGCTCTCTCCCTGGGATCGTGTACAGATCTGCCGTCATCCGGATCGCCCTAAAGGGTTAGATTATATTCAGAAAATGTGTGATGAATTTATTGAACTACACGGGGATCGTCGCTTTGATGATGATAGGGCAGTCATCTGTGGACTTGCTAAAATCAGCGGGATCAAATTTATGGTGATCGCCCAAGAAAAGGGAAATGATACAGAAAGTCGTGTAGAGAGAAATTTCGGCATGATGCACCCTGAAGGGTATCGCAAAGCGATCCGTTGTATGCGCATGGCTGCTAAATTCGGACTACCCATTCTCTCTTTAATTGATACACCGGGCGCTCATCCGGGGTTAGGTGCAGAGGAAAGAGGGCAGGGGTGGGCGATTGCCGAAAATCTTTTTGAAATGGCACGGCTTCCGACTCCCATTCTCGTTGTTTTGATTGGGGAAGGGTGTTCCGGAGGAGCGCTGGGGATTGGGGTAGGGGATTGGATTGCCATGCTCGAACACTCCTATTATTCTGTAATTTCTCCGGAAGGATGCGCATCTATCCTATGGAAAGACAATAATAAGAAAGAAGATGCTGCAAAAATTTTGAAAATGCATCCTGAGGAGCTGGCAGAGTTTGGAATCATCGATGCCATCATTGAAGAGCCTCTCGGAGGTGCTCACCACGATCCTGCCCAGACATTTTCCCATGTCAAAGCAGCTGTTGTCAAACAATGGCTATACTTAAAAGAAGTAGATCCCAAAGTGCTTGTAGAATGGCGGTATCAAAAATATCGTAAGATGGGGCATTTTTCGATAGCATAAGAACTTAACTCTGCGCTAAAATGCACGTGCTATGAAATTATTGTTACAAGCAGCACTTCGCACTAAAAAGCATCTTTCTTTACTTTTTGTCACCTTTGCAACTTTGCTTTGCTTAACGGTGGCGTCACAGATGGAGATGTTTGCTCTTGGGGTTTTATCCAAAAGTGGTGCTGACTTTTTCACCTTGTTTTCTCCTGAAGGCAGCCGTGAAGCTCCCAATGCGATTTCCCTTGATGATGTGGATGTTAGATGGAACCAAATCGACACGGATCACACAGGGGTCATTACTAAGCAGCAAGCAGCAGCTTACATGTCTAAGAGAGAGACCAATCCTCTTAATTGGATCATCGGTCGTTTTCGAGAAACATTTCATGTAATGAGCGATATCAGGGCTGTAGTTTTTGTCCTTTTAGGGGTAGCTATTTTTAAGGCCATCTGGCTCTTTGCCAGTCGCTATACAACCCAAATCCTCTCGATTAGAATCAGCCGAGATTTGCGACAGCAGTATTTTGAGCACATTCAGTCTTTGCCGATGAGTTTTTATCAAAAACACAATATCGGTAGCCTCTCTTCTCGCGTTGTAGGGGATGCCGGGCAAATTGCTGTTTCTCTTAACTCCTGGATTACCAACTATCTGCAAACCCCCTTTACAGTGATTACCTGCTTATCCATGTGTTTTTACCTTTCCTGGAAGCTCTCTCTTGTAATTTTTGTGGGGATGCCTTTGATTGTAGTGCCGATTGTTTTTTTAGCAAGACGTGTCAAACGCGTGTCAAGGCAGTTGCAAAAAAATCAAGAAAAGTTTGCTAATGTACTTATTGACTTTTTGGCAGGGATTCAGACGGTTAAAATTTTTGCCATGGAGTCATTTTCTTTAAAAAAATATAAAGAACAGAATGACCGGATGGCCGTACTCGAGGGGAAAACTGCTAAATACGGTCTTCTTACCCGCCCTATTCTTCACGCGATCACAACGATGTGTCTTGCATCGGTAGTTCTATTTGGCCTCTACACAATTGGGATGAGCTTGTCTCAGTTGATCGTTTTTTGCGGGTTATTACAGCTTGTTTATGAGCCTGTGAAGAAATTTGCCGATGAGAATGCTAATATCCAAAGAGGGGTAGTGGCTGCCGAAAGGATGTTTGAGGTCCTTGATCTCAAGCCCGAAATTGAGGATCATATTGAGGCAACGGAGTTAACGGCTTTTAATGATTGCATTGAATTTGATCATGTCTCATTCCGCTACCAAGATGAGTGGATTCTCAAAGATGTAAGCTTTACTGTAAGAAAAGGGGAGACGGTTGCAATTGTCGGCCCCACAGGAGCTGGTAAATCTACGATTGTTCAACTGCTACCGCGCCTTTTCGATGTGCAGCAAGGGCAAATCCGCATTGATGGTAAGCCGCTCAGTGCTTATACCCAAAAGTCCATACGCGATACCATTGCCTTTGTTTCTCAGCGCCCCTTCCTATTCTTTGATACAATTGCTGCAAATATTGCCTTTGGCAGACCTTTTTCTAAAGAGAACATCATCCATGCTGCAAAGCGCGCTCATGCCGAGGAGTTTATTTTGCGGTTGCCGCAAACCTATGACACGATGCTTGCAGAAGCAGGGCAAAACCTCTCTGGGGGACAGCAGCAGCGTCTGGCGATTGCAAGAGCGCTTGTCAAGCAAGCTCCTATCCTTATTCTGGATGAAGCAACCTCTGCGCTCGATTCTATTAGCGAACTGCGCATTAAACAGGCAATTCAAGAGCTGCATGGAGAGGTTACTCAAATTCTCATAGCGCACCGCCTTTCTACCATCGAACATGCCGATCGGATCATCTATCTTGATAGGGGCGTTAAGATCGCAGAAGGGTCACGGGAAGAGCTTCTGGAGAGCTGCGAGCCTTTCCGTCGCATGTGGGAAGCTCTCTATCATATGCCTGCACTCACATAGTATGTGTCCTCTTTCTGTCAATAAACAAGCTTTTCTTAACAATCCTTTTCCCTATTATTCCGATGATAAAAGCAAATTATTATCTATTGGAGAAATAGCTCGTGCAGTAGAGCATTTAAACAGAAAGCACGGCATCCAGATTTATGTGCAAAACAACCTCCCATGTGGCCCTCAAGACTCTAAGAAATCTTCTATTTTACGACTGCAGGGTGAAATAGCTTGGATCCGGAGTTCTCATCAGAGTAACGAAGCCATAGGATATGTCTTTACAGCTGATAATTTAGAAAAAAGCATTCAAGACCATGTGGAATGTCTCATTTTTTGGGAGGGTCGCATTTATAAACCCGTGCATTGGCCCAGGGTATTCGATTCAAGAAGGGTTGATTTTTCTCTCAATGAAGATGTGACACACACTGTAATGAAGCTAATAACCCCCTTTTTTTGTCCTCAGGGGGATATAAAATCTTGCGGTGCAATTTGTTTAAAATACTTGAAAGAATTATTAAAACATTCCGCAGAACAGTTAAAAAAATGGACGTTTATCTTTTCTTGTTCTTACCCCGGGCGCTCAGATCGGAATCCTCTATATTTTTTTGTTCCCTCGCCACAATGTTTGAGATATTCACAATCCACTGAATTTAACACGTTGTTGGCTGCAATGGTTGCAAATGATAAAACAGCAAATGTGAATACAAAGAAGGGCGTGGTTCAGCTAACTCCTCTAGTTGCTCTGCTAAAACCTAAAGGCAGAAAAGGATTGCAAGAAATAGAAAAATTCCGTGTTTTTAGGGAGGCTTGGATGCAAGAATATAATAAAGCGGAATCAAAGAGAAGTTTAATGAATCATCCGCAAGACGGTCAAAATCTTAGCCTTGATTATGCTCTGTATCGGTTTCATGTTATACCAGAGGCAACCGCAATTCGTTAGACACTTAAAAGTTTTTGGAAGTTCTCTTTGAGTTCTTGGTTTTCCGCTTTATCAAGCGCTCCATTTTCTAGGAGCCAGCGGACGTAGTCTTTAGGGACTTCGCTAAGAGGTTTGCCTTGATGTTTGCCAAAAGGCATCTTTGAGATGACTTGGGGTTTTGCAAGGAGAGTCATGACTGTTTCTATAGAGAGATCATTGATCATTTTAGAGAAGACTTGGTGTAAGATGATAACGTCATCGAGGGCTCTATGTGCTTGATTGGCTGCAAGTCCATAGACTTCGCGCAAAGATTGGAGTGTATGGCGGGGAAGGTCAGGTCTATATTTGCGAGCCCATTTTAAAGTGTCGATGAATGAGAAGGAAGGAAACGGGAGTTCTGCTCTTTTGAACTCGCTTTCCATCATGGGCTTGTCAAAGGCATCATTATTGTGAGCAATGAGCACCGTGTTAGGAGGGCAGAAATCTAAAAATTGTGTGGCTACCGTTTTAAAGTCGGGAGCACCTAAGACCATGTCATCAGAGATGTTGTGAATAGCCGTAGCTTCCTTAGGAATTGAACATCCCGGGTTAATGAAGGAGCAGAAGGAGCGATTATCTACAGGGTCATAAGCTGCAAGCTCAACGATCCTATCTTTATCTGTACGAGTGCCTGTTGTCTCGGTGTCGTAGTAAATGGGGCGTAACATATACATCACTGTAATAAATGGCGGAAAATATTGCATGGATTTTTCGCAGGATGCTACACTCTTTGCATGTTTATAAGATTTGTCACGTTTTTTTTCCTGATTGCCGGTTCCCTATGCGCGCAGGTATCCAATCATCGCGTTCTTTTTTCTCCGGAAGATCATCTGGCAGAAGAGTTGATTTCTCTTATTGAAAAAGAGCGTTCTTCCATTCGGCTTGCAGCCTATTATTTAAGCCACAAGCAAGTGATTAAAGCATTAATCTACGCGCATGAAAGGGGAGTGAATGTACAGGTAGTGTTAGATCCGAAGTCTTTGAGATCTGAAGCAATCATCGATCAGATGAAAAAACTGCCTTTTCCTGTGCTTGTCTTTGATCCGCCTATTACCTATCGGGTATTAAAAAATGGAAAAAAAGTAAGACAGAGAAAACCTCTGATGCATGATAAATTTTGTGTATTCGGAGAAGATCGGGTATGGACGGGCTCTTTTAACTTTACCTTGGATGCTTCTCGTGTAAATAAAGAAAATGCGTTGATTGTCGAGAGCCGTGAGATCGCCTCTTCCTACCTTGCGGAATTTGAGAAAATTAAAAATTTGTCTTCACGCGACCTCTCTAAGCACTCTCCTTAAAATTTTTTATACGCTTTCTTTTACCGTTGGTATAAACTTGGATTTTTGATATGCTAGCAATGAATTGTGATTTTTAGAAGGATGTGGCAATGAAAATAACCTGTGGCTTAGGCCTTCTTCTCTTATTGCTGGCCGGGTGTTACCAGATGCATTCTGATGATGACTTGCGTACAGTCCCTGTGACAAATAACCCTCATATCGTTCCAAATCATGGGACGCTTCCTACGGCCCCTATTTAGAGGAGTGGCATGAAAAAAACAAATTACCATTATTTCCGCTGCGATGGGGTTGAGGTCTTGCGACGGCTGGGTAAGGAATTTCTTTTAAAGCAGCTAGAAAGGATGCTTCTTATTCGCCATTTTGAAACGCGCGCGGAGGGAGCTTATCTACAAGGAAAGATAGGGGGATTTTTTCACTCCTACATTGGGCAGGAAGCGGTTCAAACAGCAGCAGTAGCGGCTTTAGGGGAAGATCAGTGGTGGATTACTTCTTATAGATGTCATGCGTTGGCGCTTCTTTTGGGGGCCACCTCAGAGGAGTTAATGGCTGAATTGTTCGGTAAAGAAACGGGGAATGCAAAAGGGCGTGGGGGCTCAATGCATTTTTTTACCAAAAGATTGCTCGGAGGCTTTGGAATTGTAGGGGGGCAGGTGCCGATAGCGACGGGAGCTGCATTTACGGTTAACTACTTGCAATCCAAAGAAAAAGATGCCGCCGAACTTGCCGTTTGCTTTTTGGGCGATGGAGCCACTGCCCAAGGAGCTGTTCACGAATCGTTGAATTTAGCTTCTCTTTGGAGCTTGCCTTGTGTATACGTTGTAGAAAATAATGAGTGGGGAATGGGAACTCATGTCAATCGAGCGATTAGTTTTGCGCCGATTGCAGAGCGGTTAGGTGCTGCATATGGGATGAAATCCTACACCGTAGATGGTATGGATTTTTTCAGTTGCTACCAGGCTTTTCACGAAATCTTGATGCATGTAAGAAAAGAAAAGCAACCTGTAATTGTTGAGGTCATTGTACAGCGATTTAAAGGACACTCTATTTCAGATCCTGGGCTTTATCGTTCTAAAGATGCATTAAATGCTTGTATGCAAAGAGACCCTCTTGTGCTGTTTTTCAAGCATTTGGAAAGAGAAGGGATGATTGACGAAAAAGAGTATGAAGCTTTGGATGCTAAGCAAAAAGAGAAAGTGTTAAAGGCATTAGAGTTTGCAGAGAAAAGCCCTTGGCCTGATCCTGCAACGCTAGAAGATGATGTACTGGCTCCATAAAGTTAAGGAAAATGATGGCAAAGCAGCTAGTAGAAATGAGAGAAGCACTCCGGCAAGCAATCGATGAGGAGATGCAAAGGGATCCCACTGTTTTTATTATAGGTGAAGAGGTAGCAGAGTACAATGGTGCCTATAAAGTCACCAAAGGGATGCTAGATAAATGGGGCCCCAAGCGTGTGATTGATACGCCGATTGCAGAATTGGGTTTTGCTGGGCTTGCAATTGGTGCTGCAATGACAGGTCTTCGACCTGTGGTAGAATTCATGAGCTTTAATTTCTCATTTGTTGCGCTCGATCAGATCGTCTCAAACGCGATCAAAATGTACTATATGTCCGGCTGTCGATTTAAGGTCCCGATTGTATTTAGGGGGCCCAATGGAGCGGCGGCTCAAGTCTCTTCCCAGCACTCTCATTGTGTGGAGGCAATGTATGGTAACTTGCCCGGACTTGTGATCATAGCGCCAAGTAATCCTTATGATGCCAAGGGGCTTCTTAAATCAGCGATTCGCAGCAACAATCCTGTGCTCTTCTTGGAAAATGAACTTTCTTATGGCGATAAGATGGAGATCCCAACAGAAGAGTATCTTGTCCCGATAGGAAAAGCTGAAGTTGTTCTTGAAGGGACGCATGTGACCCTCGTCTCGCACAGTCGTATGGTGCAACTTTGTAAGAAGGTAGCGCTTGAATTTGCTAAAAAGGGGGTGCATATTGAGGTAATTGATTTGAGAACAATTAAGCCCCTAGACATTGCAACTGTTGCCAAATCTATTCGGAAAACGCACCGCTGTGTGCTTGTAGAAGAAGGGCACATCTTTTCTGGCATTTGTGCAGAAGTGGGTTTTCAAATCATGGAACACTGTTTTGATGATCTCGATGCACCACTTGTGCGTGTTTGCCAAAGGGAAACGCCGATGCCCTACTCAAAGACGCTAGAAAAAGAGACGATGCCGACCTTAGAACGGATTACTAACGCTATTGAACAGGTGTTATAACTTATGCCTTTTACATTTACGATGCCCAAACTCTCTCCTACAATGGAGGAAGGAACAATTGTCAAGTGGCGAAAACAGGAAGGGGAGTATGTTAAGGCAGGCGAAGTTCTCATTGAAATTGCCACAGATAAAGCAACGGTCGAACATAGCGCATTAGACCCCGGTTTTGTGAGGAAAATTTTGATAAAAGAGGGGCAAAGCGCTTTTGTCAATCAGCCTTTAGCTGTTTTTACTCTTAAAGAAGAAGAGAGTATCGATGGATACGTTCCTGAGGGAGAGGTCCCGAAAAAAATAGAGGCTCCCGCCCCTGTCATCCAAGAAAAGGCTGCGGTTGTAGCTCCAAAAGTTCAACCTACTGCAATGAATCAGCCCCAATTTATTCCAGAACCTCCACTGGAAGATTATACGTTCCCTTCTCCTGATGGAGAGGATCGGATTGTAGCCTCTCCTTTGGCCAAAAAAATAGCCAAAGAGAAGGGGATTGATCTATCAACCGTTAAGGGATCTGGGCCTCATGGCCGTATTGTTGTGGAAGATCTTGCCATGGGCCAGCCGAATACTGTGGTGGCCTTTGGGAGAAGAACTCTACCAACACTTGCTCCCGGCACTTATGAGGAAGAGCCTCTTTCTCCTATCCGCAAAGTTATTGGTAGAAGATTGCAAGAGTCAAAAACATTCATCCCCCACTTCTATGTCACCCAAGAAGTAGATGCCTCTGCTCTTGTAAGAGTACGAGAGGAGCTTGCTCAGGGGGGTATCAAAGTCTCATTTAATGATTTTATCTTAAGAGCCGTTGCCCTTTCTCTTCGAGAGCACCCCTCTGTAAACTCCGGATTTAATTCTGTTACTCAATCGATTATTCGATTTAAGACGGTGGATATTTCAGTTGCCGTAAGCGTTCCTGCAGGGCTGATTACACCGATTGTGCGACATGCCGACTACAAAAATCTAGGACAGCTTTCCTTAGAAGTCAAACAGTTGGCAAAACGTGCCAAAGAGGGCTCTTTAGAAAGAGAGGAGTATACAGGAGGCTCATTTACTATTTCCAATTTAGGGATGTATGGGATCTCCGAGTTTTCAGCCATCATCAACCCCCCGCAAGCTGCCATTTTAGCGGTTGGGGGAATAGAGGATCGCCCTGTTATCAAAGAGGGCAAGGTAGTACCCGGAAAAATCATTCGATTGACAGTATCAGCAGATCATCGCGTAATTGATGGAGCTGATGTGGCTAAATTCTTAAAGAGCGTACAGCGGTATTTAGAGAATCCCTCTATTCTGCTTGTTTAAGATAGGCAATTGTCATCAATACTGCTGCCACCTGGAAAGGTATCGTTACAGGAAGAGGAAATGCATCGACGTTTCTTCGAGCTCTATATAATGAAAGAAAGTATACGAATGCAGTATATGTGATCAAATTGTGTAGTGTTTGAGGAAACTTAAAAAAGTGAATTATTCTTATAAAAACAATCTGTTTTAAAAAAAATAATGTTAAGTGCAAGGCATAGTTTCTGTTTGCAAATTGGTTCAAGTGAGATAACGTTCTGGAAGTAAACTTTCCTAGGGAAATGTCGTTTATGTCTTTCTCTATCTCTGAGAAGATGATGCCTGCTCTCAGATGAAAGTGTTCCATCGCTGTCACATGAGTTAGCCGAAAGATCTCTGTTTTTTCTATGACAAGCTTTTGAAGAATTGTAGGGGCATTACTTTCGTTCATTTCTGATATTTCTCTTAGGATGTCATCTTCATTTTTATGGGATTTTTTCCATTCGCCGTCGAGGTGATCTAATGTAGCACGGTTGTCTCTGATTTTGGCTACTATATCCTCCGGCAAAGTGGGGTAATGTGAACGGTATATTTTCTCTATGAGCTCTTGGGTTTTCTTATATCCCTTTATAACATCAGGAGTCTCTTTTACTATCTTTGTCAGGCATTGTTTTATTATATCCAAGTCATTTTTTCTAATAGATCCTTGGTGCGTTCTAAAGAGATCTATAGTGTCAAATAACTTGATAAGGAAGCAATTCCTCTTATCCATTTCATAGGTTTGAATGATTCCTGAAAATTCTGCTACAGCAGCTTTTAATGCAATTGTGTTCATGTTATTAAAAGTATTATACCGTTTTTCATGAAAAACAGCATGCTTTTTATTGCGGCTTAAGTTGTTGAGAATTAGTTATTTAATTCGGAGGAGATGGATCGTTTAATGT
The DNA here is from genome assembly GCA_039798725.1 of Chlamydiota bacterium. Classification (GTDB taxonomy): domain Bacteria; phylum Chlamydiota; class Chlamydiia; order Chlamydiales; family Rhabdochlamydiaceae; genus CAJCIW01. The sequence goes on from JBDKFJ010000001.1 coordinate 73,259, forward strand.
CTCGTTCTTTGAGAGCTGCGCGTTTATCGTAGCTTTTTTTCCCTTTGCAGACCCCGACCTTTACTTTTACAAAGCCATTTTTAAGATACATGGCAAGCGGGATTAGGGTGAGTCCCTTTTCTGCCGCAGCAGACTTGAGCTTTAGGATTTCTCGTTTGTGTAAAAGGAGCTCGCGATCCCTTTTCTCTTCATGGTTGAAGAGATTTCCAAAGGCGTAGACAGCGATATGGGCGTTTTTCAATACTACTTTAAGGTCGTCTGAAACAAGGACATAGGCATCTTGTAAAGAACCCCCATGTTGACGCAGCGACTTGACCTCTGTTCCAACAAGCACAATACCGGCTTCATAGGTGTCAACGACAGTGTAATCATGAAAAGCTTTGCGGTTGGAAACAAGCTCAGCATCTTTTGATTTTTTTGCCATAGCTATTGTCCAAATAGGGATCTACCAAAAGAGGTGACTCGAAAGCAGATTCTATCGCCGGCCATTCCCACTGATGTAATGCCGATTTCAAACAACCAATCAAGCACAATTGCTGCAATTAAAGCCTTTTCTTCTTCTGTATAACAAGGAAGGGAATAGCGCCAGGTCTTTCCTTGTTTTTTTAAGAAGATAGTCGATGTCTCAGAAAGAGGGACAATACAACCTCTGAGAAACTCATCAAAGTAAACCCATCCTTTGTCGAGCACTCGTATGATGCTCTTTTCAGCCTCACGTACGTTTCTATCTGTGGCCAATTCAACAGGGATTTTTTTAAAGGCAGAGCGATTGAATGGGTGCCTATATAAAAATAGCGCTTTTTCTTCTGTGCTCATATCTAGAAAATCTGTTGCGCTTTCAAGGGCTATAAGTCGCTTGTCTACAATAGCGCTAAGTTTTAGGTGACACAGCTTCTCTATTAACGCATCCATGTATTCGGCTGAGCCGTCGAATGCTTCTAAAGGAAAATTTCTGACTTCTTTTTGGAAAAGGGGTTCCTTTTTCATTCTATTGAGAAGAGCTGTAAGATCTTCAATGTAAGAGAAGTCGCAAGGTCGTTTTTGCTTTACCTTGGTAGTTACGGTCTGTACATCGGTTTCTTTAAGAAACTCGGCGTACTCTTGCCATTCATAAAAAGGAGTTACAATCTCTTCATAATGATCGCCTACCTTTTCATAAGAAAGAAATCCGACCAGATGAAATTCCAAAAGCAGCAATGCTTTTTCAAGTGCTTCTTTGGAAAGATTATGTTTCTTAAGTAAATCTTTGCCGTAAATTTTCAAAGAAGGAGCGGCGTATAATTCTTTGACAATAGAGGAAAGCAGGGGATCTGAAAACGTTAAATCAGTGAGGTAACGCTGAAATATTTGAGGTGTCAGTAAATATTTTTCCACTATGGACTCAAAAATGTCATCTGAAAGGCGAGGCAAAGAATACCATCCGGGTAGAACGTGGATAGCCACTTTCTTGAGCAAACCTTGTAAAAATTCCATTCCAGGGCGAAAATCCGGCTCAAATTTTGGTAGTTGTCCTTCGAAGTACTTACGCTTCTCTTTGTCTACAATAATGGTGTCTTCATGCAAAGAAAACAGCCCCGAACGACTCAGGCGGATGAGAATAGGCAGTAGCTCATCTCTTGTCATATCAAGATTTTTTTCTATTTTCTTTAAGGGGGCTGTCAGGGAGCTGTAAAGAATTTCTTCTAAAACAAGCAGGTCCCGAGTGGAAAATTGAGACATCAATAAACGGTTTTCCAGATCTTGCTTATAGTCATAGTCCTCTAGCAAGATCTTCTGTTTTTTTATAGAATAAGATTCCATCGGCTCTAGTGTAACTAGAGGCTGACAAAATCGCTAGGAAAAAAGTCAAAAGCAAGGTTATCCTGTAATCTTATGGATAAACAAAAATACGATCACAAGCGCATCGAGCAGAAGTGGCAGCAGATTTGGGAAGACAGAGAGGTCTTTTGTGCAAAGATTGATCCCACAAGACCCAAGTATTACATCTTGGATATGTTTCCCTATCCATCAGGCTCAGGGCTTCATGTAGGGCATGTTACAGGGTATACCGCAACCGACATTTTGGCTCGTTATAAGCGTCAAAAGGGATTTAACGTGTTACATCCTATGGGGTGGGATAGCTTTGGATTGCCAGCAGAACAGTATGCAATTCGTACCGGAACCCATCCTAAAATCACAACTGAGCAAAATGTCAACACGTACAGACGGCAGCTCAAGTCTTTAGGTTTTAGTTATGACTGGAGTCGAGAATTAGCTACATCTGATCCTGACTATTACAAATGGACTCAATGGCTATTTACAAAACTCTATGACCGCGGGCTGGCTTATGAAGCGGAAATGCTCGTGAATTTCTGTCCGGCTCTTGGCACCGTGCTCTCTAATGAAGAAGTGGAAGACGGGCGTTCCAAAGAGGGGGGCTTTCCGATTGAAAGACGCCCGCTAAGGCAGTGGATCTTGAAAATCACAGCTTATGCAGACCGTTTGCTCGAAGACTTGGATCTTCTTGATTGGCCCGATTATCTCAAAAAATTACAGACCAATTGGATTGGTAGGAGCGAAGGGGCTCACATCACATTCTCTACAAAGAATTCAGACAAAAAAATCACAGTCTTTACAACAGCTGCTCACACACTATTTGGAGTGACATACCTTGTACTTTCTCCAGAGCATCCTCTTGTGGATGAGATCACAGAGGAGGCACAAAAAAAAGAGGTCGAGGCTTATAAAAAAGAAGGGGCTTCTAAGAGCGATTTAGAGCGCACAGATCTTGCCAAGGAAAAGACCGGGGTATGGACAGGGGCTTATGTGGAGCATCCTGTAACCGGAGCTTCTATTCCTCTTTGGATTGCCGATTATGTACTTGCGTCTTACGGCACAGGAGCTGTAATGGGGGTTCCTGCCCATGATGAGAGGGACTTGCTATTTGCTGAAAAATACAGCCTTCCCATTAAAACGGTTGTCACAGAAAAAAACACCCTTGTAGAGAGCCAATTTCTCAATGGACTTACTATCTCGGATGCCAAAGAGAAAATCATAGAGTGGTTAGAAGTCCATAAAAAAGGGGAGAGGACGGTACAGTATAAGCTGCGCGACTGGCTCTTTTCTAGGCAAAGATATTGGGGAGAACCTTTCCCTATTTTGCATTTTTCCGATGGGTCTAAACGGGTCCTTAGCTTGGATGAGCTCCCCTTGATGCCGCCTGAACTGTCCGACTATAAGCCCTCGTCTTCAGGAGAGAGCCCCCTTGCTAAAGTAAAAGAGTGGGTAGAGATCATCGATCCCAAAACAGGAAAGCCGGCCCTTAGAGAGACCAATACCATGCCCCAGTGGGCAGGGTCTTGCTGGTATTACTTAAGATTTTGCGATCCCAACAATAACAATGAAGCTTTTAGTAAAGAATCTGAAAAATATTGGCTTCCCGTAGATCTTTATGTAGGCGGTGTGGAGCATGCGGTGCTGCATCTTCTCTATGCACGCTTTTGGCATAAGGTGTTCTATGACTGCGGTCTTGTTTCTACAAAAGAACCCTTTCAAACCCTGCGCAACCAAGGTCTTGTCGTAGCAAGATCGTATCAGCGAGAAGGTGGAGGTTATGTGCCTCCTGAAGAAGTAAAAGAGGAGGGTGGGGAGTATCTGCACATCGGAACAGGAGATCCTCTTATTTCTCAAATCGATAAGATGTCCAAGTCCAAACTCAATGGGGTGACGCCCGATGATATGGTCGAAGAGTTTGGAGCGGATGCTTTACGCCTCTATGAGATGTTCATGGGGCCGTTTGATAAAGAAAAGGTATGGAATACGGATGCTGTTAGCGGTTGCAAACGATTTTTAAACCGATTCTTTGATCTTGTCACTTCTGAAAAAGTGACAGAAGAAGAGTCTCAAGAAGGGATGAAGTTGATCCACCGTTTAACATTTGCTGTGGAAAAAGAGATAGAGCTCATGCAATTCAATACAGCGATTGCCAAGATGATGGAATTCATGAATGCCTTTTCACAGCTTTTGAGCTATCCAAAAACAGCCCTTAAGATGCTAACGCAGCTCCTATCTCCTTTTGCTCCCCATATTGCTGAAGAGGCTTGGGAGATCTTAGGGGGACAAGGTGAGCTGACCTACGCCCCTTTCCCAAACCCTAACCCTGCATACCTTGTCGATACGCAAGCTACCTATGTCGTGCAGATCAACGGCAAGGTAAGAGGAAAATGGACACTGGAAACGGATCTTAGTGAAGAGGAGTTGCTTGCCTTTGTAAAGATGCAACCGGAAGTGGTAAAGCATTTAACAGGGCCGATCCGGAAAGTGATTTATGTTCCCAATAAACTGTTAAGCCTTGTTGTATGATCACCTTTCTTTATGACACGGTATTATTTTGTCTGCTCCTTCTTGCTGCTCCCAAAGCGCTATTCCAAAAGAAGTATCGCTCTTCGTGGAGAGCGCGCTTGGGGTTTGCTGTTCCAAGCATCTCTAAAAAAAGAAAAGTACTCTGGGCGCATGCGGTATCTGTGGGCGAGGTAAAAGCCCTCTCCCATCTTATCCCTAAACTTCTTGAGCATTTTCCAGGCTATGTTGTTGTGATGTCGACCACTACTCAAACGGGTTTAGATCAGGCAAGGCGGCTATTTCCCGCTCTTAGCGCCTCTTTTTTGATCCCTTTTGATTTCTCATTTTTAATGAAAAGGGTAATGAGAAAGATCCATCCTAATCTTCTTCTTCTGTCTGAAAGTGATTTTTGGTACCACGCTCTTAAATATGCTAAGGCGCAAGGAGCAAAAGTCATTCTTGTTAACGGCAAAATTTCAGCCCGTTCCTTTGCTCGATTTCGACAGGTTCCCTTCTTTACAAAGCGCCTTTTTTCTCTATTTGATCACCTTTGTATCCAGAATGAAGAGTATAGAAACCGTTTTTCTCTTCTTAACATTCCTTCTGAAAAACTCTCTGTCACAGGAAATCTTAAGCTCGAATCCATTTCCTCTGTAATGACTGCCCAAGAAAAGGGGCTTCTCCTTACACATTTGGCGCTGACCCCCTTTCAGCCGGTCATTGTCATCGGATCCACGCATGATCCTGAAGAGGAGATGCTTTTATCAGAGCTCTTTGTCCTTTTTGAAACTCATCCGACTCTGAAAATTCTGCTTGTACCACGTCATCCTGAGCGATTTTCTGCTGTTTCCTCTCTATTAAATAAAAGGGGTTGGCCCCATTCTCGATTTTCCCAAGAAAACCCCTGCTCTCATCGCCTTATTCTCATCGATCAGATGGGAATTCTCAATGCCTGTTATGAAATAGCAACACTTGCCATTGTGGCTGGAAGTTACACAGAAAAAGTGGGTGGACACAACGTTCTAGAGCCTGTCTTAAAAGGAGTTCCTGTATTCTTTGGTCCTCATATGCACACGCAAACAGAACTCAAAGAGCTTGTACTGTCTTATTCGGCAGGAAAGCAAGTGCCAATGCAAAAGCTCCTTTCAGAAGTAATAGACTTTCTAGATTCTCCAAAAAAGCACACGACTCTCATAGAGGCTACATGGCAGCTTCAGGCGTTATCGCAGAAAGCGGTGGACCGTACGGTACTTCAAGTTCTTGAGCACACTCTTTGATGATCTTCTCAAGTTCTTCTGAGATTGTCTTAGGATCAGGTAGTGGTTCATGAGTCGGTAATGCAGGAGCTGTATAATGAAACGTGGTAACATAATCATAAAAAATTGATCGGATTGAATCTAGATTCTTTATCTGATCATCAATTGCAATAATATGATTAAACTGGCCTTTTTTGGCAGTTTCTTCTAAAAACAATAAGAGAGCCTGTCCTTTATTTGTCTTAGTAAATACTATAGATCTAAAAAATCGAATAAGTGGATTGGGCTGATCAAACTCTTCAAGAACGTCATCTGCTGTAAAATGGTAGCTGTTTGTAAGGTCCATTCCAAGATCTTTTAATTCTTTATCTCGATGCAAATGAGAATCTTTAAGATGACCGTAGGTTGGACATCGGAAAGTGGTAAGGCAAATGTGAGGTATTTTTTTGCTCTGCAACAACCGGAAAAATCTTATAATCTCATCAGGATCAGTTGCCACAGAACCATGGGAGTATATCTTGCTCAAAACCATTTCTAGAAGCTTTGGGTTCAATTCCTTGGTTCTTGCCGTAAAATCGAATACTCCTCTGACATCAGCTTCATAAAAGGGAGATTTCAGTTTAACAAGAACTTCATCTATATCAATCACAACAAGACATTTTGCCTCTTGGTTATTAGTAAAAAAAGGCTCTAGACGATCGTTGATACCCTTAAATCCGGTCACTGCTATAGACATGATTTTCCTCGTTTTTTGAAGTTTTTTAAAAAGAGGCTTGCAGTTTAATCCGTTACGAGATTAAACTGCTACTTTCTACCGCGGGGTGGAGCAGTGGTTAGCTCGTTGGGCTCATAACCCAAAGGCCGGAGGTTCGAATCCTTCCCCCGCTATTTTTTCTTCTTGGGCGGTATAGCTCAGTTGGTTAGAGCAACGGAATCATAATCCGTGGGTCGTTGGTTCAAATCCGACTGCCGCTACTTCTATAAATAAAAAACTAGCGCTTAAAGTGGCCGACTTTTGCCCCTTAAAAAAAGGGCGAGCTGCTTTCGCTTAATCTGTAGCAATCTTGGTGTAGGGATGCGCTCATAGATCTTGCAATCTTCTGAAATTTTCTTTGTTTTTGCTTGCCATCACCACTCTTTGTTGTCCCATTAAAAAATTTTGCTTGGCAAGTATGTAAGGAATTAGTTACGTTTTTGTTCAAATGTAACCAGACATCCGAATAAAAAAAATTATTTAGAGACAAAGAAGAGCCCTACCATCAATGGAATCAGATGTAAGAGTTTGTAGGTTTTATAAGCTAATAGCGGTCATTGTCTATGGCTTGTTTCCTTTTAGTTATGTGGAAGGAGCCACGATTATGGTGACTTCTTCGGCAGATTCTGGTGCAGATACGTTTCGGCAAGCTCTTCAAACAGCAAGCTCTGGCGATACGATCCTATTTCAATCGGGACTGGGAACAATCTCATTACTATCCAACCTACCAGCAATTACCCAAGACCTTACGATCACTACTCAGTCGGGTATCCAATTCATTGATGGACAGAGGAATCAGATCTTTAATATCCGAGGAGATCCAATTAGTTCTAATGGTCCCAATGTCTCGATTTCTAATGTATACATTACAAATGGGCTTGCTGTGGGAGGTCTAGGATCCTCAGCAGGTTTTCCATCGGGACATTACTATGCTGGCGGTGGAGGTGGAGGTGGAGGATTTGGCGGAGGCTATTTTGTTAGTGGAAATGTATCGTTAGATAACGTCGGTATAGGTAGTTGCACAGCAATCGGGGGAACCGGAGGATCGAATAATAACAATAATCTTGATGTAGTATTTGGAGGGATGGGGGGCGGAGGGGCAAATTTTAGCCTTATTGCAACTCCGGGTGCATTAGTGGCAAATGGTTATACTGGAGTTACTGGAGGGGGTGACTTTGGAGGCAGTCCTGGAATTGGAAACGATAGTGTGACTGGTACAATTTGTACAAACTCTTTTGGACAAGCAGGAGGAACCGGAGGTGGAGGAGGAGGTGGTGGTAGTCTTGTGGAATGTATCGGAGGGGCTGGTGGTACTGGAGGCTATGGTGGAGGAGGCGGTGGCGGCGCCGCCTTTGTTAGAGTTGTAGGAGCTACAGGTCTTACTGCTGGAGCAGGAGGACAAGGGGGTTTTGGAGGAGGAGGAGGAGGAGGAGGAGGGGCAAACGGTTATGTACCAGCGGTTCCTCTTGCAGCTGGTGGTATAGGGGGGATTTTTGGAGGCAACGGAGGGGTTGGAATCACTGCTGGTGGAATCACAAAACCGGGAGGAGGCGGTGGTGGTGGTGCTGGGATCGGAGGTGCTATCTTTGTTTATCAGGACTCAATTTTAACCGTCAGTAATGGGGCTACCATTACTGATGGCTCAGTTGTTGGAGGCAGTGGAGGATTATCTTTTGGGCCCTTACAGACAGGTTCTCCTGGTACAGGATTTGCCCCGGGTGTTTTCTTAGATCAAGGCAGTAAGCTGATTCTCTCTGGCCCTCTTAACGTGCTTTTTTCTATTGATGCAACAGCTGCGCGATTAGATGGAGGATTAGAATCTTCTTCTAATTTTGTACAAATTAATAGTAATAATACCTATCTTGGCCCTACCATTATTTCAGGAGGGACTCTTGCTATCAATAGCACTGGAGCTTTGGGTTCTGCAACCTCCAATATTTTGATCTATGGTGCAGCGCTAGAATGGATGTCTGGTTCTTTTTCCTCATTCAATCGAGGAATTAGTCTGTCTGGCACTTCTAATCTGCAAGTCGATACGGCCCTTACTCGCTCTTTGTTAAATCCGATTATAGGAACAGGTCCTCTTATTGTCCCTGGCCCAGGAACCCTACAGTTTTTGGGTACTTCTCCTAGTACCTACAGCAATACTACGACCGTTTCCGGGGGGGTTCTTTTTTTAAATAATACGGTAGGTGTTACTGCCATTCCAGGCGATATGATGATTACTGGTGGTACTGTACAGCTTCTTGCCAACAATCAGATTGCCGATACATCTGTGGTTTCAATTTCAAGCGGTACTTTTGATCTCAACAGTTTTTCAGATACTATAACCTCTCTTGTAATGACAGGAGGCTCGACAACCCTTGGAGGAGGGACTCTAACATTAAGTGGGACAAGCAGCACTACTCTATCGATGGGAAATGGAAGTTCCACAATTAGCGGGGCTGGATCTTTGACATTTAGTGGAGCTGGAGGAGGAATTACCTATAATGGTACGACAGATCAAGCGACCATCTCTTCTAATATCGCCATGGGGTCATCGACCCGCACGTTTGCGATAAGCAATGGAGCTGCATCTATTGACTTACTTATATCGGGTGTGATCTCGAATACATCTGGAGGCCTTACTAAAACAGGCGCTGGGACTCTACAGTTTTCAGGAACCTCAGCGAATACCTATAGTGGAACGACAACTGTTTCTGCAGGCACTCTCTCCTTAAATAAAACAGCTAGTGTAAACGCAGTCCCTGGAGATGCAACAATCAACGGGGGAACACTGCAACTAGCCGCCAGCAATCAGATTGCCAATACGTCTGTGGTTTCAATTTCAAGCGGTACTTTTGATCTCAACAGTTTTTCAGATACTATAACCTCTCTTGTAATGACAGGAGGCTCGACAACCCTTGGAGGAGGGACTCTAACATTAAGTGGAACAAGCAGCACTACTTTATCAATGGGAGATGGAAGTTCCACAATTAGCGGGGCTGGATCTTTGACATTTAGTGGAGCTGGAGGAGGAATTACCTATAATGGTACGACAGATCAAGCGACCATCTCTTCTAATATCGCCATGGGGTCATCGACCCGCACGTTTACGATAAGCAATGGAGCTGCATCTATTGACTTACTTATATCGGGTGTGATCTCAAATACATCTGGAGGTCTTACTAAAACAGGCGCTGGGACTCTACAGTTTTCAGGAACCTCAGCGAATACCTATAGTGGAACGACAACTGTTTCTGCAGGCACCCTCTCCTTAAATAAAACAGCTAGTGTAAATGCGATTCCGGGAAATATAACAATTAACGGGGGAACACTGCAACTAGCTGCTAGCAATCAGATTGCCAATACGTCGACGGTTTCAATGTCAAGCGGCGCTTTTGATCTCAACAGTTTTTCAGATACTATAACCTCTCTTATAATGACAGGAGGCTCGACAACCCTTGGAGGAGGAACTCTAACATTAACTGGAACAGGCGGCGCTACTTTATCGATGGGGAATGGAAATACCACAATTAGCGGGGCTGGATCTTTGACATTTAGTGGAGCTGGAGGAGGAATTACCTATAATGGTACGACAGATCAAGCCACCATTTCTTCTGATATTGTCATAGGGTCACCCGCACTCAATTTCCTATTAAATAATGGAGCTGCGTCTATTGACTTACTTGTATCGGGCGCGATCTCTAGTACATCAGGTGGTGGTCTTGCTAAACTAGGCAATGGGACTCTACAGTTTTCAGGAACCTCAGCGAATACCTATAGTGGAACGACAACTCTTTTTGCAGGCACCCTCTCCTTAAATAAAACAGATGGTGTAAATGCGATTTCGGGAAATATAACAATGAGTGGGGGAACACTGCAACTAGCTGCTAGCAATCAGATTGCCGATACGTCGACGGTTTCAATGTCAGGCGGCGCTTTTAATCTCAATAGCTTTTCAGATACTATAACCTCTCTTGTGATGACAGGAGGTTCGACAACCCTTGGAGGAGGGACTCTAACGTTAAGTGGCACAAGCAGCACTACTCTATCGATGGGAAATGGAAGTTCTACAATTAGTGGGGCTGGATCTTTAACATTTAGTGGAGTTGGAGGAGGGATCACTTATAATGGCACGACAAGTCAAGCCACCATCTCTTCTAATATCGACATGGGGTCATCGACCCGCACGTTTACGATAAGCAATGGAAGCGCATCTATTGACTTACTTGCATCCGGTGCGATCTCTGGCTCATTAGGTGTTGGTCTTACTAAAACAGGCGCTGGGACTCTACAGCTTTCTGGAAGCTCAGCGAATACCTATAGTGGAACGACAACTGTTTCTGCAGGCACCCTCTCCTTAAATAAAACAGCTAGTGTAAATGCAGTCCCTGGAGATGCAACAATCAATGGGGGAACACTGCAACTAGTTGCCAGCAATCAGATTGCAGATACCTCTACGGTTTCAGTTTCAAGCGGTACTTTTGATCTCAACAGTTTTTCAGATACTATAACCTCTCTTGTAATGACAGGAGGCTCGACAACTCTTGGAGGAGGGACTCTAACATTAAGTGGGACAAGCAGCACTACTTTATCAATGGGAGATGGAAGTTCCACAATTAGTGGGGCTGGATCTTTGACATTTAGTGGAGCCGGAGGAGGAATTACCTATAATGGTACGACAGATCAAGCGACCATCTCTTCTAATATCGACATGGGGTCATCGACCCGCACGTTTACGATAAGCAATGGAGCTGCATCTATTGACTTACTTATATCGGGTGTGATCTCAAATACATCTGGAGGCCTTACTAAAACAGGCGCTGGGACTCTACAGCTTTCTGGAAGCTCAGCGAATACCTATAGTGGAACGACAACTGTTTCTGCAGGCACCCTCTCCTTAAATAAAACAGCTAGTGTAAATGCAGTCCCTGGAGATGCAACAATCAATGGGGGAACACTGCAACTAGTTGCCAGCAATCAGATTGCAGATACCTCTACGGTTTCAGTTTCAAGCGGTACTTTTGATCTCAACAGTTTTTCAGATACTATAACCTCTCTTGTAATGACAGGAGGCTCGACAACTCTTGGAGGAGGGACTCTAACATTAAGTGGGACAAGCAGCACTACTTTATCAATGGGAGATGGAAGTTCCACAATTAGTGGGGCTGGATCTTTGACATTTAGTGGAGCCGGAGGAGGAATTACCTATAATGGTACGACAGATCAAGCGACCATCTCTTCTAATATCGACATGGGGTCATCGACCCGCACGTTTACGATAAGCAATGGAGCTGCATCTATTGACTTACTTATATCGGGTGTGATCTCAAATACATCTGGAGGCCTTACTAAAACAGGCGCTGGGACTCTACAGCTTTCTGGAAGCTCAGCGAATACCTATAGTGGAACGACAACTGTTTCTCAAGGAACTCTCTCTTTGAATAAAACAGTGGGAGTAGATGCAATCCCTGGAGATACAACGATCAACGGGGGAACACTGCAACTGGCTGCCAGCGATCAGATTGCAGATACCTCTACGGTTTCAGTTTCAAGCGGTACTTTTGATCTCAACAATTTTTCAGAGACAATCACTTCTTTATTAATGTCTGGCGGTTCAGTTAATCTGGGTAGTGGCACTTTAACTCTTAACGGAACCACAAGTACAGCCTTGACAATTGGGGATGGTATAGCGATTAGCGGTATTGGCACTATTGCTTTTAATGGGATAGGGGGTGGGGTCTTGTATAATGGGGGATCTTTACAAGCACTGATTTCTTGTCTGGTTGATTTGGGAACATCTAATCGTTCCTTTGATATCGGAAATGGCTCTGCCGTAACTGATTTGATAATCTCTGGGAATATGTCAGGTGTTGGGGCTTCTGTTACAAAAACAGGGGCTGGAACAATGTCTTTAACCGGCAATAATTCTTATACAGGACTTACCACAGTTTCTGATGGGACTCTTATCGTTAATACCTTAAGTCTTCCAGGAACCGCCACAAATAATAGCCAGCTTATCTTTGATCAGCTTTCTGATGCTTCTTTTAATTACACAATCAATGGGACAGGAGACCTGACAATTCAAGGGGGAGGGCTTTTAAATTTGACTCAGCCGATCTCCCAAAATCAGATCACGGTTGCCTTGACTGGCAAGTTGGCTTTAAATACCAGCGCCACAGCAGATCTTACTGTGGATTCCAGTGGGTATCTACAAGGAACAGGGCCCGTTATTGGTAGTGTTATTGTATCTGGGACGATTGCTCCCGGCAATTCGATTGCAACCTTTGATGTCGTAGGTCCCTATACGCAAGCAATGGGTTCTACCTATCAGATCGAATGTGATCCTGTTTCTGCAGATCTGATTGCAGCAACCGACTTGATTACCATTGAAAACAATACTACTGTGGCTATTTTTCCTGCTTTTGGGACCTATCCTCTTGGATATCAACAAACGATCATGGAAGGAAGCTCTCGCGTGGGGACTTTTTCTGATGTGACATTGAATATGCCTTCATTTCAAGCAAAGTTAGAATATACAAGCACATCAGTTCTTTTAGTGATCGATACTTTGCCCTTTCATATCCTACCTCTAGATCCTGCAGCTCAAGTAGTGGCTCACTGCCTAGATTCGTTCTTTGGCGATCAAACGACTGTGTTGCAGCCTGTCATTGATGAGTTGCATTTTATGAATCTAGAAGAGCTGCAAAACACCTTACACGACATGCTCCCCACAGTGTTTAATACGCTTGATCTTGGATTAGAGGAAGTTCTCATTCGGCTAGATCAAATGATTGAAAGGCAGATGGATCTTCACTCGATTGCAAATTGCGCAAAACCACATCGTATACAAGTATGGAATGATCTGTTTTTTAGTAACGCTTCCCAAAAAACAGATACCTATCGTGTGGGATATAAAACAGATCCATGGGGAAATTCTTTAGGGTGTGATATTGCCCTTGGTAGTACGTCTCGCATAGGCGCAGCACTAAGTTATGTGGAAGAGCCAATAACATGGAAAGAGAATACCGGACATGCGCGCTCACAAAATGGTTTTTTCTCTTTTTATGCAGGCGGTTATTTTAATCACTATCTCTATATGCATGGCTCTTTGACATTAGGCCTCAATCGGTATCATACCTACCGCAACATTGCTTTTGATAGCGATACATCTGGCTCTCACATAGAAACAGCTCAAGCAAAAACAAAAGGAGCTTCGGGTGTGGCTCATTTTGAGATTGGAGCTTGCCTTACCAAAGGTATTCGTATTAGACCCTTTGGTAAGGTAGACTATGCTTATTTGCATCGAGATGGTTTTAAAGAAACTGGGGCTGGAGCCCTCAATCTCAAAGTACAAAAGCATAATGCAGACCTATTGCGAGTTGAGGCAGGCCTAGAGTTGTTAACTTCTTTTTATACGCAGCATGATAGATTGGTTACGACTCCTTATATCAGTCTGGGAGATGCCTATGAATGGCGTTTTGTGGGCAAAAAAGAAACGGCATCGCTTGCTCCGTTGACTTGCCCCATGGTGATCAATGGGTTATTTCCACAACGAAACCTTTATTTTTTTGAACTTGGATTAATTGAAGGCTTTTTTTGTGATCGAGCAGAAATTGGTTGCGATTATAGGCAAGAATGGGGGCATGATTATCTCAATCGCATTTGGTCTGGGCAACTGCGTTACAATTTTTAAACAAAAATTGACAGAAGAACAAACAAAGAAAACAGCATTCTCACATGGCGTTGTTGCATAAATATGTGGGTTTTGGGGCGTGTAAGAAAATTTGCCCTTTCCAGAGAATTTTTAATTTTAATTGGGTTTACTCTTTTGAGGCATATGCGTTGGTTTATTGTAGGATTTTTATGCGTTTTTCCTTTATGGGGAGAGAAAGTTATCCAGTGTATTGCGAATTGGCCACTAGACGGGGAGTCATTTAACCAATTTTTTAGAGAAAATGGGTATGAAAGCAGAGTGGAGGTGGTTCCCTTTGAGCGGTATGCTAAGAGGTTAAAGAAAGAAAAAGGATTTGTGCATAGATGGCTCCGTAAAATAGGATGTGATTTTCCTTTCAGTGTGCCACTAGATCCGGATGTGGATTTCTTAGTTTTTTTTAATGTCACTCCTGAGCAATGTCGTCGCTACGATCTTTCTCGGTTACCCAAGGAAAAAACTGTACTTTTCATGTGGGAGCCCAAGACGGTCCTTCCCAGGATGTATGATCCGGAAGTGCAGGCTTGTTTTTCTTCTGTGTATACTTGGGATGATAACCTTATAGATGGAAAAAAGTACGTAAAGTTCAATTATCCTGTGCTTATTCCTCAAGTGCATTATTCGATCCCTTTTAACGAGCGCAAGTTATGCACTTTTGTTTCTTCTGATCTCGATAGCAAGCAACAGCATGAACTCTACTCTCAAAGAAGGGCGGTGGTAGAGTATTTTGAAGGGGCAGGGGAAAGGGGATTTGAGTTTTACGGTAGGCGTTGGAATCCTGAACAACATATCAGCTATAGAGGAGCCCCTCAAGACAAACTGAGTGTCATCAAGGATTACAAGTTTTATATCTGCTATGAAAATACAAGCGATGTAAAAGGGTACATCACCGAGAAAATCTTCGAATGCTTTGCAGCGGGAGTAGTTCCTATCTACTGGGGAGCTAGTAATATAGATTCCTATATCCCTAAGGGGTGTTTTATTGATCGCCGTGCATTTTCTGGAATGGAAGAGCTTCATGCCTTTTTACTTGCAATGACCGAAGAAGAACATGCTCTTTATCTTAAAAAAGCAAAAGAGTTCCTTATGAGCCAAGGCGCCCAAGCCTTCACTTTTCAAAGACTTGCCGAGCAAATGAGTGATATCAGATAGTCAAAAAGAGTCCTCTTCTGTTATTTGAAGATAGAAAGGGGTGTCCCATGATTCGTAAAATTATCGCAGGATTGTTGATTATACTTGGGGTGGCAGCTGTGGGGGCTTCTATGTATATCAATGAACAAGTGCTTGCAGGAGCGCAGAAAATCAAAAACGCAGAACAGTCTCTAGATACGGCAAATCAGCTGTTTTCTTTAAGTCCTGTGGGTAAAGACATTGGTAAGGGCATTCGCTCTTCAGCGGATAAGAAAATCAATGCAGGCAAAGAGATGGTGGCAGAGTACGCGGCTCTAGCAGGACAGCTGAAAGTCGGTGGAATTGCAGCTATCCTGATAGGCGGTGTCTTATTCTTTTTCCCAAGAACAAGAAAAAAGGGAAAGTAGCCTATACGCACTTTCCTAAAAGAGCTGGCATGTGAATCCCTGCTGGTGTCGTTTCTCCAAGGTAAGAAATCCTTCTACCAGACAAGTCCCAAGGCAATGTGGCTACTAAAGAGAGGGGGTAATGGGTCGCCTCAACCCAGCCCCTTGCTGCATTGCTACTGCCTTGTACAAAAGCCTCGCCCACTAGAGCCTGGCCAGCTTTCCGTGTAGTCGCATTTCTTCCCAATGCCGCCATAGCAATACCTACAACAGAAGTAAGTAGCGCAATGCCAATGGCTCCAAACATACGCATAGAGCCTGTAAATACTGACACAACAGGGAACTTGCCTCCCCAATTCAATACAGCTTCTATGTAGCTGAGTGTGGAAGCTGTTTCAGTTGCGACTTTGGGGCTAATTGCATTCTCATTGAAAAAGTTAGAAAGGGCGCGTTGTCTGCTTTCAGAAGAGCCTGCGATCTTTGATGCCATGGATTCAGAAGCTGCGATCACCGCTACGACAGGTTGCGTCAGTTTTGCAAATAAAAGAGCCCCAATTTTAGCAGGAGATGAAGTGGAGTTTTTTAATTTGTCAATAAAGGAGTTTAGAGGCGTTACCTTGAACAAGTTTTGAGGGGGGGGATTTTGCTTGGCTTGTATTTTGTGAAAAATATCGCTCAAACTTTTCTTAGTCCATACGGCCGCATTTTTTATTTTCTGGTTTGGCAGAATTTTCCAAACTCCTTTCATTTGCTTATTAATACTTGAGACAAAAGAGAGTACAGGAGTGCTTACAATTGATGCTCCCCATGCAGCCAAAGAAAGAGCGATAAGAGAATCTCTTAGACTTCCTGCATTGAAAATCCAATCCCAAACAAAGCTGCCGCCTTGTGACATTGTTTGACCTGCTACAGTTTTGACCATAGGTATTAACAAACCTAAAGAATGGAGGATGCCGGCTCCTGCTGCAGCACATCCCCAAAAATTGCCTTTAAGTGCAGAGGGAAGAGAGCCCACAATCCCGGCTGTTGTTACAGAACATCCAAGTGTTTTTAATAAAGCAGCCGGCATGATGGATTCATATAGCCATGGCGCGCTTTTATAAAACGGGAATTTACTCAGAGCTTCCTGAGTTCCGCGTATGCAGCTGATCAATGATTTGCCTTCTGGGAACTTATTCAATAGTTTTAGGGCATCTTCTTTGATTGTTGTTATCCCGATTTTGTGTTTGTGGGAAAATGCGGTATAATAAGCTCCTGCCCAAATAGGAAGAAGCATAGAGGCTAGAGTTTCTCCATTTCCAGGAAGCATTCCTATAGCACTTTTTGCAACAAACACTGCACCAAATATTGATGCTGCACGACCTACAATTCCTATGCGATCTATTAGCGCATCCTCTTTCAATTCTTCAGGAATCACTTTTTCTATAAGAGAATAGCGAGAAGATTCTAGAGCTGAGAGCGCTGCAAGAGGAAGGTACGTATCGCTCCAAGGCATGCATTTAAACAGTTGTGAAAACACAACACTCGAGATAACGCCGGTCAATAACCGGCCAGTAGTTTCAGAAAATCTCTCTTCTATAGATTTTGGTAAAGCTAACAGCTTATACAATTCCTGTTGTTCTCTATTGGAAGAATTTTTAAGGGTTTTGCGATTTTTTGTGATTTCTTTTTCTAAAGCAGCCCTATCGTCTTCATTACCCATTTCTTCGCAAAATGCATTGAAAGCTTTAGGATCATGCAGCAAAGCAGCAAAAATTTTCGCTGCTAAACAATTGTCTTTAAGGGATGAGAAAAAGAAAGAGGCATTTTTTTCTATAGGTGTCAGGCTCTCTTTCACACACTGTTTAAACGAAGGGTTTTCGTTAGAATCTGCAAAGTCTTTCAATACCTTTAAAAAAGCATCTGAATGTCTCTGTATCAGGTCAAGGAAATCATTTGAGAGTACGCGAGGCCTATCATCTTTTCTAACTGTTGCTTGCGGATGTGCTGTTATGGGTGTTGCCATGGTTTTACCCCTGTTTAATTTTTTAGAGGATTGAGTTTTCCATAGGCGAGGGGTTTTATGCAAGGTAAAGGGTTAACAAAGCTTCAAAAACAAGAGAGCTGTTTTAAAGTTTTTAATTCCAGGGTATGAGCTTGAGGTATTTGTAGAAGGAGGTATGGGCGTTGTATAGAGAAATTACAAAACCCTCTTTGCCGAGAAGAAAACCTTTTTTGAGGATGTAGCTTTTAAAAAAAGCGCTATAACCGTGTAGGAGAGCCTTGAGAAGGGATCCCTTTTTTTTGCCAAGGTGCTGAGAGGCAAAAAGAGAGGAGTAGAGCTGCATTTTATGCAGAAAGTCATCTATGGAGCGGTAGGGGGTATGGAACAGGGGAGAAGCAAGGGGGGTAATGGTCAAGTGGTTGGAGAAGATTTTCTCATGGACGGCATCTTCGGAAAAGGTGGTAGCATTTTTATCGTAGAGGCGTAAGACCGGGTCCGGATACCAACCGCTGCATCCGCGTATGTGTTTGTTATTAAAGAAGTTATGTCTTTTAATAGAATAGACATGGGTGGAATCTAAACTAATGGAGAGGATTTCTTCTGAAAGAGCTGGCGAGAGAACCTCGTCGCTATCTATCGAGAGGATCCAGTTGTGGGTAGCAAGATTTGAGGCTCTGTTATGAGTTAGGCCAAAGCCAAGAAAGGGACCAGAGTAGATTTTGACGTTGGGAAAGGTTTGAGCAATCGCTAGGGTATCGTCGGTAGAGCCGGTATCGTAGATGACAATTTCTGGAAATTTTTTGAGGGAGTCAAGAGTGGCTTTGAGGGTTGTACTGGAGTTTTTAGTGAGGATGGTTACGCTGATCATATGGCCAAGATTATTAAGGTTCCGATTTTTTGTGAAGCGTGGTATACCAGATAGGAATTATTGGGAGTAAAATATGTCTTTTAAACGCGCGTACACATTCGATGATGTAGCCTTAGTTCCTCAGTTTAATAATGTTCCTTCTCGAACAGAACCTCTATTGGAAACGTGGATTACAAGACAGAGAAAAATGGATATTCCCCTTGTCTGTTCTAATATGGATACAGCCATTAGCGAGGAGCTGGCAGAGGTTTTGCTTGCAGCCGGGTCGATCCCTATTTTTCACAGATTTACTCCTTATGAAATGCAGAAAAAATGGGTCAAACGCTTTGCCGGAAAAACATTTATTTCAGCCGGTATTTCTAAGATTGATGAGACAAGAAGCTTATTAGATGAAGGTGCGCTTGGGGTATGTATTGATGTGGCGCACGGACACTCGGATAGAATGTTTGAGTATATTAGAGAGCTAAAAAGGACGCATCCCAATAAAGAAGTAATCGCCGGAAATGTGTGCACAGCTATGGCGTATCATGATCTTGTAAATGCAGGAGCTGATGCAGTGAAGGTCGGGGTAGGGCCGGGTGCTGCATGCACAACGCGGATGATTACAGGATTTGGGGTTCCTCAGTTCACAGCGATTTATGATTGCGCCAAGATTGCGGAAAAGTTGAGAGTGCCGCTCATTGCTGATGGAGGGATTCGAAATAGTCGAGATGTGGTTTTAGCGCTTGCGGCAGGAGCTAGCTCTGTCATGATTGGCAAGATGTTTGCAATGACAAAAGAGAGTGCTGCGATCAAACGGCCGTCCGACAAAGTGCCATCCAAGATGGAGGCCAAATACAGAGGGCAGGCAAGTGAAGATTTCCAGAACGATTTCTATGGGGGTCTCAAAGAAAAAACGGTCGCTGAAGGGATCGATTTTTGGGGGCCTGTAACAGGTAGCGCCCAAGAGCTCATCGACCAGCTGTTAGGGGGGCTGCGCAGTGGATTGACTTATGGGGGAGCACGCAGTATCAAGGAATTGCAAAGAAAAGCAGAGTTTGTAGAAGTCTCAGGAAATTACATGCCGGAAAGTCGTCCAAGACCTGAAAAGGGGGGGTAATGTCTATTTTAAAGAGCAAGTGGCTGCAAAGATCGCATAAGATCTACGATGCTGTCCATGGATTTATCCGATTCAATGAGTTAGAAAAGCAGGTTATCGACTCAGAACCTTTTCAGCGCTTGCATGGGATTCACCAGCTCGGGATTGCCTATCTTGTATATCCGGGAGCCACCCACACCCGTTTTGAGCACTCACTTGGTACCATGCATCTTGCAACTTCTATTTTTGAGCGGATTGTCTCAAAAGGGTTTGTGTTAGATGATCCCATTTACTGGGAGCAGGTCGTTCGTTTTGCGGCGCTCTGTCACGACTTTGGTCACCTCCCTTTTTCCCATGATGCGGAAAAAGAACTCTTAGGGGAAGGGGGGCATGAAGGGTGGACATTAAAGGCGATTTTCTACTTAAAGCCTCTATTTGAGAGGTTCCAAGAGTTTTTTGCTGGCAAAGATATTTTAGGGGATGTCATTAAGATGGCAATCGGCGAGGAAAAACTCAGTTGTATAGAGCCTTCTTTGATATTTTCTGCAGAGGAAAAAGTATTATCACAGATTGTCACAGGCGATTTTTTCGGAGCGGATCGGATTGATTACCTTTTAAGAGATGCGCAGTGTACGGGGGTGTCCCACGGTCTTTTTGATTACCAGCAACTGATTGAAATGCTAACAGTTGCAGATATGCAGATGTGCATTGAAGAAAATGGGGTCGAGTCTTGTGAAGCCCTACTTTTGGCTCGCCATTTTATGCATAAAAGAGTGTATGGATACCCCTCTGTTAGAATCTGCAAATTTCACCTTGCCTCTTTCATGAAGCTGTTTTTTGAAGGGCAAGATTTTTTAGAGAATATTGAGGCGTATTTTTCTTTAACAGATCATGAGATTTTAGCAGCCCTTCGGAAAGCTGCAAAAGATCCTTTAGATAAGGGGCACCTGTCAGCTCTTTCTCTTTTAGATCGCCACAAAAGGTTCAAGCCGATCATCCTTTCCAAAGAGTTTTCAGAAGAAATTCTGGTAAATCTTGGAATAGATAGAAATGCGTTTTGGATGGAGCCATTTCCGAAAGTCAGCTCTAAGGGAAAACCTAACTTTTTAGTAAAAACAAAAGCGGGGCAGGTAATGCCGGCGACATCCTTTTGCCAGATCGTCTTTCAACCCAAATCAGAGCGGATGCTTTATTTGAGCCCGGATGTGGAAAAAAGAGTTCAAGAGGTACTTGCGTGATTAGGGCGCTTAAAACCGAGATCGCTTCTTTTTCATTAAGCGACAGGCTTTTTGTCTTTTTTGCGATGCTTTCGGGCTTTTTCATCTCGATGGAATATGCCGTTGTACGCCCTGTAAGTAATGGACTGTTTCTTACGTTTTTTAGTGCAGCCGATTTGCCGATCGCTTGGCTTTGTGTAGTCCCGTTGAACTTGGCAGTTGTTGCTATATATAATCGGTATTTGCCTAAGTGGGGGTGTAAGAAGATGTTTCTTCTAACCTCATTTGTAATCAGTAGTTTCAGTCTTGTTGCAGCGTTTTTTATTTCACGCACCCCCTTCCTATCTTTTGGTTTTTATGTGTGGAAAGAGGTGTATATCATGCTGATGTTCCAGCAGTTGTGGTCAGTAATTCACCTCACAGTTCCACTGAAGAGAGCCAAGTATTTATATGGCCTATTTTTGGCAATGGGGGCCTTTGGAGCCTTTTGCGGCAGTTTGATCCCGAGCTTTTTGGCAGTTCAGATGGGGTCTCAGTCTCTTTTGCTAGCCACAGTGCCCATTTATATTGTTCTTAACTTCTGCTACTTCCAAGCAATTCAGAGATCGACCTATTCTCCATCTACGCTTCCTTCATCAGAGCCTGCGTCTTTATTTTCAGGATTTAAGTTAGTTATGTCCTCGAAAATGCTTCTTTCTATCTTAGGGATCGTCTGCTTTATGCAAATTTCTTCGGCGCTGATCGATTTTCAGTTTAGTGCATTTTTAGAAAAACAGATTTTCGATCAGGATTTAAGAACTGCCTATGTGGCGCAAGTGATGAGTTATGTGCATCTTGTGACGATGGCCTTGCAGCTTGGCGGCGCCTATCTATGTATCCGTTATTTAGGGGTTAGAGGAAGTCATCTGCTCATCCCTTTGTTCCTTTTCGGCAATGCAGCCCTCTTTCAATGCTTGCCCTTTTTTGGATTGCTATCACTCTCCTTTATCTGCGTAAAGAGCTTTGATTTTTCTCTCTTTACAGCGATTAAAGAGATGCTCTACATCCCTTTATCTGCAGATGAAAAATTTAGAGCCAAAGCTGTCATCGACGTCTTTGCTCATAGAGCTTCTAAGGCGATGGCCTCATTCTTTATTCTCTTTTTTAAGCTATTCTTTGGCTTGCAATTTTTGCCTTGGATCGGCTGGCTTGCTATCGTTGTTTTTTCTCTTTGGGCTCTTATTGTTTCTCTTGCATTCAAAAAAAATCTCCTTTTTGTAGTTGAAAAAAAGATTCTCTAAAGACTAGCATCTTTGCATTTTCACATTCGAGTGCATATGACACAGGCTCTTTTTATAGCGATGAAAGAATCGATGAAAGCAACAGGTCCCAGGCGCAAACCTATGTACCAACAAATTGCGGTCCCTCCCCGTATCCGGCAAATAGCACCAAGCCCTCTTACCCTGTTCCTTCTGCAAAGGCTCTATTCTGCTGCATCTCCTTTAAAACAGCAGATAGGAGAGCGGCTTGCTATGAAAGAACATGCGATTGGCTGTAAATGTTTAGAGTCTATTCAGCCGATGCTCCCAAGCTCTTCCTCACTCCGTCTGATTCCTCAAGCGACAGCTGCTATAGATTGGGAAATTCCGCGTAGTGAAGATCGGCAATTTCGTGTGGATCGTGTGATTTCTTACTTAAATAAGTAAAGAGAGTCCTGTTAAAGCAAGTACAAGTGCAAATAAGCGCCTGAGTTTTTGCGGGTTGACAATCGATGTGAGCTTTACGCCAATCGGTGCGCTTAAAGCCGCTGCAATGCCAATGCACAAAAAAGCGGCAAGGTTAATTAACCCAAGAGGGGAGCCCGGCATATCTGAAAGCCCAATAATCCAGTAAGAGATAGATCCACAAACCGTTGTGACACAAGTGATGGCAGCAGAGGTGCCGATCGCATTTTTGTCTTTAATCTTAAATGCGCAAAGCAGAGGAACGGCAAGACTGCCTCCACCAATACCGAGCAGGTTCGATACAGTTCCCACAAAACATCCCAACCCATTAAATGCTATAGCACTGGGGAGCTTATGACCTCCTTCGATAATGGCTTTTTGCCTGTAGAAGTGGATACTTAAAATGCATAAGAATAAACCGAAGACAACTTCGAGTGCATGTGAAGACAAGTAGTTTGCAACTACAGCCCCAAGTATTGATCCTACGATAATCCCCGGTACAATCATCCGAAAGACTGCCCAGAGGACATGGTGTCTTTTGTTGTGCGCCCAAGTAGAGACGGCTGTATTTAGGATCATGGCAGCAAGCGATGTGGCAATTGCCATGTGCATGACAAACGGGTTGTCAGGAAATATCACCCCAAATAGGTAAAATAGGCAAGGAACAGTAATGATCCCTCCTCCAAGTCCTAGCATCCCTCCCAGAATGCCGGCTCCAACCCCTATGACCCCATAGAGAATCCACACACCCATAACCACCTCTCTTTTTGCATCATACGAATTTAAATAAAAAAATGCTATCTCAATTTAATTAAATCGTGTTAGTTTAAATAATAAGAAGATTTATGAAAAAACATGAATTTAAAGTAATAAAGCCGTCAGATTCTGAAATTATCGCATTTCTTTCTAAAAACTCTTCTGTAAAATCGCGTGTAAAAAACTTTCCTAATTTCCAAGGTGACATTCAGTACTGGATAGATACTCAAGCCAAAAAACCCCATCTACTCCTTGTGCTGACTCCCATTCAAAAGGGAGTTACAGAACCCTTGACGGCCTGGATTGAGGAAGAAGGATCCACCTATTCACTCGATATCATTCCTCTTTTAAGTCCCTCTCCCGATGCACTGACTTGTTTCCTTACCTGTTTTTCACAAAAATGCACGCTGTTGGCTGTTCCGGCAGTGCAAGACGAAGCCTCGATCGATCTTTTAGAGCTGGCAGGCTTTAAACGGGTTGGCTCTCTTATCAAAGGGCAAGGGTTTTTCAAAGGAACCCCACATCATGTGATGAAATATAGGGTATAAACGAACTCATCCTATGCCATTAGATAGAGTTGCTTGGCAAGGAATAGACGCAGATCATCATATTCTTTGCTCTTTTTGTCATCTAGGGAGATAAGAAAGGGGAATAGGAGATCCTGAATTTTTTTCAAGCTCTCTATGAGTTGATGTTCAATAGGGGGGGCCATTAGTTGTTCGAAGATGCGATTCAAATACAAGATCCTCTCATCTATTGGCGAAATACAAGGACCTGTGCGACAAGTTGTAATACTACGCACGCCTTCAAAATAGGTACTGAGACATTTGGAAATATATACCGAATCTGATTGAAGAAGCGGTTGCATATCACATGAAAGGTTTTTGGATAACAGTTCTAGCTCTTCCTCTGAAGGCTCTTGAGTCATCGCCTTAATTTTTGGTATAAATAAGGTGAAACAATTTTTAATTTTTTGAAGGAATAGGGTATCCTTTTTGTCCTGAGCTCCTCTTGGAAACGCTAGAAGTTGGGACTCTAATGTTTTGAAAGAATGGCGGAGTGGATGTTTAGATTCTACGATAGTGCTTAATGTATCTATTATTCCTTGCAGCTCAGTGCGATAAGGAGAAGAAGAAAATTTTATTGTGGGGACCTCTTGTATATAGGGAGGATTTGCCGTTTGATCCGGCTTCTTATTGAGGCGCCCTACTTCATTAAGTGAGGGTATAGGAGGGCATTTAGGATAGACATGTGGAGTCTTGCGCCCTGGAAATGGACAATATTTATGCATGGCGTCAGTTGTTTGTTTTTTTATAATAAAATAAGACGATGCCGATAAGGCCCCCTAGAAACATGGTACTGCCTCCAATCCACATGGCACTTTCTGGGTACTTGCCGACAAAAGTTCCGGAGAGCAGGGGAGAGAGGGCATAAGCCGCAGCGGTGATAGAGCTGAGGATACCAAGGGCTTCTCCCTGAATTTTTTCCGGGACCCCGTTAGATACAAGGGTTGTAGAAGTGGGGCTAAAGGGAGCTGTTAGGTAACAGACAAGCAGGATAGAAGGAAAGAGCCAGAAGGCATTTGTAACAAAAGCCATCCCAAAAATCGCAATCCCTGTTAGGATCATACTCCAAAAAAAGAGAAGGTCCGGGCGAAAGCGGTTGATAAGAGGGCGGATTAGCAGCCCTGTACTCAGAGCATAAAAAGCCCCGGAAGCGCCGGAAAACAGGCCAAGATCCCATGCAGAAAATGCAAACCTTTGGATCAGAAAGACAGGAATAAGCTCAAAGAAATAGCACCAACCAAATACCCCGATAAATGAACAAAACAGAATCGTTCTTAATCCCTTAAAAGCAAAGGCTCTTTTAATTTGCGTAATTCCCAGCATCCAGTGAATCTTCACAGCTTGTCGATAGGGGAGTGTCTCTTTAAAATAAAAAAACAATAATAAAACCGTCACAGCCAAAAATCCGGCTGCAATACAAAAAGGAAGATCGTATCCATTGCCAGAAAAAAGACCGCCCAGCATAGGGCCACAGGTAAAGCCAGCTCCCATTGCCATGCTAAATAGGCTATACCGTTTGGGTTTTTCTTCTTTAGAGCTGATATCTGCAATAGAGGCCTGGATAATTGCAGTACTTCCGGCTGCTATTCCAATCAGCAGGCGAGAGACAATCAACCACGTAAAACTCTCTATCATGAGACTCCAAGCAGAGATAAGATAGCCTATGATACCGATCATAACAGTAAAAATAAGAGGATTGCGACGCCCTTTATTGTCTGATAATGCGCCAAACAAAGGAGAGCTAAAGAACTGAGCCACCGGCATCAGCGCAATTAATATACCCAGCCACATCCCTCGCATTTCTGGTGAAGTATCAGGGGGTAACAAACTAGAAGATGGGGAAAATAGGAGGGGTGAAAATACAGGGAACACCATCCCAATGCCGACATAATTCATGAACGCAAGGAAGAGTAGGATAAGAAAAGATTTGTTCTTGTTCATATTTCGAGCGCTTTTTCTCTCTTTTTTCTTTAATAGGCTCTTCCAGCTATTTAGATATCTGACAATGGCCATCTTTCCCCTTATACAGAGAGGGTTTCATAGCTCCGTTTGGAATGTTAAGAAACATAGTGTTCTCTTTTACACATAAATAAAAGTAATGAGCAGAATCGGACGCTAATGTATCCCATACAACATCGAGTATAAGCTGTTCTAATTCAAAGGGGGGTAGATCTTTTAAGATTGTATTTGTTTTTGCTTGTAGCCTGTTTTTAAATGCATCCATAGATTCTTGCTTGTTTTTCAAATCTTCTGCCGCATGAGTAAGAAAAGCAATCTGAACATCGTTTTGTAAATCTTCCGGTAATTTCATAGCATTTGATAGCTCTACTAATAACCTTATAAGCTTGTCCTCCCAATTTGAGCGAGGAGCGGATAAAAGGGCCAATCGGGGTATAACGGGGGTAGGAGCATCCTGTATTAATTCAAATTCAAAAGCTTGTCCATTTACAAGAACAATGCGGCATTTAAAGTGTTCTAATCCATTACGTAATGCAACAAAAGCGTTAATAAAGCGGTAGAGTGCTTCTTGACAAGAGAATATACATTCTTTAAGAGGGATTCCGTCTATTGTTTTAATTCGTTTATAAATCTCAGCTATAGCCAGTTCGTTTGAGAAGTGCTTTTTACCTATTCTTAAAAAAAATGATTCATATGTTCGAGTAGGCCCTTTAAACGAACCTTTGTTGTTTATATTAATCAGATTAACGACATCCCAAACCACATCGATTATTTTCTCTATCAATTTTGGATTATCAGTTGGTTTAGGTAACCCGTTTGGTGTTGAAGCGACGCTGAATTGATCTAGCAAAGCATCGTCTGGATCGCTCTGAGGAGGTTTTGGTGCTTTTTTGACGACTTTTTTCGATGAAGGAGGATGGGGTACTGTCGGTTTCTGTTCTGCTCTTGATGTCTGTTTGTCTTGTTCTATTTGTCTCTTTTTCGCAAGTTGCCTCTGACATTCTTCAGCAAGAGGGGCTAGTTGTGCGGCTAGGTCCTTTGCTTCTTCCTGTATTTGATTATAATATGGTTTTGAAATATAGCATGTTAAATCATCTATTCTTTTGCTCAATGCAACAGTCTGGGCCATTCTAGCTGTCTGAGTTTGTAGTAGCGCATTTAACTGGTTTTCTAATGACTCAACTCTATCTAGAAGACTATCTTCTTGAGAAGAGCATAGGTTTCTACAGTTTTCTAAAGCTACTGTTGCGTTTTGTACAGCTGTTGAAAGCTGAACAATTTTCTGACTCAATTGATTAACTGTTTTTCGTGTTTCGTTGGTAGGATCCGCCCATGAGCCATAAGTTGAATAGGGATCGTGAATCATTAGCGAGGACCCTTCTTGGTTTCTAGAGCTTGTGCTTGATTAAGTGATGCCTGGCACTGTTTTAACAATGTCTCAAGAGAGGATACAAGACGATCTTTTGATGTTTGCGTTGGTTTTTGGTCTGTTGGGGCTAAGGATTGTTCTAATGAAGATACTCGTTGTTCAAAGAGGTCAAGATTCTCAGGTATTTGCGAAGAAATAGCTTGTAAATAGCTTGCCATTCGCTTGTTGATACTTTCTAGGTGTTTTTGCAGTTCCGCATTATCTTCTCTAATACCTGAAAATCTTCTAGACAAATCAGTACACTGTTCTTCTTGATTTTTTGTGTTTTTTATGAGTTTTTCGAGAGCAGCTAATTGCTTATTAACCTCTTCTCTGATCGAATGATTTTCTTCCATTAAACCATTAACTTTTTCTTGCAGAGCACAGTTGGCTGACTCTAGTAACTTGACTTGTGCTTTCAGTGCTTCGTTTTCTTCTTTCAGAACTTGATGGCGGTTTGTAACTTGTAAACGTAAAGGATATGCATCAAAGCAGTAAGGATCAGAGGGTTTTATTGGTGCCATAGTACCCAAGACGTTATCACAATTATCTGATTTTCAGTAATGCCAATTTTGATGCGGTAAGTAAAACAGATCGTGTTTGTGATGCAAGAATGAGAGGAGCCGTACCACTCATAAAACGTCTGATAATTGATCTTATGTATCTGGCATTTGATTGGAATAGATTGCTGAAAATCCGTCGAAAGTATACCCAAACCAAAGGCGGAGGTTTCTTACGGTCTCTTTAGGATGGTTCTGTTGAATCACCCGCATCAATTGAAAAATTAAAGAAGATTCCTTAGGAGGAGTCCTAAAATAGCCTAAAACACAGCCGAGGCGCATTTGATGTTTTGTAAAAAAATCAGCATCCTGTTCATAGAGAAATGGTGGTAGAGTAGATTGTATAGATATTGAAAAAAAACCCCGCCAATCTGCTGGGATCTTGTCAATATACTCCATGCGCCATGATAGCATTATATCTGCCATAAGGTTTTCCGCTTCTGTTAAGGAGTGTATCGCTTTCATTTCTAGCCGTTTCATATTTTCCTGAATTCTTGAGTCAATGACTCCTTTAAAATGAGCGTCTTGGGCAAATGCAGTGTATATGTTTTTTGCATCTTTTTCTTGTAAGACAACAATATATTTGCGAGCTGCAACTGCCAATTCGAGGTCCTCGCTTTGGATAGCTTGCATTAGAAGAGGGGCAGATGGTTTCGTATTATCTAGCTCCTTGATTTGGTTTAAAATATGCAATCGGGCAAAAAGATCCGGAGGTTGAATGTAGAAAGGGGCGCTATAATTAGAGTTTAGCTCTTCTAATGCCCTGCATGTATCTTTAATAGCCATTGCATCTTCAAATGCCGCATTTGTCAATCTTATCAAATTTGCAGGCAAAGGGTCTGGACTATCACCCGCCTCTTCAGAGTCAGAGTCAAAAAAAGGCTTCATTGGCCTACCAGGAGAGAAGTGTGTGTGGGGATCACGCCGAGGATTTAAACAAATTCTTGGAGGAGGAGTGCTTGCTCCTATTCTTAAGCTCACAGCCTTATTCCTTGTGAGTTGTTAGTTGGAGTTCAACGGGTTCTAGGTTAGAAAGGTCGATCAGAGTGATTTTGACATTCGGTTTTACATCATCTTTTTCTACGAATAGAACGCGGGTGCAGGTGCTATAGGGAGTGACGATTTCCCCTTCTTGATCTTTAAAGGACTTCGCGCGGATCTCTTTTTTGAGGTTGTGGTGGTGGGCAAAGACGCGGATGCCATCGATGGTCCCCGGGATCATAAGGGGCCAGAAGAAAAATCCGGCGACTTTATAGGCGATTGAGCGAGGAATGGAAGATTTTGTGACTTTGAATGCAACTTGCGAGGCGGAAAGGCGGGGCATATCCACAGACCCTGCTGTAATCGAGTAGCTCGATGAGGTGTTATTTTGAATCAGGATTTTTAAAGGATGAACCTCTCGACTGGGAAAGTCGTGTCCAAAGGCTCTCTTACTCTCTTCCCCAGACATCCATTCCGCTGCAACTGTAACGCGGCTTTCTTGCTGGACAAGAGGTTCTAGAACTTGGGTGGCAAGGGGGCTTGTCGGGCTCAAAGATTTAAAGGAGCAGAGCAGAGAAAAGAAAAAGAGAGCTGAAATTCCTAAACAGGACCCTATGATTGCTTTTTTTAATTTATTTAATTCCATGTTAAAAAAACTGCTTTTAACCCAAAATAGTACCAGGTTTTCTCTTAAAAATCAATGTTTTAAGAAGTGTTCTTTTAGAAGAAATCAGTGGAAATATATTTTACGATTCTCCACCATGAGGCGTTGAATATTTTACAATTGAAGAACTCTTATGCGCAAAAAGAAACAAGGCCCATGGATCGTACTGATAGCCATCGTGTTAGGAATGATTGTTGGGACATTAACTCAAAAAATTGAATTCTTATCAGGCTTGTATCCTATTTACAAGCTGCTGGGCAAGTTGTTTATTAATTCTTTGACTTTGGTTGTAGTCCCCCTTGTTACTGCCTCGATTATTACAGGGGTTGCAAGAATCGGAGGAGATCAAAATTTTGGACGATTAGGGTTAAAAATTTTTAGTTTTTATATCACGACAAGCTTAATGGCGATCCTTTTAGGGCTGCTTTTTGTAAACTTGCTAAATCCGGGAAGCGCTATTCATGCGGAGCTATTCAGCGCCGCTCCCTCATTTACCCCTCTTTCTGAAGATGTTAAGTTCGGGGATTTCTTTTTGAATATTGTGCCTCCCAATATCTTCGAAGCGCTGAGTCGAGGGCAAATGCTTGGGGTGATTTTCTTTAGCTTATTATTTGGATACTGCCTTTCGAAGGTGGGTAAAACTGGTGCGACCTTGACGCAGTTTTGGCAAGGGTTGTTTGATGTGATGCTTCAATTTACCCATTTACTCATGAAAGTATTGCCAATCGGGGTGTTTTTTCTTGTAGCACAGGTATTTGCTGAAACAGGATTACAGTCGCTCACCTCTCTTGGGCTCTTCACATTATCAGTCCTTCTCGGGCTCGGAACCTTTGCTTGCATCGCTCTTCCCCTGCTGTTAAAGTTTGTAGGCAAAGTAGATCCTAAAAGACATATAAAGGCTATGGGACCGGCTCTTATTACAGCCTTTTCTACAAGCTCTTCTTCTGCCTCTCTTCCTGTGACGATAGATTGCGTCGAAAAGCGCGCTAAAGTGTCGAATAAGATTTGTAGTTTGGTTGTGCCTTTGGGAACCTCTGTTAACATGTCGGGATCTGCTCTCTATGAATGTGTGGCAGCCCTATTTGTTGCGCAAGTATATGGATTAGATCTCTCATTTATGACACAGTTTGCCATCGTTCTTTTATCCCTTGTCATGTCGATGGGAGTGGCCGGCGTTCCCTCTGGGTCGCTTGTTGCTATCATTGTGATCTTAAAAGCTTTGGGACTGCCTGTAGAGGGAATCGGCTTGTTTGTCGCAGTGGACAGGATTCTAGACATGTGCAGAACTACTGTCAATGTGTTTAGTGACAGCTGTTGTGCTGTGCTTGTAGCAAAAAGCGAGGGCGAATCTGCTGTACTCTCAGAGGATCCTACTTAGGACTTTGCAGAAGTAGCTGAGCTTCTTCGTCTGATAAAATTGACTTAAACCGTTCGTATTGCAAATCCGCTATTGCAGAATTGAAGTTTTTTACTTTGTGGTCAAGAGCCCCGTATCGGATGCCAATAAACCGAATACCCAACTCTTTTGCAGCAGCCTCTAGACTTTTTACATTCGACAATTTGTCATCGATTGCCACGATAGAATCAGGTTTTGCCGGCATCTGTTTGAAGTAGGCTTTAAGGGCACTTCCCTTGTCCGCGTCGGGCGCCAAAAACAAGATCCCTTCTTTATATGTGATATTGTAGGACTCTCCAAAACAGTGCCCATTTTCTAATCGTTCTTTAGGATGAAAAGAGATTCCCAGCTGTTTGAGTTGATCAAGCGTGCGTTCAGAGACTTTTGGATCTCTTTTTGTTATACCGATATAGGCAATTTGCTTTTTCTTTAGCGTTTCTAAAAGATGGGGAACCACAGGATCTACAAAAGTCAAGTTGGAATGTTTTTGAATTTCTATCCATTCAGGCATTAGCTTATCGATAGCGCTTTTTTCTGAATGCCCTTCTTTTAAGTATCTGTTTAGCATGTAATAGACCCACTGGTCTGAACCTAAGACTTGCTCTGTTTCAACAAGAGTATTGTCTAAGTCGAAGATAAAAAGAGTTTTTTGGTTCGCGTGAGCCAGCATATGGCTAATATCTTGCATTTCAATAATTTCCGCAGAAAGACACTGCAAGCCCAATAAAAATGCAGAGACAGCTTTCTTCATCACTCATTCCTTTGGACTTTAGATTACCATATTTCTATAATGGTGTCTATGATGAGTTGGGTTAAAAAACTATTTGCCGCCTTATGCTTTGTTAATGCGCTCATGGCATCTTCATTAAATGATAAGGTAAAACAAGGTCACGCAGGTGATTTTATTGTCACAGAGCAAGAAGGTCATGTGACACTTCTTGTAATCTCCTCATTAGACCAAAAACGCCTTGTTCTCGAAGAAATCTCCATTCCCGCTTTGCAAATGGATCTTAAAAAAATCAAATGGCAAGAGTGGATTTCCAAGAAAGCTCCAGGACACACCTCTTGGATTCGGTACACAATTGATCTAGATCAGGGAAAACTCATTCATGCCTTTTCCCTAAGCCAAAAAGCTGACATCTCAAACAGCCAGGATCTCCTATTAGCCAAGCTACTACTTCTTCCGTTAAATAAGGTGTCAACTTCCGAAAGAAAGAAAATCGGTATTTGCCAAGGAGATGAAGCGGATAATCGTTCAGTCTGGAGTCCCCCCCTAATAGTCAATGGGAAAAGGATCAAGCCTGCGACCTTCGATGTCTTTAAAATCAGATGGCCATCCGACGGTTCCCCTTTGGCAGGCTCTCCTATTGAACTCTATTTTGCCACACCCCTCCCCTCTTTCCCCTTTCCTTTCTGGATTGAAGTGCAAAGCCCTCATTACACCTTCAAATGGCGCGTCATTGATTCGGGTTCTGAGCTTGTGACGGTTCATTAAAGTGAAGCGATGCAGGAAGGCTTTCTAGAGGGACCTCAACCCAATCTGGCAAAGGTTCTTGAGGCTTTGCCAGATAAGTCTCCATAGCATTTCTGTTTTTATCTAAGACATCTTCTAATTCTTTTCCTCTTTCTTTAAGAGTTGTGACACAATCTGTTAATTTTTTTGAATAAGTTTTAAGTTTTGTGTCTAAATCGGAGATTTGCTGTTTGAGTGCCGGAAAAGATTCAATGCTCTTATTGTTCATCTGTTTATTAAAATCCATAGAGCAATAAGCGGTTATTTTTTCAGCATATGATGCAAGCAATTGTTTTTCTTCAATAAGCAAAAGATATCTTTCGTATTCTTGTTGATTTGCAGAAATTAGAGGGCTGGTTTTGCGATTTTCTGCGCAAATTTTCCCGAAAAAAATTTCAGCTTGAATCAAAGACGCCTCAAATACTGAGTTAACCTTTTCTATACTTGCAATTAAATCTGATAACAACTGATCATATTGTCGTGTAAATGTGAGTAAAATCTGAGAGGATTCTTCATAACTCAAACGCACCTTCTCTATGTTAGCAGTTGTCCTTACCGTATCTAACTGCTTATTCAACGCCCCAAGAGAGTCCGCTGTGGTTGTCTCTAGCTTTGATAATTTTTCTTGTTCTGTATTTAACGTGTTAATATCAGATGTTCCTTCTGGGGCATTTGATTTGCCGAAAAGCCTCTGGATACATTTAGAAAGAGGTGAAGAAGAATCTCCTTGTAATAGAGTAATTGTTCGGGCTGTAATAGTTTTAAACAGAATGAGCTCTATGCGTTGTGCGTAAGCTTCCATCGCTTTTATCAATCCACCCTGATAATCTTCGGAAGTGATTTCCCTAATACCATCAGTGTGTAACTTAGTGATACCCTGCATGCGCGCTGTGGTTTCTTGAATGGATAACGCAGTGTTCGCGTATCTGTCAATTTTTTTCAAAGCTTCTTGGATTGTAAGATAAGCTGTCCGGTATTGCCCTGTAATTAAAGATGAGGCTGGGGATAGGGTCATAAATTCTCCTTCAAGGAAAAGGGTTTCAAAAAAATCTAGCACGCAACAGAAATTTAAGTGAATAAGATTGAAAAAAGAGAGGAGAACTTATAAGCTTTAAGACACCTATGAAACTCTATTCATTTAAGAAGTGCAAACATATCCTAAGGCAAACGTATCACCTGTTCCAAAAAAGAAAAAAGGTGTTATCGACAGAGGAGAAAAGTAGTATTCAAGGCGTGCTTATCGCCCTCCAGGATGCTATTTTAGATAAAAATAAGACTGAGGCTACGCGCCTCGCACAGGTCGTAGGAGATTTGCAGAGGTCTTGTTTAAAAAAGCCGTTGTGGATGCAGTTTAAAGATCTTGTCTTTGGTCTGGGGTTTGCCCTTGTTGTTGCTGTTGTTGTCCGTCAGATGTGGTTTGAATTCTATGAGATCCCTTCCGGTTCTATGCGACCGACGTTTAAGGAGCAAGACCGGCTATCTGTATCCAAGACAGCCTTTGGTATCAATATCCCGCTAACGCCTCGAGAGTTTTATTTTGAGCCGGATCTTGTAAAGAGAAACGGGATTGTAATCTTTACAGGAGAAGATATGGACATTCGAGATGTCGATACTCTCTATTTTTATCTGTTTCCCGGAAAAAAACAATATGTGAAACGCCTCATTGGAAAGCCGGGAGACATCCTCTATTTTTATGGAGGACAGATCTTTGGGATCGATAAAGAGGGTCATGATATCTCCTCAGAACTGCAACTATCCGAATTATCTGATATCGACCATATCCCCTTTATCGATTTTGAAAGAAAAGTTGTGTTCCCGCCCCATCCAGTGGGTGGCATTTATGCGCCTGTATTTATCTACCAGATGAATACGCCTGTAGCTAAGTTGTCAGTTGCAGGGCAGCACAAAGTAACCGGGGAAATGCTGCCGCTTCAAGGCATTCATGATCCCAAGGCTCCTCCTGTTACTTCCTATGCGGATTTATGGGGTCTGGGCCATTTTGCAACAGCGAGGTTGCTTACAAAAAGTCAGGCTGCAGGTACAGCCGACACCTCTTTTTATTTGGAACTGAAGCATAATCCCAATTTTTATCAGGCGCATCTTGTGCAAGACGAGATGGGGCATGTCCGACCGGCTCTTGGGCTCTCAACATCTCTTCTCCCTTTAGGGGAAGAGGACTTAAAGACTCTGCTCTCTCATCTCTATACAGCGCGCTTTGTTGTCAAAAATGGAGTAGCTTATCGGTATGGGGCCAGCGCTAGCAATCCTTTTGCAGTCAAGATGCCTCTTATTCCCGATGGATGTTATGAATTTATCGGGGGCATTGCCTATGAAGTTGTTTGGCAGGGAATCACAAAGGAGCTTTCTAAGACACATCCTCTCTATGCATTTGAAGCCTCTCAAATTCAACAGCTCTTTAACTTAGGAATGGAGTGGGATACGCGCTTTTCTCCTGATAATAAACGATTTCATTTAACTTCTGCTCGCTACGCGTATTTTAGAAACGGCGCTCTTTATGTGATGGGACAGCCCTTGATGAAAAAAGGCAACCCACAGCTTGAAGCGTTTGTTGCTGGCGAGCTCAAAAAGCAAGAAGAGCAGACTCAATACCGCGCTTTTGTGGATCGAGGCTCCCCTATCAACAGCGAAGGCAAGCTCGATAAAGCCGTGATCGAACAAAATGGATTGCTTATCCCTGAAGGGCATTATCTTGTTCTTGGAGACAACCATGCCATGAGCGCCGATAGTCGAGAGTTTGGATTTGTTCCGGCTGGAAACTTGAGAGGCGCTCCTGAGTTTATCTTTTGGCCTCCCGGCAGTCGATGGGGTTTGCCTAACCAACCGGATTACCCCTTCTTTAATTTGCCAAGAACCATTGTATGGGGACTTGCTGCTATCGGCATCGGGTTCAGCACGATCTACTGGAGACGGCGCAATTCTTTGCCGTTACGTTTTGAAGATTAAGTGTTGAAGTTTTTATTGAAATGCAAAGCATTTAAAACGTGGTCTGTACAGCTGTGTTTTAATTTTTAGCCTATTTCAATTAAGCTTTCGACAGTGAGATCTTTGTTGCCTCCCCGGATTCAAACCGGTACTCTTCCCCTTCCGTACAATTCAACAAGATCGATTCTACTAAAGTCTCGTGGCAAATGTAATCTTGATGTGCTTCTAGCACTTTTTGGGTCATCGGTGTATCTTGCAAATACAAAATGATCCGGTCGGTGACATTGAGTTGCTTTTCTTTGCGAATAGTATTAATCATATTCACAAAGTCTCTTGCATATCCTTCTATCTTAAGAGTTTCTGAGAGTTCCGTATCGAGAACTACAATGATAGAACCAAGTGAAGAAGCTATCAGTCCCTCTTTGACCTGACGGGTCACTTCAACATCTTGCGATGTCAGCTCAACCATAGGTAAAACAACGGACTCCCCTTTGAGAAGAGCTGTTTTTTGAGCATGGGAAAGCTGAGAAATGGCTTCTTGAACTTTCGGCACCTCTTTGCCCACTTTCTTTCCTAGAACTCTAAAGTTGGGTTTGATCACAAGAGTGACAAATTTCGTCTCATCGGAATCAAAGAGCACCTCTTTGACATTGAGCTCATCGGCAATTAGATTTTCTTTGGCTTTGAGGGCTTTAAGAACGGTTTCATCTGAAGAGACGACATACGCCTTGGCAAGAGGTTGTCTTACCCGCAGCCCGTTTTCTTTGCGCAGATAGTGTCCCAATTTGGTTGCCGCTTGCGCATACTCCATCTCTTGCTCTAACTGCCTGTCTTGGAATGTCGGTTGCAATTGTGGGTAGGCACATAAATGGACAGAAAGCGGGTCCTCTACAACCCTTAATTGTTCATAGATAGCCTCAGCTAAAAAGGGAGTAAAAGGGGCTGAGAGCTTTGCTAGGGTTTTAAGTACTGTGTAAAGTGTAGCAAAAGCCTCCCTGCGGTCTAAAGAGTCGTCATCGGCCCAAAAGCGCGAGCGCGATCTACGAATATACCAATTCGTTAACTGTTCGACAAAGTCAACAAACGGCTGAGTGGCCAAGTTGAGTTCATAGCGGTCTAAAGCAGAGGTGACATTGTGGACAAGTGTTTGCAAGCAAGATAAGATCCATCTGTCGATTTCAGCCTCCGGCTTTTTTTCTATCTTAGAGGGCGTCCACTTATAAATTTTGGCATAAGTGGATAAAAATGACAGACTATTCCAAAGAGGGATCAATAGCTGCCTGAGTACGAGCTCCACTCCCCTTTCAGAAAAACGGAGATCCTCTGCTTGAACAGCCGGACTATTAAGAAGGTAGAAACGAACCGCATCAGCACCATACTGACCAATCACAGCCAGGGGATCCGGATAGTTTTTAAGTCGCTTCGACATTTTCTGTCCATCTTCGGCAAGAACGATCCCATTTACAATCACATTCTTAAATGCCGGTTTATCAAATAAAATCGCAGAGAGTACCGTTAAAGTATAAAACCAACCGCGTGTCTGATCGAGTCCCTCCGCAATAAAATCGGCGGGAAAAGTGGATTGCACCTTTTCTTTATTTTCAAAAGGGTAGTGATCTTGTGCATAGGGCATCGATCCCGATTCAAACCAGCAGTCGAACACCTCTTTAACCCGATAAAACTTCTTTCCATTGTGGGTAATCACTAGCTGATCGATGTAATGGCGGTGTAAATCCTCTACTTTTGTTTCTGTCTTTTCTTCGAGTTCTTTCACAGACGAGATGACAAGAATCTCTCCGTCTTCACTTCTCCAGATGGGAATTGGAGTTCCCCAGTAGCGGTTGCGCGAAATGGCCCAGTCCCTAGCATTTTCCAGCCACTTTCCAAAGCGCCCTTCTTTGATGTGACCTGGGACCCAAGAGATCTTTTGATTGGCAGAAAGCAGCTTTTCTTTAACCTTTTCAACGGCAACAAACCAAGTGCTCACCGCTTTATAAATTAAAGGGGTGTCCGATCTCCAGCAAAAGGGGTATCTGTGTCGTATTTGCCCGTGATGAAAAACTTTATTTTCCCCTTTTAACTTCCTGATAATCTCTTTATCAGCTTCTTTGACATACTGGCCGGCAAATTCTTTGACCTCTTCTGTAAATTTTCCGTTGGCATCTACAGGATTCACAAGCTCAATTCCTTCCCTTGCACAAGCAAAGAAATCTACCTCACCAAAAGCTGGTGCTGAATGAACAAGCCCTGTTCCTTGATCTGATGCAATACTCTCCTCTTCAATCACTCTAAAAGCATCCGTTCGATCCGCAAAATAAGGAAATAGCGGGCAGTATTTTTTACCTACAAGCTCTTTTCCTAAAAACCGCCCTGCTATTTCAGGTTCTTTAAAGTAGTGAGATACAGAAGAAGAAGCTAAAATAAACCGATTTCCCTTCTCTTTGACAACGCAATACTCAAGATCCCCTTTGACCATCACCGCTAAATTAGAAGGAAGCGTCCAGGGAGTTGTCGTCCATACAAGTAAAAAAGTGCCCGGATCATCTACAAGCTCCATCTTAACTGTTAAAGAAGGATCGTCGACTTCTTTATAATTGAGATTGGCCTCGAAATTGGAAAGCGGGGTGCCGAGCTTTGTGGAAAAGGGCATCACCTTGAACCCTTCATAAATCAGCCCTTTCTGATAGAGCTCCCCAAAGACCCACCAGACAGATTCCATAAAGTCTCGATCCATTGTGCGATAGGTATTGTCAAATGACACCCACCGCCCTATTCGCTCGACTGTATGCTGCCACTCTTTTGTGTATCTTAAAACAATCGATCTGCACTCTTCATTGAAGGCTCCAATGCCAAACTGTTCAATGGATGCTGCACCCGATAACTCCTTGGCCTTTTCGATTTCATTTTCGACAGGTAGCCCATGGCAGTCCCACCCAAATCGCCGCTCGACATAAAAACCACACATCGTCTTGTATCTTGGAACCACATCCTTTAAAACCCCAGCTAAAATGTGTCCATAGTGGGGAAGTCCTGTGGCAAACGGCGGCCCGTCATAAAAACTAAAGGCCTTCTCTCCCCTATTCTTATTCAAAGAGGCTTGAAAGGTCTGTTCTTGCTTCCATTTCTGTAAGATACGCTCCTCTCTTTTAGGGAAAGACTCGCGCATATCGGGTTCAAACATGGGGCCACCACACAATAAATTGTGCACCAATTATGAAACATGCTTAATAAAACAGCAAGGAAAATGCCCTCAAACCACTTATATTAAACACTTTGTCTGTTTTCTGTTTACTTTTCCCCTCCCCTATAGCAAAATACCCCCCATCTGTTATAATTAGCTTGGGGGTGTACTGGTTTCGACTTGGAAACAAAGTATTTGTGGCATGCGGAGGACGTCGGTTGGCCTCCTTAATCATCCGGCACAACAATAAATGCAGAACCAGAAATGGATCTCATGGCTGCTTAAGGCCTAACCGCCTTTTGTGACCCGATAGTCTTAGGGCCCGACCGGGAGCGTTAAGATTGTCGTCATCAACCCCGGTGTGGATTTTCTATTTGCAAGCTTCTCAAAGGAAGATCCGAGACTCTAGAAGCGGACAGGTTTCTAAAGGGGCGCCTTACTGTGGAATCTGTTGCTAAAAAATTTAAGGCGATAAGCATGTAGTCATAGATAGGGAGTTTGCTAAGGACGAGAGTTCGATTCTCTCCACCTCCAAACCAAATTAAGGCTTCAGTTTAACGACTGAAGTCTTTTGTTTTTAGTGACATACAATACAAAATTCACATCGAAAAATTCAGATGCGTAAAGCCCAATTACGCACTAGACTCAGGGTATTCTTTAACAAAATAGACCATATATTTGAGATTTCTAAAGGAGAATCCCTGCATGTTAGGAAAGCTGCTTTTCAAGTCTTTGGACAAATTCTCAATTGTCTTGGCTCCTGAACCCTCGCTTTTTTGCTTTAAATGAATCTTTGTCCCGATATCCCAGTATAAGGTAATCAACTCTCGATTAACGGCCAAAGCAGCTTTAACCTGAGAGGATAGGATTTTTTCTTAATTTCTTTTAGAAAAACTCCATATTCTTTTGGAACTACCAGATCGATTTTCTCTGCCACGTCCCGACTCATTTTTGGCCGCCTTGTAACAATAAGCATTCTGTGACAAAAATCTCTCTATGAATCACACCTGTCACAGGAATCACAACAGAATAGCACTAACTGCAGAAAAATCAAAAGACTTCTAGTCCAGTTTTGTCTCGTCTAGTGCGTAAAATTTGCGCAAACAAAATGTCTATGGTTTTTATACTTGCAACTCTTTAAAATTTGAGTATGGCAAACACTTCTTTTATACAGAGCTTAGTGAAAAACCGTCCTGTCGTTCAGTTATTTCTTTGCGGTTATTTTTCTTGTGTGGCATTGGGATGGCTCGTCTTACAACTTCCTTTCTGTCAAAAAAAATTTGTCTCAGGAATAGATGTACTCTTTACAGCAGCCTCAGCAGTTTCTACAACAGGTTTAACCACGGTCGATATAGGAAAAACATTTTCCTTTCCTGGACAACTGGTGCTTTTGCTCCTCATCCAGTTAGGTGGTATCGGCTACATGATATTCAGCTCTTTTCTCATTTTGAATCTTACAAAAAAAACATCTAAATTACGCAGCATAGAACCTGCTTTTTTACTTTCGAGTGACCTTTCCATTACAGAGCTAGCTAAACAAATTATAACTTATACGGCTATCTGTGAAATAAGTGGGTTGATACTATTGGTTTTTTACTTTAGGAGTGAAGGAATAGATAGTGCTCTTTGGAATGCACTTTTCCACAGTGTTTCCGCTTTTTGTACCGCAGGCTTTAGCCCTTTTTCATCCAATCTGGAAGGATACAAAAATCACCTCGGAATCAATACAATTATCTCACTTCTTAGCCTATTAGGAGCTTTCGGTTTTTTCCTATGGATGGGTTTTTTCAAAAGAATAATGAATCAAAAAATGCTTATAGGCTTGGCTACCCGGATTATGAAACCCTTTGCTACTGTAGCGATTATAATTGGGGGATTTCTGTTTTTATTGATGACAACTTTCCCAACAGAAAGCTCCAAATTACAAAAATTAACTATCTCATTTTTTCAGGCAATATCTACAATAACAACCACTGGGTTTAATACAGTAGATATCAGAGCATTTCCACTGAGCCTTCACCTTTTAATTATTATTTTAATGCTTCTCGGCGTCTCCTTAACCGGAAACGGCAAGGACATGAGAGGCACTTCATTTACTACTTTACTAAAGCTGATGGCAAATACACTTAGGAATAAGGAAACGAATTCCTTGTGGAGTCGAAAAGTTCTCTTCAAAAGAACAACACTTGCCTTTTCGACCTTTGCCGCCTATTTCTTGGTCTTGTTGATATGTGCTTTACTACTCAGCCTAATCGAAAAACAACCTTTCTTTCTTCTTTTTTTTGAAACCACTTCTGCCTTGTGCACGGTAGGACTGAGCATGGGGATTACCCCTGAGTTGTCAGCTCTTGGAAAAAGCATCATTGCTCTTTTTATGTTAATAGGCAGAATCGGCATTTTTATCATAGGTTTTGCCGCCTCAACCAGGGCGATATCTTGGGACAGGAAAAGGAATCAAGAACTGGTTTTTTGAATTGATGGTGAAGCCAACCCACCCGGGATCTTTATTCTACCCCAATCGAAAGTTCTGAATGCGTCTCTCCATCTCCAATATTCGCTTAACATTGAGCAAATCAAGGACTTAAGGGAAGCCGATGAGTCCTTTTTTCTACTATTTGGGTCATTTTATCCAGTCTAGTGTGTAAAATTTGCGTAAATGATTACTCCTTACTTGCTAAATCGAGCGGCCCCTTTACTTCATGTGACCCTGCCCCCGTTTTAGGTCCATTCTTTAGTAGAAGTTCGTCATTATCCTGTTAAGCATTCCTTTTTCAGCTGCAAATTCCCGGGGACTTAGCCCATTCAAGGAAGTATATGGTTTTGTTGCACAATCGTAACCTCAGTGATCTCAGTTTGCCATCTTCTTGCGGAAAGACGTCCCCCACAATGGTCTTATAGCGAAACATGAACGTTAAGGACGGCATTTGTCGATGTAAAATATGAGTTTCAAAACTACATAGGCAACAACGCTGTTGCTAGCTGCTTTTCTTAACAATTTCTGATTTGAGCATCATCTGACCAAAACCAGGAACCTTCGCTTCAATGTTGTGGCCATTAACTTCATCCACCAAACGAATATTTTTCACTTTTACACCAACTTTTAAAGTTGATGAGGATCCTTTGACCTTTATATCTTTAATAATCATTACAGTATCATCATTCTGAAGGATATTCCCATATGCATCTTTTACAACAGGCTGTTTGATTTCATCTTTCTCCTCCTCTTGAACAGTCCACTCATGTCCACATTCCGGGCAAACATACAAGGAACCATTTTCATAAGTATATGCAGAACCACATTTGGTGCATTTAGGTAAATCTATCATCAATAGCCTCCTTTTATTTCTCAAAAAGGCTACTATAACTCATCGAAGGTCATCTGACACCATCAAAAATTTAGCTAAAAATCTCAACTCTGCTTTTCCAGAGATGAAGGAGAACCAAAATGATCCTTGAAATCAAAGTGACTCCACAATCTTCAAAAAATGAAGTCCTCCGTTGGGAGGAAAATCATCTTGTAGTAAAAATCCAAGGGGCTCCCGAAAAGGGAAAAGTCAATGAAAATCTCATCAACTTTCTTGCAAAAATTTTAGGGATAGCAAAATCTCGAATTGAAATTATTTCAGGAAAGACATCTCGCTTCAAAAAACTAAATATTCAAGGCATGTCTTTAGAAGATATGAAAGAAATCTTGTCCAAAATTGTGAAAAGATCTTGTTAGTTACAGGAGAAAATCTCAAAGAGCATTGAGATTCTATAAAACTTTTTCCACTGAAAAGTTCTGAATGCGTCTCCCCCCCCCCCCCCATCTTCATACACAAAATTTAACGCAACCTGCTTGTTATTAACCCTAGTCCTAAATCGGTTCAAAAAAAATGGTTTTTAAACCTATATTGAATAAAATGCCGCATAGGTTTCTAGAGGTGTGTATGTTCCGTTTTGCCATTTTTGCAACCGCTCTTTCTCTGAACGGTTTTACTGCCGATCATAGTAAAACAGAAAACTGCCCTGACGACAAACGACACTATCGAACCACTCTTCGCCATATTGAAAGCGGAGGAATCGGGTATAACGACGGCTATACGACTCTAGAAGCGTTCTTTGCCCCAGATCCAACTCTGTGGCCTGTTACTCCCTTTTTAGATCTTAGAGGTCATGTTTTTAACAATGCGAAATGGGCTGCCAATGCAGGCATTGGGCTCAGGGGGCTTTATAAGGACAGAGTGTTTGGAATCAACACGTATTATGACTATAGAAACACCCATCGGTTTCACTATAATCAGATCGGCGTTGGCCTGGAAACGCTCGGCAAGATCGTCGATTTCCGCATCAACGGCTATTTGCCCGTTGGGAAAAAAATCACCAAACCATATGACCCTCCCCTCTTTGCTGGATTTTCTGGCAATCACATGCTCGTATCGCAAAAATATGAATTTGCTATGAAAGGTGCTGATGCAGAATTTGGCTTTCACTTCGGCAAATCCAAGCTTTTTGATTTCTATGCAGCTGCCGGCCCTTATTACTTCATAGGGCAAATAGGTTCAAATACTTGGGGCGGCAAAGCAAGGATCGGAGGCACCTACAAAAACATTATCTCTCTAGAGCTCAGAGACTCTTATGACAGAATATTCCATAACCATGTCCAAGGACAAATCTCCCTGAACTTCCCTTTTGGCCCTAAATCGAAGGTGAAGAGAAAAGGATCTATCGATACCTGCAAATTAGCCGGCATGCTTACCAGCCGCATGTTACAGCCAGTGGATAGAGTAGAGATCGTCGTCGTCGATAAGAGAAGAAACAATACAACAGCTATTAATCCAGTTACAGGAGCTCCCTATTTCTTTGTATTTGTAGACAACACCAGCAGCTCAAATGGTACCTATGAAAGTCCTTATAGCAGTTTAGCCCAAGCGCAAGCGCATTCTGCTCCGAACGACATCCTCTATGTATTTCCAGGAGACGGTACAACGGCTGGAATGAATGCAGGAATAACTCTTCAGCCCAATCAAAAATTTTGGGGTTCTGGCGTCAGCTACTTGATCCAAACCTCTGTTGGGACAACCTCTATCCCTGCGCAAAGCAGCTCTGCTCCTACTATTACAAATACAGATGGCAATGCAATCACCCTTGCGAACAATAACGCTATCAGCGGTTTTACCATTGCGTCCGCAAACAACGATGCCATCTATGGAATCGATCCTCAAAGCTTGGAAATCTCTTATTGCACCATCGAAAGCACCAATACTTATGCAATCGAAGCCACCTGTACTAGCAACTCTTCCATCTCCTTAACGAACAATCAGTTTTTGAACAACGTAAACGGGGTCTTATTGACTTTGAATGGGACAGCAACTCTTGTCTGTTCGAACAATACGTTTCAAGGTCAAACTTCTGTCTCGAGCATCCCTCTCGAGATATCGGCAGAAAGCAATATTCTCACTGCCTATATCGAGAATAACGTCTTTAATGATAATACAACTGGCAGCATCCGACTTAACTTAGATGGCGTCCTCGATGCCACTATCAACGTGCTTAACAACTCAGTGACAAATAACGGAACTGGGGCAATATCAACCTTGGGATCGAGCTTTGTTGTCGTTCCATCCGAGACCACCGTAAATTGCTCAATCGCCTTAAGCGGCAACACGTTCTCCAACAACGCATCGCATTCTGTTTACCTACAAACCTCCGGTGCATTTACAACTCTTGGAGTCACAGTATCCGACAATACAATGTCTAATAATGGGGGTGCCGGTTTGATTCTTGACACCCCAGTCGATACTTTGACCCTGCTTGCCTCTGACAACATAATCTCAGGATGCCTCGATCATGGAATCGCTTTAGTAAGCTCTACTTCTACTACAACGGGCACTATAACAATCAATAACAACACCATTAGAGAACTTGGAAATACATCAAACGGCATTGCTATAACGCAAGGCTTCTCAACTCTTGATTTCACAATATTAAACAATGAAATTAACCAATGCGAAGGGTCGGGAATCTTATGCTTTGCTAGTGAATTCACG
Source organism: Chlamydiota bacterium (assembly GCA_039798725.1). Lineage (GTDB taxonomy): Bacteria > Chlamydiota > Chlamydiia > Chlamydiales > Rhabdochlamydiaceae > CAJCIW01. Next base: position 117,608 of record JBDKFJ010000001.1, read on the forward strand.
AATATGAACATGAATATCACGGACAATATAATTAGCAATTGTCAAAACATAGGAGGGAACGCGGCCTCAGGAATCAGTGTGGATACCTATCTCAATCTTACCTCAACGGTGGCAAATAACACCCTCTCAGGCAATGCAATCCCGGATGTTGCCTTTGGCCTCTTTACCTCTGGAAATCCCAACGTTTGTTTGACTCTGACCGGCAATAGCAGCGACACAGATCCAGGTTATTCTCTTACAAATCCAGGAAGCGGGTTCTTTAATTTAAGTCCCTGCAATGTAGATGTAGCCAATACCGGAACAATCGATAGATCGGGCACAATCACCCCGATCCAAGCTTGTCCGGGGGGTGGCGCTTGTCCTTAAAATCGTGGGATCAAGGAGGCGAACTTTCTTTGCAAACTGGATCGAACGGCTCTACTTAAAGAGCACCCGTTTTTTCTTCATAACTCTTGTTTAGTACAGCCTCAGTTTTAAAAAATCTCGCAAACTTTTGCTAGTCAAAAGTTCTGTCACATCTTGGCTTTGGATCTAACTCAGGCTTGGTCTCGAAAACAATTAAGGCTCAACTCCTAAAAGCAGTCCACATACCTGATAACGCCAAGAAAGCAGTGTTGCTTGATCTCTTCTCACTTCTATGTTAACTTTTTGAAAAGTAAAAAAAATCATCCGTAAAAGCAATCTCTCAAGGCATCAAATTGCAAAAAGCTGTTTGGCTGTTAGCTACATCAACTATAATACACAACTCCTTGTTATGTGGAGTGGAGATTGAATCCTCTCCAGAACTCGTCCAAGAGTTCTTGGGGAATTCTTCCAATTTAGCAGCAGATATGACTCCAAATAATGCCTGGCATTTTGAAAGTCAAAGTTCAGGGGATTTCAGCTTTAATGGAAATGTCTATTTTTTAGCAGGAGATACTGCTTTTATCCAATCCTCCCCTCCCCTCTCTCTCGGTTTTGAAACAGGAGTTGCTTATCTCTCTACAAACAATAGCCCTAGAACTGCTTGGTACTTTGATGCGGGTACCGATAGTCTTTCACCACCTTTTAATGCGAATGTCTATTTTCTAAACGGTTCCATTAACAGCATCACTTCCTCTCCCCCTCTTCCTTTAAGTTTTAATGGCTATTTCTTGAGCCTTGTCTCCACGGAAACTGCACATGCTTGGTATTATGACAGCTACCTCAATCCTTCAGATTTAAATGCAAATATCTACTATCTGAATGGGGCTATCGATGGGATCACACATTCTTCGCTAACCGGTGTGTCGTTTTTAGGAAATTCACCCTCTCTCGAAATCGATTCCTATCCGGGGGCATCTTGGTACTATGATTCTTCTCTTGCTAGCGCAGGCTCTGACTATAACGGAAAAGTCTATTACTTAATTGGTTCAGACTCAGGGATAACATCTTCGAGTGGATTGACTTGCACATTTCAGAGTGGGAATGCCCTTCTCTTGAAGGATGCCACTCAAAATACCGCATGGTATAGCGATAGCGGAAATGTCACGAGCACAAGCAGTGCGACAGTATATTATTTGCAAGGAGGCTTGCCAAGCATTGCAGAAAGTCATCGCTCTTTTGCTTTTTCAGTACCCTATGTCTCTATAGCAACTGACAAAAAATCCAATGCCGCCTGGTATTACAATTACTTCAGCGATACAGTCGGCTTTTTGGGACGAGTCTACTATTTTGAGGGCTCATCTATCGAGATTGAAAGTTCTCCAAGCGCTTCTTATGCTTTTCAAACACAGGATGCCGGTTTTCTACAGAGCGGCACGGAAAATAGAGGATGGTATTTTGATAGAGGTTTTATTAATTCTGCAGGATTTGACGGGAATGTTTACTATCTCAATGGTTCTTTGAGCGGGATCAGTTCAACAACAACTACTACTCTCCCCTTCCAAACCCAGTACACAGATCTAATCATCGGGAAAAATCCGGATACAGCTTGGTATTTTGACCTTGCAAAAGACTCAACAACAGCTCCTTTTCCATGCAATGTCTATTATCTGTCCGGTTCAACAGAAGCAATCTCTTCTTCTGGTTTAACACTTGCTTTCAATACCAATAGCCAATTTTGTGTATTAGACCCCTCTTCGGGTGGGCTGTGGTATGCCGACTTTGGAGGCCTGGGTACAGGTTTTGATGGAAAAATTTATTATCTATCGGAATCATCTTCCGGCATTTCTTCGGTGAGCACAACGGCTCACTTCAACTCCAATTATGCTACTCTGGCGTCAGCAGGTCCGAGCGCCGTATGGTATTATAATCAAGATGATACCGATAATAGCGTCTATTACATAAAGGCAAATCCAGGATCTCTTTCTATTCATGGGTGGACCTCCGGCACGCAAGGAGTTCTTTTAAATAGTGTTTTTAATACAATGCTTGCGTCAATCAAAACAATGCATGCGCAGGCATCTCGCTATAACCCTTTCTCAAAGCCTAATCACCTCTCTTCCTATTCTATTTTTTCTGAAGAAAATCTCGTAGCAAATTCACGCGATTTTTTAACGCACAGAAACAATGACAAAGAAAAAATCTCACCCTATTTGTTTCAAATCATCCCTTTCTATGACTTTACCTACCAGAAAAACCAAGGATCTATCCCAGCTTTTAATAATAATATTGCAGGAGCATTGGCTACCTTCGATGCTAAAATCGATCCATTTATTATTGGAGGCGGGCTCTCTTATACTTACAATCATACACACCTTACAGGCGGGCTAGGCCACATCAACATTAACCAAGAAGTGGGCACAGTTTATAGCTCCTGGCAAAATGAACGCTTTTTTATCGGCTCATCTTTATGGGGAGGCTTTTATCAATTAAAAGGTGTACGAGAAACTGGAGGCGAGTTTACTTCACATTATTCAACCCAAGGCTATACCCTCACACCGCATATTGAATTCAAGGCATTCTCATTGTCTAGGGAAAGCTGGCTTGCTATTAACCCCTTCATTATGGGCAACTGGATTGTGCTCTGGCAAAAATCCTACAATGAAAAAGGAATCCAACAAACCTCTATTGAAACCCCCTCAGAACAAGCTTCTCTTCTTCGAACAGAAGCGGGGGTTTATATTCAGCAGTTTTTTACACTCAATTCAGGGAAAATTGAATTGTTGGAAAAGGCAAGTTACGTGAATCAGTTACCATTTCAAGCAAATTCCTCTCTTCCTCTTTTTATCGGATCTTCTCCGCTTTTTTCGATTCAAACTGGCACCCTATCAACACAAAACTTAGGGGCCATTGAGTTCAAAACCATTTTCTATCCAAACAGCCCTACAATTCCTTTTTTGGGGATTGATTTACAAGGAGAATTCGGATCCAGGCTCTATTCTTATTTTACAAGCATTGAGATGGGTTGGAATTTTTAAATCTTTTAAGGAAACCGGCTGATCCCAAGCTGAATACCGAGAGTTCAAGAAATTGAAACCTGAGATTTGCTCTGATTTTCCTTCTAGAAAAAATTGGAATTGGATTACAGTATTTTTTTTTAGGATAAAAATGAGGCGCTATGCAACGTGTGTTGTTAAGAACTCTGGTCATTACAGCTTTGCTTTCTAACTTGAAAGCAGATATTACTGATTACTTCAAGAAAGCCGAAAACAAATTGGATATTCATTTTAATCAGATGAAAAATATCGATTTTATTTACACCATTAATTTGGATCGGCGTCCTGAAAAATTCGCTGATTGTGAAAGAGCGCTAGCTCCTTATGGTATTCACCCCTACCGCTTTTCTGCAGTAAACGGCTGGGAACTTTCTTTGGAAGATTTAAATAATCTTGGCGTCAGATTCCAACAGGGCATGGCAAAAGATCTATGGGGTACAGCTTATTTACCCGAAGGAACTTTTGAGCCTCACCACGAAGTTATGCATGTCAACGGAAGAACCTACTTTTGCCATTGTATGTCTCGAGGGGCAATAGGTATTGTCCTTAGCCACTTATCCATTCTTCAAGATGCATATGACTCTGGCTATGAAACAGTTTGGATTATGGAAGATGATATCGAGGTCATTCAAAATCCTCATATTCTCTCTCACTTGATTGATCAACTCGACTCTCTTGTTAGTAAAAAGGTACGATGGGACATATTATTTACTGATCAAGACACAAAAAATCAGGAAGGGCAATATGTTCCTTGTCTCGGCTATGCAAGGCGGCCTAATTATACTCCAAGCCGACCTGAAAGGTTTGCTTTAAGTAGTTTTTTAAAACAGACATTTAAGAAAATAGGGGCTCGTTATGGTGCCTATTCAATGATTGTGCGCCGTTCAGGCATGGAAAAACTTCTAAAACATTTTAAGACCTATGGAATTTTCCTCCCTTATGACATGGAATTTTATTTACCGGATGACATTGTCATGTATGCCGTTATAAATGATGTTGTTTCGACTCAACCTCGTGCGCTATCGGATAATGGCTCTCCTAATTACTTACAAAATAAGTAAGCATATAACCGGGTAATCTCACAGGTTGGTTGCTGGAGCCCCGATAGGCCTGCTGTTTCAGTTTCCAAAAATTGCGCTCAAGAGAATGGGATAGAGTTGAAAATTTAATTCACATAAATGGTATAATAACCTGCCGTATTATTGTCATAAAAAGGATTTTAATCCAAGATGTGAAATTCTTGTTAGCTACGAGGACTTTTTCTCCTCTTTTTTCTTGATGGAAACAGGTCTTCTCTTCTTAGACGGATCTGCTTTTATCTTACCACCTCTTGTTAGTGAACCAATGGTTGTCGATGCGTATCTCTCCTTGATATCAGATTCCTCTTCTGCAATCTCTTCTTGTTCTTTGACAGAAGATCTTTGCACTACCTTGGGTCTAGAAGAGGCTTTTTCGCGAAGAGCTCTGGCCTTGGCATAAGCTGAAGACTTCCTCTTAGGACTCACTTGTTTTGACTCGTCTTTAGCAGCAACTTCCCGCTTATCCACCACAGTGCCTAAAACCGACCCACACTCAGCACAGACGCCTAGCCGTTCGACAACGACATACTCGTGGTGAGCACAAGATTCTTGATCTTCATGGCAGCCGGAAAAAGCCATAACCGGGGATAACATCGCAAAAAGCCAATTTTTCCTCATAGAGACACCCATTCTGTTTATAAAAACAAGATGTAACAATTATATTTTAATTTGTAAATTACTTTCTTTAATTTCTTCTCTTGAGAGTTAATCTTTGAACTCTTACAATGGGGAAAATTTTTGATCCAAAAGGGTTTTATATGGCAAAAAGCGCACGCGAAAAAATCAAAATGAAAAGCACTGAGAGCAACACTTGCTACTGGACAACTAAAAATAAGCGCACCGTTACAGGACGCTTAGAACTGAAAAAATACGATAAAACACTGAAGAAACACGTCGTTTTTAAAGAAGCAAAATAACACGTAAGATTGTGCTGGAGCTCTCTTTAGCCCTTCGCTACCTAATTCCCAGACGCTCCCGCCTATCGGTAGCTCTTATAGGAGCGCTGTCCGTGGGAGTGATTGCTATTGTAGTCTGGCTCCTTCTTGTCTTTCTTTCTGTAACAGAGGGAATGGAAAACGGATGGCTTACTCGCCTTACCACTCTGCATGCCCCGATTCGCATCACACCGACATCTCTTTATTACGATTCTTACTACTATCAAATCGATGCCTTTGCTTCAAACTCAGGATACCGTCATAAGAGCCTAGCTCAAAAACAAGGATCCATAAACCCATATAACAGCGAAGAAGATGGGGCTCTCCCCTACTATTTCCCTCCCTCAGAAGAGAAAGATCTTGTAGGCGAGCTTGTGGCTATATTGGAAAAAGAGGGGCTACTCTATCAAGACTTCGAAATGAGCACAGCTCTTCTAAAACTGCAAATACTAAATCCTAAAACTAAAGAGGTGCGCTATGTTACACAAGCCACCTATTTATCCACTCCCCCCTCTATTAATCCCTCCTTCAATACTCTTTTGCTTGCCCCAAACACTCAAGATTTGAAGCATTGGATAGAACTTTCTCCTTATTCTACAGAACTCTCTCGGCAGGATAATGCTTCCCTCTCCAAAAAGACATCAAAAGAAAAAGAACTAGAGAGAATCTTATATGCCCTACAAAATGTGGACATTCAGATCCCTCAAGATCCGGCCGCGTTAGAATCTCTTATTTGCGACTTAAAAGAAGATCGACTGAAACCCCTCCGATTTAAAGAAAATGGGCCGACTTGGCTGTCTCGAAATAGCCAGGGTCAAATCCAATTACCAGTAAATACCGACAAAGAGATCGGCGTACTACTTGCAAAAAGCTTTGCAGATGGTGGAGTCCAAGTGGGTGACAGAGGGTATCTGTCTTATTCAACGCAAGGGTCAGGAGCTTTACAAGAACAACGGCTACCTGTTTTTGTATCCGGATTTTATGATCCGGGTGTGTTTGCCATGGGCAATAAGTGCGTACTTGTACCCCACACAGTCACACAAACAATCAATGCTTCGAACATCTCCTCTCTTTTAGACAAAACACAGAGCAACGGTTTCCTTATTTTTATTCCTGCGATAGATAAAGCTCCAGAAGTTGCAAAACAAATCGAACAAAAATTAAAGGAAAAAGGAATCGATGCTTATTGGAAAGTAACCCCCTTTACATCGTATGATTTTGCCAAGGATTTACTCGGGCAATTTCAAAGCGACAGACTTCTTTTTATGTTGGTCGGTTTAATTATTCTGATTGTGGGATGCTGTAATGTTGTCTCTATGGGAGTCCTTCTTGTAAATGACAAGAAAAAAGAGATCGGCATCTTGCAAGCCATGGGAGCTTCAAAAGGGATGATTTTAAGAGTATTTGCCTATTGTGGAGCTATTGTTGGAGGGGTAAGCTGCATTCTTGGAACCACATTTGCCCTCCTCACTCTTGCAAACATCAACACAATCACCTCTTGGCTCAGCCTAATCCAAGGAAGAGAAGCGTTTAATCCCCTCTTTTTCGGAAGCACGCTTCCCAGTACCCTCAGCCCTTCTGCTACGCTCTTTATTCTGATTGTCACTCCCCTTTTATCTCTTGCAGCAGGTCTAATTCCTGCAATCAAAGCTTGTCGCCTTCAACCCTCTAACCTACTCAAATCCGAATGACACCTCTTTTAAAAGCACAAAATGTCAGCAAAAAGGTGGGCCCCCATCTTGAGATATTAAAAGAGATTAATTTGGAGATCTACCCCCAAGAAGCGTTGGCTATTGTGGGCAAATCTGGAGAGGGAAAAAGCACTCTTTTACACCTTTTGGGGTTTCTCGATACCCCATCCAATGGGACAATCGAAATGCGCTATCCATTGCCAAAAGCACTACTGCGCAACAAAGAGATCGGTTTTATCTTTCAACACTCTCATCTTCTGGAAGAAGAAACAGTTCTGGATAATGTCCTCATGCCAACTAAATTAGGTAAACTCCCTCTAAATACCCAACGAGCTTTGCTGTTACTTGAAAAGGTGCGTTTGTCTCACCGCCTAAACTTTCCTGTAAGAGTGCTCTCAGGAGGAGAAAAGCAGCGTGTGGCTATTGCCAGAGCCCTCATTAACTCTCCTTCTCTTATTCTTGCTGATGAGCCGTCGGGAAATCTGGATTCTGTACACTCCCAAGAAATTCAGCAATTACTTCTTAACTGCGTCCGTGAAGAAAAAAAGAGCTTAGTTGTAGTCACGCATGATATAGAATTTGCAAAACAGTGCGACCGCGTTTTCCTATTAAAAGATGGAGTCTTGCAAACAACATGAAAATATTAATCGTTGGGACCGGATATGTAGGCCTTGTTACGGCTACTTGCTTTGCTGAAATGGGACATCATGTCCTTTGTCTTGATGTAGATGAAAAGAAGATCGAGCTTTTGAAAAAAGGGATCATGCCCTTTTATGAACCGGGTCTTGCAGAACTCGTACTGCGCAACCAAGCAGCCGGTCGCCTCCTTTTTACAACAGACTATCAAGAAGGTGTTTCTTTTGGCACAATGTGCTTTTTAGCGCTGCCTACACCCAGTCTTGAGAGCGGAGCCTGTGACACCTCTTACCTTAAAAGAGCCGTTGAATCGATCTGCCCCTATTTAAATGAATATAAGGTAATCATCAACAAATCTACTTCCCCTGTAGGCACCACAGAAGAAATGCAAAAATGGATGGAGGGATACGATGTAGATATCGTTTCCAATCCTGAGTTTTTAAAAGAGGGCAGTGCGATTTCCGACTGCCTTAAACCCGATCGGATTATCATCGGCTCGAATTCTGAAAGAGCCACCCATCTCATGAAGGAGTTATATGCTCCTTTTAGCTTAAGCCGAGACAAGATTTTGGTTATGAATCCAGCCTCTGCAGAACTTTCAAAGTATGCGGCCAATGCGATGCTAGCGCTACGCATCTCTTTCATGAACGAAATGGCCACACTCTGTGAGAAGTTAGGAGCCAATATCAAAGAAGTGAGAAAAGGGATTGGATCCGACTCCCGTATCGGTCTGCAGTTTCTCTATGCCGGTGCCGGTTATGGAGGATCATGCTTTCCCAAAGATATCAAAGCGCTACGCCACCTTTCTTCCTCCCTGATTTTGGATGCTGTGGAAAAGGTGAATGAAAAACAAAAGCTGTTGTTATTTAACAAATTACACGCATTTTTTGCTTCTCAAGGAGGACTTGAGGGCAAACGGATCGGGCTTCTCGGCCTTTCTTTTAAACCCGATACCGATGACATGAGAGAAGCTCCATCTATTACACTCGTTAAGGCACTATTGAATGCCGGCGCCTATATACAAGCCTATGATCCGATTGCTATTCCTAATGCAAAAAAAGTTCTGCCTGCACATCCTCATTTAAGCTTTTCCCAAAATGAATATGAAGCTGCAGCTTATGCTGATGCACTCGTGCTGATTACAGAATGGAAACAGTTTAGATCGATTGATTTTAAAGCGATTTTGCCTCTGATGAAACAGCCTGTCTTTTTTGATGGACGCAATCAATATGACGAAGAAGAAATGTATAAATTAGGATTTTATTATAGTGGCATCGGTACCCCCGCTTCCTCCCCTTCTTTTGTCAGCTAAAGAAGCTTTTGAAAAAGAGCTATTAGCTTTTTTTCCCCTTCCTTCTGAGCTGAATTCTTGGGCACTCTACGCTCTTTCCCCTCCTGCAAAGAGATTTCGCCCTCTTTTGCTCATGGCAACGTCTCTTTCCTATGGAGCTCCCCTAGAAAAAAGCTTATCAGCTGCCTGTGCTCTAGAACTTATCCACACCTATTCACTGATCCATGACGACTTGCCTTGCATGGATAACGATGACATCAGACGTGGCAAGCCCTCACTGCACCGCGCCTTTTCCGAATGGCAAGCTTTGCTAACAGGAGACTACTTGCTCACCTTGGCCTTTGAAATTCTATCAAAAGCTCCTCTACCACCTGCCGATATCGTAACTCTTATCCGGACATTTAGTACACAGGCCGGCAAAGAGGGTATGATTGGCGGGCAGGTCATCGATCTTTTATGTGTAAAACAGCAAATCTCTCACAACACTCTGGAAGAGATGCATCTTAAAAAAACGGCCTCTCTTCTTATAGTAGCCCTTGTAGGAGGAGCCATTATCGGAAATGCTCCTCTAAAAGACAAAGAGCTATTGACCCATATTGGGGAATGTACAGGCCTTGCCTATCAGCTCCAAGATGACCTTTTAGATTATACAAGTACCACAGAGGAGCTCGGCAAGCCCGTTTTGTCAGATGCAAGTAAACAGAAACCCACAGCGGTTTCTCTTTTAGGAGAAGAGAAAACAAAAGAGCATATCGCCTCTTTGAAGCACAAGGTATTCAATGACTTAAGTCACCTCTCATGTGATGCCTCTTTGCTACACTCACTCCTTGTTTTGCTCTTTTGTAGAGAGAAGTAGCGGGGACTTTCTTTTGCTCCAATATTCCTCTCCATAATCATACAGCAGTTGATCGCCCGGCAAGATCTCTTTAAGTGCATATAAAATGACATCGATCTTTTGCCCATTATCTATCGAAACAAGACCCACATTGGGATCGAAGCTGTGGTTAATAAATCGGGTGTGATTGCCGGCATTTTGAGCGTCGATCACATAGGAAGTGCTTCTGCTCTCTCCAATTGTATAGTCAAAACAATATAAATTCTCCCACCGCTTGAAAAAGCGCCTCTTCCTTAAGATGCCTGTATAAGCCCCAATCCATCTTCTTCCTGCGATCTTTTCTCTTGCAAAAACCCCATAACCCACCTCTGCATCGATCCAGGAAATCGTCAGAAGAGGAGGAGGAATCTGTTTGTAATAATGGCCAAGCCATTTTTGACGCGCTGTGATCCACCCTTTCCTTTGGGCCTTCCTATACTTATTTTCTAACACTTTTTGAGTGCGCGCACTACCGTACTCTATCTGATTGAGATAGCGCACTCCGAATACACTTTCAAAATCTAAAGCAGAGACTACTGCAATCTCTTGCCGGTTAGAGAGGATGACTTTTAAATCCATCTATTTTATATATCCACCATATGCAGAACCAAACACTCTACCTCATTCGCCATGGAGAAACCCCCTGGACCATTACCTCCCAGCATACAGGAAAAACCGATATTTCTTTGACAAAGAAAGGAGAAGAGCAAGCTGCTGCCTTAAAACACAAAATCGATGCCTATCCATTTGACGCTGTTTTTTGCAGCCCGTTAAAACGAGCTCGCCAAACCTGTGACCAATTGGGACTGCTTGAAAAAGCACACATCTCTACTCTCATTGTAGAATGGGATTATGGCGACTATGAGGGAAAGACGTCTAAAGAGATCCATGAGACAAAACCGGATTGGGACCTCTTTAAACAAGGGGCTCCAAGCGGAGAGACTCCGGATGCTATGATACATAGAGTAAAACAATTTTTATGTAAAATCTCATCTTTTGAAGGCAACATCGCCATTGTTTCACATGGCCATTTTTTGAGATCTCTTGCTATGGTCTTTCTACACATTCCTCTGGAGTATGGTTCAAGGTTTGACTTGAACCCCGCCTCTCTTTCTATCTTAAGTGACTTGAAAGGGCAGCGTATGCTACACTCGTGGAACGAGGTGGAAAAATGACAACAGCTTGGGTTTTTCTTTTGCTAGCCGGTTTTTTTGAAATCTGCTTTACAATTGCTCTTAAGTTCAGTCAAGGGTTTACCAAGCTTGTTCCGAGTATCATTACCGTCATTTTCATTGTCTTGAGCTTTTTTTCTGTCTCCCAAGCCATGAAAGCCATTCCGATTGGCACAGCCTATGCTGTATGGGCAGGAATTGGGGCTGCCGGCACAGTTGTCTGCGGCATCCTATTTTTTGGAGACTCCTACCATATCATCCGCTTGCTTTCGATCTTTCTGATCATCATTGGAATTATTGGCCTGAAGCTCGCCCACGTAGATTAACTCTAAACACCTGATAAATAGTAGTTAAACAACCTGAGTCATTTGCGATGGCCTCGGTCTGTGCTCTAAGTCTAGAAACTTCTTCTTCTAACACCCAATTAGCTTGGGCTAATCTTCTGATTTCTTGAGTCATAAGATTTATACGATTTTCTAATTCCGCAATTCTTTGCTCTAGATAACTTGAAGATCTAAGTATATCACCCCTTAAGGAACTCACCTGTTGATTGCAATCTTCTACTTGCTGATTAACTCTTCCAAAACGTGATTGAAGTCGATTTAATTCTCTCTGTATCGACTCATTTTGTCTGAGCACCTCACGTAAAGACTGTTCCATTGACGATCCTAACCCTGCAATAGGATTCATACAAGTCTCCTTGGAGTACATAAAGGAACTAAACAGGTCTCTATACTATCCGTGGCGCGATTTAAGCTCTCGGAGTTTCTGTTCTAAAGATTTGCGCACCTCTTTATCGACTCTGTCAATATAGAGAACACCGTTGATGTGGTCGTTTTCATGGAGCCGGACCCTGGCATTATATCCCTCGATTTCTTCTTTGAACCGGTTACCATCCATGTCGGTGGCTTCAATGATGATTTTATAGGGCCTCTCTACAGGGGCTCTCATTTGAGGAAGAGATATACAGCCTTCTTCTTCAATGCAAGTCTCCTCACTGACAAAGCAAATGGTTGGGTTAATATAGACGCGGTAATAGTCAGAGATCCCGACCTTACCATCTGGGGATTCGATATAATCCCTTAAAATGAAAAGAGCTAAATCGTGGCCTACTTGCGGGGCTGCAATTCCAATTCCATTATTTGCATCGCTTGTTTCTACCATATCTAAAACAAGCTGTCGGATTTCATCTGTAATCGCTTCAACGCGTTTGCATTTCTTGCGTAAAATAGGGTCGCCATAATAGCGCACTTGCAACTTAGCCACACTACTCTCCACTCTCTTCTATCGAAGTCGGTATCGCCTTAGAAGAAGATCTACTTATTCCACTTGTCCAAAAAGAAAGAAGCACGCAAGCGATTACAAAAAAGACAGCAAGATAAGCGGTAAATTTTTTTAATACTTCAGCTGTCGATGTTCCAAAGACAGAATCCCCCGGATCACCGCCAAAGGAAGCTCCGAGCCCCAAACTTTTACTTTCCTGAATAAGAACAACAAAACAAATGAGGACACAAAGCAAAAGGAAAAGGACTAGTGCTGCATAAAATAAAAATGTCATACGTTAACTCTCTATCAGTTGAATCAAAGACGGTAATTGCAAGGAAGCACCGCCAACAAGGACACCGTCAATATCTGTTTGCTGCATAAGATTAACCATATGCTCCCCTGTGACAGATCCCCCATAAAGAAGAGCCGTTGCTTCAGCCGCCTCTCTTCCCAGTAGATCTTCTAGGCAGCTCCTAATAAAACAATGCATCTGCTGAGCAAGTTCAGGGGTGGCCACTTTCCCTGTACCGATCGCCCACACCGGCTCATAGGCAACAAGAAATGTCGCATGAGGAGCGGCTCCTTCAATCTGTGACCGGATGACGGCATGCGCTCTACCGGCTTCTCTTTCACTCAAGGTTTCCCCCACACAAAGAATTGGAATCAAACCCATAGCAATAGCAGACTTGAATTTTTCTTTGATATCAGCGTCAGTTTCTTTAGCATACCGCCGTCTTTCAGAATGCCCCAAAATCACAAAAGAGGCCCCTGCGCTTTTGACCATGGAAGCCGAAACTTCGCCTGTAAAAGCACCCTCTTTAGAAGAGTGGATATTTTGTGCGCCGATGCAAATCGAAGAGCCACTTGCAGCTTCAACAGAAGCCGGAATGGATACAAAGGAGGGCGCAATCCAAAGCCGTTTTTTAAACGAGGAAACCTCGTGTCTCAAAGCGCGGATAAAGGCTGCCGATTCTTCTGCTGTTTTGTGCATCTTCCAATTAGCAACAACTAGGGGGGCTCTACTCATCAAAAATTACCTGGCTATTCAATTTATTAAAGAACTACAATGGTAATGGAAAACAAAGAATCTAGGCTATGGAAATTTTTTCTGTCTCAGAGTTGAACCTCTCCATCAAAACAAAACTTGAGGCAGGGTTTGCCTTTGTCAAGGTACAAGGAGAGATCAGCAACCTCAAAGAACAAAGCTCAGGACACCTCTACTTTACATTAAAAGATGCTCAGTCTCAACTCTCCTGTGTTCTATTTAGGGGCTATGCTAAGGAGTTAAAGCGCCCCTTAAAAAATGGGGATCAGCTCATTTTGGAAGGAGAAATTTCCGTATATGCCCCAAGAGGGGTATATCAGCTAATTACTCGAAAAGTAGAGTTTACGGGAGTGGGAGAGCTCCTTCTTAAGCTGCATGCTCTCAAATCAAAATTAGAGGGGTTGGGATGGTTTGCCAAAGAGAAAAAAAAGAAAATTCCGCTCTATCCTAAAACGATTGGAGTTGTGACCTCCCCCACAGGAGCTGTCATTCAAGATATTTTGCACATCTTGGACAGACGGCTGGAAAAATATCACCTCATTTTATATCCGGTAAAAGTGCAAGGAGAGGGAGCGGCTTTTGAGGTGGCAGAAGGGATCCGCTTTTTTAACGAGCACAATCTGGCCGATGTCTTAATTGTGGGCCGTGGAGGCGGGAGTCTTGAGGATCTTTTTGCATTCAATGAAGAAGTTGTAGCAGCGGCCCTCTATGAATCCAAGATCCCGACTATCTCAGCTGTTGGACATGAAACCGACTTTTCCATTAGCGACTTTGTAGCAGACCTAAGGGCCCCAACTCCATCTGCTGCAGCCGAAATTGTTTCAGCGGAGCGTGGCAAGCAGGTGCAGTTTCTAGCCCAAGCCAAGCAGCGGCTCAGTGCTTCCCTCCTGAATCTTTTATCCCAGAACAAAAAACAGCTCGAGCAGCTAAAACGCCATCCCCTCTTTACTCGCCCTTTGACACTTCTAGAATCCCACTACCAACGGATTGACGATCTTACCTCCTCTTTTGATCAAGTAATGTCTCATGCCATCAAAGAAAGAAGCTGGAAATTAAGCGCTCTAAAAAAGCAGGCCCTAGCTCTACGACCAGAGGCTCAAATCCTTATCCGCAAAGAAAAGTTACATCGTCTTGCCTCTCATTTGCAAAGCATCCGACCCGACAACCTTCTTCAAAAGGGGTACTGCATTCTCTTTGAGGAAAACAGCCCATCGGTTATTCTGTCGACTAAAACTCTGCAACAAGAAAAGCGGTATCGCCTAAAGTTAGGAGATGGTTGTGCCCTTGTTGCAGTTCAAAAGGTCATACCCCATGCAATTTGAAACTGCCTACTCCCGCCTTGAGCAAATTCTAGAAGCGATCCAGTCTGGAAATGCATCCCTTGAGGATTCTTTAAAGCTGTATGAAGAGGCAGATCAGCTCATCCAGTGGTGCTCTAAAACGCTGCAGGATGCGGAGAAAAAGATAGAAATCATCGTAAAAAATCGAGACGGCACTGTGCAAACGCAGCCCTTCTCAGAACAAAGACCTGTTGTATGATCATTGCACTCTTTCCTAACACGGGTAAAAAACACTCCAAAACCTTGGCCATTGCCGTTGTAGAATTTTTATCCAACCAAGGGATCACAGTTGTTTCAGAGGAGGAAGAAGCCCCTCTTATCAATGCTAAACCCCTTTCTTCTGTAAACCCTAAAGAAGTGCAATTCATCATCTCCATGGGAGGCGATGGCACCATGCTGCGCCTTGCCCACCAGTACGACTACCTCAATGCTCCCATGCTAGGTATTAACCTTGGACACCTTGGATTTATGGCAGACATCCCCATTGCAGACATCTATCCGAGCCTCCAAGACCTCATCAATGGCTCCTATAAGATCCATGAGCGAGTGATGATTCAAGGAGACCTGTCAAGTGGAGAGAAATGTTTTGCAATCAACGATATCGTCATTCACCGCGGAAAAAACCCAAGCCTTGTAGAAATTGCCATTCACGTGGATGGAACCTATCTTAATACATTTGAAGCAGATGGTATCATTGTAGCCACCCCCAATGGTTCGACCGCCTATTCCCTGGCAGCTGGCGGGCCTATCATCAGTCCCGATGTCGAAGCCCTTGTCCTAACTCCTGTCTCTCCTCATACAATCTCCAACCGCCCGATCGTCCTGACCGCCGACCAAGAGATTCAGATTCAATACTTGAGCGATTATGAGCCTGTAGAAATCCGCGCGGATGGTCTGACTAAACTCGAGTTGCAAACAGGCGATGTTTTCCGTATCTCTCGCTATCCCAAATCTTTCAAGCTCGTCTCCCTTCCAAGAAGAGACTATTTTTCCACTCTAAGATCGAAGCTCAACTGGTCCGGGAAATTACGTTAAGATAGCCGAAGCGGCTTCACTTGAGCTATCTTTACTGCTGTCGATAATCCGATCATATGTCTCTTTTGGAACAAAATCAAGACTAGCAAGGCCGGACGGCTGAAACGAAAAAGCTTTAAAAACGTCTTCTGTTATTACATCTAGAGCTGTTTTTTCACCCACTTGTGCTTGCCAAGCTATAAATAACTTCTGCACATTTTCTGTTAACTCTTTCCTTGTTATCGAAAAAAGAGGAGACTCACCTCTTACTACGGGACGAAATAGCAAACCAAAGTGTTTTAAACAGCTCGTTCCTCGTTTTAGAAGACTGTACCGCTCTTTTGCGATCGCCTCTTCGTTGCTTTTTAAAATCCTGTCCACCAGTATGCTAACCGGACAATAGACGAGCACCTTTGTATAGCGCCCTCTGCCTAAACTCACTCCACCGAGGTTCTCTAACCCGCAAATACAAGAGCATCCACTATGGAATTTTTCTTCTGCTAAGCGAACAACCTCTCTTGTACATTCTTCAACTGCTGGCAGCTCAAACTCCTTGCGAGCAGCATTCAGAGCCGTTAACGCCTGAAAGACCTCATCAGAACAACAAACTTTCTTGCGCATCCTGACCGCGATTAAAGCATCGTATA
This sequence comes from Chlamydiota bacterium, assembly GCA_039798725.1. Taxonomy (GTDB): domain Bacteria; phylum Chlamydiota; class Chlamydiia; order Chlamydiales; family Rhabdochlamydiaceae; genus CAJCIW01. The sequence continues at coordinate 133,996 of JBDKFJ010000001.1, forward strand.
CCTTTGAAAGATCTCCAAACAATTCCATCGCTGTATTCATCGCTTCAGGCATCGTATTTGTAAGATGTGTCTGGATAATTTCATCCGCCTTACTTGCACATGTATCATATGAAGAGTCGGGCAAACGCGGGATTAACTCCTTGGCAATACTTCTTTTACCAACCTTAGAAGCACCCACTAAAAGAATTACACGATGTGGGATGTGTTCCTGGGAAAAGGGCCCACCTCTTAGAGTGGGGACTTTAGGGATGGCATGGGTCATTTCAGCACCTTTCCATAAATTTTTTTACGCGCTTTCCTGCTACAGCAGACGTTATCAGATCAAGATCCAAAACTGCTGTATATGAATGCTTTGTTGTATATCCAACTGTAGAAATTCCCGGATCTTGAATTCCAAAAGCACGGAGGATGATTTGTTTTACATACCGTGAATTATGTTTCCCTTGAATCCGTCTATTCCAAGACTCCTCCAATCCTGTCAATCCGTCTGCAAGCTTGTCAACCTCAATTGAACAAAGGGCGATCTCTGTTTCCTCTGCAGGGCGCAGCAATAAAGCAAGACGGGTATAACAACCCACCTCGGCTGTTACCAAATCTAAGCGATTTATAAGCTTAAAGGATTTATTATAACCTGTGATTGTATTTGCAAATTTGTCAATAGCGCTTCTAAAAACTAACATCATCCGTACAGGCATGACTCCAAATAAGTCTTGTTCTTCCTTAAGAGTTAAAGGTTGTTCTATACAGCCAATACAAGGCTCTCTTGAAGAGTCTATATGGCGCCTTACAAGCTGAGCTACCTGTAAATCAATCCTTTTTCTAAATTCTAGCTGTGTTGTTTGTGATCCATTATTCTTGTTACAATCTTCCCTCCATAGCAAATACGCTTGCTTTAGTTCAGAAAGAGCTAAGCACACGTCTTCTGAGAGAAGAGCAGCTGCATGCGAGGTTCCTTGGAGCACAACATTTAAAACAGTTTCCCAAGGTTGCATCACGTTTTTGACTATCTGTAACTGTTGTGGACATCTTATCTTTAACACTTCATGACATTGATTATCTAAAACGTTACAAGAGTCAAAACAAATTAAATGCGCTGCATAAGCAACCGCTCGCAAATCAGGAAGAAAAGGCCCTACAAGAAACATCAGGGTAGTCCTTAGAATCTGTATCAAGGATCCGAAAAGATTACTCATCTTAAGAATTGTGTGTCAAACACTCTTTGTCATATCAATCTGGACAAGAGAGTCTGATTTTGCTATGGATAAGAGGAGATGGCTAAAAAGTACGATGAGAGCACAGTCCTGTCGCTAGATCCCCTTGCGCATATTCGTTTGCGCTCCGGCATGTACATTGGCAGACTAGGTGACGGATCTCATCCTGACGATGGAATCTATGTCATGATCAAAGAGGTCATTGATAATGGCGTCGATGAGTTCATCATGGGACATGGCCACAAAATTATTGTAGATCTGGATGAAAAAAGTGGAACCGTATCGGTCAGAGACTTTGGACGGGGAATTCCTCTTGGCAAGGTGATTGAGTGTGTGAGCAAAATCAATACGGGGGCCAAGTACAACGACGATGTATTTCAATTTTCTGTCGGGTTAAATGGAGTCGGAACAAAAGCTGTTAATGCACTCTCCTCTTATTTTCTTGTCAGGAGCGTCCGGGATGGGGAATTTTTCGAAGCAGAATTTTCTAAGGGCGTACTAAAGAATAAGAAAAAGGGAAAGAGTAAAGAGGAAAATGGAACGTTTGTTGAGTTTACTCCGGACAAGGAAATCTTCAAGAAATTTTCGTTCGAAAAAGAGTATATCACAAAGCGGCTGTGGCACTACGCTTACTTGAATACAGGTCTTACTCTCTTTTTTAACAAAGAACAAATCGCATCCAAAAATGGCCTACTCGACCTTCTCAATGCAGAACTCAAAGAAGATAAACTCTACGAGCCTCTGCATTACCGAGGCAAGAGCATTGAATTTGCCTTATTGCATGCCTCTAGCTATGGAGAGACCTACTTTTCATTTGTAAATGGGCAGTATACTCAAGATGGAGGAACTCATCTGTCTGCCTTTAAAGAGGGCATTCTAAAAGGGGTTAATGAGTTTGCCAAAAAGAACTTCCAAGGAGTCGATGTCAGAGAAGGGATTGTCGGAGCGATTTTAGTAAAAGTCAAAGACCCCGTATTTGAGTCTCAAACCAAAAATAAACTCTCCAATAGTGAGATACGCTCCCCTATCCTACAAGAAGTTAAAGAGGCCATACAGCAGCTACTCTACAAGAACCCGGAGATTGCAAAAAAAATTCTAGAACGCGTTGTATTTAATGAAAAACTGAGAAAAGAGCTGGCCGCTGTAAAAAAAGAAGCCAAAGAAAAGCAGAGAAAGATCTCCTTTAAAATCCCGAAGCTTCGCGACTCAAAATATCACTTGGGCGATGAGTCAAAAGAAGGTCAAAAGTCAATGATCTTTCTGACCGAAGGAGATTCTGCATCGGCATCTATTGTCATGACTCGAGACCCTCTAACCCAAGCAGTTTTTTCCCTTCGAGGCAAGCCGCTTAATGTCCATGGGATGAAGCTAGAGCTTTTGTATAAAAATGAAGAGATGTTTAACCTCATGTCAGCGCTAAACATCGAAGACGATGTGTCTAACTTGCGTTATTCTAAAGTGATTTTGGCAACAGATGCCGATGTCGATGGGATGCATATCAGAAATCTACTTATTACCTTCTTTTTGACCTATTTTGAAGGTCTTGTCTTAAATGGCCACCTACATATCTTACAAACACCCCTCTTCAAAGTCAGAAATAAAGAAAAGACCCTTTACTGCTACTCCGAAGAAGAAAAAGAAGCTGCAGCAAAAGAGCTAAAAAAAGGGGTAGAGATTACCCGCTTTAAAGGGCTGGGCGAAATCTCCCCGGATGAATTCAAGCAGTTTATCAGTAAAGAGATGCGTCTTGTCCCGGTGCGCATCCGGAATCTTTCTGACATCAGACCAACCTTAGAATTCTACATGGGGAAGAACACGCCCGAAAGAAAACAGTTCATTATGCAAAACCTTGTGAACGAATATGGATGATCTCAAAGACCAGATGAAGGATCACTTCATCCAGTACGCCTCTTACGTGATTCTCGATCGCGCAATCCCCCACGTCATCGATGGGTTAAAACCGGTACAAAGACGCATCCTAGAGACCCTTTACAGGCAAAATGATGAAAAGTTGCATAAGGTGGCCAATATTGTAGGGCAAACCATGCAACTGCATCCTCACGGAGATGCAGCTATTTATGAGGCACTTGTCGCACTTGCGAATAAAGGGTACTTACTTGACCAGCAAGGAAATTTTGGCAACATCCACACAGGAGATCCGGCAGCAGCTGGCAGATACATTGAAACAAGACTGTCCCCCCTTGCAAGACACACCCTATTTAACCCCGACATCACAGAAAAAATTGCCTCCTACGATGGGCGCAATATGGAGCCTGTCACTCTCCCTGCAAAAATCCCTCTCCTCCTTATGCAAGGAGCGGATGGGATTGCAGTCGGCATGGCCACTGCAATTCTTCCCCACAATTTTAATGAGCTTCTGGAAGCGCAAATTGCGCATCTTGAAGGTAAACCCTTTAAGATTTTTCCTGACTTCCCTACTGGCGGCATCATGGATAGAAGCCAGTACGATAAGGGGAAAGGAAAGATCAAGCTACGGGCTAAAATTGAGATCAAAGATTCCAAAACACTTGTCATCCGAGAAATTTGCTACGGGACAACCACTGAAAGCCTAATTCGCTCAATTGATGAAGCTGCAAAAAAAGGGAAAATTAAAATTGAGGCCATCAATGACTACACTTCAAAAGATGTAGAAATTGAGATTAAGTTGTCGCGTGGACAGTACGCAGAAGAGATGCTCGATGCCCTCTATGGATTTACAGAGTGTGAAGTATCTCTTAACTCGCAAGTCATTGTCATTAAGGACCACCTGCCTTGGGAAACCGATGTTCATGAAATTCTCATCTACCAGACAGAGAAACTGGTTTACTTTTTGACACAAGAACTAGAAATCGAAAAGAAACGACTTTTAGAAAAAATCTTCTACAAGACCCTTGAGCGTATTTTTATTGAGAATCGGCTCTATAAAAAGATCGAAACTGTCAAAACGCTAGAAGAGATCCATACCACCCTACAAGAGAGCTTTCAACCCTACACAAAAAAGCTCATAAGAGAGCCCACACAAGAAGATAGAGATAAGCTACTCCAGATTCCGATCCGTAGAATCTCTCAATTCGACATCAATCGAAATAAAGAGGAAATTGCCCTTATAGAAGAAACTCTTGCTCAAGTAGAAAAAGACCTCAAAAACGTCAAGCGGTATACGATCGCCTATCTGAAATCCCTTCTTGCCAAATTTGGCCAGGACTTCCCGAGGAAAACAAAGATCAAAAGCATCGAAGAAATCGACAGACGGGCTATCGAAACAAAAGAGGTCAAGATTAGCTTTGATCCGGACACAGGTTTCATCGGTACCAAGGTATCAGGCTCTGTCCACCTACATGGAACAAACTTTGATAAACTTGTCCTTATGCATAGAGATGGCTCCTACAAGGTTGTAAACATTCCGGAGAAATTATACGTTGAAAACCTTGTCTTTTCAGGCATTGCAGACAAAAAGAGCGTGATCAATGTCCTCTATAAGCATAAAGAGAGCGCCCAGCCTTGGGCCAAACGATTTATCGTCGATAAATTCATCCTCGACAAGCTCTACCGCTACATCGGAGAAGAAGGAGAGCTTCTTTTTATTTCTGATGCGGAAGAGCCTCTTGAAATTGAATTTACAAAAAGGGGCAGTAAGCCTCTTACCGTGAACTTTGCAGAGATACCGATCAAATCGGCCACTGTGAAGGGAATCAAGCTCTCACCCCTAAAGGTAAAGAAGGTAAATACTCTAAAACGCGCTCGAAAATCTTGAGGAACCAGACGGTATACTGAGAGGAGTCAGCTGCAATCTCTTGTTGAAGGGTCTCAAAGTCTACAAAGCGAAAATCACATACCTCATCTGGATTAGGGATGGGGTCTTTGTCCCACAACCCAAAAAAGACATGATCAAATTCGTGTTCGATCAATCCCCCTCCTACATCTTCTTTGTAGATAAACGAAAAAACTTTATTTAACTCGCAGGCAATCCCCATCTCCTCTTTAAGGCGCCGCAAAGCGGCCTCTTCGAGAGATTCATGTAGTCTGGGATGGCTGCAGCAGGTATTAGTCCATTTACCTGGGGAGTGGTACTTTGCAAGAGCGCGCTTTTGAAGTAAGAAATGTCCTTTAGAATTAAATAAAAAAATAGAAAAGGCGCGGTGCAGATCGCCATCCACATGGGCTGTAAGTTTTTCTTTAGTCCCCAGAGGGCGATCTTCCGTATCTACTAAAATGACTCTTTCTTCCATGAGACAAAAGGATACACTTTAAGGATTGAAAAATTCAACTCCACTCATCTAGAATAGCCGCTCCATAGGGGGATCTATTGAAAGATTTTTTCAAAAAACTCTGCTTTCCCGTGCAAAGGCAAGAGTGGTGGGTCTTTGCCCTGATGTTTGGGATTGTCTCCCTTATTAATATTAACTTTAGTATTTTACGAAGCATGCGGAATGCCCTGGTCGTTGGAGATACAGGAGGCAGCGCTGCCTTTATCCCCTATTTTGAACTTTTTGGCACCTTTCCCGTCTCGATTCTCCTTACCTGGATCTTGTCTCGTTTGATGCGGGTCTTTTCATTCCGATTCATCTTTTCATCGACTATGCTTTTTTTCCTCTCTTTTTTTCTTCTCTTTGCCTTTGCAATCTATCCTCATCGAGAAGGGATCCAACTTCTTTTAGAAAACAAGTTAGGCTTATTATTTGGTCTTGATCGCTTCCGCGTGATCTTTACCCACTGGCCAGACATGGTCTTTTACATTATGTCTGAACTTTGGAAAGTAGCTCTTCTCTCCGTTGTCTTTTGGGGGTTTTTAAATCAACATCTCTCCTTAGGACAAGCTAAACGGTTTTATCCTCCACTGCTTTTAGGAAGCAGTATTGGCCCTATTTTAGCGGGACCGATTACCATTTTTTGCACCTCTGTCTTTAGTTGGAATGTACTGCATCTGTCAGATTTAAGGTGGCAGCATTCACTCTATATGCTCACCTTCTTTTTAGTCCTTTGCGGTGGGATAGCGCTTGTGGCTTTTCACTTCCTTTTTAAGCGGCTGCATATTTCTAATATAAAGCCTGTCTCTGTGCAAGAAACTGAGCCTTTTTCGAAAAGGCTGCTCTCTCTTTCTTCAAGTCTTAGATATTTGATCGAGTCGAAGTATTTAAGGGCCCTTTTCTTCCTTGTTATTGCAGAGTATGTTTGCTATGCATTGGGGGAGCTCATCTTCTTGGAGCTACTCAAAACCCAATATCCCTCCCCTTCCGAATACTGCCAATACATGGGATCGCTTTCTTTCTGGATGGGCATACTGACCGCCTTTTCAGCGCTCTTTTTAACCCCGTTTATCCTTCAGAACTGCAGATATAGCACAGCCGCCCTTATTACACCTGCCATTATGGTTGTAATCAACTTGGCCTTTTTCCTTGCGATCTATGCAGGGAAGGCCTCGATACTACCGGTTGCCTCTCCCCTACTTTTTGCGATCATCTTGGGAAGTTTGCATTTCTGTATAGGAAGAGCCTCTAAATACACCCTCTTTGACACTCTCAAAGAGCTTGCCTTTATCCCTTTGAGTCAAGAGGGGCAAATGAGGGGCAAACTCATCATTGATGGGATCGGCTCTCGCATGGGACGAGGGACCTCCTCATTTTTAAGTATCTTTCTATTCCTTGTATTTGGAGGACCTGCAGAAAGCGCTCTATTTGTCGCTTTTCTGGCTGTCATTGTAGCCACTCTTTCCCTGCCTTCCGCAAAAGTGGTCGGTCAAAACCTCGACACCCCTGCAATTGACAAAATCTAATTGCAGCCATACAATGGACGCCCTTAACGAAGGCTAATCTCATGAATAACAGATTTATCGTTGTACTAACCGCCCTCTCTTTTACCCTCTCCCCTCTTTTAAAAGCAGACGCTCCAAATCCGCCTCCTGTAGAAGAAAGCAGTGAAACAATGCCGGCTCCAGTAGAGGCAGGATCTTCCCTAGATCAGCAAGAACCTGTGGAAGAAACCTTCGCAACTACAGGAGAGGAACAGACAGAGCAAGAAAGAGAAAAAGAAGTAGGACCCGGATCTAATCAACACAAGATGTCAGCTAAAAGACGGCAGCTGAAAAATATTGCCATCGCTGCATGCGCTGTAGCTGTAGCCGTTGTAGCTATGATCCTTGTGTCCACAAATGATGGCCATGCAAAAAACTAGTGAAAAACAATCAGGATACAAGTATACCGAAGCAAAAGAGGTTGCATGAGTAAATTACAAGAGCTCAAAAAACTAACCACAATTGTTGCTGATACAGGAGAGTTTGAAGAGATCAAAACTTACCTACCTACTGATGCGACAACAAACCCCTCTCTTATCCTGGCAGCTGCTTCGAAGCCTGAATATCAGTTCTTAATCCAAGAAGCCATTCAATGGGGAAAAAGCCAAGGCAAAACCCCCAAAGACACCCTCGAGCTGATCATTACAAAACTCTTTGTCTCTTTTGGATTGGCCATCTTAAAAATTGTACCCGGCAGAGTCTCTACAGAGGTTGATGCACGCCTTTCCTTTGACATTGAAGGAAGTATCAAAAAAGCAAGAGAGATCATCTCACTATACGAAGAAGCGGGGATTAAAAAAGAGCGCATTCTCATTAAATTGGCCTCTACTTGGGAAGGAATCCAAGCGGCGAAGACTCTGGAAAAAGAGGGCATCCATTGCAATATGACGCTGCTCTTTAGTCTGCCCCAGGCTATTGCATGTGCAGATGTGAAGGCCACTTTGATTTCCCCTTTTGTAGGCAGAATCCTCGATTGGTATAAAAAGAGCGAAAATAAAACCGGCTATCCTCCAGCAGAAGACCCCGGTGTCATCTCAGTCTCCCAGATCTTCAACTACTACAAGCATTGGGATATCAAGACGCAAATCATGGGAGCCAGCTTCCGCAATACAGATGAAGTTTTAGAGCTTGCCGGCTGCGATCTTCTAACCATTGCCCCCAAGCTCCTGGAAGAGCTCTCCCGAGCAGACGGTGCAGTTCCCAAAAAGCTCGATGCAGCGGCTGCAAAGAAGATGCAGATCGAAAAGATCTCATTGGATGAAAAGACCTTCCGTCTCATGCTCAATGACAACGCGATGGCCACCGAAAAGCTCTCTGAAGGAATCCGCAACTTTTCCCATGACATCGTCAAACTAGAGAATCTCATCAAAACTCTTGGATAAAACCCAAGAAGATAAGTTTCACCACAAAGAGGCAAGTCCCGGTGTTATCAATAGCAAATCTGCACATGACTATGTTCACCCTATTGATATTTTATAAGAGAAATCGAAAAAGGATGAAAAAATGGTACCCCCATTAAAATCAGGGCAAATGGGGCCGGACTACCTTATACCAAACGCAACAAATAAAATTCGGTTGCTTCCATCAAACAAGTCGTTTACATTCTGACTATTATTTTTCTGAAAAGAGACCACCCAGCTTAGTGGCTCTTGAAGACAGTCAATAACCTATATAGGTTCGTATGCGTTTTATGGATATCTTACAAATGGGTCTAATATGCGCAAATGGCGCAATCCTAGCTAATACGTTGCAACTGGAAATATTCGAAGTTGAGGATCTAGCAAAACACATTGAAGAAGACTCTCGGTCTTTATGCGAAGCTTTTTCATCTCTTGATCCTAAAGCTATTGAAGAACGTTTAACCTCGGTTGAATACGATCTTTCTCTGCTTTATGCCTTGGACTGCCTCCAAGAAGAAGCGGTGTCTACACTGATCCCTAAGCTACAGGCAAGTCAAGAAGAAATTGCCGAACTTGGCAATAAAGTCGACATGGATTCTCAAGTAAATGCCTTGTGGGAGGAGAGTGTTGAGGCATTTTCTCTATCTTTAGCACAAAATGCCGTAGAGTTAGCGGTTTTGCCACCCTCAACATTTTCTGAAGAAGCAGTTATTTGCATCAGAACAAGGAACTCTTCCCCTACTCTATTCTATCCCCGTCAACACAACCGCCCTGCATTATTTGGCAAGCTCTCAAGAGCCCCTATTTCTTTGATTAGATCATCTCGTGATGATGATACCCAATATAATGCTAAAGGCGGATTCAGAGGCTCTTTTGGGAATGGCGAATTTGAAATCAAACCCTATGCAGAAGTGGAAATCCGAAAAAAAGATGGGGAGTATGTCAAAGGCTCGATAGAAAGACAAGAAAGCGGTCGTTACAACTATGATATCCATGGGGAAAAAGACACAATCGATGACCATAAAAGAGACTAATGAAACGCTTTTTTCTTGGATTGTCTGTATTAGTATTTTTGGTATCGGTATTTTGGGTAACAAGGCTCTTTGAAAAAAAGCCGATGCCCTCTGTCTCCTATCACCTAACCGCTGCACTGTCCTCTTATTGGTTTCCCATGCCTGTAACCTTCTCTTCCTGCCATATTCCTATTGTCGAATTTACTATTGAGGGCTCTTCTTATCCCGCAGAGTTAGATCTAGGATGTCATGGGACATTAGATTTGCCGCAAGACATATTAAATGCGCTACCAAACAAGACGCCAAAGGGAACATCGACCTCTTTTGGTATCCGAGGCAAACAGTATATAAGTCCCTCTTACTTATTACCTGCCATACAAATTGGCCCTGTGACCTTCCGAGATATCACAGTCTCAGAACAAAATCTAGAGTTTGAAAAGGATCTGATTCTTAAAGAAAGCACCACTGAGAAAAATTCTTATCCTTGTAGAATAGGTTGGAAGCTGTTCAATATCACGAATTCTATTGCTCGATTTTTCAACTTCTATGATTGCCTTCTGCGACAGCTTAGAAACAGCACAAGAGAAGGGGTACTTTTGTAACGCCTTTGTAGAAACCGACCTTATCCTAAACAAAGGATTTCCGGAATTTCAAGGAACTTTAGAGAGTAACACCCGCCGTTATATTATCGATACAGGATGTACAACAAACATCTTGCATTCGAACGAGGAGGCTCTTTTTGCTTTCGTTTCAGACCCTTCTCAACCCCCTCCTTTTCTCTCATTCAATCCATCCAAGATGAAGTCTTATGACTCCTTTACTGTAGAAGGCAAGTCGCTAGGGGAAATCTCGTTTTTTGAAACGCAGCTACCAGAAAATATCCAGGGGATTATTGGCATGGAGTTTTTGGAAAACACAATTGTCTTCATTGATTTCTTAAAAAAGAAGGTCTATTTCGAGAATATAGATCCATCTCCTGTGAATATAGGAGAAGAAAAGGAATGAGCAAAAAAGTCCTATAGACCTCTTTTACACATCTCGGTGTTCTCTGCGGACCATTTATCTCTTCGCTTCTACGATGACAACGTACTCTCCCCAGGAGATGGGGCCTGTGAATGTGGGGTCTTGTCCGATTTCGATTAAATAGTTCCCCATGAGTTCATCTAAAAACTGGGGCTGATCGGAGGCTTGCAAGAACTTCATGTGAGGCTGCCATTGCTTGATCCAGTTCTTTAATTTCTCCGGGCTTTCATGAATGGATTCATGGTAGAGATAATGCAAGCCTTCAATATGAAAGCCCGCTTGAACCATCAATTGACGGTAGGTTTCGATATCAAAAACCTGCTGTGGACTTACGAATGCTTTGAAGTGCTCCCTCCAATCGGAAAGTGTTTTTTGCAGAGCGCAATGAAAAGGCAATCCTTCCTTTGATGGAGCAAAAATCAAATGGAGGTGTCCATCCGGCTTAAGAGCATTTCGGATGTTAGACAGAGCTGTTTTTTGATCCGGAATCCAATGCATTACGTGAATGGATATGATGTGGTCAAAAAGCGCATCAAAAGAAAAATCTTCCGCTCGCCCTTTCTGAAAATGCAGGTTAGAAAAACCCTTTATTTGGGAGGCTTGATTGAGCATAGAATCGGAGGGATCTATCCCTATCACATGTCCCAACGGCACCATCTTTGCAAGCTGTGCTGTAATTTTTCCATCTCCACAGCCAAGATCAAGAATACTCTCATCCCCTTTCAATACAAGGGATTTAAGGAGCTTTTCGGCGTGAGAGAGCTGTATCGAAGAGTTTGCTGCATAATCACCCCCATGCCAAGAATCTGCATAAAGAGAGCAAACAAGTAATAACCCAAGTATTTGATAAATCATGAGGTAATCCGGATGACCATCTTTTTCTTTTTCCCGGACGCTAAAAGAAGAAATTCCCCACCGATCAAATGGGTCGCTGTAATGCGGAAATTAGGATCTTCTATGCGCTCATTATTGAGATAAGCACCTCCGTTTTGGATTAGACGCATTGCCTCAGATTTGCTCGGCAAAAAAGAGGATTTTACGGCCACATCGACAAACTTTTGCCCTTCTACATCTTGTTTGGGAAGAGTACAGCTGGGAAGCTCTTTGGAGAGGGATTCAAGATTTTCTCTTGTAAGTTCGGTTTGGGCGCCAGGAGATGCATTTTGTGTAGTTTGAATCGCTTGTTGCAATCCTTCCTCTCCATGGATAAGACGCGTCATCTCTTCCGCAAGTCTCTTCTGAGCCAAATTAGGGGTGTTATGCATCGTTGCTTCAATGTCACGAATCTCTTTGAGATCTACAAAGGTGAGCATTTTGAGCATCTTAATCACATCAGCATCAGGGACTCGGATAAAGTATTGGTAAAAATCGTACACAGAACAGCGGTCGGAAGAGAGCCATACAGCCCCCTGCTCAGACTTGCCGAACTTCTTGCCGTCAGAGCGCGTAAGCAGCGGCATCGTCAAACCAAAGACTTGGGCAGAGGAGAGCTTACGCACAAGGTCTACGCCCTCTGTGATATTACCCCACTGATCACTTCCCCCGATTTGGAGAGTCACCCCATGCTCTTTATGCAGGTGGTAAAAATCATAGGCTTGTAAAATTTGGTAGGTAAACTCGGTAAAGCTAATCCCCTCTTCTGAATTCAGACGGCTCTTGACACTCTCTTTAGAGAGCATAATACCCAATCGAAAATGCTTTCCGATATCTCTTAAAAAATCGATTAGCTCAAATTTAGAAAACCAATCATTATTGTTAAGAACTAAGGGGCGTGCTTTTGAATGAAAAAAATCGAGGACAGTTTCAAAGTGACGCCGAATCCGGGTGACGTTATATTCAATTACAGAGTCTTCTAACAGAGGTCGTTCCGTGCTTTTTCCGGAAGGGTCGCCGATCCGCCCTGTGGCTCCACCTAATATGACAACAGGTGTATGCCCAAACTTCTGGAACCAGCGCAAGATAACAATTGGGATCAGATTTCCCACATGAAGACTGTCAGCAGAAGGATCAAATCCACAATAAAGACGACGAGGCTGCATTAAATGCTGCTCTAATTCTTTATTTGTTATTGCCTCTATTAGTCCCCGCTCCTTTAGACAATCAATGACCGATTCCATGACACCTCTCTTGAAACAGATAATTGTAGCAATCTGATAGATAAACAGGCAAAATGAAAATATTATGCATGTAGAAGCTGTCAAACAAAAAGTGGGAGAAAAAGCCGTCTCTTATGTCAAAGAGGGGATGCTTGTGGGCCTTGGAACAGGGTCGACCGCCTTCCACTTCATTGAAGCGCTGATTAAAAAATGCAAAGAAGGGCTTAAGATCCAAGCGATTGCCAGCTCCAAGCGCTCCTATGAGCAGGCAAAAAAGGGGGGCATTCCGATGCTAGACCCTCAGACTGTAACCTCGTTAGACCTTGTGATCGATGGAGCCGATACAATCGATGCTCAAAAAAGGATGATTAAGGGAGGGGGCGGGGCCCTTGTTCGAGAAAAAATTGTAGCCACCATGAGCCGCGAGATGATTGTGATTGTCGATGAGAGCAAGCTGTCATCGCAACTAGGAAAATGCCCTCTTCCTGTAGAGGTGATTCCTTTTGGGATACAGGCAACGATTAAACAGATGGAAAAGAAGGGATTTCACGGGACAATCCGGATGCAAGATGGGAAAATGCCCTATATCACAGATAACGGCAATTACATCTTTGATGTGCACCTTGCCGATTTTCTTGATCACCCGGAAGAAGAGCACGAGCGGCTCATCCATATTCCAGGCGTTGTAGACACCGGTTTTTTCTTCCATTTGGCAAGTAAGGTGCTAGTCGGTTTTTTTGATGGACAAGTGATACTAAAATGAAAGAGCTAGAGCTGTCTCAATTTACCAAGTATGCGCGCCACTTTTTTTCCGGCACATTTTTGAGCAGAATTAGCGGCATGATGCGTGATGTAGGGATGGCTGTTGTCTTTGGAGATCACCCCTCTGTCGCGGCCTTCATGATCGCCTTTCGCTTCTCCCATTTCTTCCGCAGAATTTTAGGAGAAGGGGCCTTGCAATCCATTTTGATTCCCCAATATCAAGGACTTGTTCTAAAAGATCAAAAGAGCGCTTCGTCCTTCTTTTTTCAGCTCACTTCACTGCTCTTTTTTTTCCTCTTTGCCCTGACACTGATTGTCTGTATGGCAACCGCCTATTTTGAAAATGAAGTTGCCTCTCTTTTTTCCTACCTTTTTCCCAGCCTTCTATTCATTTGCCTCTATGGCCTTAACACCTCATTACTCCAATGCCATCACTCCTTTTTTCTATCTAGTATTGCCCCTCTTGTGTGCAACATGACATGGCTTGTCGGGATTTTTTGGCTACGCTCGTATGGCCCCAAAGAGGCCATGCCTTATTTATGTCTATTTACAACGGCCGGATTCATAGCACAGTGGGCTATTACTTTTCCTAAAATATGGCCCACCTTAAAAGAGGGGTATCATAGTTTTAAAGGATCGCTTCTTTCTCTATCTGTGGAAATAAAAACTATCGGCAAAGCAACACTCTTTGGACTCATAGGAGTCACTGCAGTACAAATCAATAGTTTTTTGGATATGATCTTTGCTAGATTTGCTGATGCTAAGGGGCCTATTTACTTGTGGTATGCTATCCGATTGCAACAGCTTCCTGTTGCCTTGATCGGATTTGCTTGCATCTATTCCATTACCCCCTCTCTTTCAAAATACATCAAAAGCCTATCCATCGAAGAAGCCCAGACTTTATTTCAGTTTGGTAAACACAGAATTTTGCTATTTGTAACGCTTGCCACCTTTGCTCTTTTTGCACTTGGATTTGCTTCTGTAGACTTGCTATTTGGTCACGGAAATTTCTCTCAAGATGCTGTTCTAAAAACAACCTCCTGCCTTATGGCTTATGGAATCGGACTTCTCCCAACGATCCTTGCCATTTACTATGCTGCTATCTTTTATGCATTCGATGACTATAAAACACCGACATGGGCCTCTTTGATCTCTGTGGGAGCCAATCTTATCTTCAACACCCTTTTTGTCTTTGTTTTCCAATTGGGGGCCTTAAGTATTGCTCTAAGCACATCAGGAGCCGCTCTAATCAACATGTGGATCTTGAAAAGATCTCTGCCGCTTCCTTCACTACCTATAGACATAAGGAAAGTTTTTCTCATTGCTACATCAGCCCTTGGCCTAGCCACTGCTTTTCACTTGTTATACCGAGACAATATTTCAAATAGTCCGACCTTTTCTAGTCAATGTATCTATTTCATTGCACAGAGCACCTTGTTTTCCGCAACTCTAATAGGTGCAATACGTCTCCTAGATAAAAAACTGTTCCAAGAAATCAAGTCGCTTGTATTTTACAACCCCAATTAAGAGCTCTATCTTATGAAAATCAAACTCTATTTGCTACCCATACTCACTCTTACAGCCCTTCCTGCCTTTGCTGAAAAAAAAATCGAAAAGGCTACTGCTGTCATTCTTCCCACTTCAGGGAATGCAGTGCAAGGAAAAGTCACTTTTACCTTAGAAAAGAAGGGCATGCACATTGTTGCAGATGTTCATGGTCTAACTCCTGGAGAACACGGATTTCATATCCATGAATTTGGCGATTGCGAAGGCAAGGATGGTTCATCAGCCGGAGGGCACTTCAATCCAACGAACAAAAAGCATGGATGCCCGAATAATCCCGAGCGTCACGTAGGTGATTTAGGTAACCTTGTCGCTGATGACCAGGGCAATGCGCATTTGGACACCTTTAACGATGAACTAGCCTTTAAAGGACAAAATAATATCATCGGTAAATCGGTGATCATTCACTCTGAGCCGGATGACTGCACTTCCCAACCCACAGGAAATTCAGGATCTCGTGTGGGCTGTGGAGTAATAATGGCTAAGTAATAAATCACCTGCGACATAGCTCTTCTAACTCCCCTACGAGCTTATCAAAATGGCGCATTGCAGACTCAACGACTTCCGGGTTTCGCATATCCACTCCTGCCATCTTTAGAGCATCGATAGGATATACAGAAGAGCCGGCCGATAAAAATGATAGGTAATCTTTGCGCTCCTTCTCCCCTCCATGGGTCACTCTTTCCACAAGAGCCTGTGCCGCGCTTATACCTGTGGCGTACTGATAAACATAAAAGTTATAGTAGAAATGGGGGATCCTAGCCCATTCAATGTCGCTTTCTTCATCGATATAGACATCAGGTCCATAATACTCTTGACTGAGCTTGCGGTATTCAGATTTTAGCAAAGTGGGCGTCAAAGGCACTCCCTGCTCAGCTAATTCATGGATTTTGAGCTCAAATTCCGCAAAGCACGTCTGACGCAAAAGGGTCGCCCTCATGTCATCGAGCTTCTGGTTAATCAAGAATGCCTTTTCTTGAGGCGTCTTTGCTTTGCGTAAGAAATGATGAAGAAGGAGCTCTTCATGGAATGTAGAGGCCACCTCTGCAACAAAGATGGAATAATTGGCATACTGATAGGGCTGATTAGAACGACTTAAAAAACTGTGCATACTGTGCCCGGCTTCATGAGCCAGCGTCATCGCATCGTGAAACTGGCCATGATAGTTCATTAATATATAGGGAAGACTGTCGTAGCAACCGCTTGAATAAGCACCCGACCGCTTTCTCTGATTTTCATAGCGATCCACCCAGCGTTGCTCCTTTAACCCTTTAGACAAATGGCGCTGGTATTCTGCGCCCAAAGGAGAAACTGCACTGATGATGGCATCAGCTGCACTATCATAGTCCATTTTCATGTCCATTTGCTTGACAAGCGGCACATGCAAGTCATAGAGATGTAACTTGTCCACGTTCATGATCTGCCGGCGCAAGTGCATATAGCGATGTAGAGCTGGCAAATGCTTTCTGACGGCTTGAATAAGCGAGCGGTACACAGTGGTGTCGATCTGATGTGGGAAAAGCGCGGCTTCTAAGCAGGAGCTATACTTCCTGGCTTTGGCTTCAAAAAGGTGTCTTTGCACCTGACCGCTCAGCATTTCAGCAAGCGTATTTTCATAAGCAAAAAAGGCTTTATGCAAATTCTTAAAAGCACTTTCTCGAAGAGCGCGATCCTGATCTCGTAAATAGACAAGGTATTTACCATGTGTTAGTTCCCTCTCTTTGCCTTGGGCATCTATTGCAGGGGAAAATTTTAGATCGGCGTTATTGAAAGCAGAAAATGCCTGAGAGCTTGCGTCTAGCGCCTTCCCGGAAAGAGCCAGCAGCTCCTCTTGCTCAGCTGACAAGGTGTGCGGTTTTAGGCGCACGATTTTCTCAAGATGAAACTTATAATCCTTAAGCGTTGGAGAGGAAAGCACCTCACGAAGATGTCCCTCATCCATAGACAGTAGCATCGGCTCGATCCAAGATGCCTCTTGAGCAAGAGCATGGCTACTAGAAATCGCTCTAACGTAGGCTTTTTTTGAAACTTCTTCTGCCACATCTTCATCATGGCGCAGGTGAGCATAGGTATAGAGCTTGGATAGATTGCGATCGATATCTACATAAGTTTTGATAAGTGACGCTAGCTGCTCTGCAGACCCTTTCCACCCCTCTTTAAAAGCCAAAAGCTCCGGCCAACGCATCTCAGCGCCTTCCCGCCCCCACTTGCTAAAATCAGCCTCCCAAGCTTCCCAAGAGGGATAAAGAGAGGTAACCGCCCACTTGTTCTCTTCCGCAACCTGCTCTCTATTAGGCGTTTGCGCATGAGCTACTTCTGCCTGCACTGCCATAAATACCCCCTTTTACTGTTTGAAAATAAAAGATACAAGACTGGATATTTAGCAGTCAAAATCTTTGTCTGCTAATTTTGAGCTTGCACAAAAATCAGACCCTTTTTACAATCAGGGTCAAACTTTCAGGAGGTCAAGTTTATGACACAACAAACAAAAAGAAAATGCAATCTAAAACCCCTTGGTTCTCGCGTACTCGTTCAGCGACTTGAACAAGAAGAAACTTTAAAGGGAGGGATTATCCTTCCAGATACAGCTAAGAAAAAGCAACAAACAGCTTTGGTCATAGCGGTAGGAGAAGGCACCCGATCAGAGGATGGTAAATTTATACCTATTCCTGTCCAAGTAGGGGATAAAGTTCTCATGGATAAATATGGTGGTCAAGAAGTTACAGTTGACGATGAAGAGTTCATCATCGTTCGCGCCGATGACATCATTGCAGTTCTTTCATAACATTTTTTAAGGAGAACCTATGGCACCTAAAGATATTAAGTTTAAAGAAGAAGCTCGTCAAAAAATTTTGAAAGGCGTCAAAGCGCTTGCGGCTGCAGTCAAAACAACGCTCGGACCTAAAGGGCGCACTGTTATCATTGACAGGTCGTATGGAGCACCTCATATCACTAAGGACGGCGTGACCGTTGCAAAAGAGATCGAGCTAGAAGACAAGCACGAAAACATGGGCGCCCAGATGGTAAAAGAAGTGGCCAGCAAAACAGCGGATAAAGCAGGCGATGGAACCACGACTGCAACAGTGTTGGCAGAAGCCATCTATAGCGAAGGATTAAGGAATGTGACTGCCGGCGCAAATCCCATGGAGATCAAAAAAGGGATTGAAAAAGCGGTTAAAACAATTGATGCTGAGCTAAAAAAACTTAGCAAACCGATCCAGAGCCAAAATGAAATTGTGCAGGTGGCCACTATTTCTGCCAACGGTGATACAGCCATTGGTCAGATCATTGCAGAAGCGATGGAAAAAGTGGGTAAAGATGGAACAATCACAGTGGAAGAAGCAAAAGGGTTTGAGACCACTTTAGATGTTGTGAAAGGGATGAACTTTGACAGAGGTTATGTATCTGCTTACTTTATGACAGACGCAGAGTCTCAAGAGTGTGTTTTCGAAGATCCATTTGTCCTAATTTACGACAAAAAAATCTCTTCTGTAAAAGAGATGATCCCTGTTTTGCAAGCCGTGGCAGAAAGCGGTCGTCCTCTTCTGATCATTGCAGAAGATGTCGAAGGCGAGGCTCTGGCTACACTTGTTGTCAATAAACTCCGAGCCGGCTTTAAAGTATGTGCTGTCAAGGCTCCCGGATTTGGAGACAGACGCAAAGCCATGTTAGAAGATATCGCGATTCTTGTAGGCGGAGAGCTGATTGCTGAAGAGCTCGGCATGAAGCTAGAAAACGTCACGCTAGAAAATCTTGGCAAAGTAAAAAAGGCAGTGATTGGCAAAGAAGAAACCACTCTTGTGGAAGGCTATGGTGATAAGGAAAAAATTGCAAGTCGGATTGCCCTTCTCCGCAAACAAATTGGGGATGCCACATCCGATTATGACAAAGAAAAGCTGCAAGAGCGCCTTGCAAAACTTGCAGGTGGCGTTGCAGTAATCGGCGCTGCAGGCCCTACAGAAGTGGCTATGAAAGAGGTCAAAGATCGCATCGATGACGCAGTTCACGCCACAAAGGCGGCTGTAGAAGAAGGGATTGTCCCAGGAGGCGGTGTGGCTTACATCCGCTGTCTGCCGGCGCTAGAAAAGCTTGCAGCGTCTTTATCCGGAGATGAGAAAGTAGGCGTTGAAATCATCATGAAAGCGCTTTTATGGCCCCTTCGCCAGATTGCAGACAATGCAGGCTGTGAAGGGTCTCTTATCATCCAAACCGTATCTTCTATGAAGACAAACGAAGGGTGGGATGCCTTAAATGACCGCTTTGGCAACATGCTAGAGATGGGGATTGTCGATCCTAAGAAGGTGACAAGATTGTGCATCGAGCTTGCAAGCTCCGTTGCTTCTCTTCTCCTTACAACAGAGGCAATCATTTCCGAAGAAGCTAAGGAAAAAACTCCTTCCGCTTCTATGCCGGGCGCTGATTATTAATCCCCAGTAAACAACCGAATGCCACACAAAATGTGGCATTCGCTCGATTCTTCTATTAAAAAAAACTCCACTTTTGTACAACAGCAATGAAATACATGGGTGGCTTGTGATTCCTCGAGTCTACGCTCTTCTTGCAACACTTGTTTTCTTGAGTATAGTAGAGGCTAGCCAGCCTTTTGGAATTATGGGACAGACGACACACGACCCTGCATATGCAGACTTAATTGAAGACATCAATGGAGGTGTTGCTCCCGTTTCCAACTTCCCTACAGGCTCTTTAGAGGTTAAGGGTGTAAGAATAAACAATGCAGGACTCAGTATCATCGGAGGCTTCTTCCCCGATACTAGTGCCCCTTACGCAGCTTTTGTAGACTCCGATGGAATAGTTGGCACATCTCTCCCTTTGGGCTTTCCATCAGGATATATAAGTCCTGTATCGATCAATGACTCAGGATTAGCTCTCATTGGCGGCGGCCAATACTTTCCTTCGGCAGGATTTGCAGCCCATGTCCTTCCCGATGGTACAGTCACTCCCCTTTCTCAATCTACAAACCAGATATTTTCTACAGCGCTAAACTCTTCCGGCCTCGGTCTCATTGGAGGACAAGTATCACTCACAGAAAGCTATGCAGCCTATGTTTCAGGTGATAGTCTAGTATCAACTATTATCAGCGGGACAGCAGGCTCGGGTATCTATGCTGTAGATATCAACGAAGAGGGGACCGGCATCGTTGCAGGATATTATAATACCATAGATCCATATGGAGCCTTTGTATATCCTGATCTAACAGTTGTGGAGTTTGATAATCTTCCGACACCTCCTACCGGAGGGGTTTTTTATGGTGCGGCTATCAATGCATCGGGAATCGGTTTGGTAGGAGGATACTCTACTCTGCCTTCAGTAACACCTTATGTTGCTTTTGTGTCAACAGATGGGCATATGACTTTCTTAGATCTAGGCGTGTCTGATGTGCAAATTATTTCTGTAGACCTAAATGACACAAATCTAGGGATTGTAGGTGGGCTCTATAATACTCTCAGTCAGGCGTATGCAGCGATTGTAAAACTGGATGGTACAGTGATTGACCTACTTGGACCCGGTGTCTCAGGATCTATTCGATCTGTTAGCATGAACTCTGCCGGTGTTGGGCTCATTGGAGGAAATTTGTCCGGAGTAGCTTATGCAGCTCTTGTAGCTCCAAACGGTACTTTGACTCCCCTATCTGTGCAACCTGGATCATCAATAAATAGCGTATCGCTTGTTTACGGAAGCGATACCCCCATCCAAGATAGCGTTGTTCCATCCTCTGCCGGGACATATATGATTCCTTTGTACTCCCAGCTCACTTGTGCCAATGCTTTAGAAAA
This sequence comes from Chlamydiota bacterium, assembly GCA_039798725.1. Classification (GTDB taxonomy): domain Bacteria; phylum Chlamydiota; class Chlamydiia; order Chlamydiales; family Rhabdochlamydiaceae; genus CAJCIW01. The sequence goes on from JBDKFJ010000001.1 coordinate 154,650, forward strand.
TCGATTCGTTCAAAAAAACAGGATATGGGCCGCAAAGCAGGAAAAAATTAGAGAGAACACTTCCCTGGTTGAAATAGATGATAGTCGATTGGAAGCAAATTTGGCTTTTTCTCTCCCATTTCGGGCAGAGGAAAAGCCGCCAACTGAGTTAATAAAACAGAACTCGATCTGGATAGAGCCGTTTGGTAATTTTTTATATACACAAAAAAGCGACTCTCTACCTGATATTAGCAATCAAACAGGTGGGGTTCTTTTAGGATATGAAAGACAAGATACTACCTATTTGGTTGGTGTCACTGCAGCATATGCTTATAACTATGCTCAACTATCAGAACACACAGGAAAAGTGAAACTGCAAGAAGAGGCGCTCTCTTTCTACGGAGCTTACTATACAGAGCACTTTTGGTTTGATATAGCTTTATGGGGAGGCTTGTATCAAGCAAAAACCACGCGCTATTTTATCCCCAATTTGTCAGCTGAAGGCAAGCCAAATGGGTGGCTATTAGATCCCCATCTAGAGATGGCGACTCCCTGGGCACTGAGCGCTAGCAAAAAATATGTCATTGAGCCGTTTGTTCAAGTAGATTGGGTTAATAACTGGCAAGATCATTATACAGAAAAAGGGTCTTCAGGATTTAACTTAGTTGTACCCCACAAGTATAACTCGATGCTTGCCTCCGAAGGAGGAGTTCGATTTTATGAAAAGTTCTCGTATGGCTGGGGTGACATTTGTTTAGAGGAAAAGATAAGCTACATTAATCAGTCTGTATTTGGCAGCACGTCTGCAACAGTTGCGTTTATTGACTCACCTTCTTCATTTCCTATAGCGATAGCCAATGGGAAGACGCGCAACTTAGGCGCAGGCCGGCTTTTGGCAAATTTTGTTCCAAGAAATGCTGTCTATCCTTACGGGGGATTTTCTTTCCAGGGCTCCTTTGGCACCGGATACCAGTCCTATTTTATCAGTCTATTTCTTGGTCAAGATTTTTAAACATGCAGTATTATTGCGAAAAATTCCTATTTAATTTATGTAGATGATTGATGAGAGCTCTTTTTTCCACGCTTACAACCTTAATTGTTCTAATATGCGCAATTGCAATTATCGCAGGATTTATCTTATTTTCTCGCCTACCGGATGCGATCTCTTCTCACCTATCTAAAAGCTTAAAAGTGCCTGTCTCTATCGAAAAAATTGAGGCTGACTTTAAAGAGATCGATGCATTCAAGATCCATGTCTCTAATTTACCCCACTCTATTCTGAACAGGGCTTTTTCATGTCAAAAGTTGAGTGTTATGACCCCGATTTATCGTTATTTGCAGTCCGCTATTGTAATCCAAGAAATCCACCTAGATGCTGTCTACTTAGGTCTTGAATTTGATAGTGCAAAAGGGACCTCCGGTAACTGGTCGATTCTGATGAAGAATCTTTCCGATACAATGAACTCCGGCTCCCCCTCTTCCCGTTCTGTCCTGATCCAAAAAGTGGTGATTACTAACCTAGCTGTCGATGTGGTCTATAGGAAAGATGGAAGCAGAGTGCACCACCTTCCTCCCATTGATAGGCTCGAGTTCACAAATATCAGCAGCCAAGGGGGATTTCCCATGGATCAACTGATGAATTCTGTTTTGGGAGAAATGCTCAAAGAAGTCTTTATCAAGCAGAACCTGCAAAACATGCTGCAAGATTTTCTCAACCCAACAAATCCTATTCGAGAATACATTATGCCGAAGCTGTTCTAGAGAAGCTGCGCTGTATCAAATGCGTCATCTGTTTTGCCAATAAGACAAGGCTCATTCCATAAGCCAATCCGGCAATACTCTCTGCAGCAGTATGATACTTAGAAATCGTTCGGTGTAAAAAGATAGCATCTGTTGCTACATAAGCCGCTACATAGCACATCAGAGCCTTGCTTTTGAGTTTTACGGGCTGATCTTTCTGTTTTAGCTGTGCCAAAAGCAGAGCTGCACTGATTACCTTGATCATTATATGCCCGGAAGGATCAAACCCTCCCCACCCGATACTCTTTTGAACAGATAACATCACAGAATTTGCTTTCACCGCTAACCCTACAAGGAACAATTGATACAAAGAATGATACGAGAAGTTCTGTTTCCATCCATCAAAAGTCGCCTTATTTTCTTTATAATTCTGTCGTATGCGCGCGCCCCCTGTTACAATAAGCGGAACAAGCCAAGGAGTTAAGAAAAACAGGTTCTTTATTTCTTTCTGTTTGAATTTATTGATTTGCTCTATAGAACTACTTACACCGCTAGCTGCAAAACGTTTTAAATGATCGACAACAGGCTCTTTTACTACACCTCTCGCGGCCATCCAAGCACCCCCTAAAACAAGGGCTCCTAAAGCTGCGCAACCAAGTGCTTTAAAACAGAAATCTCTCTTTTCTTTTTTTCTATCTCTTGAGACCACTTCAATGGACATTCCGATTTTAGATTCGAGAGCAAAATGAGAAAGTGTATGTGTATTTAGAACATAGCGCAAACAAGCATCGAGAAACCTTGCCAAATACCCAAAACAAAATAGCGCTGCTTTTTTTACTTTAGAGTCGATAGGTGTCAAGGTAACACGATGTTCAGTAGAACTCTTTCCTAAACGACACAACACAAACGCTTCTGTTTCTTTTATTTTCATAATAAAAATGATAACACATCATCAATTTAAATGACTTGATTTTTTTAAAAAGATATCATAAAAAAATTTAACTACTTATTATATTTTGAACCTATAGAAATTTCTATAGCCCTATAAATCTGCTCTAGTAATATGAGTCTGGTCGCTTGATGTGTAAAGGTCATTTTTGAAATGGAGATAAGTCCTTGAGCCTTTGATTTGATAGGCTGTGAAATACCTTCCGCCCCTCCAATCACAAAGACCAGGCGAGAATCAAAAGAGGTCAGCCAAGAAATCAGGGCAGCGGAAAATTCAAGACTTGTGTATTGTTTCCCTTCCGGAGTCAATGCAAAAAAATGGGGTTGTTTCTCTAAAAGACGCTCTAGTTGCTCATCGTTTTTAGGGAGTACCCACTCAATTTGCATACGATTAGAGAGGCGCTTTTCATACTCTTCTAAAGCCTCTTGAAGCCAGGACTCTTTAACTTTACCAATAGATAGGATTTTGATTTTGTACATAAGTTATATTGTTTGGGACCCTTCCCCCTACCTTTTTGACGTTGCACTCCCCTTTATTGGGCGCCCTCTTCTGTGGTATGGGTTTTTCTTTGCCTTAGGGGTGACCCTTGCCTATCAACTCTTGAAGAAACGATCCTTTAAAAGCAACCCTTCTCTTTGCGAAAAGCTCTCGTTTTATGTGGTCATTGGAGGACTTCTTGGAGCTCGTTTAGGAGATCTGTTGTTCTACCAAAATGCTGAAATCTGGCTCTCCTCCCCCCTTTCTTTGATCAAGATTTGGGAAGGGGGCTTGAGCTCTCATGGAGGGGCGATTGGCGTCTTATCAGCTCTTTATCTATTTTCTAGACGCTTTAAGAAAAGTTTTCTGGAATTATTAGATTGTATTGTGATTCCAGTAGTCCTGGCTGCCCCTTTCATCCGTATCGGCAATTTTTTTAATCAGGAAATCCTGGGAACTGCTTCGACACTTCCTTGGGCAGTTGTGTTTATGCATCCGGCAGACGGCAGTGCCGCTGTTCCCCGCCATCCCGCACAACTCTATGAAGCACTATGCTACCTTATCATCTGGGTTGTGCTCATGAAGAAAAAAGCGCAATTTAGAGGACATATTTCCGGACTATTCTTGATTCTTGTCTTTGGATCACGGCTGCTCATTGAATGTGTTAAAAATGAGCAGAGCGTTTATCTTTCTTCCTCTTTTTTGACAATGGGGCAATATTTGAGTTTGCCCCTTATTATTCTTGGGATTTATCTGCTCATCAAAGGACTTCGGCAGCAAGAGCCGCAAGCTCCGAGCGCTCGGTCCGATCGAGAAAGACATGACCATATAGAGGATAAGTCTTAAATTTACCCACTGTAAATGTCAGCGCATTAGAATCTTTATCTAGATACGGATTGTCAATCTGCGTAGCGTCGCCGGTGAGCACAACCTTTGTCCCCTTACCGGCTCTAGAGATAATTGTTTTGACCTCATGGGGCGTCAAGTTTTGCGCTTCATCTACTATCATAAACATTTTGGGCAAACTGCGACCGCGAATATAGGTCACTGCCTCCATTTCGATCTTTTTACTCTCCATGATCCATTTTTGCGTATCAGCTCCGTTACCCTTACCACTTGTTAGCTCACACAAAAATTCGAGGTTGTCATAGATCGGCTGCATCCAGTGGAATAGTTTTTCCTCTTTTGTGCCGGGAAGAAAACCGATATCTTTTCCTAAAGGAATGATCGGACGGCTGACTAGAATACGAGAATAAAGCCCTTCATCGAATACTTTACGCAAACCCGCTGCAAGAGCCATAAGAGTTTTTCCCGTCCCTGCAGGCCCCATAAGGGTTACAAGCTTTACATCATCTCTTAAAAGTAAATCCAGCGCGCATTTTTGCTCAACATTGAGAGGTTGAATACCCCAAATGTCTTTTGAGAGTTTGATTAGTGGCTCTAATCGTTTTGTTTGTGGGTTGAATTTACATACCGCAGAAGACTCCTCCTTACAAGAGAGTTGGCAATATTCGTTGGGAAGAAATTCCACTCCTTCGATAGCAAGTCCCCCTTCTTTAAGAAACAGATCGACTTCCCTTTTTGAGACATCTAGTTTGCGATATCCTCTATAAATGTGATCGTAAGAAAATTTGGTGTTTTCGTAATCTTCAGCTGCAAGACCAATCGCCTCTGCTTTTACACGTAGGACAAAGTCTTTAGAAACAATCACCACATTGCGTCCTTTTTCTCGGAGCTTATAAGCTGTGAATAACAACTTGTTGGCAAGGCGGTCAGCGGGCAAAGGGAAAGCGGTTTTTTCTTGCGGATTCATATCGACAAACACCTTTACAACGATCCCATTTTTAATCGCTACCCCATCGTGTATGTCTCCTTGATTGTGAACAGACAAACTATCGATAAAACGGATCACATGCCGTGCATTTTTACCCAGTTCATCAGAGAGCCTCTTTAAACTATCCAACTCTTCTAAGACATTCATAGGAATAATGACGTCATTATCCTTAAATTTTTCAATCGCTTCAGGATCATGCAACAACACATTGGTATCGATGACAAAAGTTTTGCGCGTCATAATTTCCTTGGGTATAGCAAAAACCTTAAGATATAGATGAATTTTTTGAATCTCAAGAGTTTTTATAAAACACTTAAAGTAAACAACATAAACACATATTAAGCACTCAACACGCTTATCTGCTAACTTAAAGATTGACCCAAGAAGCGCCCTTTTGATATAATTGAGGTTAGGAAAAATAGGGGAGGTTTTGATTTATGAAGATTTCTGCCCAAATTCTCAGTATCCCACCTTACGTATCTACTTCTTGGAAAAACATCGCTTCTCTACACCTAGAGTATATCTCATCTCAGGATGTGCTTGTCATTACATTGCATAGTGGCGTGAGAATTGAGATACCCGCTCTTCCCGTTGCCCTAATCGAGGAAATTTTCTCAGCCCACAGACACTACCTTGAACAAGAAGAAGCCAAAGCCAGACCGGGCAAAAGCAGCTCTTTAGAGATGTTTTCTATGTTAAATCCCCTGCTCCACGACCCTTCCCAGTCTGATACCCCTCCTTTGCCGGAAGAACTCCTTTCAAAAATTGCAGATATGGCAAAAAGCATGGGCCTTTCCGATCATGAAGCGATCCCTCATCCGGAAGGAGAGTGCAGTTGTATGCGATGCCAAATCGCAAGAGCTCTGCAAAGCGCACTAAATACGCATACAGAAGAAGTCCCTTTACAAGAAGAGGAAGTCACTGATGCAGACCTTTCCTTTGCTTCATGGAAAGTCTCAAAAGAGCACGACAAACTCTATGTTGTATCCCACCCTGAAGAAGATGAACATTACCATGTGCATCTTGGGGATCAAATCGGTTGCACCTGCGGACAGACGGGATGCGAACATATTCGCGCAGTTTTAAAAACTTGAAGAAAAAATCGTGGTGAAAAAAAAGCTTCCTCCCTAGAATGGCAATTCAGATGAATTGTTACTAGCGGAGGGGCTTTTTTCATGTTCAAATCTTTCATTCCAGTCTGTTTATGTTCTCTACAGCTTGTGCAAGCAGATGCGTCTTTTGCTGAAGATGCGCTTCCCGCTTTTCCTGTCTTTGAACCTATGGCGAATGAATTAGCAGCACCGGCCCCAATAGAACCGGCGGCCCCGGAACCTGTGGCTCCTTCTAAAAAGGTCTTGGAAGTGAGCGTGAATCCGTTTACAGGAAAAGTAAAGGGAAGAAAGGTGCGCCTTCGCCTAAAAGCAGATCTTGATAGCCGCATTATCCGTGAAATGCAAAAGAACGATCTTCTCCTTATTGTAGGAGAAAAAGGGGATTTTTGGGCGGTAGAAGCGCCGGCGGATACAAAAGCTTATGTTTTTAGAAGTTTTGTTTTGGATAATACAGTAGAAGGCAATCACGTCAATGTGCGTCTTGAACCAAGTTTAGATGCTCCTATTATCGGGCATTTAAATGCAGGTGACACCCTGAATGACGCTGTCATTTCAGCCGTAAACCCCAAATGGTTAGAAATCTCCCCGCCACATTCTGCAAAATTCTATGTTGCCAAAGAATATATCGAGTATGCGGGCGGCCCCGAAGTTAAAGCGCAAAGGGAAAGACGTCACGAAACTGCCGAACAGCTGATCGACTCTTCTTTCCTTCTTAGCAAAGCAGAAATAAAGAAAGAATTTGGATCCATTGATTTTGACCGTGTTGTTAAAGGATATCACACAGTGATTGAGGAATTTACAGAATTCCCCGAGCTTGTAGACCAAGCGAAAGAAGCTCTTGCGTCCTTTCAAGAGGAGTATCTACAAAAAAGAATCTCTCACCAAGAAAAAGAGGAAATGGCTGCAAAAGAAGCCCCTGTTCCAACTCTTTCCTCTGCAGCTCTGACAGATAAGATGCGCCTTTGGGAACCTGTAGAAGAAGCGCTATATCTTAGCTGGTCTAACATCAATGACAACCGCTCCCTTAAGAGCTATTATGAAGAACAGAGACTTGCCTCTATTGAGCTATCAGGATTTTTAGAGTCTTACACAACACCTGTAAAAAATCGACCCGGCGACTATATCCTCCGAGATAAAGACATCCCGATTGCTTATTTATACAGCACTCAAGTGAATCTACAAAACCTGATTGGCAAGAGCGTAAAGATTGTTGCCACGCCAAGACCGAACAACAACTTCGCATTCCCTGCTTATTACGTTATATCAGCAGAGTAATCGACCCCCTTATCTACCACTCAACTAGTATGCTAGTTGAGTGGTAGATCTCGACTCGGCAAAACAGAGCCCAACTAATACCATTTATCAGAAATAACGTTCAGTTTCGCTGCATTAGCTTGGCAGCAAATTTTCGGTCTTCACTCGCGCCTTGCTATTCAATAATAGTCGCTCATTCCAGACATAAAAATTTGCACCGCTCTCTTGCAATACTGAATGTTATTTTTGATAAATGGTATAAAGCATCGCATTCCGACCAACGAAGCTCTGCTATAGGGTTTCTCAATTTTGAAGTTCTTCGGTAGGAGAAACCAACTCTCTTGTAATCTTGTCAACCGGCTCTGCTTCTTCAAGCTCAATCTGGGAGGGGGAAATCCCCATCTCCTTGAATTTACGAGCAGTAACAAGCACGCGCGACTCAAACGACCCCACCCCTTTATTATAGGAGTCAACTGCTGTGGATAAAGCTCTGCCCATCTTAGAAAAATGGGAGTTCATATCTGACAGTCTTTTATACAGCTCTTGACCCAGTTCATGCAGTCTTTCAACCTGAGAAGAGAGATTTTCCTGTTTCCAGCCGTAAGCCACAGCTCGCAGGAGTGCGATTAGTGTTGTAGGGGTTGCAATAATCACATTCTGTTCGGCTCCTGCTTCAATAAGAGAGGGATCTACCTCTAGAGCTGCGCTAAAGAAAGCTTCTGCAGGAAGAAAAAGAACGACAAATTCAGGGGTCGGATGAAAATTTTCCCAGTATGCTTTTTTCCCAAGAGAGAGCACATGAGACCTTACCTGACGGGCGTGTAAAGACAAAAGCTCTAGTTTTTTCTCTTCTCTATCTGTATGGATAGCTTCAAGGTAAGCCTCTAGAGGGACTTTGGCATCGATAATCACTTGACGCCCCCCTGGAAGGCGGACAATTAGGTCAGGACGAAATCGATCTTCACCAATGGAATTTTGCGTCTGCTCAAAGAAATCGCAGTGATTCAACATACCGGCAAGCTCAACTACTCGCCTTAGCTGAATTTCCCCCCAACGCCCTCTTGATAAAGGAGCTCTGAGCGCTTTGACGAGATTAGCGGTCTCTTGCTTTAGAGCTCTTTCCCCTTCATGCAAAGCGCGCATCTGTTCTCGAAGCGTCTCGTGGTCTCCTTTACGCTCCTTTTCCATGCGGATAAGACCGGAATCGAGTTTCTGAAGTGTCTCTTTTAAAGGAGACAGACTCTCAGCGATAGCCGTTTGTCTTTTATCTAAATCCCCTTTTGCTCGATCCTGAAAGCGTTCAAGAGAGCTTTTGGCTAAATCCAAAAATGAGCGATTATTTTTCTCCAAAGCCTCCGATGAAAGCGTACTAAAAAGACCTTTGAGTCGCTCTTCGTCATCTTTGGCAAATTGCAGTTCAATCGAAAGCTTTTCCGCCCTGATCCTCTCTTTTATAAATAGATACAGCAAGACGATCAGTGAAACCAAAAGAGCTGCTAATAACATCTAAACTTCGTCCTCTTCATCGGGCTCATAATCTTCGAGGGTTTTGGATTTCCTTCCTGCAATCAGTCGGATAATGGATAAAATCCAAGCAATCGTCAGGTAACTCCAGGTGAAAAGAGCTAGCATCAAAGGAAAAAAATAGAGCATCCCATAGAGAACAAATACCGCAAGTACAACGGTCAACAAGATGAGCTGAAAGGTCGGCAGTCGAATATGTAGCGCTTTGGCGCTAGGAAAACGCCAACGGCTGACCATAAAGTACCCTAAAATAATCATTACAGAAGAGAGAATCAACGCTTCAGTTTGAGAAGAAAAAGCAAAATACTCCTTTGCAAAAGGAGAGGCTAAAAGCAAATTAGCTGAAACTGCTGCCAGCGCAGATCCGGGAATCGGCAAGCCCGTAAAATTCTTCTGTTGCTCTAAACTTGACTCTGCCTTCTTGACATTGTAGCGCACCAATCTGAGGACACCGCAAAGAGAATAAAGCATACACCCCAGCATCGAATAAAAAGAAAGCCATGAACCGGGAACAAGAGAAAGAGATTTTAGAAGCAAAACGGAGGGGGCTACACCAAAACAGATCGAGTCAGAAAGAGAATCAAAGATCAGTCCAAACTCACTTTCTGCCCGCATGGCTCTTGCAACCGCTCCATCAAGCAGATCTGCAAAGGCCGCAGCAAGCAAGAAAAAGGCAGACACTTTGAGTGCAGGAAACAGCGCTGCACCCCCTTCAAACATATTCATTTTAAAGATGACAAAAAGACCACAAGACAATCCAAAAGCCGTGATCATGTTCGGAATCAGATAAACTTTTCTCATATCTTCATCATACACGGTCTTCCCAATTTTGTAATCTCTTCATCTTTTGAGGGTTGAAATTTTTGTAGACTTTTAGACACCAACCACAATATATAGTGTGTTAGAGCACAATCCACTACAACATGTAGTATTTAATATAGAGGAGATCATCATATGACATCTAAGAGAGAATCTTGTACATCTTTATCCACGAGCGACATCTCTTCTATACTAAAAGAGCAGCAGGATATCGCTGCCAAAATGCAGAAATTTACGGTTGTAAAACGGAATGGAGCCTTTGTTCCTTTTAGAAGAGAAAGAATCGAACACGCCCTTACTTCTGCTTTTCAAGACACAAAAAAAGGATCTCCTGAAGGAGAGTGGAAAGATACGATCGACCAAGTCCTACATCTTGTTTTAGCTGAACTCTATACTTTAGCCCTAAGAGGAGAAACTCTCACAGTCGAAGGGATCCAAGATCAAGTGGAGATCTGTTTGATGAAGACAGGACACCACGATGTAGCCAGGGATTATATCATCTATAGAGATCAGCACAAATCTTTAAGAGATGATTCCCCTCTTAATCTTAAAATTATCCGGTCTGATGGATCTATTGTCCGTTTTAACCCTATGAAAATTGGGTCTGCAATCGAAGAAGCGTTTAGAAAAGCAGACCAAATTGAAGGTCCTACAGCAGATACCATTATCGAATCGATCAATATGCTCACCCAAAAAGTTGTAGCCAAAGCTATAGCTCTTTCAAAAGCCGGTCACACCCTCTCTTCCACAATGATCGACGATGAAACTGAGCAGCTCCTGATGCGTGAGGGGTTCTTTAGCGCTGCTAAGACATTTATTTTAAAGCGCGCTCTATTAGGAGAACAAACAGACACAGGATTTACAACGCTTATTGAAGAAGAAAAGAAGGAACAGCGACAGTTTACCGTTTTACAACCTGATGGAACCACTAGAATTCTTACAGAAGGACAGTTACTTCAGCGCCTCAAATTTGCTTGCCGAGGTCTAGAAGATGTCACATCCGCAGAAGAACTTTTAGAGAGCACTGTGACTAATTTTTATGAAGGGATTAAAGAAAATGAAGTAGATCTTGCTTGCATCTTTGCCGCAAGGGTCAAAATCGAGCTAGAGCCGGCCTATTCTCAAGTAGCGTCTAGACTCCTCCTCGACGTTCTTTATAGAGAATCCATGGGAATCTCTTCATTCGACCCCTCTTTAGAATCAAAACACAGAGAATATTTTAAGCACTATCTCAAGCTGGCTATCCAAGTAGATCGCGTAAGCCCATCTCTTCTAAAATTTGATCTGAACCGCATCAGCAAAGCTATGCAACTTCAAAGAGATGATAAATTCTCCTATCTTGGATTGCAAACTCTCTATGACCGCTACTTTCTACATCATGAGCAAAGGCGCCTAGAAACTCCTCAAATTTTCTGGATGCGAGTGGCTATGGGCTTGGCACTTAATGAAACTGAAGACCCCACAGGAAAAGCAATCGCCTTTTATGATCTGCTCTCTCAATTCTTCTTCTGCTCCGGCTCCCCTACCCTATTTAACTCCGGAACCAACCACTCTCAGCTCAGCTCTTGCTATCTTTCTACTGTCATGGATGACCTCTCCCATATCTTTAAAGTGGTTTCCGATGATGCCCAGCTCTCAAAGTGGGCAGGCGGCATCGGTAATGACTGGTCGAATGTGAGAGCCACCGGCGCCTCTATCAAGGGAACCAATGGAAAGAGCCAAGGAGTCATCCCCTTCTTAAAAGTGGCCAACGATACAGCTGTAGCTGTAAATCAAGGAGGCAAACGTAAGGGGGCTATGTGTGCTTATCTAGAAACATGGCACTTAGATATAGAAGAATTTTTAGAGCTAAGAAAAAATACAGGGGACGAAAGACGGCGCACTCACGACATGAATACGGCCAACTGGATCCCCGATCTTTTCATGAAACGGGTGCAAACAGGACAGATGTGGACTCTATTTAGCCCCAATGATGTCCCTGACCTGCATGATTTGTACGGCAAAGCTTTTGAAGAGCGCTACGTTTCCTATGAAAAAATGGCAGAGGAAGGAAAAATCAAGCTCTTTAAGAAAGTCGAAGCATTACAACTGTGGCGCAAGATGTTAAGCATGCTGTTTGAAACAGGACACCCTTGGATCACCTTTAAAGACCCCTCGAATATCCGCTCTCCACAAAGCCATGTTGGAGTTGTTCACAGCTCTAACCTATGTACAGAGATCCTGCTGAACACCTCAAAAACAGAAACGGCTGTCTGCAACATTGGATCGATTAATTTACTTGAGCACATGACAGAAAAAGGGCTCAATGAAGAGCTTCTAAAAAAGACAATATTCACAGCCATTCGCATGTTAGACAATGTGATCGATATTAACTTCTATCCCACACCGGAAGCAGAGTTTTCCAATAAGCAACACAGGCCGGTGGGTCTCGGTCTGATGGGCTTCCAGGATGCTCTTTATATGATGAATATAAGTTATGCCAGCCATGAAGCTATCAAATTCGCAGACACCTGTATGGAAATGATTTCCTACTATGCGATCTTAGCCTCCTCAGAGCTTGCAAAAGAAAGAGGGGCTTATGCTTCCTATCCCGGATCCAAATGGAGTCAAGGGTTGCTTCCGATTGATACAATCGGACTTTTGGCAGAAGAAAGGGGTGGATATCTAGAAATGGACACCTCAACCACAATGAACTGGGACCTTGTGAGAGCCTCGATTGCCAAATATGGAATGCGCAACAGTAACACTATGGCTATTGCGCCAACTGCTACAATTTCAAATATTACCGGATGTACCCAATCCATCGAACCGATGTACAAGCATCTGTTTGTAAAATCGAATCTTTCCGGTGAGTTTACGATCCCCAACATTTTCCTTGTGAATCAGCTCAAGAAATTGGGGCTGTGGGATCAGCATATGCTCGATGACTTAAAATACTTTGACGGCTCTATCTCAGAGATCGAAAGAATCCCCGATGATGTGAAAAGAGTCTTTTTAACAGCCTTTGAAATCGATCCTGAATGGACCATTGAATGTACCTCCCGTCGTCAAAAATGGATTGATATGGGCATTTCCTATAACCTCTATCTTGCAGAGGCCAATGGCAAGAAGTTGCATCAGATGTACATGCTAGCTTGGGAAAGGGGTTTGAAGACCACCTATTATCTCAGAAGCTTGGGAGCCACCTCTATTGAAAAATCTACAACAGATATTAATAAAAGAGGACTGCAGCCTCGCTGGATGAAAAACAAGTCAGCGTCTAGCAATATTCAGGTCGATCGAGAAGAAAAACCAAAAGTATGCAACCTCGAAGAGGGTTGCGAAAGCTGCCAATAAGAGGAATATTATGTCAAAACAAGATAAAAGAGTTGTGGCTGCAGAAAAACGGCTTATCAACTGTAATCAGGTCGATGTAAACCAGTTGATGCCTCTAAAATACAAGTGGGCCTGGGAACACTATTTAAACGGTTGCGCCAATAACTGGATGCCGACCGAAGTGCCCATGGCAAAAGATATTGAGCTGTGGCGCTCTGATACCCTATCTACTGATGAAAGACGAGTGATCATGAGAAACTTAGGGTTCTTTAGCACAGCTGAGAGCCTAGTGGGAAACAATATTGTGCTTGCCATCTTTAAGCACATCACCAATCCGGAGGCTCGTCAATATCTGCTCAGACAAGCCTTTGAAGAAGCGATCCATACCCACACGTTTCTATACATTGTAGAATCTTTGAACCTGGACCAAGGTGAGATATTCAACATGTACAATGAGGTCAACTCGATCAACAAAAAAGACCAGTTTGAGATGGAGCTGACAGCCGACATTCTTAAACCCTCTTTTTCCACCGATTCGTTTGAGGGCAAGCAGAAGTTCTTAGAAAACCTGATTGGCTATTACATCATTATGGAAGGGCTCTTCTTCTATAGTGGGTTTGTGATGATCCTTTCATTCCACAGACAAAACAAGATGACAGGGATTGGCGAGCAGTTCCAGTACATCTTGCGAGATGAAACAATCCACCTAAACTTCGGGATTGACCTGATCAACGGGATCAAAGAGGAAAACAAAGAGATATGGACCAAAGAATTCCAGGCCCATATCATCGCCAAGATCAAGCAAGCAGTTGAGCTAGAGATCCTCTATGCGCAAGATTGCCTGCCAAGAGGGATTTTAGGACTGACGGCTCCTATGTTCCGAGAGTATGTGCAACATATCGCAGACCGCCGCCTTGAAAGAATCGGCCTCAAAGCGATCTACAACTCCAAAAACCCCTTCCCTTGGATGAGCGAGACCATCGACCTGGGCAAAGAGAAAAACTTCTTCGAAACCAGAGTCACCGAATACCAATCTGCTGCCAGCCTCACCTGGTAACAATAAAAGGAGGGGGGAGGCAATCCCCCTCCCTCAGTTTTTTATATACAATCCTATATGGTTTTGCAACTCTTGGATGGGTTTATACTTGGCTTAAAAATTTAGCTGGATAGGTTCATGAGTGCCTTTGAGGTGGAAGGGGTATATACTAGGCTGTAAGAAGAAACATGGAGAAACTTTGATTAAGCTATTGAGAAGCGCTCTTTTGTCAAAGGTGATGATTTTAACGGCTGCGTCGTTTTCACCACAAGACACCAGGATTTTGTCCTTTCCTTCCAGAACAAGACCACTTGGGAAAATACAGCGAAGTCGACTCGAGGACCCAGCTGCATGCGGAGAGCTATAAATCCCTTTAAAAAGAAAAGGATAAGGAGAAACTGCTGTGACTCTAAAGGGAGGCTTGGATTCAAACATGAATGCTCCCATGACATACCACCGTTTTCGATTACGATCGACAAATGAACTATGAAAAAACGTCAGATATTCCCCATCGACAAGCTCTGCAGGTGTCCCTCCTCGTGGCTCTCCCCAAACCCAGGGAAAATCTATGCAAGGAAGATCCCAAGACACTTCTTGAAGCCCCTGCTGCTTATCCCACTTTAATACATTGTAGGGGTTGATTGTATAGAGAAAATAGACTTCCTCTTTCCCCCCTTGTTGATAGGTAAACGGGACCCAATTTTTTTCTGTTTTTTTGATTTTTCGATCAAGACTTGTCATCCCTTTGAGCTGAAAGTTAGAGGGGTGAAGTTCTGCCATTTTCATGATTCTACCCTCTGCATTCGCATTAGGGATATCGTTATATACAACAAACAACTGAGAACCGACTCTGAAAACACGAGGATCATTGGAAAAATCACTCAAAGTGTCTAGCTTCTTAATACTCCCCTTTTGCTTGAGTTGCTTATCCAACTCCACGCAAGCCATGTAGTTGTGTTTAAGAGCGCCACCCTCTTTTTTGTCATAACGAAAAACTAACAGATACTCCCCATTTTTCTCTTGTATAAGAGCCGCATTATAGGGATTGTCAATAGAGTCAATGGAGACATTCTTTATACTCAGAATGATCCCTTGCTCATCTGCAAAAGGAACTCCATGAAAATCAACAGGAAAAACGCTGGCAACTTTAGAAAAAAGAGCAGCGCTTTTCCATAAAAAACCCATCACCAAAAAAAATGATAAATTTGCAACTTTCAGCATGGCATCTATTATATTTTTCCCAGCAGCAAAAGAATCACGACTATAATTAATATAACGCCAATTCCACTCATAGGATAATAACCCCAAGCCTGGCTATGAGGCCACGCAGGAAGGGCTCCTATCAACAATAAGACGAGTAAAACAATTAAAATGGTACCTAACATAATAACGACCTCATTATAAATAAATTTTTCTGATACTCACTATTTTAAAACTTAAATTGTTAATATTTATTATACAACCATTTTAATACCTGCCTGATAGGCCCAAGCCTGCTTTTAAACCCCCAATATCTTTTGTATTATGAAAACTCATCGGCAGATACAGGTAGTCGGCAAAAAAATCGAAGTAAAAGTGGGGCGTGACAAAAATTTGGCAGCCGCTTTTAGCAATGCCCCCTACCCCTACGTTAGAGTTGTGTGTGCTTTGGCGTTCATTGCAGTCCGGGCAGCATGCAGCCTTATTTGTAATAAAGGTAATACCCAGATCTGGCCCTAACCCCCCGTACAAATAGATCCAGTCTCGATACACAGCACCTATCCCCTTTAGCCCGAAACTGATATTGAGTATATCAATACTAGTTTTCCCACAGGAATGCATCCCGTTTCCACTGCCAAAGATCCACTCGAAGTTTCCCCACACCTCTAGGTTGGGCACATGTTTAAATCCCCTTGACTGCTCAATCTGAAGACTGGGAAGAACGTCTCCATAAATCTTTTTAAATGTATGGCTTGTTGGCACAAACGCAGCTCCACGCAGCTCTGTTTTATTCCAACCTTCGTCACTGCGTAATTGAGAAAACCCGCATAGGCCACAAAGAATCAATAACATTTTACTCATGGGTTTATCCTTATTTGTAATGGAGTACTTGTCTCTCCTGAACCATAGTCCGCAACAATGGTGTAATCAGCGCTTGCTCCTTTGGAATCTAGACACGTTTCATAAATATAGGGACCTGTGGCCGGAATCGTAGCCACAAGCTGTCCCTTTTTGAAAATTTCGTAAGGAACAAGAACGGGCAAAGCAACAGGATCCCAAGTTGCCTCCAAACTATAGAGCGTTTTGTTTAAAAATTTGCACTTGTTTACCGTTCCCACAAAATCGGTTGGACCTGGCGGATCATCAGAGAGGTTGATCAGAACAATGTTTGAATCGTTTAGGGTATTGACATCTGCAATACATGCGGAATAAACAAAAAAGACGTTTCCTTGATTGAGAAACTGATGGCCTGAAGGAGGCATTCCGATAATTGTCACATCAAATCCAATGAGATTGCTATCATTCACAGCAATCGTTCCTAAAGAGATCCCTGTAACAGGATTTGCAGAAGGAAGAGGCACACTGTTAAGAGTGACGCTACTGGGAACAAAGAAAAGCCCCGATTCCAAGGTGTCTTGAAAGATCACATTTAATGCATCTGTGGTTCCTACATTGTCCAGCATCACAGTGAAGTTTACCGTGTCGCCAATTGAGGCTTCGATACTAAAAGCATTGTTTACTTTCTTGATCGGAATAATAGCTGGAGAATCCACGCTGATTTGAATACCCAAGGCATTGACTGTAAAGTCATCTCCAATAGTAGAGGCAAGTGCATAAGCTGCAGTTTGCCCTGAAGAAATGGTTGAAGAGCAATCGACATTGGTGATATCGTATCCCTGCCGTCCGTTAGGGATTAAAACGGTTGTCAGCGGATCTTGATTAAATCCGCAATACGTTCCATTTGTTGTGATGAGGTTTCCATTATCATCATTGATTTGGCTTCCAAAGAAGTTACCTACAAGATTATTGGGGCCCGAAAGCTGTACCAAGCTCGATAGAGAAGGCCCAAATTCCATATCATCTCCTGTGATATTCGCATCCCCTTCAATCGCACTGACCAGCAATCGTGCAGATTTCAAATTCGGCGAGGTTTGCGCGCAAAAACCACTTACAGCAGCCGGAGCCACAACATCGGCTCGAGAAGCTTGCTGAGCTCCTAAAAAGAGGGTCATATTGTTGACAAAAGGGCTTGTTGGATCATTATAGACAATCGCTAACGTCCATCCGGCTGCATTATGGCTATTATCAAGAGCTGAGATAGTTGCCGGCACTGCGCCCACCGTATAGGTCCCATTGACGGTCGTAAGAGCGACAAGAAGCGATGTGACATCTTGAGATCTTGTATAGTTTCCAGCGCAATAGTAAGGTTGCACATCAGGAGCTGGATTCTGTGATTCTAAAGCCGTTGTGGGATCTGCTGTCACAAGGTGCGTAAAGCCATCTGGAGTTGTAAATTTGATAGGGCCAGCTGCGGGCGTTAAGACACAATTAGGATCAACACCTATTCCATTGCCTGTATTGGGATCACTGCAATAGTAGCCAAAGCTGCCGCTCCAGATTAGTTCTGCATGAAGAATGACAATACCTGCCGGCAAATTCAATAGGGCCGATGAGCTGTTCTTTGTCCAATCCAGCGTTGTGCCCGCAGGGCTGCCAGGTCCGGATGTTAAATTAACATACCCTCCCACTGTTTGCGTAGAATCGATTGTCGTAAAGGCTCCAATTGAATCAAGAACCGTACCAGGGGTTCCCGGTTCATTGAAGCACCGCTCTTTGCTTAAGCCTAGAGTGTTGCCGATAAAGGTCATAGCTCCCCTAGTGCCATTGACTCTATAGCGAACAACATAACTATTTGCCGAGGTAATGAATGTACAGGGTTGGTAGGGAGGTGCATTCAACTGTGCCGGACAAAGCGTAGAATCAGGGGGCGGGCAGTCGCAAGTGGCCCCAAGATAGCTCAAAGCAGTTAACCCACAGAGCAACGGGTATATTTTATGCATAGAAAAAACCTATAAATTAAGGAACTGCCCCCAGCTTATGTTTATTAAAAATTAAAAAGACACGATTATTATTGTATTTTTCCAGAAAAAAAATATTTCATAGACGAAACAAGGTTAAAAAAAATAAAAATTTGATTTATATTCATTAATCATCCTACCTTGGTAAAGAAGAAATTATTTTTCTAAAAAACCGAGGAATTGTGAAAAAATTAGTGTTTTTTATCATTTTAAATTATTCGCTTTTTTCCAATGAAGACTTAGAATCCGTATTTACAAATATTTATCAATGCGGCGGCTGGGGATGGAACGAAGAAGGCGTCGGATTTTCAGGAGCCGGCTCAACGAGATTGAATGCTACCCACTACATCACATTCCTTGAGCAGTTTATCAAAGCCAATCACATCAAAACTGTCGTCGATGCAGGATGCGGAGATTGGACTTTTTCAAAAGACGTTCAATGGGGAGATGTCCAATATTTAGGTGTTGACGTTGTCAAAAGCGTTATCGATGCAAACATTCAAAAATACGCAACAGATAAGATCCGTTTTGAGCATTTCGATATGCTTCGCTATGCTTTGCCTGCTGCAGATCTTTTGATCTGCAAAGATGTACTTATGCATCTTTCGAATCGAGACATTATTCTGTTCCTTAAGTCAATTAAGCAATTCAAACACTGCTTATTTACAAATAATATCGGACCCGAAAACGAAAATCAGGACATTCAAAGAGGAGAATTTCGTCCGCTCGACCTTACAGCCGCCCCTTTTTACCTCAATGGGGTCAAAGCTTTTATGTACTCCACAGACCACGGGAATAAACAAGTTCTATACCATGGAAATTAAAACGTATTGCCTTTTTCTTTTATCCATTTCTTCTGTTTTTGGAGAGATTGTCTATCCTGATTTCCTGGTATCGATGTCCCGTGAAGGAAGAGACCTAAATAAATTAAATGATTTTTTTCATGGTAATGAAAGATATAACGACGATTGTTATAGAGCAGAGAATTTGAAACTGTACCGGACAATATATGCCCGAAATATTCTTCTTGCCAAGCCGCCTCAAGAGACCTATCGCATTCCTAAAATCATTCATCAAATCTGGCTGGGGAGCCCGGTCCCTGTAAGATATCTCGCTTGGATGCGCTCTTGGACAAAGTGGCAAGGATGGGAGTATAAGCTATGGACAGATGAAGATGTCCAAGCTTTGCCTCTTTATAACCAAGATCTCTATGATCAGTCGACAAATTTTGGAGAAAAAAGCGATATTGTCCGCCTTGAACTCCTCTTGCATTTTGGGGGAATTTATGCCGATATCGATTTTGAGTGTATCAACTCCGATGTGTTTGATGAGTTACATCGCTTTTATGATTTCTATATTGGATTCGAACCGATCGAGCATGGGACTATTAATAACACCTATAAAATATGTAATGCAATCATGGGTGCTTGCCCTCATCACCCCATCATTAAAAATCTGATTCATAGCATGCGATCCAACTGGAGAAAATTTCAGGATCAATCCCCTGTGGAAAAATCAGGCCCAGATTATTTTTCAAGAACCATTTTTGATTATGAAATGGGAAGGCTCCACTCTGTAGAAATGAAGGCAAATAATGCAGAATATCGAAATATCTATTTGCCCTGTACTTTCTTATATCCCTTTTCAGAACCAGACGTTCGGGGCGCAAAAAGTTGCCAAGAATTGATAGAAAAAGCATCGCCAGAGACAGCCGCAATCCATTACTGGAGTGGTAGTTGGCTGTTTGTAGGCGGGCGTTAAGAGGTTAGACATCTATGTTTTATCGTATTGTTTTTCTAAGCTTTATAGGGATGAATTTTGGATTTTCTGAAATTCTATATCCCGATTTTATACTCTCAATGACAAGAAATGGTAAAGACTTTCGCGCTTGCGAAGAGATCTACGATTGCCATAGCATTCAAAGTTTACAGATTTTTCAGCTTGCCTATACAAAAAACGTGTTGCTTGCTAAACAGTCCAATTTCTCCAATCGGATTCCCAAAATCATCCATCAAATCTGGTTAGGTAGTCCCCTTCCTGAAAAATACTTTTCCTGGATGCGTACGTGGATGGGTTGGTATGGCTGGGAATATAAGTTGTGGTGTGATGAAGATGTAAAGAGCCTTTCCCTCTATAACCAAGAGCTTTACAATCGCTCTTGCAGCTACGGTGAGCTAACCGACATTTTGCGTTTAGAGATTCTCCTGCATTATGGCGGCCTTTACGTCGACGTTGATTTCGAATGTATAAAAAAGGAAATGTTTGAAGAGCTGGGAAGAAGCTTTGATTTTTATATCGGGTTTGAACCCATCACTCATGGAACTATGAATGGGATCCCAAAAATATGCAACGCGATTATTGCTGCAACCCCTTACCACCCGCTTATCAAAAACCTCATTGTGAATATGAAAGCAAACTGGATGCAGCATGAGTACGAGACAGGAGTTCAGAAAGCAGGGCCCGATTACTTTTCTAGAACCATTTTGGATTACGAAAGACAGCGCCTGGTTTCACCTGAAAAAAAGAGCGATAATTTGCACTATCGAAACATGTACTTACCCTGCACTTTCTTCTACCCCTTTTCAGATCCCGAGCTCAAAATGCAACCTTCGCGCAATGAGATTTTAGAGAATACCTCCCAAGAAACAGCCGGCATCCATTACTGGAGCGGCAGCTGGCGCCCTCCCTTTTCCAAGCAAGAACAAGAAATAGAGCTGAACAGAAAACGTGATATACATATACCCAAATCACCTTAAAAGTTCATCCGGGAAAGGTTTAAGACACTTGCGGAATAACGGGAACAAAATCTTTGATCTTATTCATGGAAAACCCCTTAGGAAGATCCTCTTGAGACGCTTTGTACCACCGAATATTTTTTCCAAAGATCCAGAGCTCACCCCTTACGATAAGATCATCTCCCTCAATCCACAATTCAGCATTGTAGACTTTTCCTTTCTCCGGATCTATGATTTTACCTCTATATTTTTCGTCATTATCCCCCTTTTTTTTTACATTATAAATAAAATCCATCCCGCAGTAGGGGAGATTCCCTACAACTCCCGGGGCTCTGCCTTTTTGTTCGAAAATTGTGTCCTTGATCTTTCCCTCATCGTCGTATGTAGCAAGCATTCTTCCATAGTACTGGTCTTGATATTTGTAAATGGCGACAAGAGCTCGAGGCTTATCTGAATCCTGATCTCTGCTGTTCCATAAGCCAGTGATGCCTTCCGGTTTCCAACTGGTTGAACAAGAAAAAAGAATTAATGCCCCTAAAAAAAGAAATAAAAATATCGATTTCATTATAAATAATACGTATATAACACACCTAAAAACTTTCAATAAAAAAAACGTAAACGATTGAAAAAAATTTAGAAACAGGTCTCATGTTTGCTGTAAGTCTTGAAGAAAATGTCCTAAAATACAGAAACCCGGAGCCTCATCAAAAAACAGGGAGGACTGTTCTAAATCATATTGCAATAAAACAAATAAATTTTCTAAAATGACTTTTCTTATGACGCTGTTTGAAACACCTGGAGAGGAATATAGGGGGTTTGTCGTTAAGCGATGCCTGCCTATCTCTGAACTGAATGCAACTTTAATTGAACTGTCTCATGTAGCGTCTGGTGCTGAGGTAATGCATATTGAGTGCAATGACCCCGAGAATCTTTTTTGCCTAGGGTTTAGAACGCTGCCAAAAAGTTCTAATGGCGTGGCCCACATTCTGGAGCACACGGTCCTTTGCGGCTCTCAAAAATTCCCTGTCAAAGATCCTTTTTTTGCGATGACACGGCGCAGTCTTAACACGTTCATGAATGCGCTGACAGGCTCCGATTTTACCTGTTATCCGGCGGCTACCCAGAATGAAAAAGACTTTTATAATTTGTTAGACGTCTACCTCGATGCTGTCTTTCATCCGGAACTCAAGAAGATGAGTTTTCTTCAGGAAGGGCATCGTCTGGAATTTAGTTCGATTCATGAGATGAGCACTCCCCTTCAACACAAAGGGGTTGTGTACAATGAAATGAAAGGATCTTTATCCTCGGCAGACACAAGGCTTTGGCATGCGCTAATGGAGGCGTTAGTGCCTGATTTGCCTTATGCCTACAATTCGGGTGGAGATCCCACGGTGATTCCTGAACTGACCTATGAAGAACTCCTCGCATTTCATAGGACCTATTACCACCCAAGCCAATGCCTTTTTTTCTTCTATGGAAATTTCCCCCTAAAAAAGCACCTGGATACTATTTTAGATACAACGCTGCAGCATGCGACAAAAAAAGAAGCATTGCCTCCAATTAAACAGCAGCTCCGGTTTAGGGCTCCTGTATGTAAAGAGCTCTTTTATCCTGTGGGGCCCTCTGAAGAGACAGAGCAGCGCTCTTTTGTCTCTTTTGCATTTTTAACAGCACCGATTGTAGACCAGGAAACAGCTCTTGCCCTTTCCCTTTTAGATGCCGTGTTAATGGACAATGACGGTTCTTTACTGAAGGCTGAGCTGCTCAAGTCAGGGCTCTGTGTTTCTGTAGATGCGTTAATGGATACAGAGATGAGTGAAATCCCTTACGCGTTTGTATTCAAGGGATGCGATCCTCTGAATGTAGAGCGACTAGAAACTTTTCTTTTTAACGCTCTCTCTAATATCGTCCTCACCGGCATTCCAGGAGATGCTATCAGAGCAGCTCTTCATCAACTCGAATTTGCCAGATTGGAGATCACAGGAGATCATGCCCCTTTTGGTCTTACCCTCTTTTTTAGAGCGGCCCTTGCAAAGCAGCATGGATGTCCTCCGGAAAATGGGTTGATGGTTCACACCCTCTTTAATACCCTGATTTCTAAGCTGCAAGATCCTCATTACCTGACCGACCTGATTAAAAAGTACTTCCTTGAAAATCCTCATCGCGTACGGATTGTCATGCACCCCGATGCCAACCTTCCTGCTAAAGAGTTGGATGAAGAAAAAAGAGGCCTTGCAGAAATACAGCAAAGACTCTCTTTTCAAGAAAAAGAAAGCATTATAAAGCAGAGCCTAGAGCTTGCCAAGTTTCAAGAACATACAGAGCAACAATCTTTAGAATGCCTTCCGAATATCTCGCTAAAAGATATCGATCCGCAGATTCGCTCATTCCCTCTTACCTACTTAAAAAAAGAAAATGTATCGGTTTATCATCATGAATGCTTCACCAATCACATCTGTTATGCCGATCTGTTTTTTGATCTGCCGACCATTGATCAAAACGATTTACCTCTAGCTGGCCTTCTATTTTCTCTTTTGCCGCAAATTGGCTCTGGAAACAGAGATTTTGCTAAAAACCTGCAGTTTATCCAATCTTATGTAGGCGGACTTTCTTTATCTGCACCGCTATACCCTCAAGTAGACAATCTAAACCAAATGAAACCTGCAATTCACGTAAGAGGAAAGGCGCTACGCCGCAATCTCAATGAATTGTTTGTGATCATGAAAGAAATGATTGAATCTCCTAGATTAGATGAAAAAAAACGGATCGAAGAGCTTGTAAAAAAAACCAAAGAGCACCTTCTCAATCAGCTAAATCGCAAAGCGCTGCGCTATGCCTCTTCTCTTTGTTTTAGCGGCGCATCGCAAGCTGGATTTATTCAGGAAAACTGGCTTGGACTAACCTATCTTGAATTCATTGAAAAAACCGTAAAAGAAAGAGTAGAGCCTCTGATAGAGCGGCTGATTGCTCTAAAAGAAAAGCTATTTACCTTTCAAAATCCTACAATTGTCTTAAGTTGCGATGGAGAAACATACAATGAGATCTTAAA
This sequence comes from Chlamydiota bacterium, assembly GCA_039798725.1. Taxonomy (GTDB): domain Bacteria; phylum Chlamydiota; class Chlamydiia; order Chlamydiales; family Rhabdochlamydiaceae; genus CAJCIW01. Next base: position 178,531 of record JBDKFJ010000001.1, read on the forward strand.
GAACGATCTGTTTGGACTTTGCAAACTACAACCAAAAGGGAGGAATATTCCCTGGAATTCCGATTACACCCTTCCCAAGATTTCTTCCCAAGCCTACCCAATCTCTTCTCAGGTAGCTTTTATGATTCAAGGATTGCCCTCTGTTCCCTACCTACATCCCCATAGCGCACCCCTCATGGTCGCATGCCCCCTGCTCGATCATCTTATCCTCCATCCTAAGGTACGAGAGCAAGGAGGAGCTTACGGAGTGGGAGCCAACTATAGTGCATCGTCTGCTCACTTTTCGTTTCATTCTTATAGAGATCCCCATATTGGCTCAACGCTCAATGCATTCAAAGACTCGCTTAAAGCCATTACTCAAGGAGATTTCTCACTCCAAGATGTTGAAGAAGCAAAGATCCATCTATTCCAACATATTGATAGTCCTGTTGCCCCAAGCAGTCGAGCGTTGACAACTTATACGCGCCTTCGGGAAGGAAAAACTGATGCAATGCGACAGAAATATAGAACTGAGTTGCTTAACATCACACCTCAAGCAATCCAAGAAGCTGTTCTATCTTTAACAGAGCAAACCCCAACGACTGTTGTCTTTGCTGGAAAATCTCTGATTGAAGAGGAAAGTCCTTCTTACATAACTTTAAGGAATTCTCTATGAAATATATATTTTTCTTAATGAGCTTCTGTCTATCTCTTGCCGCAAGTCCTATCAAACGAGTGTATGTAGATGTTGTGGGGGATCTTATGCATATGGGGCACATCTCCTTACTTAAAAATGCAAGAGAAGAAGGCGACTATCTTATTGTGGGAGTACACTCAGATGCCGATGTCGCAGGTTACAAGAGAGTTCCGATCATGACTATGGAAGAGAGGATGGCGGTCATCGCTGCTTGTCGCTATGTCGATGAAGTGATAGCTTACGCCCCGCTTATGATCACTGAAGAGTATATCAAAGAACACAATATCGATCTTGTGATCCATGGAGATGATATCAGTGAGTCAAATGCCAATAAGTGGTATGGAATCCCTATGCAAATGGGCATCTTTAAGCTTATTCCCTATACAAAAGGGATTTCGACAACAGATCTCATCCAAAGGGTCTTAGATAGATACAAAGAGTGATGCAAAATTTGGGCAGAGAACTTGAAATTTTTTTGTCATTGTAATATACCTTAAGTCCACTTAAAAGATGGGGTTGTTTATGAAACGTTTTTCTTTCCTATTCCTCCTCTCCTCTTCCCTTCTGCTTAGCGAGCCGCCTGCTAACCCTTGCGAAAACTGCGCCCCTTGCACCTGCTCTCCACTACAAACATCGAAAGCTTTTACAGCAGTTGCTAAAAAAGCAATCCCCGGAGTTGTGTTTATCAAAGTACAGAGTAGCTCTGGAGATCCCGAAGATGCTAACTATCAAAACCCCTATGACTTTGGCGATGATTTCTTTAACCGCTTTTTTGGAATGCCCTTTAGAGGTGGTCAACCCCAACGCCCGCAAATGCAGATGAGCCAGGGTTCCGGCTTTCTTGTCAGTGCAGATGGGTATATCCTGACTAATGCGCATGTTGTGAAGGGAGCCGATAAAATTACAGCCGTCCTTAACGATGGAAGAGAAATCGATGCCACTCTAGTTGGAGCCGACTCTCATACGGATATCGCGGTGATTAAAATTGAAGGCAAAGAGTTTCCCTTCTTAGACCTTGGCAATTCTGATGATATGGATATTGGAGAATGGGTTGTTGCTATCGGAAGCCCCTTCCAGCTGGAAGCTTCTGTCACAGTCGGTGTTGTCAGCGCTAAGGGCAGACAAAACTTAAAAATTACGGACTTTGAAGACTTCATCCAGACAGATGCTGCGATCAATCCCGGAAATTCAGGAGGGCCCCTCTTAAATCTCAATGCGGATGTCATTGGAATTAATACTGCCATTGTTTCAAGAAGCGGTGGCTATATGGGTATTGGCTTTGCGATTCCGAGCAACCTTGCCAAAAATATCATGCAACAGATCATTGACAAGGGTTCTGTCACACGAGGCTTCCTCGGTGTTTCTCTGCAGCCCGTGGATAAGGATATTGCCGATGCATTTGGTCTACCAAAACCTGAAGGTGCACTCATCTCCGACATAGTAAAGGACTCCCCTGCCGATAAGGCAGGTCTCAAGCAAGGCGACATTATCCTTGAATACAACCAGATGCCTGTAAAATCGCTACAAACTTTTCGCAATGACATCTCGCTTATGAATCCAGGCTCTCAGGTCACTCTAAAGGTCAATCGCAAAGGAGAGATGCTTACAATTCCGGTTTCTCTTGGCACTGCCAATACAGCACTCACAACGTCAAGCGCGGTCTTGCAAAAGCTTGGTATGGATATCGATACGCTCTCTTCCGATATGGCAAAGCAACTCGGCTACACTCAAAAAGAAGAGGGTGTTGTTATCACAAAAATTAAACCGGGATCAGCAGCAGCGCTGGCTGGCCTGCGTCCAGGGTTCCTCATTCAGGCTGTAAATCACAAGAAAGTAGCCTCTACAGAAGAGTTCAATGAAGCTGTAAACCAGAGCGATCAAAAGCGGATTCTATTGCTTGTGCGCCAAGGCAATGTAACCCGCTTCTACTCGATAAAGCTCGACTAGGGAAATGCGCAACCTGAACTTCAGGTGATATGCTTAACTCGAAGCCATTTCTTATAAAGTGATTTATTTTAAAAAAAATTATTTTTTTCAATTATGCTATTTTCGCATTAATATCTTTCATTTTTTACAATGTCTTTATAATTTGCACTTAAAGATGATTTTTTCAAGATAGCTATTCTTGACAAATAAGAATGGCTAGGAGGAGGACAATTTATGACAACGCGCCTACAAAGCAGAAGTGGTGGCACAGTTGATGTGACCCATGCTAATGGAGATAAAAATCGGCAGATTGCCATGGTTGCCAAGCACGTATGGGGGCTAGAACTCCATCAACTTTCTCCCCAAATATTCCACTAGTTGCAGAATATACTTCAAAACAATCTCAAACAACAAATTGGATCCTATGAAGTTCAGGCTATTGGAGGTACTGTTATGCTTTTTCCAATACCCCCCCCGGCCTACACATTATACATCTATAGACTCAGTTGTAAGACACATATGGGGAGTAGAAGCCAACAACATTTCTCCCCAGCTATTCCATGAGTTAAATACTATACTTGCAAACAACCTCACAAGCAGATTTGGATCCTATCAAGTTCGGGGTGATCAAGGTATTTTTTATGTTTTGAAGCTAGAAAACCCATGTACGCTGAGTACATGTATGGTCTCAAACGCAGCTTTCAAATGTAGCAGATGTGATGCCCTATATTGTTCAAAAGAACATCAGTCACAAGATTGGAAAAGTCATAAACAGACATGTATTCAAAAGCAATAGTAGAAGACTGTTAATCTATTGGTCTTAGGTTCGAATCCTACACCCGGAGTGCTTCCTGCGAAGCTTTGAAAAAGGTCTGTTTATGGACATAAGCCAGCGATTTCCGCTAGAAAAACATAAGCCTCTGATTTTTTGTGTCTTAGTCTCTTTGTGTTTCAATAATTTTTAGAACAGCTCAATCTCATAAAGATAGTTTGTAATTATATTTTTTTAACATAGAATTTAAAAGTTATGTGTTGTAAAATAGATGTTAAATTTAAAGGTTATTTATGGGGATCAAATTATCTGCGAATACTGAGACCGGATATTCTGGAGGCGTAATAGGCCATCTGCAAGGGATGCTTGGGTATGGATCTGCCGAATGGAAATTTCAACGAAATCTACAGAAAATAGCTAACATTTGCCTAGATTGCTATCGTGCAGAAATAGCTGCAATCAAATCCTTGAAAAAAAAACTCCAAGAATTGCCAAAACACCATGTGGGCTTTGTCCCGGGTGTTTCTTTAAGCTGCGCGCCTGGCTATTTCGAGAAAATAAAAAAATGCGCGCAGGCCTTGCAAGAAATGCCACAGGGCAGATTTTCTAATGACCGACTAAGACAGCTTGTTTCCCATGAAATGGAGTCTGTGTTTAGCAAAGAATTAAAGGGTTCTAATACGCAAGAATTGAAAAAGAGAGTCTCTTTTTTTCAAGAAGAAATCACACAAGATCTAATAGGCACATCTTGTTTCCGATGGGGTCGATTTTTACAATCGATTGTCTTAGGGAGGCAAGGATCGTATCGATTTGGTGGATTTGCAATCCGATTTCTTCCGGGCAATTATGCCCATTGGGTATATAAAAAGACGTGGCGTGCAACTATAGAAAAAGCCGGACAAGCTATACCTTCTTATCCGCTTAATATTCTCGCATTCAGAAGCGGAAGAATATTCATTCATGAAATGGGTCATATGGTTGCTAATTGGTTTTACGGCTACAAACCCGACCACTTACACATTGCAGTCGGCAGCGGTAGCGCGGTCTTGGGTGGTCATGTTCCTTTTGTACCAGAATATATAAAAAAACTGATTCAGGATTTTATCGAACCTACTGATCCGATTAGTTTTATAAAGGCTGCTTGTCAAGTTTTATATTATCTCATCAAATATAGAGGGGCTCCTAAATTAGAATATATATTATCTGACAAACAAAAACACCATCTTACTGTCATTGCTGCAGCGGGCCCTATTATAAGTCTTGCCGGTTCTTTTATTTCGATGTCCGCAAAACGGTGGTTGATTCTTCAGGCTCCACTTTCTCCTATGCAACGATTCGTATGTTTTACCACCATTTTAGGTTTGGCAGAATACGAGAATGTTCTCTATGAAATTTTCTATGCAATACTCTCTTATACACAAGCTGATGATGGAGATTATGGGTTGGTAAGAAGGTTGGGAACCAAGTACACAAAGGTAACAGCTGTCGCTCTGTTTACAACAGGCGTGGCCTTAAATGTGTTATTATACATTAAAACCATTACAGACATTGCAAAGTCGTAATTCTTGGCCTATCTATGATGAACCGAAATAGACATTCCCATGAGTGCCGTTCTGCGCATGAAAGTTGGGTTTTCAAGAACTGGATCTAAAAATCGAAACGGGTCTGTAGGGTCAACCCATATAGAGAAAGATCTCCATTTTGTCTTTGATAAGCCGGCAAAGTGGAGAAAAAAAGCTCTGTTTGATTTTGATTCCAGAAGTACTGAGATTCAAAGCCCACATCGATTCCAAAGTGGCACATCTCCCGGTTCCAGTTGTAATCCCATGCCAATGCAATGAGCATTTGAAGGGTGGGAGATGTCAGATTATGCCCTTTCTTGTAATCGATAACATTTGTGCCAAGCTGCGTTTGAAGCTGTTTATTCTCAAAGAAGCCTGCAATGAGCGCAGAAGAGCATTTACCGAACAGGCTAAACCCTGCTCCCCAGTGCCACTTGGCATCGATTCCCATGAGAGGCCCGGCTCCCTTAAAGTCATTAGAAAGACGCGTTGCAAAAGTCTGCCCTTCCGGAATATACCCTCCGGCATAAGAAAAATGCGCATGCTGGTCAATCCATGCCCCTTTCATTCCTAAAAAAGGATGGACACTCCATGAGGAAGAAAGGTAATACGATTTGCCAAAGGCAAGGTCGATACTTTGAAAAGAAAGATGCCAAGAGCCTTTTGCTTCCTCTACAAATGAACCGCTCGATCCTGCTCCTTGGTAGGCAAAAAGAGGGTAAATAGAACCTGTCACCTTATTGGAAGCAGAAGGGCAAAAATTTGTGTAGTTTGCGTACAAATCCCACGCTTCTGTGTGAGGAAGATGCACGCCAAGTCCGACTCTGAATCCAGAGGAATAGTTAAATTCGATAGGCGTAATCGTTGCAAATTCTGTACCCTCTTCTCTGACCCTCCAAAGAAGCCAGTCCGCTGTGATAAATAAGTGTCCCTTTGGGGCCTCTACTCCAGATTTAGGATAGGTCTCATCTTTGGGAGTGACTGGTATATAAGGTTTGGCACTAGCAAGTAGGGCGCTCTCGTCAGGAAGCTCTTCTTCGACTTCCCTTTTTGCTAATTTGGGTTGTGTTTTGCTCAAAAACCAGGGACTTTTGGCTTTTTTGGGCTTATTCTTAGCTTCAATAGCAGCTTTCTTAGCCCCTGCAAAATGCGCCTTGCCTTTCTGGACAGGCTCTTTCTGTTTCGGAAATACTGATTCTTCGCTAGCTACAACCATAGAACACAAAGAAACAGCAGCAATAACGCTCCAAGATTTCATAAGCCCTCCAAAAAAAGATACATTTTTGAAGACAAGGATTATTTTGTTCAATTAAAAAGGGAGTCGACGTAAGTGTTTACATCAAAAGGCTCAAGATCTTCTCTCCTCTCCCCTGTGCCAACAAAGAGCACAGGCAAATGGAGCTGCTCTGCAATACTTAAGACAATCCCCCCTTTAGCAGAACCATCGAGTTTAGAAAGCACGATCCCATGCAAAGGTGTTGCCGCATGAAACGCTTGAGCTTGATCGATCCCATTTTGCCCAGTTGTTGCATCGAGGACAAGTAGAGTTTCATGGGGGGCCTGAAGTATCACTTTTGCAAGCGATCTTCTGACTTTTTCTAGCTCCCTCATCAGATCTGCCTTATTCTGCAGTCTGCCTGCTGTATCAATCAGTACCACATCAAACCCTCGCGCTTTGGCTGCAGTTGCTGCATCGAATGCAACAGCTGCAGGATCAGCTCCGGGTTTGGATAAGATAATTTCAAGATCAAGACGACGCGCCCAAATTTCTAGCTGTTCAATGGCGGCTGCTCTAAAGGTATCTCCTGCAGCAAGGAGTACTTTTTTACCCTCTTTTTGATAGCGGTAGGCAAGCTTTGCAATCGATGTTGTCTTACCACTGCCGTTGACTCCCACTACAAGGACAATATGGGGAGATCCCATAGGAATAGGTGAGATGGGCACTGACTGCAGAAGTTGAAGTGCATACTCATGAAAGATCGGCAAAATCTCTTCTGTTTTTTCTAAAGGGCGCTTGCGCATCTGTGTTTTAAGATATTGCATAAAACCCTCTATGCAAGCAGAGCCAAGGTCTGCCTCAAATAAGATTTGCTCAAGCTGATCGAATGTTTCGTCTGTTAGTGGTTTAGAAAAAAGGGCCTGTAAACGCAGGGAAAGCGCATTTTTGGTTTTGGTAAGCGCCTGCTTAATTTTTTGAAAACTGTTCTTAAAAAACATTGCACCTAAAATTTTTTTGTCAGATAAGGAGGATAATATGAATATCCACGAATATCAAGCGAAAGTTATTTTAAAAAAGTATGGGATTCCCATTCCCCTTTTTGGCGTTGTAAAGCAGCTGTCTGATGTCAAACCCCTTCTTGACAAGCTTTGTCTCAAAAAAGCAGTTGTCAAGATCCAAGTCCATGCAGGGGGACGTGGCAAAGCCGGAGGGGTAAAACTGGGATCTTCTCCAGAGGAAATCTACAAGATTACAGAGCAGTTACTTGGAATGAAGATGGTCAATAACCAAACAGGGCCACAAGGCGTAATTGCTCATGAAGTCCTTATCACAGAGCCTTTGGACATTAGTAAAGAGTACTACTTGGGCGCCATTATCGATAGAGCATCCGCCTGCCCTCTTCTCATCGCTTCCAAAGAAGGAGGGATGGAGATTGAAGAGGTCGCAGCCAAACATCCCGAAAAAATCTTGCGCCTACCAATAGAACTAAATGGAACTCTTAAACCCTTTCGCATCAACCGCCTGATCCATTTCATGGGATGGCAGGCAGAGAGTGCAAAAACAGGGGCCATGATTGCTCAAGGCGTTGCGAAAGCCTTCATCGAAACAGATGCTTCTCTTCTTGAAATCAATCCTCTTGTCGAAAACAAAGAAGGGAAATTATGGGCCCTCGATGCCAAGCTATCCATTGATGACAATGCGCTATTTCGCCAAAAAGAAATTGCCGCTTTTTACGATCCGACACAGCAACTGCCTCAAGAGGTCGAGGCGAAAAAATTTGATCTTGCCTACATTGCACTCGATGGAAACATCGGATGCATGGTCAACGGAGCAGGTCTTGCCATGGCCACCATGGATATTATCAAATACTCCGGCGGAAAGCCCGCTAACTTTTTGGATGTAGGAGGCGGTGCTTCCAAGGAAAAAGTGGCAGCAGGATTTAAGATCATCTTAAGTGACCCTCAAGTCAGAGCTATCCTGGTGAACATTTTCGGTGGAATCATGGATTGCGCTGTCCTGGCAGAAGGGATTGTAGCAGCTGTTAAAGAGATGGGCATTAAAGTGCCCCTCGTTGTACGAATGGAAGGGACAAATGTGGAAGCAGGCAAGCGGATTTTAGAATCGTCATGCCTTCCTATTATCACAGCCTCAGACCTTGAAGATGCTGCGAAAAAAGTGTGTGAGAGGAGATAGCCCATGCCGATTTTAGTGAATAAGAAAACAAAAGTAATCACACAAGGAATTACTGGGCAAGCCGGCAAATTTCATACAGAACAGTGTTTGGCCTACGGTTCTCAATTTGTCGGAGGCGTCACTCCCGGTAAAGGAGGGCAAACCCTCTTCAACCTGCCTGTCTTTGATACTGTCTATGAAGCCAAAAAGGCAACAGGTTGCGATGCAACGATGATCTTTGTTCCGGCACCCTTTGCTGCAGATGCCATTTTAGAGGCCGAAGATGCAGAGATTCCTCTTATTATTTGCATTACCGAAGGAATTCCAATTCGTGATATGCTCGAGGTTTCCAATGTCATGCGACATAGTAAATCCAGGCTGATTGGTCCCAACTGCCCCGGTATCATCACTCCGGGAGAGTGCAAAATTGGAATTATGCCAGGATATATCCACAAAAAAGGTAAAATTGGGATTGTGTCAAGATCTGGAACGCTCACTTATGAAGCAGTATGGCAAACCACCCTTTTAGGTCTTGGGCAATCTACTTGTGTGGGTATCGGCGGCGATCCCCTCAACGGCACAAATTTTATTGATGTCCTGAAGCTCTTTCAAGAAGATCCGGAAACAGAGGGCGTCCTCCTTATTGGAGAAATTGGAGGCGATGCAGAAGAACAAGCAGCTGATTGGATTCAAAATCATATGACAAAGCCGGTCGCAGGATTTATTGCAGGAGTCACAGCCCCTCCAGGACGCAGGATGGGCCATGCTGGTGCTATCATTTCAGGTGGTAAGGGGGATGCTCCCTCTAAAATGCACGCATTAAAACAAGCAGGTGTTGTCATGGCCTCATCTCCTGCTCTTATGGGACATGCTATGTTAGAGGCAATGAAGCGATGATCCTACAATTTCGAGGCAAAATCCCGATTGCTATCTACCCCGCATTTTGGCTCTTTGCAGCACTGATCGGATTTATCAATTCTCGCAGTTTTGTGGGCACCTTAATATGGATTGGTATCATCCTTATCTCTGTCCTTTTCCATGAACTGGGTCATGCAATCACAGCTCTTGTATTTAAGCAAAAGCCACGTATCGAGCTTGTAGCGCTAGGGGGACTAACTTACCATGAAGGAAGAGGAGGGCTGCCTTTATGGAAGCAGTTTCTCATTGTTTTCAACGGCCCCCTATTCGGTTTCCTTCTTGTCATCGGCTCTACTCTTCTAATGCAAATCCCCTCTTTTTCTACCGGCGCTGCTCACTCGATTCTTTCTCTTACACGGCTTGTGAACCTCTTTTGGACAGTTGTCAATTTGCTCCCGGTACTGCCTTTAGATGGCGGACAACTCATGCGGATTGTGCTCGAAAAGTTCTTTGGGGCCAAAGCGCTACGCTACTCAATCATTGCAAGCCTCAGTGTGGCAACACTGATCAGCCTCTTTTTCTTTCTAACTCAAGAATTTCTTGTAGGAGCACTTTTTTTCCTCTTTGCTTTCCAAAGTTATGACCTACTCCGCAAATCGCGCCACTTTGCTGAGGTTGACCGCCAACAACCTCTAAAGCAAGATTTTGAAGCGTTAGAGCGCGCCTTGCAAGAAGGGAATAAATCAGTAGCTGCGGATCTGTGTCTTAAAATCCGCTCAAAAGTACAACAAGGGATGATCTTTGAAACGGCCACCCAATACCTGGCTCTTATCAAAAGCGAAGAGGGGTTATGGAAAGAGGTGTACGACCTTCTTGCCCCTTTAAAAGGGGATCTGACAGCTGAGATGCTGTGTCTTCTTCAAAAAGCAGCTTTCCACCAAAAGCATTTTGCGATGGTCAAAGAACTGGCAGGCCCCTGCTTCCAAGTCATGCCCTCTGTCGAGACAGCTCTGCGCAATGCACTGGCTCATGCACAACTAAAAGAACCGGGACCCTCCCTTGGCTGGGTTCAAACAGCACAGGAAGAAGGTCTTTCTAACATCCAAGAAATACTCAAAGACCCCCTCTTTGACCCGATTCGCAGCGACCCCTCTTTTGCCACCTTTCTCCAAACAAACGGTTAATTTTCTTCTCTTGAAAACAGGCGCCTAGTATATATGGCACTGCATGTCAAAAGAAGAAGTACACGACCTCATACAGCAAACTCTTGTCTATGCTAAGAGCCTGTCTTCCACCTCTTTTTTTGATAAACCCCAAGAAAAACCCACTCCCAGCCCCGCTATAAAACCGATTGCGAAAACAAATGACATCAAAAAAACGTTAGAAGGACTTGTCCCTTCCCTTAAACTAAAAGAAACCATTCCCGATGATACAGAAGGCAAGAAAAAGGCGATGCTATGGAAAGAAAAGGTTGTAGGAGCAGATGTCTTACTACTCGCCCTTTCCCAAGATGAGCCAACCCTTGATCTCTTAAAGAGTTTGGCAAAAGCAATCGATACCCGCCTTGCCAAAGCGAAAATTTTACCGGGAGAGCGCCTCGAAAAAGAAAAACAATGGGACCTTTTCTTTGCGGCTAACCCTTGTAAATTGATCATTGTCTCTTGTCTTAAAAACCGCTATCCTGAGCTGGAAAAACACCTACATACAGCACCTATTCTCATTCTGGAAGACCCCCTTGTCTACAAACAGCTAGAGAAAAAAGCGGAGCTGTGGAAGACCCTTTGTAAAAAACTATGACAATTGCCTCCGTTCTGCTTGACGATGCCCTCGACCGCCCCCTTGACTACAAGATTCCAGAGAGTTGGACACTTCTTCCCGGTATGCGCGTCAAGGTTCCTGTCAGAAATAGCGTAAGAGAAGGCACGGTGATTGCCCTCAAAGACTCAAGCGCCTTTGACAAGCTTTCCTTTCTTCAAGAGGTGCTCTTGGAACATCAATCCATTCCTCAGGATCTGATGGCCTTGGGAAAATGGGTGTCGCACTACTACTGTACGCCTCTCCAAAAAGCCCTCTCTACCCTACTCCCCCCAAGTGTCAAAGGAGAAAATCAAGCAAAGTTACAAAAATTCATTACCTTATTAAAATCTGCCAATCAGACAGCTCAAGAGTGTGCAATTTTAAGAAAACGATCCCCTAAGCAAGCTGCCATCTTGGACGCTCTTCTTGCATCCCCTTCCGGATTATTTTTATCAGCCCTGAAAGAGATCCCTTCATTTTCTAAAAGTGCACTCGATACCCTTGCAAAACAGGGGCTGATTGAGATCAAAGAACAACCCTTTGCTCTTTTGCAAGATGTAGAATACATCCCGACCTTTCCCAAACAACTCAATATAGAGCAAAGCGCTGCCCTAGATGCAATAAAACAAGATCTTGCGTCTTTAGAATTTCATGTACGGCTGATCCATGGGATTACAGGAAGTGGAAAAACAGAGGTGTATCTACAGGCAATAGATGCAGTCACTCGCCAAGGCGGCGGCGTTATCTTTTTGGTTCCCGAGATTGCCTTGACTTCCCAGATGATTGAAAAGCTTAAAGGAAGGTTTTGTTTGCCGATTGCGATTCTACACTCCCAGCTATCGGATAAAGAGCGATTTTCTGCATGGCATGGGATGCGAGAGGGCAAAATCAAAATCGCAATCGGTGCCAGGTCTGCGATCTTTAGTCCGATTCAAAATCTCAAACTCATCATTGTTGACGAAGAGCATGAGGGGTCTTACAAAAGCGACCAAACCCCTCACTATCACGCAAGAGATGTGGCCATCATGCGGGGTAAGATTACAAAATCCACCGTTTTACTTGGAAGCGCAACTCCAAGCATTGAAACCTATTACAATGCCACAACCGGCAAATACAAACTCTCTACCCTCTCTTCTAGAGCAGACCAAGCGAGCCTCCCTTCTGTCAAGATCATCGATATGAAAGAAGAAATGGCAAAACAGAAGCGTTTTACCCTTTTTTCCGATGCTCTCATTGCAGCTATCAAAGAAAAGGTGTCCTTAGGAGAGCAAGTGATCCTTTTTCTTAACAGAAGAGGATATCATACAGCGCAGCTCTGTAAAAACTGTGGAGAAACATCAGAGTGTCCTCACTGCGATGTGAATCTGACCTTCCACCATCACGACAATCGGCTGACCTGTCACCTGTGCGGCTACTGCCTCTCCCCTCCCCCAAAAACGTGTCCGAAATGTCATAAAGAAGATACCTTTCAATTCAAGGGCGCCGGAACTGAACTTGTAGAGCGCTCTTTACATGCATTACTTCCCCATGTAAAAACACTTAGACTCGATGCAGATACCACCAAACATAAAGGCTCCCATGAGCAGCTGTTTCGCAAGTTTCGGTCCGGCAAAGCAGATGTGTTGATTGGCACCCAGATGATCGCCAAAGGACTCCACTTTCCTCAAGTCACCTTAGTGGCAGTTTTAAATGCCGATAGCGGCCTGCAAATTCCCGACTTTCGAGGAAGCGAAACCACCTTTCAACTCTTAACGCAAGTGGCAGGAAGAGCCGGACGTGGGATGCTTAAAGGCGAGGTAATATTACAAACACACCTGCCCGACCACCCTTTGATTCAACTAACCCCTTCGCAAAATTACCAAGATTTTTTTACTCAAGAAATTGCTTCAAGAGAGCTTTTCCACTACCCCCCATTTACCCACCTTATAAAGATTTCTTTCCGTGGGAAAGATGCAAGTGCCACAGAAGCTCGAGCAGAAGCTATAAGACAACATCTACTCAAACAGCTTCCTCCCTCTGTAGAACTCCTTGCAGTGGTGGCATCCGGGCATGCAAAAGTAAAAGATCTCTTTCGATTTCAGTTTCTGATCAAAACCCCCAAAATCTCCCCTCTTCTTCCTCTCTTGCATGAGCTAAAAAAAGAAAAACATCCCATCCAGATGATCATTGATGTTGACCCCCTATCCACATTTTTATAAAATGAGTCCCTTATGAAACAACCTGACTACCACGCCCAAGAAGAATTTGTAAACCGCTCTGAAAAACTCAAAGAAATTGTCACACAAGGAATCGATCCCTATCCAGCTCTCTTTACTCCCTCTGCCCGTTTAGGGGATCTGCAAAAAGAGTGGGAAGGCAAAGAGTTGGGGCATAGCGAAGAAGCCTCTTTAGGCACAACTCCCCCCGCCACAATCGCGGGTCGCATGGTTTTGTTCCGAGCGATGGGAAAGAATGCTTTTGCTCATCTCCAAGATGAGACAGGAAAGATCCAGGTCATGTTCAATCGGGATCAAACGGTAGTTTCCGGCTTTACACCGACTACAGAGATGAGCGCCATCAAGTGGATTGAGAAGAGAGTAGATCTTGGGGATATCTTAGGGGTTGAAGGGCACCTGTTCCGTACCCAGAAAGGGGAGCTGACCTTGTTTGTAAAAAAGGCGACCCTCCTCTGTAAAACACTCCTACCTCTTCCCGACAAACATAGTGGCCTTGCAGATAAAGAGATGCGCTACAGGAAGCGGTGGCTCGATCTTATTTCTCATCCTGATGTAGTGCATACATTTCAGATGCGCTCCCGTATTTTGCGTCTGATTCGCAACTATTTTGACAAAATGGGATTCATGGAAGTGGAAACCCCAATTTTGCAGACAAATTATGGGGGAGCTGAAGCCAAACCATTTACCACCCATTTGCATGCGTTGCATCAAGACATGTTTCTTAGGATCTCATTAGAGCTGCCCTTAAAACAGTTGATTGTAGGCGGCTTTCTTAAAATTTTTGAGATTGGAAAAGTTTTTCGCAATGAAGGGTTAGATCGCACCCACAATCCTGAATTTACCATGCTAGAAACTTACAGTGCCTATAGCGACTACCAAGAAATGATGACTCTCACGGAGAATCTATTTGAGTCCATTGCACTCTCTCTTTTTGGCTCAACAAAACTCACCTTCACTAAAGAGGATAAAGAGTTTTCAATCGACTTAAAAACGCCTTGGAAAAGACTCACCATGCAAGAGAGTATTAAAGTGTATGGGGGGATCGATGTTGAGACATTAAGCGATGAGCAAATGCGCTCCACACTGCTCAATACAGGCTCAGTTGACCCCAAAGAAGTCCATGCGGCATCAAGGGGCAGTCTCATAGCGCTTCTATTTGAAACCTTTGTCGAACACCACCTCATTGAGCCCCATCACATCATCGACCATCCCATTGAAACCACTCCCCTCTGTAAACTTCATAGAGAAGAAAAGAGTCGTAAAGCGGGGATTGTCGAACGCTTTGAGACCTTTATCTTGGGCAGCGAATTTTGTAATGCCTATACAGAGCTCAATGATCCTGTACTTCAACGCGCTCTCTTAGAAAAGCAAGCGCAAAAGAAAATGGCAGGCGATGAAGAGGCTCACCCTCTGAATGAAGATTTTGTAGAGGCGATTTGCCAAGGGATGCCGCCAACCGGCGGGTTGGGTATTGGCATCGACAGGCTGGTGATGCTCTTTACAAAGTCGGCATCGATCCGCGATGTTCTCTTTTTCCCCATTATGCGCCCTTAAACCCATCTTCTACTCTGTTGAGGTAGAGGTAGCTGCCATTTGAGGTTTGGTTTTGTTTTTAGTGAAGGTTGGAGGGGGGCTGCTATAGACATATCGGGTGGTGCGCTTCGCAGGGACGCACCACCCGATATGTCTATGGAAGCCACCCGTCGAACCTTCACTAAAAAGAAAACAATAAACGGAAAGCCACCACTCTAACCTTTACCATATGTTGCAAACTTTTCTGCATTCGGTATGATGCAGATATGTTGTTTAAAACACGTTACTCTCTCAAGAGCACCATGCTCACCCTGTTCCTTGCATTATTTACGTTTACATTTTGTTGCATTCTTTTTTTTACTTATGCCAAAAATTATAAGTCTCTTGTAGCTCTCTCTCGTATGTTTGCTCACGAGACAATGAATGCTGTCCAAGCGCGCTTTGAAGGTATTGCGTTTGGCTGTGAAGTGAATACTCAAACGGCCGCTGCCTTTTTCCCCTCTTTGGGAACACTCGATATCGATAATCCTTTAATTAGGAACTACTTTTTACAGGTCATTGCCTATGACCCCCACTTTTCAGGAATTTATATTGGCTTTCCCAATGACAATACGCTTGGTGTAATGAATACAAATCTTTCTTCTTATTACCCCCATTTTGCTATCGAACCTATCAAGTCACTACCTGAAACTACACGCTTTGCAATGAGAATTGTGGATCACAGTAAAACCCCTCCTATAGATGAAATATCCTATCTAGACTCTCATTTTCATCAGGTAGCCACTCAAACAATTGAATACGGCTCTTATAATGCCACAAAGCGCCCTTGGTATTTAGGAGCTAAGCAATCTAAGAAATCGTTTTGGACACCATTGTATCGTTTTGCAGCCTCTGAAGAAGAAGGGATTTCTTTGGGGACCCCTATTCTTGACTCAAAAGGAAATATTGCTGCGGTCGTTGGAGTGGATCTATCGCTAAATTTTCTGTCTCATTTTTTAGAGACCCTACAAGTGGGAAAGTCTGGCGGTACTTTCATTTTAGACCTTTCCGGTAAGATAGCGGTTTCCCCATCCTCTTCCCCCATTCCCCCATTTTTAGTGCAAAAGGCTTACGACTACTTGAAAACACACCCCTCCCTTTCTAATGCGCTGATTCCTTTTGAAGGCAACTCTTTTCTTGTCTTTCAATCACATCTTTCGAACCTTTTTGGATCCGATTGGATTATTTTAGTCATTGCACCGGCAAACGACTTTCTTGGGGATTTGATCCATACACAACAGCAGATCATCGTTTTTATTGTTGTGATGATGCTTATTGCAGTGACGGCTATTATCCTTTTTTCTAAAAAACTCTCTTCTCCGATCGCAAAAATTGCAACAGAGATGCATAAGATCAATCGCATGGAGCTGTCTTCATCTGCACATGTAGATTCAAAAATAGAAGAAATCTACCTCCTTGATACAGCTCTCTCTTCCATGCGGTATGTCGTGCGCGCTTTTGGCAAGTATGTACCAAAAGAGATCATCAAGCAGCTGTTTTCTATGAATAAAGAGATCGAGCTCGGCGGAGAAAAAAGAGAAGTTACCATTTTTTTCTCCGATATTGCCGATTTTACAACTATCACAGAATCTCTTTCCATCGAGGTCCTGATGCCTCTTCTTACAGAGTACTTTAGAGCAATGACACAAGTCATCCTAGATCAAGGAGGTACCATAGACAAATTTATGGGAGATGGCATCATGGCATTTTGGGGAGCCCCTATCAAAACTTCAAACCATGCAGAAAAAGCCTGTGAGGCAGCCCTTCTTTGCCACAAAATGCTAATGGGATTTAATGAGATGAGAAAAAAAGAAGGCAAACCCGAATTCCCGACCCGCTTTGGGATCCACTCGGGCGAGGTCATTGCCGGAAATATTGGCACAGAAGAGCGGATGAATTATACTGTCATGGGAGATGCGGTAAATACTACAGCCCGACTACAAGAAGTTGACAAGGTATACCATACTCATATCATCATCAGCCATCGCGTCAAAGAACAACTGCCGCAAGAGTTTGTGACAAGACCTTTGGACCTTGTCTATGTAAAAGGGAAAAAAGTAAAAATCAGAATCCATGAACTCATCGGAAAAACGGGGGCGCACTCTATGATCCACCCCTCAGAAGAACAAATTAAATTATGTCGCCTATTCTCTTCTGCTTATGACCTTCTGCAAGAAGGAAAAACAGAAGAAGCTCTAAGATCTTTTACACAAATTGCCAAAGAGTTTCCAAACGACTACCCTACGCAGATTTATGTGGAGAGACTGCAGCAGCATGGGGAACGGTAGCAGGAGGCATAGACTCCAAAGGAACCCCTTGAACCGGATCCATATCGATAGGTGTTTGCCAATAGTTAATCGGATGACGAAGAGGAGAAGTTGCAGCGCACACATGATCTGCAAGACCTATCTTACCCTGATTGTTTCCTAAAATCTTTTCATATAATCTGGCTAATGTCGACTCATCACCATAATGTAACCCAAAATTCCAAGCAGCTAACACAGCTCCTACAACAAGGGCTACCTGTCCAAGAGTGACTGCCCAAGCAGCTGCCGTAATAGCTCCAAGAGCAAGAGATACTCCTCCTCCAAACGCTGCAGATGCAGATGCAAAGTAATAGGTCCCTTTTGAAGCAATCATCTCATCGATTTTGAGCTTTGTTGCAACTAGTTTTTCAAATGATCTGCGCAAATCATAAGAAATGGATTGATCCCACTCCCCGGTTTTTAAGGTTTTAGCAAGTCTATTGGTTTCTGCCCATTTTTCTCTTGAATGAGAGAGGCTAGAATAAAAGTACCCAGAAAAACCGGCGCCTACCACAGCTACACAAAGCCCTAGGAATCCCCAAAAAACATAGGACGACTTATTCTCCTCTTCTGACCATCCCCGACCCGCATATGTATTATTATACGTGTTCCAGTGCCAACCATTATCTACATAATTAAATAGCGGAGCACTTCCCCCGAATACGGCAGCAGTACGACCTGTAGCTTCTACACGTTGAGAAGCTCTTCGCTCCTTCCACTCAGCACGAGCTTGCTTGCCCAGATCATGGGCATGATCATATACAAAAAAACGATCAATCCTAACAACTGCCATAAATACTCCTTTACCTTAATAGCATCTATTAACAAGGGCTGATATTATAATGATGAGGGCTAAGTGTTGGGGCAGAGGCACAGCGAACTATCTTTGGAAGAGATAGTCGGTCTTTTTCCTGTGGAGGTTGATCAACAAGCAGTTTTTCAGGGAGCTTTGCATCTGGAGCCCCAACTTGGAATAGATCTTCTAGTTCATTTGACCAATCTGCTTTATTATCGACTGTTCCTCCTACTGCTTTAAAAATAGCGGTAGTTAGTATAATTAAGTGTGACAGATTGGGTGGATTCACATTTCCTGACCTATACAAATTGAATGTTACTGTTCCGCACTCATTCTGAAAATTTGTATTCAACTCGTAGCGTTTTCCCTTGATAAGTGGTAATATGACCGAAACAACGGTATCTTGGAGATTGCGGACTTGATACTGACTCAGATTTCTAGCAACTGCGCCTACTACTACTCTATTGATAGTCATTAAATTACTCCTGTTTTGGGCAAGCATTTTGACATAAATTGTCTTTGTTTAGAACATTAAAAAAACAAATCGATCAAAAACAGGCAATAAATAATTTTAACTAGAGGCAAAAAGGAAGCAAAAGCGTAAATAGGGTAATGACTACAAGAGAGATGATAAACATTCCCCTTGCAAAGGACTGATTTTTACAAATAGAGGCAAACAGAAGCCAGCCTCCACATAAAACTGTCATAGTAATCCAGTAAAGAGGTTGCAGGTGAAAAAATACTCCTAAGATTCCTGCTGACACTACAAAAGCTGCAAGATAGGCTTGCATTACCCGTTTTGTAGTCTGCAGTCCGACAACAAGAGGTAGTACCGGGACAGACGCTGCCTTGTAATCTTCTTGCCTATAGAGAGCAATTGCATAAAAATGGGGCATCTGCCAGAAGACCAAAAAAGCAAAAAGCAAAAAAGCCCCCCAATCGAGCCTTCCTGTGACTGCAAGATACCCAACAACGGGAGGAGTAGCTCCTGCAATACTGCCAATCAGCGTCGCATGCACTGATTGATACTTCATCGGGGTATAGATAAGCACATAGACAACAAGGCCAACAAAAGCTGCAGCTGTTGCAAACAGGTTTGTGTAAATAAACAAAAGAATCAGACCACAAGAGGCTAGGATGAATGCGTATCTTTTGGCTCCTACAAGAGAAACAGACCCTTTAACAAGGGGCCTGCCTTGTGTTCTTGCCATCTTGGCATCGGCCTCTTTGTCAAAGCAGTTATTGGCAATACACCCCCCTGCCATGACCAAAGAAAGTCCTAAGAGAGTAAGTGCAAGTATCTGAATATCATACCCCCCCTTAGAAGCCAACACAAAGCCTGCAAAGGCTGTCAGCGCATTACCCATAATGATTCCGGGCTTGGTCAGTTGGATATAGGCTTTAATAGCTATCATTAGAAGTCACACCCCTTAGTTTTCTAAAAACCATTCTATTTTTGATGTTTGACCCTATGCGAGACCCAGATGAAGATAATCATAAAAAGCGCAGCGCCAATCAATAGAGGCACAACAATGGCATAAAGATATTGAATCAGCGCAGCTGTAATCAGCGCGCAGCCGGCTAATGTTATGCCCACGACTATGAATAGTACTTCGATATAGATGCCGGCAAGAAATAGGCCAAGCCCCAATATAATGAGTTGGAAGATACCCGCAATGAATCGACCTACGGTACCTAGCTGCACAAGGTAGGACACGAGCAAGACAGCTCCTATAACACCTGCCCAATGGAGTAGCTCATGCCATAGGGTGATGGGACTAATTGTCTCTTTTGTGCGTTTAATATAAAAGCTTAAGCCCAAAGCTAAAAGAGCATAAATCGGCACAACGAAGCGCCAATAGTCCCAGCCTCCTTCTCTGTGTATATCAGTGATGATAATGCCAACAAGGGCAAGCATCAACATGATGAGACCGACGGCAAGGCGTGCTTTCCAAGGGTGAGAAGGTTTCATATTTTGCTTTATGATAGATCTTTTCCCAAAAAACAAGAGGAATTTTTCAATTTAATCGACTATGCTTTAAATAAGATGAAACACATAAAAGAACACTGGACTATTTGTCCGAAATGTTTTGGGCGGGGCAAAAAAAACTTAAGACTCCGGAAGGAGGCAAAAATTCGCTACCAAATAGCGATGGCTGCGTTTGAAAAAACCAAGAGAGAAGGAAAGCCTTCGGTTCGCCCTAAAATTACTCAATTGTTATGCAATCATTGCCATGGATCTGGCTTGATTCCTTCTGAGAAGAATCCCATAGCAGACCGAGAAAACTACCCTCATGTAGCAATTATTGGTGCAGGGATAGGAGGCATTGCGCTAGCTGTTGCCTGTTTACACCGTGGGATCCCGTTTACCCTTTATGAGCGGGATACGACCTTTGATGCACGAGCCCAAGGGTATGGTCTGACCTTACAACAAGCAAGTAATGCCATTAAAGGGCTAGGTCTTTTCTCTTTAAAGGAAAAGATTCATTCTTCGCGTCATGTAGTGCATACAACAGAGGGAAAAGAAATTACTGAATGGGGAGTCAGGACACACGCGAATGTAAAAAAGTCGCCAAAACGGATAAATGCGCACATTCCACGACAGTCGTTGCGCTTGGCGCTGCTTGAACAATTGGGAAGCGATGCTTCTGTACAGTGGGGTCATAAGTTAGTTGGCTTTACTCTATGTGAAGATAAGAGTGTAGAGCTTAGCTTTCAAGTAAACGGAGAGATGAAAAATGCAAAGGCAGATTTGGTGGTTGGAGCCGATGGGATTCGCAGTGTTGTACGCAGTTTACTGATTGGCGAGGACAAAACGCCCTTACGCTACCTGGGTTATATGGTCATCTTAGGTATTTGTTCTCTGCAAGCCCTTAAACGCGTTGAGAGCTGTTTGCTAGATTCTGCAACTGTATTTCAAACAGTCAATGGCCATGAGCGCATCTATATTATGCCTTACTCGGCAGATGCGGTCATGTGGCAGCTGAGTTTTCCCCTGTCTGAACAAGAAGCTAAGACTCTAAGCGCCCAAGGCGCTAAAGTACTGAAAGAAGAAGCCTGTCGTATAGCAAACTGGCATCAACCTATTCCTGAAATTGTATCTGGAACCCCTCTTACACACATTTCAGGTTATCCCATATACGACCGAGAGCTACTCAAGCCGGAATTATTGGAAAAAGCCGGTCCTTTGACTTTGATTGGAGATGCAGCTCACCCTATGAGTCCATTTAAAGGACAAGGGGCCAATCAGGCTCTATTGGACGCACTAGCACTTGCTCGCAGCATTTCAATTGCCTGCACTCCCCCATCTCATTGGAGAGAAATCGGATTAAGAGAATCTGTCTTAACTGGATTTGAAGAAGAAATGCTCACGCGCTCAGCTGTGAAAGTGAAAGCGTCAGCTGAGGCTGTCGAACTCTTACACTCCCAATATGTACTGCGTGAGGGCTATGAACCTAAAGGACGCTCTTTACCGACACCCCCTCAAATTACATAAAAATTTACAATCTCACACATTAAACGAGAAAATTTTTTATAAAATAAAAACAAAGTTCTGGTTATAATGCCATACCCTATGATGACCATATGCTCTATAAAACTCTTATTTTCAAAGAGTGCTCAAACCTTTGCTCGATTTTTTGATCCTAGTAAGGATAACGCCTAATCAAGTCACCCTGTTCACAATCTTTTTATGGCATACTCTTGTTTCTTTAGTAATAGCCCTTAAGACTAAATTTAAGACTCAGCTAACCATTGCTTTTATTCTATTGTTACATAGTTAGCATCGCGATAATGCAACTGCACAGATATATAGCAATGATTAGCAACTTTTTTCTTCACGCAATCCTTTAGTCCTTGAAGAAGGGCTTGAGTAAACGCATAATTACGGTGTTGCTTTGGTAAAAGCCAGACCTCGATCATAACATGACTATGTTTATAGCTTTTGGCTGGATACGCTCTCGATTTACACACCCCTGCCGACGGGTCTAGCTCATTAATAGCAGACTCTATTTGATCAAATAAAACATTCACATCCAGTTCGATATCAGCAGAGTATTTAACTTCTAAATGTGGCATGACCTGACCGTAAAAGAAAAGAGAGTTTTAAGCAAACACTTCAGATGTCATGTCAGTAGAGCGAGGATGGACAAAGAAGTAGCCCGTTTCAGTAACATTTGGAATCGCTATTCCCTGCCGAATGTACTCTTTGATTTTCTGTTTATCAATAACTTCTTCTATCTTGGTTGCCTGAAAAGACCTCGCCTCTTCAAGAGTTGTTCTAATCGTCACCCGCAAATGCTTTTTTACTTGGTAATTCTCAGAGAAAATCTCTTTCTCATCCGGAGGAAAGGCTTGGAGAATCTCTTTGTAAACATTCTGCTTTTCTTCTTCGAGTTTCTTAATAGCCTCTTGAAGCTGCTTATACTTAATAATATTTTCTTCTAGAGACATGAGAATCCGATAGGGATAAAAGAACTCCGGGTGTAGGATTCGAACCTACGACCAATAGATTAACAGTCTACTGCTCTACCACTGAGCTAACCCGGAATAAGATGTGGATTTTAAAAGAGGTCCTCGTTTTATAGCAATGAATTTCTAGTTTGGATCTTTGACAATATGCGGGGTAAAACCCTGCTTTGCCCAATAACGGAAGGACAGAGATATGCCTGATTATCCACGTAGCAGACATCTATTGTAAGCCATGAAAAAAGGTGAATTATCCTATCTATGAAGGCTAAAAAAATAGAGCGATTGTCTAACATTCGACATTTCCGGAGACCCTCTGAATAGAGTGTTCTGTGGTTAAATAGGATTCCTGTACAGATTCTCGAAGAGCGGAGAAAGCTCTGTTTACTTTGATAAAGCGCTCTGTGATCTATTCTAAAACAAGTAAATTATTTTAATTACATCAATTTCAGTGTTTTTTCAAGCTAACGGATTGCTTGCTATTAACATCTTTATAAACAATGACATCGAGATCTAAAATCTCTATTCTAACATCAAACCGTTTCATGTACTCAAATGAATTTAAAAATTGACTGGACACATAAAAAACATCAAAAAAAAAGAAGTGGTTTCTGAATAAGAAAAAAGAGAATATATCATATACTCTAAGGGGATGAGATGGGGGATGAATTGTGGAAGAAGTGCACGGATTCATAGAGAATGTTGTCTTTACTGAGGAAGCAAAAGGGTTTACGGTTGCTCGCCTTAAGGAACCCTTGAAAAGGGATCTGACCTGTATTGTAGGAATCATGCCTTCTTTGCAACCCGGTGAGACAATTCACTGCAAGGGTGTATGGAAAGTACATCCCGAATATGGCAAGCAGTTCGAGGTGCACTCGTTTGAACTCAAAGTCCCAAGTGATGTCATTGGAATTCAGAAGTACCTAGAATCGGGAATGATCAAAGGGATTGGAGCTGTCTATGCAGAAAGGATCGTCAAGCGGTTTGGCATCAAAACATTGGATGTGATTGAAGAGACACCAGACCTTCTTTTGGAAGTAGATGGCATTGGAGAAAAGCGGATCGAACGCATTAAGTCGTGTTGGAAAGAGCAACAATCCATCCGCAAGGTCATGATCTTTTTGAGAGGTCACAGCATTAGCCCTTCATTTGCCCAAAGAATTTTCAAACGGTATGGCAATGAGAGCATCGAAAAAGTCTCCTCTAATCCGTACGCTCTTGCCAAAGAGATCCATGGAGTGGGATTTAAAACAGCCGACCAAATTGCAAAGAACTTAGGGGTGCTTCAGGATGCCCCAGAAAGAGTGGCAGCCGGCATTGAGCACACTCTGTGGGAGCTGAGCAATGAAGGACACACCTGCTATCCAAGAGCTGAGCTAGTTAAAGAGGCACAAGAAATTTTAGGGGTGGATCCGGATAGAATTGATGCACAAATAGGTGAGCTCTTACAAGGGGGAGATCTTGTCGAAGAAGATGGACTGATTTTTGTGCGCCCTCTTTACTTAACGGAAGTGGGGATCGCAAGAGAATTACAGCGGTTACTTGGATCCCCCGGATCTTTAAGAGATGTACAGGTAGATAAAGCTGTGAGCTGGGTGCAAGAGAAACTGCAGCTTGAATTGGCAGAAGAGCAAATACTGGCAGTCTCATGCGGACTAAAAGATAAAGTGCTGATCATTACAGGGGGGCCCGGGACCGGCAAGAGCACAATTACAAAGGCTATCTTGACAGTGACCGAAAAAATCTCCTCGAAGATCATTCTAGCCGCTCCCACAGGAAGAGCTGCCAAGCGACTTTCTGAAATTACAGGAAAAAAAGGGTCGACTATTCACAGCCTTTTGGAAATTGATTTCAAAACAGGCAAATTTAAAAGGAATCGGGAAAATCCTCTTGTTTGCGATCTTCTGATTATCGATGAGGCCAGCATGATTGACTCACAGCTGATGCACCATTTGTTAAAAGCTGTGCCTTCACAAGCAAGAGTTGTTTGTATAGGAGATATTGATCAATTGCCAAGCGTCGGTCCCGGCAATGTATTAAAAGATATGATTGCCTCGGAAAGAATTCCGGTTGTCATGCTCAAAAAGATCTTCCGCCAAGCTGCAGGCTCTTTGATTGTCACAAATGCTCACAAAATCAATCTCGGAGAATTTCCGGACATCTCGTATCACCCCAAATCTGATTTTCAATTTATCGAGGCCGAACTACCCGAAGAGGTTGTATCCATCATTGTAGACCTTGTCTCTAAACGACTGCCCAAGCTCTTCCACTTCCATAAATTTGACGATATTCAAGTACTATCCCCCATGAAACGGGGCATCATTGGAAGCGAAAACCTCAATGTCGTCTTACAAAAAGAGCTCAACCCCTCCCCCACTCCCCTTCTTAAAATGGGTAGATCGTTTCATATCGGAGACAAAGTGATGCAACTGAGGAACAACTATGAAAAAGAAGTGTATAATGGAGATGTGGGGAAAATCATCGAGATCGATATGAACGAGCAAATACTGAAAGTGCATTTTGATGGACGGATTGTGCCTTATGATTTTTTAGAAATCGATGAACTGACCCTTGCCTATGCTGTTTCAATCCACAAGTATCAAGGCAGCGAATGCCCCTGCGTTATTATCCCTGTCCATACTTCTCATTTCAAGATGCTATTTCGCAACTTACTCTATACAGGGCTAACACGAGGGAAAAGAAGAGCCATTTTTATCGGATCAAAAAAGGCTCTGGCAATTGCCGTACGTAACCAAGAAGTTCTTAGACGGCATACACATCTTAAAAGATCTATTTCTAATGCGATTAATTTGAGGGAACAATGCATGTTTTAAGTCCGTGTTCGCCATTGTGTTTTTTACCTCCTAGTTCACCTAACCCTGAAGACATAGGAAACGCGATTCGAGTAGCTGAGCTGAATGTATTATTCGAACAAGGTATATACGCTAATCATTACAAAGATGAGAAACAACTGGGAAGCGGAGGAAGTGGAACCGTTTTTAAAACTTGTCATATCGAATCCCAATCTTATTATGCATCCAAACGCCTTTTAACCGCTAATTTTTCACAAGTCGTAGAAGAGTGTAGAATATTACAATTAGTAAATGGTCCAGGTGTTCCTAGACTCTACAAAG
Organism: Chlamydiota bacterium; assembly: GCA_039798725.1. Classification (GTDB taxonomy): domain Bacteria; phylum Chlamydiota; class Chlamydiia; order Chlamydiales; family Rhabdochlamydiaceae; genus CAJCIW01. The sequence continues at coordinate 204,004 of JBDKFJ010000001.1, forward strand.
TCTTTCATGATACAAATTTGCACAGCCTACATATTATTCAAGAATTCATCGACGGAGAACCCCTAAAGACCCCCTGTGACAAGAAAAATATTCCAAAAATATTTAGACAGCTACTCACTATCATAGGCAGAGCTCATCAAAAAAATGTATCTCATAGAGATATCAAACCTCTGAACATCTTAGTAAACCCTACCCTCTCTGTAACGGTAATAGACTGGGGGGATGGCTGCACAGAAGATATACCGAGATCTTCTGTCCATGGAACATATGAATATATGGACCCGGAACAAAGAAAGGATTACTATTTACCAAAAGCCTCTGATATGTGGAGCCTTGGTATTATTCTCTATAAAATGTTTACAGGCTGTGTTCTATTTGCTAAAGGAACAGATTACATTACAAGTGAATTTACTCTACAACCGGATGCTCTTAAAGAAATTCCGGAAGATGCAAAAAGCCTCATCTTGACACTACTTGAAAAAGAACCTTCAAAGAGAATCTCTGTTGAAATGGCACTCTCACACCCCTTTTTACAGACTGTGTGAAAATATGATGTGGCCGCCTTTCATGACAACTTGAGCCAGAGCCTTTTCTTCATCCTGTTTGTGCAAGCAGATCGGCTTACACGCATCTTGAATGATGTAAACCCTAAATCCAAGGGAGAGTGCATCGAGCGCTGAATAAAGAACGCAGTAGTCAGTTGCTACACCTGCAATAAAAAGATCTGTCACATTGTGGGTTTTTAAGAAATCTCCAAGGCCGGTCGATGTGGTGTGATCGTTATCAAAAAAGGCACTATAGCTGTCAATTTTTTCATCTGTACCCTTAAAAAAAGAGGTTGTGATCTTCTCTTTGTGTAACGAAGAGACAAGAGCCGCTCCTTGTGTATTGCGCACGCAGTGCACAGGCCAGAGGGTCTGCAGCCCTCGACCTACATGAATCTGATCCCCTACCTTTTTACCCATGTGCTCACTTGCAAAACTGATATGATGTGCAGGGTGCCAATCTTGAGAGGTTACAACAAGGGGAAAATGACCAAGCAAGGGATTAATCACATCCGCAAGAGTATCCGCTTCAGGCACTCCCAGGGGGCCGCCCGGCATAAAGTCATTTTGCAAATCTACGATCAGTAAAGCTTTCATTTGTACAGAGTTTGGATAAGATTGAGTTTTAGTTCATAAAGAGAGCGATCTAATCCCACAAAATAGGGGTGAGGATAGAGAAACCTGCGAATGGATGGGTGAAAGCGCTCTAACTGTTCTTTGACTCGTTGTTGAATTTGCACCAGAGAGGGGCTCTGATAAACGCTCTTACCTTCTCTAAATACAGGGATCAAAAGGTCCTCATAATTCCATCCGGAAGAAATCACTTGCTTACGCGTGGGATCAAGAGGATCAATGCATGTAGGCTCAACAGGCGGCGGCATCCCTAAATCATAAATCAGATCGGCAAGATTCCCTTCTTTATCAAAATAACGACGCACCTGGTGAATCCCAGGATTTGTAATTTTAGCAAGCTGCTCTGAAATTTTCAGCTTATAGGCGAACTTGCCTGAGCTATCTTTAATTGCCGAGAGTTTATAGACGCCATCAAGAGCTGGTTGATCTTTCCCTGTGACAAGATTGGTCCCTACCCCCCAAACAGAGATTTTCGCTCCTTGATGCTTGAGGTCTTTGATAATCATCTCATCGAGTTCATTACTTGCCATAATGTGAGCATTGGGAAATCCTGCTTCATCGAGAAGTTTTCGAATTTCGATACTTAGGTGAGCAAGATCTCCGGAGTCGATCCTAACGCCTCCCATTTCCACGCCCCTCTCTCGCATCTTCTTGCCCACAGCAATTGCCTTTTTTACTCCGGCCAGAGTTTGATAGGTGTCTACAAGAAAAATACATTGCTCAGGCAAGGCATCTGCATAAGCAGCAAAAGCCTCTTGCTCTTCATCGAACGAAAGAATCCAGCTATGGGCATGCGTCCCTTTGACCGGAATCCCATAGAGCTTGCCTGCCAGCACATTAGATGTAGCTTGACAGCCCCCAATGAAAGCGCCTCTGGCTGCTGCAAGCGCTCCATCGATTCCAGGAGCCCTCCTCATCCCAAATTCAATCACAGGATCAGGGTGAGCAGCTTGCACAATACGCGCCGCTTTTGTCGCAATCAACGTTTGAAAATTAATGAGATTTAAAAGAGGGCTTTCAAGAAGCTGTGCTTGGAGAAGAGGGCCCTGCACGCGCAACATAGGTTCATAGGGAAATAAAACCGTTCCTTCCGGCATGGCATCGACACTGCAAGTAAGGCGCAATTTGCTCAAATAGTCCAGGAAAGCCGGCTCAAATTTAAGCTGTTCTAGGTAGCTTAAATCTTGATTGTCATAAGAAAATGAGGACAGAAATTCGAGCGCTGTTTCAAGCCCTGCAGAGATGGCAAATCCCCCACCAAAGGGGCGTTTTCTAAAGAAGAGGTGAAAGACCGCCTCTCTATCTGCAATCCCCTTTTTCCAATATGCATAGGCCATCGTTAACTGATAAAAATCAGTCAGTAAAGAAAGGGAGTCTCTATACAAATTTTTAAGGGGCATGAACGATCTCTGTTTGCGAAGAAGAAGTGCGCTCACTTAAGAAAAAAAAGAGCGCTGTAGCCAAAATAACAGTAAGAATAATGATTGCTTTTCTAGAAGTCAAGAGGACACATCCGCAGCACACCTAAATCCATAGGTGCCATTCAGCGCTCCCGGGTTATTGCGATGTCGATGAGCACAACGCAAATCTTCTTTTGACGACTTCCAACAGCCCCCTCTTAACACGCGGTAAACTCCTTGCTGAGGTCCTTTGGGATAGTTTGGATCCTGCACGGAAACATCGTAGTAGTGGTAATCATACCAATCCTGACACCACTCATACACATTACCTGCCATATCGTAAAGCCCTGCTCTATTAGGAGGATAGCTACAGACAGGTGTTGTGTCCGAACTAAAAAAATTGGCCTGCGTCTTGTCGATCTCTACGCCACTTGGATACATGGCATCTTCCCTTCCGCTACAGGCTGCCACTTCCCACTCTGCTTCTGTAGGCAACCGCTTACCCACCCACTTAGCATAAGCCAAAGCCCCATACCAAGTGATCCCAACAACCGGATGAGTATCATATCCAGCTTCAATAACAACCTTCCCATTGCTCCGCTTAATACGAGAGTCTTTCAAACGAATAACATCATTATTCTGAGCGTCTTTTTCACCGCCGAGCACTTCTAAAAATCTTGCAAATTGTTCGTTGGTTACAGGGTGCACATCGATTGCAAAAGCACTCAGTGTCACTGCATGCCGGGGCATCTCATCTTTGGCTCCATGATTGCCTCCTCGAACATAGGTCCCCTCAGGAAGCACCACCATCTCTGTAAATAAGGGTTCAATCTGATTGCTCTCTTGATGGCGAGGAAGGGGTTTATATTGAGAAATTGTTGTATCGATTTGGAATACGGCCCCTGGATCAGCATCAAATGAAGGCCTTTGCAACTCTTGCGCTTTGAGTACAGGCCTTAACAGAGCAGCAGAAGAGAGTGCCTCCTGCGGCTTTAGCATCCTATCGACTGCCATTACTTGCCTTTTATATACAACCTCTTCTTCCAAAGTCTCTGCAATATTAGCAGGTCGCAACAGAGGATCGGGATTGAGCAGTGATAAAATCCAACGATCCCAATTGTACTTGAGTGAAGGAACTTTTTCTGAAGGGGTCGGAAACGCTCCTTGAGGATATTCTGATGTCAACAGAAAATAAATCAAAACTCCAAAAGCATAACGATCTGCGGCTCGAAAATCTGATTCTATAATCCCCTCTATCTTCTGCTCTGGTGCCAAGAAAAAAAAGCGATCGCAAAAAGAGCGAGAAAGAGCCGTTTCTTTGACAGCATCCCAATGTCCTGATTTGTAAGAAGAACTACATCCACATTCAAGCGATTCTGCTATATAATGGTAAACACGCGCTAGCACCATCGCAGGATTAATGATTGTAGACAGACCTAAATCAGTCCAAAAAGGGAGAACTCCCCCCTCTCCAGACTGTAATAAGACATTGCTGCACTTAATCGAGCCATGATAGAGGCCTGAAGAATGCATCTGATCTAAAGCCGATCCCAACTTTCTTATAAGGTCAAGAATCTGTTCTTCTCCTAAAGAAGCAAGATGCACACTCACAGCATTGGGAACAACCTCTGAAACAAGTGCATGCATACCATCTATAGATAAAGCATTGCATATCTTAGCCATGTAAGGGTGATTCAGCTGACTGAGCTTTGCGACTTGGGTTTCAAAACGGTGAACAAATGTGGCGTCACTCCCTAGCTCTTCAGGGAGCAACTTAAGAATATAGCGTTTTTTCAGCAGACGATGTTCTGAGAGATACGTTTTCCCCAATGAACCATACCCTAACTGTTCCAAAAGGACATAGTCACCAATTTGCCGTTGCATATTATCCCCCCACTGAACTAATCTCAGGTTATAACGCCGCCCTTTTTGGAGTAAAGATGAAAGCGATACTTGTTCTGATTTGTCTATCCACCCGTCTTATAGCCTCTCCACTAGATCATGCTATTATCAGCATTTATGCAGTTAATACAAAAACTGGGCAAGTAATTATTGATGAAAAAAGCGAATTAAGTCTAATCCCCTCTTCTTGCATCAAAGTTGTCACAACCGCTGCAGCCCTTGAAATTCTTGGGGAAAATAGCACATTCCATACAGATCTTGTGTATGAGGGCTCAATAGAAAACGGAACCCTTGCAGGAAATCTTGTTATTCGTGGTGGAGGAGATCCCTCTTTAGCATCCCCCCGATTTTCCCATAGTTGGCAAGAGCAGATTGATCTGTGGGCGTCAGCAATTGAAAAAGCGGGCATTCGAACAATTGAGGGTGCGATTTTGGCCGATGTCTCTCTTTGGGAAAAAGTCACGCCAACCCCTTCTTGGGAACATGAAGATCTAGCGAATGCATACGGCGCTCTCCCTTCTCCCCTAGCATTTTATGAAAATAGTTACCATCTCACTTTTGACACTCATGATCTAGGAAGCCTTTCTCCTGTTGTCTCTGTTGATCCCCCATTAAACATGAAATCATTTCAAAGCGAGGTCATCGTCGCAAAACCGGGATCCGGAGACCAAGCGTTTATCTTTGAAGAAGAAGGAAAAAGGGTCATTCGAGGCACGCTGCCCCAAACGGAGAGCTCCTCTTTTACAATCAGAGGTTCCATTCCCCATCCTGAAACCCTTTGCATCCATCTACTCAAAAAAGAGCTCAATAAGAGAGGAATCTCCGTTTTAGAAAAAAAAGCTGAAGCCGCTCCGTCTACAGTACTACACACAGCTGCATCCCCTCCCCTTTCAGAACTTGTCACACATGCCAACCGCAATAGCATCAACCTGTATACTGAACATTTTGTCTACCAATTAGGAGCAGGCTCCAAAAAAAAGGGATTTGAAGCGATTAACCATTTTCTCAAAGAAAAAGGAGTGGATCTAGAAGGATTTCAAATGGCGGATGGCTCAGGATTATCAAGACACAACCTGGTTACAACAAAGCAGCTGGTTGCACTCCTTGTCTCGATGAAGGAAAATCGCGCCTTCCGCGACTCACTGGAGCGCAAAGGGCCGATTTACTACAAAACCGGCAGCATGAGTCTTATACGGTCCCGAGCAGGCTATATCAACGATATCGCCTTTGCGATCATTATCAACAACTGCACCAATGGAGCTGTTGCTGCTCAAAAAATCGACGAGATTTGCGGTAAATTAATAGTCGATTAGATTTCATCGACTATTAACTACTTTTCTTGAGTGCATAGAGCGCGCGGAAGTAGAAAGAAGCGCCATTGATTAGAGCGGAGCCAATGGCTACATCTATAAAACCTCGAATATCGAGGGGCACATGGAAAAATTTTATCATCATGCTAAAGCTGACCATAAGAGCTATCAGAAGCAAATAGCGCGCATTATATACTGACTTCAAAGCAATCGGCTCTTCCAAATGAGCTATCCTCATCACAACCTTCTTGACTGTCTTTGAAAGAACAAATCTCCCCTTAAAAAACCCGATAAACAGAGCAAAAACAATGAGAAGAAAAGCCCCGGGTTCTTTACCCCCCCCTATCTGAAAAAGAGTTTGCATTACAATAGAAGGCACAGGATTCAATAGAGCCTCTTGTGCAATGAATCTGACCCCTATCATCAAAAGAAAAACACCTACTGCCATCCATAACAAACCGGAACAAGTGATCCAAAAAAAACGGGTCGGCCGAAATATTTTCATAGAATACCTACTTATACTTGAAGGTCAATTATCGACAAAAATACGATTTGTTTTCTACAATCGATGCAGAAAATGGAGATCGCCCATGAATGTTCCTCTTGTTTTTATGCGCACCCTGTTCATGATCTTAAGCATTTTCTTTATGACAACGTTTATGATCTCAGGGCCTGGCGGCTTTACAACAGGGGATATGGTTGGCGGAGTGCTTCTAGGAGCCGTTTTTGGACTGCTTTTAATTGGATTTGATATCGCATTTAAAAGATTTAACTTGCGCTCTTTTAACATCGCAATTGTAGGCCTGTTTATCGGCTATCTGATGGGACAAGCACTAGGTCTTGTACTCAGTGCCATTCTAGATATCAGCCGTGTTTCGATTATTCTACACCCCACGACAATTGAAATGATACGGGTCGCCCTCTTTCTGTTCGGCCTCTATCTGGGAACTATTATGACCCTTAAAGCCTCAGATGAGCTGTACGTCAGCATCCCTTTTGTGAAATTTTCCCCGACCTCCGAAAAGAAAAAAGATCTGATCATCGACAGTTCTGTTCTCTGCGATGCCCGGATTATTGATGTAGCAGCAACCGGTCTGCTCGATCATCAGCTCGTTCTGCCTCGATTCATTATCAAAGAACTGTATGCAACTGCAGAGGTAGGCGATGAGATAAGCAAAACAAAAGCAAAGAAAAGCTTAGATGTGATCAAGAAATTAGAAGCCACCCCTGAATTAAACTTGCGGTTCAATGACACCGACTTTCCTGAGGCCAAAGAGATTCAAACTAAGCTAGTGCGCTTGGCAAGACTCCTCGATGCTAATCTTGTAACGGCAGATATTAGCCGTGTGCAAATGGCCTCTATTGAAGGGATACGGATTATCAACATCCATACCCTATCCAATGCTCTCAAGCCCCTGATGCAAACGGGCGAATTTATCAAAATTAAAATCCAGCGTTACGGTAAAGAGCCTCGCCAAGGGGTGGGCTATCTAGATGACGGGACCATGGTTGTTGTCAATGGCGGTGGCAACTATATCGGAGAGGTCATCGACGCTAAGGTACTATCTGTAAAACACACCTCTTCCGGTCGCATGATTTTCTGCAATGCCATGGATGAGGAGTCACACGATAACCCACACCAATACGATGATCACGATGACCTCGAAAGATAATATCCAAGGCCTTGGGCATGACCTAATTGAGATAGAGCGCATTCAGCAAGTGCTGGATCGGCATAAAGAGCGCTTCATTGAAAGGATTCTTACACCAAACGAGCAATCTGAATATAGAAAGCGCGCCCATCCCATCACCTATTTAGCTGGCCGCTTTGCTGCAAAAGAAGCGGTTGCCAAAGCGCTTGGCTGCGGCATTGGAAAGGAGTTATCATGGCAAGAAATTGAAATCTTAAGCGATAACTTAGGCAAGCCCCAAGTCTTTTTATCCAAAGAGAACATACACTTTTTTGTCTCGATTAGCCATACCCGCTTTTATGCATCAGCTGTGGTTATTGCAACTAGAAGCCAAAGCCATAAGTGAATTCCACTAGAGGAATCCAAGTGTAGTCATTTTCGCCATGTGTAAAGGCAAATATTGGCTCTCTGATACCAACCTGCCAAAATGTTCTCTTACCTGAGTCGTTACAATATTCCTTTCCAAATACCCACTGAGGAGAAAGAGTGAGGCAAGAGGGGTGCGTTAGAAGAAATGCATAACCCGCAGCAACTCCGGTACCGATATACCACTGAGATTCTAGATTAGGAGAAGGATAATAATGATATAGAAAATTTAGTCTAACCTCAGAGACGATAAACATGGTATTTCCCTGCAAAGAGACATCATATCCATGATGATTCCTCTGTCCTCTATACCCAAGTCCAACAATTGCTGCTGGAAGAGGGGCAGGACCCACTCCTATGTCAACGTAACCATACTGCTTTTCGATTACAGATTGCACTTGCTTATCTTCTTGAGAAATAGATTCGATATTTTCAAGCGAAGTAACAACTGAAGAAACACCAGAAAATAGCAAAGCTGATACTAGAGATACCAAACCGAAAGTACTCATGTTTTACCAAAATTTATTAAAGAAACAAAAAAATAACATGAGAATAAATATAAAAACACTTGAAAAAGAAATTAAATCAAACAAACAAGATACTATTTTCTAGAAAAGACAAAATGGAATTGTATATGCCAGCATACCGGATTGCACACCTTCAGGAAAATTATGGGCAAAAATCCTATAAGAGTAAGTCAGGGTAAGTGTGCCGTAAACCCCTAAGTGATAACCATATGCACCTCCTACATCGATGGACTGATGCTGAAAAGGAGCCCACCCGTGGAAATGATCGACATCTACATGCTGCTTGCCGCCAAATCCAAATAATCCATCGGTAAAAAGGGTAAAACGGTGGGTATCTAAAAGATTATATTGAAAGACAACAGAGCCTCTTGTCCAAGGGTACCCTCGATTGCCTTGGCCGACAGCCAAAAATCCATAGGTATGCATCCGCCAAAAAGCACCGGTTGCCCACTCTTTACCACAAGAACAGGTAAGCTCCAGGTTAAATTCGGAAGCATAAGGAACAGCCACGCTTTTTAGAAGATGTCCATTGACTCCTCGAATATCAACTCCTACTGTAATGCTTACAGGATCCCCTACAATATCATCCCAAATTCCCAGGCGAGACTGCAATGCTGCACTTTGAAATGACCAATTGATCGATCCCACTTGAGCAAATTCTAGTTCAGCTCGCACATCGAAAAGTGGGTAAGGAGTAAACCCCATATCCATTCTGAGCTCTCGATCATTCAGTGGAGATCTTAGCTGCACAGAAGCTCCCTCTACTTTCGAAAAATGGCGATAGGCAAACCGTGTTTCAAAGTCAAACTCATACAGCTGATGAAACCAAGGGCGGGTCTCTAAGGTATGTGCCGCAAAAGGCAAAAGGAGGATTAACCATTTAGGCATAGTGTTCTGATAACCACCTTTCAGCATCGAGCGCCGCCATGCAACCAGAGCCTGCCGCTGTGACTGCTTGTCTATAAATATGATCTTGAACATCGCCTGCAGCAAATACCCCCTCTACACTTGTATAAGAAGAGCCAGGAGAGGTCTTGACATAACCGTTGGGATGGACATCGAGTTGCCCGTTTAGAAAACCTGTATTTGGAGTATGGCCGATGGCAAAAAACACACCCCCTGCCTCTCGCTTTTCTAGCTTGTTTGAAAGGGTGTCTTTTAAAGTGACGGAAGAGACAACCTGATCGCCTTCCACTTTTTCTAAAGTGCGATTCCAGAGCACCTCGATTTTAGGATGGCTTAAAGCGCGCTCTGTCATAATTTTTGAAGCCCTGAACTGATCTCTTCTGTGTACGATAAACACTTTTTTTCCATATTTTGTCAAAAAGATCGCTTCTTCAATGGCTGTATCTCCCCCACCAATGACAAAAAGATCCTTTTCCCGGAAAAGGGGAGCGGCTCCATCACAAACGGCACAAGCGGTCACCCCTTTTTGCCAAAACTGTCCCTCTTTTGTCCCTTCTACATCGAGTCTCTTGGCGGTTGCACCTGTAGCTATAATTACACTATCGGCCAAAACGGTTGTCTCTTTGCCAAACACCTTAAAAGGGCGGCAAGAAAGATCGATAGATGTGACGTCTTCTGTAAGAATTTCTGTTCCAAAGCGTGCTGCTTGCTCCCGCATCTTTCCCATGAGAATAGGGCCTGAAATCCCTTCTGGAAACCCGGGGTAATTTTCCACATCTGTGGTGGTCATTAGCTGGCCGCCCGATGGCCCTGAAAAAAAACCTTCAAAAAGCAAGGGCTGAAGATTGGCCCGAGAGGCGTAAATGGCTGCTGTAAACGCTGCAGGACCAGACCCGACAATCACCAGTTTGACATTACGCATAAAACCTCCAAAGACAAGATCATATCCGGGTTGCATATTTTTGTGGGCAAGAAAACAGGATTGCCCGTAAAATTTGCCCGTTGTATACAGAAAATCACCACCATGCGCAGTATCTACTTAAAAAAAGTGAAAAAGACAGTCAATGAAGGGGTTATCATCCCTGATGTCAACTTGCAAATTCCATCAGGGAAATTCTTTGCCTTGCTCGGCCCCAGTGGCTGCGGAAAAACTACATTACTCCGCCTCATTGCCGGCCTTGAAAAGGCAGACTCTGGGAACATCTATTTGGGCGATCAAGAAATTACCGATTGGCCTATCCATAAAAGACCGATCAATATCGTTTTTCAGAACTATGCCCTATTTCCACACCTTGACGTCTTTGATAATGTCGCCTACAGCCTGAAACTCAATAAAGTCACCAAATCAGAAATTGAACGTCGGGTACACAAAATTTTAGAGGCTTTTCACCTGGAAAGTCATATCTATAAGTTGACCTCGCAGCTCTCAGGAGGCCAGCAGCAGCGCGTAGCTCTGGCCCGCGCTATCGTGAATGAACCCGATGTCCTTTTGCTCGATGAACCCCTTGCTGCCCTTGATTTCAAGTTAAGAGAACGGATGCTGATTGAACTTATCGAATTGCAAGACAAGCTTAAAACAACTTTTGTGTACGTTACACATGACCAATTTGAAGCTCTAACTGTAGCAGATCAAATGGCCATCATGAATCACAAAGGGGAAATTGAACAGATAGGCACCCCAAAAGAGATTTATGAGTTTCCGATCTCCTCTTTTGTGGCAAAATTCGTAGGAACAACAAATATCTTTCAGGGTATTTTAAAAAACACCGCCTCCGATCCTGAAATTGCAATTGAGAACTTGGGAACCTTCAAAGTCTCTTTATCTCACAAAAAGCCCTGGATGACAGAGGGGTGTCCGATTCTGATGAGTATTCGTCCTGAGAAGATTTTTATCTCTAAAAAAGAGGTAAAAAATTTCTCTAACTCTCTTAAAGGGACTGTGCATTCTATTGTTTATCACGGCAGGTCCACTCAGTATAATGTCACTTTAAAGAATGGCATGCGCATTCAGGTCTTTGAACAAAACGAAGAGCACTTCCCCCAAGAAGTGATTGACTACGATAATGAGGTAAACCTCTATTGGCAAAAAGAGAACGTGGTGATACTCGAAAAATGAAATTTATTCAAAGACCCCCTACCACAGAGCTACCCTTTGCTATCGGTGCTCCGGCCATGGTTTGGCAAGTGTGTTTTTTCTATTTACCGCTTGCGATCCTGGCCATCTCCAGTTTTATCCATTTTTCCCCTTCCGGCCTCTTTGAACGGCTGACTTTTGAAAAGGTTTTATTTTTCTTTCAACCCGTTTATTGGAAGGTGATTTTTTCCTCTTTCCTCTTAGCCATCAGCAATGCTCTTCTCTGTCTTTGTATTGGCTACCCACTAGCCTACTTTTTAGCATTCACTAAAAAATCGTATAGAGCCCTTTTTCTTTTTCTTTTGATCGTGCCTTTTTGGACAAATTTTCTACTGCACACTTACGCTTGGTTCTTTGTTTTAGAAAGAGGGGGTATTGTCAACACATTACTTACCTATTTGCACCTGATTAACGAGCCAATCGGCTTTCTCAATACCCCTTTTGCTATCATGGTAATGATGGTTTATTATTACCTGCCCTTTATGGTCATGCCTCTTTATTCGACACTAGAGAGAATCGATACACGTCTTGTAGAAGCTTCTTTAGATTTAGGAGCTACCTGGGGACAGACAATTAAACGAGTGATCATTCCTTTGAGTAAAAAGGGATTAAAAGCTGGTTTTTTTCTTGTATACATCCCCTCTTTTGGAGAGTTTGCGATTCCAGAGCTCATGGGAGGAGACAAGTGGATGTTTGTTGGCACCGTCGTCTCTCACTATATCTTGGGAGATCAAACAGGATCACTTGGTGCAGCCTTTACACTGCTCTCTTGTCTATTTCTGCTTGTTAGTGCCCTTTGCCTCTATTTTCTTATAGATCGTTTTATCCCGGGGAGGTCTTCTGATGAAAAGCGGTAAGGCCTCTTCTCTTACACTGTGGATTGCCATCGGCTGTACTTATCTTTTTCTCTACATTCCTATGATTGTCCTTCTTGTTTTTTCATTTAATACGGAAGGATTTCCCTCCCCTTGGCAAGGTTTTACCCTTAAATGGTACAAAGAACTTTTTTCCGCACACCATCTCTTCGCCTCTTTCCTTAACTCGCTCATTGTAGCAACCACATCAACAATCATTAGCTTGACTATGGGGGTCTTCCTGATCTTTTATGGAGCGCAAGGGGGCAGAATCGGCAACTTCCTTAAATTGTTTTACGCCAACCTCGTGATTCCAGAAACGGTGCTAGCCGTTAGCCTCCTTGGATTCTTTACTCTTATGGCCATCCCACTTGGGATCTTTACTCTCATTTTGGCCCATACTATCTTAGGACTCGGTTTTGTTATCCCTATTGTCTATGCCAGGTTCTTAGATCTAGATTACAGGATGACAGAGGCCTCGCTTGTACTCGGTGCAACCCCCATTCAAACTTTTTTGAAAGTCACTCTCCCTCTTTTGCGCCCCTCTCTGATTACCTCAGGACTGCTGATTTTTGTCCTCTCTTTTGATGACTTTATCCTCTCTTATTTCTGCGCCGGCAGCACAGCCCAAACGCTCTCTTTGTACATCCTTTCCATGTTGCGCTCCGGAATTTCACCCATTGTCAATGCGCTGTCGGCTGTCCTTATTCTGTTTTCTTGCCTACTAGTGTTCCTCTTCTTTAAAATCTCAAGCAGAACTAAAACCAGGATCTTCTGATGAAACAGCCTTTCATGCGCTCTTGCATCGTTGTTTTCTGGATAGCGCTTATCGCAACGGCCCTCTATCTACCCAAATGGAAACGACTACACGACGATAAAAACACAATTAATATTTTTGTATGGGGAGATATCCTTCATTCAGCTGTTCTCGATAAGTTTTCTAAAGAAACGGGAATTAATATTAACTTGAGCTATTACTCCTCTAATGAAGAACTCATTGTAAAAATGAAGGCCACAAAAGGGGAAGGATACGACCTGATTATCCCATCTGATTATGCCGTTCACATTTTAAGAAAAGAGGATCTACTCAAACCCCTTAATAAAGAAAAATTTGCGTATTGGAAAGAGTTAAACCCTCATCTCATTCACCAATATTTTGATCCTGAAAATGCCTATTCCATCCCCTTTGAATGGGAACTGTATGGATTAGGGATCAATAAGAACTATTTTTCTTCCCATCCCACTCCCAGCTCTTGGAAGATGATTTTCGATCCAAAAACCATGCAAGACTATAAGATCGCAATGAATAACGATGCCCTGGAGAGCACCGCCTTTGCTGCTTATTATCTCTATGGATCCACAAACATGCTGACAGCCTCGCAAGAGCTAGCCGTTTTAGATCTACTCATCAAGCAACGTCCTCATGTAGTAGCCTATGTCAACTTCCGAGGAGATTACTTTCTTGCAACAAAAAATGCGATGGTAGCTGTCGCTTCTTCTTCGTATATTTTTAGAGCAAGACGCTACTGTGATTTTGTCCAGTTCGTCATTCCAGAAGAGGGCACTTTCTTAACAGTTGAAAGCTTCTGCATTCCTAAACCTTCAGAGAAGGAGGAGCTTGTCTTTCAGCTGATCAACTACTTATGTAGTGAAGAATCTGTGCGCGCTCATTTTGATACCTACTTTCTTCTTCCTGCAACCACACACGCCATCGACTCTTTGCCTTTATACGATAAAGAACAGAAAATGGCTCGCCCTTCAGAAAAAGACTTCACAAATTATCATTTTGTTCATAACGTCTTGTCTGAAGAACAAACACGAGACGTGTGGGTCAAAGTAAAGTCATGAAAATTGCTCTTATTGGCTATGGTAAAATGGGCAAACTCATCGAAAAGGTTGCGTTGTCTCATGGCCATTCAATAGAGGGAAAAATTACCCCGTCCTCCCCTGACTGGACCCTGTTGGAGCCGGTTGATGTGGTCATTGACTTCTCTTCTGCTCAAGCCGTGATCGATACTGTGAAACAGTGCGCCTACTACAATAAGAATCTTGTAATTGGAACAACCGGTTGGCACGATTTGCTCCCACAAGTCAAGCAGATTGCACAAGCTGCCAAAATTGGGATTGTTTACTCTCCCAATTTTTCTATCGGCGTACAAAGCTTCTTTAAGTTAATTGCCTATGCGGCAAAACTTATGGAAAGTCGAGACGAATACGATCGGGCTATCTTAGAAGTACACCACAAAGAAAAAAAAGACGCCCCTTCAGGAACCGCTCTTGTTATGCAAAAGCTTTTGCAAGCAGAGATCACTTCATCACGGGTCGGATCTGTGACAGGTGAGCACCATCTGCTTTTTGACTCCCCCTTCGATAGTATCACATTATCGCATAAAGCTAAGTCTAGAGAGGGATTTGCGCTTGGAGCCATTACAGCCGCTGAGTGGCTGCTCGGCAAAGAAGGGTGCTATACCTTTGAAGATATATGTTAGTTCTGTCGTGTACAAAACCCCTCTGTTTGCCCAAAGAAATTGATGCCGTTGAAGTGAGAGCTGACTACTGTTTTTTTTCTGTAGAAAATATGATTTTAACCCTCCGAAAAAAGAGCCACGGGGGACAATTTACAGGGTCTGAAGAAGAGAGGTACGATCTTCTTAAAGGATATTTACGACACAATCCCCTCTATGTCGACTTAGAATACGACAGCTCTAGAACGCTCATCAGCCTTGTTGGAACAGAAAGGTTGATTCTCTCTTACCACAATCATCAAGAAACGCCGCAAGATCTTGAGACTCTTTTTGATAGGATGCGCTCAACTCCTGCTGCCTTCTATAAAATAGCAACCTTTGCAAACTCCTCTCTTGACACTTTGCGCCTTCTTGAATTTGGAAAAAAGCACCGGAACCTCACTGTGATTCCCATGGGAGAAAAGGGCTCTTTTGGAAGAGTTTTGGGCAAAATCTTTGGAAATCCTTTGAATTACACTTTTTTAGAAACTCCAACAGCTGAAGGGCAAGTTTCGTATCATGACTTGATTAACATCTATCACTACCCTGACTTAAATGAGAACACAGAACTGTTTGGCCTGATCGGCGATCCCATCAATCAAAGCATTGGACATATCTACCACAACCTATGCTTTAAAAAACAAAAGAGGAATGCGGTCTATGTCAAAATGCAGGTAACAAAAGAAGAGGTGCCCTCTTTTTTACCTCTTGCCTCTTGCCTTGGATTTAAAGGATTAAGCATTACAATGCCCCTAAAAGAGGTCTGTCTTCCCAATGCTTGCATCAACACACTACATAATCAGATAGGATATAATACAGATGGCAGAGGAGCCCTTGATGCCATAGAATCCCATCTATCCATCTTTGGCAAACATATTCTTATCTTAGGAACAGGGGGCACTGCAAAAGCAATTGATAAAGAAGCCAAACAAAGAGGTGCCCTTTGTTCTTTTCTCAGCCGGTCAAAAGAGCGATGCTACACTGCAACTTCTAGGGCCCCCGATATCATTGTAAGCTGCGCACCCTATCCTCCGATTGTTGACTTATCTTCTTTCCCCACTTCTACATGGGTGATGGACTGTGTCTATACTCCTAAAGTAACCCCCCTATTACAAAAGGCGCTAGAATTAGGAATGCGTGTGATCTATGGAGAAGAAATGTTTGAAAACCAAGCCCATGCGCAGCAGGAATTATGGTCCAGATAGGCACCCACATTGTAGCTGAAAGCTTGCAAAAACAGATCGGATCCAGAAGAGCCGTTATGATCTCTTCTAAACCTCTTTTTGGGATAGAAACTATTGTCGTAAAAGAACCGGTTAAAACCTATGAAAATGCGCTCTTTGTCATCGAGCAACTCATAGAAAAAGGATGTGATAGAGATACAGTACTAGTCGGATGTGGAGGAGGAAGCGTCACGGATTTAACGGGGTTTGTCGGCTCTATCTTCTTGCGCGGCATCTCTGTTATCCTCATTCCCACAACCCTTCTTGCAATGGTAGATGCGAGCATCGGCGGAAAAAACAGTATCGATACCCCTTTTGGGAAAAACCTAATCGGCACCTTTTATCTACCGGAAAATATCATCATCGATACAGCTTTTTTGGACACTCTGCCTCAAAAAGAGTGGAATCATGGCATGGCAGAAATCTTAAAACTAGGCCTTGTCTATGACAAAGAGCTACTCTTACCGGCATCGCCCCTAGATCTGATTACAAAAGCGGTTCATGGAAAGCTCGCCATTACCTCTGTTGATTTCAAAGACACGCATTTAAGGCGAATCCTCAACTTCGGACATACAATTGGCCATGCTTTAGAAACGGGCAGCGGCTATGCAATACCGCACGGAGAAGCAGTGGCACTCGGCTGCATGACAGAGGCTTTTTTTAGCTATAAGTTGGGGTATCTAGATCCTCTTTCCTTTGAAAAAATCCTTTCCCTATACACTTCTTGGAAGCTTCCCTCTACCTATTGCAGAGAAAAAACAATGGCTGCCTTGCAAAAAGACAAAAAAAATAAAGGAGGAAATATCCGCTCTGTCTTAATCGATGCCATAGGCCATGCTCTTGCCTTTAATAAAGAGTACTGCCACCCTCTCCCAAACACTCTTATTTTAGAGGGACTCTCATGGCTCGAAAAACAGTAATTATCCCTTCAAAGCTTGCAGGGAGTCTATCGATTCCCCCATCCAAATCTCAAACTTTACGCGCCCTTCTTTTTGCTTCTTTAAGTCATGGCACCTGTCGCATTAAAAATCCCCTTATCTCCCCGGATACTTCTTCTATGATCCAAGCACTATCTTCTTTGGGAGCCACAATCTACTGGGATAGCGGAGAACTTGTTGTCATAGGGACAGACGGAAAAATTCTCAATCAAGATCGGACAATCGACTGCGGTAATTCGGGCCTTGTCCTGCGTCTAATTGGAGCGCTTGCAGCTTTAAGTCCTGCAAAAACAACTCTTTTTGGTGACGCTTCCATCCAAAATAATCGCCCTATCCTTCCTTTAACAGAGGCTCTTACAGAACTTGGTGCCACAATTAGCTATCCCCTATCTATTCAAGGGCCCCTACTACATAAAAAAGCCTCTCTTGATGGACAAGACTCTCAGCCGGTTTCTGGGTTACTTATTGCAGCGGCCTTTGCTCAACACCCCATCGAAATCTATGTGACATCTCCTGGAGAAAAACCCTGGGTAGATCTTACTCTGCACTGGTTTGACACTCTTAGTATCCCCTATGAAAGAAGGGGGTACTCCTACTACCGTCTTAAAGGGAATGCATCCGTTGCCCCTTTTACCTATACAGTACCGGCAGACTGGAGCTCTCTTGCTTTTCCTCTTGCAGCAGCCCTTATCACAGAATCTAAGATTACCTTGAACCATCTTAACTTTTTAGACCCTCAAGGAGACAAACAACTGCTACCTCTTCTAGAGCAAATGGGGGCCCGCTTTACTTATCATAACAGCTCGCTTGAGGTGCATCCTTCATTACTAAAAGGAATTATAATTGATGTGAATCCCTTTATTGACGCTCTTCCTATCTTAAGCGTCATTGGCTGCTTTGCAACAGGAAAAACGGTTCTCTGCAATGGCGCAATTGCAAGAAAAAAAGAGTCTGATAGAATTGCATCTATGGCAAAAGAGCTCTCTTTGATGGGTGCTTGTATTGAACAGACTCCGGACGGTCTTATCATTTATCCTTCAAAGCTTTATGGAGCTCAACTACACTCTCACAAAGATCATAGAGTGGCCCTTTCACTCTCTGTTGCAGGGCTTGCCGCATCATCCCCAAGCGAACTCAGAGAATCTTGCTGCGTTGACAAGACCTATCACACTTTTTATTCCGACATGAATTCTTTAGGAGCCCATTATGAAACCGTTAGTGCTGTTCGGATTTAAAGGCTGTGGAAAAACATTTTTCGGAAAAAAATTAAGTGAGGGACTAAAGATCTCTTATTTAGATACGGATCATGGGCTACCCTCTTATAAAGAAGTGGGTGAAAGGCGATTTAGAGAGTCTGAAAGAGAAGCTGTGTTGAGTATCGATCCCCATTTTCAAGGAGTGATTTCCCTTGGGGGAGGAGCTATTTTAGATGCCAGTTGTCAAGAATACCTAGTAGAATTAGGAACGCTTGTTTACTTGAAGGCTTCTTTTTCAAGGATTGCTTCTCATCTCACACAACTTCCAGCTTTTGTCTCTTCTCTAGAAGAGCTAGAAGAAATTTACTACAAAAGGGAGCCTCTGTATTCTGCCATTCCTGCCAGGATATGCAATCTGGATACAATGAATAATACAGCTGTGCTAGAAATGCTTACGGAGATCTATGGGAGCTAATACATTTGGACACCTATTTCGCATTACAACATTTGGAGAATCTCACGGAAAAGGAATCGGTGTTGTCATTGACGGCTGTCCGCCAGGACTTGCTTTAAGTGAACAAGAGCTTCAAGCAGCACTTGCAGAAAGAAGACCGGGATCCTCTCCCTACACATCGCCTCGCCAAGAAGAGGATAAACCCGTGATTTTGTCCGGGCTTTTCCAGGGCAAGACAACAGGGGCACCGCTAACTATTTGGGTGGAAAATCAGGAAAAAAGATCTCATACTTATATAGAAAACCTGTACAGACCCGGGCACGCTAACTTTACCTATCTTGCAAAGTATGGAATCTTTGACTTTAGAGGAGGGGGCAGAGCTTCTGCAAGAGAAACTGTGGCAAGAGTTGCAGCAGGTTTTGTTGCCAAAAAGTTACTTCAAAAAGCCGGAATTGAATGCGTGGCTTTTTTACAACAGGTGGGGAATGCTGCTATGGACTTTCCCTGCTTTGAAGGTCTCAAAGATAAAAAAACCGCAAGTCCGCTGTTTTGTCCCTGCGATAAGACAGAATCTGAGATGATTGCAATACTTGACACGGTCAGACAAGAAAAAGACTCCATTGGAGGAGTTGTGGGGTGTATAGCCAAGGTAATCCTTGGTCTTGGAGATCCTATTTACAGGAAAATCGAAGCGGAACTCGCCTCTGCCATGCTATCAATCCCTGCTTCTAAAGGGTTTGAGATCGGAGAGGGATTTGCCGCTGCAACACAAAGGGGTTCTTGTCATAACGACCACTTTGCCGCTAAAGAAGAGGAGGTGTATCTACAAACGAACCGATGTGGAGGAACCCTTGGAGGCATTACAACAGGCTCTTTATTACAATTTCGGGTGGCATTCAAGCCGACTTCAAGTATTGGAAAAAAACAGTCTACTTTGACATTAGATGGGAAAGAGGCCTTTTTGGAACCACATGAGAGCGCCGCTCACGATCCTTGCGTTGCGATTCGGGCTGTCCCCGTTGTTGAAGCAATGACAGCCCTGGTTCTCATAGATGCGCTTTTAATGCAGTCGACTATGAAGATTTTTTCTTTTGAATGTAGTTGATGACATCGCCTACAGTCTTGAGTTTCTCCGCTTCTTCTTCAGAGATCTCAAATCCAAAACGCTCTTCAAGAGTCATAACGAGCTCTGTAAGATCCAAAGAATCCGCATTCAAATCTTCGACAAAAGACTTGCTAGGATTAACTTCCGTTGCGCTCACTCCAAGTTGCTCAACAACGATATCTATGACTTCTTTTTCTAGAGACATACTGATTTTCCTTTCGTTAAAAAAAATTACATCACCATTCCGCCATCCACAACCAAGACCTGCCCTGTCATATAATCAGAGAGGTGACTTGCTAGGAAGAGCGCTGCATTAGCGATATCTTTAGGGTCGCCCAAACGCTCCATTGGAATAGTTTTTAGAAGAGCCTCTTTCTGCCCTTCTGTTAAAGCATCGGTCATCCGCGTAACGATGAAACCTGGTGCTATGCAGTTCACACACACATTTCTGGAGCCAAGCTCTTTGGCAAGCGCTTTGGTAAAACCAATCATACCAGCCTTTGAAGCAGCATAGTTAGCCTGACCGGGATTACCTATAAGCCCTACAACAGAGGAGACATTGATG
The DNA here is from genome assembly GCA_039798725.1 of Chlamydiota bacterium. Taxonomy (GTDB): domain Bacteria; phylum Chlamydiota; class Chlamydiia; order Chlamydiales; family Rhabdochlamydiaceae; genus CAJCIW01. The sequence continues at coordinate 224,257 of JBDKFJ010000001.1, forward strand.
ATCTTGCCTTTACGAGCTTTCATCATCGGTCGCACAAGCTCTTTGCAGGTATTATAGACAGACTTTAAATTCACATCAACGACAACATCCCAATCCTCTTCTGTCATGCGCATTAAGAGTCCATCTTTAGTGATACCGGCATTATTGACTAAAATGTCGATAGGACCGATCTGTTGAACCGCTTTTTCAATCCCTTCTTTGACATGAGATGTGCTTGCAATATCGACTGTGACAAAACAAAAACGGTTTTTAGAAGAGAGCGTTTGCATCTCTTTTACCACTTCTGCCCCTCTTTCTGCATTTGTTCCAAAGATAGCAACATCTGCTCCTTCTTCTGCAAATGCAAGTGCTATCTGCCGACCAATCCCTGCAGTGCCTCCTGTGACAATCGCCTTTTTTCCCTCTAAGAGCGGCATAATACCTCTAAATCTGTAACTTTTTCTAAGCTATATGTGGGAGCCTCTACGCCAATTCTCTTATTCATTCCCGATAATGTTTTTCCAGGAGCAAACTCGATATAAGCATCCATCCCTGCTTTTACCATGCTTTCAATCCCTTGAGCCCAGCGCACAGGCCTTGTTAGCTGATCGATGAGCAACAACTTAATCTCTTCATTTGTCTTCACATAGCCACCCGTTACATTCATTACCATGTGAGTAGAGGAGTTATGGAACGGCGTTTCTTCAATTTTTTCCGACAGTTTCTTTCTTGCTCCTTCCATAAGGCCACTGTGAAATGCTCCGGATACCTCAAGCGGCAAACATCGCTTGGCTCCCTTTTCTTTAAGTGGTTCTACAACACGCTCCAGAGCCTCTACCGCTCCAGAGATTACAACTTGCCCAGGACAATTGAGATTGGCAACCCAAACAGAACTAAAGTTAGAGAGCACTTCTTGCACTTGACTCTCTTCCAAACCAAGAACGACCATCATGGATCCTTTGACCTCTTCGCACGCCTTGTGCATAGCCTCAGCTCGGAGTTTTACAAGAGAAAGCCCTTCTTTAAACCCCAGTTTTCCAGCAGCAGTCAAGGCTGTATACTCTCCTAAACTCAAGCCCGCACAAGTATGAGCAGTCAATTCAGGACGCTCTTTTTGTAACAGACGAAACAGAGCCACACCCACAATGTAAATGCCCACCTGACTGTTTTTTGTAAGCGTTAACTCTTCTTTAGGACCGTTAAAAATAAGAGAAGAAAATGTTGTTTTAAGATAATCGTCAGCCTCTTCAAAAGTATGCCTAACTACAGAAAAAACATCATAAAAATCTTTTCCCATCCCAGGAAATTGTGCACCTTGTCCGGGGAATAAAAAGGCAAACTTGTTTGACATCAGCTCTCCTCATAAGTCAGAACGGAAGCACCCCATGTAAGACCGGCTCCAAAAGCGACAAGCAGCAGGTTATCTCCAGGACTTAATGGACTTTTGTGACACAGCTCATCTAGCGCAATGCCTAAAGAAGATGCAGAGGTGTTTCCATATTTTTCAATGGTAAGATAGACGCGACTCATATCCACGCCAAACCGTTTGGCGATGGCTTCAATGATACGGACGTTGGCTTGGTGAGGTACAAGCCAACTGATAGCAGACTCTGGCAGGCCAAGCCGATCCAAACACTCTTTACAAGCCATCTCCATGCGACGGACCGCATGCTTATACGTTTCTTTGCCACCCATTTGCAGGTAATGCATACCTTGCTCAACTGTTGCAACCGATGCAGGATTACGAGACCCCCCAGCCGGCAAAACGAGTAGTTCGGCAAGTTCTCCATCCGCTCCCAAACAGACCTCTCGAACGTGTAACCCTCTGCCTTCAGAAGAGACAACACACGCAGAAGCCCCGTCACCGAAGAGCACACAAGTAGATCTGTCCTTATAATTGACAATTGAAGAGAGCTTTTCTGCAGCTACAATCAAAACATTTTTATATCTTCCAGAGGCAATGTAAGCCTGAGCCTGAGAGAGCCCATAGATATATCCTGTACAAGCAGCTTGAATATCAACAGCTGCTGCATTTAACGCCTTCAACCTGGCCTGCAAAAGACAAGCAGTACTTGGAAAAACATAGTCTGGAGTCAAAGTAGCAACAAGGATCAGGTCTATCGATTCTGGAGAAATCCCTGCATCGTCGAGCGCCCTTTTGGCTGCCTCATATCCCATATCGGACGTGTATTCATCAGGGCGAGCGATCCTTCTTTCTTTCATTCCGGTTCTTGTGACAATCCACTCATCCGAGGTGTCTACCATTTTAGACAACTCTTCATTAGAAAGAACCCTTTCCGGAACATAAGATCCGGTCCCAATAATCCGTGGCTGATGCCTCTTATCCATAGAATAATTAAATTTAAATATATACAGGCAACCATTCTACATGAAGAGATTTAAAAAGGAAAGTCCTATATGAGGAAGAGCTAGCGGATAAAAATTTTCATAGACACGAATGCATTGCAAACTGCCTTATTATAAAAATTTACTACAGAGCACACCGAGACCACCGAGAGAAGAAGGTGCTACCCATGTTCGTGAATTGAACCTTATTATAAAAATTTACCACCGAGCACACCGAGACCACCGAGAGAAGAAGATGTTGCCCATGTTCGTGAATTGGGTCTTAGCTCCTTCTCGGTGCTCTCGGTGTGCTCGGTGGTAAATTTTTCCCAATCGGTGTGCTCGGTGGTAAATTTTTCCTAATAAGCAATTGAGCAATCCCTTAATTCTTCTCCTCTTGCACCCCAAACAACCTTTTGATACTCTGGGGCGTATATGACGCATTACCCCTCTGCTATCAACCGACTGATTCAGTTACTCAAAAAACTACCGGGAGTCGGCACCAGGACAGCTGAACGCTTTGCTTTTCACCTTCTTGATTGGAAGGCCTCAGACTTAGAAGCACTTTCTACATCCCTTCACAGCTTAAAACAAGAAGTCAAGCAGTGTAACATTTGCGACTGCTTTGAAGAGGGGGGGGTATGCCCCTTTTGCACTTCTGCTGCTTGCGATCCGACCAAACTCTGCATCATTGCCTCTCCCAAAGATGTCTATCTAATCGATGAGACAGGAGTTTTTAAAGGACTCTATCACGTTTTAGGGGGACTCCTCTCTCCTATTCAAGGGAGGATGGCAACCCATCTCAACTTGGAAAATCTATGGAAACGCATAGAAGAGCCCTCTTTGATAAAAGAGGTCATCTTAGCGCTTGACTCCACACTTGAAGGCGACACCACTTCTTTATTTTTAAAAGAACAGCTGCAAAAAAGAGGAGTCACTGTTTCTCGATTAGCGTTCGGAATTCCCATGGGCAGCCCTCTTGATTTTATCGATGGAGGGACACTCGCAAGAGCTCTTGCAGGACGACAACACTTGTCATGAAATATCTTTGGTTGTTTCTTTTCCCCTTTTGTCTTTACGGCTCTTATCGAGTTGAGTTTGAAGGGGTCACTGACAGCAAAACGCTCAAAGAGATGAAAAGAGCTTCAAATCTGACCTCTTTGCACAAAAGAGAACCTCCCTCCATTAACGCTCTAAAGTACCGCGCTGACTCCGATATTCCCTCTCTTATTAAAGTGTTGCAAGCAAACGGCTACTATGAAGGACGAGTAACCATCCAATTTCTAGATGAGATGGGAGAAACTGTCGTCATGATCAGGGTTAACCCGGGTCCCCGTTACAAACTAGAATCTTTTGAAATCGACATTAACTGTAAATGTTGCCCGATTGATTTAGAAAAAATCGGCATTCGGTTAGGCAAACCGGTTGAAACGGAACCCATTTTAGATGCAGAACTTAAAGTTTTAGAGAAACTGTCAGAGTGTGGATACCCGCTAGCCAAGATCGCAAGCCGAGAGATGCTTGTCGACGCAAAAACCAAAACAGTAAGCGTCATTCTGCATATCAATGCTTCCACTCAAGTCACCTTTGGCCCTCTTACAGTCACAGGACAAACAGAAATTTTAGAAAAATTCATCGAAAGAAAAATCGCTTGGAAACAAGGAGAGACATACAACAGTGCCCTTGTAGAAAAAACACAAGATGCCCTTATTGACACCTCCCTATTTAGCTCGGTCCTTATCACCCATGCCGAATCCCCTCTTGAAAATGAACAGCTCCCCATGCGAGTCGAGGTAGTTGAAAATAAGCACAAAAGCGTCAATATCGGCGTGAGCTATCAAACAGTGTTTGGCCCGGGGTTAACCTTTGGTTGGGAAAATCGAGATATTGCCAGAATGGGAAGAACATTGAGTTTTCAAGGCGATGTCACAAGGATCAGCCAGACAGGTGTTGCGACCTATTTACATCCCGACTTCTTCAAAATCGACCAAAATATGATTCTTCAAGCACAAGCTTCTCACGAGGACATCTTTGCCTATTCGATGCGCTCTTATAGTTTAAGCGATCGAGTAGAAAGAATCTTAAATCGGAAACTCAGGGGCTCTATTGGGATCAAAGGGGATCGTCTGCTTGTGACTTCAAGCGCCCAAAATGGCAATTACTGGTTGCTTGCAGCACCCCTTTACCTCAGATGGAGCTCTTCTAATAGCCTGTTAGACCCAACAAGAGGAGGAACGATTGAGTATACGACAACCCCTGCATTCAATAGTGCTGATCTCAATAATTTCTACTGGATCCAAGAGTTTACAGGTAGCCTTTACAATCGATTAGACCCACAATCACGCATTGTAATCGCGCAAAAGCTCACAATTGGGATGACGTTCAGCAATGGCCTTTCCGGAATTCCACTCTGCAACCGATTTCTGGGAGGTACAGAAGAAGATTTGCGAGGCTACCGCTATAAAAGCGTCAGCCCTCTAGAAGATGGCAAACCGCTAGGCGGAAGGTCTGCAGTGTATTATTCTTTCGAAATGCGTTTTAGAGTTCTCAATGCTCTGGGACTAGTTCCTTTTTTTGATCTTGGCAATGTGCAACTGCGAGAAGTACCGACAGCCGATGGCAAATGGTACAAGTCTACAGGTTTGGGCTTTCGATTCTTTACATTCATGGCACCTTTCCGTATCGACCTTGCCTTCCCTTTAAATCGTAGAGAAGAAATCGACCCTCATTATAAAATTATTGCTAGCATAGGACAGATGTTTTGATGATCCGTTTCACACTAAAAATCATTCGCTACGCGCTCCTTACTCTATTAGGGATTGTGATTCTATTTGCTCTTCTGTCTGCCCTTACACAATCGGCATGGGGAAAGCAAAAAATTCGAAAGGAACTAGTACAACTACTTGAAAAGCAGGGTATTCAGGCCACTATTTCCCAGATAGAAGGACAGCTCCCCTTCTCATGGAAAATAGAGTCTGTAGAGTGCGGCCCTATTTCCATGAAACAGGTGCGTTTACGTATCGCACTACTGCCTTTACTCAAGGGCAAGTGTACAATTGACTATATAGAGATCCGTGAAGTGAACTATACCCACATCGCACAGGAGGAAAAAGAAAATCGGTCTATCCCGCTTTTTTCCTTTTACCTTAACCATTTAAGGGTCGAGCATTTTACATGGACCGAACAAAACAGCGGCAAGAGTTTTAGATTTGGGGTGGAAGCTAGAGGGTATTTTGCGCAAAAACATCCCTCTTTTGGACTTAAATGCCGCTTATTTTCTGAAGAAGGAACTCTCTCCTATGTCGATCTTTCGGCAGAAGGAAGTCTTGCTAAAAATGAGATTAAAACGTCTTGCACACTCCATTTGCCTTTAGAGCAAGAAGTTCACGCCTTCTTTTCTCTCAAAGGGCCTTGGGATGCGTGGATGGAGCTTATGGCAGGCGCACAAATCCCCAAAGATACAATACAAGGTATCCTCCAAAGTTCAATTCTTGGAGTCCATTTCAGTCCCTATCCCGAACTACATGGCAACTGGGAAGTAAAAAGTACATTTTCCCTTCTTTCTCTTGAAGCAGTTGACCTTAGACACTTTCTTTGTAAAAAAGAAAACCTTTCTATTAAAGGCTCCGGCACTTTGCAAAAGTCTCTTGAGACAAGCGATATCCACTTTGGATTTTCTTCAGAGAAGACACCCAGCCTTTTTTCTGAAGAGGTCTCCGGAAAAGGGATTTACCAAAGAGGTCTTTTTCAACTAGACAGCACCTTTTCCCATTTTTGCTGGCATGGGATTAAAACACCCCTTCTTTCCTTAAAAACGGAAGGGAAATGGGACCCAAAAGAATGGAATGCAGATGTGGATATGGCAACCCTTGAAGGCGCTCTGCCTTTTGCGCTAAAGAGCCATGTAGATTACAAAAATTCGACCCTGTCCCTTTCTAACTTCTCCCTTTTCTCTGAGCAAGACTTTGTAAAAGCGGATCTCTCTTATGATCTAAATTCTTTTCTAGTAAAGGGTCAATTAAACTGCAAAATCGATGATATCAGCCGGCTAGACTCTGTATGGCAAGACTCTCTTTTCCATGGGGCAGTTGCCCTAGAAGCTCTTTTTTCTATAGAAGAGCAAAGCCAAGCGATTCTACTTTCTTTTACAGGCTCTTACCTACAATTTGAAGATATTTTAGTCGATGACCTCTTTATAAAAGCTCAACTCACAGATCCTCTGGGCTCTTGCCAAGGAGGCGTGTATTGCCTGGCTGAAAACCTCCTTTCTCCTCAGCTCTACATCGACCGTCTCCTGATACAAACAGAGTCGCAGCCCGATCTTTCTTCTCTGTTTTCCATCGATGTCGAGGGAAGAACAAACCTGCCGTTTTACCTTGCCGGCCAAGGAGTATTTAAAAAGGAAAACTCCGACTTGACTTTGACTCTTTCTTCTATACACGGTGTCTTTGCAGATATTCCCCTCCTACTAAATCGGCCTTCGACATTCAAACAATTAAACACCTCATGGCACTTAGAGCCCTTTGATATGACAATGGGAGAAGGGCATCTTTTGGTTGAGTGCACTTCAAGTCCCGAATTATTTAGAGGCAAGTTAAGCGCTTCCCATTTCCCTTTAAGCTTGCTCTCCCCCCTAAAACCGGATTTGAACCTTGCGGGCTTTGTTTCATCGACAGGATCCATAGAGGCAACATCAGAAACTCTGCAGGCAAGCTGGAATACAAGCTTTGAAGAAATTTCTCTTTCAACTGCGGACACGACTTCCCCTCTTTGCTCCAAAGGCTCGTTTCAAGTCCATCTTGAGAAAAACCGCCTTCAAACCTTTATTTCTCTTTGTGCTAAAGGAGATCAGTTTTTAGAAAGCACACTCTCTTTACCAATTACCTATACGCTTTCTCCTTTTACCCTCTCTTTTAACAGCCAAGAACCGGTATCGGGCACTTGTACTATGGAAGGACAGTTGCAAGATCTTTTGGATTTTGTGAATTTGGGAACAAACCATTTTGGTGGCTGGCTCTCATCACAACTATTTCTCTCCAACACCCTTGCATCTCCCTCTCTTACCGGCCATCTATCATGGGAAGAAGGCAGCTATGAAAATGATTTCACAGGAATTCGCCTCAGCGACATCTCTGCCGAGCTAGAAGCCAAAGGGCAAACAATCGACCTGATTTCTCTTTCCGGAAAAGATAGTAAAGAAGGCAAAGTCAGAGCCACAGGGTCTGTGATGCTTAAAGCCCCGTTTACCTATGAAATCAACGCAGAAATGGACAACTTACACGCAGTAGATTTTGACATGATCGACAGCAGAGTATCAGGCCCTTTACAGCTCACAGGGAACCTCCAAGAAATCACCATGAAAGGAGATCTTAACATCAATTCTGCTCTTGTGCGCATTGGAGAAAGACTGCCCTATGACATCCCTCACATCCCCTTTACCTATGTCCACAAACCTCAAACTCTGCCCTCTTCTGTCCTCAAGAAAACTCCCTCTTTTACATTTCATATGGATATCGATGTCACAGCAGATAAGACAGTCATAGCCGAAGGAAAAGGTGTGCAAGCACAACTCGGCGGAAATATGCACTTGAAAGGCACAAATGCCAGCATCACAGCAAGCGGCTCTTTAGACCTTGTCAAAGGAGAATACCAATTTGCAGGTAAGATCTTTAAGCTGACAGAAGGGCACCTTCTTTTTAATGACAAATCCTCTCCTTTTGCCTACCTCAATGTCCAAGGCGAGCTTTCACTTGCAGACTCAACGATTACAATTACCCTAAGAGGCCCGATCACATCTCCTCAGCTCTCCTTCCATTCCAACCCACAAAAGCCGACAAGCGCTATCTTAGCCCTAATTCTCTTTGATAAAGACATCTCAGAGATTAACCAGATGGAAGCCTTGCAGCTTGCTAGCACCCTGATTAGCCTATCCGGAAGCACAGGACCTGATCTTCTTGAATCGATCCGCAAAACTCTTGGAGTCGATAGACTCAATATTTCTTCTGCCTCTGATGCCAATCGTCTGCCTGTAGAAGTGCAAATCGGCAAATATTTGACAAAAGGAGTCATGGTTACACTTGTTCAAAGTGAAACGAGCAGCCGTGTGATTGTCGAGGTAGAAATTCCCAAAGGGTTTGTCTTTCAAGCAGAAACACAAGAAAATCAAGAAGGAAAGTTTTCATTGAAATGGCGTAAAAATTATTAACAAACATTTCTATTGTTTTAAAAACAGTAAATCCAGAAAATGGCAGGTGCTTCCCGAGGAGATTTATGGAACTTGCCACAATTTCGTTAGATTTAGCTAATCAAGCATTTGCTCTGCAAGAAGAGAGGCTACAAGGTCACATTACAGACCTGTCAAAGAAAAATAGCCTAATGCAGGTCACATCGGAAGTGTTGCATAGACTGACCCTTGGGCTAAAAGAAAACAAAGAACTTGATCTCAACAAAGAAGAAAGTGTGAAAGAGCTTGTTCTGACCCTTCACCGCTTTTATCCTCACATCTTCGATCGCGTAGTTTCAGGATTTCCTGAAGGGCTCCTTACACAGCCCGTTATAGCTGAAGACACAAGCGTAGATGGGATTGTAAGATCGGCCTTGAAACAGGTCGACATCCATTCTGTAACAATTTCCAAAATGAGATCTGAAGATATCGATGCCATGATCCGAGGATTAGAAAATCAGCTCGATATTGAAGCCTCTCTTGTCAACCAGACATCATTTGCCGTCAACCAGGAATACTCAGACAGAAAACAGATTGTAGATGTGATGCGCGAACTCCTAAGACAGATGCATGAATTACTCAGGAGAATCAACCAGAATGCAAGGGGTGCATGACATTAACAGCCTTTCAAAGCCAAGTTGCCCAGTTGCTTCAAATTGATCCTGCATCTTGTCTTACAGATATTGGAGAAAAAGAGCTCTATGCACAGGCTTACGCCCTCTATCAAAAAGAGGAATACAGAAAAGCGAGCTTTCTTTTTACGCGCCTTGTACTGATCAACCCTTTTTTTTCTGCCTACTGGAAAGGGCTAGCTTCTAGCAAACAGATGGCAAAAGATTATGAAGGAGCTCTCCAAGCATGGGCACTATTTTGCCTTCTAGAGCCTAAGTTACCTGACGGACACATGCATGCTGCCGAGTGCTTGGCCTCTTCAGGAAATCCTGAGGAAGCAAAAAAAGCGCTGCAATGCGCCTCTGACCTTCTCTCAACATCTGACTCTAGGATCGACCATTTAAACGAGGTTCTCCATGGGTGAAATTACCTCTATCTTGCCCTCCCACAGATTAGAAACTCCCATCGAATGCTCTACCCCTTTTCCGAAAAAATCAGAATGTTTTGCTATATCTCCACCCACACTCCCCCCCCCTTCCGAACTCTTCCTTTTAGATACAATGAATCGCCTCTGTGCAACACGAGAACATATTACAAGCACACAAAAAAGCAAAATAGAGGCTTTTAAGGTTCAAGTTGATGCTGCAGCCAAAGAATTTGCCGAGCAACTACAAAAAACAGCAGAGAGCACACAGTCATACTACTTTTGGAATTTCTTAAGAAAAGTCTCCACAAGCATCGTTTCCACCTGTTCGCTTGCCTTTGGAATTACCCTATCGGCTACCCCAACTACTGCAGCTGTTGGAGGAACGCTAATTGCCTCAGGGCTTCTTTCTATTGCGAACCTGACTCTTACAGAGTGCAAAGCATGGGACTGGATGGCTGACAACTTAGGGATTGAAAATGAGTGGACAAAGAACAAAATAAAGCAAATAGCACCGGTTGCTTGCGGTATTGTCATTGCAGGTTATGGCCTTGTAGGCTCTGTAGATGCGCTCACTGCTAGCGCGGCTCAATTAAAAGAACAAATCGGATCTGTAGCACAAACAACTCTTTCCTCTGTGATGGCAACTGTTCAAATGGGGAAAGGGTTAAGTGAATCCGGGTTACGCCAAAAACAAGCAGCGCTACAACTTGCAGAAGATCACAACCAAACACAACAATGGCAATTTAGTACGCACAGCAAAGAATTCGAAACTTTGTTATCCCACTTTAATCACATATTTAAAAACGCGCAGAGAACGGTTCGTTCTATTTCAGCAACCTATCAACACCAAGGTTAATTTATGGAAATTCATGCTATTAAGTCAGCTGCCTCTCATCCCGTTAGAGAAGATAAAAGCCAGCTATCACAGCTATTTTCTCTTATGCAAGCCATCCAAGCTGCGATGCACAACAATCAAAGAGACCTGTTTGACGTGGTACGAGAAGATCTTGATAGGTATAAACAAGAGAGTCAAAATCTTTCAGATACACGCAACTGGCAGGGCTGGAGCGTGGCCACTTTAACCCTTGTAGGCGCATTTCTTTTAGGTGTTTCACCCTACATCGACTCTTTGAAAGGATTCGATAAAGATTTTGAAACTTTGATTACAGAGCTAGGCGGTGTTGAGGCTGTAAAAAAATTATGCGACACTTCTTCGCAGTTCTCAAGAGGTATGGAACCTGTTCTTAACGTATGGAGTGAGGGCAAAGTATCAGCCACTGAAGTCAATAAACACTTCATGCAAAACGCTTATTCTCAAGGACAAAGCGCTGCGGAGCACTCGAATCAGTTCGTCTATCAAATCGCCAAAAATATGCAAGACTTGTTAGATAAAGAATCAGACCTACGCAGATTCGGATAATAAAAAAAATAATACACATTCTAATTATTACAAATAAGATATAATGGGGGCCTATGTTAGGAATAATACGCCCCCTTTTTACATCTTGTATTCCCCGCTGTTTGACCGGCTCTCCTACGCCCACACCGGTTTTTCCTCTCTTAACGCGTTCTGAGTCTGCTTGCGAAGCGGTCGTGAACCGAGTATGGGAATACATGGGAGGGATTACAGGTTCGTCTCGACAAATCAGCTATCTTCTAGAAAAGATCAAAAAACAATCGACTCCAAGCGATATTACAAAACTCAAGAAAGTCATTAAATACGCCCTGGGAAAAAAGGCAACAGATAAGCAAATAGCCATTGAAGTAGAAAATTTGCTCAGAAGAAAACCTGTAAGCTCTGCTCGGAGATGGTTACAACACACTTTTAATACCGCACTCTTAGATAAACACTTAAAACAAGTCGTATTGTCAGGATTGTTCTTGGGGACCACTATCGGAGCCCATTGGTATTTAAAAGGATTGAAAAGCTCTTTTGGAGAAGAAGCCCACAACATGAGCCGCCCATTGGATATATTCAGCATGATAGTTGGTGGTGTGACCGTATTTGCAGCAAATCTTATCTACTGCACTCCTAGGGAAACTGCTCAACCAATAATACCGGTAGACCAACCACAGGTCGGACCCCGTGGATTTGTAAACACTGGGACAGACTGCTGCTTGATTGCTCCAATGCAACTGATGCTCTCCACCCCTTATTTTAGGGACATTTTAAATAAGGCTTCTTCAAATCCAAATCAGGAGTTTGATTTAAGTACTTTATTAAATAAACTTGTAGATGCAGATACAAACCGCTCCTCTTTCAGTATGCTTGCATTAAGAAAGGCCATTCGTGAAAACAAGGGTATCAAAACAGATCCCCAAAAAGAACAAGAGGATCCTGTAGAATATATCGAATGGGTATTAGAGAAAGCAAAAACACAGGCTCTAGAGACATGGGTTCAGAGAGGTCAGGATCCAATACTAGTCGAGAACAATGAAGGCTCTATCCTACGGCTTGCGATGCCTAACGATTGCGACAAATACAACCTTACCCAATTATTCGATCTTTTTTTTAAAGAAACCCACAAGGAAGATCCCACATTATCTGCAAGAAAATGGTTAGGATGCGCTCCAGACAACTTTTTAGTTCAAATCCAGCGCTTCTCATTGAAACAGACCAGTACCGGTTACACACTACAGAAAATTACCCATCCTGTAGAAATGGACCTTTCTTTAGAGATGTCTAAGGACTGGATACATGGAGCATCCGCTCCTGTGGGGTATGAAGTAGAAGGCTTTATATGCCACATAGGAAATAGTATAAACTGGGGTCACTACATTGCTTATGTAAAAAGAGAGGGCAAGTGGTGGGAGTGCAATGATGATAGGATCAGTGAAGTTACTGAAGAGAGCGCAAAGGAAAAGATAAAAGATAGCTACATTGTTAGCTACAAACGGGTTGACAGCAGCCTCTTGCTTTGTTAAGATCAGAGGCTCTGTTTCCACTTCGTGCCCAGGTGGTGAAATTGGTAGACACGCCAGATTTAGGTTCTGGTGCCGTAAGGTATGTAGGTTCGAGTCCTATCCTGGGCATTCTTTATCAACGCAGCTCTCCCAGTTTTCTAGATCTGTACTAAATTGCAACTCTCCATCCGCCTCTCGCAAGTAAAACGTCTTTATGACCTCTAACTCTCCCTCTTCTGTTTCTTGTAGGTAATCTAAAACATCCCCAGCAAATGATTCGTCGTAAGCAATCACAGCGCCCATCGGCAGCTCTAAAGCAAGCAACCCTTCATTGATTTGATCGATTTGCTCCTCTGTTGCATCATAGACACTTACAAAAGGAAAAGGCGTAGAATCGCAATCGCACTCACAAGCACTCAACTGCAGAGCCATACAGCTCACAGCTGCAAATAGAAACTTTTTCATAGTTCACTCCTTTTATACGATCGACAAGAGAACCATAAGCCTAGATTTTTCTGCAACTCGACTTTTTTTGATGGAAGAATTTAAACAACACCGTAGACTGAGCCTCATGCTTTTTCTTTTGCTAGCCTGTGCACACACATTCATGGATTGGGATAAAGAGAATGGGTTGATTGCAATCGAAGACGGATCTCTTTGGGAAACCTCCTCTGAGGAGGTAGTAGAAAATTGGAAACCGGGAGATCAGATTACCATCAAGCCTGACCCAACATGGTTTAGCTCTTACCACTATCTACTCTCTAATCAAAGAGAAAATGCTGACATCGGAGCAGACTTAAACCAAGCCCCCCTTCCCTTTGGCATCTTTTCTAACTGGGTCATTCAAATCGATCCCCTCTCAGGCCATATCTATCTACAAGATGGCACCATGTGGTGTGTACATCCTAAAGACCAATACGACCTAAGACAGTGGATGCAAAATGATCATGTGATCATTGGCAGAGCAGACTCCGGCTATTATCCCTATATTCTAATCAATGCAGATCTAGATGAATACATTAGGGCGATGCCGTACTGATAAAGTGTTGGATCTTTTCGATCTGCTCTTTTTTCAGTTTGCCTCCTAACACTTGTACTATCTCGCTTGCTACGAAGTTGCCAAGCTTTGCGCACTTCTCAAGAGGTTGATGATGCAGATAAGCATAGAGAAACCCACCGGCAAATAGATCTCCGGCACCTGTGGTATCAATAGCAGACGCACCGAATCCAGGTGATGCAAAACATGCCCCATCACTTCCTACTATACACCCTTGTTTGCCTCTTGTAATCACAATAAGAGGGACTAGCTCTTGTAACTTCAAACAAGCCTCTTCCGCAGATCCTCCCACAAGAGAGATTGCTTCTTGTTCGTTGCAAAATAACAAGTTGACATACGAAGAAATCAAGTGCAGCAGAGTTTGCTGATTGTGTTTTGTGTGATCAGGAGATGCAAGGCTAAGCGAAACAGGGATACTACGGGCTTTTGCCTCTTTAAATACAGATTCCATATCGCCTTCATCTCGGCCAATACCCCAACACCCTAAGTGTAACCATTCCACATCATCCCATTCATCTTCTTGCAAAGAAGGCATTACCGCTTTTTCTCCGGAAAATGCTGCCAAAAAAGATCTTTCCGTGTCCGGAGTCACCATCGAGATCACATTCAGTACCCCGCCACTTAGAGAACGGGGCCCTCTTCTTTCTATCCGGGATGTTTCAAAATAATCCGCAATAAACTGTTTACTTGCATTATCTTCTCCCAAAGAGCAGGCAAAAGCTGTCTTTTCTCCCATGTCTGCAAAAAAACGGATCGTATTAGCTACACATCCTCCGGACACCTGTGTATACCCATTGGGCAACGAACCAAGAGTTTCTGACAGAAAATCGTGATCGCAGAATTTAGCATTCCCCTTAGGGATATCAAGATACTCAACAAACGAGTCATCCACAGAAGTTAAAAAATCTAGTGTCGTATCCCCAATGCCACACACCTTTTTTTCTTGAGAAAACAGTAAAGAGCCCATGCTCAAAAAGAGTGCTAAGCATCTCATATTCATAGAAAATAGCTCCTTTTTTTTAGTAAACGAATATTTACCTTTTATCCCTATCTTAGGGCAAGTAAAAATCTTCTTGTTGCTACCCTGCCCTATCGATTACAATACAAAATATCCCAACTCAAGGAGTTGTTATGTCAAAATCTAGAGACGCAAAAAAAGAAGAACGTAAAAAACCTGCACTCTCCCTTAAAGAAAAGCGAGCGCAAAAACAAGAGAAGAAAAAAGGCAAATCAAGCTAAGCACAGAAGAAAAGAACACATTTCTTGGGGTGTCATTCCTCCATGCGCCCCAAGAAAATGCTGCTCAAAGCGGTGTCCGTGAAAATGCCAAAAGACATTTTCTCTTACAAACGGCAATACAACAAGGTTTCCTATGCGATCGGTTAAACGTTGAGAGGAAGCCGATCTTCCAAAGTAGCCTTGTTCGATAAGGTCTTTTGTCAATTTAACTTCGGCTTTGCCAAAAAGAGCTTTGGATAATAGCGCTTCTGCTTCTTGGAGTCTGTCTTGCCGAATGTGTAAAAAGAAATCCCTGCAGGAACCTGCAGGAATAAGTGGTTCTCCTTCTCTATTTACAGCAATCATCCCTTCAAGAGAGGGACAAATTTGATTGAGAAATAGGGTCTTTTTAGGGTCTACTTTCACCATACCGTGGTCTGCAGAAAAAAGGGTTGCTATTTTCTTAGGAAATTTGAAATCCAAGAATGAACGCTCAATTTCTTCAAAACAGCGACATACAGCATCCTCAAAAGCAGCAGAGGTAATCCCTTGCCTGTGTCCTATCGAATCAATTTCTCCCCAATAGACAAAAATATACGTTGGCTCATCTCTTCCTTGAGCCGCCAGCATTGCAGCCCTTTCTACACCCTCTTTCCATGTTTGAAACCCAAGGATCTCAGCACCGGATAACATCTGTTTAGAATAGGCAGATTTGGAAATTTTTTCTTGCAAAAGAGCGATACTATGTATGCCTTGTTTTTTCCATTTTTGATACACCGTTTCAAAAGGAAAAAGAGAAGAGGGCGCGATCTTGCCAAGCAAGCCATCGCCCTTGCTATCCCCTGCATAAGAAAATAGGATGGGTGCAATCATTCGATCAAGCTGAGGTTCATACTGAAACCATTCGTAAATACCTGTTTGGCACGAATCTAACCCCGTATGTAGAGCAGTCAAATGAGCAGCTGTTGTAGAAGGGAAAGAGGAGGTAATTTGTGAGAGTATCCCCTCTTGGGAAAGGCGTTTTAACACAGGACATCTATCCTGATATGCTTGGAAAAATTCAAATCCAAATCCATCGATTAAAAAAAAGACAACGACATCATAGGGTCCCCACTTGCCGCCTACGGCCGCATCAGAAAAACAGTGCGATCCACTACCGGTTAGCAACTTTTCGATTGTGCCCGGCAAACAGGAAAATGCATAATCGGAATAGAGAGGCTTTTGAAACTCTCCTATCGCACCCTTCTGAACAGCTTTTAACGATTCTTGATTGAGCACCTTGAAAAAATCAATTAGAGTTAGAGATAATCCCCCTTATATTGTTATCTTAAAGAAAAAGCTATGAAAAAGATTCGCCCCCTGTCGGCTGTCACGCTAACCATGATCAATATTGCAGCCATTGGCAGCGTCAAAAATTGGCCCCTGACAGCTGAATATGGCTTTGCAGCCATCAGCTATGTTGTCTTAGCCCTCCTCTGTTTTTTTCTGCCAACCGCTTTTGTCACAGCAGAACTTTCTACAGCGATTCCTAGACAGGGAGGAATCTATGCGTGGATCAAGATGGCCTTTGGACATCGACTGGGATTTTTAGGGATCTTTCTGTTTTGGCTAATGAATGTGGTTTGGTATCCAACCATTCTCTCTTTTATTGCAGCCACCCTTGCTTATCTTTTCAATCCAGGTTTACTTGAAAACAAGTTGTTTGTTGTCTCAACAATCATCTCCACATTTTGGATAGCGACTTTTCTTAACATGAAAGGACTCAAAATGTCGGGCTGGGTCAGCACGCTGGGAGCCCTTGGCGGCACTTTTATTCCAGGGGTTGTTATTATTGCTCTTGGAATTACATTTTGGCTATCCGGAAAAGAAGGGCTTTTAACTCCTAGATTTTCAGATCTTATTCCCCCTTTTTCTTCACTGCATGATCTTGTTTTTTTTGTCGGTATTATCTTGTCTTTTACGGGGATTGAAATGTCTGCAATCCATGCAAAAAATGTGCAAAACCCACAGAGAAGCTATTTTCTCTCTACTCTATTCTCTTCCCTGTTTCTTATGACTTTGACGATCTTGGGAGTGCTTGCTATTGCAACTGTTGTTCCTCATCACCATTTAAGTCTTGTGTCGGGAACACTACAAGCCTTTGCCGCATTTCTACCTTCAAGTGCTTTTTTTCTTCCCTGTATCTTGTGTCTAATGATTGTGGGAGCTTTTGGTTCGCTGTCTTCTTGGATGATGGGAGCCTCACAAGGGCTTCTTGCAGCGGCTACACAAGGGGATCTTCCTCCCTACTTTCGTTCTGTAAATAAGAGAGGTATTCCCTCAAAACTCCTCATTGGACAAGGGATCATCGTTTCCCTTCTGTCGCTCCTATTTGCGCTTATCCCTTCGCTCAGCACAACTTTTTGGATACTTTCAGCTCTTGTGACACAGCTCTATCTGATCGTCTACCTCTTTTTATTTGCCACAGCCATCCGACTCAGATTCTCCCATCCGCTAATCCAAAGACCTTACCGTATCAAAGGTTTATGGATATGGACATCGGTTGGTATCTTAACCTCTCTATTTGCTATTTTTATTGGCTTTATTCCGCCTCCGGGATTTACAGGCCTCTCATTTCCTCTCTATACAACCTTTTTGCTAACTGCTATTATCATCTCTTGCCTACTCCCCTCTATCATTCTTCTATTTCAAAAACCAAACTGGTCTCATGAAAAATAAAACGACAAACTGGGAAACCTCATCCGAGTGGTACGATAAAGTGGTTGGAAATAAGGGACACTACTACCACGAGCACCTGATATTGCCGAAAGTGACCTCATGGTTTAGAAAAACAGAATTGACATCTCTTATTGACCTTGCCTGCGGAAATGGAATTCTATCTCGTTACATAAGTAAAGATGTCCACTATCTTGGGCTCGACGGCTCCCCATCCCTTATTAAGAGCGCCTTACAGCAAAAGGCCACCCCGTCTCATGAGTTTAAAGTACAGGATCTCATGCAGCCTTTTGATTCCTCTAAAAAATTTTCCCATGCAGCCTGCATCTTGGCTATCCAAAATCTACAGGATCCCCTCCCTCTATTTGAAACCGCTGCGCGCTGTTTAAAAGAAAAAGGCCTATTTATTATTGTCCTCAACCACCCTTGTTTTCGCATTCCTAGGCAATCGAGCTGGGGTATTGATATTGAAAAAAAGACTCAATACAGAAGAATTGACCGCTATATGTCTCCCCTTGAAATCCCAATTCAGACCCACCCGGGTCATGGAGAAAAGCCCTGTCAAACTTGGTCGTTCCATCACCCTTTATCTCTATTCGTATCTCACCTTAGCAAAGCAGGTTTTTGCCTTCTTGACCTAGAAGAGTGGTGTTCAGACAAAGTCAGTCAGGGTAAACAAGCTACAATGGAAAACCGCAGCCGCAAAGAGTTTCCCCTATTTCTTACTCTAATAGCAAAAAAACTTTCTTCTTGACCCTCTCTTTGCCTTTTAGATATCCTTCAGGACGCTTACACGGAGAGTTATGGAATCCACAAAACAGAAAACTAGTTATTGTATCGGCCTAGAAACAGGCAGAAGACTCAAGGCGCAATTCGGAGAAATGGATCTAAAGTGTCTAGAGAACGGATTTGTAGATGCCATTAAAGATATAGCTCCAAAACTTGCCCAAGAAGAGATTGTCAGCTTACTCACCACTTTGCAAAAACAAATCGAACTGCAACAAAAAACACATTTTACTAAGCTTTCCGAAGAAAACAAAAGAGCCAGCGCCGAATTCTTAGAAGCAAATAAGCAAAATAAAGATATTCAGACATTAAGTTCCGGACTCCAATATCAAATTTTGTCATCAGGCCCCAAAAAAAGCGCCCATCCCACCCCACTTGATGTGGTGACAATCCATTACAAAGGCTCTTTTATCGACGGTACTGTTTTTGACAGTTCTTACCTACGAGAAGAGCCTCTTACAATTCCCCTGGCAAGAGCAATTCCCGGATGGTCCGAGGTCTTGCAACTGATGCAAGAGGGAGATAACTGGAAGGTCTTTATCCCCCCCTATCTGGCGTATGCAGAGATGGGATTTCCTCCCACTATAGGCCCTAACATGGTCCTTGTCTTTGACATAGAACTTATAAAAATAGGAGAAAAGCCGGCATGAGTACACAAATAGAAAAAGAGCTCTCTTCCACCAAAGAAAAAGTAAGCTACTGCATCGGTATGGATGTAGGGCGAGCACTTGCCAGTCAGTATGCTGAGATGGACACCGAATGCGTCATCCGCGGACTGCTATGCGGCCTAGGGAAAGAAGAACCCGAGCTGAAAATGGATGAAGTGCAAATGATTCTGACAAACTTACGCAACCAAGTGGAAGTACAGCGTCGCCATCAATTCAGCAAGATTTCCGAAGATAACAAAAAAAGAAGCGAAGAATTTCTTGAAAAAAACAAAGAAAATCAAGACATCCAGGTGTTAAGTAGCGGACTGCAGTACAAGGTGATCTCCTCAGGGAGTGTATCAGGTGCCCGCCCAACACCTTTTGATGTTGTAAAAGTAGACTACCGCGGCAGTTTTATTGATGGACGCGTATTCGACAGCTCCTATCAGAGAGGCACTCCTTTAAAAACTCCCGTGAATCGTGTCCTTCCTGGATGGACAGAGATCCTACAGCTCATGCGTCCAGGTGACAAATGGCAAGTCTTTATCCCCCACTACCTAGCTTACGGAGAAATGGGATTTCAAAATGTCATTGGCCCTAACATGGCTCTTATCTTTGAAATCGAACTGATTAGCATCAACGAAGCTTAAAAATTTAAAGAAAAACAAGCTTGCCGAGCGCTCTCTGTGCGCTCGGGCAAGTCAGAGTGATAGCTCTGCTGATTGTTTGACATCTCATCTACCAATTGAATAAGGGAACAGACTTCTCTAGGCAGCACTTCTGCATTAAACGTGCGAATTTGTTCGGCAAGTATTCTAAGTGTAAAAAGAGTCTCAGGAGATCCATTCGATTGGGCTACTTGTGCAACTCCAGCAATCCAATCAACCATTTTTTTTTTCACTAACTCCTTTTCATTACCATCCAGAGTGGTCAAAGGTAAGTCAGAGGGCGGGTGATTTAGTAATGGTTTACCTGATTGATAACCTCTTATTCTCCTTAGCTTACGAATCACCACGGTTCGTATAGGCAGATCAACGGGCAAATCACGGCACGTTTCGTCTAACTGCTTTGCCACCTGACTCCATGTCGAAAAAACAACTTCTTGCATTCTAGCAGCATCTTCCTCAAATCGTGTGTATAACTCGGTAGAATTTTCCATTTTGATCTGACTAGAATACGGAGAAATAGCAGAAGCAATTTGTTTAAATGTTTGATTAAAAAATCGTTTTCTCTGACCTGGATATTTTTCTACAGGGAAATTATTAAACTTTAGATTAGAGCCGTTATCAATTAAACAAATATAAAGATCCTCACCGACTTCTTGAACTAAAAGATTCCCAAGATTCGAAGGGACGAGAGGATTTGTTTTGTAAAGGCGATCTCCGTTTCCAAGAAGAGCATCAATAAATATTACTTTTCCCATCAAAGAAAAAAACTTTTCCTTTTGTCCGTCTGATAGTGAAGGATAACGATAAATAATAAACGACCCGAGTGGCATACCCGGACCTTTTGCAAAAGCAAACACTTCGCTTGTTTTCCCTTCATAAGCTGCAGGAGCAGATCCTGCAAACTCGATTGCACGGGGATCTTTTAACTTTTGCCAAGCAGGGATTGTAAGAAATCTGTCACCAAGCGCTTCAAGTATTCGAAGATACCGTTCATTAGCAACTACTTCTCCTCGCAGTACTTGCTTTAAAACAAAACATCTATCCGATTCCGGACCGACAAAACACACCCCACTCGTGATACCGAGTACAGATCGCATCGAACTAATTTCACCTTTAGCAGCTTTATCGCATCTTTCCACAAGATCACACCCTACCGGGAAGAAAACTCGCGGGTAATAGGGTCTTTCATTGGGCCGATCCGGAGGAGGGGTAGCAATTCTTGTTATTGACACAATTAATTTTCCTTTTCTAAGGATTATACATAAATCAGAACTATAAATCACTTTATATAAATTATATTTAAAATACACACCTAAGTCATTAACAATGAATCATTCACAATACGACCCATTGCCCAATACCCTAGAATATGCCATACTATAGCCCCTATGATTGTACTTGGAATTGAAAGTACTTGTGATGAAACAGCGTGTGCAATTGTGAAAGGGGGAAAGGAAATCCTCTCTCACGTGGTTTTTTCGCAAACTGCTATCCATAAGCCGTTTAATGGAGTATTTCCTGAATTGGCCTGTCGGCAGCACATCGATGCGATCATCCCTGTTGTAAAAATGGCCCTGGACCAGGCAGGAATAAAACCTTCCGAGATCAACCTTGTGGCTGCGGCCAAAGGCCCCGGGCTCATTGGAGCCCTCCTTATTGGCCTCAATGCCGCCAAAGCCTTGGCCTATGGGTGGAACATCCCCTTCATTGGGGTAAACCATGTAGAGGCGCATCTTTATGCTGCCATGATGCCTCTAAATAAGATCCCCTTGCCTTCTATGGGTCTTGTCATCTCAGGAGGACACACTTTCATTGTCAAGATAGAGGGTCTTGGCCGTTATATACCTTTGGCCACAACAAGAGACGACGCGGTGGGAGAGGCTTTCGATAAAGTGGCAGTTCTCTTAGGCTTACCCTATCCTGGGGGGCCTGAGATTGAAAAACTGGCTCTTTCAGGGGATGCCAAACGATTTGCCTTCAAGCCGGGACGGGTCAAAACCCACCCTCTAGACTTCTCATTTTCTGGCCTCAAAACAGGGGTGCTTTACACCGTAAGAGAGCTCGGGACTTTGTCTTTCCAAGATAAGGCGGATATTGCAGCCAGCTTCCAGGAAACTGCGCTACTTGACCTTGTACATAAAGCCACGCAAGCTGCCATTCAAGAGGGGTGCTCTACTCTGTTTTGTGGGGGAGGCGTAAGCAATAACAATAGATTAAAGAAATTATTCCAATCTCATTCCCCTCTTACAGTTCACTATCCACCTGCTACCTTAACTGTCGATAATGCAGCGATGATTGCAGGTCTTGGGTTTCACACCTATACTTCCCAGGGTCATTCCGATCCCCTCGATCTTTGCCCTTCTACCCGCATTCCCCTTGCATAAAATCAGCTCCCTTATGTATATACCGGGCGTGAGGTTAAAAGATGAACGTGAGAAGCGAAAGGCTCAAGAAACTTGAAATTGAACTCCAAGATTTGCAGCAGTGGCTGAGTTTAGGTCTTGTCCCCAAAAAAGACATAGAAAAACATAAAGAAGAAATGTCTGCACTCCAGTCAAAAATTTCTGAAGAAAAAGAAAGACTCCGCTTTTTGAAAGAAAATGGAGAAGTCGAAGAGTTTACAGCGCCTAAGCGGCAGGCAGGTCGCCAGCCCGTTCACGAACCTCACAGTCTTCCCGATATCGATATCGGCGATGAAGGGCTCACAGATGCAGGTCTGGATATGGAGACCGAGCCATTTGACATTGAGGCCTCAAGCGCACAAGAAGAGGCCGAAGAAGGAGAAGAGGATACTCTTTTCGAAGAGGAAGAAGAGGAAGAAGACCCCTTTAGCGATCGCAACCGTTGGAAGCGGGGCATTCTAGAAGACCCCGATGCCGACAATTGGTAGCCTTTACTTTCATATTCCTTTTTGCACAAAAAAGTGCCCCTATTGCCATTTTTTTGTCGTGCCTGATCACCCTCGCTTTAAAGAGCCCCTCCTAGATGCTCTGTTGCAAGAATGGGAACTTAGACTCCCTTTACTAAAAGAGCACATGATTACCTCAATTTACTTTGGGGGTGGTACGCCAACAAAATGGGAGCCTGCTGCCTACAAAACCCTGCTATCAAGGATTCGAGACACGGTTTCCTTAACCCCAGATTGTGAAATCACTTTAGAAGCTAATCCAGAAGATGTATCGCTAGAGCTCATGCAGGAGTTTTACAAGTTAGGAATTAATCGCGTAAGTTTGGGAGTACAATCCCTTGTCGAAAAGGAGCTAGCGACTCTTGAAAGAACGCATTCATCGGCGCGCGCCAAAGAAGCCATTCATCAAACCTATGCAGCCGGCATTACAAATATCTCAATCGATCTTCTCTTTGATCTACCCCATCAAACCAAAGCCTCTTTTCAACAAACTCTCGAGGCTCTGACCCATCTTCCCATCACCCACCTTTCATTATATAACCTTGTCCTAGAACCCCACACAGTTTTCTTTAAGCACAAATCACAAATTACCCCTCTTCTCCCCGATCCTGATGAGAGTCTTGCTCTCTTTGAACAAGCAATTGCTGCCTTTAAACAAATAGGACTAGAAAGGTATGAAATCTCAGCTTTTTGTAAAGAAGGATACCAGTCACGCCATAATGTAGGATACTGGACAGGGCGCCCCTTTTTGGGTTTTGGTCCTTCAGCTTTTAGCTACTGGGAGGGCTCTCGGTTTGCTAACGTCTCTTCTCTTTCTTCTTATTTTCACTCTCTTAAAAACAAACAAATCCCGACCTCTTTTTCAGAAACACTTCCTACTCTACACCATCTGCATGAGCTTTTTGCTGTAGAGTTGCGCCTTGTCTCAGGAATTGACCTGCTCAATTGGAAAAGAACAAAAGGCCCTATACCTGAATCTCTCAAAACTGTGTGTGATCTTTTGGAAAACAAGGGGTGGATAGAATGCAATCAAGACAGCATCCGCCTAACCCCTCTTGGACAATTATTTTACGACTCAGTTGCTGTTGAAATCCTTCCAGCCTAACCATGCAAAAACAGGACTTACTAGCAAAATCTGTTGCCATAACCTTATAGTAACCGGCTCTTCTTCATCAAGAGTTATACCCCTTTTATAAACGCTAGATATAAATTCCCACACACGCTCTTCTACCGCCGTTACCTTTTCTACTATTTCCATTGTATAGGGAGAAAAGAATTTGGCTACAGTATCCGGAATATACGGCACCATAGAAGAAAACATCTCTTGCACCTTTTGGCTATTGTTATAAGCCACAGTACCTGTGACTACAGAGGCTGCAAATAAAGAGAGTGCTTTTATTGCAAATAGACCGACCGCATAAGCGCGCTGTGTGGTTTTAAGTTTGATAGGATTTACATACCGATCTACAGCTTCAATTCCTGCCAATCTTGCTTCATATACGGCATTTAATTGACGCTGCGTGATCTTTTCTTGTTCAGCGGCTGGTAAGGCAAAGAATTTGTTCTCTTGAGAGACTTTATCCTTTAGCTCTTTTATCTCTTGCAAAGAGGTTAGGCGTTTTTCTTGCGCATCTGCTATATCCCGGCTAAGCTTTTGCATTTCACTCAGATTTTCCTCTATGCCCGATGCCTCATGTTTCAAAGCGCTTACCGCTTTATTTATAGCATCGCTTTTAGATAGAGGAACAGGAAGCACTTTGACCTCATCCAAAAATTGTAGGGCATCTTCAACTTTTAATACTCCCTTTTCATTGAAGGATCTAATTAAAGATTGTAACTTAGGCAAATGAGGTGCAATTCTTCTCTTTTCATCCGGATCTTTCAAATTTACAAGGAGAGCAACTAGTCTAGAAAGAGAGGATACCCCTTTCCCAGATAACCGTTTAATCATGAGACTCTCAATGATCTGCTGGGATGTTGTGACTTCAGCAAAATACAGAGGCGATACAATTCTGCCCTCCATTGAAAAGATCTTCTTTTCCAATTCTCTTAATGCGCTCATTCTTACAGATAAAGCATGGGCAACTTCAGCATCGCGCACATGCGCAGCCTCAGGACTTGAACCCAGGAACCCCTCTACAACCTTTCTCTCGCAGGGCAGGCCATTACCTATCTTGGATATCAGACCATTGCGGAAAGCTGTTTGTAACCTTACCCTATACTTCCTTTCTGCAAGGGGATGCCTTATCGAAGGGCCAAAAGCTCGAAACAATCTACTCTGTTTGTTTAAATAACTGGGAATCTTGCTAAAGGAAAGCTCAGATACCTCATTGCTTCTTCCGATCTGCTCTGCTTCCATTAAACCCACCTGTTCAATAATAGCAGGATCGAGACGGAAAAAGCGTAAAACTGCCGCCCTCCGAGTAGGGGAAAAATCGAAAGAAGGGGTGATAACTTTTGTTACTGCATAGAATGCTTTATAAAACTCTTCTACAGCCCCTTTCTCTTGAGGGCTCTTTTGAACTCGTTTTAGGGCCTTTGCAAATTTACCTGCTGCGGTGAATCTACCAACGACAAATCCGCTGTTATTTGCCTTTGCTATTAATGTCTGCGCGTATTCTTTAGCTGACTGATTGGTAAATAAAAAGGAAATAAGCATATTTAAAACCCCATAATAACGTATCCCATTATTATGCCTTAAGATTTTTAATATGTAAATTTAAGCATGGTGTAAAATAAAAAATAGATGCTTTATTTTTTTTAATAAAACTAATTATTTTTTAATTCACCACAGCAGGTGCCCTGGTCAATTGCCGAGTAAATCTATCAAGGTAGCCCAAAATTCTCCCCTTTTCTGGAATAAGACCTGCTTTCCAAGCAAGCCCAAGTAGGGGTATCCATGAATTCACATTTAATACAGTAACGATACGCAACACCATACTCAACAAAGATGCAACCACTACCCATAACAAATAACCGAGGTGAGTCACAAGAGAGCTAATGCTTGAAAAAAAGAAAGAAAGATCCCCACTAAAAAATGCAGTGAGCGCATTGTAAAAAAACATCATCGCATTGCTGATCGTATTCACCGCTCCGCTCAATAGGCTGGGGAGAAAGAATACCCCATTGCACACCATCCAAGATATGATATTAGCAACGATAGCTCCCGGTATTCTGAAAAGAGGGTTTAATGAAATCCCAAGCGGTGCAGTTACAATGTACAAAATGAAACTCCAAGAAAAATAGGATAAAATCCACCGAGATCTTGGGGAAGAGAGAATGGCTTCTTTGTTTTGCCATATACTCCGGATTCCGGAAGCGGTGTTTGTTATACCCCATACACTCCACTGATAGACCCCTTTGAGTCTCTGAGAAATTGATGGAGCAATGACAGCTTGAGCTACATGAGAAGCTAACTCACCGACCGTAGCGGATCCAGATAGGCGATTTTTTAGGGATCGTAGCTGACTTAAGTTAGCGTTGTATTTCCTTACTGCGGAGATATCATGACTATCAGGAGTTTTTAAGTTTTTTATCACATTTTCTACCAGAGTTTCTATTTTACCATAAAAAACCCCCTCGATCCGACTCTTATGAGAAGAATCAACACTATCTTGTACTTGTGTTACTCTGGCATTCAATCTTCCCATTGTTTGATCCACTGTCTTGCTACAGAATTCCTCAAGTTTAGATGACATTGCGAATGCGGAAGCCAACCGGTCTAGGTAACCTAAAATAACGCGATCTTTAAGCGCTGCCTCCTCAAAAATGAAACTAAAACAACTCTCTACAGGGCTCTCTAGTGTAATGCTTCTTAATTTCTCTTGAAATGCTTTGTAAAAGTCTTGAATCTTCAAATTAAGACCGCTCTCGTCATGAGCTGCCTGAGATTGCTGATAACTAGTAAACGCTGTTTTGACATTTTGAACAGCTTCTTTGAGCTCTTTACAAGAGCTAACTATACCAGGAAAATCCGCAGCTTTTACCCTTGTTACAGATGTACTCATTTCTTAACTCCTTGCATTTAATACAGTGTTTACAGCATTTTCTAATACCTGACGATTCTGTCTTACCACAATCTCAGCAAATCCTTTACGCACAGCTTCTCTATTGACAGCCTCTTTTATATGGGCAGACATCAAGAAATCCTCGATCGTTTTGCTCTTACGCAGACTCTCCTGCAACTGACCGTCGCGAAGGCGATCCTGCAAGACTTGCAAATCGCATGCATTTTTAAAAAGAGCGGTATTTTTTTGATCTTGATTATATTGCTCCCAACTGCGAGAAACCGCTTTCTTTACGCCTCTTGAAACAAATTCATGCTTTTTATTCGTCAATTCACAAGAATTACAGTTGCGATATTCACGTGTTAAACTAATTTGTTCTCTGAGAGCTATCCGGTCTTCTTTCGATAATTTTTTAAATAGGGCATCATTTTCCGGCAAAAGGGCAGCCTCTGCATTCTGGGCTTCAAGAGCCTCTTTAAAATGCGTAAGTGTCGGATGCTCTTTTATCCATTCTTTTTCTCGCTTTTTAAAGCGGTAGAAAGCATAGGCGTTTATTCCAAGGCTCACAACCGTTGTAACAATCAATTTAATCAGCTCTACTGTGACAAAATGACCTGCTACAAACAGTCCTACACCTGTTGCAAATGAGGCGATAATGCATACTGTAGAAAGGGCCAGCAACCCATAGTTGAGTTTATTTGGCTTGGAAGCAAACAACGCTGCTTTAAAAGGCCCAAAATCCACGACAAAACACAAGACCGTAAATACAATCGTTAATGCAAGAAGGGTTGCAGGAGGAAATGCTGCAAGCCCCACTGTCATCATAATACTCATAACTCCCAATGCCATTGCAACTCCGCTAAGAGACAGAAGGGCAAAGTGTGTTCCTATCCTAAAGAACAGCTCTTTGAAGATATTCGATTTAAGATCCCTACATTCTTGGGATGCTTTCGTTGTAGTTGCTGTATTGCACAGGCGTGGAATGACCCCCATTTTTTTGATTTTTTTTATCCGATGGCAAAGAGTCGCCCCTATACGTCGCTCCATTTTTTCTTCTCGTTGAGCCTGATGCCTTTGAATCTTGACTATCAATCCGACTAGCGCAAATGGATTCCATCCTGAAAAATCACCTGCAATGTAACGTGTCAGTTCTTCTGATAGTTTACCTGCAGCTTCTTCATCAAGAATCCCGTTTAAATAAATGGCAGCATCTTCTGAAGAGATTTCGTCATTTTCTTCCTTTTTTCCGGCTACGACTTCTCTAACAAGGACTTCTTGTCCCAGTTTTTCACAATCTGCTTGAAAATCTGGATTCTCATGAGATACTTCTCTAAACCATGCAGAAACATCGAACTCACTTTCCTTCAATAGAAACTCTAAGCTCTGCTTGTCACTGCTATTTTTTCTTATCATCCATCCAAATCTTCCTAATTCCCCCATGCGAACAAGGGAAAAGAGTCCAAGAAACCCTCCGAACAGTGTAAAACCACCATCCCCTATAAATCCTGTATAAGCTGCGGCTTTTCCTAGGCTGCTTGGGGAAGACAAGGTTTGAGGCACCCGTTTTACTGCTGAGGCTATATAAGTAATGCGATTTGCCAGATAGCCCAAAGAAAAAACAACCTGCGAGACACCCGCAGCGCTAGTTAAAGATGAGCTAACAACAGACCACCTATCCGATGTGAAAGTGGCGCGTTTGAATGCCTTATAAGAGTTAAGCGAATTAAAGACCCCACCGATTGCCATAATCCCTGTAAAGTACCCCATAGCTTCGTTCAACACATTACTTGCTGTCGCGGTACGTCCTGCAAATACCACATCTGATGTCATACCACAGACATTAACCCCTGCAGGAACTGGAAGAGATTGCTCAGAAATGCGCTTGTCTCCTACAGTGCGCTCAATGCTTTCAAGCACCTGAAGCTGTTGTGTGGAAAAGCTATCGTCTCGCGTTAGAAAAAACCTACGTGGAGGGCTCTTTTTTTCCTCTATAAATTCCTCCGGTAGTGTAGAGGCTGTCAACATAGGAGGCGTCAATAGGGGAGTTATTTCATTTGGGAGTTCATGATGAAAGAAATAGCGCGCAGCAAGAGAATAGATATGGCTAGCACTATCCCGAAAAAACTTCACAGGGGCGCGGGTAACAAGACCCCAAGCTCCTGAAAGTAGTGATATTAGCATATGCTCTTCTCCTATAAATAAGGTTTCATCTTTTCCAAAGACACCTTAATAACTAATAATAAATTATACAAAACATTAAATTTAAAATCTAATAAAATTTTCAATATTAAATTGACTTTAAAAATATATAATACTATAATTATTATTAATTACTTAACTATTTGATTATAAATAAGCGAGTTAAAAATATGACCACTACGCCCCCTCTTGTTTTTATCGAAGGAAGATGTTTTAAAGTCACAACTTATCACATTGATAATCAAGGGAATAGAACGGAAGAGCCTGTTTCCATAAATCGAGCGCAACTCCCACGCATAGAGAAGCTTGCATTAGAGATTTTTAAACAACTGCCCAAAGAACAGATCGGTATAGTTTCAAAGGTCACTTCAGAAGGGTTTCTATTGGGGGATCGGTTCCTTCCCATTCAACAAATGTCTTCATGGACTTCTTTAACACAGCTTATCTTAGAGCAAAAAGAGAAAATGCAGCAGGGGGGGATAAATATGACCCCGTTAGATGTTGCAGAAGAGTTAGCAGGTCAAGTTCTTGAGGGAAAACAGCCAAGCCCTCACATAACCGCCGCAGAAATTTCTTTGGCTCTCCAACAGAACGAAAAGAGAAAAGCAGGACAAGCTGTAAATCCCCTACCAGAAGGGTTAGCACTAAAAAGAGCTCAAAGCATTCCCGGCTTGCCCTTGTATAAACAAGTAGCCGAACTGAATGCAAATGCTGCAGATCAGCATATACCTAAAAACCTATCTATACCTAATAACATAAGAGCCGAAATCGATGCCATTTACAATGAGTACTATACAATGGATGGCGATACAAAAATTTCGGAAAGTCTTCATAATAAAATTCTAGCTCTTGTATCTAAAAAATTCACAAATTCTGATAGCCTGTGCTTCTACTACCAACTAGTGGCTCTTGCTATGGGACAACAAGAGGGTCCTAACTGCACAGACCCAAATAGCTTCAGTCAATATTGGAAACAACTTGCGTACCTTGGAAAAGCCGCCGATGAGCGACAAAAAGCTCGTTATGAATCTGAAATGGCCTGTCTGATCGAAGCACTTGCTGTCTTTGCAGATGCAGACGGCGCACCATTGAATGCGCAACCAAGCAGACAATCAGTGAATACACAACAGGGTGGAGCAGCTGCTGTTCAAACCTGGCAAGAGAAAACTACCCAGTTTGTCTTATCTCCGCTTCCTTTTATTGGAAAATCTGTATGGAATGCTACTTGTGCAGTGACTCCTTTTATTGGAAAATCTGCATGGAAGGCTACTTGCGCACTGACAAGCCTACTCACCCGCAGATATATAGAGCCTCGCATTTCCATTCAAACCCAAGAGATTGATTTTTAATAGCGTCGGACGTATACGACAGTGGTGTGCAGGAAGACCATACATCAAGCTTTATCGCTTACCTAAGAGCTGAACGAGGGCTATCAACCAATACAGCTCTTGCCTATCAAAATGATCTCAATAAATGGCATGCCTTTCTAAAAAATCAGGGGATCGACTCGCTCACAGCTATCCATGAAGCGTTGTTTATTAAGTTCCTAGAAGAGATAAAAAAAAAGGGAGGAGCTGTTAGCTCTATTGCCCGGTTGATTGTAGCACTCAAATCCTACTTTCATTTCTTAAAAAAAGAAGGGTTACTAAGTAAAGATCTGCTACTTCCTCTAGACACCCCAAAAATGCAAATGCTCCTACCCCGCGTTCTAACAGTAGAGCAGGTCAACTTGCTCCTTGCTGCTCCGGATTCTACCACCCCCTTAGGCTGTCGGGATAAAGCCATTCTTTGCCTTTTATACGCCTGCGGTCTTCGAGTCTCCGAGGTGTGTAGGTTAGATATCCACCATGTCGATGACAAGTGCATCCGAGTCACCGGGAAAGGAGAAAAAGAGAGAATCGTTCCCATTGCAAGTCAGGCCGTATCTGCAATCGATGCCTATCTTGTAGAACACAGAAACCATCTCGGAGATGCTCTTTTTGTTTCACAAAAAGGCAAGCGCATCGATCGGATGACAATCTGGAAGCTCATTAAAAAATATGCAAAAATTGCGGGAATAGCGACTGATATCTCCCCTCACACATTAAGGCACTGCTTTGCAACCCACCTTCTGGAAAATGGGGCTGACTTAAGGATCATTCAAGAGATGCTTGGACACAGCCATATCGGCACAACAGACAGATATACCCATGTGAGTACCTCCCACCTCAAAGCGGCCTTTGATGCCTTCCACCCAAGACCTTAAGAACAGATGCAAAAAACGTATCAATGACTACCCAGAGATTTGAGATACACAGCCGGGAAAAAGGCATTTTTATTAGGAGAGGAAAGAGTGATCGGAGTTGTCAATGGACAGCCATTGGCAACTGTGCCTGTTGAATAACGAAGTAGCCATTAGAAGAAGCGCTCCAAATCGCCACTACGTTACCGTCAGTATCAAAAGAGAGTTTTGGGCCAAAAGGAGCTGGAGAATAGGCATAAATAAGCGTTGAAAGAAAAGTGCTAAAAACTAAAGCGCATCTGTACGGACCACGTCTGATTGTCGTAATTTTTTCCCCATTCTGTTCTGTAATTTCCGGAAAATAGCAGATGATCATTGATTGTCTGCTCAATAAGACCGACTTGTAAAAAGAGAAGATTTTGCTCTGGAAAAAGCCCGCTTGCTGTCATAGGGCAGTGTAGATTAACCAAAGAAGCTGTCTCTGTTTTGCCCATAAAACGCGCTTCATAAATATCGCCTGCAGAAACGTATGGTATAGAGCGGAAAGAGCACTTCACAGGAAGGCAATAACGAAATTCAATGCCCACTTCTGTCCGCAATAGGTCTGCAATATGTCTTTCCACTACAAGGTCTACACTATCGGCTCCTTGTTCGCTAAAGGCTTGTC
This sequence comes from Chlamydiota bacterium, assembly GCA_039798725.1. Classification (GTDB taxonomy): domain Bacteria; phylum Chlamydiota; class Chlamydiia; order Chlamydiales; family Rhabdochlamydiaceae; genus CAJCIW01. The sequence continues at coordinate 255,841 of JBDKFJ010000001.1, forward strand.
GAACTAAAAAAAGATAATCGAGTTTCAAAGAAGGGCGTATAGTTATCCCCCGTTCGTAAATAAGCCCGGTTTCAAAGTGAGACAGGACAGACAGTCCGGATGTTTTTCCTTTGGCAACTCTTGTGAAATTCACGTCTGAAAGAAGCGTATTAAAGACAATCTCCCTTGTCGTACTATAAAAATTTATCCCTCCAATCAGAGCTCCCTGCCCATAGAAATAGCGATTGAAAAATCCACCTCCATATAGGCTTGCAAAACCGCTAGTACTGCTTCCGGAGCCCTGCTCTCTTTTCCATTCAAAAGGAGTCTGAGCATATCCATAGCCGCCTCCAAAATAGGAGGTATCCCCAATCCGAAAATCCACGCCTGCTACAGCCCCTCTCGGTCTTGCATCATACCCTGCATTAATGCCTCTTGAGTGCTGAGAAGACGAGGAAGAGAAGTAATCCCCCCACACACGTACTTTTTGAGAAGCACCACACTCCTTATTGCAATTATAATTCATTTCACGAGAAAGAGTTTCCCGAATGTCTATCAAAGTTGTCTCTTCAGATAAGTCAAGCACATTGAATAATGAGGGAAGCATTTCATGTAAGGTGCTCTCCATTTGCGCAATGGACATAAAGCGCAATGCATTCGTGATCTGCTCTAAGTCGCTGCCACGTGCAGGATCGACAGGAGCCAGGCAACGCGCAACAATCAGAGCCTCTTTATCAAGAGGCAAGTTATTAATAGGAATGACATTCAGATTCAGATAGACGTGATTTGGACCATAAGCAGGAGTTGCGACAATCGAGGGAACAAAATTCACAACAGAGCCAAATTCTCCAAAAACACCCCCATCTGCCGTGACAATAGTATAGGTAGGAGAAGGTGAAGAATAAGAGCCTGGCTGAGGATAAACAACCAAGGTTGCATCAGAGTCGATTGCAAAGCTACCTGTCACATTTAGCTGATCGTAAAGGACCGCATTGGCATCGATTTCTATGTCTAAGAATGATCCACTACCTAAAGTCACATCTCCTGTAATAGTCATTGGTCCAGGAGAATTACTAGGGCTCAGTGTCCCTTGCGATCCTATCAAGACAGGTCCTGAAATTGTCCCCGTTCCCTTCAGAGTCCCTCCCGCTCCAACATTCAATGTATTACAGGTGAAATTCGCCGTATTAACGGCCAGCGTTCCTGAGCCCCCTTCACCAACAGTCACCAAGTTTTGCGAAAGGGAGCCTACGATATTTAGGATGCCACTGCCTGTGACTTCTAATTCTCCAGACCCTGTTAGCGTATCTGAGTAGGCCCCATTAACTGTCTGGTTGAAGATTACAATCCCTGTATTGGAAATATTTCCTTGTAGGCTTGCTGTATTCCCTTCGAAGGTCCCATTCGATACATTCGTCCCTCCCGTATAGGAATTCGTACCTGTCAAGTTTATCGTTCCTGTCCCTATCTTTGTTAAGGCTCCACTTCCGGAAATGTCCCCGGAGAATGTCGTAGAACCATTTGATCCTCCTATTGAGAGATTAGAAGAGAGTATCACAGAGCCTGTGCCGGAAAGGTCTCCAATTATTTGATTGCCGCCAGCAAGAGTGATATCTAAGGTCCCCGGAGTATTGACCGTCACAGAACCTGTAGAACTTAAAGACCCTCCAGAGGAAAAGGCGAGTGTTCCTCCGCTAATCAAAGTCCCGCCGGAATAAGAGTTCG
>JBDKFJ010000002.1:0-224922 GCA_039798725.1 Chlamydiota bacterium
TGAGTGCCATCGGAAAGGGTTGTTGTGTTAAGAGAGGTCTCATAGGGAAGCGTTGTGTCAGTTGCAAGAAGCGTTTCATCTACATAAAGATCTACATGCTCAATGGCTACAGCATCTGTTGCTTGAGCTATGAAATCTATGCTGCGCGCCACAGTTGCCCCTTGAATGGGAGACTGCAGGCTCACTGTAGGCTTGCCATTATACACGTTAATGGCTGCTGTCCCCTCTGAGAATGAACCTAAGTCGTTATAAGCCACAGCTTTTAACACGTGAGTGCCATCGGAAAGGGTTGTTGTGTTAAGAGAGGTCTCATAGGGAAGCGTTGAATCGGTTGCAAGAAACATTTCATCTACATAAAGATCGACATGCCCAATAGGTACGATGTCGCTTGCATTCGCTCCAATAGTGACACTACCCGCTACTGTCGCCCCTGAAATGGGGGAAATCAAGCTGACTGTAGGTTTGCCGTTATATACGTTCACAGTGCTAGTTGATTGAGCAGAACTACCCACAACATTATAGGCAACCGCTCGAAGAAGATGAGAGCCATCTGTAAGCCCTGCTGTATTGTATGTAGCACTGTAAGGAGCCGTTGTATCAGATCCAATAAGGACCGAATCGATGTAAAACTCCACCTTACCAATTCCTATTGAATTAGTCGCATTGGCAGAGATATTCATATTACCGGCAACAGAACCATTATTTGTAGGGGAAGAGATAGATACATTAATTACATCACATAACACATTCAGCAAGGGCGCACCATTGAAAGAGCCCCAGCCTGTCGCATTATCATAACCTGGAGTGGCTGAATAAAAGAGGTTATTTCCTGTTGTGATATCACGGTAAGAGGATCTTTGAGTGTCTGCAAATCTTCCAATATTATAGAACGTAGGATTAGCAAATCCCAAAGGAGGCAAAAGAGCTGCTTGACGTCTCTGATTGACAAGGGCATTAAACCCGGCCCACAGGGGGGCTGCACAACTTGTGCCTCCAACACAATACCAAGCTCCTTGATAATAAATATCATACCCTGTGTTTGGATCTGAATTCAAAGCAACATCTGGAGTGTTTCGATATGTCGTTGAGCTCGCTGTCGGCAAGTTTTGTTGCCACACGGGAATCGGCCATATTTCACTTATGCCGCCACCCCCTCCTGAACCATCACTAGCATACGCCCATACCGTCTCTCTGACATAATTACCTGTCTTAGGATCAACGATAAGAGTTGTTCCTCCAACTCCTGTAACATAAGGCTGAGAGCCCGGATCTTGCACTTCCAAACCCTGAGCAACACCCGTTTCATAAGCACCCCTATCCCCCGATGCGACATAAACAGTTTGCCCTTGTGCTGCCATTTGTAGAAAAATCGCATTTTCTGCTTGTATAATCCATGGGCTAGGATAGTGTTCCGGCCACCCCCAAGAAACGCTGACCTGTTTGGCTATATTGTCCGTTGCAATCCGATTGTAAATTTTCAGGATACTCCCAGCATTATTACGGCCTTGGTAAACATAAATCTCGCTAGCCGGGGCTAAGGCTAAAGCCATCTCTATATCAAGAGCCACTTCCATAGCTTCAAAGGTTCCCCCTCCATCAACAAGGACATCCACTATGCGAGGTGTGGGAAGATGGAAATAATTGGCATAAGTTGTAATGTCACTCAGTCGATAGTAAGCGGGGGCAAAGATCGCAATTTTTTGCCCTGTTCCATCTTCTGGAACACCCGTCAAGTTATACGCTTTTTTGATGTCTGAAGGAGTAAATCCTCCTTGAGGGCCGGAAGGATATGTAACTGATGGTGACACAGTAGCTGCTGCAGCTTGGTTTTGCTTGAGGAATGGATATTCTGCCATCGGTTTCTGTTCTGTAGCATTTTCTAACCCGACAATCCCTCCAATTTTTGAGGCAATTTCATCTTTGATCGATGGGTCATTACTGGGAGCGTAAAATGCCACTCCGTTTTCTTTCTGATACAAATCCAGTGTGAGATCAAATGCTGCTTGAACCGACTTTGCAGATCCGCTGACTTCTATAAGAGTGCGATTTGGATGTAGTTCTACGACATTAAACCCTTGCTCTTTTACATAATCCACTACTTGGTCATAATCCTCTTGCGTAGGAGAGAATCTATCAATAAACTCATCAGGCGTTAAATATTTGCGATAATATTCTTTGTTTTCCGGATCGTACATCTGCTGAACAAGCTTCTCTAGAGCTTCTTGGTTTCTAAGAGGCAGGGTAAACGTAAGTGAAACTTCACTTTCCGGATCGACTTCTTCTACCCGTGAAGCATTAGCAACTACCTTTTGAGGGATGTGCCCCACAAGAGATACCTTATTATCTTGAAAGCTCTGCTCTAAGGCAACCGCATGATCTATACTAGCTGTAAGAAGAAACAACGCTAACAGTCTTGGGTTTTGAAATGTTTTGCTTTTCATGGAGACCTCCTTGCTTATCGATATTCAAGAATCACATCCAACCTAAAAAAAATCTTACCCAAGATAGTCTGCAAAAAAATATCTATCAAGCCATTTTTTTTTACACCGCTTCATTGAACCTATCCCAATTTGCTAGAAATTAAAAAAGAGTTTGAGCGATATTTGCTTACGACCTTGGAATAGGTTCAAAGATGTTTTATTTTTTATTACCTTTTTTACTCCCCTTCTTTCTCAATGCTGAGATCAAAATCATTACAGTTGTATTTAATCGCCCGGAGTTCATTCCTCTGCAAAAGCGCTGTTTTGACACTTTCTTGCAAGATGAATACGAGCTAATTGTCTATAACAATGCAGCGGATCCAGCCATTGCTGACCAAATTGCCCATACATGCAAAGAGTGGCACGTCACCCATCACCGTATTCCTGATCATGCAAGACGCAATACCGACCCTTGCACCTCGCATGCCACAGCGCTCAATTACGCCTTCTCCCATTTTACCCATAATTTCAAAGGAAAAGTGCTCCTGTTCGAAAATGATGATTTCTTAATTCAACCCCATTCGTTTGAAAAAGAAATGAAAGGGGTGGCTTTTGGATATAAACCATATGCGTGGATGTGGGACAAACAAGGAAAGTGGTTGTGCAACCCTTCTCTTACCTATCCCCATGCCAATATGGCATTCTTTGATTTTTCCAAGATCACCCATCCAGAGCTCATTAACTGGTCGGGCATGACAGAACAGGAATACCTCTTTGATACAGGAGGTAAGATGTTTTACTTTCTCCATAGCAATCCAAAAATGACCACTAAAACCATTGATGAAGTAGCCAGCTGGGATATCAAACCTAATCGCAACTTCTTTCAACCTTTGGTCAGCTCAGGGGTTCTTCCTCAATCTTATATCCCCCTTTTAGAAGAACTTTTGGCTACAATCCCCTCAGAAGTGCAGTTTTTGAATCGCTACACGGTGTTACACTATTGGATCGGTTCAAACTGGAATAACAAAGAACAAGCCTTCCATGATAAAAAATTCCAAGCAGTATCTAAATTTATCGATAAAATCACAAAATCCTAGAGGAACTCAAAAAGATTTGAAGATGTCTATTGACCCTTGATACATATGATACCGAGAACCAAAACCTGCCTGACAGCTCAATTCCACATTGGGAATATGCTTGGCTTTTGGAAGAAAAGAGATAGAAAGCTCAACTATTCCTAAGCTTTGCACCCCTCGAAATGCCTTCAACACAAACTCATCTGAAGATCCCACAAAAAAGGTAGTAATTCTTCCGATATTAAGCGGTTTATGGCAAGCATAAGACCCTTTTTCTGTAAAACAGAGATGTCCTGCATTAAAAATCACCGCTTGTTCCAAACGCAATCCGATCTCACCGCGCACAAGAGAACAAAATCTTCTCTTTTGTCCCATGTCGTAGATCCCAGCCCCCTTTTCTTGAAACCCTGCTTCCCAATCTACTATCCAGTCTCCTAGAAAAAAAGGTTCTATACCACGCCATCCACTGTGCATCCCTTTAGATAAAAAGCCCTCATACCCCACTTCAAAATGAGGAGCTAATTGCCAGCCATGAATTGTAGCCCTTGCATTTTCATCGACCCCCGGCAAAACAATATGGCGCACATTAGCACTTGCATAGTACCCGCCAAAAGCGCTTAAATCGACATACCATTTACCACAGATGATCTCTCCGTATATGTTTATTGCCCCTTGGTTTACATCTGCTTTTCCAGCATCTTTTCTCTCATGTAGGGAGGAAAAGGCATATGCTAAAGCGACACCTACAAAACAGGAATCTTCCCAAGTTCGATCAAAACCTGTTACAATACCGCCTGTATCAATAGAGGAAGTTGGGATCTCTATTTTACCCTTAAGATGCGCATATTCGCCAAAAGCCGACCCCCATACAGTAACAGGATGTAGCGCTACCGCAGTTTCTTGCCTTCTTTGATGTATGTGATTAGTCAATATCTGAGAACAGGCTAGTATATTGTGCTCTGCAGTCACTGTAGAGAGCACATTGCGCAGAGGAGAAATAGAGGGATTCTTAATATCTGGAGTTGCACCATAGATTTTGAGGTCTACTGTTAAAAGCAGAGCAAGGACCTGAAAATAAATTATTTTATATATGTTTTTGCTCATTTTTTGTTCTTGAATCGAAAGTCAAACTTCTTATAGAATCCGTAGCATAAGGAGGGATAGAATGAAAGATTGTTGTTTCTTTTGTTGTATTTCCCTTTGTCATTTCCATCATCACGGCCGGCAGGCCTAAATATTTTCTTTTTGTCCCATTTAAAAAAATTTAATCGATGGAAATGTTATGGTAAATTTGTACTTTTTTATTCCCCTGCTTGCTTTATTGCAGTGCGTCTATGTCTATATCGGTAGAAGGTCTGCAAAAAAAATAGAGAGCCAATCTGATTACTTTTTGGCCGGTCGTGGTGTGCGCTCTTTGCCTCTGATGATGACATTTATCGGGGCTCAGGTTGGTGGTGGACTCGTTTTGGGAGCTGCCGATACCGCTTTTACCTATGGTTTTTCTGTGCTTCTATACCCTTTGGGTACATGTCTTGGACTACTTGTCTTAGGTCTTGGGGTAGGAAAAAAGCTCGCTTCCTTTCAAGTTTCCACAATTGCCCAAATCTTAGAGGTAGTATATGGATCCTCTTTTTTAAAAAAAGTCGCCTCTTTTCTTTCTATTATCTCTTTGTCGATGATCCTTTCGGCACAGTTCATCGCTTCGCACAAATTTTTATACGCCCTTGGAATTACAAGCCCCCTTTTGTTTGTAGCTTTTTGGGCAGGCATTGTTTTATATACCGTTCGAGGCGGCTTGCGCGCTGTCATCTCTACAGACATAGCACAAGCCACGGTCTTTTCCTTTATTTTTGCGCTCTGTTTTATGTTACTTAGCTACCAAGGACATCTCCCCTCTTTTGATGCTGTTTCCTTTCAAATACCCTCTTCAAAATGGGTAGCGTGGATCTTGATGCCTTTCCTATACATGATCATCGAACAAGATATGGGACAGCGCTGCTTTTCAGCAGAGTCTCCCAAAGCGGTTTCTAAAGCAGCAATCGGTGCTTGCATTTGTACCCTTCTTATTTGTCTTGTTCCCATTACCTTAGGGGTTATCGGCAAGCAACTCGGCCTTACCATCCCCCAAGGAAATAGCGCTCTGATGACAACTGTTTCCTATCTGACCAACCCTTATGTAACAGCCCTTGTCGGGTGTGCAACCTTAGCTGCGATTGTATCGACCTCCGCTTCTTTACTCAATGCCATCAGCTCGAATCTTTCCCAAGACTTCAAACTCTTTAGAAAGACAACAAAAGAGGCTCGTCTATTAACACTTGGCATTGCAGCTTCGGCCCTTGTCATAGCTTTTTACTTCAATGACATTGTGGGTGTGCTGATTCAAAGTTATGAACTGTTTATCAGTGCCTTATTTGTTCCCATTTTTATGGCTCTCTTCTATAAAAATGCCAAAGTACAAGCAGCATGGACAGCTCTTGTAATAGGGCTTGGTTGTTTTATCTTTTTTAAGATTTTTCCGACGCATTTTCCCTCTGAAATCATTACACTAGTCTTTGCCTTTGCAGGATTTTTGATAAAACAATTCTTGCAAAAAAACCAAAAACGTCTTACAGAAGACGTTCATGCACAACATCATAACATTAGCTAGGCAGTGGGAATCCCTTTTTGAAGAAAAAGTTCGAGCCATGTCAGGAGATGATCCTTCTCACGATCTTCTCCACATTAAACGCGTGGTAAAAACAGCCAAGCATTTAGCGGAACTCGAAGGGGGAAATCTCATGATAATCATTCCAGCTGCTTGGCTGCATGATATTGTAAGGATTCCAAAAGATGATCCAAAGCGCATCTTTGCCTCTCGCCTATCTGCAGAAGAAGCCATTACCTTTTTAAAACAGATCGGCTATCCTGAAGAGTGGTTTGTCGAAATCTTCCATGCTATCGAAGCGCATAGCTTTTCTGCACAGATAGAGCCCAAGACATGGGAGGCTAAAATTATACAAGATGCCGATCGCCTAGATGCCATCGGCGCCATCGGCATTGCGCGCTGCTTTACAACGGGGGGACTACTAGGACGCCCTCTATATTCCCCTGAAGATCCCTTCTGTAAAAAACGCACACCTGAAGATCAGCGGTTCTCTTTAGATCATTTTTATAAGAAGCTATTTAAAATTGCTAATTCATTACATACCCCGTCCAGCAGACAAGAAGGCTTACGTCGTGTAGAAGCGATGAAATTTTACATACAAGAACTGTCAAGAGAGCTTTGACATGATTCGAGCTCTTTTTCTCTTCAGAAGAGACTTGCGTCTCAATGATAATACGGGACTATTATTTGCCCTCTGTCATGCCAAAGAAGTGATTCCCGCGTTTGTATTTACTCCGGAGCAGATTGACAACAACCCCTTTCGCAGCAATCACTGTTTAAAATTCATGATTGAGTCACTAGAAGATCTGAGTGAATCTCTTAAGAAAAAAGGGTCTCGGCTCTATCTTTTCCAAGACGAAACAGACAAAGTCGTTCTCAAATGCATAAAAGAGCTCAATATAGATGCTGTTGTGGTTAATCGCGACTACACTCCTTATAGCCTCAAAAGAGATCAAAAACTAGAGAAACTCTGCAAAAAAGAAGGAATTTCTTTTCACAGTTTTGATGATCTTCTACTACATCCTGTAGAAGATGTATTGAAAGATGATGGAACTCCCTATACTGTCTTTACCCCTTATTTCAGGAAAGCTTCTGCTCAAAAAGTGTTACCCCCTCAAAAAAACACAAAAAACAACTACTTTACAGGCAAAATCCCGTTTGCTGAAAAAGAGGGTCTCTTAAAAGATTTGCTAAAAACGTGCAATGTCGAAACTCCCTTTAAAGGAGGCAGAAAAGAGGCCCTGAAAATTCTGCATCAATTAAATAGGTATAAAAATTATACTAAAGAAAGGGATTTCCCTGCAGAAGACAAGACCTCTCATCTTTCTGCTTACATGAAGTTTACGGTATGTTCCCCAAGGGAAGTCTTTGCAGCAATTGTCGATAAGCTAGGGCATCACCACGACCTTATCCGCTCTCTTTACTGGAGGGACTTTTTCTCAAGTATCGCTTTTTTCTTTCCCCATGTGTTTGAAAAAGCATTCCGACCTGTTTTTGATCGAATCCCTTGGGAAGCAAGCAAAAAACTGTTTCACAGATGGTGTGAAGGGACAACCGGCTTTCCCCTTGTTGATGCCGGGATGAGAGAGCTCAATGCCACAGGATTTATGCATAATCGGGTACGGATGATTGCAGGATCGTTTCTTGTCAAAGACTTGACTATCGACTGGAGATGGGGCGAAAAGTACTTTGCAACTCGTCTTATCGACTACGATCCTTGTGTGAATAACGGCAATTGGCAGTGGGTAGCAGGCTCTGGATGCGATGCTCAACCCTATTTTAGGATCTTTAATCCCTGGACACAGCAAAAGAAATTTGATCCAGAGTGTTCTTATATCAGGAAATGGGTCAAGGAGCTACGAGACCTTCCCGATGAGATCATCCATGAGTGGCATCGAGAAGAGCACCACCCCTTCTGTCCTGAATACCCCCCTCCCCTTTTGGATCACTCTGTAGCTTCCAAAAAAACTCTGGCCCTGTATAAAAAAGCGGTCGTTTAAAAACCGAAGATCCCCTAGAATTTTCTCCATGCTCAAAAGGTTATTTTTCCTCTGTTTAGTCTCCACTCTTCAGGCAGTTCCTATTCAGCATCACCCTTTGAATCAAGATGCAGTACAAAAATTGGCTGATTTGCTTGGAATCCCTGAAGGATCAGATATTGTTCAAGAGACACAAAGCAGGTGGCTGAGACATCCCCACCAAGAGCGATGGGAAATGACAGAGCTTCAGGAAGAGCAAAAGGCGCTTGTCCTCACATGGGCGCAGCAAGAGGGCTTTTATGATGCATGGACCCCAAAGGAAACCCATTACGACCAGGCAATTATCCTAGGGGCGACAACCTATCGCATGCAGTCCCGCCTTGACGAGCTTAAAAGAATTTGGCAAAGCGGCGTGCGTTTTGATGAAATCCTCTTTTTGACAGGGGATCGCCCCCTTGACCCTACAGAAACATTTACTGACAGCTGCCAAACTGAAACAGAAGCCGCCTATCTGATTTTTCAAATAGCAGATCTACCTAAAGAGATGCGTCAGCTACCTTTCCGTATCATTTCAGTACCGATGTCTAACATCAGACGCCCGAACACAAAGGATACAATTGTAGCCTATGCAGAAGAGATGGACTCTCCTAAAAAGGCTCTTTTTATCTCTGATGCCCCGTTTTGTGGCTATCAATTCGCTATAATTAACTCTTACTTGCCGGACGATTTCTTATTTGACGTAGCGGGAAAAAAAGCTGATCCGTCAGTACACCCGGCTGCTGCTGCCATCACATTAGACACCATTGCAAGATGGCTCTATCAGGAAAATCAGCTATGAAGTTGGTTGTGCAGAGGGTGACGTCCGCTTCGGTTGCTGTCGATGGAAAAATAGTGGGACAGATTCACAAGGGAGCTGTTGCCCTTATCGGCATTTGCTCTTCTGACACAAAAGAAGAGGCGCGCTTTCTTGCTGGCAAACTTGCTCACTTAAGATTTTTTGAAGACAGCTCTCATAAGATGAATGCCTCTCTTTTGGACTGTAAGGGGGAAGTATTGATCATCTCTCAGTTCACGCTCTATGGAGATTGTAGTGAGGGGCGCCGGCCCTCTTTTACAAAAGCGGCCCCCGGCGCTCTTGCAGAACCCCTATATAACGCCTTTATCGAAGAGGTAAAAAAACTCGGGTTACGAGTACAAACAGGGGTGTTTGGCGCCCATATGGAAATCTGCCTTACAAATGATGGGCCTGTGACCCTTATCTTAGAAAAGTGACGTTCAGATTCTTAAAAAAACACATTACAAAAAACGCAATAAATAGCTTCATATTTCAGTTGCGTGAAAGCAGTGAAATATGAAACTATTTATTGTGTTTGGCATTACTGGGATAAGTTGACTATATTTTTAATAATGGAAAGAGGAATTGTTGTATCAGTATAACCGCCCCCTTTCTTGAAATCTGTTGTTTTAATGCAATGATGGTTAAGACCCACAATCTGACTCAAGTACCAAAATGAGTCATCTTCATGCTCTTGGAAAAGTTCAATAACCGATGCATTTGGTTGAGCAAAAACCAAATTAACCAAACCCGCTCCATGAGGAGCTACAATTACCTCAGCGTGATGGAATAGATGTACTTGTTCTAACACTGTTAAGTCTTCAAGATGATAGCGTACAAAACCTAACGGCTCTAACATGCCAAAAACTTCATCTTCATTAAGAATTCTTCGGTAGGAAGCTTTTTTTCGGGAAACAAACACTTTTTTAGAGAAGAGCTGTTTTGAAAAAATGCGGTCTGCTTGGGGAATTAATTTGTTTCTTAAATATTCAACGATCCATTTTGGAGTATAACAAGAAAGGGCCGGTGCTGAGGGTATAATAAGTTCTTCTGCTTCAATATATGTGTTAGGCCAGGCCTCGACTATTTTTTCCTGATTAATACCAAATAGACTCAATGTTTGGCTCATGAAAGGTAGTAAGGTTGACACATAGAGCAGGTCATAAGAAATATTGCTTTCCTCAAGCATAGCTAATTTAGGTAGCACTTCCACCATCCAATGGTAGTAATTGGAAGATCCTTCTTGTGCAACTACAACAACCCTCTTTTCTATATATTCAGGCTTTGGCAAATCATTTAAATCTAAACGGGTTGTTCTTAAAAAACTCCATCTCCACAGCAATTCTTTAATCAAGCAATCATTGAATAAGACTATGCCATTTGTTGAGTAAACCCTCCCTTGTGGGATGGTAAGAATAAATGTTTCGGGAATAATAGGGTCTGCCCATGAAGATTCTTCTGAAGAAGCCAAAGGAAATATTGGAAATACAAGCTTTGTGCGATCGTGGTGCTTTATATAGGAAACGTCTTTTTCCTTTAAAAGATCTTGAAGAAAAATAACTTGAGCAAAACTTGAATGAGTGGTCAAACTATCTCCTCTCATTTTTTGCTCAGGGCTAAGTCCGAACAGAAATAACGGCCCTATTTCAAACAAAAACACAAAAAACAAGGTCAGCATTTGTACTCAATTTCTTCTATTAAATGGAAAATTTTATACTTGATGAGAGAGTATCAAAAGATGGTAAATTTTTCCAATCATCGGGTAGCTGATCTTGTGAAAGTTTTCTCACTTCATGACGTTTTAGCAAAAAAGTAATGACCAATCGGGGAAATAGCCAAGCCTTAGGTTAAGTTATGGCTACATCATGTTATAGTCAAGGTTGCTCATAATCCAAAGGGATCCGCCAATGATGAGAAAGGCGACAAGGAGCATGAAGAGAAACATGATAAGACTCCAGTGTGGCTTGTCTTCAAGACCCACTTGGAAAAAAAATACCATCTGAATTAAGACCTGAATCATTGTAAGTACAAGAATGGCCACTCTGTGGCCAGGGAACAGCGCATAAGCACCAAAGGTGAGCACCAAAGAAAGAATAAACCCAATCACAAGGGGCTTTTTCTTTTTATTCCAAGGATGAAAAGAATCGATCATGGAGCCCCCATCAGATAAACAATAGCAAAAATTAAGACCCAGATAATGTTTAGAAACTGCCAAAATAGCTTCAAGCACATCAGTCGTTTTAAGCTTATAGGAGAAATACCGGACGCGATGATTGGAGGAGCTAAAATGATCATCCAAAGTAGCCCAAGACACACATGGACAATATGGGTACCGACAAGGGTAAAAAAGCCGGAGAGGAGCCCACTTGTACGCCATGTGTACCCTTGAGCTACCATACGGGATAAATCGTCGAATTCCATATCTAAAAAGATCACGCCCAAAATAAAGGTCAATCCCATCCAAAGCAGTGTTTGCATCCGTTTTTTTCGATGGGCAGAAACTGTAGAGAGCCCCACTGTAAAAGAGCTGCATAAGAATAAAACAGTCTGAAAAAGGATGAATGGCATGTCAAACATCCCTTTATTGTAAGAAGTATCATGACCTGTCGAAAATAGAACGATGTAGGTGGCAAAAAGCGTTGCAAACATGACAAAATCTGTAAGGATATAGATCCAAAATCCAAATAATGTCTTAGAATAGGTCTCTTCTTGTGCATTGTGTGTCATGAGTGGCCCTTCGTTTCTATTGCTTCCACTTCTTTAATAGAGACATAGTAATCGGTCGGCTTTTCATAAAGTCGCAAAACAGTAAACAGTAAAATACCGATAAAACTAACTAGTGTCAGCCATGAGATCTCCCAAATTACACCAAAACCAAACAAGAAACTGCTCGCCCCAATCCAAAAACCCATGGCTGTATTCCTTGGCATATGGATTTTTTCAAAAGGTTGCTGGATCGGAACCGCTTTACTTTGTTTAATGGCCCAAAAGGCATCCCTTTCATGAACATGAGGAACGTGGGCAAAATTATAGAAAGGGGGTGGGGAGGTCGTTGACCACTCCAGGGTCCTTCCATTCCAAGGATCGCCTGTTGTATCTCTATTTTTCTTGCGATCGCGGATGCTGACATAGAGTTGCAGAAGTTGAAACCCAAAACCGATAGCAATCAGAACCGCGCCTATTGCCGCTACAATAAATAGGGGTTGCCATTCAGGCACTGTGTAATGGTTCAGCCTACGGGTGGCTCCCATGAGCCCCAGCAAATAAAGGGGCATGAAGGCAAGTAAAAAGCCGATAAACCAGCACCAAAACGCCCACTTACCAGTTTTCTCATCGAGTTTAAATCCCATGAACTTGGGAAACCAATAGGTATAGCCCGCAAAGAAACCAAAGACAACGCCCCCTATGATAGTCGAGTGGAAATGGGCAATCAGAAAGAGGCTATTGTGTGCTTGGAAGTCAACTCCCGGAATCGACATCAAAACCCCTGTCATCCCCCCCAAAACAAAAACAGCAACAAAGGCCAAAAACCACAGCATAGGCGTTGTAAACTGCACTTTGCCTCGATACATGGTAAATAGCCAATTGAATACCTTAACCCCTGTGGGCACGGCTATAATCATCGTCATGATCCCAAAGAAAGTGTTCACAGAGGGTCCTGCTCCCATTGTAAAGAAGTGGTGCAACCAGACGATAAACGATAAGAATGTGATAGCAATAAGTGCCCACACCATCGTGGTGTAACCAAAGAGATTCTTTTTAGAAAATACGGGCACAATTTCGGAAAAAACACCGAAGATAGGCAGAATCAAAATATAAACCTCGGGGTGTCCCCATGCCCAAAAGAGGTTGATGTACATCATCGGATTGCCCCCCATCTCCGCTGTAAAAAGATGGGTTCCAAAAAGCCTGTCTGTCGATAGCATCGCAATGGTTGCAGTAAGGACGGGGAAGGCAAAGACGACAAGAATCATCGTGACAAGACATGCCCAGACAAATACCGGCATTTTCATCAGAGTCATGCCGGGACAGCGCATTTTTAAAATGGTAACAAGGAAATTAATGCCAGAGAGCAAGCTACCAGCCCCTGAGATTTGAATACTCCAGGTCCAATAGTCAACCCCGACCCCCGGGCTATATTTAATTCCTGCAAGAGGAGGATAAGAAGACCAGCCAGTGCCTGCAAAGTTACCGATCATAAGCGACACTAAAATAAAAAGAGACCCTGCAGAAAATAGCCAAAAGCTCAGTGAATTTAAGAAGGGGAAAGCGACATCACGGGCGCCAATTTGAAGGGGCAATACTAAGTTAATAAGCCCAAAGACAAGCCCCATTCCAACAAAAAAAATCATCGTCACGCCATGGGCTGTAAATAGCTGTTGATAGTGGTCGGATCCCAAATACCCCATACATTCCCCGCAAGCCATTGCCTGCTGAGCGCGCATCATGAGTGCATCAAACAACCCTTTAAAGAGCATGATAAGCGATACTACGATGTACATCACGCCAATCCGCTTGTGGTCGACCGTTGTGATCCACTCTTTCCACAACCACTTCCACTTTTTGTAATAGGTCAGAAGAAATAGGATGACAAGCCCCCCTAAAATCATAGATCCATCAGCGCCGTATTCGATTGCGTCGTGCTGAAAGGCTTGCCATGTTAACTTTCCAAACATATGTTATCCTACGGCATGTATTGCATTAAGATTGCATCGAACAGTTCTTTTTTCTTAAGAACGTACAACTCAGGGGCTTGATATTGACTGGGAACCACTAGTTGTTCATAGGCTTCCCATGTAAGAGAAGACCCGGAATTTTTCACTCTCCCAACCCACTCGTTAAACTCTCTTTCAGTCACTGCCTCGGCATCAAAGAACATTCCGGCAAACCCGGATCCGCTAAGATTCGCAGAAGAGCCGCGATATACGCCTACCTCACTTGCCATTAAGTGTAACTTTGTGCGCATAGCCGGCATTGCGTAGATCTGACCACCGAGAGCCGGTATCCAAAACGAGTTCATCGGAGCATCCGCTGTAATCTCAAAATTGAGAGGTGTTTTTTCCGGAAACTGCATGTAATTTAGCGTTGCAATCCCAAGCTCCGGATAGATAAAGAGCCACTTCCACTGCAAGGCAACGGCTTGAATCTTGATGGGCTTTTTATCAGAGGCCAGCGGTTTAAACGGGTTGAGTTCATAAGTAGATACAGCTGTCATAATCGAAAGAACGATGATAATCACGAAAGGGACCCCCCACCAAAAGAGCTCAGCGATTGTACTGTGATCCCAATTCGGGGTATACTTAGCGTCTTTGTTGCTCTCCCGATATTTCCAAGCAAAAATGAGCGTCATTAAGATAACGGGGACAACAACGATTAACATCAGAAGGGAAGCATCGATCAGAAGGTCTTTTTGTTTTTCAGCAATAATTCCTTTGGGATCGAGCACAGGGATATTGTGGGTTCCCATATAGAATCCAACGAACGCAATAATTCCCAAAAAAATAAAAACGGAAAGCGCAATTTTAAAACTTTTCCTCATATTTGAGGTATATACAAAGTCAACAAGAATTACGCAAGACTATCTATCATGCCAATTAGCCTTCTCATCGAAAAGTCTATTTAAAAACTTATGGGGGCTTTTCTTACCCTGAAGACCCTTTACTGCCATTCCTGTTTCTTGGTCTATGAAAGGCACCAAGCAAGACGCATATCTTGTATCCGTTTCTATCAGTGTGGGTTTTTTTGTCAGATCTTGTACTCTACGTAAAAGCTCAGTTCCCCATAAAACACCACTTCCCGGCTGATTTTTTCTAGGATAAATGGAAACTCCCAAATAGTCGACTGCATTAGAAACTACCGGCCCTCTATAGGCAACACCAATTGTTATCTTACTTCCGAGTTGCTGGCGCAGTTCCTCAACATTGCAGTTCTCATCTAAATAGACACCACATGCCTCTATAGAAAAAGCTATGCTAGCAATGCGATCTGGGTGATCATTAATCATCAATGGAACACTGGGAGGCAAACTCCTTTTTATATGCTGACCCATTTCTATCGCACGCTCTATAAAGAGTCCAGACGTTGTTAATCGAATACCACCTATTCTCCCTCTTACTACTTCTTCTATATGTGAAGACAACTCTGCCTTAGAAGAAAATTTGACCCAATTGACTATCGCGTAAATAGAGCATTTCCCTACAACCATAAGAGCGAAGTAATATAAGGTTGCTCCCGATTAATTGAAAGAACCGATCTTATAATTAGTTGCAAAACAATTCCTATTAACTCTATCTTTCTTCTGCAAAAGGAGAAATTTATGTGGAAATACTTGCCTCTGTTTGCTACTGCCTTATGCTTTGCAAGCACAGCATTTGATGAGCTAGAAACTTCTGGATTTACGGTTGTCCCCAATGTTTTTTCTGAGCAAGATCTTGCAGAGCTAAGAAGCTCTTATGAGAACATGAAGGCAAAAGCAATGGCACTTGTCGCATCACAACCTGCCACATGCCGCGTTTTTGAAAACCATGGTCAAATTACAGAGAGCCGTTTTTGGAAAACCGAAGATGCACTCCTTCTTCAAGCAGGGAAAGGACGGTATGATCTCTACCAGGGATTTACAGATGACACCCTCACTTCTCCACGCGTGATAGAAAACCCTCAGCTCTTGTCCGTAATTCAAGAGGTGTTAAAGCAAGATTTTACTTATGAAGTGGGACTACTTATCTCCGAACCTGACAGTTCCGACCAATACTGGCACCGCGATGTCGATCTTTTATCACACATAGAATCGGATGGGGCCAAAATGGTTGCCCTTGACGATTTCTATGTCACCGTGTTGATTCCCCTTTCTTGCTCATTCACTTATGAAAATGGGACAACAGAATTTTTAGAAGGCTCACACCGCCTTTCTGCATTAGATTTTCCATCCTGCTCCCATGTCCGGACCGAGGTTCCTCTTGGCAGTGCTCTTGTTTTCAACGGAAAAATTAACCATAGAGGCAGAGCCAATCTATCTTCGGAAGATCGCAGTACACTGTATATTGTATATCACTCTAAGTGGTATAATGACAAATTTCGTAGAGGAGTGAACTAATGAATATTGCCTTCTTTAACACCAAATCGTATGAAAAGGAGTTTTTCGAAAAAGAAAACAAGGCTTTTGGGTTTACGATTAAATATTTTGACATCTCCTTAAATTCCGATACTTGTAATCTTGCCGCTGGATATGATGTAGTCTGTGTCTTTGTCAATGATATACTCTCAAAAGATGTGATCGAGATCCTCATAAAGCATGGAGTCAAATTAATTGCACTGCGCTGTGCGGGATACAATAATGTCGACCTAAGTGCTGCTGAAGGAAAGATCGCGGTTGTTCATGTTCCCGCTTACTCCCCTCATGCTGTTGCAGAACACGCTCTTGCGCTGATGCTCTGTCTTAACCGGAAGCTGCACAAAGCGTTTTACCGCACGCGCGACAACAATTTTAGCATTGCAGGGCTCATGGGTTTTGACATGCACAAAAAAACAGCCGGCATCATTGGATGTGGACAGATCGGGGCTTGCCTTATTCCTATATTGAAAGGGCTAGGGATGCAGGTCTTAGGGTATGACGTTGTCCCCTCTCTTCCAGAAAAAGCAGGAGCCACCTCTGTGGATCTTGACACGCTTTATAAGAATAGCGACGTTATCTCACTACACTGCTCCCTTTCTAAAACAAACAAACACCTGATTAGTGAAGATGCTTTACAGAAGATGAAAACGGGAGTGATGCTGATCAATACAGGGAGAGGGGCTCTCATTGATCATACAGCCTTGATTCAGGCACTCAAATCGGGAAAAGTGGGAGCCGTCGGACTGGATGTCTATGAAGAGGAGTCTAATATCTTCTACAAAGATCTATCGGAGTCGTTTATTTCTGACGATATCTTGGCAAGACTCCAAACATTTCCGAACGTCTTGATTACAGCCCACCAAGCGTTTTTTACAAAAGAAGCGATGCACAATATCGCACTGACCACCTTGGAAAATATCTGTGCCTACAAAGAACAGCGCACTCTCAAAAATCAAGTGAGCCGATGAAACCTTCTGTTGGCGATACATTACAGCTTCATATAGAGCGCCTCGGGATCTATGGAGAAGGAGTGGCTCGCCATAACGGTTTTACCCTATTTGTAGATGGCGCCTTGCCGGGCGAACTAGTGGCAATTCAAGTCACAGAGGTCAGAAGCACTTTTGGAAGGGCAAAACTAATAAAAATCCTGCAATCTTCACCTCACTGGCAAACCCCGCCTTGCCCTATTTTTGGCAAGTGTGGCGGCTGCCAAATCATGCACTTGAAGTATGCAGAGCAGCTGAGGGCCAAAGAAGATAAAGTCAGAGATGCCCTAGAGCGGATTGGCAAAATCGACACCACGATTCTTCCCTGTATTCCCTCCCCTTCACCTCTACACTACCGCAACAAAATCCAGCTTCCTGTAAATGAAAAAGGGCACCTTGGCCTCTATGCTAGAAACTCTCATGACATCGTAGAAATGCAAAGCTGTTTTATCCATTGTGCCCTTGGAGAAAAGGTTGTCCATGCCATGCATCCTCTGATCCAAGGAATCCCTATAAAATATGTTCTCCTCAAGACAGCGACCTCTACAAACCAGGTACTTGTTGTTCTTGTCACAAAGCAAGAAGAGCTTTTGCATTCTTTGGCGCAAAAGCTTATGGACTCTGTTGCTGAAATTAAAGGCGTTGTGCAATGCATAAACCCTTCTGATGACAATACGATCTTAAGTCAAAACTACAAGGTGCTAGCAGGCCAAGGGTCGATTGAAGATGTTCTGTGCGGTCTGTCTTTTAAAGTCTCTCCGGCTTCTTTTTTCCAAGTCAATCCCGGACAAGCTGAATTACTCTATAGCACAGCCCTTGCATGGGCAAGCCCCTTGCCCTCAGAAACCGTTCTAGATGCTTACTGTGGAGTGGGGACTCTCTCTCTTATCTTTGCCAAGCATTGCAAAAAAGTTCTCGGTATCGAAATTGTAAAAGATGCCGTTGTCGATGCTCGTGAGAACGCCCAACGCAATCAGATTGCCAATGCGCGCTTTGTTTGCGGTAAGGCAGAAGAAGAAATCAAGCAAGTCCTTGATTGCGATATTGCCATCCTTAATCCCCCTCGTAAAGGATGCGATAAAAAACTGCTCGATGCTCTCATCGAAAAAAAACCATCTCGACTTCTTTATATCTCTTGTGATCCGGCCACTTTAGCAAGAGATCTCAACTATCTTTGTGCTGCAAGATACAGCGTACAGAAAGTGCAACCCTTTGACATGTTTCCCCAAACAATGCATGTCGAAAGTTTGGCGTTGTGTGTTGCAAAAGATGAACAGCCGTCATGCTAAGAAGTCAGTAACTTATTTTTTACATTTAATATTAATTGACTTATACCATCCCCCAAATTTATTCTTTTCCCCTTAAACATTTTCCAGGTCAATACAAATGACACCAACTACAAAGGCATCTAAACTAACACGCTGGTCTGATGAACCATTTCCCCTAGAGACAAGCTCTAAACAACACCCCTTTCCCATCCCTCTTCCTCGAAGAGTACAAAACCAAGTTAGAGAACTGCAAGAGAGAGTCGATGAGATGACAAAAACTGTGGCTTTATTACAAGAGCAAGTAACTTATCTAACACAAGATCTTCAGCACCTACGCATGGAAATGACAAGGCAAACACCGATTGAGGATCGCGTAGAGGCAATAGAGGATTTCATTAAACATGCTATAATAGCGGCAACAAGCGGACCTCCCCCTTCTTATGAAGAAACCGTGGACTTGAGCTTGGTGTGAACAAAAGACCCTTTAGCGAATCCTATAGATAGACTCGACCTGGTCAATACCGGAGATGCAGCAATTCAGGTCTTTGAGAGCCCCTGTTGCTAGGTCATAGACCCAGCCGTGGACACATAGAGGCTGCCCTTTCATCCAGGCGCTCTGGACAATTGTGGTGTGGCAGATATTGAGAACCTGCTGCATCACATTGAGCTCGACAAGGCGGTTATAACGGGTTTTTTGATCAGGAATTTGTTCGAGTTCTTCCTTGAAGCGTGCATGGACATCGCGGATATTGCGCAGCCAGTTGTCAACAAGACCGAGCTGATGGTCTTCCATTGCAGCTTTTACGCCACCGCATCCATAGTGTCCGCAGACAACTACATGCTGAATTTTTAGAAGATCGATGGCATATTCTAGGACAGACAGACAATTAAAGTCTGTATGAGGAAAAAGGTTTGCCACGTTGCGGTGAACAAAGAGCTCTCCGGGTTCAAGCCCTACAATCTCGTTAGCCGGCACCCGACTATCCGAGCAGCCGATCCACAAGTAGAGAGGGTCTTGAGCCTCTGCCATCCGACGGAAATACTGGGGATCCTTTCCAATCCGCGTTTTGATCCATTCTTGATTATTCTGAAATAAGATATGTAATTTTTTCATGACACCCATTGTACACTAAGGTTGAGTAAAAAATACAGTGTGATTTTTGATCTACTTTAGACTACTCTAGGCAAGAAACAGAGGCATTTATGGAAATCAAAGGATTATTTACCGCCCTCATTACCCCCTTCTTTAACGGGAAGCTCGATAAAGAGGGGTTACGCATCCTTATACAAAAGCAATGTAAAGCAAAAGTTGCAGGGGTTGTTTTACTTGGGACCACAGGAGAATCTGCCACATTATCGGAAGAAGAACAAGAGGAAGTCATCCGGATCGGTATCGAGGAAGCAAAAGGAAAGATCCTCCTATTTATAGGAACAGGGTGTAATGCAACAAAAGAGACGATTAAGACAACTCAGCGAGCAGAGAAACTAGGAGCCGATGGTGCCCTTGTCGTATGCCCTTATTATAATCGTCCCTCTCAAGAGGGGATCTACGAACACTATAGAGCCATCTCACAAAACACAACTCTTCCGATCCTTGTCTACAACCACCCTGGGCGAACAGGGGTAAATATCGAAACTGCAACACTTCTTAAAATTGCGGGGCTGCCACAAGTGATTGGCGTCAAAGAAGCCTCTGGAAATTTGTGTCAGGTCTCCGATGTGATTGCAGAGATTGTGTCTATTTATCCTGATTTTGTCGTTTTGAGCGGAGATGATATCCTTACCCTGCCCATGCTTTCCCTTGGAGCAAAAGGGGTTATCTCCATTGTTGGCAATCTTGTTCCGGAAGCCTTTAACACTCTGATACAAGCAGGACTAGAGGGGAAGTTTGAAGAAGCCCGGCGTCTGCATTTTGACTTGCTGCCCTTATTTAAATTGTCATGTATTGAAGTCAATCCCACACCGATCAAGCATCTGATGCAACTTGCGGGATTGCCTGCAGGCTCTTGTCGCTTACCTTTATATACATTAAAAGAAGAAAATCAAAAAAAATTAAAAGAGTGGTTTGATTTAAAATTAAACTATCTCGTAGAATCCGAAAAAGAAGGATAATTTTATTTTTTTGCGTTTTTTGATGAATAATGAAATCACTCTTATCACTCAGAGGTTAAAGATCGTCTCCTCTATAGGAGCATGGCTTATCCTCATTTTAGAAGTGATCAAGGCTACCATCACGCGCCCACCTGGGGTGCGCCTTGTTCTCAAACAACTCTATGACATTGGGGTGGCATCCCTTCCTGTTGTTGCTATCACCGGATTTTCAACAGGCCTTGTGCTTGCAGCCCAGTCGATCTATCAGCTGGCCGATAAGGGACTGGCTTCTGTAACAGGCCTCATGGTGACAAAGGCGATGATGACAGAGCTCGGGCCTGTGCTAACCGCTTTCATGGTCACAGGACGGGTGGGTGCATCCATGTGCGCGGAACTGGGCACGATGGTTGTGACAGAGCAGATCGATGCGATGCAAAGTATGGCAGTAAACCCTCACCGCTATCTTATTTCTCCAAGGTTCATAGCGGGAACCCTTATGATGCCACTGCTTACTATCTTTAGCATTGTAATGGGAGTTTTTGGAGGCTATTTAATCTCTGTCTATTACTTTGATATGGCACCAAATACTTATATGGATCCGATTCCGACCCATGTCCGCTATTTCGATCTTCTTGTAGGGATTGTAAAAGGGTTTATTTTTGGGATCATCATCCTCACAATTTCCTGCTTTAAAGGGCTACGCACTTCAGGGGGTGCTGCTGGTGTTGGGAAAACAACGACTAATGCTGTAGTTGTGATCTACTGTACCATTTTGCTCTCTAATTTTTTCCTCACCATGGCTCTGAATATCTTGCACGAACAGATCAATAGGTTTTTGTTATGATCGAAATCAAAAACCTATCCAAACAATTCGGACAGCTCCAAGTGCTCAAAGAGATGAATTTATCGATCTTTGAAGGAGAAACTCTTGTCATCTTGGGTCCATCGGGTATTGGAAAAAGCGTGCTGCTCAAACATATCATTGGCCTGCTCAAGCCGGATCAAGGAGAGATTGTGGTGGGCGGGGTCAATATCACAAGCTTAACCGGACCTACTCTCTATAAGGCAATTTCTCACATGGGAATGCTTTTTCAAGGAGCTGCTCTCTTTGATTCTATGACAATTGAGGAAAATGTAGGATTCTACCTAAATGAGCATAGAAAAGCGGCCGACGGACACAAATTTTCTAAAGCAGAAATTAAAGAAAGAGTCGACCATGCGCTTGATCTAGTGGGGCTTGAAGGAACCCAAAAAAAAATGCCCTCGGAGCTATCCGGCGGCATGCGCAAGCGCGCCGGGCTTGCACGTGTAATTGCCTATAGACCGACCGTTGTTCTCTATGATGAGCCAACAACAGGTCTTGACCCCATTATTGCGATGCAAATCAATGAGCTGATCGTCAAGACAAAAGAGGAATTGAAAGCGACAAGCATTGTGGTCACACACGATATGTTTTCTGCCCTCTATGTGGGGGACAGACTCGCCCTCATTCGGGAAGGAAAAATCGCCCATATCGATACTCCTGACAACTTTCTAAAAATCAAAGACCCCTTAATTGAGCAGTTATACACCACAATTTCCCAAGATCCCAGACACTTAAAAAAGGAAAGAGAGCATGGGTGAACAGACAAAAAATATGATGATCGGTCTTTTTGTCCTGGTTGCCTGTGCCACCATTGTCTGGCTCATCCTGTTTTTGAAACCCACTGTGGGTGATGGGAAAGAAACCCTATATGTCCGTTTTGCCAATATTAACCAAATCAACGTAGGAACAAGAGTCACTTTTGCAGGAAAGCCGATTGGGGAAGTAGTTGCTATCGAGTCTGTCCCCGATGCTCGCCAAAAACCTCTTTCTGATGTACTCGGCGAGATCTACTACTACCAACTTATCCTCAAAGTCGACTCTTCTGTACGCGTCTATGATACCGATGAGATCACCGTACAAACTTCAGGACTTCTTGGTGAAAAATCGATTGCCATTATCCCTAAAGTCCCCCCCAAAGGCACTATTCCCAAACTGATTACCAACAAACAACCCATCTATGCGCAATCTGTGGATCCGATTGAAAAGGCAGTCAATGAACTCTCCTCTCTTTCTAAGGAAATGAAACAGACATTCCAGCTAACCTCTTCTTGGATTCAGAAAAATGGTAACGATTTAGGCAATGCGATTCGCTCTGTAGGAAACACCATGGATGAGGTCAAAGTAACTGTTGCCAAGATCAACGCCGATAAGATTGTGGATGATATTAAGCAAAGCATTGTGCAATTCACATCGACACTCCAAGATGTGCAAAATGCCGTTCAAGAGATGCAAGTGGGTCATGTCTTTACAAATATCGGGATCGTGATGGACCGCCTTAAAGGAGCTTCTACAAACTTTGAAACCATCTCCCAAAATATTGTCGATGGGAAGGGCACTCTTGGACAGCTGATTTCCAAAGATGACTTCTATTTGCATCTCAATGCCATTTTGAGCAAAGTCGACACTCTGATGAATGATGTCAACCATTACGGCATCCTGTTCCATCTGAATAAAGGATGGCAAAGGCAGCGCGCCAAACAGATTACAACTCTCAATGCCCTAAATACTCCCTCTAACTTCCGCAAATACTTCCAAGAAGAGGTCTCCTCAATCAATACAGCGATGTCCCGGCTCTCTATGTTGATTGAAAAGGCCGAGCGAAATCCCAAAAAAGAAGAGATCATGCAAAATGAAGCCTTTAAGAAAGACTTTAAAGACCTTATGGATCAAGCGGACAGCCTTTCTAATAACCTCAAACTCTACAATGAACAACTCAATGACTCTTCAAGTGAATAGAGGGCTTGCCTATTAATCCACCGATCGATTAGCCTCCTGCCCCTTCTGAAATACTCCTATGTTTAATAGAATAAATCGCCCTCCTTCATACTTACCTTTGCCTTATAAAAGTCCATGCCTAGAGTTAGAGGAAACAATACATCGACAATGTGATAAGATTCGCAAATTAGAAGAAATTTTCTCGGTTCAAAAAACAACCCCCTGCCCTCATGGATTGGATTCTAGGCTTGGTGTCTTGGATCAAATCACTAAATCCCTTTTCAATCACCACCTGGCATTAATCTACTTGGCAGAGGATACTGATCGACATGATATTGCCCAAGTACTTGCATCAGTGCCGGTTAGTTATATCATCATAAGCAATATCTGGATTCTTCCAATCATCCATGAGTGTGCCTTAACTGTTTTAACGCAAGCGAGCCTCTTCTATGGCCCTCCCCATAGCCAAAGCCGGGCCACCCCTAGTTCAGATGCAGATATCGAATCAAACGATCGAGCCTCTCCGTTTTTAAATATTTAAATAAGGTAATAGCTATCTATGTCCATCACTCTATCCCCTCAGGATTTTTTTTCTCTACAAAAGCATTTCCAAGAAATCTACGTATTAGAAGAAAGAATTAATGCTTCAACTTGTCAGACCTCCACAAAGCTTGATACGCACCAGCCCTCCCCTTTAGATCTTCGACAGGCACGCCAAGAATTAGAAAGATTGACACAGGTTGTCAATAGGCTCTGCGGAACTCAAGACTACAACGTTCTTCCAAATCGTGAAGAAATTAATGCAGAGACTGTCGAAAGCAGGTTACGGCACGATAAGGAAACAATCGGCACTTTACATCGAAGACTGACCATTAGATCCGACGCAGTTATTGCAAACTTGTGCGGAGAAACGCAAGAGTTACGCAACAGATTAGATCAGCTAGAACAAACACTGCAACAACAACTAAAAAACAGCATCCAAATTTCTCAACCCAATCGAATAGACAGAATATATGCATTACTGCAACCACTAATTTTTAACATGCAAGATCCGTCACAGCGATTGACAAACTCTCAAATTCAAAGACCACCTTATGTTGAATCTCCCGCTTCCGTGGACAATCGAACTCTCATTCTATCCACTATTCAGGAACTGGAAAAAAGGCGAGACTCTTTTCCAAACAAAGATCTAATGATGTTTATATTAAGGCAACTCTATGCACATGCTTGTTGCGTACAAATCGATGCCCTGAGTCGTGAAACTCTTGGCGCTAGATTAGTTTCTTTGGAACAACGATTGAGAGAAAATGAGCATCGCTCTGAAGCCAATTCGTTATCTTTTAAGGCTCTCGACCTCAAACTCACAGCTTTGGAACAACGCTTGGATCAACTGGCGACGTCCTCTTTGAAAAGGGTTTGAATGGCAAATCTGAACTCAATAAGACACAGCCAAATTCTGACTGACGAAGCTCTGCCCCAAGTGGGCAGGGCAAAGAGGAAGATGAATTTAGCAAAGTCGGAGAAATTTTATATGAAGTTATTTTGCTCTGTTTGGTATTAGGCAATATGTCTATTTTTCATATTTGGCATAAGCACTTCTAGAGCTTGGCGCAAACGAAATGTCTCTAGCGAAACACGCCCTCGCAATCCAAGCGGGGTAGAGAAGAGTAAGTCAAAAAGCTTTTTTTGAGCCTCTTTGCAGAGGGAATCCTCTGGATTTTTTAGGGAGCAGATGGCCCAAAGCGCTGTGTTCATGCAAGAGGCATCATCGAGCCCATCTTTGTCTGCAAAACTCAAGCTGTCCACTTTGAGAGCCTCCACGACTTTTATCACAAAAAGCCATTCAAGGATCTCAATGAAATCACACCTATTTTTTTGGGTCAGCCGCTCTTTACCATCAAAACAAGAGATGTGAATCTTTTTACAAAGAGGCTTTAGCAGCGATTTGAATTCAGGGGCCAAGAAAAATCCGGTCCCTTGACTAAACATCTGCTCTTCACAAAGCTTGAAAAACTCCTCGGGATCATCCCATTCAACATAGGGACCACTTTGATGATAGAAGTCGGTGTGCCGATCCAGGGAAATTACGAAAAGGCTCTTGGCGTCATGAGCACTCTCCAGGCAAGACGAGCGTGCATGTCCTCTCCACGCCCCCCTTTCTTGCAAGTTGATCAAAAGATGAGCTTTGCCTTCTTTCAATAGCTGCGCTTTAAAATCGATGAATTCAGGAGCAAGCACTGCTTTATTAACAGACTCTTGGATCACAGGAGCCGGCAGAGAAAGCACACTCACCTCGTGTCCTTTGAGAGTTAATCGATACAGCTGACCCAAAGGTGTTCTTTGAATAAGAGGATCAAATCCGACCTTTCTCTTTCTGATTGTGTCGCTAGCTTTTGCAAGAGGGCCGCAAAATGTTTTGGCCAGTTGATCAGCGATTGTTTTTTTCTGTCGATCAATTTCTTTACAAAGAGGTAAAGGAGCATCCATCTTGGTTCCTAATTCGAAAATGGGCAGGTCGATGAGGAAAAGAGCTGACAAGAGCTCTTCTTTAAGATGCATAACATGCTGCAGAAAATGATCTAGCTTCCCTTCCCGCCTCTTTGAAGGAGCTGTACACGCATTGCGCAAATAAAGATGGAAATCCTGGTAATATTCCGCACACACTTTGCCCGTTGAATTCGATTTAAGATTACGAGGATTAGCACATAGCATAAGAGCCATGAGCGCTTTATTCACTGATTTAATGAAATCGTGGTGCTTGAATTTAAAGGCTTCCTTGTAAAAAGAATCTATAAGTCCCATCTTTTCTTTCAGAATTTGCTTTGCCATCTCATGACAGACGCGGTCATGGCCAAGCGCTGCCTTAAGAACAATGCTATCTTCTTGACAAAACAGGGTATTGACCTGATCAAGAAGAGCGATATGCGCTTTCATAGCAGGGGTTACATAAGAGGATCCATCCTCCTTGCGGATCAGAAAAAATTCATAATCGCGATCCTCTTTTACAGAATGCAACCCTTCAAGAATACCATCGGAGTGCCCTTTAAAAGAAAGCCCCATCCGAAGTTCTTCATCCTCTTTTTTAGGGAAAAGAGGAAGTACCTTATGATGATACAAGTTATTTAAGTCTTGAAATTCTTTAAGCGAACTAACGGTACCCTTTCCCTGTATCCGCTCTAAACGCTCTGCCGCCTCTAAGCTGAGAGCTAAAAGAGAGCGCACACCTTGCTTCATCTCTTCTTGAGAAAAGATCTGACTTGTAATGAGGTACTGGGCATAGAGGTATAATGTGTGAAAAACTTGGCTGATCTGTTGAGCTGGCAGTTCCCTTTTCTCTCTAACTTCTGCCCACTCGGCTATCTGATCGACTGCTCGAAGAATGACGGCAGGAGAGAGCGTTTTAAGAGAACTCATGAAACATCTCCTATTTATAATTATTATTTCATAATAATTATAAACAAGTCAATCACCTCTTAAAACTATCAATTAACTTTAAATAAGAAGCCCCCAAAGGAAATCCCTTTGTATCTAAAGACTTTCCAGCTTTAGAAAGAACAATCTGATCTAAAACCTTGAGAGCTAATTTTTTTCCCAGCTGTACCCCTTCTTGGTCAAAAGAATTGATATTCCAAATAAAGCCCTGGAAGGCCACTTTATGCTCATAGTACGAGAGCAGAGCCCCCATCGTATAGGGATCGAGTTTCTCTGCTAGCAAGATCCGATTAGGCCGGTTTCCTAAAAACTGCTTATTGGGATTGGCATTCCCCTGTCCTACGGCAAGAGCAATCGACTGAGCCAAAAGATTCGCAATTAGCTTATCTTGGGAGGTTGTGCCCTGAAAAGCAAGGTCATCACCCCACTGACTCTCTTTAAAACCAATAAATTCCATGGGCACAATAGAGGTGCCCTGATGCAACGACTGATAAAACGAATGCTGACCATTGGTCCCCGGCTCGCCCCAAATGATAGGGCCTGTATCAAAATCGACAGGCATCCCCTTCTTATCAATCCTTTTACCGTTAGACTCCATGTCAAGCTGCTGCAGATGCGCCGGAAAACGAGAAAGGGCTCTGCTATAAGGGATCGCTGCAACAGTGGGCAATCCCAAAAAGTTTCGATTCCAAATCCCCAAAAGAGCAGATAAAAGAGGTAAATTGCTCTTTATATCGGAGCGGAGAGCGACCTTATCCATGGCGCTTGCGCCCCTTAAAAAGTCAATGAACCGATCCATTCCCAAAGCAAAAGCAAGAGCGACTCCCCCTACCATAGAGGTTGCAGAATAGCGCCCTCCTACGTAATCCCATATATAAAAACTAGAAAGATAGTTAGCTGGATCATCCATAGGACTGCCCTTGCCGGTGACCGCAATGAAGTGGTCCCGACTGTTAAGCCCCGCTTTTCGAAAACGGGCTCTTGCCATCTCTTCATTGGTCAAAGTCTCTAAGGTAGATCCGGACTTGGAAACCACCACAACCAGCGTCTTTGACAGATCTAAACCTCTAAAGATTGCAGCCCCCTCATCCGGATCAATATTAGAGAGGAAATGGACGCGCCTTCCCTTTTTAGCAAAGGCTTCAAGTCCCAAATACACCGCTTTGGGGCCAAGCTCCGAACCTCCGATGCCGATTTGCACCATGTCGGTAAACTGATTCTTCTCTTCGATCTCATGTAAAAAAAGGCGCAATTTCTCACACTCTTTATAAGCAAGTTCCGCTGCTTGCATCGCCTTTTCTGCTGTCTGCCTTCCATCGAAAAAATCTCGCATGGCTGTATGTAAAGCAGAGCGCTCTTCACTTTCATACCCTTCAATACAGTTAACGACTTCCCCTGATTGCATCTTGTGCATTTTTTCAATAGCAGAAGTTTCTTGAGCTAACTCTTCTAAAGCGCTCAAAGTCAGGTCTGTGACCCTTTCTGTTGCATACATTAACTTGAAACAGAGAGCATCGGATTGAAAGGTCTCGATCCTTTTTGCAGTGAGCTCCCCTTCACGACTCAAATCAATGACCTCTTCTGCCAAATCCATTAAACGAACTACAGAACGCAAATGCCTAAATGAAGCCATAGAATATGTCCCCTAGAATCCCCTTGATTGTTCCAACTTTTTTGATTTTCAACAAGAAATTTGTATTGTCCTTAAAGAGGCTCTTTTGTAAGATCCTCTACTTCCGGTCGGAGCATAGCGCAGTTTGGCTAGCGCAACTGCTTTGGGAGCAGTGGGTCGGGGGTTCAAATCCCTCTGCTCCGATTGGTTTTTTATATAAGACAGTGCCACCCGCAGCAATAAACCCATTCAGCTGCCTCTCTAAAGCGCGGTCAACCATCTCTCTTAAAGGGATAATCACTTCCTCTAGTCCTTCCCATTCTTGATGTAGATCAACAGCCCCAATTAATCGAAAGGGGTGCTTCATTTCCTTTAGACACTCCTCTAAAGCAGAAGAAAACAGCTCATCCCACTTCTCTTGCGCAGCCAAAATAATGGCTGTTTTTACACCTTTATCCTCTTGATGAAGCTCAAGCCCGTCGATACCGACGATTAGATGCTTGAATCGCTCTTTGGTCACTTGCTTTAACACCGAGGTGATCTCATGCCCTTTTGTGTCAAACAGCACAAACACCTTCACATGCTCAGGAAGGACGCTAGTTAATCGATGCAAATACTCTGCAAAAAGCTGCCACGGATTTTCCTCCCACAAAAAAGGGGGGAAAAGAGAGCTCAAATCAAAGGACCCTCGGTATAAAACCACCCCGATTGTCTGCTTTTCGTATAAGGCAAGCACCCGTTTTGAAAACTCTTCGAGCACAAGCCAAAGGCTTTGAAAAGTCGCAGAATCATTCGGTTTTATGACAAAAGAATCCCATCCAAGATCCAAATCAAAAACACACGATAGAACGTTGTGTGGAATCCCTTCCCACCTAAGATCGGAGGTCATCGAGCCATCAAGAGAGATCACTTGTGCCCCCTGCAAATCCACTTCATGAAACAAAAAATGCATTACAAAACCCTTTCATATTGAATATAGTGAATGGTTAGCCCCTGCTGTCGAAAAAGCGCATCAAAATAAGATGTACCATAATCTTTTCCATCCAAGGTGTAATAGGGAAAAGGATGGATTGAGCGCCACACCTTACTGTCTTGCAGATGTCCAATTGCAGACATCCCATATTCTTTGTGGTCCGTTACAATCGTTAAAGTGGCTTTCTCTTGGCAAAGAGTTGACAACTTAGAAAAAAACGAGGGCGTTAACAGGCGATTTTTCTCATGTTTATCTTTGGGCCAAGGATCCGGGAAATTGACATAGGCTGCCGCAAATCCATTTTGAGGCGCGTAATAGGCATTAAACGTCCTTGCATCCCCGCATACAATCAGCAAGTTGCTCAGTTGATAGTTTTTGAGTTTAGACCAGATTTTACGCACTCTTTCAAACTGGATTTCAACTGCCACCCAATTGCGGTCGGGGTATTTCAGGGCTTGCTCGATAATCCAAGCGCCATTGCCGGAGCAATATTCCACCTCAACAGGGGCTAACCTACCAAACACACTCTCCCATGCCGGAAAAGCAAAAGCGTCATGAGCCTCATAGTAATTGGGCACATAGAGAATATGATCTAGAATAAGAGGGCGTCTTTCTTCCCAAGAAAAAGGAGCTTTTAAATCTTTTGGCTTCATAGTGTTTTTCAGAAATTTTAATAGAGAAGATGATTTGTTGTCTTGCGGAATTCTAGACGCATTGGGTATAACCTAAAATCTATAATTTCATTCAGGGAGGACCTCTTCACATGAAGCTTAAAATTTTGATGACTCTATTTGCCACTCCTCTCCTTCTTGTAGCAGAGCCCCTTGTGGATGACGAACCACTATCACTTGTCTTGGAGGAGGCCCCTCTGACTCCCTTAGATGAAGAAATTTCTTTCCTTGCTGAAGAGTTCGACATCCAAGAGCCTGTAAAACAAGAACTCGTTGCCCTTGCAGACCCTATTTTTTCAGAAGAAAAGACTGTGGTGCAAGAGCCAAGCACGCTTGTTGTAGAAGCACCGAACGCAATTGGTGAGCCTGCCCACACAACAGCCGGTGGGGTAAGCGTCGACCTTGGACAAGCGTTTAGAGGCTCTCCCGCAATCTACTCGGTCTTGTTTTCTCTTTCTGTCTTTGCAGTCGGCCTATTTTTTTATGTCTTGGGATCGATTCGATGGACAACCCGCACACCAAAAGAGCTCTCTAGACAAATTCACAACCAGCTAATGAATAACCACTTTCAAGAAGCTTTTGCAGCGTGCAGAGAACAAAAACTTCTTTTACCTCAAATGCTAAGCATGGGCATCCAGTCTCGTGGACATGGTCTTCCCCTCATTATGGAATCCATGAAAACAGAGGCCAAGCGCTCCACTGTCTTTTTTTGGCAAAAAATTGGGCTTTTGAATGATATTGCCATCATCGCCCCAATGCTTGGACTTTTGGGAACAGTACTTGGGATGTTTTACGCATTCTACGATGTCAACCGCTCTATCGAAAGTATCTCCACTCTTTTTGATGGATTGGGCGTTTCTGTAGGAACAACTGTGGCAGGATTGCTTGTGGCCATTCTATCATTAATCTTGCACTCTATTGCCAAGTATCGCCTGGTCAGAGCTCTTGCAAAAGTTGAAAATGAGGCGCAATCGCTTGCGCTTCTGTTAGACGACAAAACGTATATTCAAAAGAGGATAACATGAGCCTTATCCCCGATGAAGAACTCAAAGGTTTTTCTCAGCTGAACTTAGCTCCCATGGTCGATTTCCTCTTTTTAGTGGTGGCTGTATTTGCCACGCTTGCTGTGACAAAAGCGGCTCTCTATGATAGCACGATCCAGCTTGTCAAAGTAGAAGGGTCGTCCGAAAAATCAGATACTCTTGGGAGTCATGACTACTATATTATTAATCTGAGCGTCAATGCTGAGGGCGAGTATAAATGGATTACTGAATTCAATGAATACGTGATGAGCGGGATTCAAGGGATCCAAGCAGAACTCAAACGGCAGCAAGACTTAAGCCTGCTTCCCTCAGACCCCACTAAAACAAAAATCCTTTTTCACATCGACAAAGACGCAAAGTGGCAAGCGATCTCTGATGCAATTTTTGGCGTAAGACAGCTTGGATTTCCCATCCATCCTGTCTACGATTATGACGAATCCAGCTTGTAGAAGGCGCTTGTTAAATTAAAACATTTAATTTAAACCACCTCTTTCCAGAGAATGCTTGTAGGCAAATCCCCTGCACAAAAAAATATAACATTTACATTAACGCAAACAATCTTTAAAATATAAATCAATCAGTACTCTTTAATTACAAATTAAAAAAAGGATGTATATCATGATTAACAAATTAACAGGACCATTCACAGGGCTGATTTCCAAGATACCTGGTATGGCCAGCAAGAAGCCTGTCGAAGTAAAAACAAAAAGAACTGCTCTTTCTTGCTTAAAGTCCTGCTTTACTTGTGCAAAAAAACCAAAACAAGTGGTAGTAGTGCCTAAACCTTCTATGACTACATTAGCAAAGAAAGCTCTGAATGATTCAAAGCAATTTGCAGTAGGTCATAAAAAAGCATTGATCGGCGCTACAGCAATCGGCTTGGCTGGTGCTGCCGGATATCCCTTCAGAAAAACCCTCACAAACATGCTCTCTTCTCGGCAACCAGAAATACAGACCGCCCTATCAACAAATAGCTATACTTTGCCATTAGTAGTAGTTGGTGGAGCAGCAATAGCTACCTATCTATCTCTTGCGCTATTATCCAAGAAGATGCTTCCTGGTTATCCTGGTTATTTTGGTCAATATAAATCAATACGATGACCTAAGAAGCCAAACCCCAGATATATCAACAAGATATTCTGATGAAAACGGCGCCCTTGCAGCTCTCAAGGAGAGCTGCAAGGGCGCCTCTTCTTTTCCAAGCAACCTTCTTTTCAAGAGACCTATATGGAAGTGTCCCCTCTTTGGGCATAAGACAGCTTGGATTTCCCATCCATCCTGTCTACGATTATGACGAATCCAGCTTGTAGAAGGCGTTTGTTAAATTAAAATATTTAATTTAAACCACCTCTTTCCAGAGAATGCTTGTAGGCAAATCCCCTGCACAAAAAAATATAACATTTACATTAACGCAAATAATCTTTAAAATATAAATCAATCAGTACTCTTTAATTACAAATTAAAAAAAAAGATGTATATCATGATTAACAAATTAACAGGCCCATTCACAGGGCTGATTTCCAAGATACCTGGTATGGCCAGCAAGAAACCTGTCGAAGTAAAAACAAAAAGAACTGCTCTTTCTTGCTTAAAGTCCTGCTTTACTTGTGCAAAAAAACCAAAACAAGTGGTAGTAATGCCTAAACCTTCTATGACTACATTAGCAAAGAAAGCTCTGAATGATTCAAAGCAATTTGCAGTAGGTCATAAAAAAGCATTGATCGGCGCTACAGCAATCGGCTTGGCTGGTGCTGCTGGATATGCTTTTAGAGAAACCATAAAAAATAGTTTTTTTCTCTCTTCGCAACAACCACCTAAACCAGCAGACGTATCTGTTCCAGTAGAGTCCGATCGTTTATCTAGCGCTGTTGTTTCAATTGTAGTCCTTGTAACCTGTGCCGTAAACCATTGGATTGGTTATGAGAAGAAGAGTACTTAGGACTTAAGTTTTTTCTTGCTAAGAATTGATTCTATAAATCGCAATCGGGCCCTTGCAACCCTCAAGAAGAGCTGCAAGGGCGCCTATCCTCTTCCCCCTTTTTTGATACAAACAGAGGCCTTATCCGCTTGAGTTTCACTGAAAGAAAGATTATAGAAAAAACTGTATTCAAGCCGGGGCTATCGCAAGGCAAAAGATCTTTTTTCACATTGGAAAAGACGGTAAGTAGCAAGCGATCTCGGATTTCCCATCCATCCTGTCTACGATTATGATGAATCCAGTTTTTATAAGGCATTTATTAAATTAAAATTTTTAATTTAATAAATGCTTAAGGTAGTTGATTAACCCACAAATCAGCCTAGAAAAGCCACCCCTTTTTACAAAATGCTTGTAGACAAACCCCCTATACAAAAAAACTACGCAATACTACATTGTAATAGTTTTTATTATATAAATAGATATACATCAATATGTTAAAAATATTTTAATGTTTACATTAAAACAAAACGCCTGTAGAATGTAGAACAATCAATATTGGTTAATATTGATGTTAATAAGAAAATAAAAAAGGATATATCATGAAAATATCACGTTGCCTCCCATGCTGCGTAAAAAAACCAGCACAAGTAGTAGTTCCGCCTTCCAAGTTTGCATCTGTAAAAAAGGCGGCCTTAGCTTTTAAGGCATTCACAGTAGCTCATAAAAAAGCCTTGATTGGCGCTACAGCTATCGCTGTGGCAGGTACTGCTGTATATGCTTATAGAGAAACTATTACATCTATGTTCTCTTCTCTATTAGGAACAGCAACAGCTCCACAAAAAAGTTGGCTTTCTAAATTTACTTTTGGCCTTGTCCAGTAAGTATTAGCTGAGCTTAATTCTGAAGAGCCTCGCAATGAACTCTTGATCATCAAGACGATATTGTGATGGTAATGGCGCCCTTGTAGATCTTGTAAGGAAGATGCAAGGGCGCCTTTTCTTATGTCCGAGTAAATCCAGTATCAAAATAGAAGGCAGGAGTTTCTGTTTGAGTTTTGCATCCCTCTTTTGCTAAACTGCCTATCTTATGAAAGAGAGTTACAGACAAAACTTTATTCGAGCCGGGGCCATTGCAGGGCAGGTGCGCTCTTATGGCAAGTCACTCATTTGTAAGGGAGCCTCTTATAACCAGATTCTTTTGCAGGTAAGACAGAAGATTTTTGAACTCGGTGCCATTCCCGCTTTCCCCCCGCAGATTGCCTTAAATGATGTGGCAGCCCACTTTCTGACAGAGCCGGGACAAGATATCATTTTGTCAGATGAGCTTGTAAAATTGGATGTCGGTGTGTGTGTGGAAGGAGCCATTGGCGACTGCGCCACCTCGGTTGATCTTTCAGGAAAAAATCAGCATATTGTCGATGCTGCAGAAGCTGCACTTTACGCAGCAGAAGGGGTTTTGAAAGTCGGGCTACCCATCAAAGAGATTGGACGGGTCATTGAAACCACCATTCTCTCTTTTGGACTGCAGCCTGTAAGAAATCTGTGCGGACATGGCCTGGGCTTCTTTAAAGTACACACTCCCCCTCTCATCCCCAACTATGAAGACAGATCAAAAGGGATATTGCAACCGGGCATGACATTTGCAATTGAACCTTTTGCAACAAATGGCAAGGGACTGATCCACGAAGAGGGTGCATCTACCCTGTTTTCTCTACTGAAACCCAAAGCAAAATCCGGATTGGAAGAGCAACTGATGGAACTCATCTTGTCATTCAAGGGGCTTCCCTTTGCCCTGCATGATTTGCTTGCCACCTCCCTTCCCTTGGATGAGATCAGAAAAGGGATCGACCTTCTTGTTGCAAGCGGAGCAATCGGCAGCTATCCCCCGCTTCTAGAAGAATCAAGCGGACTTGTAGCTCAAGCGGAAAACTCCGTGTTAATCGATCCTCAAGGCCATATCACCATTACGACAAGACAATGAAAAAGTGCATTGTTATTGGAGGAGGAGCTGCCGGAATCTTTGCAGCTATTATCTGTAAACAAACCCCCCACCTTCAGGTCTCTGTTTTAGAGAAAAGCAATCAGTTCCTTTCTAAAGTAAAAATCTCAGGGGGAGGCAGATGCAATGTCACTCATGGGTTGTTTGATCCACGCAAACTCATCGAGTATTACCCCAGAGGCTCCAAGGAACTATTAGGCGCCTTCTTCCGCTTCCAACCCAAAGACATGATCGCCTGGCTGGAAGAAAAAGGAGTGCACCTAAAAACAGAAAAAGATGGCCGCGTTTTTCCCGTCACTGACTCTTCAATGACAATTGTTGAATGCCTTCTTAATGCCGCAAAAAAAGCAGGAGTTGAGCTGTTGCCAAGAAAAAATGTACTCTCCATTACTCCAAAAGGGAACAGCTTTGAAATACAAGTAGAAGGACAAGAGTTGTTACATTGCGACTTTGTCGTCTTGGCTACAGGGGGCTCTACTTATGGACATGCACTTGCCAAAACATTGGGACACCACATTACAGAAACTGCACCCTCCCTGTTTACATTTAATGTGCCGGGTAGCCCTCTAAAAGAGCTGTCTGGAATCAGCGTGCAAGATGCTGAAATTACACTACCGGAATGTTCCCTAAAACAAAGAGGGGCGCTCTTAATCACCCACTTTGGATTCAGCGGACCTGCGATTTTAAAGCTGTCGGCTTTTGCAGCGCGCCACTTAAAAAGATGCGACTACAAGACAACTATTAAAATTAACTGGGCCCCTGATCTAACGATTGCGGATCTATACAGATTAAAAAAGGAAAAGCCCCTTAAAACTTTAGCATCAGAAAACCCAACTCGTATTCCTCAGCAACTATGGAAAACTCTTGTACCAGACCATGGAAAAGTGCTTGGGCACCTCTCAGATGCCTCATTGCAACACGTTCTGTTTTCACTACAAAACAGTCTCTACGAGCTCAATGGAAAAACAACCCATAAAGAAGAATTTGTTACCTGCGGCGGTATTGATCTTAAAGAGGTAGATTGCACTGCATTCCAAAGTAAACTCTTACCTCACTTATTCTTCGCAGGAGAAGTCCTTGATATCGATGGCGTTACAGGAGGGTTTAACTTTCAAAATGCGTGGACGACCAGCTACTTAGCCGCAACTAAAATTAGTTCTTTAATTGCGGATAAAAAGTAACCTTGTATAGAATGGGAAAAAGGGCATAAGTTAAGTATGCTACCCCAAGACAAACAAAAGAAGTTAGGAAGACTTCCCTCGTGTTCTCCACCAAAGAGTGTTGTTTTCTGCGATCAAAAGTACTTTCTCCAAAATTTACTCTCTTCCCTTCCTCACACTGTATGTGATGGCTGTTTTTCTTCTCTTTATTTTTTGAAAGATCATCCAGGAGTAGCCGTTGGCCATTTTGGAATAGGAGCCCCCACAACTGCTTCTAAGATGGAAGAGCTAATTACCTGGGGCGTAAGTCAATTTGTAACGATCGGCACAGCCGGATCTCTGCAGACAAAAGCAAAAAGGGGCGATCTCGTTCTTTGTGAAAAAGCAATACGAGATGAACAGATTTCGCATAATTATCTGCCCACTGCTAAATACATTCACGCACCGCGTCGGATGAGCACAAAGCTCCAAATGCAGATGAAGAAAATGAATATCCCTTTCCACATCGGCAGCACATGGACAACGGACAACCTATATAAGCAAACCGATGAAGAAGTAGAGCAGTATCGAATAGAAGGGGTACTAACGGTCGAAAGAGAAGCTGCCGCGCTCTTTGCTGTAGCGCACTGCTATCAAGTGGATCTAGCCGCACTATTTACTATTAGCGACCCCGCTAAAGATCTACTTTGGCAGCCCCATTTTGATGACCCACAAGTGCAACAAGGATTGAAGACCGCCTTAGATGTGGCCGTCCTTGCGACTATTCAGTAGGCAAATTTTTCTCGATCTTTTATCATGCGAAGAAATGGGAGATTTTCTATATGAAAGCCACTCTTTCTCGTCTTAATCTAACAGCTCTTTTAACAAAAATCCAGAATATCACACCCGCCAAGCCGGTCGCTCCTATTTTAGGAAGCTTACTCCTAGAAGCGCAAAATGATGAGCTGATCATCAGTGCAACGGATGGAACTGTGAGCATGCGCATCTACACAGAGGCCAAAGTAGCGGAAGAAGGAGCGATTGCTCTACCTGCGCGTCAGTTTATTCAGTTGATTCGAGAACTTACAGCACCCATTGTGGAGATCCACACCTCCCCTGCAGATCTGTGTCACATCAATTCAGGAGCCTCCCACTTTAAACTCAAAGGGATGCTCAAACAGGAGTTTCCCGAAATGCCCGATCTTGGCGAAGCTTCCGGATTTTCTATCAACGCTAAAGAATTGAAAGAAACCCTTGCTAGGTCGACATTTTCTGCAGCACGCAGTGACACGCAAAATCTTCTAAATGCCATCTATCTAGAAAGTACGCCAAACAGTACTTTTGTGATGACAACAGATGGCAAGCGCTTAAGCAAAATCCCCTTTAGCGCAGCCCTTGGACTACAGGCTGAGCACTCCTGTTTAATTCCTTTGAAAGCTGCGGAAGAAGTGATCCACATTTTAGACACAAAAGAAGAAGATCCCATTACCGTTAAAATGCAAGCAGATAAGATTGGCTTTGAAATGAAAGCCATTACGCTTGTGACTAAATTGTTTTCAGGACAATACCCCGATGTAGGAAGGATCATTCCGAAAGCAGCTCAAGAAGCTCTACAATTACACCGCGAAGAGCTGATCTCTCTATTGAGACAAGTCTGCCTTTTTACCTCAGAACATCACCCCTCCGTTCGATTCTCATTTAATCCGGGAGAGCTTGCTATTTCCATCAACGCACCCAATGTAGGAGAAGGAGTTGTACGGATGCCCGTGAACTACGCAGGGCAAGCGCTGAACATTGCCTTTAATCCGGTCTATTTTCTGGATGTCTTAAAGCACATCAAAGATGAAACTGTACTTTTAAGCCTCACAGATTCTTATAATCCCGGGCTTATTACAGATTCTACTTCGGCTCAGTTTGTGATTATGCCGATGCGTCTTGAGAATGTATAATGCATCTGTTAACGCTTTCATTGCGCCACTTTAGATCTCATAAAGAGGCGCAGTTTACCTTTTCTCCCACACTCAACTGCATTGTAGGAAAAAATGGACAGGGAAAAACCAATCTCCTAGAAGCCATTAGCTTGGTAAGCACAGGAAGGTCGTTCCGCACCCACAATTTGCGCGACCTGATCCATTTCGGAGAGTCTTTTTTCTACATAGAAGCCACGTTTCAAAATGAAGGTATCGAGGAGAGAGTATCGATTTACTTTGATGGGCAAACAAAAAAAGTAGAGCATAACACAACCACTTACTCTACTCTCCACTCTCTTCTTGGCAAGCTCCCATCCGTCATTCTAACACCGGAGGACAGCTCCCTTATTAGCGGCTCTCCCCAAGAGCGCAGGCGCTTTCTAGACCTCTATATTTCTCAGATTGATCCCCTTTATTTATACCACCTGAGTCGTTACTTCAAAGCCCTAAAACAAAGAAACGAGCTTCTTAAAAACAACACCTGTGATTCTATTGCTTCATGGGAAGAGATCATGTCAAACTCTGCTTGCTATCTCATTACAAAAAGACAATCGGTTATCAATGAGCTTTCCCCTCGTATCTCCGATTGGAGCGCTAAGCTCTCTTCAAACTACGATGCCCTCTCTCTACAATATCTTAGTCGCCCCAAAGATCTTATGCACTCTCCTGATATCGCAACCGCACTCCAAAAATACTTTGAACAGATGCGCGAAAAAGAGCTTATCTTAGGTCACACTCTGATTGGTCCCCAAAGAGATGACATTCTTTTCCAATTAAAAGAGCAATCTGCCAAAGCTTTTTCCTCGCAGGGGCAAAAACGATCCTGCCTTTTTGCTCTCCGTTTTGCAGAATGGGAGTGCATGGCGCATGCAAGTCGCAAGAAGCCACTTCTTGGGCTTGATGATTTTGGGATACACCTGGATGCTACAAGGCTAGAGCACCTCAAAAGCGCCCTGGCCCATTTTGGGCAAGTCTTTCTGACATCTCCTGAATTTTCTTGCGTACCACACCATAGAATCGAGCTATAACTTTATTTCTCAAACTAATAGAATAGAGTGCCGATATGAGCAAAAAATTGAGAAACTACACGTTTCCCCTCATCTTTTTTATCTTCTGTGCGGTCTATTTTCTAGAATGGGGACTCCCTAATATTCTCAAAAAAGATCCGCCATTTCAACCATGGGCTCTTGAGCAAATTCAAGAAGATCTAAAAGAATTCAAACAGATTAAAAAATCACAGGTCCGTGCTCTTATGCAAGATATCCCTCAAAAAGAGGGCTTTTTGCATGTGAAGATCAAAAATGGCAGCGCCTCATTTTCTTCCGATGAACACTTCCCCGGTTCAATGAGAACAAGAGCCAAGCACGTCAGAAACTTTTTCAAAAGGCTCTCTAGAACTTATCGACTTCCTGATGTCGAATTTGTGCTCTGTCTCTCCGATGCCTATGATGTACAACCTCTGCCTCCTGTTCCTCTTTTTGTCTTTGCAAAAAAAAAGGACTCGACCCACAACGTACTATTTCCCGATTTTGAAGCTCTGAATCCTGCCAAAAAACTGGGCAGGTACCATGCAGCTTCTTTGCAACATCCGTGGGAGTCTAAAAAAGAGGTTGTGTTCTGGAGGGGATCGACAACAGGAGGAATCTATGAAATGCACAATTACATGCAATTTCCCCGTGTGAAGCTTGTTTTTTTAAGCAAAGAACACCCTGAATGGCTCGATGCTGCCTTTACAGTCCTTGGGCAAGGAAGTCCCGACGTCTTACAAACGATCTTGAATTTGAGTAAACCGCTGGCTCCCTATGTCGGAGTACCGGATCACTTTACTTATAAATACCTCATCGATATCGATGGAAACTCTTGCACTTATGAGCGGTGCCGCTGGATTTTGCTTTCCAACTCCACTTTGCTCAAACCCTTTTCCCATAATGTGCAGTGGTACTACAAAGCGCTTGAACCCTATGTGCACTATATCCCTTTAAAAGAGGACCTGAGCGATCTTAAAGATTCCTATGAGTGGCTAAAGACTCATGATAGGGAAGCCAAGCAAATCGCTGAGAACGGAAGGCTGTTGGGTCAAACCCTCTTTTCTAAAGAAGGAATCCAAGGTTACGTTGCTCTACTACTTCTCGAATACAGTAAACTGTACCATTCAGAAGACTAGGAAACGGCCTCTAATCCCAGAAGTAATCCCCGGATATTGTCTATACAGATGTAAAAATTTAAACCTGGAGAAATGGACTAACCGGAACCCCTAGTTAGAACTAGCCTAAAGAATGGGGCAAGGTCAGTACATACCCAAAGAGCGCCCTGAAGGGGATAATGAATCTAAAGCTGTTCTAGAGTGGACAATAGAGTCTAATCAAAAACACAAGGCTCGGAAAGGGGCCATTAAAACATTCAACAGGCGGCGGCTTCTCAGGTTAACAGCTGGTATGTAAGGGCAGCTACAATGCCAGCACCCGGCAGGGTTAAAATCCAAGCCATCACCATCCTTTTGCCAATCCCCCATTGTACAATACCGCTTCTTTTGGCAACTCCAACCCCTGTCACACTCCCCACTATCATATGAGTCGAGCTAATCGGCATCCCTAAGAAGCTTGCTATTAGAATCACAAAAGACGCACTTGTTTCTGCTGCAAAGCCTTGAAGAGGACGCAGGTGTGTGATTTCAAAGCCCACCGTTTTGATAATGCGAAGACCTCCGGAAGCTGTGCCAAGACCCATGACAAGGGCGCAAGACAGAATGACCCAAAGAGGGATGTGAGGAGAAGAGATCACTCCTCCTGCAAATAATCCTAAGGTAATGACTCCCATACTCTTTTGCGCATCATTGAGTCCGTGGGAGAGCGCCACAAGACTAGCCGAGAAAATCTGTAGTTTGGCAAAGACTTTTTCTCGATGCTTGAACATCTCTTTTGCAATGCATAACTGGACAGATTTAAGTAAGAGAAAAGCAAAAGTAAATCCCACAAAAGGAGAAATAACCATCGGAATGAGTACTTTAAAAGTCACCCCGGACCAGATGATCGATCCTCCTCCCTCATGCATCCAAGAGGCGCCTA
Organism: Chlamydiota bacterium; assembly: GCA_039798725.1. GTDB lineage: Bacteria > Chlamydiota > Chlamydiia > Chlamydiales > Rhabdochlamydiaceae > CAJCIW01. The sequence continues at coordinate 41,032 of JBDKFJ010000002.1, forward strand.
CAAGGCCGCCGATTAGGGCATATGAGGAACTGCTGGGAATCCCAAAGTACCAGGTTAAGATATTCCAGAAGATGGCGCCGATAAGGGCACAAAGTACTGTGACTTGTGTAGCATCGACCGCATTCACAAGGCCTGTTGCAATCGTTTCTGCTACACCACTAATTTGCGTTGCACCAACCACATTCAATACAGCTGCAAGAATGATTGCCACAAGAGGGCGCAAAACTTTTGTCGCTATAACCGTTGACACCACATTGGCTGCATCATGGAATCCATTGGTATAGTCGAAGATAAGACCAAACAGCACAATCAATATGACAAGATCAAGTGACATCATATTAGTACAAATACTTGTAATTGGATGACCTGTCCATAAAAATCTTTACCTGAAAACTAAAAAAAGCTATGAATTGGAGAACACAAAGTCAAAAGGGTATTATGAAAATCCTATGCTGTCTTCTATTGAGTTCTGCTCTTTATAGCGCTGCGCTTTTAGAAGAACAAGCCCCGAACCAAGGGCAACTCCAAGTCATTCCGATGCCACCCTCTCCTGAACCGGATCGCGTCTATGTAAGAATTTTATACCCCAAAGAGAGCGAGATAGAAAAATCCTCGCCAGTGAAGGGCCAAGTCCATGTCCGCAACTATGCTCTAGGAGTTGATACCGAATTGCCAAGGAAGTCTGAACTATGGAATGATCCCGAAGGACAAAGTGTCCACATCTTCATTGACAACCAACCCTACTTTTCTTTGAATGAAGCACTCATTGATGCTCTAGATGATGTCGAGACAAATTTTGACCAAACTGCTGATTTCATCATCCCCTTTAAATTAGAGCCCGGAATGCATGTCGTCCGCGCTTTTCCTGTGCGCTCTTATAACGAAAGTGTGAAAAGTATGGGGGCGTTTGCATCAGGTGTATTCTACTATCAAACAAAAAAAACAACCTCCTCTGTAGATCTAACAGGACCCTACCTTACATACAATGAGCCTCAAGGAGAGTACGACTACGATCCCAAAAGACAACAGCCTATTCTACTCGACTTTTACTTAACAAATTGCGATTTGTCAAAAGATGGATATAAGGTGCGCCTGACAATTGATAACAAGGATAAAAGAATCCTGACCTCATGGGTGCCTTACTATATCTATGGCTTAGGAAAAGGAAGGCATCAGATTCGCCTAGAGCTCATCGACCTTTCCAATAAACCCGTGGCAGGTCCTTTTAACGACGTCACTCGAACCATTGTTGTTAAATAGAGCTCTATTGTAAAATCCACCGCCATGCGTAAGTGGATTGTTCTTTTAGTCATATTGGCAGCTGTGTTTCAGCTCTGTTACGTGAAATCCAAAGGGTTTCTCTCCTATAAGATAGAATCAGCCCTCACTCCTTCCCCTCGGTTTGCCAATCCCCCTTTGACTCAAGAAGAGCTCTCAGATTTAAGAAAGAGTTTGGATCAGCCGTTTTACTACATCGGCAAAGGAGCCCAGTCCTTTGCCTTTGTATCCAAAGATGGGAACGTAGTACTGAAATTATTTCGATTCGATCACTTGCGCCCTCCTCTCTTATTCAACTGCTTTAACTTCCCCTTTACCTGGCAGCGCGCAAAACTTGTTCGCTCCTGGCACAAAAGAAAGCAGCTCGAGCAAGAGTTTGTCAGCTATGAGCTGGCCTTCTCCTGCCTTAAAGAAGAAAGTGGCCTCATCTACAAACATCTGAACAAAAGTTACGATCTCAAAAAAACTGTCACTCTATATGACAATGCCCACATTCCCCACTGGATCGATTTAGACCAGGTGGAGTTTATCCTACAAAAAAAGGCCAACCTTGTATACCCCACCCTGACAGCTCTTTTGAAAGAAGGGAATAAAGAAAAAGTACAGGAGGCTTTTTTAAGCTTGCGCTCTATTCTCTGCAAGCCTCGTATGAAAGGATTGTTTGACAAAGACCCTGAGATCAATAAGAACTTCGGATTCATCGGGACACAAGCTATCCAAATTGACACAGGCCGCTTTTATCCACAACCCACCACCATGGGCATTGAAGACATAGAAAAAGAGGCTGATCGTATCTTAGAGCCCCTCTATCGCTTCCTAAAAGAACAAGAGCACCCCATTTGAATTTCTTGCGACTTATTATTAGATACTCTGTTGTTTTTCTTGGCATGTGGGGGCTTTACTCCTTCTGCGAATACAAAACTGACGGATTTACCCTCTCTCAAATCACCCCTTTTCCCACGTCTTGTACTATAGCATGCCCACAACCGGCTGTTCTATCCCAACCCTTCTATTATAAAACACAAGGAGAACAAGCCTTTGTCTTTGTTTCACAAGACAATCAATATGTACTTAAAATAGCAAAGAATCGGCACTATTTTCTCTATGACAATTTGAGCCGCTTAACCTTGCCTGCTTTCATCAAGAAAATGGTGCTCAAAAAAAAAGAGAAAGCCTCTCAGAGAATCCAGCGCAATCTCAATGGGTATATATTGGGATTTACAGAGGCTGCGGATCTGACAGGCATTGTATACATTAACCTTAAAACTCCCTCTACAGATGCAGTCACCCTTGTCGATAAAATCGGCATCCGTCATAAAGTTTGTCTTAAAGATGTAGCCTTTATCGTACAAAAAAAAGGGACATCGCTTTCTAAAATGCTCTCTAAAGCGGATGCAGAGATAGCACTGCGCTCTTTTTTCCAAACAATACATGAAGCAAAACAGCGGGGCATTCAAGATACCGATCCTGGGTTCCATCGCAATTTTGGATTTTGTGGCAACTCCCCTTTTTTCATGGATGTAGGGGGCCTTGAGAAAAGAGAATCTGTAGACTATACCAAAATGATGGGTAGACTCTTTTCTTTTATCAAAGATCAAAACCCCGAACTACTCCCTATTTTCGATGAAGAAATCCGCTCTCTTTAAATGGTTTTTTCTTCTCCTTTCTGTGATTGCTATTTCTCGGTTTTGTCACCATCAGACCAAAGGATTTGCGCTATACAAAATCCGGGATAACTTGCCCTTGGATACAACATTTGAATATGGACACATCGATCATAGTTTCTTTGAACAAAAATTTTATTTTTTAAGCAGAGGCAAGCAGAGTTTTGTATTTGTCTCGGAAGATGGGCAACATGTGATCAAACTATTTGACAACAAGCATCAGCGCTATCCCCTTTCCTTTTTTCAAGATACAGAAAAAGCAAGGAAAGCATTCAAAAGTTACGCTCTTGCCTTTAATGAAATGCAAAATCAAACAGCTCTTGTCTATGTTCATGCAAAAAAAACCTCTACACTACCAGCTAAACTCTCTATTATGGACAAGCTAAATATTGAACATATCCTAAACCCCAATGAGGTAGCTTTTCTTGTGCAAAAAAGGGTCCAGCCGGCTTACCCAACACTGTTGCAGTTCATCCAAGAAAAAAGATGGGAAGAAGCAAAAGCTGCCATCGCCTCTCTTGTGCAGATTTTTATATGGAAACACCAGCATGAGATCGCAGATTCTGATCCACTCATTCGCACCAACTACGGGTTTCTAGGCACCCAAGCCATTCAAATTGATTTGGGCAGCCTGTATAAAAAGGTAGTGACAAAAGAAATTTTCGCCCTAGAGCTTAAGAGAATTACGGATAGTTTAAGAGATTTTTTAACCCATGAAGCCCCTGAATTAGTCACAACCCTTGAGGAAGAATTAGAAAAGAGTCTATCCTCTTTCTAAATGAGAAAGTGGATATTTTTTCCTTTAGCGGTTCTACTCTATGTCGGAATCGAGCAGTGTATTGAACAGGTGACGTTTGGCTTTTGGGTCAAGCGTGTGGTAGCACACGACCTACTCCCCTTTTCTTCTGAACAAGAATCTGCAAAAGAGATGCAAGAGATATTGAATCAACCCTTTCACCTTATAGGAGCAGGAAGTGAGTGCTTTGCTTTTGCAAGTCAAGATGATCACTACGTTATCAAGCTCTTTAAACTCGATACCTTCCGCCCCGTCTACTTGCATCGCGGTCTTCTAAGAGAAGATTATAGCGACTATGCAGGGACAGTTGCCTCTCCTTCACTACTTTTCAAGCGGTTAAGAGGGATCAGAGAGTACAGAATTCAGAGGTCGTTTCATAGCAATCAAATTGCTCGCCATGAACTGTCTGATCAAACGGCTCTACTCTATCTACATCTCAATCCTTCTACAGAATTTGCAAATCCTCTTATTCTCTATGATAGATGTGGTATTAAACACACACTAGACCTCAATGAAGTGCGCTTTGTTGTACAAAAAAAAGCAAAACCGCTACTCACACATTTTGAAGAACTTATTAAAGAAGGAAAAATAGAAGAGGGAAAGCAAAGTATCTCTTCCCTTCTTTCTTTGCTTAAATCAAGATGTCTCAAAGGAATTGCCGATCGTGATATCTTGTGTCGCAACTTTGGATATGTGGGATTGCAAGCAATAGAAATAGACACAGGGTCATTTTCGAAAAATCCTCATATGAAAGAGCGCTGGCTCTACAGCCAAGAAATTTACTATGCAACACTAGAACTTAAAACATGGTTGAAAGCACATTCAGAAGAGCTTGCAGAAGACTTAGCGTCCCAAGTCGATGGCTATGTAGCGGGCTAATCCTCTATGCCATTTACATGTTCTGCCATAAGCAGACCGAAGGGTTTCAGATCGGGAAAATCCGCTCCTGGAATCCTCCGTCGGCTGTATGGGATACGCCGTCTGATCTTTCTCTTCTCAAAGAGATCTTTAAACAACCTTTTTACTACTTGGACAAAGGAGGGCAAGCGTATGCTTTTGTGTCTCAAGATGGAAAAACGGTTCTTAAGCTCTTTAAAATGCATAATCTGCGCCAGTACCCTTGGCTATACCGATGTGCGCTACCCCCATTTTTGGAAAGCTACAAACTCAAGCAACTCTTAAATCAAAAGCAAAAATTAGAGAGACTCTTTGACAGCGCTCAAATGGCTTATCAGAAACTGCAAAAAGAAAGCGCCCTGATCTATCTATCATTAAATCCATCCACTGAACTCTCCTCTATTACAGTCACCCTAGTGGATCTTTTAGGGATCTCCCATACCATTTCTCTCAAAGATGTTCCCTTTGCACTGCAAAAAAGAGGAGAAAGAGCGCTGACCCTAATCAAACAAGCCCTTGAAAATCAAGACCTAGAAAGGGGTAAACAGCTGATTGATCAAATTTTGGCCTGTCTTAAAACAAGACACGATAAGGGAGTAGGAGACCTGGATCCTTCGGTAACAAGAAATTTGGGCTTTGTAGACAACACCCCCTTTTTCATCGACATTGGCGGTTTTTGCCCTTTGGAGCAAACTATTTCCTTGAAATCTTCCGATACAGAACCGTTAGAAGAGTGGTTAGAGGTCCGTTCTAAAGAGCTGTCTCTGTATCTAAAAGAGCGTCTATGAGATACTCTTCCCGTGATCAACGCAATTATTTTACTTACCCATCTTCTCCTTGTAGGAGGATGCACTCTTTATGCCTTTAGGAAAGGGTCTATTGCCCTTTCTGGATGGATCTGTTTGCAAGCAGTTTTGGCAAACCTGTTTGTCTTAAAACAGATGGATCTATTTGGCTATGCTGTAACTTGCAGTGATGCCTTTGCTATCGGCATGCTTTTTGGCCTAAATCTTCTAAGAGAGTATATCGGCAAAAAAGAAGCTGCCCAGGCTATGCGAGCCAGCTTTTTGCTCATGGCATTTTTTGTTATCTTCTCCCAAATCCACCTGCTGTATGCCCCACACAGTTTTGATGCGACTCACTTTCTGTATGCCCTTCTTTTGAATCCAGCCCCCAGGCTCTTGCTTGCCTCTCTTGCCACCTTCTACATTGTCCAGCGATTTGATCTATTCCTCTTTGGCGCTATTCAGAAGCTGCCGCTGCCTTTTTCTTTACGCAATATGGGATCTACTGCAATCTCTCAAGCAGTTGACACCGTTCTTTTTTCCTGCTTGGGCCTTTACGGAATCGTTCCCTGCCTAACTAGCATCATTACTTTAAGTTTGATCATCAAGTGGGGCATTATCTGCCTTATGGGCCCCCTTCTACACTTGGCAAAACGGATGCGACCCTATGAAGTTTGAACTCATCCACACCTCAAAACGCTCGCGAGCAAGGGTTGGGAAAATCACAACACCCCATGGAGTCATCGATACGCCAAATTTTGTCGGCGTTGGGACCAACGGCACCCTAAAAACTGTCGATAATGCCCTCGTTGAGCAGCTGGGGCTGCAATTGATGTTCTGCAATACCTATCACCTCATGCTACAGCCCGGCACAGAAGTTGTAAGAAAGGCAGGTGGACTGCACTCTTTTATTCGCAGATCACTACCTATCATCACGGACTCGGGCGGATTTCAGGTATTTAGCTTGGCCTATGGATCTGTTGCCTCCGAGCTCAAAAGCCAAGGGACAAAAAAAACAGAGGGACACGTCCTTAAAATCTCAGAAGAAGGGGTGCTTTTCCGCTCCTACCGAGATGGCGCCAAGGTGTTTTTGACACCCGAAACATCCATTGCTGCGCAAAAGGATCTGGGAGCAGATATCATCATCCCCTTTGATGAACTGCCCCCCTACCATATCCCTCATGCTAACCTAAAAGAATCGCTCGATAGAACCCACCGCTGGGAGGAGCGCTCGCTAAGAGCCCACCTAGAAAATCCTCAGAATCAAGCCATGTATGCTGTTATCCATGGCGGGGTAAACTTAGAATTGAGGCAAAAGAGCTGTGACATCTTAACAGCCATGGATTTCGATGGTTTTGCGATCGGGGGAAGCCTGGGAAAAACAAGACAGGAGATGTTCGATCTTCTCCATTTCACGATGCCAAGATTACCCTATGATAAGCCGAACCATTTGCTTGGAATTGGAGACTTAACATCAATTGACCATTGCGTAAAACTCGGAGTGGATACTTTTGATTCTTCCTACCCGACAAGAGCTGCGCGCCACGGCATGCTACTAACCAAAAAAGGACCTCTGAAGGTCATGAAGCAAGAGTATGCTTGCTTTTTTGAACCCATTGAAGAGGGATGCACATGCCCCACATGCAAATCGTACTCCCTCGGATTCTTACACCACCTCTTTAAAGCAAAAGAGGCCACAGGGTTGACCCTTGCAACGCTTCACAATCTGCACTTCATGGTAGAAAAGATGCAATCCTACCGGATGCAAATCCTAAACGATGAGGTTTAAACTGGGGAAATTAACCACCGAGCACACCGAGAGCACCGAGAAGAAAATACACATCCTCAAATATGAGGTTTAAACTGGGGAAATTAACCACCGAGAAAAAGCGATGGAAGTACCAATAATAGTGGACTATATTAACCGTCCCCATGATGCATTGACAAAGCAAATCATTGGCGCGGCAATTGAAGTACATCGCACACTAGGCCCGGGACTCCTTGAATCGGCCTACGAGGCGTGCCTTATCTATGAGCTAAGCCAAGCTGGCTTACATCTAGAATGTCAAAAAGCACTTTCCTTGCATTACAAAGATATTAAACTTGATTGTGGCTATAGGTTAGATCTTCTAGTAGAAGGAAAGGTAGTGGTAGAAATCAAATCGGTAACTGAAATTCTAAAATTGCATGAGGCACAACTTATCACATACCTTAAGCTTTCTGGATGCCAAGTGGGGTTATTGATAAACTTCAATAGTAAAATACTGAAAGATGGAACTCGACGAATCATCGTCTAGTATTTTCTCGTTGGTTAATTTCCCCCAGTTTAAACCTCATGTTTGAGGATGTGCATTTTCTTCTCGGTGCTCTCGGTGTGCTCGGTGGTTAATTTCCCCAGTTTAAACCTCATATTTGAGGATGTGTATTTTCTTCTCGGTGCTCTCGGTGTGCTCGGTGTGCTCGGTGGTTAATTTCCCCAGTTTAAACCTCATATTTGAGGATGTGCATTTTCTTCTCGGTGCTCTCGGCGGTTGATTCATCAGGCTCTTTTCACAACTGCTAGCTGCTGGCTATAGCAACTGAAGCAAGCAGGATAATACCTCTCTTCTGCTCCCAGCTGCACAACAGGACCATCTAAAGTGGCCTCCCCATTGACATGCTTTAAGTTCACAATCGACTTGCGGTTGCAGTAATGGCAGGTCGCTTTCACCTCTTCGATGGCATCAGCAAGCTCCATAAGGCGTCTAGATCCTTCAAAGAGGTGTGTTTTAAAATCCGTGCGCAATCCATAGCAGATTACAGGAATATTATGGCTGATAGTAAGATCCCTTAGCTGCTCAATATGGTAACCGGACAAAAATTGGGCTTCATCAACCAAAACACAGTCTATGCCTTCCCACTGATATGTCAAAAGATCGGTCTCTTTGTGCACTAAGATATCCGCTGTCATCTCAAGACCGGCTCTTGAGCGAATATTTTCTGTACCAAATCGGGTATCCATTGCAGGCTTAATCAGAATAATCGATTTACCTTGCTGTTTGTAATTGTGAGCTACCGCCAGTAAATTCAACGTCTTTGCTCCACCGACTGTTCCATAACGGAAATACAATTTTGCCATACCGATTGCCTCCACTGCATGTGATATCACAACGCGATTTTTTTTGCTGGCTCAATTTGTGAAAAAATTTCATACTCCTTAAAAAAGGAGGGACTGCCTATGTTGCTGATGACCGACATCCATGTGCGAAGCTTCTCAGGACAATCCTTGGCTCCCTACACCCACTCTCTGATGCGTCTGCGCCATGAAGTTCTCAAGGATTATCCCTATTTTGAAGAAGTAGATCCGCAATTAGAGATTGCTTATATGAAAAGACTGCTCTCTTCGAGAGCCTCTATGAGTGTGCTTGTATTTGACAACACAACACTTGTAGGAGGAGCTTTTGGATCTCCACTAGAAGAAGAAAATTCTTCAATCCACCAGCCTCTAATCGATAAAGGTCTAAACATTAGTGAATATTACTTTCTTAGCGAAGTTCTTTTACTAAAACCGTACCGAGGCAGAGGCATCGGTCACCATTTCTTCGATGCCAGAGAGTCGTTTGCAGAGCAACTTCACCGTTTCAAGTACCTTTGTTTCTATGCCCCCGTGCAGCAAGAGCCGTCGCCAAGCGACTTTGTACCGATGCATGACTTCTGGAGAAAACGGGGCTATATCCATCATGCAGAAATGCAATTTAGCCTAAAAATTAAAAGAGTAGATCTATTACATCCTCAAGATACTTATTTTACTTTCTGGATTAAGCCTCTTGTAATTTAATCCTATTTATATAAAAATAGGCGACTTTTAATTTAGGTTAAAAATGGCAATTTCCCCCTTTGTTAAGGCTGCACAAGAAAAAAATTTTAGTACCTTGTGGCAAGAGTCGGCTTCTGCTTCTGTGCCCGATTTAATCTCCGCAATATGTTGGGCGACCGATTCATACTGGTCAAAACAAGAGTTTGCCCCTCTACTTGCTTTTCTTAAAACAAAACCCAATTCGATCAAAGCTACAGAATCCCCGGAACTTATAGATGTACTTTTTATGCGTGCAATGCAGCAAAATTCTAAAGGGGTAATGGGGGCTTTCTTAGAAAGTGGCAGAGTATCTCAAGAAGGAATAAACAGAGCGTATCTTGGGATCGACTGGTTTCATTCCAAAGCGCCTAATGACCAAGAAGAACTCAGACAACTTTTTCTGAACACGATTGACCCTCAAAGCACCCTGTATAAAACACAAAAAGCAGCCATAGAGGCTCTAAAATCTGGAAAGATCCGCGTAACAAAAACGAACAGCCCTGATCTACTTATTACAGAGGCAGTGGCACTTGGATTGCAAGTGGTCGCATCACAAATTTGGTCAAAATTTCCTGTCCCCATTACTCCGCATATAAAGCGGCTTGACATACTGTGCAACAGGGAGAATCTAAGTCAATTTATAGCTAGTTTACCTCAAAAGAGTCCAGAAAGGCCGTGATCTGCGACTCATCCCCTTTGGTAGGGGGATAGACAACGGTTAGCTTATAGAGGGTGCTGCCCACGATAATCAGACGCCCTCGCATCTCCTCAGACCCTTGTTTCATGCGGTAGTCAAGAACGCGGTGAGGCCCATGTGTTCTGAACTCTTTTTCAAGAAGAGACGCATTTTCTGAGTGCTTTACAATCAACTCTAAAACCCCTTTAAGAAGTGTTGTATTACTTGCCCAACGCCACTTTCTTGGCAGATTCAGGTGACTGACAGAGTAGGAGACTTTACGGCTCTCTTGGCTTTTAAGCTCGGCGTAATTGAGGACTTTGCCGCTATCCGGAATCACAAGTTCTTGAGCAATTTCCTCAGGATCGGAGGGGAATGCGACTTTAAATCCGGGCTCAGAAGAGGCATATTGGACCCAACCCGACAAGTCAGAGCGGCTGTCTAAACCCACACTCCAAAGAGCAAGCGCGTTTCCATATAGAGCAGAAAGCATCACTACACAGCTTGCAATAGTGGCTGTAAGTTTTCTTTTTAAAGAAACCGGCTTCTGCCTAACAATCCCCTTTGCCTTGGGAAGAAACAGAGCACGCTTTAGAGCCTCTTTATAAGAAAGCATGAACCCTTCTGCGCTATACACAGAGAGTCCAAAAATAGATTTACCAGGAGTCTTTCCCCAGCGACTCACACAAAAAGCTTCGATGGGCACCCATAAAATGGGGGTTAGGGCTGCTAAAATAGGATAGAAAAAGGGGGTGTAAAAATAGGGAAGAGACAAGGTAATTGCCCCAACACCCAAATAAAACAGGCAGTAGTCGCAAAGGCGCGCGAGCATTCTGAATCCCCACCCTATTTTTTCAAATATAAACATGATAAAACCCCACTTATTTCAGGGTATTATATCACATTTGTAATATTGAAAAAAGATAGACTAAAAAGTTTAATAACTAGACTTTTCTAATCTTACTTTTCCCTTAAATATTCGATACACAAAAAAACCGTATGCGAGCACCAAAGGCACTCCTATCGCCACAATGATCAAAAGAGCGGTTAAAGTCAACTCTGATGAAGCCGCATTGTAAAATGTAAGGCTATTAAACTCCGGATATACCGAAGAGCGCACAAGATAGGGAAAAGTGCCAATACCAAACACACAAAACAGTAAAAAAATGGTGAAACAAGAAGAGAGAAAAGCCCAACCATCCCACCCTTTTTTAAAACAACGATAGATATGCAATGCACTCAAAAAGGCAAGAGCCGGAATGATAAAAAGAAGGGGGGTCTCCTTAAATTTTTCTATCATGTGAGGAGACTGCTTCCAAGCCACCACTGTTGTCAACAGATACAAGCCAACAAAAACGGCCACGCAATACTTTGTCCATCTTCTTAATTTTGTATGTAGAGCGCCTTCTGTCTTCATAGACAAAAAAAGAGAACCATGTAATGTCATTAAACTCACTGTAAATAGGCCAATGAGGATAGAAAATGGTTTAAAGAAAAAGGCAGAGCTTACAATCAAATTCTTCTCATTATCTAGAGGAAGCCCTTCAATTAAATTCCCAAAAACCAGCCCCAAAGCAAAGGCAATCACAAGACTGGCTGCAGAAAAAAGAGCATCCCAAGTACGTCTCCACCTGTGAGATTCCCTTTTACTCCGAAATTCTATCGATACTGCCCTAAAGATGAGCGCCGCAAGTAAAAGCATGCACAAATTGTAAAACCCGGAAAAAAGGGTGGAATACACATCAGGAAAACCTGCAAAAAGCGCCCCTCCTACAATCACAAGCCACACTTCGTTGCCATCCCAAACAGGCCCAATAGCATTTAAGAATATCCGACGCTCACGATCTTCTTTTGTAAAGAAATTGAGGATACCCACTCCTAAATCAAACCCATCAAGAGCCACATAAGCAACAACGCTTATTCCCACGACAAAATACCAAAGAAGGGCCATTGTCGATTCGGTCATAGACTACCTTCCAAATTGCGATAAAGAGGATCTTCCTGACTGCCCTCTTCAGGTCCATGCTTGATCTTGCGGTCTAAAAGAAATAGGAATAGCGCAAGAAGCATAAAATAGATCACAGCAAACATGATCAGCGAACCTAATACTTGAGAAGCATCTACATTCGGAGAGACGCCTTCTTGAGTTCGCAATATCTTATAAACAATCCAAGGCTGCCTTCCAATTTCTGCTGTCATCCAGCCGGTTTGGTTGGCAATCTGTGGAAAAATCACAGCAATGACAAGCGCCCAAAGAACCGTTTTTGTCTTCTCTAATTTATTTTTCTTCCAAAGATAAAAAGCTGCAATCACAAGAAGTGTCATTAGCCCCCACATCAAAATCATCAGATGGTAGGTTTGAAACACAATACCGATCGGGGGTCTTTCATCTTTTGGAATCTGATCAAACCCTGTGACTTTAGCATTGACATCGTGGTAGATAAGAAAGCTCAAAAATCCGGGGAGTTTCAATCCATGGACTGTCTGATTTTTTTCATCTACCCAGCCAAAGGCTGTAATTGGGGCGTGGGCTTCTGTATTAAATATCCCTTCCATAGCAGCCATTTTAGCTGGCTGATTGAATGCAACACCTCTTGCAGTGCTATCTGCAGAAATCAGCTGCAAAGCAAGAACTGTAGCCGCCGCAATCAAACCAATCTGCATTGTTTTTTGGGCAAAAGGGCGATATTTATTTTTTAAAAAATAATAAGCGCTGACGCTTAAGACCATAAAAATTCCGGTCAACCAACAGCCTAAAATGACATGAGTCAGCCTATCCATAGCAGAAGGATTAAACACCATGGCCCAAAAATCAGTCACTACAGCCTTTGCAGAAGCCCCTTCTCCTGCGATCTTAAATCCTTGTGGAGTCTGCATCCAAGAATTGGCCACAACAATCCACACAGCGCTAAAATGAGCGCCAAGAGCCACACACCATGTCGATATATAGTGCATCTTTGCACTCACCCGGTTCCATCCAAATAGCATGACCCCCAAAAATCCCGACTCTAAGAAGAATGCAAAAATTCCCTCCGCCCCCAGAGCACTTCCAAAGACATCTCCTACAAAGCGAGAATAACGAGACCAGTTCGTTCCAAAACCAAACAGTTGTACAAGGCCTGTTGCTACCCCTAAAGCAAATGTGAGAGCAAACACCTTGACCCAGAACTGCGTGATCTGTTTGTACAAAGGATTTTTTGTCTTCAAATAGATCCCCTCAAAGATGCAAAGCATCAGTCCGAGTCCAATACTCATCGGAGGGTAGATATAGTGAAAAGAACTTGTAAGAGCAAATTGAATGCGCGATAACATTTCTGCGTTCATGTTTTTGGATCTTGGCATTTTCTAAAAAATTTGTACACGAAAAACTAGACAATTGTTTTTCTTAACGCCGTTATGATAAACTCCCTAAAATATGAGCCCTCTATTCCATGGACTGACCCCATTTGTCGAAATTGTGATCATCGCAGTGATGCTCAATTATCTCCTTTCTTTCTTCTGGAATACCCGCTCGATGGATCTTGTCTTAGGACTGCTCGCTTTTTTGCTTATATTTTCTATCTCCTCGCTGTTTAATCTGCCTGTCCTACACAAGATCATGTTCTTAATAGGTAATGTGGCAGTGATCGCCATCTTAATCATCTTCCAACCCGAATTGAGGATGGCTCTTTCCAAACTGAGCGTCAAAGGAAAGCGGTTCAAAGGAGTCTCGACTTTTGATCGTTTTTTGGATCAGCTTGCTAACGCAACTTATAAACTTGCAGAAAAAAGGATCGGCGCACTGATCGTTTTGGAAAACGAAGATTCTCTTGAAGAGTTCGCCCAAAGAGGCATTCTCCTAAATGCCCACTTTTCTCAAGAACTTTTGGAATCCATTTTTGTCACAACGACCCCTTTACATGACGGAGCCGTCATCATCAGAGACACAACCATTGTCGCAGCCTCTGCCATCTTACCCCTTGCAGAAGACAGCTCTCAGCTCCCCCGATCCATGGGGACAAGACACCGTGCGGGCCTTGGAACAAGTCAACTCACTGATGCCATTGTCATTGTGATCTCAGAAGAAACCGGGAAGGTATCGATTGCTCGAGAAGGGATCATTACCCCCGGTGTCAAAATTGATCGATTCAGAGGGATCATTCGCAGCTTATTTACCCCTGTAGAAGAAAAGGAATTGTCTCTATCTTTTAATCCCAAAACCTGGCTACAATCGCTCAATCCTAGGAATTGGAAATGAAAGAATTCTTGCATCAATTTTTTATTCCACACTGGGGGCGCAAATGTATTGCCGTTTTACTAGCCATTATCATTTGGTTTGCAGTAGACCATTCTTTGACTGTCACCCGTAATATCCCCAATATTCCTGTGCGAGTCATTCATCTTCCTAAAGGTAAAACAATTGAAGGAATGCAGCCCAATGGAAAACTTGCAAAAAAACTAACCTTAACAGTTGTAGGAAACAAAGCTCTTGTCGATGAACTCTCTTCTTCTGATTTAGAAGTTGTCATCGACGCAGAAAACAAACCCGATGAATGGATTGCCACAATTAGCAAAAAAAACCTTGTCTCACTTAATCCGGAGATCAATGTCGAAAGTGGAATTACTAGAGCCTACCACCCTAACTTTCTTGTGCGGATGACAAACGTGCTCACCGACAAAATCCCGATCCTGGTTACAAAACCGATTGGAGAGGTGCCGCGCGGCTATCAATTTCTCGATGTATGGCCTTACCACCTCTATTTAACAGTGAGTGGCCCCGAAGAAATTATCAAGAGGTTGAAGCTTAAAGAGCAGCGTATTACGTTTAATCTCAATGAAATCTCAAAGTCTCAGCTAGATGAACTCGCCTTGCGTTCAGACGGCAAATCAGGAGTTGTCTCATTCTTTGTCCCTCAGGAATGGAAACAAATCATGATTCCTGCACTCTCTGATGTACCGATTGAAATTAACGATCCGCAAGCCGCCGCTTTAAGAATAGACTTTATCAGGTGTAATCTGATTGCCATCGAACAACCCCTACCGATTTCCCTATTTTTCCCCAAAGAAACCCTCTCATCTACAAGTCCCAAAAACACACAGCTTGCCCCCTCTCCTCTTATCTCCGTGATAGAAGATGTTCCCTTCCTTTCTATCCCGCTTTATGCAAGCGGCGTCGACACTTTATTCCTTGATCTGGTACGCCCCTTCTTAGAAGTAACAATCCTTGTCGACTCTTCTGTAGAGCACCCCTTTCTAAGCTGGAGCACCCAGTGCGTGAACTCAAAGGCTCTAGAGGAACAGTATGTTGCCACTTTACTCTCAGATGTCTCTGATCGAGATATTCGGTTGATGGCGCCCTCTTTTCTTGAAGAATACTTAAGAAATCGATTTCGCAGTTATATGAGCAAGTTTCAGCTATTTTATAAAGATAACAGCCAATTCGAGATGCGCATTTCTCTAAAAGAAGGAAAGATTTTCATCGATGCACTCCAACCACAAGCCCCATAAAATAACTCTCATTAAAAGTGAGCTCAGTAACCAAGGGGGCCTGGAAAAATACACATGGCAGTTGGCTTTAGATTTTTGTAAAAAAGGGGTCGGTGTGACCTTGCTAACTACAGGAACCCCCACACCTCCCTTTAACAGTCCTCTTTTAGACATCGTCTCACTACCGGTTAAACGTTCTTTGAGCTATCTGTCTGTTGTAGGGTTTGACAAAGCATGCCATCAGTACTTAAACAAACATCCAACACCTATTGTATTTAGCCTAGACCGCAACCGCTCTCAAACCCACTTGCGCGCAGGAAATGGCGCACACATCGCCTATCTAAAAAGAAGAAGCTTAGAAGAGGGTCTGACAAAAAGATGGAGCTTTTCGATCAATCCTTTGCATCAATCGATTCTATCTTTGGAAAAAAGAGCGTTTGAAGACCCCTTCTTAAAAGTTTTATTCACTAATTCGCATAGAGTCAAGCAGGAAATCCTAGAGCACTACAATACCGATCCTAACAAGATTTCTGTGATCCATAACGGCGTAGAGTGGGAAAAATGGAAAATGCCTTTTCTACAGTGGGAGTCTGCCAAAGAACGCTTCCTTTCGCAGTTTAAACTGAGCCGGAACGCTTTCCAACTCCTTTTTGTCGGACACAACTTTCGAAGAAAGGGCCTGGAAAAACTATTACAGGCCCTCTCTTTTCTTAAAAACGAGTCATTCCAATTAAGTGTTGTGGGAGAAGATAAAAACCTCTCTTATTTTACTGTTCTTGCTCAAAGACTCGGTCTTGGTTCAAAGGTGTTCTTCTTCGGAAAACAGGGAAGTGCTCTTCCCTTTTACCAGTGTGCTGATGCTCTTGTTATCCCCTCCCTCTATGATCCTTTTGCCAATGTCACCCTTGAAGCCCTTGCTATGGGTGTCTTTACGCTCTCGTCTACTCACAACGGAGGCCATGAAATCTTGAGCTCAAAAAATGGGGCTATCATTGAGGATCTATCAGATGTCAAGGCCTTTGCCACCAAGCTATCAAAAATGTTTTTGAATCCTAAAACTCAAGAGAGCGCTCAGGCGATCCGAGACTCGGTAGCACACCTCGATTTTTCCAATCAGCTGGATAAAATGACCAAAATTGTGTTACAATCCCCCCCATGAAACGGGGTCAATTTCTACTGATTTATTTGCTCACATACCCCTTACGCTTGCTTTCTTTTAAAGCAATTCATGGGGTCGGCAGAACTTTAGGTTCTTGCCTCTACTATCTTATCCCCAAATTTCGCAAGCGCGCTTTGAGCAATGTAGCTCTAGCAACGACCCTATACCTTTCCCCTAAACAGATCCTCAAAACAGCCAAGCGCTCACTACAAAACCTTGCCATCACCTTTTTAGAATACGCCAAACTCGATTCTATAGACTCTGTCGAAGAATTGGTCACCTGCGTTAACCCGGAAACGGCAGAAAAACTGATGCAAGAGGGCAAGCCCCCCATCTTTTTCTGCGGCCATCAGGCCAACTGGGAACTTCTTTTTTTAGAAGGCACACGTCGTATGAAAGGCGTTGCTATTGGAAGGCCTGTAAAAAACGCTTTCCTCTACGACTATGTCCTTCGCATCAGACAAAAGTATGGCGGAAAAATTGTGCACCCAAAACAAGCAATCAAAGAGGGGCTGCGCGCTTTAAAACAAGGCGCTTTTTTAGGGATTGTTGGAGATCAAGGGATGCCGGATAGCGGCTACTCTTCGCTATTTTTTGGACGCCTTGCCTGGACCTCTCCTATGCCGGCACTTCTTGCTCATCGCACAGGATCTCCCATTATCGTAGCCACAACTGAGCGCACAAAAAAAGGGCGCTACCTCATCCACTATTCAGATCCCCTGTTTCCTAACCTAGAAGCCCCGGCTCACCAAGAAGTCGATCGCCTGATGCAAGCCTCTCTTGCCCTACTAGAAAATAGCATTCGAAAACACCCTGATGAGTGGCTCTTTATCCATAATCGATGGAAACAGCAAACACCCGGTATTGTAAAAAAACAGTTCCGCCACGAGGCGATTCTGATCATTCTGCCTTCCGAAAAAGAAGCTATGACGATGAGGACCTCTTATGAAGAGCTCTTTGGGTTACTGATTGAGATTAAAGCGCTCTATCCCAAAGAATTCATCACCATCTACTCCCCAACAGGCATTACTCCTTCTATCGCATGTGAAGAGGTGATCCACTACAGAACAAAACAAGAACTCTTCTTTACCGACTATAAATTTAAACTACTTTTTAACTTTACCCCTCATAGAGCCCTCTGTTCCCATTTCAAAAAGCAGAGCGTCTTTACCACAGTAGATCTACCTATACTTCTAAAAAAAGGAACAGGCTACCTATGCCAAGCGGCCGCTACTATGTAAACTGCACTTTGAGTAAAACTGATCCTGTTGTGATCGAAGGAGCAGAAGCGCACCACCTTATTCATGTGATGCGTGCACAAAAAGGGGAATCTATTGAGGTGATCAATGGAGAAGGCAAGCTCGCGGATTGTACTTTGACACAAATAGAGAAAAGCAAGGCGATAGCTACAGTCCAACACCTGACAGAAAATCCTCGCCCAACTCCCCTGATTGCAGCCCTTGCCCTAACACGGCAAAATCACCTTGAGTGGGCAATCGAGAAAGGGACAGAACTCAATGCCTCCGCTTTTTTTCTTTTTCCTGGGGAATACAGCGAAAGAGATTCCCTTTCTCCCAACCAAAAAGAGCGCCTTGTCCACTTGACGATTGCTGCAACCAAACAATCGGGAAGACTCTACCTGCCTACCATCGTCTATAAACCCCCTCTCAAATCGTGGGATCTTAGCTTGGAGTGCGCCTCTTATAAACTCCTTATCTGCGATCCTTTAGCAGATACCCCCCTTGCTGCAACCCATGCGCCTACGCTATTTTTTATTGGACCCGAAAAAGGATTTTCTCCTCAAGAACTCGAGCAACTCTCAAAGCTACCCCATGCAAAGAGAGTGCGCCTCCACAAAAATATTCTCCGTGCAGAAACCGCACCTCTTGTCGCTCTTAGCTTACTAAACTAAGGATGTCTTATCATTCTTAACTCGAAATGCAGACACCTTGTTTAAAACAATGGCTCTGACTTCTTCGAGCATTAACGCCTCTAACGATTGAGGCACACTCCTCCCTGCAACATTGCGCATCCACCGGGGATGAATACAGAGACGCTCCAAATGGGTAATACATCGCTGCTGATCTAAATCTAATTCTTGTACTCCGCGCCCATTTTTTATGTAGCATGCTCGACCCAAGATATATCGGTCGATTGAATCGTTTACCTTACTTAAAAAAGAATCTTTTTCAGATAGAAATTCCATAACTGAAAAGCTTTCTTGCTCTATAGATAGCCTGGCTGTTGCCTCTACCTTTGAAAGCAAAGTCGTAAACAACACAGGGAATATCCTTTCTTTGGGCCCAATATGAAAGGCAATCGCTTCAAGCCGGAGTTTCGCTATTTTACCCTCTACGCATACAAATCTAAAAATCGATGGATCTTCCCATAGAGACTTTGCTGCCCTATCAGCACTCTTTTCTTTTGATAATGAAATATCGTATGTTTGTGCTATTTTCTGGAATGGTGTTAGGCCTAATCTTGTGTCCTCCGGTGTTGGTACATTCAAATGATTATATAAAGGATCCACCCCATCTGTCGTACCAAAAATCACTTGCAACCTTCTAGATTGAAATGTGTTTTCGTCTGACCAAATTTTAGCAGGAGGAAGCAATTTCCAATCCACAGTTGCACTAGATTGTTCCTGCTTGTTAAATGTGCACCTTAAGAGTTTGTTTACAAGTCCATTAATTTTTTTCTCATATTCTTTGGGAGTGCATCCTAAAGGAAAACCTCTTACTACCCCCTTACTGACAATTTCACGTATAAGTTCAAACTCAGCCTTCGCTCGATTTAATGCATCTTCCAAGCACAGTTTATATCGCTTATCCAATGCACATAAACCCGCATTAGCCTTATTTTCCTGCCTATATTGAGGAGATTGACTTTCGAGCTTCTCTTTAAAAACCCGAAAAATTAATTCCGCATTTTGTATACACTTATCCAATGACCTCAAATCAGCATCTGTTAATTCCTCTAGAGATCTTGATTCTGAAAGTGATGCCATTCTTGGAAATCCTAAAGGGGAAGCACCCGATTCTCCTGGACTAGGATCTTCAGCTGAAGATCGGCCATTATCCGGTAGCTTATCAACTTCTTGACTAAATGAGGGGTTGGAAGACAATTCAGAACATCTTTCAAAAAACCGACTAGCTAATTCCTCGAGATTGTCTTGGGGCGCGTGCCAAATCTGAGGTGGAAGCGGGTTCTTACGAGAAGCACAAGAACGGAAAGACATAATAATTAACCTTTTTTTAATAAATTACTGCACACAACGATCCTACTTAAATTAAGCTTGTTTTACCCCGGCCTATTCTACTTTCAGATGCTTTCTCCAAAATATAGGACCAAATTTCCGCCTTTACAGCCTCATAGGATTCTGTGCTTATATCAGCAAAACACATGGACTGTTTAGCAAACGGAAATGACATAAACTGACTTCTTAAAAAAGCTTTGCATTCGTCTTTCTTATCAGAATACAACTCTGTGCGAGTGGATGATTTTTCTTGCTTTCGAATGTAATCATCAAAGGCAGCTTTCGTAGAGGTTAAAATCTTATCTTTTTGGTGTGCATTTGCAGCCTCGTGCAAACTATGTATGACGTCATCTGCTAGAGACAGATTAGAAGCAATCATCAGAATGCGATAGGCAAGAAGCTCGGAATTCACACAAACAAATTGCGAAAACTCTTCTGTTTCCCATACGCGTAAGAGGGCTTGTTCTTTAGTATTCCCCTCTTGCGTGTATGTTGAATACATCTCTGCAATCTTTGCAGCAATTTTCCCATCTCGCACTCTTTGACGTATAAACTGCGCATTTTCTGAAACTACCTCTTCCAAACCGTATTGCACCCTGAATTGATTGAGCACATTGGATATTGTCATCGCAACATCAATATCATGTTGGGTGTACACTTCCCAACTAAGACCCCAATGCGAAACCACATTATTATAATAAGAAGGATCGGCTAATTTATTATAAACATACTGTTCATAGGCTAATCGGGAATCCCTATTCAATGCCGGATGACTACATCTGATCATATCTTCCGCTTCCTCAATTGAATCGTCTAAGCTCTTCAATTCCTCGTGCACATTTTCACCAATTTTATTCAAAGCAATTTTAAATAACAACGATTCAACCGCCCCTCTTCTTAAAGAAGAAACTTCTTCAAAAGTAAAACCAACACCAATTCCATCAAAAAAATTAAACAACTCATTGTCTGAAATTTTATACAATTCACTTAAATCAAAGTGATTTAAAATCTGACCAGCAAAAAACAACAAATTATTTTTATTCTTTTTAATCTCATCTGGAGAGCTGTTTATTATCTTCTTAAATTCTGGAAACAATTTAAATCCAGAATTATCCAAACTATTTAAATAAAAATAAGAAAATAAATCAGCAGTTTTACCCCAACTTACTAATTCAGTTAAACGAATAGACCTTTGAAATAAAACACTGAATATTATTTTAGACACTTTATTACAAACATGTTTTTTTAAATAGAAAACATCTATATTACATCCATTGATTAACGTTTTGTACCTCTCATAAACTCCATCAAGCATTTGGATAGACTGGTCAAGCAAATATCTCATTCTTTCTTCTGAAGAGTTAAATTTAAAAAAAGCAGATTTTCTAACAATTTCTTTCTCTAAATTGCTCAATATTGCATTTATTTGATCCATTAATTCACAAGGAAGTGTTATAGGAGTGGAAAAATGCGCCGACCTCCGTTTTTGAAACTCTCTTTCCTCTGGATATCTTGCATCGGGTATATCCCATACCGCCCCTGCACTAGACTGAGAGCTCCTTATATGCGTCCATCGGGTAAGCTCTTCTATAATTTGATTAATTCTCTGAGAATGACAGGGTGACACTTCCGCATTTTCTTGAAAACAACCTGCAGCACCATTCATCTGTTGTAATTTAGATAAAGCTTGGCTCTCTATTCTTGCTCTTACCGCCGTTTCTTCTAAAGAAAACACCTCTCTTTCTGCCAGTCCTATCTTCTTAAGAAAATAATCTCGATATCCATTCAAACAAACAGATGATTCCTTACGACCTTGTAATGGGGCCCTGGAGTTACCGGAACCTTGATAGGTATAGGGGACATATTCAATAAATTCTGTTCCTGTAACCTTTTTTCTCATTAAAGAAAATAATCCTTGCGCTTTCTTGATATCTTGCTCCAAAGTGTCGATAGAAGCTCCGTTACCCGGACGTTTTTTTATAGGAAATTCGCCCCCCATTCGTTGACTCAGATCATCAAATGACCCGGAACGAGGTATCGGGGATTCATTGCTTGGATCTTCTTCTTGAGGTTTAGGAGTTTGCCCTCTTCTTGTAGGTGATGGGGAGCCGTTCGGACCAGGGCTTGGGTCACTTTCCGGAGAAAACACTCGGGAGCTCGGATTCCGGTCTAACCCATCAGATATTTCATCAAGACCATCAGAGTATGATCGGGTGCTTGGAATTTGGGGAAAACGAGAAGTAGGAAAAATAGACATAATAATTACACCTTTTTATTTTAAAAATTAAAAACCTATACGACAGAATCCAATGAAAAAGCAGAAGGAACAGGAACTGAAAAAGAAAGAGGGCGATGGGTCACAGGATGGGTCAGACGAATGGATTGAGCATGCAAGTATAGACGCTCTACATCTTGCTCCCCTCCATACCGCTTGTCACCGATGATAGGGTGACCTGCGTCACTGCACTGAACGCGCAGCTGATGCTTGCGTCCTGTAAGGGGCTTTAAACGAAGTAATGCTCTTCTGTGATTCTGACGGATCACTTCGTAATCAGTAACGGATAATTTGCCTGTAGGAGCGCTTCTTACATGATAATTTTGATCTTCTTGGAGGTAGCTTTCGAAACGGCCTGTAAGGACATCGAAAGATCCTTCCACAAGGGCCAAATAAGTCTTTTCTACAACCCTTTTTTCAAACTGCATCTTGATTGCTTCTTTCGTCTCTTCTGTAAGAGCAAAAAGCATAACGCCCGAGGTTTCCCGATCGAGTCTATGGACAGGGAAGACCCTTTTCGGATACAGCTCTTGTTTTAAAAAAGTGTGTGCATTTGCCGTATCATCAAAGTCTGTCGCTACACTTAAAAGACCCTCCGGCTTATTAATGACAATCAGGTGGGGATCTTGGTAGATGATAGGCAGTCCCCCTTTTCCCACTGAGACTTTTGGACCAATAGAGATTTTCTGCAGAGGAGCAAGGAGAGTATCTGCCCGTGAAATAACCTGCCCATCCACTTGGATACGCCCGGTCTTAACCCATAGGCGTAGGGTGCGATTAGAGCTATCGGGAAACTCTTTTTGTAACCACCCAAGCAGCGGCATTTCTTTCTCGATACGGTAATCCACAGAATTCTCCTGCACAACCCGATAAGACTACCATAAAATCGGATAAAAAATAACCCTTAAATTTTCTCCCGATGTTTTCTGCGCGCTTCTTTCTCCAGCTGTCTATGATGACGACGGATCCCGGCCTCATCGTAACGCCTTTTTTCTGTAGGCGTATCAGGCACAAGCTCAGGGACTTGCGTTGGAATACCCTTATCATCAAGGGCAACAAAAGTCAGATAAGCAGAAAGAATGTGAATAGAATCTTTAGTTTCATGGTGCTCTGCTATGATCCTCACCCCTACTTCCATAGATGAGCGCCAACTACGGTTAATGGCTGCCTTGAAAATGAGGACATCCCCCTTTCTAGCAGGGGCCAAAAAATGCATTGAATCGACAGAAGCTGTCACGCATACGCAGTCTGAATGCCTTTCAGCCACAATACAGGCAATTCGATCTAAAAGGGCCATGACCAGACCCCCAAAAACCGTATCATTAGAATTTAAATCATTCGGAAAAATCTTATAAACATTCTCTTCCACAGCAGAATCTGAAACTTTTTTCTTTTTAACATCCATATAACCAATATTACAATAAATCAATTTTATAAACAAAAGAGAGGTTGAAAAAAAGAACCTATCCATTTATCTCTTAGTTTGATATCCTCCCAAACTTTTTAAAGGCATCCTCTTATGTGCGGTATCTTCGGCTACATTGGACCTCGGAATCCCAAGCAAGTCTGTTTAGAAGGACTCAAACAGCTCGAATACCGCGGATATGATTCCGCCGGATTTGCGGGGATCCTCGGATCCGATTTGGTCGCCTGCAAAGAAGTGGGCAAATTAGAGGTTCTAGAAGCTGCTCTTTCAAGCTACGAGGCTCTCTTTAGCTTAGGGGTTGCCCATACGCGTTGGGCCACTCATGGAGAGCCTTCAAAAGAAAATGCGCACCCCCACTTTGATGAGACAGGGGCTGTTGCTATTGTCCACAACGGAATCATCGAAAACCACCTGAGTCTCAAGGAGTTTCTGCAATCAAAAGGTAAAAAGTTTTATTCCGATACCGATACAGAAGTCATCGCCCAACTTGTCTCCTATTACTATGAAGGCGACCTTCTTGTAGCTGCACAGAAAGCGTTCTCTCAAATGCGCGGATCCTGGGGGATTGCTCTCATTCATAAAAATCACCCCCACCAGATCATTGCAGCCGCTAAAGAAAACCCCATCATTGTAGGTTACAATACGGATAGAACGGAGGTTTTTGTTTCATCCGATGTGCATGCCTTCCAAGATCCCTCTCTCGATGTTCTTTTTCTTGGGGATGAAGAGATCGCTCTACTATCACCCTCTCACTTTGAAATCATCACCAAGCATTATGAACCGATTGAAAAAGCAGTCCACAGACTCCAGTTACATTCAACGATTGCCTCTAAAAATGGGTACCCCCATTTCATGCTAAAAGAGATTTTTGAACAGGCAGAAACACTGTTTTGCACGCTAGAAGACAGATACTCTCTAGAGGAAGGAAATGCCCTCTTTCCTGAGATTACCTTTACAGCCAAGGAACTGGCTACATTTACGCAGATCGTGATCATTGCCTGCGGGACCTCGTTACATGCAGGGCAGATTGGAGCCCAATTCATGGAACAGACTCTTGGCATTCCGGTCAGGGCAGAGATTGCCTCAGAATTCAGGTATCGCACTCCTGCAATTGATGAGCGTACTCTGGTGATTGCGATCAGCCAGTCAGGTGAAACGCTGGATACGCTTGCTGCATTAAGGGAAGCAAAAAGGCGCGGGGCTGCGATTTTGGGTATCTGCAATGTTCCTAACTCTTCTCTAGCAAGAGAAGCGCACTCTACTTTATTTTTAAAGGCAGGAAGAGAAATCAGCGTTTGCTCCACAAAAACATTTACAAGTCAAGTCGCTGTCCTTTCCCTTCTGACCTTGTTTATTGGAAGAGAAAAAAAGATTTCCCAAGAAGAAGGGATCGAATTGTTAAAAGAAATGCAAGCCCTCCCTCGTAAAATCCAACAGGTTCTTAACCTGCACACAAATATTCATAGGCTAGCTCTAAAATACAGCGCCTATGAGCATCTGTTCTTTTTAGGCAGACACTTTATGTATACAACTTGTCTGGAAGCTGCCCTAAAACTCAAAGAGATCAGCTACATCCATGCACAGGGGTACCCTGCAGGTGAGATGAAACATGGGCCGATCGCTTTGGTCGACCCCAACTTGCCTGTCATCTTTTTCTGCGGCAACGCCCTGACTTTAGAAAAGACAATGAGCAATCTTTCAGAGATTAAAGCGCGCAAAGCGCCAATCCTTGCCTTTGCGCCTGAAAATACACAAGACATCGATCTTCTGGCAACTGACACCGTCTTCTTACCAGTGGCTTGCGATCCTCTATCCCCTATTCTCTACTCGGTTGCAGGACAGCTCTTTGCCTACTATGTAGCCATTGCCAAAGGCACAGACATCGATCAGCCAAGAAATCTGGCCAAGTCAGTCACCGTCGAGTAGACAAACAGATTTCTTACCACCGAGAAAAAATATACATCTTCAAACATGAGTTTTTCTATTGTAGTTTTTATTTTTCGCTGTTATACAGAAGGTTGTATACTCTAAGGTGACTGTGTCTTCGCCACGCCATTCTAAGCTTTGGATATGGTTTTTCAGCTTTCTTCTTCTTGTAATAGTTGCAACCCTTAGCATCCCCTTTTTTCTCTCTTCTAGACCCGGGATAGACTGGCTATGCAAGCAAATAGAAAAACACACCGGCGGAAAGATTACTATCGGCTCTGCTTCTTTTTCTTTCCTTGGGCCACAAGAAATCTCTGATTGCAGGTGCGATCTGCCCAATCAACAGTTCACATTTTCTGCAGACCATGCCCTATCTACTGCATCCCTCTTTGATCTATTGTTGAAATACCATTTTGGCACACTCACAATGGAGTCTCCCCATCTACTCTTTGAAGAGTCTGTCGCCCATCTCTTTACTTCTGATCCATGGCTCAAAAGCGGTTTTTTGGGGCAAGCCGGACTTTCTTGGAGCGCTAAGCAATACAGGGGGCACCTGATCGTCAAAGAAGGACAGATTTCCTCTAAAGCGCCACAGCTTAAAAACCTCTCTATCCACGATATCGATCTGGACATGGAAATCGAAAAGACAATTAAAGTATCTCTTACAGCCTCTGCTGTAGATGCAGAAAAAAAAGGGGACATCCGGCTTCAAGGGATATTTTCCTCTCCGACCTCTACATCTTTTCATATTACCATGCAGCACTTACCAACAGCTGGCCTAGATCATCTCACCACCTTTGCTTTTCCTGAGTACAAAGGGATCTTAACAGCTCTTGCCGGACCCCTTTTAGATATGCATGCAGAAGTGACTCTTGAAGGAAATCAAGGATCTATTCAGCTCAGTTGCAACTCGGAAGGCGTGCAGATAGAGTGCGAAGGCCGTCTAAAAAATAGAGAATTCCTCTTTGAAAAGCCCGCGGCTGTTGCATTAAAGCTAGCGCCCGAACTATTTACCCTACTATCCAAAAAGATCCCGACCCTACAAACACTGGCCTTAAGTGATCCTGCCTCTTTTAAGCTCCTTATCTCCTCTTTTACATTTCCTTTCCCATGGAGAAAGGGGATTGCCGACAGTGCTTTTAACTTAGAAGCTTCCCTTGTAGAACCTGTGACAGGTATTTCCCACGGAGTCCCCTTTACAATCGATAAGGCGGTATTTTCTGTAGACACACCGGCTGTGGCCAAAGAGTTTGCAGCAACAGCAGATGTCCTTGTCTTGATTAAAGGCAAACCCGGCACTCTACACCTTGCGTGTAACCTCAGCTCCCTTTTATCTGATAACCCCGAAGGACAAGTCACAGCAGAACTACAACAGTTTCCTCTCTTTTTAATGCAATTTTTCGATATCGATGCCGAGCACTTCTTAGGAGAGTACGCAAACATGAGCCTCTCTTTTTCACTCAGCAAGTCGAATCCTCAAGGAGTTTTCTCATGGGAATCTGAGCGATTACACATCCCTGATACCACACTTCTTTTAGGGACGACATGGACTTTAGCGCACCCGATTACCATTTCCTACGATCCTGCACTTAGTCCCTTTTCCGCTCTTTCTAAGGTTGCGCCTATGCAGGGCACCATCCGCTCCTTTGCATTTTCTTTTAAAGATCCTGGCTCAATCGACTTGGATGCAACGTTTGTTTGCGATGAGGTATTATTTCGAGGGCCTTTAGCTCAGCCTGTGCGCAATCTATCCGTAGATGTTGCATTAAAAGGGATCCAATCCATAGGAATGACTCTCAAAAGTGACGTGATGCAAGGATCGATTCAAGGATCTCTTGATACAAAACAAAGACTCTTTCGATTTACAAACCCCATTCTTTTTGATTATATCGCAACCTCTAAGCAATTTGTTTATTTGAGCGCCCCATGCCCTATCAAAGTTTCCATTGATCCCATTGCAATCCCTCTTGCCAATCTATCCTTCGATGGTCTCAAAGGACAAATTTCTATCCCCAGCATCCCTCTAGAAACAGAATCTCAACATATCACTCTCCAAAATAGTAAGGCCTACTTTCAATGGAATGAGGCGATGGGAAAAATCGATATGCGTCTACACTCAGAAATCCAAGGGCAGCCCAACTCGTCGATCACAGGACAAATTGGGTGTTTCCCCTTAGCGGAAGACAAAAAAACCCTCTCTTTTGAACAAGCGAAGGTTGAAGGGGGGCTATTATTCCAGAAGTTTTCCTCCACATTTCTTTCGGTACTCTGCGGCATGCCGGCTATCCCTGCCATGATTGGCACAAGCTTCGATGCAGATCTTAACTTTTATAGCTTACCCAAAGAGGGTCATTTTAATATCAACTTCTCTTCTCAACACTTCAAGGGGAATACAAGCTGGGAGATGAGTGAAAAGGGGTTTGTCTTAAAAACTCCAACAACACTGCAATGGACATTTACTCCCGATGCTTATCGCTATTTGACAAATGTAACTTCGTCTGTACCGATACAAAATATTCCCATCACACTCCTTCTCTCTAAATGCATCCTACCTGTGCAAGTACCCACAAAAATTGAAACACTGAACCAAAGGATCTTTTCTTTAAGCGGAGCCTGGGCACCACTTGAAATCTTATGTCATTTTTCTATGAAAGCGCTTCAAGTCCAGAATGCAAATGACACGATGACACTCCCGGAACTCAAGATGACGCTTATCAAGGAGCAGGGCGCCTCTACTCTACAATTTTCAGCTGATGCTGTGGTCACAGCGCAAAAAGAGGGAACCTTCAATGCCTCCTTTGATATGACTCCTCTTGATAATACATTCGATTGGAAACAAACCCATACAACGCTTAAAATTCATGCCAAGCAGTTTCCTTCGGAGATTCTGGACTTTTTTAGTGCAAGTCTAGGATCGAAAAAAACACCTTTCTCTTCCTTATGCGGCCCTTCTGTCCATGTGGCTATAGATGCAGAGCTGGAGAACTTAAACGGTTCTATCTCTTCTCTTTTTCACTCACCTCAAGCAGAGATTGAAATGAAGGGTCGACTGAATGATGGTACTTTAACTTTAGAGGCTCCGCTTCACGCTCAGCTCTCTCTTACAGAAAAGGCGTCCTCTTTCCTTTTAGGGGAAGTGAATCCCTTGAACCTCTCTGCCATTTACACACAAAATCCTGTGACCTTAGATATCCCTGTACAAGGAGTCTCATTGCCTATCTACCCTTTTGCCGAAGATAAAATTGTGGTTCCCAAAGCGCGCATAGAACTTGGCAAAGTCGTCTGCAAAAATGAAGGGAATGTCAATACTGCTCTCTCTCTTCTCAAATCTTCTTCTCAAGATAAAGACCTGCACTTATGGTTTGCACCGATTGATTTCTCTATACAAGGAGGAGTTGCCAAAATAGAGAGGACAGAATTTCTTGTTGCTAATACGTTTGACTTGTGTCTGTTTGGTTCTGTTGATTTTGTCAAAGATTGGGTAGATATGACACTCGGTCTTACGGCCCAAGCTCTAAGTAAAGCCTTTGGAATCACGAAGCTTCCGGAAAATTATGTGCTCATCATCCCCATGAAAGGAAAGATGGATGATGTCCGTATTGACACAGGAAAAGCGACTGCAAAGGTCGCTCTTTTGCTTGCCTGGCAACACAACATTGTATCAGGGGCTGTCGGCGGAACAGCCGGTGCTTTTGCGGGAGCTCTAGTAGGAGCACTTGCCACCCTTCCGGATGCCAACGCAAATGTCCCCCCTCCCAAACACCCCTTTCCTTGGGAAGTCGGTCAAGAAAAAAAACCTATGAAAAAATCCAAGAAAAAGACATTTAAAACAACAGATAGACCCTCAAAACAAATTATGAAAGTATTGTAAACATGTTAAAACCAAGACGCGTCTTAAACGTTTTTATGCTCGCCATGTTGAATGTTTCTATCATGGCAAGCCTCCGCAATTTGCCTCTTGTGGCTGAGTTTGGGTTGAGCGCTATTTTCTTTTTCGTTCTTGTTGCGCTCTTCTTTCTTGTGCCTTGCGCCCTTGTAGCCGCAGAACTTGCAACAGCGTGGCCCAAAGAAGGGGGTATTTATGTTTGGGTCAGAGAAGCGCTTGGCGACAAGTGGGGTTTTGTTGCGATCTGGGTACAATGGGTTCACAACGTCGCTTGGTATCCTGCGATTTTATCATTTGTCGCTGTTACCTCTACTTATTTACTGTCACCCTCTCTGAGTTCTAATAAACCGTTTGTTTTGACAATTATCTTAGGCGGATTTTGGGGGATGACCCTTCTTAACTATCTTGGGATCAAAACATCCTCTTGGTTTAGTACTGCAGGGGTGATCCTCGGAACCATCCTCCCCGGTCTTTTTATTATCTTTCTTGGGGTCCATTGGGTCTCTAAAGGGTTTACTATTCAAATACCTCTTACACTCGATGCTCTTGTGCCCTCTTTTACAGAGATTGGAAATCTTGTCTTTCTTGCCGGGCTATTTTTGGCTTTTGCAGGATTAGAAGTGACTGCCGGCTACGCTAATAATGTGCAAAACCCAAAAAAAAACTACCCTCGAGCCATATTACTTGCAGCGGTCATCACTTTTGCGCTCTTTATGCTAGGATCCCTTTCTATTGCAGTGGTTGTCCCTAAAACAGATATCAGCCTTGTGCAAGGAGTAATGGATGCTTTTACAATCTTTTTAAAACAGTATGGTTTGCTGTGGCTTGTTCCTATCATGGCTTTTTTAATGATTGTTGGGGCAGTTGCCGAGATCAACTCATGGATCATCGGTCCTGTCCGCGGACTATTTGCCACAGCCTACCATGGCAACCTGCCTCCCATTCTACAAAAGCGCAATGCTCAAGGG
Organism: Chlamydiota bacterium; assembly: GCA_039798725.1. GTDB lineage: Bacteria > Chlamydiota > Chlamydiia > Chlamydiales > Rhabdochlamydiaceae > CAJCIW01. The sequence goes on from JBDKFJ010000002.1 coordinate 71,325, forward strand.
GTCCCAACAAACCTTCTTCTTTTTCAGGCCATCCTAGTATCTATTGCCTCATTAGTATTCCTCTATGCCCCTCGTATCAGTAGTGGCTTTTGGATGCTTACCGCTCTTTCTGCTCAAAGCTATCTTGTGATGTATATTCTGATGTTTATCTCGGCCCTTGTTCTTCGATATAAAAGACCGGGGATAGAAAGACCCTACTCGGTTCCTTTCAAAAGAAAAGGGATGTGGGTACTGACTTGCATGGGAATTCTGGCTTCCGTATTTGCCATCTTGCTCAGTTTTGTGCCTCCTACAAATCTAAAGGTGGGCAACACAACTATTTATGTACTCATATTAGCTGGCGGCCTCTTTGTGATGTGCGCTTTTCCTTTATGGATCCACCTCTTTAAAAAGAAAAAATGGACACTAAAAGAATGAATCCCCCCTCTATTGAAGTCAGCGCATCAGACTACGAACTTCTTTACAACCCCTTGCTTAACAAGGGAATGGCATTTTCAGAAGAGGAAAGAGACCTATTTAACCTGCATGGGTTGCTGCCTCCCTATATTGCAACGATCGATGAGCAAGCGCTGCGCTCTTATACTGTTTTTAAGAGCAAATCTTCAGATCTGGATAAATATATCTACTTGCGCGATCTGCAGGATTCAAATGAAACCCTATTTTACTATCTTATCTCCAAACATATCGAAGAGATCATGCCCTACATCTATACGCCTGTTGTAGGAGAAGGGTGTATCCATTTTGGAAAAATCTACAGAAGACCTCGAGGCCTATTTATCTCTTACCCGAATCGAGACAAAATCGATAAAATCTTAAATAGCCCTAGGTATGCCAAAGCAGAAGTCATTGTCGTATCGGATGGGGAAAGGATTTTGGGTCTTGGCGACCAAGGTGCAGGTGGTATGGGTATTCCGATTGGAAAACTCTCTCTTTATACTGCGTGTGCCGGCATCCACCCCGCTACGACACTGCCCATCTTACTTGATACGGGTACAGACAACTTAGAGAGGATCAAACAACCTCTCTACATCGGTTGGCGCCATGAGAGAATCCGAGGTAAAGCGTATGACGACTTCATTGACCAATTTGTAACAGCTGTAAAGAAAAAGTTCCCCCACATCTTGCTGCAATGGGAAGACTTTGCACAACCCAATGCCGCCCCCATTTTAGCAAAATATCGCGATCAGCTCTGTACCTTTAACGACGACATCCAAGGGACGGCAGCCATTGCAACAGGTGTGTGTCTGGCCGCTTTTAAAGCGAATAAAACAGCGCCGAAAGACCAGAAAATTGTGATTGTCGGCGGGGGATCTGCCGGCTGCGGGATTGCCAACTTACTTGTGCAGGCAATGATCGATGACGGTTTGACTGCCGATGAGGCAAAGAAACGGATGTATATCATCGATAGAAACGGATTACTTTTGGACTCTATGTCTGATTTGCACCCTTTCCAAAAGCCGTTTGCACACAAAGCTTCTTTGCTTCCTTGGAAGCCTAACTCCTCTGCCTCCATCTCTTTTAAAGAAACAGTAGAAAATCTGCATCCAACAGTTCTTATCGGAGTCTCTGGGCAACCCGGCATTTTTACAGAAGAGATCGTCCGTACTATGTCAAAATATGTCGGCCGACCGATTATCTTGCCTCTATCTAATCCTACATCCCGCTCAGAGGCTGCCCCTGCAGATCTGATGCTGTGGTCAAACAACAAGGCAATTATTGGGACCGGTAGCCCCTTTCCTAATCTGCTGCGTAATGGCAAAACTTTTAGAGTAGACCAGACAAACAATGCCTACATCTTTCCCGGCATAGGCCTTGGACTAATTGCTTCTTGTGCCCAGCGCGTTACAGACCGAATGTTTATGGTGGCCGCCCAAACCATTGCCAACCTCTCTCCTTCCTGTAAAGATCCCACAGCCAACCTTTTGCCTCCCTTTTCCGACATCCGTACAATCTCCTATGAAATTGCCTTGGCTGTTGGCAAAGAAGCAATCCAAGCAGGTCTTGCGCCGGCCTGTTCTCCCGAAGAGCTTGCTGCCAAAATTAAGGCCAAGATGTGGATCCCCACATATCCTCGCTATGTAAAAAAATAGACCTTAAAAGAAAGCCGATGTGTTTTTCCACACAGTGTCAATGCCAGTTAAGATCGCAGAGGATGCGCTATATGTCTTTTCTGCAACAGCTGCAAATCCCCGGGAAACTACTTGGGCAACAGGAACGATACAAGTTGCAAAAACATACTGCGCACAAACTGCGATCTTTGCCCCTAGATTAGTGCCCATTCTCCCTAAAATATCCATACCATACATAAAGACGGCATGGACTGATCTTATCACCGGTAAAATGACACCTTCCAAGGCTCTTTCGATTTTTAGACTGATTCTGGCTACCAGCTGAATAGAGGGCCAAATGATTGTCTTCAAAGCCCAGACTACCACTTTTTCTACTTTATCAAATAAAACATCCGCTGTCTTTTTGGTAACCAGGATTACTCTATAGGTTAACTTACATACAGGAACAGTTACATACGTCCAAATGGGTCTTACAACATTTCTGAAGAAAATTTTAAATAACCAGCTTGAAATGTCAACCAACTTGTCAACAACAGGCTCTGCTATTTCAGCTATGATACGGATCGTTTTAAAAATCAATTTCATTACAGGAGAAATAAGATGGTTCCACAAAGGGATAATAATATAATCAATTGTAGATTGCGCAACTCTAGCGGTTTGTTTTGCTACGAAATGGAAGATATCCGGAAAGTGGTCGATGATTTTCTTGGGCAAAGCATAACAAATTCCATAAAGGGGTACTGCACCGGCTAAAAAAAGCTTCTCACCCACCGCCGCAACTGCACTACCTATTTTTGGTAAGTAGAGAAGAGAAACTCGACTTCCAAGTCCGGTTAAAAACTGCCCGGTACAATAGACACTAGCTCCATACAGCGTGAAGGAATAACACACCCCAAATAGAAAAATGGCACTTCCTTTGATTTTTTCTACAAATGGCGCTGGTGTAAACAAAATACGTTTTGCATTCCCAATCGTTAACTCATACACGTTTTTTACAAACACATCATAAGCCACATTACAGATCGTCCCAGCAATAGAATTAGAAGAGCCAAAACTAGTGAAACAAAAATGGTTAAAACGAACACTATTTGAAATAGACAAGCAACACCCCCTTTCTTTAAAAAGAATAGAAATATTACAATTAAAGACAAAATAACTCAATTTTTTCAATTAAATAATTGCAATCTTAAGAACAAGTCTGAAGAAGAGGGAGGAAGAACACCTGCGAAAAAATTATTCGCATAGATTCTTACACAAAAAACTTTCTAGCAAGTGCCTTAAATGCATAGACCTGGCGCTCCCCAAACGCAGACGAGCTATTCCATCAAGAATTTTTTCCAAAGTGGGTAAGGGATAAGAAAGAGCTAATTTCAGCTGATGCAGATAATCAAGATGATAGAGATACTCTGTTCCACCACCTTCTTTCAAAAGGTGTAGATCGCGGTACCACATAGCAATATCATGAAAAAGAGCGTCAGGCAACTCCCAGGGCGTTGTCGGTTCGGAAGGAAAATAGGTTTCGAGCCTCGAGGCTATTTGTACAAGTTGAGGGTATTCTTGGATAGGGTGCAACATAAGGAAAGAAACAAGATCCTCTTTCCAAGGTGGAGTTTTTTGTTTTAAAAGCGTCTCAGCTTTTCCCAGAGAACCTCGAGAAAGAAAAGCCATTTTACGCACATCAGATTCTTTTACATCTTTTTGCTTGACTAGCCACTCTTCGATCTGTTTTTGAGAAATAGGAAAAAAGGGTATTTTACAACATCTGGAAAGCAAAGTAGGAAGCATCGATTCCTTATCGGCTGTGATAAGGATAAATAGCGTGTGAGAAAAAGGCTCTTCTAGGATTTTGAGAAGCGCATTGCTACTAGAGGCTGGCATCTTTTCTGCTTCATCGATAATAAAGACCTTGTGAGAAGCTTCAAAGGGAGGCAGCGCTGCCTCTTGGATAAGCCTTCGAATGGATTCAATCGGATGGACATGCGCTTTTCCTGTCGGCTGTAAAACATAGAGATCTGGATGGGAAGTTTTAGGTCCTAACAAGTGGCGCGCTAAAAGAGTGGCTGCTGTATATTTTCCTACCCCCTCTTGCCCATAAAAAAGTAACGTATTAGGGAGCGTTTTTTGCTCTACCATCTGCGTTAGAGTGTGCTTGGCACCTGAGTTACCGATGAGTGAGGAAAAAGGCATCTAATTTCTCTTTAGCATGGCTAAATACTTGCGTCTGTTCTCCGGAAGCATCCAAAGTCACAATCCTTTGTGGAAACTGCTCAGCCAGCATCTGAAATGCTTTGCGAATATTTTCATGGAAGATGTGCTGCTCCGACTCGATCCGGTCTTTGCCTCTTGCAGCCGTCCTAGAAAATCCCACTTTCGGGTCTAAATCCAAGTAAAAGGTTAGATCCGGCTGCAGGTCAAAACAAGCAAAGGCACACTGTTTGGCTACAACTTCTTGCGATAACCCTCTGGCAACCCCTTGATAGGCAATTGTAGAGTCGTTAAATCGGTCGCAAAGAACCACTTTTCCTTCTTGCAATGCCGGTAAAATCACCTGTTGCACATGCTGCGCTCTGTCTGCCAAAAAAAGCAGCAACTCTGCTCTTGCATCTAACTTAGCATGATCAGAGTGGAGCAAAAGATGCCGAATCTGTTTCCCAAGCTCAGTCCCACCGGGAGCCCGTGTCTTAAGAAAAGAAATTCCTAGCTCCTCTAGGTAAGAGGAGAGGCTGTCAATCAGCGTTGTCTTGCCAGCCCCTTCCCCTCCTTCAAATGTGATAAACACACCCTGTCTACTCAAGTGGCGGCTCCTCTTGGAGTGACTCCTCTTGCGGTGGTAGAGGCATTGCAACTGATGCATCCACCCCTTCGATCTTCTGCAAGCCTACAAGGTAATCCCCTGCATGCAGCGCCACAAGACGCACCCCTTGAGTGGATCTGCCCATCACACGTACATCTTTCATATTGATACGAAGAGTTTGCCCTTGGTTAGACATCATGACAACGCCTTCTGTATCTTTGATCGCAAGCGCTCCTACAACATACCCGTTACGGTCGGAGGTGATGATCGATCGCACACCGACTCCGCCTCGGTTTGTCTTGCGGAACTCTTCTACAATAGAGCGCTTGCCATACCCTTTTTCACAAACGATAAGCAACGTTTCACTCTCTGAGGCTACAACTTCACAAGAGACAACAGCATCCCTTTCATCACGAAGTAAAACACCACGCACCCCGCGAGCAACCCTTCCTACAGGACGCACCTGGTCTTGATCGAAACGCACTGCCATCCCATTTTTGGTAAATAGCATGATTTCTTGGGCATCTTTTGTAAGACGCGCAGCAATCACAGCATCCCCTTCATCGATATTGATCGCATACACCCCTTTTCTTCTAGGCGAGCTGAACTCTGTAAGCGCTGTTTTCTTCACAACACCCTGCCGTGTCGCAAGTAAAATGTAAGCATTTTGATCTTCAAAATTCTTGACACAGAGCACGGTTGCAATCTTTTCTTCTCCCCGAATGTCTTCTAGCAAGTTAATCAGCGCTTTGCCCTTTGATCTGCGACTGCCTTCAGGGATCTCCCAAGCCTTGAGCCAATAGCATCTTCCAAGAGTTGTAAAGATAAGAAGATAATCATGCGCTGTACATGCGTAAAGATCCTTGAGAACATCGGTCTCTTTCTTTGTTTCCAAGCCAACTACTCCCTGCCCTCCTCTTCTTTGCTCGCGGAAGGTGTCAACCGGCATTCTCTTGATATAATCATCTTCAGAGATAGTGATCAGCACTGGGACATCGGGAATTAAATCCTCAATATTAAACTCCCCTTCTGCTGCAATCACTTTTGTCCTGCGATCTGAGCCATGATGTTTTTTTAATTCCTGTAACTCGTCCTTGATGACACTGCGCACAAGCGTCTCTGAGGCTAAAATCGCCTGGTAATGGGCAATCTTTGCAAGCAGGTCGTTATATTCGTTTTCGATCTTCTCTCTTTCAAGTCCTGTTAACTGATAGAGTCGAAGCTCGAGAACCGCTCCTGCTTGCCTATCGCTCATCTCGTAGACAGCTACAAGTTCAGCTTTAGCTGCGTCCTTATTCGAAGAAGCACGGATCAGCTTGACAATAGCATCAAGATGATCGAGCGCTTTGAGATACCCTTCCAACACATGAGCTCGCTGCTGGGCTTTGTGGAGCTCAAACCGGGTTCTTTTCCTGATCACATCGATACGATGCTCTATCCAAGCCGCAATCATCTGCTTGATATTCATTGTCCGCGGCAACCCCTTATCGAGTGCCAGCATGTTACAACCAAATGTCACCTGCAAGTCTGTGAACTTGAATAACTGATTGATCGTCACATCGGGGATTTCGCCCCGTTTGAGTTCGATGACAATCCGCATCCCTTGCTTGTCAGACTCATCTCGCATATCGGAAATGCCGGGTATTGTCTTCTCATTGACAAGATCTGCAATCTTTTTGACAAGCTCTCCCTTATTGACGTTATAGGGGATCTCATCGACCACAAGACGGGATCTGTCATCTTGCTCTTCGACATGGATAACGCCCCGTAAAATCACTTTGCCGCGTCCTGTATGGTACGCCTCTTTAATCCCACGATACCCACAGATGATTCCACCCGTTGGAAAATCGGGCGCTGGCATGACTTGCATCAGCTCATCAATCGTTGTCTGCGGCTCGTCAATCAACATAAGCGTTGCTGCAATAAGCTCGCCTAAATTATGAGGGGGAATATTTGTTGCCATTCCAACCGCAATCCCTGTGGAACCATTAGCAAGAAGGTTGGGGAATTTAGCTGGAAAAACGGTCGGCTCTGTCCTTGTTTCATCGTAGTTTGGGACAAGTTCTACCGTCTCTTTTTCCAAATCTTCCATAAGAGCAATCGAAGAGTGCGTCAGACGCGCTTCTGTATAACGCATCGCAGCTGGAGGGTCACCATCGACAGAACCGAAGTTTCCTTGCCCATCGATCAGAGGATAGCGCATCGCCCATCCTTGTGCCATACGGACAAGGGTTGGGTAAATCACCGACTCTCCATGAGGGTGGTAATCCCCTGACGTGTCACCTGAAATCTTGGCACACTTTCTATGCTTGGCCCCTGGCGTTAAATTCAATTGACGCATCGCATACAAAATACGGCGCTGCGAAGGTTTCAAGCCATCTCTTACATCGGGAAGCGCTCGAGAAATAATAACTGACATCGAGTAGCGTAAATAGCTCTCTTTGACTTCTTCTTCCACATTGCGAGGAACGATGATTTCATTTTCTGTATAAGACATCTAATGCTCCTCTTAAATATCTAAATTTTTCACAGATAAGGCATGCTGCTCAATGAAGCTGCGGCGCGGTGGCACCTCATCTCCCATCAGCATCGTGAACATATGATCGGCAGCAATGGCGTCGGGAATTGTGACCTGTAACAATGTGCGTTTTTCCGGATCCATTGTAGTCTCCCAAAGCTGATCAGCGTTCATCTCTCCTAGACCCTTGTATCTCTGCACTTCAATTCCTTTGCGTCCATTGTTGCGCAAAAGTTCAATCCCTTCTTTCAAAGTATACACGGCAGTAGATCTTCCCTCATCATCTACAATGTCGTACAGTTTTCCATCTGCTACCATGTACTGATCCAGCGCAAAACCATAGTCACTCAAACGCTCACGTAATTGCTGGATCACTTGCTCTTCGTAGAGCTCGACAAATGAGAGCCCCTTTGCCTTAAAGATTTTCATCTCTTCTGTCTGTTCAGATTCGGGAATTGACGCCAAAGTATCTATATGGATCTGCCGCTGAATCTCTTCATGCTCCGCTTTAAGTTTTGCAAATTCCTCTTCGGAAAAGACAAAGCGAAGGGAATCGCCCATTTTCACCTGAAAGCGAGGCAATCTTCCCTGCTCATCTTTGGCACCTGCAAACTCTCTAAACGGCACACCCTTTCTTTCAACCGACACAATCAGCTGCTCTAAGTCGCGAATGCATTTGAGCATCTGACCTACAGCATCTTTGTCCAAAGGATCGGACTGACCCATTAGCTGTATCTTGACATCATTGAGTCCCAAATCCATTAGGTATTCATCCATCTCTTTTTCACTGTGAATATAACGGCTCACCTTTTTACGCGTGACCTTATAAAGAGGAGGACGTGCAATATAGATAAAGTTGTTTTCAATTAGCGCCGGCATATGGCGATAAAAGAAAGTAAGTAATAACGTACGAATATGAGAGCCGTCAACATCAGCATCCGTCATGATGATAATCTTGTGATAGCGGAGCTTTTCTAAGTTGAAATTATCCTGACCAATCCCACAACCAAAGGCTGCGATCATCGCTCCGACCTCTTGGTTTTGCAAAATCTTTTCGAGCCGCGCTTTCTCTACGTTTAAAATCTTACCGCGAATCGGCAAAATCGCTTGGAATCTGCGATCCCTGCCAGCCTTTGCAGATCCACCCGCAGAATCCCCTTCTACAATGTAAATTTCACAAAGCGCAGGATCTCTTTCTTGACAGTCAGTTAATTTTCCAGGAAGACGCGCACTATCAAGAGCTGTTTTTCGAAGCGTCAATTCGCGCGCTTTTCTCGCAGCTTCCCTGGCTTGAGCTGCCAGAATGGCCTTATCGACAATCGATCGAGAAATCACCGGATTTTCTTCTAAGAAAGTAGTTAATTCTTCTCCTACAATTTGCTGAACAATCGATGCAACTTCACTATTTCCTAAGCGCTGCTTAGTTTGCCCTTCAAATTGAGGATTGGGAACTTTTGCGGAAATGACTGCGGTCAATCCCTCTCTCATGTCATCACCGGACACTGCCATCTTATCGCTTTTTAGCATGTTGTGGCTCTTAATGTACTGGTTGAGCACGCGTGTCAGCGCTGTGCTAAATCCTGTTACATGAGATCCCCCTTGCCGAGTTGAGATGTTATTTACATAAGAGTGTAAATTCTCAGTATAGGTGTCATTCCACTGCATGGCCACTTCGAACTCAAGCACCCCATCCGACATCTCTTTTGAGCCTTGGATATAAATCGGCTTTTGGAAAAGAGGGACTTTATTCTCATTGAGGTATTCGACAAAGGAGCGCACGCCTCCCTCATAACAAAAAGTCACTTCATTGACTCCAAGTTCCCTCGCATCCGCAAAGCGGATTTTCAGGTTCCGATTCAAAAAGGCAAGTTCCCTGAGTCGCTTAAGTAAAATGTCGTACTCAAACCGCGTGACAGAAAACAGAGTGTCATCGGGGAGGAAAGTCACAGTCGTTCCATGCCGCGTTGTCTCTCCTACCACTTTGAGAAGTTTAGACGGCTTACCGCGAGAAAATTCCATTTCATAAATTTTTCCACCTTGGAAAACCTGGACAACAAGCAATTTTGAGAGTGCGTTAACACAAGACACTCCCACCCCATGCAATCCACCGGACACCTTATACGTATTCTTGTCGAACTTGCCCCCTGCATGCAGAATCGTCATCACAACTTCTAGAGCAGAAACATCGCGTCCCTGTTTTTGCGACTCTTTATCATGCCGTCCGACAGGAATTCCTCTTCCATCATCGGCAATTGTTACAGAACCATCGGCGTTCAGGACAACAGAAACCTCTGTACAATGACCGGCAAGTGCCTCATCAACGCTATTGTCAACAACTTCATACACGAGCTGATGCAAACCATTGGAATGCGTATCCCCAATGTACATCCCCGGGCGCTCTCGAACCGCTTGCAAACCTTCAAGAACGGTAATCGAACTTGCGTCGTATTCTTTCTCTTTGGTCATTGTAGTCATATCCTTATTAACCTAGCTTAAAATGGATGTTTTTTATCTCTACCGCAGGAAATCTGCCTCTCAATAATTTCAACAATTTCCCCCTTTCCGCTCCCGACAAGATACTATACAAAGTGGAATTCTTGACCTTTACTGCCAAGATCCCCCTTTCAAAACCCACAGCCTGTGTCATAGAGGCCACTCGCTCTCCTACAATCTCTTGCCATGCAGCGACAATGAGATCGGGCCTTTCTTTTTGCAAAGCGCCAATTTGTGAGAGCACTTTTGGCAACAACACTTTCAACTGTTTATTCGTCGATTCTTGTCTCATATATGCCTTTTACGAAATCAAATCAACAGTGCTCCAAGTCCCATCGCAATCAGGAAATAGATCGACATAGAGACAAAGTCATTACATGCTGTTACAATGGGTCCTGAAGCAACCGCCGGGTCAACACCCATTCTCATGAAAAACAGAGGCGATAAAACTCCAAGCAGCGTACCTGCAAGACAAGCACCGGTTAATCCTACACCTACGATAGTCCCCACAGCAGAGGCTCTAATCCCTAAATGGGCCAGTCCCAAAAAATCAAACCCGTACACAACAAATCCGGCTATCAGACCAAATACTGTACCTGTGGTCAGCCCAACAAACATCTCTTTCCACATCGTTTCACGTCGATTTCCTTTGGAAACAAGACCGAGTGCAATCCCTCTGACAAGAACCGTACTACACTGAATTCCAATATTGCCGGACATCCCCGTAATTAGCGGCACAAAAAACATGGCAAAAAGAAGGACTCCTCCGGCATGTCCTTCAAAAGAAGACATCACCATTACATTCGCAAGACCTGCCAGCAAAGTGACCGCAAGCCAGGGAGCTCTTAGGAAAAACTTCTTCACAAGGGACTCATGCTCACTTACCTTTTCAGTCGTTCCCGCCATGCTCGCAATTCTTTCATCATTGATATCTTCGACAGCATCAAGCACATCTTCATGGGTAATGACTCCAAGGAGTCGTCCTGCTTCATCAACAACTGCTAAAGCAGCTAACTTGTAACGCTCAAATATCTCAGCCACATCTTCTCGAGAAGTCTCAGGAAGAACGAACTGATTTGTCTCTTTCATTACCTGTCTCAAAGAAAAATTAGAAGGGTTCACAATCAAGTTTCTGGCCGGAACATAGCCCTGCAAGACCCCCTCTACATCAACGACAAAAATCTGACGAGTCAAATCAATCCCCGGGTGATTGCGAATAAAAAGGGCTGCCTCCCCAATCGAGGTATTCAAGGGAAAGGAAAAAAATTCATTTGTCATCAATCGGCCCGCAGTATTTCTAGCGTGCTTTTCGATTTCCTTGATTTTCAAAGCTTTTTTAGGATCTACAAGCTCAAGCACGCGTCTAAAGCGGCGCTCTGATAGATCTTCTAAAATAGATACAGCGTCATCTGGCGGCATATTCTCAAGAACAATCTTTAAATCCGCATCTCCCATTTGACGAAACAGAATGACTCGCGTACGACTATCCGTATTGACCAAGAAATCAATTTTTTCCTGCACACTTCGCAATCCTTCATATACAGTCAGACGGGCATAGGAAGGCAAACGGTAGGCAGCGTAAGCTAAATCGACAGGGGAATGCTCGTGAACGATCTTTAAAAGATCTGAAATACTAACAGTCGATGTCTCTTGATGGAACGCTTTCTCAAGCTGTTCATGCAACAGATCTAACCCCTGGAGAGCAGGGGGAGTTTCTTCCTCTAACTGGTGTTCTACACCCCTTTCCGTATGCATGTTATTCCCTTACAACAAGACAACCTCAGGATACCCCTTATCCTCCTTATTTTCAAACGAAATGATTGGATATTAATCCATTTTACATGTAGAATCCCGCTGAATAAATTTTAGAGAGAATCATGAAAGAATACGGCCCGGAAAAAATTCGTAATATTGCCATCATTGCCCACATCGACCATGGAAAAACTACCCTTCTTGATAGTTTACTTAAACAATCGAATATCTTCCGCGAAAACGAGAAGTTAGAAGAGCGGATGATGGATAGTTATGATCAAGAAAAAGAGCGTGGTATTACAATTTTCGCAAAACATACCAGTATCTTTTTTGAAGATTTCAAAATTAATATTATTGACACCCCCGGCCACGCCGACTTTTCTGGAGAAGTAGAACGCGTCTTAGGACTTGTTAATTGCGTTTTGCTCCTTATTGATGCGCAAGAGGGTCCTATGCCGCAGACCCGCTTTGTTCTTTCGCAAGCGCTTAAAATCGGTCTAAAGCCGATTGTCGTTGTCAATAAAATCGACCGCCCTCATGCCGACCCGGACCGCGCGCTAAACTTGACATTCGACCTGTTCGTTGAGCTCGGCGCTACAGACGAGCAACTTGATTTTCCTATCTGTTATGCCTCTGGTCTGTCCGGTTTTGCTGTAATGGACGTCAAAGACCCCAGAGTCGATATGCGTCCTCTTTTTGATCTGATTACAAAGGCCGTGCCCCCACCTCCCGGTAGTCTCGAGCTTCCCTTTCTGATGCAAGCTGCCACTTTGGGATATGATGACTTTGTGGGAAGACAAGCATGCGGCAGAATCTTGGAAGGTAAAGTGCGTAAAGGAGATATCATTACAAGAGTCGACAAGAATGGCCATCCCTCCCAACATAAAGTACAAAAAATTGAAGGGTATCTCGGACTTAAAAAAGTAGAAATGGAAACGGCAGGTGTCGGAGACATTGTCAATATTTCGGGCGTTCCTGACATCATGATCGGCGACAGCTTATGCGACCCTTCTCATGTCGTCCAACTCCCCCCTATTACACTAGCTGAACCCACTCTATCCATTGAGATGATGGTCAATAGTGGTCCATTTGTTGGCAAAGATGGCAAACACGTCACCATGAATAAGATTCGCGAGAGGCTAATGCAAGAGAAAAAAGCCAACATCTCTCTTAAAATCGAAGAAGGTTTCCGCGATGATGCCATCCGCATCTGTGGACGAGGGGAGCTGCATCTGGCGGTTCTTATCGAAGCCATGAGACGGGAGGGGTATGAATTTTGCATTTCAAAACCTCAAGTGATTATGAAAGACTCTCCTTCTGGAAAAGAGGAGCCGTTTGAGCGCGTACATATTGAAGTGCCTCAGGAGTATTCGGGCTCTGTTATCGAGGAACTTTCCCGAAGAAAGGGAGAGATGCGCTCGCTTAACACCAATGAACACAATATTACGACCCTTGAATTTCTTATTCCCACTCGAGGTCTGATGGGATACCGCAACCAATTCCTGACTGTCACCCGTGGTCTTGGCATCCTGACTTCTATCTTCGAAACCTACGGGGCTCATAAAGGAGAAATCCCAGGTCGACAAAATGGGGTTCTAATCTCCAATAGTCTCGGAAAAACAACTGCCTACTCTTCCTTTGGATTGCAAGATAGAGGCACTCTCTTTGTAAATCCCGGCGATGAAGTATACGAGGGAATGATCGTTGGAGAAAACTCTCGGGATAATGATCTTGTTGTAAACGTTGTAAAAGGCAAGCAGCTTACCAACGTGCGTGCATCCGGCTCCGATGAGAATATTTTACTTACACCTCCGCGCACCTTTACGCTAGAACAAGCGATCGACTTTGTGCAAGACGACGAACTTGTCGAAGTCACTCCCCACTTTTTGCGCCTGCGCAAAAGGTGCTTAAGTGAAGCGGACAGGAAGCGGCGTCCCGGCAATTAAGCCTTTAGAGAGCTCTATTGATTTCAGAGGCAAGAGAATGAAGGGATTGAGAGAGGGGCTCTTCTTGTCTTTCCACAACCCCTCGGACACAATCTCCTCCCCGCTCAAGCAAGCGGTATGCTACTGAATACTCCGGGTATTCTAGAGCAGGGTCTGGGATGATCTGAGAAGGTCTTTGCACGGGTTGATATAGAGGGACTGCTGCTGTTTCTAGAAGCAGATAGGGATAGGAAAGGGAGCGAAGGGTTTTTAAATAACTACATCCCCATCCAAGCCAGCTGGAAAGAGCGCCAAAAATGTAGGGAGAACGCATCACAAGCACGTGCCGTATATTACTCTTATAGCCATTTAATCCTTCAAGAGCAATAGAGGCTCCAATAGAAGCTCCGTAACTAATCACTAATTTAGCTCCCAGCTGCTTTTCTGCTAGCCCCAGCACCTTCCTATAGGCTGCAATCATATTACTTCGGCCCTTTGAGCCTTGAGACGCCCCAAAGCCGGGATAATTAAAAAGAAGGATATGAGCATTCACTTTTTTAGCAAGAGAGCGCAATTCCACATCATAAATCTTACCTTCGGCAAGTTCATGTTCACCGCAGCAGTAAAGTAAAATGGCATCACACTTTTTTCTATTTTTTAGAAATAATATATCAAGACCCGAAAACCCCATCCTTCCTATGCTAAAATAAGAATCTAAAGAACGGTCCCTTCCCAAAAACAATCGCGCAACCCTCTGGAAGAGACGAAACTTAGCGAGTTTCTGCAAAATAACAGTAGAGAACAGAAAATCTCTCATCATAAGAGTGTCTAGAGGCCAATTTTCTGCAAACCGCAAAACATCGTTGCGATTTTTATAGCATGCGGGAAATAGCCAATACGAATACACAGAATGAAGGCAGCGATAAATACCCATTGGGAAAATAACCACCGACAACACAAATAAGACAACTTCCTTAATCCTTTCCACAAGAGGAGCTTTTATCATTTCTGGAGGGGTATTCGACCACAGAGCTTCTTTAGAATAACAGATGGGGAGTGTCATTTTTCTTTATCCCTTAATTGCTGCATTTTGATTATACTACTTCTCATGCAAACTCTCAAAGAGCCTTCTAGAGAAGAAGTATGGAAAATGTTCGATGAAATTTCCTCTTCTTACGATGTAGTCAATCGCGTGATGACGCTTGGGTGCGATCAATTTTGGAGAAAGAAGATGGCTTGCTTTCTACCAAAATCTTCTCATTTACACATTGTGGATTGTGCCACAGGCACAGCGGATCAGATCATTGCCCTTATGGAAAAAGGGGCTAGTATTGAAAAGATTACCGGAGTTGACTTATCAGAAGAAATGCTCAAAAGGGCAAAAGAGAAACTCTCTTCTCAGTCATACGCCTCGAAAGTGGAATTGCGTGTAGCTAGTGCCTTAGCTCTGCCATTTGAAGACAACTCCATCGACTGCGTTACAATCTCTTTTGGAATTCGCAATGTCACCGATACAATGGCCACCCTTAAAGAATTTCGGCGCGTTCTTAAACCCCATGGTAAAGTATTGATTTTGGAGGCCACCCTCCCCTCTTCTCCCTTATTGCGCCTGGCCCACAAATACTATATGCGCTACGCAATGCCTTGGATGGGCAGGTGGATTTCTTCTCATAGACAAGCGTACCGCTATCTCAATCAAACTGTGGAGACATTTCCCCAAGGGGAAAGATTCAACGGCAAACTGCGAGCTGTCGGCTTTGTGGATGTGGATAATCACCCTCTCTTTGGAGGCGTTGTCACAATCTACGAAGGGACAAAAGATGTGCTATAAAGAAAAAATAGTGCCCCACCTGAACCCGATCGATTGGCTAGCCTCACAAAAGTTATATCCTAAAGTCTACTGGAAAGAGAAGGGCAGTTCTACTATAAGAGCCGCTGCAGGTGCTGCCTGCTCATTTCAACACCCTCCTTCTAATATAAAAGGCAGAGTGTATGGAGGCATGGCTTTTACACAAGCTCATAAAAACGACCCTTCTTTTGCACAATTTCCAAGGAGTTATTTTTTTCTCCCTATATTAGAGTTGAGCTGCTACGCAAAAGAAACGGTTTTACTCTATGGCCAAGAACCTGCACCTGTTGAGGCTATTCCTCACCTTATCCCCTCTCTAATAGGCATAGAATATCTGCCCAACTTTGCCTCATGGAAGCAGATGGTGGCTAATTGCACTTTTTTAGAAAAGGTGGTTCTTGCCAGAAAAACAATCTGTGAATTTAAAGAGCCACTCAACCCCTTTTCTCTACTTAAAAGCATGGATAATTCACTCACCACCACTTTCCTTTTTCAACCGACCCCTGAAATAACATTTCTTGGAGCCACGCCTGAATTGTTATTTGCAAAAGAGGGCGATAAAGTGACTGTAGAAGCGGTTGCCGGCACAAGAAAAAGAGGGAGGGATAGAAGCGAAGATCTTACACTTGAACAAGCGCTATTATCCAGCCACAAAGATCTCAAAGAATTTAAAATTGTCAAACAAGGACTAGAAGAGGCTTTAAGCCCTTTTGCAACGAAAATCGCATGGAATGAAGATCAAATTATCAAGACCCCATCGGTGCAGCACCTCTACAATAAGATGACCTCTTTTTTAAAAGTGCCTTTGCTTATCGATGATCTATTCCGGTTATTGCACCCCACAGCTGCCCTGGGAGGCTATCCTAAAGATAAAGCGCTTGCAGCTATCCAATGCTTGGAACCTTTTGACAGAGGATGGTATGGGGCGCCTTTTGGTGTTATTAGCCAAGAACGCTCGGCATTTTATGTTGCTATTCGCTCTGCTCTTATCAAAGAAAATAGGGCGGAGTTATTTACAGGAGTTGGGCTGATCCAGGAGAGTGTAGCTGAAAAAGAGTGGGAAGAATTAAACGCTAAACTCGGCTTTTTTCAACCGATTCATGAGGGCCGGCTGTAAAAGTAGGGCCTTATCTAAAAGCACAATGACCGCATCGCACCCCTTTTCATCTGCCAATCGCAGTGTTCTATAAAGGGTGGCCTCTGAAAGGGGGTGAGGGTTCCCTGATAGGATCATTGCCTGTTGAAAGGAGCGAGCGGTTAAGAGCAGCTCTTCTTCTGTTTCTACAAGAAATACAGGACACTTGGGGGCGTAATGGCGGTATTTCATTCCGGGAGCTAAAGCCTGAGTGCTTATCGATTCTTCGATTTTACAACCTAACACCTCTTCTAAGGCTTCCTTGTGGATCGATCCTGGGCGGAGCAATTGCACGGCCCCTTCTAAAAGGGAGACAACTGTGGATTCTATGCCAAAAAGAGAAGGTCCCCCATCTATAACAGCTGCAATTTCTCCTTCAAGATCTTGTAATACATGAGCCGCCTCTGTGGGGCTTGGTTTTCCGGACAAGTTGGCAGAAGGGGCTACAACGGGAGAGCCTACCTGACTAATCAATTCGAGGGCCACTTTACAGGAAGGCATCCGAACAGCCACTGAATTAAGACCGGCTGTGGCAACACTGCAAAAGGAAGGGTGCTTAGGCAACACAACCGTCAAAGGGCCTGGCCAAAATGCTGTAGCTAACTTATAAAAAGCAGAAGGGATACAAACAGCAATAGCCTCCACTTGCTCAATTGCGCTTACATGAACAATCAATGGATTATCAGAGGGACGCCCCTTGACTGCATAGATCTGTAAAATGGCCTCTTCTTGGCAAAGGGCGGCTCCAAGGCCATATACCGTTTCTGTCGGAAACGCCACAAGATGGCCCTGCTTTAAAAGAGCGGCTGCCTTTGGCAGCTCAGAGGTTGTCAAGAGCTCAGTCATTTTCCTAAGACCCAAAAGAAGGCAACAGTTAACACTGTTTTTAAAATAAATGCGCTAACAAGGGTGCTAAAATGGCGATCTATAAACTTGCGCACAGCGGCATTCCAATAGAGCATCATTTCTGCTAAAAAGAAAAAGCGTAAAGCTCTTGCAAGAGTCATTCCTACAACGAACCCAAGTAAAGGAAGTTTACAAAAACCGCCTGAAATCGTAATCGCTTTAAAGGGAATGGGCAATAAGCTTCCCAAAAAGACAGCTAAATATTCGTATTCCGTATAATGAGCTACCAATCGATCAAAAAATGCAGGAGATACAAGATACTGAGTGACAAATCCCCCGATACAATCCCAGAGCCAGTATCCCACCCCGTACCCGATGAGTCCGATAACAAGGGAGGTCGCTGTAGATACAAATGCATAGGTTCTACGCCGCTCAGGATTGTGCATACAAAAAAGGATGAGGAGAGCGTCCATAGGCAAGAAGACAAACATCTCTAAAACAAAGATAAAAGCAAGCCACAAAGGCGCCCTTGGGGAGTAGGCCTTGCGGGATGCCCAATCATAAATTTTTCTTGCTATTTCCATTATATCTCCACACTGACATTGTACCCTAAAAAGGAGTTTTATGTTATACCCAATGTCATGACTATAAAAATTTTTCCTCTATTGTACGCCTTTCTCCTCATCATTGGGGGGTGTATTGGTTTTTTTAAAGGGCATTCCCTACCCTCTTTAATCATGGGAGTAGGGTCAGGTATCCTGGTTAGCGTGCTCTCTTTGATGATTGACAAGGGAAAAATTTACTTTTACACCACTTGCTTGCTTTTACTCTGCTTAGATTCTTTTTTTTCCTATAGATTCATAAAAAATTTCTCCCTTTTTCCTTCGGGATTTTTCAGCATCCTAACAACAATAGTTATAATTTTATTATTTTATGATAAAAGGGGAAAAATGTTAAAATAATACCATTAAATATTAAATGGTATCATGAACATTTTTCTGAACACAGTGCTCCCTGTACTTGAGTTCATTCCGGATATAGGAGGGGTCGTTGTATCCGCTTCTAAGGTCTCCAAAAGTGGAACACATGTTATCAACTCGGCTCAAAGCCTAATGCCTTATAAAAACACAGCGCTTGCTGCAAAGTGCATTTCCTCTACGGAATCCTCGTTAAATCTACTTACAGCCCATACTCACGGACTTTCTTGTGTAACGCATCTGTTAAGAAAAGCTTTTCATGTAAATGTCTCTCTTCCAGCCTTTATCTCAACTATGATTCCCTTTCTAGGTTTAGGCGTTCTATCATTAGAGACTCTGGAAATCTTAAGAAAAATAGGACACTGTATACACCTTGGCATTCGATATCCTCAAAACGAGCGTCAATGCGTAAAAGAACAACTCCACGCCCTAGAATGGAACTATTTTCATGTCCACCCTAAAATTTTACAATCGTTAGTAAAGCGAGCAAGCAAGCGTTATCCGAGTGCCCCCTCTGAACAAGCCGCCTATTTTATAGCTCTTAAAGCTGAAGAACTCCGCTTTCAAAGAAAGACGCTATGTTCATCTCTTGGCAATACATTGACCACCCTACTCGATGTGAAATTACCGGTTCTTTTAAAGCAACTAGAGAGCAAAAACTTCAAACAAAAGCAGCAAGCTGAAAAAGAAGCTCTTACACTGATCGATCGCATCCACTGTCAACTTGTAAAAAGAGGGATTCTACATACTATAAGACTCATAGCAACCATTCTTGCCATTGTAGCTCTCGTTCTTTTTTCTTTTTATTCCTTTGGATTAATTCCTCTTGCTCTCTCTATTGTTAGCACTGCACTGTTTGGAGTCAGATTTTTTATGAAGAAAGCATGGATGGAATCTAAAGGGTGGGCCCCCAACCTGTCACTTGTATGGAGGGGTCCCAAAAAGCATCCTCTGCTTACCTCTTTTGCTTTTGTTGAAGATGTAAGAGAAGCATTAGATGCGGTACAGAGGGTAGCGGAATAGTTGCTTATAATGACTTAAAAGAGATCCTAGAGAAGCAAAGCAAGCCTCTCCAAAACTTAAATCATCGTTATACACCTGCCACCATTTTCCTTTCAGATGCACAAGAGTATAGTCGCTACACTTCTGATTGGCTTGAAGGACAGTCACTGTCCAAAGGGAAATTTCGCGTCCCTGTTCTTTTTGCAGCTTTTCCTCTAAAATATGGGCGAATTCATCTTTTCTAAAAAGGTAGGTGCCAATTGGGCAGGCCAGTAACACTTCTTCTGCAGAAAAGCGATCGGCTTGTTTCCAGATCCGATTTATCAGCAAATAGTCTGCCAGTTGTACACGGCAAGCAGCCACCGTTTCAAGCTGCTTGAGGGCATAAATAGTCTCTTGGAATATTTTTAGAGCTTTGGGATCAAAATCGAGCACTGCAGGGACCTCTTCTTCAAAGGCGACTCTGCCTGAATGGGTGTCATAAGCAATCACAGCTCGAACCTCTTGCCACTGCTTACCCTGTAATGACTTCCCTTCAGGAACAATTTGGATCTCTCCTGTTGTTTTGTCAACCCAGGTGCGAAAGCGTTTAGCTTTATGCCCATGATTTTTTTTGACCTCTTGAAAGACCTCTAAGACTCTATCGACGTTGTGACGAACAGCACGTTCTGCGCTCATGAAAAACCCCTCTCTATTTCTCTTGTTATCTGGACAGATCTTTCATGGCAAGCATGGAGTGTAGAAATAAGTGCTTGTGCAATGTTTTCCTTTTGCATCACGTTCAAGCCCGCCTCGGTTGTTCCTCCAGGAGAAGCTACTTGCTCTTTTAACTGTTTAAAAGAGTTTGAAGAATGCCTTGCAAGAGCCATTGCTCCCTCAATTGTGTCTATGATAAGCTGCCGTGAGTTTTGTGCATCAAATCCCAGCTCCAAGCTCCCTTCGTACAGCGCTTGCATAAGAGCAAAAATGAAACCTATTCCGGATGCGCTAACTGCGATAAAAGCATCTATCTTATCCTCTTGCATCCAGATTACATTTCCTAAAGGGCTCAAAAAATGCTCAGTCCACTCCTTTGTCTGTTTCTGCATCTTTTTATCTTCTACAACTGCAATGACCCCTAACTTGCAGGTAACGGATAAACTGGGCATAAGACGCACAATATCTGCCCCGATGAACACTTGCCGGCACCTTGCAACAGAGGCGCCTGTCATAAGAGATACAATGATTTTGCCCTTAAAGTTTTGATGCCTCACATTCTCCGCAAACACCTTAAAGTCTTTGGGTTTGATCGCAAGCAGTATGACATCAGCCCGGCGTATAAGGCGCTCGACATCTTCCATAACCTGCCCTTGCACTAAAGAAGCCAAGCCTTTAGCTTTATGAGGATTTTTATCAAATAATAGCCATTGATTGCCCTTGGAACTCCCTTTTACAAAGGCACTTCCCATAGCCCCGCATCCTATGACACCCATTCGCATTTGCGACCTCCGCACAAAAAAAAATCGAGCAAGATAACCCTGCTCGATTACGATTGCATAAAATCTTTGATTTTACACAATGGTTAAAAATAAACAACCCGTAATTACTTGCGGGAAGCTGATCGTTTACGTCTGCGGCTAGTTGTTTTAGCTTTAGCTTTTGTTTTTCTAGCTTTTGTACGACGAACAGTTTTGCGAGCTTTCTTTGCCATAACAATTTCTCCTTATAATTCCAACTTATAGGATTTCTGCTTCTAACAACTGTGATAGCAAGCCTTCCTATAATTTGAAATATAAAAGAATAATTATTTTTTTTAAACATATAAATAAAAATTTAATCCTCTTAAAAAGAATAACTCACAAAAAAAACGCCTCCACAGCATATTGTGAAGGCGTTTTAGCAGGGAGGAATTTTTTTTAAAAAAAATTAGTTTAATCTAATTTCAATCGACTTAATTTCATCCCCTTGCTCAATTTTTTGCACAATATCCATGCCAGATAGCAGCCGACCAAAGACAGTGTACTCCCCATCTAAGTAAGGAATCTTCTCAAGAGTGATATAAAACTGGGAGCCTGAAGACCGTTTTTCCGGGTTAACCGCATCGGGCAGTCTTGCCCATGCCAAAGCGCCCGCATCATGGGATAATCCAATCTCTGCAGGGAGCGTATAACCGGGCCCTCCTCGTCCTGTACGATCCGGATCCCCACCTTGTACTACAAAACGAGGAACAACCCGGTGAAATGTCAAGCCGTTATAAAATCCCCCTTCTGCAAGGCGAATAAAATTAGTCACGGAAAGAGGTGCTTGTTTGTAATTGAGCTCGCAAACAACGTCACCTTTTGATGTATGAATCACTGCTGTATAACTTTTAGCATTGTCGAATGCCATCGCGCTTTTGGGTTCTGTCCATTTTGTCATCTTCTCTCCTTCTTGCATTGCATTACATATAGAAAGCGCGCACATAGCGCCCATTAACATTTTTCCAAACATGGTAGTAACTCCCTTAATGGTAGAGAGTTCATTGTTTCAAGGAGAGGAAATATTGAAAAGAAAAAAAACACCTACTTCAGATAAGAAGTAGGTGTAATGAAAACACTTAGACTAGCAACCGCAGCCGCCGTGACCGTGAGGTTTTTTATGTTGTTCATTGCATCCCGGTTGTCCTCCAGGAGAAGGATGTTGTGGTTTTTGAGGCCATTGCTGTTCTTTGTGATGTTCTTTTTTCTTGTCCCAATTTTTTTCTTTCATACCCCTTCCTCTCAATTGATAGTTCTATTAACAAAGTGTAATCGGGCCGCCCCCAAGATCACCCTCTGTTAAACTAAATTCTATAAACTTAATTATAATAAATAAATGATTTTTTAAAACAAACTATTAAAGCATTCATAATAAATGAATTAAAAAGAACTCCCCCCCTTTTGAATTCTATGGGTCTGCCATCGCAAAACACGCATAGGAAAGGGGGGAGTAAAGAAGGCTATTTCTCAAGGGAAAACAATGATGTCACAACACCTCTTTCAGAGGTTAGATAGTGGCCCTTGAAGAGCATTCTTTAGTCCCCTTACCAAGACCTAAACAATGTCACCTTCTCATAAATAAATATTAACATATTTAAATAATTTCACAATTAAAAATATGTTTTTTTATTTAATACAAATAAAAAACAAACACTAAATCACCTCTCTCTTGATGAAAATCTGACAAGCAAGCAGAATCTTGGCCCATGAGGTTTTATATGAAAATCGCCGGATTACTTGGATGCATCTTCTTGTGTTCTGCAGGCTATGCGGAGCCACAAGAAACTCTTTCTCGCTATTTAGAGCTTCTCAAGAACAAGCAAGAGGTGTTTGGGCCGCCCGGCAAATGGCAGCAAGCAGAAATTGAGATCGTCACCAATCCGGAGCAAATCCAAAAGGTACAAACGCAAGCGCGTCTTAGACTCATTGCCAAAGGGTTTAGCGAAAGTGAAGCAGAAAAGTGGAGTCGAGTCGGGATTGTCGCTGAAGACAACTATTGGATGTGGATTCGAGATGCTGTCATTTTTCCTTCCGGGATTCATGGGACCTATGATCGCCTGATGTGGAAAAGCGGCTTAGATGGACATCCCGGGATTGTGATTCTCCCTGTGCTTTCGACAAAGAAGATCGTTGTCAATGTCAACTACCGCCATGCAACAAGAAGCTGGGAAATCGAGCTACCAAGAGGGCAGAAAAAAGCAGGAGAAGCGGATGAAAAAGCGGCTCACCGCGAACTTAAGGAAGAAACAGGCTATCAAGCCGCTGTCTGTTCGCTTCTTGGAATGCTTGTCCCGGATACCGGTACTTTGATGAGTGAACTGCCGCTTTATTACATGGAAGTGAATCATTCCGGCGACACGACAAGAGAGTATTCAGAAGCAATTGTTCAAAACCCCTCTTTTACTAAAGAAGAGCTCAAGCAGGGATTTGCAAAAGGGTATATTGAAGTGTTGATCAAAGGGAATATGGTGAAAGTAAACTGTCGCGACCCCTTTTTAGCTTATGCTCTTCTGCAGGCCGAAGTAAAGGGGCTTCTATAAATACCGTCTCTGACTTGTGGAACAAACTTGGCCGAGTAAAGTCCTTCACCCTTCATGTATATAGGGAATCCGAACAATGGCAAGGAAAAGGAGATGTCATTGTGATAAAAGAAAGCCCCTCGGTTGTTGTGTTTCAAGAAACCGGATCTTGGGTCAGCGGCTCTGATCAAGTTGTAACATTCCATAATAGACTGCGCTTCACATGGAATAGAGCACAAGAAACAATTTCTATAGAACATCTACGTCTTCACGCTCCTGTCTTTCTTGTCGATCTTGTAGCCATACAAGACAACCTGATGACATCGATTACCCCTCACCTGTGCGGGAGCGACACTTATCAAGCTCAAATCACCTGGGATGCGCATGCTATTTCTTTAAGCTGGCAAGTGATAGGGCAGAAGAAAAACGAAAGAATCGAATATCGCTATTTTTCCATAGTTTGAGGGATACTGTTGACGAGGGCTGGATCTCCTGCAAACTGCATAGGACCCACCGATCGATAGTTGTCATTTAAGCGCCAAGAGGCTCTTTTTTTGCAAAAAGCGATAAATGCGGGGTCATCCATTTTGACAAGCGCTTTGGCAATGACAGGCTTTTTCTTTCCCCCTCTCTCTTCAAAGTGCATAAGACGCACAAGAGGCACGGCTCCGACCTCCCAAGCCGTAGGTGACCTGTGAAGCCCCCGAAGACACGCCATGTATCCGGTCTTACCCCCTTCAATGAGGGCACAAGCAACTTTTCCTAATGCATACGCATAACAACTATCAAAAAAGGAAGGAAACGCACATCTTGCCTCATAACCCAAAAAATGGTGCATCGGTGCAAACGGAACATTTCTTTCCTTTAACTCTTCTTTTACAAGATCTATGAGCAATTTCTCCGAAGAAATTGCTGATACCGGCACATTACCATGGGGATCTGAAGAAAAAAGCAGCTGCTGTTGAATTTCTTGCGGCATCATCGAAAGTGTCTTAAGAGAAGGCTTTGAAAGAAAAGAGCGCTTCTGCACTCCATTTTCTAGAGAGCCCAGTTCCCTGATAAGCCCCTGCACATCGGCAAGTGCTTCAATAATGCCCTCTGGAACAAGAATGACCCCATACGATTTACCCTCTGCATGCCTCTCTACAATCAGCTCTGCAATCTCTTTTACAAGATGAGAAAGAGTATGCTTTTGATCAGCCACTTCTTCCGAGATAATTGCCAAATTGGGCTGTGTCTGCAAAGCCGCCTCTAAAACAATATGGGAAGCAGAGCGCCCCATGAGGCGAATGAAATGGTAGTATTTGCGTGATGACAGAGCATCTTTTGCAATATTTCCCACAAGTTCCGCATACACCTTGCACGCTGTATCAAACCCAAAAGGGATCTCGACCGCCTCATTTTTCAAGTCCCCATCGATTGTTTTAGGGACTCCAACAACAACTATACGAGACCCTCTTTTTAAAAAGTGCTCGGCCATCACTGCGGCATTTGTATTCGAATCATCCCCCCCAACAACGACCAGACCATCCAACTCTAATTTTTCTAGCCCCTGCAACACAAGATCAAGATCTTGCTCTGACTCGATCTTGACTCGACTTGACCCGAGTAAATCAAACCCTCCGGTATTGCGATACCGATCAACAACTTCTCCATCGAGTAACCGATACGCCCCATTAATCAACCCTGAGGCTCCTTCCAAAAAACCGAGCAACACGCCACCTTGCAAACGATCATAGAGCCCTGCGATTACATTATGCCCACCCGGCGCCGGCCCGCCGGAAAACAACACCCCTACCTTTAAAGAGCATAGAAGAGATGCTTCAGTTTTCACCCCTTTCACAAGGGGGCTATCCACAAGATGGGGAAATGTAGATTTTAGAAGTGAATCTTTCAGAGGTAACTCAATAGAACAATCTTGCTGCCACCCTATTCCTTGAGATTCTAGAAGGGATGGTCCTACAGGAATAAAAGCTCTTCTCGCTTTTTGTAATAGCGATGCACACTCATCCATTAGATATACCCTGATCAAGATTGCATACTCAGCAATGAAGAAAAAAGATGCAACATAAAAAAAACACTGTGCCACACCTTATTGAAAATGTAGCACAGTGTCATAGAACCAAATCTCCACATCAAACTAACATACGCGTAACCAACGCAAAACTCAGCAGGACTGTCAATGACTTATAACAATCCATCTCTTAGGTAACTGCTCCTTGGTTTGCGTCAATCTCCTCTTGGGATGAAGCTCTATGGAGGGGAACAAAATCGTTGCCAACAGAGCTCTTGCCTGCTGTTGGGATCGATGCTCCTGATCTATCGCTTGCTACTGATTCTTGGCTGCCCTTTCTTTCCATTGTGCTCGGTGCTCCTGATCCAATGCCTACTGTTGGGGTGGGTACTCCTGATCTTGGGGTGCCTCTTTGCCATTTACTTACAACTCCTACTCCTACAGCGGCTACACTCCCCAATGCCAAGATAGTAGCAATTGGAGTGCTTATACTGTTACCTAGTCCTACCTGTTCTACCTCGGGTGTCCCATAGTACAGTGTTGACAAGCTATCTAAGCTCTTTTTTACAGCGGCTTGTATTGAATCTGTGCCAATCGCATAACTTGCTGTAGCAAGCCCTGTTAAAACCAATCCACATGCAATTGCTTTTTTATGAGCGCATACAAACTGTGTGGAAGCATGAATAGCATTGCGCGCCACTCGACATACTGAGTCTTTCATAGAAGGCTTCTGTGTTACCACTACCACCGGAACCTGTGCAAATACGCGTCCGACAAGAGGTAGGGATGCTAAACATTTACGCATTGATTCAAAAACACCGCAACAAAGGCACGTCACTCTGTTTGCTAATGATGGTGGGTTGTTAACAGGTGGAATGTTTTTTCCACAAAATGGATTAATGGCTCGTAACAACATAGGATGATCTCCTCTAAAAGATTTCTTTTTCCATGCAACTAATACAACTGAAACGTGCAAGTGTTTTAGAAAAAATCGGCAATTTAAAGCAAGACAATGAAAAAATAAAATAATTTCCACACAGGCTATTTGCTTGGATGAACCTCTTTCAAAGTTCATATCCTGCATCTCTGCTTGCCCCTTCATTGGGGCAGATAAAACGGCAGAATTTAAGGTCCGGTAGTGGAGAGGACCTATATACCAACTTACAAATCTGCGCTTAAACATAAAAAAACACCGCGCTGTGTATTACAGCGCGGTGCACAAAAAAACACTATACAGAACTAAGCTTGGATTCAAGCCTATACTCAGTGGCGGGCTTTTGGTTGTGTAAATGCTTGTTTTACCTTACTGCAAACAACAGGCAAAGCAAGAACCGCAACAGCTATGCCAGTGGCAGAATATGGATGATCTGCTACCACATCATACGCTTGACCACCTAGCATCTTGGTCATATCAGTTGCTCGATCAAGTAGAGTTTTGCTTGACTCATTGGCTAAGCTAATAAGAGCACCCTTTACTGCATCAAAATATACATAACCTGCTGTAGCAACCACTGCAGCACCAACTGCTTTCTTATGAGCTACAACAAAATTTTTCCCAGCAGAAAGTGTTGACAGTGCTTTTTGAGAAATTTTTTGAGATAGTGTAAGCTTTACAACTGGAGCCTTTTCTTGAGCTCGTCCGCAAAGGGAACAAGGCAAGCAGCAGCAATTCTTAAAAAACTGTCCAAGTTTTTGAACTGTCGTTAAGGCTACAGGTTTTGGCTCAGGTTTACGAGCAAAGATTGCTGGAACCTGAATTTTTGGCATGCTTGGCATCCGGACTCTCATGGTATCTCTCCTTAAAAAAGGTTTGTTTACATCTTTTAAACATTGCGATCGCAATGCAATGTCTCTATAAGAACGCCTACTATTTTAATCTGCGAAATCGTTTTAAAACAAGAAAAATTCCACATTACACAGAATAAAAAAAATGAATTGCTTAGAGATTAAGAGTATAGAATATTTTAATTGAAAGAAATTATTTTCACGTGAAAGACTGATAGTCAACAAGAAGCGTTAGTTATGCCTTTTATCCTAGGTTCCGGATCCCCTCGACGTAAAGAAATCTTAAGTCTTTTCAAACTCCCGTTTATCCAGGTCAGCTCCGGATTTAATGAAGACACTATTTCTTTTAAAGAAGATCCTGCAGAATACGCCAAAGAGCTTTCCATTGCCAAAGCAAAAGCCCTTTCGCTTCAGTTCCCAACCGATCCCATTCTTACAGCAGATACTGTTGTGTTCTTTCAAGGGAAAATATTCAACAAACCTCTTGATAAGCAAGAGGCTTTTTTTATGCTCAAGTCGCTCAGCGGTAAATGGCATCAGGTCTTCACAGCTGTTTCTCTATATTATAACGAGCAAGTCACGACACAATGCGAGCAAACAAAAATTTTAATGCACACCCTTTCGGATGAACAGATTCAACTCTATCACGCACACGACCCCTGCCTTGACAAGGCTGGAGCCTATGCCATTCAAGGATCCGGAGGTTTGCTGGTAGAAAAAATTGAAGGGTGTTATTACAATGTGATGGGATTGCCAATCCATGCACTGCAGCAGATTTTGCTCAAAGCAGGCATTGATCTTTGGCACTATTTAAAATAAAAAATGCGCATTTTTTTTCTCTTATTATTCTTGATATCTTCTCCACTTATAGCGGAACAGCCCCCTGTAAACCGACTACACATGCTATATCTTGTCCAATCTCAGGAGATAGAAAAAGCTTTTTCTCTATACCAAGAGTATAAATCCCAATTAAAGAAGCACGACTTTGAACTGCTCCAACAGATGGCCCTGACCTTACTTGAAAAGGGAACAAGAAGCCAGGATCCTCTAACTCAACTTACAAGCCTTTTTGGATGCCACTTGGCCGGCGTTCACGCATCGATTGATATTTTGGAAGCGGGTATTTTAAGCCAAAACCCCCAAACACAGGTAGCCGCCATCCAGTTCCTCGGACAGCTGCAAGATGATCGTTGCGAAGAACTATTCACAAAAGCGATGTCATCGGACTATTTTTTTACACGCATGGAAGCACTGCACCAACTAGCTTTAAGGAAATCGAGGACTGCCACAGGACAAATCGAGTCCCTGATGATGAAAGTTCCTCCGCAAATGCACTTTTTCTTTGCGCCTCTTTTTGCACTTTCAGGAACACACGATGCAGTGGCTCTTCTAAAAAAGATGATGGACCACCCCTTAGACAATGCAAGAATTGAAGCCATCCTCAACGCAGCAAGATTCAGAAGAGATGATCTGCTCCCCAACATCCGAAAAGTCGCAACTCACCTCAATTGCGCAGAACAAGAAGCGTGTGCCTATGCCTTAGGGATTCTCAAAGACTCAAAATCGATTCCTCATCTTACCCATCTAAGTCAATCTAAGGCCAGCCACGTCCAACTCTCTGCCCTTTA
Source organism: Chlamydiota bacterium (assembly GCA_039798725.1). GTDB lineage: Bacteria > Chlamydiota > Chlamydiia > Chlamydiales > Rhabdochlamydiaceae > CAJCIW01. The sequence continues at coordinate 100,127 of JBDKFJ010000002.1, forward strand.
TGCTCTCTATTCCCTCGGCAGAGCAGAAGAGAGAGAAAAAATTCTAGGTGCGGCAATCACAAAAGATCTGTTTGCCATCAGTTTACTCGGAGAGATGCCAGGTCCTCATACCGCACTACACCCCTTCTTAAGCGATCCGGACATCCAAGTGCGATTCAATACAACTGTGGCTCTTTTAAAAAGCAAAGATCCGATCGCAGCCCTATTTCTTCCCGAATTTCTCATTCGCGATTCTAAGGACTTAGGATTTCAACCCCAATTTTCTCCCGGAAACTCTCTGATGGCATGGAAGGTCATCCCTTCGATCAAACAGCACCAAAAAGATAGCCCCTACGATCTTTCTACCTTAGCTCTGAATATCAGAGAACATCTGCTGCAAGAGTGCATCGAACTCCCGGAAGACACCTTCCTTCAGCTGGCCAGAACGATTTTCACAAGTCGTCAAACAGATCTTGTCCCCAAACTCATCCATCTGCTCGAAACAATGGGCAGCGATGCTGCATTACAACTGCTCAAAGAAGAATCGCAAAAAGCAGGCGCTCCTCTCACAAGAGCCTATTGTAACTTAGCTCTCTTTAGACAAGAAAAAAAAGAGGTTTACAAAACAGCTGTTCTGCAATGGATTCAGCTGAAAAAACAGACCGAGCTGATCCGCTTTCGACCCCAGCTACCTTGGGAACTGCGCGCCACAGAATTGGCAAGTCCACTTGAGCTAACTCCAGAAGAGCACTCTCAGCTTCTTATCGAGTGCTATGAAACGCTAGCACTTGTACACCAAGAAGAGAGCATTGACATCCTGGTAAACGACTTAAAAAGTGGCGCTCCTTCCAATCGGCCCATCCTGGCAGGATTACTCATCCAAGCCATCCAGTAGACCTTATTCTGTAGAAACTATATACTCGTTTCTCTTATGAATAAATTTGTACTGGCTCTATGCCCTCTCCTTCTACAAGCAGATCCAGGATCATTTCCTATTGAAGATAATGCTTATGATAGTGAAGGCACACGTCATGAGGTTCCCTTTGAAGGGGACTCCTCCTTTACAGATGATGTAGATCTCGATACACCGGGGGTCGAGCCCCCCGAATTTCAAGAAACCCCGCAAGTAACCCCTCCTAAAAATCTTGCTGAGGAATTGGTGGTCGATCTTAAAAATCCCCAATTCTCCCAAGGCACAATCAGCACAGAAGAAGGGGGTGTAATTACAGGACCTCTTTTGCGCATTCAGGCACAAAAGATTGCCTATACCAATCGAGTGGAGCAGGGAATACATGTTCAAAAGATTGTCGCAGAAGGAGATCTTTTGATGGAGTACGCAGGAAGAGCCTTTGTCGGCAGAAAGCTCGAGTTTGATTTTGTCTCTAAGACAGGGGTCATCCATGATGGAAAAACATTTGTCGACATCTGGTTTTTAGGTGGAGACAGGATCGAGATAAAGGAAGATGGTTCTCTTTACGTTTGCGGCGCATTCATTACTACTTCAGAAAATCAGGAAAGCGTATGGGACATCAATGCGCATAGAATAAAAATCACTGAAGATCGCTTGCTTGCAGCACGCAATATCCGCTTTCGCTTCTTAAAAATCCCTCTTTTTGTCCTTCCCTCTTTTCGCGCTAACTTAGGAGGATTTTCGGACACTCCTGTGCGCTATCGCGTTGTCTGGGACAAAGGATTAGGTCCCAGGCTCACACTTAGGTACCGCGCTCTGTCATGGGAAGAGCTTAACTTATTTTTAAGACTTGACTACCGATTGACAAGAGGGGTTGGTGGAGCTGTTGAAACAGAGTACTTTTCCAAAGACAAGCAAACCACCTTCGTCACAAGAAGCTATGGAGCAAAAGATAAAGAATTTCCGAATGAACAAGGTCCTACACGATACAGGTTCCAAGGTCTTTATCACAAAGACAGTTTAGATGAGCGCACACAGGTGCATCTGTCATGGGATAAACTGAGCGACTCGAGAATGGTTGGCGATTTTAAAAGCGATGACTTCGAAATCAACACAGAAAAAAGAACGCGCTTCTTTGCAAGTCATAAGTTCGATGTCGCTTTTTCTCGAATCAATGTCGAAGGAAGAGCCAACCCCTTTGACAGCATCGACCAGCAGCTCCCCCTATTCTTTACCGTTTTTAATCCCCTGCCCCTCGGGAACTCCGGAATCCTATCTACCAACACTTTTAGCGCAGGGTATTTAAACTATATGTTTGCAAATGACTTAAGAGAAGAATTTCATAAGCTTGGGTTACAATCTTCCACAAAATCTGGACGTATAGAGACACGTAATACACTTTACCGCCCCTTTTCTATGGGCCCCTTTACTCTGACTCCTAAAATAGGAGTCATTGGCATCTTCTACAGCAACACCCCTTCTTCACATGTCGCATGGCAAGGGATTGGCCAATATGGCTTTCATTGTAAAGCCCCCCTCTATCGCAAATACCAAACACTCATCCACCAAACGATTCCCTACTTGAACTTTCAGGGGCTTACCTCTCCTACAACTCCTTTAAGCGCGCATTTCTATTTTGATTTAAACGATGGATTCCATCAGCTCAATGAGATGCGGATAGGCTGGAAAAATGTGATTCAACCCCTAACACCTTCCCGCTTTTTTCCCTCGCTCTCTTTAGATCTTTACACTCTTGGTTTTTTGGGCAACCGCGCTTTTTCAAACACTTTCTACAAGACATTCTTCCTCTTTGAATGGATACGCCCTTCTTACCTGTTCAAAGGAGGGGTAACTTGGAATAATCAAGAAAATGTGTGGGATACGGCCAACATCGGCGCAGACATTACAATTAACGAAGATATTGCCTTTGGGATTGAAATGCGCCATCGCAGCCGATTCAACTGGAGAAAAGCGGACCACGAAAACTACATTCTCGATGTCTCACGCCCTATTTCTGAACTCTTAGAATCTCCCCTTTCAGATGGAAGAAATACGCTGTTAACGCGCTCTTTTTTCCGCCTGGCACCTAAATGGAATCTGCATATTGTAACAAGAACCGGTTGGGGAAGAAAAAATGAACCGGCTTATAATGCAATGAAGTTTGACCTTAACACCCTACTTACATGCAGCTGGCAACTGCGCCTGTCTTACGAAAGAATGCCCAATGACGATCGCTTTTCGACAAACATCTCGCTTGTAAAATAATTTAAAATTTGGACAATCGTCTCCTATGCATATTGTTCATACATTCGGTCACCTTGTCGGAGGCACGCTTCTGATTGCTGGAACAAGTATCGGCGTTGGGATGCTGGCCTTGCCTATAGCTACAGGACAGTCGGGCTTTTTCCCGTCCCTTTTTGTATATATTCTCTGCTGGTTGTTCATGCTTTTAACCGGGCTTTTGATTTTAGAAGCGTGCATCTGGATGCCAAAAAATGCCAATCTTATCACCATGACACAGCGCCTTCTTGGTTCTTGGGGAAGACGCGCTTGCTGGGTGCTTTACCTATTTCTATTTTCTTGCCTGATGATTGCCCATGTGGCAAGCGGCGGGTCCATCTTGGCTGAACTTACAGGCCTGCAACTTCCCTACCAGCTGTCGATGGTAATCTATGTCCTTTTATTTTCTCCTGTCATCTATTTTGGAGCCCTTTGGGTAGACAGACTTAATCTTCTTATGATGTTGGGCGTGGGAATCACTTATATCCTTTTTGTCACAACTTCTATCCATTACATTACCCCTTCTTTTGTCATGCGCTCTGATTGGTCTTTACTATGGAAAGGGCTTCCTGTCATCTTTACTGCTTTTGGCTACCAAAGCCTCATCCCCACCCTTTTTAACTACATGAATCGGGATGTCAGTAAGGTCAGAATTGCTCTGATTTTGGGGACAACTATTCCACTTGTGATCTATGTCCTCTGGCAGCTCATCATTGTTGGAATCATCCCCCTAGAGGGCTCTGATGGACTTATGGCCGCCTTCAATAAAGGGCAAAATGCAGTTGTTCCTTTAAGTCTTTATCTACACAACACAACCGTTCTAAACATAGGAAGAGGGTTTGCCTTTTTTGCTGTTACAACCTCCTACCTGGGTATCTCTATTGCCTTTTTAGATTTCCTTGCCGATGGTTTTAAACTTAAAAAAAGTCGGAAAGGAAGACTCGTCGCTTGTCTTCTGATGTTTCTGATCCCGCTGATCATTTGCTTAATAGACCCTCACCTGTTTTTAACAGCCCTCAACTGGGCAGGTGGCATTGGCGTGGCGCTTTTACTAGGTCTTATCCCTATCTTGATGGTATGGGCAGGAAGATACTACGAAGGACATTCCCTAATGCACCAGCAAGTCAAAGGGGGTAAGATCACGCTAGGTATTCTTGCGCTGTTTGTCATTCTGGAGATTGGGGTTACCCTCTATGGGTAATGAGAATCCTATCTGGGCGCATCTGCTTATTGACACTCTTGTCAATCTAGGGATTACCCACTTTTTCTGTGCACCGGGATCTAGATCTACGCCCCTCATACTGGCACTTTCAGAAAACAAGATAGCAAATGCGCATATCCACTTCGACGAACGTGGGCTAGGATTTCAAGCTCTCGGCTTTGCAAAAGGGTCTCAGCAACCTGTTGCTATCATTGTGACATCAGGCACAGCTGTTATGAATTTGCTCCCAGCAATTATGGAAGCTTATCATAGCTATACACCCCTTATCATCCTTTCAGCCGATCGCCCTCCTGAACTGCTAGATGTAGGCGCCAACCAAACATGCAACCAGGTCCAGCCACTTACCTTCTGCACACGCTACCAAATCGATCTTCCTACACCAGACCTTTCTCTTTCCTCCTATTTACAATCGACGCTGCATACAGCTGTCTCTATCTCTAAAAGAGCACCCTATGGCCCTGTCCATATTAACTGCCCTTTCCGTGAACCCCTAGGCTCTAAGAGTGTAAATAGGGTAGAGACAAAACAGATGGAAAGCATACAAGGGATTAAAACATTAAGTGAAGAGCAAGCACATAAGATCAGTTCTTTGTTAAAGGGAAGCGGCGTAATCATTGCAGGAGATGGATGTGAGACAGAAGGGGTACTCAACCTTGCAGAAGCTTTAAACTGGCCCATCTTTCCCGACATTCTCTCTTCTATGCGTAAGTTAGAACACCCTTTGCTTATCCACAACTACGAGCTGATTTTAAAGACGCATCCTGATCTTAAGATAAACACCTGCTTGCAAATAGGAAATCGGTTTGTTTCTAAAACCCTGTTTGAGTGGCTAAAAAAACAAGCCTTAGAAGAATACATCTACATTGCAGATCACCACGAAAGACACGATCCCCATCACCTTGTGACAAAGTGGGTACATGCTTCTCTTAAATCTCTTTGCATAAAAAAACAACAGAACGCGCACCCATTTGTAGAACTGCAAAAAGCAACAGAAGGGGCTCTTTTCTCATTTTTTGCAACGCAAGAGCGGCTCACAGAGCCCTCTTTGATGTTTACTATGAGAGAGTTTCTTGAAAAAGGATGGAGAGGTTTTATTGGCAACAGCATGCCCATTCGCGATGCCAACACTCTATTTTCTTGCGTGAGAACACCCCTTTTTGGCAACCGAGGAGTCAGTGGCATTGATGGGAATATCGCAACAGCTGTCGGGATTGCAAAAGCTTTGAAAGAGCCCATGTTCGCTGTCATCGGTGACCTCACAGCACTGCATGATATTAACTCTCTTTCTCTTGTAAAAGACCTCCCCACTCCCTTTGTGCTCTTTATCATCAACAACCAGGGAGGAGGAATTTTTTCCTTCCTACCGGTTTCAACCGAACAAGATGTCTTTGAAAAGTTTTTTGCAGCATCCCACTCTTTTGACTTTGAGCATGCTGCAGAGATGTTCCATATCGACTATCTGGAGATAAGTGATCTTGAAACACTTCATGTTTTTTTACAATCACCTAGATCTTGCATTGTCGAAATCAAAACTAAAAGAGAAGAGAATGTTTTGTTAAGAAATGAAATTCTAGGTGTAATACCAAACGCGACAATCCCCTCTATTCAAATAAAGGATTCACAATGGAATCATCAAACTCTCCTTCAGAGCAAATCCCCTTTGCAGACTTCCTGAAAGTCGATATACGTGTAGGCACTATAATCAAAGCGGAAGACTACCCTGAGGCTAGAAAGCCCGCTTATAAATTGGAAATTGATTTTGGACCATTAGGGAAAAAACGTTCTTCAGCACAAATCACAGGGCACTACTCTAAAGAAGAGTTACTGGGAAAACAGGTTATTGCTGTCGTGAACTTTCCTGCAAAGCAAATTGGAAAGTTTGTTTCGGAAGTACTAATACTTGGGTTACCAGATGAAACTGGCTTGATAGTTCTTACTCAGCCCACAAGAAAAGTACCCAATGGAAGCAAGCTATTTTGACATGAAAATATACAAAAGGTCTAATGCTATTAAAGCAGGTTTAACCTCTTTACCCCATGTCATCTTCTTGCACGGTCTTTTTGGACAAAAAGAAGATTGGCTCCCCCTATTTGATCACCTTAAAAAACACTTTCATTGCATCGCGATCGACCTGCCCAAATCCCATGTCATTCAGCATCTTAAACAACAACTTCCCTCCGACGCCTATCTTGTCGGCTACTCTCTTGGAGGCAGGATTGCTCTGCAGCTTCCTTGCAAAGAGAAGGTCTTAATTTCTTCTCACTTAGGGATCCTTTCTATACAAGAAAAAGAGCAGAGAAAAAAATGGCAAGGAGAATGGCTTGAGCATTTTGAGACTCTTCCTCCCAATCTTTTCTTTAGAAAATGGTACACACAACCCCTTTTTTCATCTCTTTCGTCAGAGCTGCGTGAAACGCTCATTGCTAAACGCTCTCTTACAAATCCTAAAGACTTTCTTCCTCTCTTTTTAGAATGCAGTCTTCTCAATCAATCTGTTTATTCTCCTCCAAAACTCATTTTTGGAAAAAACGATAGTAAATATTGTGAGATGTATCGTAACTTCTTGCAAACTGAAGGGGTTGAAGACTCTGGACACATCTGCCATCTAGAAAACCCTAAAGGTTGTGCAAACGCTATCAAGAGACACCTATATGCTTCTTTCTAACTGCTGGACACCTGTTACTACCTACACAGATATTAAGTATGAACACTTGGGAGCGGTTGCAAAAATTACAATCAACCGGCCCGAAGTGCGGAATGCTTTCCGCCCTCTGACTGTCAAAGAAATGCAACATGCACTCGAAGAGGCGCGCAATAACCCTTCTATCGGTGTCATTTTACTTACAGGAGAAGGAAGACAAGCTTTTTGCTCAGGGGGAGATCAAAGAGTGCGAGGAGATGCAGGTTACGTTGATGAAGAGGGAACGCATCGCCTTAATGTCCTAGATTTGCAAAAACAGATCCGCTCTTGCCCCAAACCTGTGATTGCTATGGTAGCAGGGTATGCCATTGGCGGGGGGCATGTGTTGCACGTGGTTTGCGATCTGACAATTGCCGCTGACAACGCTATCTTTGGGCAAGTGGGCCCTAAAGTGGGATCTTTTGACGGCGGATTTGGCGCCAGTTACTTAAGCAGAATTGTAGGGCAAAAAAAGGCGCGCGAAATTTGGTATTTGTGCAAACAGTACAATGCACAAGAAGCTCTCGAAATGGGTCTTGTCAACTGTGTTGTCCCTTATGAAGAGCTAGAGACAACGGCTCTTTCCTGGTGTGAGAAAATTCTTTCCCACTCTCCCCTTTCTCTTCGCTGTCTGAAATCTGCATTCAATGCCGACTGCGATGGTCAAGTTGGACTGCAAGAGCTGGCCGGCAATGCAACGCTTCTTTATTACATGTCAGAAGAAGCCCAAGAAGGACACCGCGCTTTTCTTGAAAAAAGAGCTCCTAATTTTTCCCAATTTCCCAAAAGGCCATAAAAGACAATGCTCAGCGTATGGATTACAGCGTCACGTCCTAAAACTCTTGTGGCTACCTTTGCTCCCGCATCTTTGGGCCTTTGCCTTTCCTTAAGTGAAGGTATCTTTCATCCCCTTCTCTTTATTGTAACGCTTTTAACGGGTCTTTGCATTCAAATTGGCACAAATTTCACAAACGACTACTGTGATTTTATTAAGGGAGCCGATACAGCAGATCGCAAAGGCTTTTTACGCGTTACACAAGCAGGTCTTGTATCTGCCTCTACAATGAAAAAAGGGATCATTGCTCTATTTGCACTTTCCCTACTTTTAGGAAGCTACCTTGCAGCCATAGGCGGCGCTCCTATTGCGCTCTTACTTTGCCTTTATGTCCTTCTTGGAGTCTTATACACGGCAGGTCCTTATCCGCTCGGCTACTTAGGCATGGGTGATGTGCTTGTCTTTTTGTTCTATGGTCCCATGTCAACCCTCATTACCTATTACCTGCAAACCTCTCATCTGTCTTGGCAACCCATCTTGGTTGGTCTATCCATTGGCTCTTTATCAACTGCCATTTTAGCGATCAACAATATCCGCGATATAGAAGAAGATCGAAAAGCGGGAAAGAAAACGTTGCCTGTGCGGTTTGGTAGAAAATGGGGACAAAGCGAATTTAGGTTTCTTGTGCTGTTTGCCTTCTTGCCCCCTTTGTTTTTATTGCTCACTCACCCCTTTGTCACACTCACTCTGCTCTCTTTACCGCAAGCCCTTGTCTTAATACGAGCGGTTCGTCGCAATGAAGATCCTTATGCTCTAAATCCTCTATTTGAAAAGATGGGAAAACTACTGTGGCTATTCACATTTCTTCTGATTTTGGGTCTTTTGATCTAAACTATACACTCTCTCATTTCTCTTGCCCTACACGACAAGGGCTGATCCTGTCCATTGAGGGGTTACCTTCTGTGGAGATCTCGCCATTACCTTCTCGCAGTCAAGAAACCTTTGCAATGGCTCATGATCAACTAAATGCTGTCTTAAAAGGAACCTGCCACCCCCCCCTTTACCCCAGCGTACAGTTTGGGCTAGAATCGCTCTTTACTCTCCCAGCACCTGACCAAAAAAGCTACTTTCTCCTTGTCGGCTCTCTAGAAGAGATACTCAAACGAGCAGAAACCCTCCCCCCACACTCCCTGATCAAGTGTAAAGTCTCCTCTCTTTCCAAAGAAGAAATACAGGACCTCATTACAAGCCTACATAACAGATTTCGACTCCGCTTAGATTGCAATGGAAAGTATAATTTGAAAGAAATTGAAAAAATTCTCTCCCCTTTTTCTCCTCACTCTTTCGATGCAATCGAAGATCCTACCTACGAACTCGATCAACTCTGTGACTTTTCCTACCCTTTTCTTTTGGATGAGTGGCATTTTCATACCGATTCCCCTTGGTTTAGAGGGTTTGTCATCAAACCCACTGTGTGGGGAGGAAAAAAAGGGATCCAAAAGCTCATCGATTCTAAAGAGCGCCTTATCTTTAGCTCCTCCCTTGAAACCCAAGTCGGTCTTGACCAAATCGCACGCCTCTATCACGCAATTGGAGGAAAAGAGGAGCTCGGAATAGATACGCTCCAACTGTTTCCAAACCCCCCTGTTATAAAGCTCATCTCCTATGGATCTACTTCCCTGCCCTCTATCAGACGCTGTCTCTAAATACCCCCATAAGATAGCACTGGTTTTCAATGACACTTGCCTAACCTACACAGAAATTTTACAAAAAGTGGAACAACTCTCTTCAGCCCTTTCCTTTATACGCCCACAAGAAAAGGTGGCCTTCATTGCTAAAACACACCCCTCAACTCTTTTTTTATTCCTCGCCCTTTTCCGCCTTCAAGCCATTGCTTGCCCCTTAAGTACACGCCTACCTCCACAGCAAATTCCTCAATCTATTCAACGCCTACAAGCAGACCATTTTTTGGATGTAGAGACACTCTCTTTTTCACAACAGACAAAACGGATAGAAACGATAAGGGGCTCTCAACTGGCTACATTCCTCTTTACATCAGGGTCAATCGGCACTCCAAAAATTGCCTGCCATACTTTTGGCAATCACTATGCAAATGCGGAAGGAATGCTCAAGCCTCTTGACCTGTCACATGATAGCTCTTACCTTCTCTCTTTACCCTTGTTTCATGTCGGGGGGATCGCCATTCTTTTTCGATCCCTGCTTGCCGGCGCAACTTTGGTTCTTTCTCCTTCATATCCGGCGACTCACCTCTCGTTTGTGCCAACGCAGCTCTTCCGCAAAAAAGATTTCCCACCACCTCCTTCTTTAAAGTGCGCTCTCATTGGAGGCGCTCCCTTTCCCTCCTCAATTCACCTCCCGAACTGGCCTCTATTTCATGCCTACGGAATGACGGAGATGAGCTCCACCATTACAGTCCACGGGAAAGCTGTGGCTAACCGGGAGGTGACTCTTAAGAATCAAGAAATCTATGTGCGAGGAAAAACATTATTTGCAGGATACTTTGAAGAAGGCAAAATCACTCTGCCTCTAGAAGAGGGATGGTTTGCAACAAAAGATATAGGGCATCTTTCAGAAGATGGGAAACTCATCATCTTAGGAAGAAAAGATCGACAATTTATTTCGGGTGGAGAAAACATTCAACCCGAAGAGATCGAAAACGCCCTGCTCTCCATTCCCGGGATCACACGTGCAAAGGTTACACCCGTTGAAGACCTCGAATTTGGATACCGCCCTGTTGCCTTTATCGAAAGCTCCAATTACACCTTAAATTGGATCAAAGAACAGCTCTCACCTCTTCTTCCCTCTTTCAAACACCCAACGGCTGTGCACCCTTTTTGTGATTCTTTATGCGAAAAATAAAGAAAGCTCTGGAGGCCACTCTGTCTTTTGATTATAAATCCAATACTCACCACCGAGCACACCGAGAGCACCGAGAAGGCTGAGAGAATGACTCTGTCTACTGATTATAAATCCAATACTCACCACCGAGCACACCGAGAGCACCGAGAAAGCTGAGAGAATGACTTCGCTAACATAGCCAATACCTTATCTTCTCGGTGCTCTCGGTGTGCTCGGTGGTCAATTTTTATAATGCGGGTGACTTTCCTAACATAGCCAACACCTTTCTTCTCGGTGCTCTCGGTGTGCTCGGTGGTAAATTTTTCTAATGAGGCGCTTTGCAATTTTAACAATCAACTGGAGTTTCGAAAACAGTCTAAAGAAAGCTCGGGAGGCCACTCTGTCTTTTGCCGCGTTCTTCTATCAATCAGAACATGGACAAGCTTAACTCTGCCCACTTCCTCTTCTCCCCGTTTCAAAGAATAGAAAAAAGTAAGAGAAGAAATCCCCTTTTCCTTTTTTTCGATGCAAATCTTCAAGCGATCTCCGACAAAAAGCGGTTTTTTGTAATCCCCTTCTGCATGCACAATGGGCAAGAGATAGGGTGTCTGAAAGAGTTTAGAGAGCGGCATCCCTTGGCTACTTAGGAATGCTTCAAAAGCGCGCATAGCAAAGGCAAACTGCACAGGAAAAAAGAGTACCCCCGTTGTATCCGTGTCCCCCATGCCCACATCGACCTCATGATAAAACATTTAATATTCTCCTGTTTATTTTTTTTCGATATAAGTAACTGATTATCAACAAGAAATCAAGTAAAAACATTATTTTAAATCAAAAAAGGTTGCCCGATTGTTGTAAAACAGGCAGATTCCTATAATCTGGCAAAGTCACAACTTCGGAGTTTTCCCGTAAAGTATGAGCGATCCATTAAACAACACAGCATTGTCTTCCTCTTCCCCACAGGAATGGCTTCGTCCTGTGCGTATAGACCTGTCAGAAGCGTATACGATGGAAGGGGAAATCGCTCTTTTAAAAATGGATTTTGACAAAGCAGTAGAATGTTTTGAGTCAGCGACACAGCTCGACCCCAAAAACAGTCAACTATTTTTTACTCAAGGGCTCCACTTATTTGATTTCGGAGCTTGTTACGATGATGACCGAGCCTGGTTTTTGGCCCATAAAAAGTTTAAGATCGCTACCACTCTAGATCCCCACCATTTTGATACCCACCGCATCTTTGGAGCGTTACTTCTTGGATTAGGAATCCGTTTGAAGGAAATCTCTTATTTTAAAGCGGCTAAGGAAAAACTTTCACATGCGCTGACCCTTGGGACAAATCAAGAAAAAACAGTGCTTGCAGAGCTTAACTGGGATTTAGGGGTCACCTTTACTAAGCTCGCCGAACACTCCCAGGAAGCTCTTGACTGGCATCAAGCTATCCAAGCCTTTGAGGTTGCCAAAGGACTAGATGATTCCCTGCCTGCCGACTTTTGGATGGACTATGGATTTGCGCAGTTAAAACTGGCAAGCTCTCTTAACGACATCCGCGCTTTTGTGAAAGCAGTGCATTCGTTTAAAAAAACCATTCAACTGAATCCTGAAGAATTTGAAGGATACCGCCTCCTTGCACAAACCATGCAAAAGCTCTACTTTTACACACATGACAAAGAGCATTTTGAAGAGGCATGTGAGTATTTTAGCCAAGCACTTGCCCTGCGTCCTGACACAACCGATCTTTTACTTGAATATGCAGAGCTGCTTTCTTTTGGTGGCGAAAAAGAAAAGGATTTAAAAGCGCTAAGACAAAGCGTGGATTTATGCGTAGCAGGCCTTACTTTGAAACCGAAAGATCCCGACATCTTAGCCACTTGGGCGCGTAGTCTGATCTATTTGTCACATTTTACCGAGCGGCTAGACTTGTTACATGAAGTACAAAGAAAAATCGAAGCCATCCCCGAAGCTGAAAAGACTCCTTCTCTTCTCTTAAGTGAAGGGCTGTGTCTTAAAGCCCTTGGACGCTATTTTGAAGAAAGTGATTACGAGTACCAGGCTATTGAAAAATTCCAACAAGGTCTTTCACTGAACCGCACCCAGCATCGCCTCTGGCATGCCATGGCGGCATCCTATGCCTTTTTAGGAGAAAAAGAGGAGGACGAAGAGAATTTTAAATTAGCAATCCGCTTTTTTCAAAAAGCTCTTGATGTAACTTCTTCAACCTATTACCAATTTGATTACGCACGTACCCTATTTCTTACAGGCAGCCTTCTCAACCAAGAAAAATGGTTAGAACAGGCATTGAAAGAATTTGAACATCTCTTCCAAGCCCAGCGCAATGCCCTTTATTTACACCCTGAATGGCTACTGACCTATGCAAGAACTCTAGACCTTTTTGCAGGATTTCATGACGACCCTCTACTCTATGAAAAAGCAATAGAGATCTTTTCTCACATTCTTTCTTTGAATCCCGACTTTCCCTCCACGCACCATTACCTCGCTCTGACTTTAACTCATCTTGGCGATCTGAATATGGAAAAGGCGTGCTTTGAACGAGCCATCTATCATTACCGTCTTGCCTTTAAACAAGAGGAAAATGATGAAATCTTGGTGAACCTTGCCACAACGCTAATCCATAGTGCCCTCTGTTCGAATCATAGTAATGACTCCGACATCTTATTCCATGATGCCCAGCAAAAACTCGAAATAGCACTGCGCCAAGGCAATACTGATGCCTACTACGTCCTAGCCTGTCTGTATTCCTTAACGCAGGAGCTGGATAAAAGTCTTTACTATTTAGAAAAAGCGTACCTTTCCCACTCCTGTCCGCCTCTTGAAGAAATTTTGGAAGATGAGTGGCTTGAAGAACTCCGATCGACAAGTGCCTTCCAAGCCTTTTTACAACACTTCTCTTCACCTCATCAACCTCACGATGAGTTGTAGCATCTTTATGTCAAGGTGTGATACCCTCAATTTCTTTTAAATTAAGGATTGGTCATGGATCGCCGCTCGCTTCTGTTTGTCATTGGGTTGACAATTGCTTTTTACTTTGTAAACCAGTGGTTTTTCCCCACACAAACGCCCCAAGCTAAAGCGGCCCCGGTAGAGCAAAAAATAGAAAAAACAGAGGTTGCCTACAGAGGCAATGAGGAATATTACGTCCTTGAAAACGCCTACCAGCAGCTCGTCTTTTCCAATGTAGGTGGAGCTGTTGCTGAGATCAATCTGAAGCTTGCGTCTAAAGATAAAAGTAGCATGATTCTGCCAACAGACCTGGACAGAACCTTTGAAAAAAATTATGCAGTAAACGACACCTTTCCTTCTTTTCCCTATAAAATTGTTTCAGATCAAGGCGTGGAAAAAAAAGAGCAAGGCACAGTGGGTGGATACTATCCCCTTTTAAGACGCGCCATTGTTACCAAAAATGCAGTGAAAGCACCTACGCCTTACTATGCTCTCCGTATTGCAAGCACAAAAGAAGATCTAGATCAAGCTCTCTTTAAAGTCGTTCGCTTTGAAAAAAACCTCATTGCCTTTTCTTATTCAGATGGGAAAAGAACCATTACAAAAACTTACACTCTTCCACAAGAGCCTCAAGATGCCCCCTATTGCGTACATCTTGGATTGGATATCCAAGGGCCCTCTGACGATCTTTTCATTAGCACAGGGGTTCCTGAAGTTGAGCTCATCTCTGACAATCCGGCGCCGTCACTTACCTATGCAGTGACAAAGCAAAGCCGCAAAACCGTATCCGAAGAGATTTCTCTACCCAAAGAGTGTACTATTTCCACATCAACCGAGCCAAACTGGGTTTGCAATTCTAATGGCTTTTTTGGCTTGATCCTCGATCCTATTCAGAGACTTCCGGCAGGATATAAGGCATGCAAAGTCTTAGGAGCCCAAGACCCTTCTCGCCTATCTCTTATCGATCCGGAGTATACTCCTTATCCTGCAGACAGCTATCCGGGGTATACACTCATGCTTCCTCTTACAAGTGGACACCTCGATTTTCGTTATTACGCAGGACCTTTGCAAATTGATCTGCTAAGACAAATCGATCAGACCTATAAAAATCTGGAAACAGGAGCAACCCCTCAGTACAGCTTAGCGCTCAGCTTCCATGGCTGGTTTACATTCATCTCTGAGCCGTTTGCCCAATTCCTTTTCGTTATCATGAATTTCTTTCACACAGTGACAAGTTCATGGGGACTTTCGATTATTCTTTTGACAGTTGTTCTCCGCATCATGCTCTATCCTTTGAACGCCTGGTCGATTAAGTCAACGCTCCGCATGCAAGCCATCTCTCCCAAGGTCGCAGTCATTCAAGAGCGCAACAAAAAAGACCCCAAGAAAGCGCAAATGGAAATCATGATGCTGTACAAACAAGAAGGAGTGAATCCCTTGTCCGGCTGCTTTCCTATGCTGATTCAGCTCCCTTTCTTGATCGGAATGTTTGATCTGCTCAAATCCTCCTTTGAGCTCAGAGGCGCGATGTTTATTCCGGGATGGATTGATAACCTCTCGTCTCCGGATGTCCTCTTTAGCTGGAATTATCCACTGCCTTTCTTTGGCAACCAGTTTCACTTGCTTCCGATTCTGCTCGGTGTTGTCATGTGGCTACAACAGAGATTTAGTAGTACAGCTCCTAAAAATAAAGCCCAGATGACCGATCAGCAAAAACAGCAAAAGATGATGGGCAATATTATGACTGTCGTGTTCACCGTCATGTTTTACCACTTCCCTTCAGGACTTAACCTCTACTGGCTTTCTTCCATGGGTCTTGGTATCTTGCAGCAGTGGTGGATGATGCGTAAATTGAAGCCGTAGGTTTAAGATCAGTGGATGCGTGGGACAACTTTTTAAAAAGACAAGAAGCGCTACTTGGAAGCGGTGTTGTTGATAAGTGGTTGCGACCTCTAAAAGTTGCCCATTTCGATGCCGCTAATCTCTACTTGGAAGCAGAAGACCCGTTCCAAATCCAATGGTTTGAAGAGCATGTACGCCCTCTGCTGAAAAACTACTTTCTCACAAGTAGCGCAAAGCCGATCAAAGTACACCTGACCTTAAGTGCTTCCTCCAAGCCTTTAGACGCCAAAAAGGCAGTTGTCATTAAAAAGGTGCCTCCCTCTTTTACAACCGATCCGCTCGATCCTCTTCTGACCTGGGATCGTTTTATTTTTGAAGAGAGCAACGCACCTCTTTTGGCATTTTTAAAAGAGCTTATAGAAGCTGAAATGCCACTGGGAATATTTAACCCTCTTTATATCTGGGGAGAGAGCGGATCGGGCAAGACGCATCTTCTAACTGCTTTAACCTTTTTACTCAAAGAAAGAGGGCTCAACGTCCTATTTGCTAAAATGGAAACCTTTACAGAACATGTAGTGGCAGCCATTCGCTCTTCTTCGATGCATACCTTTCGGCACAACTACAGAAATGTCGATGTGTTACTGATTGATGGAGTACAGACATTGTCCGGAAAATTTGCCACCCAAGAAGAATTTTTTCACACATTCAATACTCTGCATTCCCAAAAAAAACAGATCATCTTGTCATCCAATTGCCCCCCTTCTGAACTAGAACAAATAGAGCAAAGACTTACCTCTCGATTTGAGTGGGGTATCAACTTGCACCTGCATCCCCTATCTCAAACATCTCTTCACACCTTGCTCCAAAATAAATTAGAGGCGCTCTCTTTTTCACTTCCTGAAGAAGTGCAAGCCTTTTTGCTCTCTTCGTTCCGATCCTCAAATGGTTTACAACAAGCGATTGAAACTCTTCTTTTCCGCTCTCATATCGATCAGATCTCTACATGGACCTTAACCGATGTTCAGGCTCTCCTTGCCCCCCTTGTTGCAAAAAGAGAAATTTCAGCTGAAAAAATTCAAGCAGCTGTTGCTGCTGTCTATCAAGTAGACAAAGAAGAACTGACCAGTAGATCTCAGGCCCATGAACACGTGCTCCCTCGGCAAATTGCCATCTTTTTATGTAGAGACACGTTAAAACTCCCCTTTCAAGCAATCGGAAAATTATTCTTTAGAGATCACTCAACGGTGATGACAAGCGTAAGACATATAGAGAGTAAACTGTCTCAAAAAGATCCTGAAATTGTAAACGCTTTGGAAAAAATAAGAAAGAAGCTAACTTCCATTTCATGATCCCTCTTTTAACCTTGGCTTTGCATCTACACAATCCCACTGAACCGGCTGAGTATCCCTCGTTGTCTCTTCTTGGAGTATCGACTGCTACCTGGCAAGATTCAGGAGCAGATAATTGTCCAAACTCTCAGTGGACGGTGTGGGAAAAACAAGTCGTTCCTCTAGACAATCAATCTCATGGGAGCGCTCATCTCTTTGAACTCTACCAAACTAAAGAAGGAAGACAGGCAATTATTTCGAGGCTCCAGAAACTGCACCTCAACTCTTACCGCTTTTCAATTGAATGGAGCCATATCGAACCTCAAGAAGGGGTTTTTCTCAAAGAAATGCTTATCCCCTATATCGAGCTGTGCAAAGATCTCAAAGACGCCAAGATCCAACCCATGGTCACCCTTTTGCATTTTTCAGAACCACTCTGGTTTCATGAAAAAGGCAGCTTTGAAAAAGAGGAGAACATTTCCTTTTTTCTAAATTTTGTACACTTTATCTACCCTCATCTGACACAAGAGTATCAAGGCTGCCCTCTTGTCGAATATATCTGCACAATCAACGAACCTGCAATTGACGCTTTTTCCCGCTATATCTACGGCTCTTTTTCTCCTGGAAAAAAACTTTTCTTTACAACAGCTGCGACCTTTCTTTTGAATGCGTTAGAGGCCCATGCAAGAGTCTATCGAGAATGTAAGCCTATAAGCCCTAAAACACGGATCGGGATTATCCACCAGCGTCTCTGTTTTGTCCCTACATCCTTTCTGCTATCTCCTGTTACCCACTATCTCAATGAGTTTCTCAATGAAGCTTCTTTGCGCTTCATTGGAACCGGCATCTTTTCTTTTTATCTACCCCTACTTTGTAATATCGAAAAAAGATCAGAAAAACCTCAAGCCGACTTCATCGGGTTGCAGTACTATAGCCGCCCTCTTCTTGGCTTTTCGGGCTCTACCTCTGAAGATGAGCCTATGACACAGATGCCCTTTAGGGAAGACCCCAAAGGTCTCTATGAAGCACTTGTCGATACTTACGAAAAATGTCACTTGCCGATCATCATTACGGAAAATGGGATCTCCACACACGACCCTATCCAAAGAAAGCGGTACCTTACACGGGCCCTCAATGCGACCTATGAGGCTCAACAAAAAATCGGCAAAGAAAATATACAAGGGTACTACTTGTGGTCATTTTGTAAGAATGCCGAATGGGATATGGGGATGCATCCCCAGAATTTTGGAATCTACTCGCTAGACAACACCGGCTCTCTTTTAGAAGAGCCTCAAGAGGGATTCGAACCGCTGTTATTTAA
Source organism: Chlamydiota bacterium (assembly GCA_039798725.1). Lineage (GTDB taxonomy): Bacteria > Chlamydiota > Chlamydiia > Chlamydiales > Rhabdochlamydiaceae > CAJCIW01. The sequence continues at coordinate 118,281 of JBDKFJ010000002.1, forward strand.
AGAGAAAAAGTGGGGGCAAGAGGAGCGAGCTGCATCTCCAATTCCACGCAGAGAGGGTTTTGTCTCATTAACTGATTGAAACATTCCTCCCTTATACTACAGGCCTGACCTCTTCTATACAGGTTCTGCCCATCATCTCTTACAATAGAAACGAGTAATAATTCAATCTTCTGAATTTGCCGCTCTGGATCTCTTTTTTTTTCAGAAAGCCAGCTTTCAATAATTTTGCGGATCTGCAACAGCGTCGTATCATGAGGGACTTCAATGCTAAGACCTTCTTGAGTTTTAATTATTGACCCAGAAAATACGCATGGATTTATCTTTATATTTACCATAATTAAAGCAAATTATACTTTATTTTCAATAAAAACTACACCAAAAAACAGAGTTGACTGAATAGTATTTTTTTTGTATTCATTACCTAATAAACCAGAGGAACTTATGCGTCGATTATCGTACCTGCTTCTTGCATCTGTAGCTGCAATCTATGCCGATGCCCCAAAATCCAAAGAACCCTATGACGCGGATCTGTTTAATAAAGATAAAAGGATTTTCTTTGCCAGCGGTGAATTCCTGTATTGGTTAGCTAATGAAACAGCGCTTGACTATGCAATCAAGATGAGCCATCCCGTTTCAGGTGGTATGAGTGGGATATCGGGTACAGGGAAATATCAAAATGCAGCCTTCCACTGGCAACCCGGATTTCGCTTAAATATTGGGTATTTCAATGCTCCCCACTATTGGGATGTGTTCGCACAGTACACCTATGTTCGCCCCTATGGAGAAGTCTCTACTCAAGCCCCTACTGAATCTCTAGAATATCTGAATGGCACATGGCTTGCCCCAACGATCGAAACACCTGCAATTGCTCTTCAAAGCGCATCCAGCACCGTCAGATTGAACTACAATGTTTTTGATTTCCTTCTCTCTCGACGATTTCATACCAATGAACACCTAAGATTAAACCTATTTGGTGGGTTGACATCTGCTTTTCTACATCAACATTGGTCCATTTCCTATGAAGACATCGAAAATAATACAGCCCTTATTCGTAACCGGTGGCGCTTTGATGGACTAGGTTTGCGCCTTGGGACAAAAGTGGATTGGTACATGGGATGGGATATTTATCTTGTAGGGACATTTTCCGGAGGCATTTTATCCGGTTGGTACAAAAATACAGAAAAAGAAGTCTCCTCTTTCTATCCAACACCGATTCAAAATACAGTCTATGAAGATCACCGCCTAACAACAACCGGACAGATGTTATTTGGACCCTCTTGGCAGAAGCGATTTAAGACTGTGCGCACAGAAGTTGTGGCTGGCTATGAACTGACGGCTTGGGGAAATCTTCACGAAGTGTTCCGCCCAGCTCTTGCAGAGCCGCAAGGAAGCAAAATCATAACAACAGACTCCTCTCTACTTACACTTCAAGGATTAACCGTCCGTTTAACGGTCGACTTTTAAAAAGAAATCATGCTCAAGAGCCCTTTGTGATCGGAAAGGGCTTCTTTTTTTAATTGTTTAGGATCAAAACCTGTAGGTATGAGGCTTGTTATTGCAGAACCTTTGCGTACAAGTGTCCAATCTAATTGACAAGGTTGCGAGACCTTTTGGCCTGTTAGCGATGCACTAAAGTGATCTCCATCCCATGTCAGATCCAGAGGCTGTATGTTAAACTCTGTGCACATTGTACTCAGCTCATCCGGCTTGCAATTGAGATCTCCTGTGACTACAACGCATCCTTGCACCTTGTCCACCAAATCCTTCATACGCTGCCATTGAGAGGCTCGCGCCCTCTTCTCCGATTCTTTGGGAAAAGATGTCTCTTCGGAATGTTCAAGGTGCGTTGTAAACACGTGTGCTTGCCCCATCGTAAAATCAAAAATTCCCCGATTCATATGTCCGGGAAGACTCCACCTTGCTTTAAAAGGTGTAAACCGAGGATTGGCAAGTTGATATTTGCTAGCGACTAATAACCCGGAAGATACTGTACTGCAAGGACCGATGTTATAGTAAAAATCTTTGTAACCACGCTCTTTTAAACGGTCTACTATGGATCTACTTGCACTCCAATCCATCATCTCACTTAAACACACAACATCGGCATTTTGCTCAATGATTTTGCGAGCCACTGCATCAACGCGCTGAGAAAATGGGGTAACACCTGCACAAGTGTACACATGACCGCTTTCTAAGCCGACAACATTCCAAGTGAGCAATTTGAACTTTTCTAAAGAAAATAGAGGACACTCTTTTATTCGCTCATTGGTAAATGGTGTTGTCTGTAGAAAAACTCCCATGGTACGTAATACAAGCCCGGGCAAGGCACTAATGGCAGAACAAGGAAAAAGAATTGCATTACATATCTTTAAATGGGGATTGCTCGTTGTAATACGCGCTTCCCACAGTGTACGGTGTAATACACATAAAGGATCTGTTAGATAAGAAGCCCCTTCAAAACACAGTCTTGCAGCTTGATTTCTAAGAGAAGATACTAAATAAGTCATATTGGGCAGGCAATCTAAACTAAAACATAAATCTATGGATATAGAAAAAAAATATATCATCCCTTTTGAAAAGATCTGCATGGAGGACATCGCCCTTGTTGGAGGCAAAAATGCAGCACTCGGCGAGATGCTAGGACATCTCAAAGAGATATCCATTCCTCAAGGGTTTGCAATTACCTCTCATGGATACCGAGCAGTAATTGCGGAAAATTACCTCCTTGATTCGATCAAAAAAGCACTCCGCGGCATTTCTTCTACTTCTTCTTTGCAAAAAAAAGGCAAACAGATACGAAAACTCATCCTCAACGCTAAACTGCCCCAAGAATTAAGCGAGCAAATCTTAACGGCCTATAGAGCTCTTGGCAAAGGCGCTGTTGCTGTCCGCTCGTCGGCCACTGCTGAAGACTTGCCATCGGCAAGTTTTGCAGGACAGCAAGAAACATTCCTTAATGTCTCTTCAGAAAAGGATCTACTCAAATGCTGCCTACATTGCTTTGCTTCTCTTTTTACCGATCGCGCAATCGCGTATAGACAAGAGCACAAGATAGATCACTTAGAGGTCAGTTTATCAATCGGGGTCCAAAAGATGATTCGCTCTGATAAAGCCAGCGCAGGAGTTATCTTTACACTCGATCCTGAAACCGGATTTTCAAATGCAATCCTTGTGACGGGCAGCTTTGGACTTGGAGAAAGCGTTGTGCAGGGTTCTGTAACCCCGGATGAGTTTTGTTTTTTTAAGCCCACACTAAAAAGGGGGAAAGAGGCTCTTCTTCAAAAAAAATTAGGAAGCAAAGCGAATCAAATTGTCTACGACAAAAAGCAGAGAACAAAAACCCTCTTGACTCCTATCAAAAAACAGAAGCAATTCTGCATTACAGACAAAGAAGCCTTCCAGCTTGCCAAATGGGCGCTGCTGATTGAAGAGTATTACTCAAAAAAAAATGGCCGTTGGATGCCCATGGATATTGAGTGGGGAAAAGATGGCAAGACAGGAAAACTTTACATTCTCCAAGCACGCCCTGAAACTGTCCAAGTGAAAAAGGATCCCTACAACATCCAGACCTATGAGTTAAAAGAAAAAAAAGAAGCATTGACGACAGGCATCAGCGTGGGTAGCAAAATTGGACAAGGAAAAGCACGGCTCATTTCTTCTGTAAAAGAGATGAAGAAGTTCTGCAAAGGAGAAGTTCTTGTAACCGATATGACAGACCCTGACTGGGTGCCGATCATGCGCATGGCTTCTGCAATTGTTACAAATCGAGGGGGAAGAACCTCCCATGCAGCCATTGTCAGTCGAGAACTTGGCCTTCCCTGCGTTGTCGGCACAAATAATGCCACCTCTGTTATAAAAACAGGCGATCTGATTACAGTAGACAGCTCCCAATCAGACAAAGGATATATCTATAGAGGCAAGCTTAAATACCAAGTCAAAACTGTTGATCTTAAAGAACTCCCCCCTTGTAAAACAAAAATCTTACTCAACATCGGAAACCCTAACGAAGCCTTTAAACTCAGCTTTCTTCCTGTTGATGGCGTAGGGCTGGCAAGGCAAGAGTTTATCATCAGCGAATACATCCGGATCCATCCTATGGCCCTTGTCCATTTCGACAAAATCAAAGACAAAAAGATCAGAAAACAGATTGAAACACTGACTTTTGGCTATAAAGATAAAAAAGAGTTTTTCATCGATCAACTTGTCTCCGGTGTCGCCCTCATTGCTGCCGCATTTTATCCTCGCCCCGTGATCTTCCGATTCAGCGACTTTAAAACCAATGAATACAGCCATCTAATTGGAGGCTCTCTCTTTGAGCCCAAAGAAGAAAATCCCATGATCGGATGGAGAGGCGCTTCCCGTTACTACAAAGAAGGCTATAGAGAAGGATTTGCTCTTGAGTGCAAAGCGATTGCAAAAGTGCGCGATACCCTAGGACTTTCTAACCTCAAAGTCATGATTCCAGTATGTAGAACACCGGAAGAGGGCAAAAAGGTGCTATCTGTCATGAAAGAGCACGGACTAGAAAGAGGGAAAAACGATTTGGAAGTGCTCATGATGTGCGAGATACCAAGCAATGTCATCTTAGCAGAGCCATTTTTTGAGCTGTTCGATGGCTTTAGCATTGGTAGCAACGATCTGACCCAGATGATTTTGGGCGTTGATCGAGACAGCTCGCTTGTTAGCGATATCTACGATGAGCGCAACCCTGCCGTAAAAGCAATGATTGAGAAGGTGATCAAAATCGGAAAAGAGAAGGGGCGTAAAGTCGGCATCTGCGGAGATGCCCCCTCTACCTACCCCGATTTTGTACAATTTCTTATTGAATGCGACATTGATAGCATTAGCTTAAGCCCTGATGCTGTTGTGAAAACACGTCTTCTTATTGAGAATTACAACAAAGGCTCATCCCGCAAGAAGCGATGTACCCATCAGGGCGGATCAAATAAAAACAGGGCTTTTTAATTTTATAACGATCGTGCAACTCTGTCCTAGGTTCCATCTCTATCTTCAATACAACTGTTGTCCGACTGTCCCCATTTGGCTCATCTTGCCCAAATAGAAGTAAGGTATGCAAAGGGTGAGCCAGCTTTTCAAATAACCGCTCTCCGCTCGGCAGCCGTCCATCAGGAGCGCGCTCCCCCGGTTGTAACATTCCAAAACACTTGCTTCCTAGAATGCAGCTCTTTTTATATTTGACCCCAATCTCGCTCACACTAAGAGCTACCTTCTTTTTTAAAAAAGACCACTTAAAAATAAAGCGTACCAAGGGAGCCAAAAAAGAGGGAAAACCGGAAAGAAGATGAGTGCCAAGCGTTGTATAACGAAGCACGGCTTTTGCAATCGGACGTCTTTCTTGTTCAAAGCTATCCAAGAAACTGGCAGGCTTAATCCCCTTAAATACAAAAGCTATTTTCCATGCCAAGTTATAGGCATCTTGCACCCCTGTGTTTAACCCTTGCCCACCTACAGGAGAGTGGACATGAGCTGCGTCTCCTAGCAAAAACCGATATCCTTCACGCATCTTAGAAACAAGACGTTGATGAATAGAAAATCGGGAAGCCCATCCCCGCTCTAAAATCTCTTCTTCTTTTAAAGAAGATAGCGGCAAAGAGGGCAGACGGCTAATCAACCGATACCACGAAGATTTTGGCAAAGGAAAAAAGGCAAGCATCCCTTGCCCACTTAGATAAATCGAGGCCTCATCCGAAGGCAGATCTTTTTTAAGTGCCACATCAGCAAGCGCAAATCTCTCTTCTAGTTGCACTCCTTCAAAAGAAAGACCGAGCAAATGACGCAGTGTACTATGAGCGCCATCACACCCCATAATCCACTCTGTTGTGATGACTTCACCGTTGCTAAGAGACGTTAAACTCTCTAACCGTATTCCTCTTTCCACTCTTACTCCTAAAGAGGCCAGCTTATTCTCTAAAATCTCTTCGGTTTTGCTCTGGGGAATACTCAATAAGAACGGATAGGGCACATCCAAACAACTAAGATCTACTCTAAAGAAGGTTGTTCCTTTGAAATAAAAGTGGGCGCCCTTAATCTTTCGTCCCTCTTTCAAAAACTCTTCTAACACACCCATCTTTTCTAAAATTTCGAGTGTCCGCGAGTGCAATCCTAAAGCTCTTGATTGCTCTGTCCGCAGCTCTAATGCTTCAATGATCCGCACAGGAATTCCCTGCTGCGTTAACGCAATAGCAAGACACAAACCTGTAGGCCCGGCCCCCACGATCAATATATGCGAATTATTCATAGGTAAAAAATTTAACCTCTCATATATTTTTTTGTTTGGCAAGATCGGATCCCAGGATGATATAGTCGATTAAATTTTGAATCCGCCTATTTGTGGGGAGATTTTTCTAAAAAAGATTGAAAAATTATTTACCTCAAAGGTATGTCTCTATGAAAAACCTTTGGAGGTTCTTTATGAAACGCTTTGCTTGGATTTTCAGTTCTGTTGTCTGTTGTGCCCTTCAGGCAGATGCTCCTAAAACAAAGCCTGTATGCTCTTTTGATACCCCAACATTCGATAGAGGTGATAAAGCGCTTGAAAACTGCCCTTCTGGTTACAACCTACCTGCACAAGTACATCTAGATGGCAGAGATTACCAAGGATTTATCACTGCCTCCTATCTTTTCTGGAATCCTCAGCAAGATGGAATGGAAGTGGCAACAACTGCAATTTACAATGGAACTGTTGTACGCACTGACTTAGAAGGCAAACTGCTCTCTCAAGAAACTCCTTATAAATCTGGATTTAAGGTCGGTCTTGGGTATAACTTTGAATACTGCGATCAGTGGACCCTCCGCGCTGACTATACAAGACTGCATCAAAGCAACACATCCGACTTTACAGCCCCTCATACAAGTGTTGGCACAGGAGTGCTGTATAGTACTAACTGGTTTTTCCAAACAGCTGGCAACCAAAATTTGGCCTCCACTTCTCTTGCTTCCACATGGCATCTGGGACTCGACTGGCTCGATGTTTCTATGACACGCGCCTTTTACCAAGGGAAAAAATGGACTGTGACTTCTTTTGGGGGCTTGCGCGCTTCTTGGATTTCCCAGTCATTTAACATCTCCTTGATAGATCTTGTGAATGCAAACGCTCCTCAAGCAACCTCTGATAATAGCTCGTCTTCATGGGGACTTGGCCCTCGAGCAGGAATGGAAGGGCGGTTCTTACTGGGCATGGGCTTTAGACTTCAGGGAAGTGCTGGGGGCTCCTTACTGTTTACCCAGTTTACTGATGTCTCTCACACAGAAACGGCAGCCACTCTTGGAGGAAAAGGGGTGACATATGAAGCTGACAATGTCAACTGTGTAAGACCTATGGTAGAAGGGTCAATGGGCTTTGGTTGGGGCTCTTATTTTTCAAGAAATAGGTACCACATTGATTTAAGTATGACCTATGACTTTAACTACATGTGGAAACAAAACATGGTAGGGATGTTAAACGAAGCTTTTTTGATCAACAGCCCCTCTTCCGGAATAGGCGATCTATCACTTCAAGGGATGACGCTATCTTGTGATTTTTATTTCTAAATTAAAAGGAAAGACCGACATGTATAAATGGATTACAGGATTAGTGATGGGTAGCTGTAGCATCGCGTATGCCAACGGGCAACCGGGTACACCCACATCATGGGTGTACAACCCGACAGCTGTGGCTAATGGCACAACAGCTGCAACTTATGTTTTTAGTCCAACCGCCTCTATCAGTGCTATCAATAACGTGGCAAACCAAATCTATGCCCTGAATGGAGGGACAGCCAGTTCAACTACCTGCTCTCAGCAATTTACTAATGGCCGTTTTGCTATCTTATTTCAACCCGGGAGTTACACAGGAACATATATTAATGTCGGCTATTATACCTCGGTTGCAGGTCTTGGAGCAGACCCTGCACAAACTTTGTTAGGAGATGTCACGTCTCCTCAAAACTGCGGACCTGCTATCGATCCCGGGGCTCTTAATGCCTTTTGGCGATCGATTGAAAACTTTACAACAACTCCTACAACACAACCTCTTGGCAATGGCGCTGAAGGCAATAATGTCATGGTATGGGCCACATCTCAAGCATGCCCTATCCGTCATGTCAATGTAGAAGGTGAGCTATGGCTCTTCCAATTAGGCGCTGGCTATGCAAGTACGTATTGTAGTGGAGGCTTTATTGCAGATACCACTGTGACCTCTCCCACAGGGATTGTCTTAGGTGGTCAGCAGCAATTTTTTATAAGGAATTCGGATGGAGCTCTGCCATCAGATGGTGTATGGAACTATGTTTATGTAGGGTGTCCCGATGCACCAGTAGTTCAATGTCCTGCGCTGCCTTTAATTACAAATATTGCCACAACTCCAGCCATTGCTGAAAAGCCTTTTATCTCCTACATTTCAGGAGCATCTGGCTATGCCCTAAATATTCCCCAAAGACAGACCAACAAATCTGGAACCTCCCAAGATGACCCGCCAACAATCACATCTGTCCCCTTTACTTATGTCTATGTGACAACACCTGCAGATACAGCAGAGACCATCAACGCCCAGATTCAAGCGGGCAACCACATCCTACTTTCCCCCGGGATTTACTCTCTTGATACCTCAATTGAGCTCAATCAAGACAACACTTGCCTGATTGGCCTCGGATTTCCAACGCTGATTGCGTCTAATGGAGAGCCCTGTATTGTTGTTACAGGAGATCATGTGAGAGTAGGAGGAGTGATCTTGCAAGCAGGTCCTAATACCACATCTTCTCTTTTGCAATGGGGAACACCCGGTGACAGCGTTACAGAAGGGTATCTCTATGACTGTTTTACCCGGATTGGCAGGTTTGATGCAGATGACCAAACCTTCAATCAAGTCAATACCTCAGTCCAGATCAACAGTAACAATATTGTGTGCGATAACTTATGGCTCTGGAGAGCAGATCATGATGCTATCAACACAGGGGATACGCCTTCAACCGGTGTAAACTATGGGAACAACCCTTCTATGAATGGCCTGATTGTGGGTCAGGGAGGCACCGCGCAATATGGACAAAATACAATTGTGTATGGTTTGGCTTCAGAACACCATCTGCAGGATCTTGTACAATGGCATGGAGATAACGGGATATGCTATTTCTTCCAAGCAGAATTCCCCTACGATGCAGGAGCCACCTATGCATCTGAAGGGTATGCTGCATACAGGGTCGGCAGTCAAATTACAGCTCACGATGGCTGGGGTCTTGGAGCCTACAGTAATTTTTACAACACAGGAGTTGTGGTAGGAATCCCTTTTGTCATGCCTGTGTATAACGCGCAGTCCACGCTTAATAACGTGTTCACTCGTTATCTTAACAGCCAAGGAGGGATCACTTTTGTTGTCAATAACCAAGGTCAAGCAGTCAATGCATCAGGTCCTGGGCCCTATCCTGTATGTCAAAATTCCACTGTCAGCCTACGTACGTCTCCCACAATTCGTGGAGTTTCTCAATAGGTGCCCCATAGGCGCATTGTCAAAAATGCGCCTATAATTCATATAGCAAATATGATACTCCTATTTAGCTTTGCCCTGATACTGGGTTGTATTGGCTCTCAAATCTTACCTCTACAATCGGTTAGCCCATCCCTTTTTTTTATTACCCATGCCATTTTGGCCTACATCATGATCGAGGTGGGGCTGGAGTTTGTCATCAACAAAAAAAGATGGAAGGAATATCTCATCGATTATGGGGTAGCAAGCTTAGCTGCAGCTCTGCCCTGGATTCTTTGTTTTGCATACTTTGTGCTAATGGGAACAAATCTGTGGCAAGAAGACCTACTCCTTGCTCGTTTTGCAGCTCCCACTGCCACCGGCATTTTATTTTCTATGCTCGGAGTTGCAGGTCTTGGCGCAACTTGGATATTTCGCAAGATACAAGTACTTGCCATTCTCGATGACCTCGACACAATTCTCTTGTTGATCCCTTTACAGTTCTTGCTTTCAGACGGAAGGTCCGATCTTATACTTGTGGGTCTGATGATGATTGGATGTCTCTACTTGGGCTTACGTTATATGCATAAAGTGCATTTGCCCATCACTCGTCCTTTCCTGCTATTGTATGCTTTTATACTGACCAGCTTTACACTGCTCATGAAAAACAGCTTCTCTATTGACATCGAAGTCTTGTTACCAGCTTTTGTATTTGGCATGATGCTAAAAAAACAGAACCACTCTTCTCACGAAAAAAAGTTTCTAGAACCTGCTGTTCCTTTTAGTATGCTGTGCGACAGAGCCATCAAATGCCTCTTTATGCTGCTTGTTGGCCTCCTATTTCCCAAAATTCCACTCACACTCTCTGTTCTAAAAACTCTTGTCATTGACACAGCATGTATTTTTGTGCTGATGAATCTAGGAAAGCTTACGCCTTTATTTTTTTACAAAAAAGAGGCTACATTCAAAGAAAGACTGGCCGTCTCGGTTGGTATGATGCCAAGAGGAGAGGTTGGAGCCGGTATTCTAACACTGGCCTTAAGCCAGGGCATTGACAACCCGATGGTACAAGTTGCAGCCCTGGCCCTTGCCTTAAATCTCATTCTTACCGGCCCCTTTGTTTCCTTCATTACTTATCTTCAAAAAGGCAAACCTTAAAATAGAATCCTAATTTGTTTTATTTGACTCAAGAATAGCGGACAATAACATCGTTACTATCTTATGCTCCCTTTGAAAGCAGTTATGTTTTTTGAGTTGTGACAATACACTTGTAGGAAAGAAACTTGGATCTATCCACCAATCTTCGAACTGCAATCCATTACTGCATACATCCGGAAAAAGCAACTCATAACCTAAAGATGTCAGAATTTGCCTTTCTGCTAATCTATAAAGATCTCCGTATCTGTAAGCATCATGTTCAATTGTAATCACTTTAAAACGGTATTCATTAAGAGGCAGTTGCCTTAAGACCACATCATAAGCCTCATCGATATCTAAAGATAGATAGTCGATGTGCTTAGGAGAATTTTGTAAAATAGAAGCATAGTCCAAAGTTGTTGCATCAGCGATCAAAAGAGGATTGTGTCGTATGTCATCCCATAGCAACTGATAACGCGTGTCATTATCGATACTGATTCCTTTCCACCCAAGGCAAGTTTCCAAAAAACAAGTGTTGCTAAGGTGTACAGGATGCCCAGCTCCAATTTCAAGATAAGTCCCCGGACCTTCTTGCTTAAGAAATCCATACAGGATGGTATAAACGAACCGATCTTGCGATGCCTGAGATTTATATTGCAAAGAAAAATCTGGTAACGAGGAGGCTTGTAGAGAGACAACAAAAAAAGTAACGAATATCCATTTGACCCAAAAAAATCTCATAACATATCCCTGTTTAGATAGCGTTCGATGATCAATGCAATTTGATGAGGGCTCTTCCACCCAAAATCATGATTATCTGGAATACCAAAGACAGAGGTGCGCTCTTTGTCTACATGTTGGGCAAGCGTATCGGATGGAAAAATTATACCATCATTCTTAATTTTTTCATCTTCATATATCCGCTCGTAATGACAAGAATGTGCTGACTGTAAGACAACCACAGGGCTTTTTATCTGCTTGATTGCATCTTTTGGAGATAGATTCCAGCCAAATACCTTTGCTGCACACTCCAGAATGCGACTCTTTGTTGCACTACGTACAGCATCGCTGAAACAACCAAAAGTTCTATCTGCAACAATCAGATGCACTTTGATAGCCGCTTCAAGAGCTACAGCGCCTCCCATCGAAAATCCAATCACGATAACTTCTACTTGAGGATCTTTCTGGATGAACTCAACACAAGCTTCTAATCTCTCCTTCATCCCTTGTCTTGATGGCCATACAGAAGGATCATTAACGCCCGGATGGTTATACGTTACCAAATCAGCCTCAAGACATGCCACCAACTGTACAAGACTACCTTTTACTAAAGACTCCTCACAAGGAGTTCCACTGCCTCCCGCAAACAGTATGCATCGCTTAGATGGCAGATGGGGGTTACGTTGTAATTTGATAGCAGAAATTTCAGTACCTTGAGCTGTTGTTAGTCTGAAATTTTGAGGCGTATAGTGCAGCAAATCAGACGTCGAGTTCGAATCAAAAATCTGCCTCCTCCATTGATTGAAGTGCTCTGCAGACACCTTTGAAGCCGGTATAGCCTGCCTACCCAATATACCGTGGGCAAACTGCTGAATATCGCAAACAACTTTTTTAAGTGTATGAGGAAGATGACAGCAACAAACCCGTGATGCTGGCGGGACACGATTTTCATGAATTGTGACAGCATACGTCATAGCGTGGATGAGAGTAATCCAAAAGAGAGATTATACAAAACAAAATAAAACTTAAGCTCTGCGATTTATCCCTAGCTTTCACGCAGCTGAAGTATGAATTTATTTATTGCGTTTGGTATAATAGTAGCAGAAGCTGTTCGGCGATTTTGGGAGCTGCCAGCCCGGTGTTGGCACTGTTCATTAGAACAGCTACTCCCATTCTTTCTTTGGGCATAAAGCCCATGACAGAGTTAAAACCATCCAATACTCCCACATGAGACAGAATATAGCGCCCTTGATGCAATCCCGTAACCCAACCGAGGGCATAACCAAAGGGCCAGCCGCCAATACCATACCCTTCCCACTTGCCTGTATGGTAAGGATATAGACCAAATGCCACTTGCTCTGAGTGGATCTCTTTTAGAGTGCTTTTCCTGATGTGCTGGGGATGTGTTTGCATTTGCAGCTCTAGCCACTTTGCGACATCAGTAATGCTTGCATTGACACCACAGGCAGCAAGGACATTATGGGGATTACAAAAAGAGATAGGCTCTAAGCTGTTATCCGTAAAAGCAAAGGGCTCTGCAAAATCGGAATCTTGTTGCATCTGATCAATCGATGTATTGGCTCTTTGCATATCCAAGGGCAAAAAGATCTGCTCGGAGAGCACTTCTGCATAACTTAATCCCGTGACTTTTTCAATGACAAGACCTGCTACGGCATACATCAAATTGCTATACTGTGCCTTTTGCCTTAAAGTACACGTAGGTTCTAGATATTGTAAGTTCTCTAGTAGCTCTTCTAAAGACAGACAAGAGCCATACCAAAGCTCATCATAACTGGGCAACCCTGATCGGTGTGTAACAAGATCGCGCAGCGTCATGTTTTCTGTTGCATAACGATCTTTGAGGCAAAATGTTGGCAAGTGTAAACAGATAGGATCGTCCCATGAGACCTTCTTTTGATCGACAAGTTGACCTAGTAGATAAGTGGTAAATGATTTGGTACAAGAGGCAATGGCAAACAGTGTATTTTCTGTCACGGGCTGCATCTCTTTATTGCGGTAACCATAGCTGCGCAACAGAACCGTCTTGCCATTGATAAGAATGGCAATAGAGACTCCGGGAATACGAAATTTCTGGCGGGCGGCTTCTACAACGGAATCAATGTCATCCAAAGAAGGAAGAGCGGAAGCTGGAGAAAATAAGGGTATACTCAATAGAATAAAACAAATGAATATCTTCATATCCTCTCCTAAAAAAGAAAGGTCATCCGCGTTGTTAGTGCACAAACATTAGACTCTTCTGGATGAGCACCTGGGGTAGGAATGTAGCTGAGTGCGGATTCAAAGTAGAGGGTGCTCAAAATCTGCAGCTGGTAGTAAGACTGAAACATCAGTTCTGAATAACGGGAAAACAGATGAGGGTTTAAACGAGACCAAGCTAAACCAAAACCAAACGAGTCATTGGGTCTTTTCGGAATAAGAGCAAAGGCGGTCAGCCCCGCACCCACAAATAAATTCATCTCAAGAGTTTGGGAGTGATTCCAACCGAATTGCAAAAATCCCGACACATTTCCTTGGTTTGCTGTCTCTGAAGGCTTTGTCCATAAGGCAGAAGAAGCAAATGCATAAAGCCCCCCTGTCCCTGTTTCCGTTTGGTTGGCTTTTTTCAGTTTTCCACTTTGATACCATCCACCTATGGCTACAATCCCCGGTTTACTTCCAGCCCACCCGTAACCTGTCTCCATGATTGAAAAATAATACCCATTGGGGTGGGGTCCAACTTTTAATCCTGTCTGTACACCTCTTGCTAAACTCCCATCAAAACAACCGAGATTAATATAGGCCTGTTTTTGAGGAGCAATGGTTGCAGTGATCCCATACACCGAGTTGTAATAGCCACCAATCACTCCCAGCATGGTCGTATTCACAAAGATTGGCGTATAGATAAGACCTGAGACCGAAGGAATCGCAACCGAAAGATTGTGTGTAGGAACAGGTTTTGATACGTTGTTAAAATGCGCAATCGGGATACTTTTTCCGATCCTGAGCGTGAATTTGTCATCATAAAACTTCTGCAAAATCCAGAGCTGATATAATTCTGATCTTCCCAGAGGAAAAGGTCCGGTTAAGCTATTATATCCTTGGACAACGCCTGCGTCTGCATTTGTCGGCTGCCCATTAAACTGCAAAAATTCAGCTCCTAAATATGCCCCTTGCCATCTGAATGCCTTCTGTAAATCGATTAACAGATCTACGATCAGCACGCTGTTACCCGTTAATACACCACAGTGCTCTCGACCACTGACAAGCGCGTTTCCGTCTCCAATATAAAGGCCCCCTAACCGCACTCCTGAACTCTCGGGAATCTGGAGCCACTTACCAAGATCTCCTGTTCCGGTTACTGAATTTACAGCACCGGGGTTCGCACTTACCCCATAGCTCTGCTCTTCCGAATAGCCACAGACAACGAAAAGACAAAAGAAAATTAAAAGATACATTGCTCACGCATTATTTCTCTTGAGTTTCTTTCCGTCAATAACTACATATATTTTTTAGGAGCCCTCTATTGGGGATACACCATGCAAAAAAACATTACGAAAAAAATCGCCCAATGTGTCACTGGACTTGCTGCTGCTTTTTACATGAGTTCTGTATGTAGCGCAACTTACGTGCCGGCCTCAAAAGAAAGCGTTACTCTGGGCCTTTTTACGTTGAGTAAACCCCCTGTTGCCACAGTCAAATCGGGAGACACCATCTCTTTGGGAACTTGGAATAGCTGCCTGCACACGATGGTGTACAATAAAACAACACCTGCGGATGTGGCCCAATTTTATCAAGCCAATGACATCCAAAAAAGAAGAGGCATGCACTCACTGACAGGCCCTGTCTATGTTGAGGGTGCAGAGCCGGGTGATGTCCTAGAAATTCGCGTTCTTAACATTAAACTCAATGACTTTGGCTACAACTTCCTTAGCCCTTCACAAGGCATTTTCGATAATTTTGCCAAACCTCAAATCAAGTATTTCAAGTTCGATAAAGAGCACAATACTACTGAATTTTCACCTGGCATTTGTCTGCCTCTTAAACCCTTTCCGGGTATTGTTGCAGTGGCCCCTCCCCTAGACTGGCCTCAAGGATGGCCGGTGGATATAGCAGTACCTGCTGCGCAACCTGTGCCAGGAGAATTCAACTCTGTGCCACCCGGACCTTTTGCAGGCAATTTGGATCAACCTGAGCTACAAGCAGGCTCCATTCTTTTTGTTCCCGTCTTTCAAAAAGGAGCGCTTGTATGGACCGGCGATTCACATGCCATGCAGAGCAATGGAGAAATCGATGTCACAGCTCTTGAAACATCCTATGAATCGATCACCTTTCAGTTGATTGTAAGAAAAGATCTACGCGCAGAGGGCGTTTTGGATAAAACCAAACGCAAAGGGGGCGATGTATTTACCTGGCCCATTATCGAAAATGCAACGCACTGGATGATTGTGGGGCTCAATACAGACCTTATGGAAGCAATGAAACTGGCAGCTCTCAATGCCATCGACTTCCTTGTCCGCAAGCAAGGCTTTACTCGAGAAGAGGCCTACCAGTTCTTGAGCATGGTGGGAGATTTCGAAATTGCAGAAGCTGTGAATATGATCAAAAATGTGACTGTCCATCTTCCCAAAGCCCTTTTTAAGCAAAAAGGAAACATAACCACACTCTGTGCAGAAGGGGTCTTTCCTCTTACAGCACCCCCTACTAATCCAAACCCTGTCTGCGTCCCCCAAGAAGGTTTGTTAATCAAATAACGGTATAACATGAAAACACTAATGAGTATTTTTCTCCTTGTTTCTACAGCACTGTTTTCCGGATCGATCACTCTTGAAAACCAAACATCTTACCCTTCAAAACAGGCAAAAATGTTTGTACAATGGGCAAGCTCTGCTAAAGAAGTCGATCAAGAAAACAAAGCGCTAATCTACGGAAAAAAGCTCAATCCAAACACAATCCAACCGATCTTACAAACAGGAAAAGTCACAGTCACCCTTCCGGAAAAGGCGGAGCTCTTCCGCATCCTTGTCTCATCGAAGGGCTCAAAAGATCCTGACTACACAACAAATTGGATAGACATTACACAAGACAAAACCTACACATTAGACAATGACCACCTTGTCCCTGTTGTACTCATGAATGGCAGCGGTTGCTGACTTCAAGAACAAGGCGTTCCCGAAAGCCACTTTTGAGCCCACTTGGATTATAGCTTAGAACAGCGCAGCCATCCCTCTTGCAGCATTGTGTCCGGCCCAAGCGCCAACAGCCAATCCTGTTGCCGGGACGAAGAGTTCTGGGTGGTGATCAATATGAATCATATACGAACTTACGTTGATTCCAAGGCATATCAGATCAGGAAGATGCACTCCCGTGATGTTTTCTATTAACCCAGAAAAAGCGATGTTTTCTTTTCGAAATACTGGATCTAGGGAATCATTGCTATTCCATTGCCTATAAGCTCCAAAAGCAAAACCTAAAGCAAAGGAGGGATAAAAAAGCACTCTATCCGTTATAAATGCAAGAGCTGCAAGAGCTATAACACTCACTTTTGCTGCAACAGCCAAAGGGGAATAAGGGGCCCAAGAGCTATGAGAGTGGGAATGGACTTGAACCGGATGAGCAGAACAACACATGATTTCCTCTAAATAAAAATATTCAACTTAGTTTTTCTGATAAATGCTAGGGAGAAGCGAAAAAGTTTAATTTATCTTACCTTTATTAACAACTATGCACCTCTCGTCAACAAAAAGTTTGATTGAATGAAATTTTGCTTGAAGACATAATGGCCGCATGAATTTTCTGACTAAACAAGATCGAATTAATACCAAACGCAATAAATAACGTCGTATTTTAGCTTTCACGCAGCTGAAAGCAGAAACCAACCCCAAGTGTGCCCCCTCGCGCCGCTACCCGCGGCTACGGGGGCTCGATCCGGTTTTGCAAAGCAAAACATCGGATCGAGACTCGAGTCACACGCGTAGAGCCAAACTGTTGGCTCTACTCGCCCCCACAAACAAAAAACCCTGCGAAGGCAGGGTTTTTTTTTATGGGGGCGGTGTGACTCGAACACACGAACTCCGAAGAGGGGGGATTTACAGTCCCCTGCAATTGCCACTATGCGACACCCCCGAATTCAGGGAAAAATGCTGGCGAAAGGACTTGAACCCTCAACCGTCCGCTTACAAGGCGGATGCTCTACCATTGAGCTACACCAGCAAGATCGAAGAATGTGTATCTTCTTGAGAGGTGAGAGGTTAGCAAAAGCCGGATTTTTCGCGAAAGGGAAATTTTATAGAGGGTGGTTATGAGGGTCTTCTTTAGGGCTTTTATCTAAGGTGGCGGTTTTAAAAAGGGAGGTGAGCTTATGGGAGGAAGAGAGCACCTGAGCGTTAATCTTTTTTGGACCCTTAGGCAGTCCACAACATTTTTTTAATTTCTTCCCGGAACCGCAAGGACACGGGTCATTCCTTCCTACATTTTCCAC
The DNA here is from genome assembly GCA_039798725.1 of Chlamydiota bacterium. Lineage (GTDB taxonomy): Bacteria > Chlamydiota > Chlamydiia > Chlamydiales > Rhabdochlamydiaceae > CAJCIW01. Next base: position 136,073 of record JBDKFJ010000002.1, read on the forward strand.
AGTAAATCTCCCAAAGAAAGTTAACTCATAGTATACTTCTTCCTCTATTTTCATGGGTAGAAGATGTTAAAAGTGCATGTACCCCTTGCTTGCCCTCCTTGGACCGGCGTGGGAAAGAAACTAGAAAGCTTGTGCCGTAAAGCGCTTTATGAGTTTGGCTTAATCGAAGGGGTCGACCATATAGCAGTGGCTCTAAGCGGCGGTAAAGATAGCTTAACTCTCCTCTATTTACTCAAGGCTCTTTCAGGTAGAGGCTTCCCTCCTTTTAAAATCACTGCCATTCATGTAGAAGGAGCCTTTTCTTGCGGACCCTCTATTGGAGAGAATTTTTTGAAAGGGATTTGTGAGAAACTTCAAGTAGATTACGTTGTCTGTTCAGCGGAGTTAAACCGAGAAAATTTAGAGTGTTATTCCTGCTCAAGAACAAGGCGCTCCCTTCTTTTTCAAGCAGCTAAAGAACGCGGAATTCAGACAATTGCCTTTGGACATCATAGAGATGACAGCATTCAAACTCTCCTAATGAACCTATTGCATAAAGCAGAATTTGCTGCTCTACTCCCAAAAGTTCCCATGTTAGACTATGGAATTACCATCATCCGCCCCTTAATTTTTGCCGAAGAACAAGACATTATCTCTTTTGCTCAAATGTATGGATTCTCCAGAATTTCTTGTCAGTGCCCCGTCGGAGCTGTCTCTTTAAGACAAAAGACTAAACAGCTCATCTCTCAAATTGAAGCTCTATATCCCAATGCAAGGCAAAACTTAAGCCAAGCGTCTTTTCAGTACGGATCTCAAAAAGCATTGAATAAATAAGTAGCAAGTGAGTATAGAGAAGTGCATGATCGGCCAAGAATTCATTGCTATTTTTTGCTATTTTGTCGTTTTAATTACAATTGGCGTCCTCGCTTACAAGCGTCACTTATCATCCAGCGATTTTATCATCGGCGGTAGATCGATGAACTACTGGCTAACCGCCCTTGCAGCCCACGCAAGCGACATGAGCAGCTGGCTGTTCATGGGTTATCCTGCTGTCATCTTTGCCAAAGGACTATTTAGCGCTTGGGCAGCCATCGGCCTGCTTATCTTTATGTTCCTAAACTGGCAGCTAGTGGCCCCCAAAGTCAGAATCGCAACAGAGCAGTACAATAGCTTAACCTTCTCTTCTTTTTTTGAAAGCCGCCTTGCAGATACAAGCGGAACTATTCGCGTGTTCACTGCAATCATGTCTCTTGTATTTTATACGATCTATATCTCTGCAGCGTTGGTTGGACTGGGATTGCTCCTAGAAACACTCTTTGGACTGCCCTACGATTTAGGTGTCCTTATCGGTATTTTTATTGTCATTCCTTATGTGTTTACAGGGGGCTATTTGACGCTGGCATGGATCGATCTGTTTCAAGGATTTTTCCTTATGGTTGTCATCATTTGTGTGCCGCTGCTTGTGATTCGCAGTGTCGGCGGATGGGATGGTGTCACTCATGCCATCCAAATGAAACATCTTTCTACTTCTTTATTCCCCTCTTTTTCTTCCGACACCATTTTAGAAATTATAGGCGCAACCGCCGGATGGGGTCTTGGTTACTTTGGTCAGCCACATATCGTGACAAAATTTATGGGGATTCGCAATGTCCATGAAATTGGAAAATCGAAATGGATTGGCATGAGCTGGATGCTCCTTTCGCTAACTGCTGCAACGCTTGTGGGCCTTGTGGGGATCGCCTTTTTCGGAAAAGGACTGGAAAATCCCGAGCTTGTCTTTATTGAAATGGTCAAGCAGTTCTTCCCTCCCTTTTTTGTAGGACTCATCTTATGTGCGGTATTTGCAGCAACAATTAATGCCATGAGTTCACAGGTCCTTGTTCTTTCCTCAAGCATTACCGAAGATTTTTATAAAAGATTACTACGGAAGCGCGCCTCTTCAAAAGAACTGCTGATTACAGCCAGAGTCGGCGTGATTTTGGTGTCAGCTATTGCTTTTGCAATCGCGTATGGAAAAATCTCTTCTATCTACTCGCTCGTGCTTTATGCTTGGTCTGGGCTCGGCTGCTCTTTTGGTCCCCTACTCTTACTTTGCCTTTACTGGAAAAAAATCAATCGATATGGCGCTTGGGCAGGTATTTTAACAGGCGGAATCCTCTCAGCGACATGGCCCTATATTAATGATTTTTTTGACCCCAAAATCCCAGCCATGCTTCCTGGGTTTTTTGCTAGCATTCTACTGATCATCATCGTATCCTTATGCATGCAAAAAAGAGGAAAGCATGTCAAAAAAACCTAAAATTTTAGTTACAAACGATGACGGCATTCATGCCCCGGGCTTACGGTTCCTTTGGCAAGCGCTACAAGACATTGCAGACCTCTATATCATCGCCCCAGCTTCAGAAAAATCAGGGGTCGGTTTAGGCCTTACCACTTTAAAACCGATTTTCATCCGCCCCGTTAAGTGGGAAAAAGAAACCCCAGCTTGGCAAGTCAGCGGGACTCCTGGAGATTGTATTCGCCTTGCATTAAGTACAATTTTAGATTTTACCCCAGACTTGATTGTCTCAGGCATCAACCGAGGCTCTAATGCAGGAAGAACTGTTCCTTACAGCGGGACTGTCGGCGCTGCCATGGAAGGGAGTTTGCGATCAATCTCTTCACTTGCGTTTTCATGCGTTGATTTTGAAAACCCCTGCTATGAGTTGACCCTTCCCTACATCGTTTCTATGGTGTTGCACTACCTAAAATCCCCTCTGCCCCAAGGAACCTTGATGAATGTCAACTTCCCCCATGCAGACACTATTTTAGGAATCAAGATGGCAAAACAGGGCAAAGGGTTTTGGATTGAGTCTCCAGAAGAGCGGCAACATCCAGAAGGACACTCTTACTATTGGCTAGGAGGCAGATGGTTTGAGATTGAGGAAGAAGAGGATAGCGATGTCCACCTTCTGAAACAAGGGTATGCGACAGCTGTTCCCATTCATGTAGCCCAGCTGACCGATTTTTCCTACTTTTCAGAACACGAAAAACGGTTTAATGAGCAGATGGAGAAAGGCTCTCGCGCCGCTTCTTCAGAAGCCTTTCGGACGCATCAAGTTTAACAAGCGCTTCTTGACCGACCCTTTCCATAAAAGAGCGCCCTCCTTCCAAAGTGTAGATCCGCTGCAGCTCTGCTTTTAGCTTAGGGCTGCCGGGGATGACCTCAACATCCCACTCTAGAGAGCTCTCATCTTGTACTAATCTTGCCTGTATAATGAGCTCTACCAAAGACTCAAAAGTCTTCTTTAACTCGTACTCTTGAGCTACAAGCTGCTCCTTGGTTTGAATCTTTTCTAAAAGAGCCGCAAATTCTAAACACAATCTATTACTCTCTTTCTGAAATTCTTCCGGTGATCGAGGAGAACACCCCAGAAACAGAACACATAAGATACAAAAAAAATAGCGCATATTCCCCCACCTTCTAAGAGAGTACATCTTATTTGCTACTTAAAAACTTGTCAAAAAAGAACCGATCCATTTAGAATAGGGCCTTCCTGTTCAAGGGCGTATAGCTCAGTTGGTAGAGCGCCTGTCTTACACACAGGTGGTCATAGGTTCGAGTCCTGTTGCGCCCAAACTTTGCGGGAGTAGTTCAATTGGTTAGAGCACTGCCCTGTCACGGCAGAAGTTGCGGGTTCGAGCCCCGTCTCCCGCGCCAATTTTTTTGTTTACAAATCGGCGCGAAGTTGTTAGTTTGATCTTTTAAAACTTAAGCGGTTCCGATGCCATCAAATCAGACTAAATCAGCGAGAAATCTTCATTATTTAGCCACTTTTGCGTGGCTTGTAGTCGGAGCGTTTCTTGCGGCTGTTGCCATCCGTATTTTCCTTGTACCCAATGAGCTAATTGACGGCGGCGTTGTTGGTGTGGCTCTAATTTTAACGCGCCTGTATGGAGACAACTACTTTTCTTGGGCTATCGTTCTCCTTAACATCCCCTTCCTCTATTGGGCTTATCGTTATATCCGCAAATCTTTTGTAGCCTATATGTCGATTGCGGTTATTCTCTTTGCCGTTTTTTGGATTGTTCTACATCATGCACCCCCTTTCATTGGCGATCCTCTAGAGATTATTGTCTTTGGCGGTGCGATTTTAGGGATCGGTGTGGGATTGATTATCCGCCATGGAGGGTGTCTTGACGGTACAGAGATCTTGGCGATTTTAATCAACAGGCGCTCTGGCTTTACAGTGGGACAAGTAGTCCTTGTCATCAATATCTTCATCTTTGCCGCTTACGGCTTTATCTTCCAAGACTGGCACATTGCGCTCCGCTCTCTTATGACCTACATCGTTGCCTTTAAAATGATCGACCTTGTGATTGTAGGCCTAGATGAGCTCAAATCGGTTCTTATCATCTCTAAACAGCCCAAAGAAATTGGCCATGCCATCATGAATGAGCTGGGTTTAGGTCTGACAATCATGCATGGCCGAGGTGGATTTTCGGGGGATACCCGCGAGATCCTATTTGTCATCGTGGAACGTCTCGATCTTTCAGAACTCAAAGAGATTGTACTTAGTGTCGATCCTTGTGCCTTTATGGCCATCGAAGATTTACATGAAGTCGTCTCCGGCAAACAGGGCGCTGTTCCCTTCAAGCGCAGAGCGCGCCAGAAGCGCCTGCCTCAAGACTAATTCTTGGGCTCACACATCCACTGCGGAATAACGCTTAGAAAGGTATTCCACGTAACTGTTTTTACCAAGCGATCTAATACGAGCTTGCAGCTGCTCTTCTGTAATCAAGCCATTTTCAAAGGCAATCTCTTCCAAGCAAGCAATACTAATTCCTTGCCGCTCTTGGATCGTCTGAACATACAGAGACGCTTGGTTTAAGGCAGAGGGCGTTCCGGTATCCAGCCAGGCAAATCCGCGATCCAAAACCTTCACCTGTAGCGATCCCATGGCAAGGTAAGCGCGGTTAATGTCTGTGATCTCATATTCCAACCGATGAGAGGGCTGAAGGGTTTTGGCAATGCGAATGACGTCATTATCATAAAAATACAGACCGGTTACAGCAAAAGAGGAGGGCGGCAAAGAGGGTTTTTCAATGATATCTAACGCCTTGCCACTTTTGTCAAAAGTGACAACCCCATATCTTTCCGGATCTTTTACCTCATAAGCAAAGACAATCGCTCCTTCCTCTAATTGTGCAGAAGAGCGCACTAAAGAACCGAGAGAATGCCCATAGAAGAGATTATCGCCTAAGATCAGAGCCACTGTATCTTCACCGATAAATTCTTCGCCGATTACAAACGCTTGAGCAATCCCTTGAGGCTCCAACTGAGCGGCATACGAAATGTTGATGCCCCAAAATGAACCATCCCCTAAAAGCTCTTCAAAACGGGGCAAGTCTTTGGGCGTTGCAATGATTAAAATCTCTTTAATGCCGGCCATCAAAAAAACCGAGAGAGGGTAATAAATCATCGGCTTATCATAGACAGGCAGCAGCTGCTTACATGTAGCAAGTGTGATCGGATAAAGTCTTGATCCCAATCCTCCGGCTAAGATAATCCCTTTCATAGCATCTCTTTAAAAATATAGATCCCGCTCAGTCCCCGATAGCACTCTTTATAGTCCAAACCATAGCCAATCACAAACTCATCTTCTATCGAGAAAAGAACGTAATTTGGAGAAGGCAAAGAAGACTTCCCTTTATCGAGAAGCACTAATGTTTTTAGAGAAGCAGGATTTTGCTTTTGTAGTTGAGCCGCAACAGAGGTCAGCGTACGCCCTGAATCAAAGATGTCATCAATCAAGAGGACATGCTTGCCTTCAATCGGAAGCTTGCTCTCTTGCACATAAAGCTCGCCCGGCACAATCCCATGCTTCCCATAACTGCTTGCATGGATACACTCAAGGCAGACTTTGGGATTTTTAAGAGCTCGGATAAGGTCTGCTGCCAAACAAATCGAGCCCTTCATAATGGCCACAATGACAAGCTCTTTGCCAGCATACAGCTTGTCAAGATCTGAGGCCACTTCAGAAATGCGACGTGCAATCTCTTCTTTTGAAATTAGAGGAGTCATTGAACTTAAGACCTTGTAAAAGTGCACCCTTCTGCAATCAGCTGATCTATATAGGTAATCGTGTAGTCATGACTCAAAAACCTTGCGTCATCCAGCATGTATTTATGAAAAGGGATAGTCGAGTACACACCGCCAATATGAAATTCTCTGAGTGCACGCTTGGCAACAGCAATCGCTTCTTCTCGTGTCTTTCCTTTCACAATCAGCTTGGCAATCATTGAATCGTAGTTGGGGGGAATACGATACCCTGAATAGCAAGCACTATCAATACGCACATGAGGGCCCCCGGGAGGAATGTATTCCTGAAGAGTACCGGGAGAGGGAGCAAAATTATTGCTCGGATTTTCTGCGTTGATCCTGAGCTGAATGATATGCCCTTTGAACTCGACATCTTTTTGCTTAAAACTCAGCTTCTCCCCTTGCGCAATCCGGATTTGCTCTTTTAAAAGATCAATACCGGTCAGCTCTTCTGTCACTGTATGCTCTACTTGAATACGGGTGTTGACTTCCATAAAGTAGAAGTTTTTTTTCTCATCTAGGAGGAATTCAACCGTCCCTGCAGAATAATAACCCGCAGCTTTGACAACTTCAACAGCTGCTTCTCCAATCTTTTTACGTAACGCAGGCGTTAAAATCGGACTTGGAGCCTCTTCGATTAACTTCTGACGGCGTCTTTGGATTGTACAATCTCTTTCACCAAGATAGGCATAGTTGCCATGTTTGTCCCCAATCACCTGAATTTCAATGTGGCGAGGATTTACAATAGCCTTTTCTAAATAGACATCGGGATTATTAAAGCTTGCGTTAGCCTCTGTGCGGGCTGCTGCAAAAAGACGGGGAAACTCTTCTTCATCGTGTGCTATCCGAATTCCCTTCCCGCCTCCCCCTGCACAAGCTTTAATAAACACAGGAAAACCAATCTTTCTGGCTTCTTTCAAAGCTTCTTGAGGATCGGAAATGATCCCTTCTGATCCAGGAATCACAGGACACTTTGCTTTCTTTGCAGTCGCCTTCGCTTGAGCTTTATCTCCCAAAAGAGCAATCGCTTCAGGGGAGGGTCCAATAAAGGTCACTCCACAACTGCGACAAATTGAAGCAAAACTCGCATTCTCACTTAAAAACCCATAGCCGGGGTGTACTGCATCAGCTCCTGTAATCTCACAAGCTGATAGAATGCTCGGGGCTTTCAGATACGATTTTTGCGATGCTGCTTCACCAATGCATACAGCCTCATCTGCATAAAGCACATGCAATGCTTCAGCATCAGCTTGCGAATACACTGCAACCGTTTCAATTCCTAAATCATGGCACGCGCGAATCACACGAACAGCAATCTCACCGCGATTGGCAATCAATACTTTTTTCATGAATCCCCTACACAATACGAAAGAGCTTTGATCCAAATTCTACAGGGTGTGCATTATCAACGCACACTTCAGCAACAGTGCCGCTCATCCCCGCTTTGACTTCATTCATCACTTTCATCGCCTCGATGATGCACACAACTGTCCCTTCACTCACCTTATCCCCAACTTTTACAAAAGCTGGAGCATCAGGAGAGGGTGTTGCATAAAAAGTGCCTACAAGAGGGGCTGTGATATGTTTGCCGGATGATTCTTTAGGAGCTGCAGCTTCTACTTTTTTTGGCTCGGGTTCTCGAGCCGGAGCATGTGCATAAACGGGAGGATAGAAAGAAGGCGGTGTGGCAACATCGGGGGTCTGTGTTTCTCTTTCTAAATGGATTTCCTCCCCACCTTTCATTTTGAGCGTCAATTTTTTTATCCCAGCGCGCTCCATAGTCGCTATAAGTTCTTTAATCTGTTTAATGTCCATATATCTCCTAAACGCGTTGAATATACTCTCTTGTTTGGGTGTCCACTTTGATCACATCACCCACTTCAATAAACATAGGCACTTCGATCCGCGCACCTGTTTCTAATACAGCAATACGAGTTGCATTGGCAAGATGCGCTGCTGAATGCCCTTCTTCAATCTTGACAACCATCAATTCCAAAAACTGGGAGAGTTCTATCGAGAAAATGGTATTACCATAAAACACGGCTTTTACGTCGATCCCCTCTTTGAGATATTGAATCTTCTCATTGATAATAGAGGCTGGCACAAGGATCTGCTCAAGATTGCTGACATCTAAGAAAAGATAGTCCTTCCCTTCTAAGTAAAGGTACTCCAACTTTCTTTCTTCCAATGAAACATCTTGTACCGGCTGATTTAACTTGAAGTTCTTCTCGACCACCTCTTCAGAAAGAAGGTCTTTTAATTTCGTTTTAAAAAACGGCACTCCTTTAGCCACTGTTACCTTAACACAAGATTCGACGCGATAGACACTACCATCTAAAGAGATCGTCATTCCAGGCGCTAACTGATTAGTCGTTGTTGTACCCATGCTTTTTATCCTATGATACTCTTAAGTTCTCTGATTGAAGAAATGGCATAATCGACATCAGGATGGGGCAGCTGAGCATTCAATCCTCTTCCCCACCTCATCAATACCGTACGACACCCTACTCTCTTTGCCGGAGACAAATCTCTAGCAATCCTATCCCCACACACAAGCACATCTTTTTTTAAAACACTCTCTTGTTGGATAAGTTCTTCGTATAAAATACCCTTCTTATCCTCTTCAGAGACAATGATTTTACTAAAAAAACCAGAATCTATACCAGCTTTTTTCAACTTTTGCAACTGCAGCGCGGGCCTTCCCATGGTGACAACGGCTAAGCGATGCTCTTTTTTGAGGATCTTCAGAGTATCGATAACTCCTTCTAAAGGATCCAAAGGAAAAGGCACTTCATCTAAAGCATACAAAGCATCCATCCCTCGCTGCAAAACAGAAGGTGCGCCACCGAGCAGTTCCACAAACTCAGAAAGTGCAGCTCCTCCACTTAGACTCCTCTCATTGAGACGACAAAGAAGCGCAAAAGACTCTTTTTCACTCTTAACTTGTAACCCCCCTTCTCTCATAGAAATAAACGCCCTCTCTAGTAGAGGCAGGGTCAAGCATCCCGAAGTGTCAACAAGGGTGTCATCTAAGTCAAAGATAATTAACAATGTTCATCAACTCTTGTGCTAATTTTTTGGAATCATGGCGGATAAGGTTCCGCTTAATTAAGTCCACCGCAGAAATCTCTTTAGGAGCCCCTAGAAAAGGCACGCAAATGGCCCTTTTTTCGCTTAAATCATTTTCCACAAACTCCCCTTCCTGAGCATACACTGCAATCAGTTCTTCTGGAGGCTTTTGCCCGTTGACAAGAACGTAATCAAAAATATCAGCTCCCACAAAACGACCCATCTCTCGCAAATAGTCTGAGGCTTTAAATCCGGTTGTCTGCCCTTTGCGATTCATTAAGTTGACTACAAACACCTTCTTTGCCTTTGAACTGCGCAGCGCCTCAGCAATCCCATCTACTAATAAGTTGGGGATAAGCGAAGTATGTAATCCTCCAGGACCCACTACGATTAAATCAGCGTTTTTTATCTCTTCAATGGCGTGGGGATTAGCTTGAGGAAATGGCTCTAAATAGATGCTTGAAAACCCCTGATCGATTTGATCTGATAAATAAATCTCTTTTTCTCCTTCTAATAACGTGCGATTACTCAGGAGCATCTTGAGACGCACCTGATGTGTTGTTACAGGAATCACACGCCCTTGAATGAATAAAATCTTACCCATCTCTTCTACGGCTTTTTCAAAACTTCCCGTCACTTTTTCAAGAGCTGACAAGAGGAGATTGCCAAAACTGTGCCCTCCAAGACCCCCATTTTCAAATCGATAATTCATGAGCGAGCGCATAAGATCGGAAGAATTAGAAAGAGCGACAAGACACTGCCTGACATCTCCCGGAGGTAGCACACCGAGCTCATCGCGCAAAATCCCGGTACTGCCTCCATCATCTGCCATAGAAACAATCGCTGTAAGATCCAGATTGCCGTACTCTTTAAGACCGCTCAGCACAGCAAAGTTACCGGTTCCCCCGCCAATTACAACAACTTTCTTCATTCCTTCCCTCGCAGAGTTTGCACTGCTTTGGCAAGATCTGGGGCCCCCAGCAAATAAGTCCCGGAAACAAGGACATTCGCCCCCGCTTCTACGCACTGCTTTGCCGTTTCCGCATTGATCCCCCCATCCACCTGAATGAGGAAGGGAGGAAGCTTATCAACAGGACCCGGAGCATCCGGTTGAGGCACTTTACCCCCTTTACGAATGTCGAGCTTTTGACACAGTTGCCTTGTAAAGCGAATTTTCTCTAGCACTTCTGGAATAAACGCCTGACCTCCAAACCCCGGATTGACTGTCATCAAGAGGAGTAAATCACACTTATCTAGATATTTCGGAATGAGCGACTCTGAAGTCTCCGGACAAAAAGCAAGCCCTGCTTCTACACCACACTTTCTAATATAATTCAGCGTATCTTCGACATCCTCTGTAGCCTCTAAGTGGAATGTGATCCGATCCGCTCCGGCTTCCACAAATCTTTCGATGTAGTCATAAGGATTATAAATCATCAAATGCACATCCAAAAACAAATCTGTAGCCCGATTAATTCCTGCTACGGTTTTGGGTCCAAATGTCAAATTAGGCACAAAATGCCCATCCATAATATCGATATGCAAAGCATCTGCACCAGCCGCCTCCAATCGACATGCCTCTTCAGCAAGCTTGCCAGCATCTGCTGACAATATAGAGGGTTCCACTAAAATTTTTTTCTTCATCATAGTCCCTTAAGAATACATTGAAGAGGGTCTTGGGTCAACCTCGTAAATACAGGAAGACGCGCTTTCTTTCCCACTTTCCTCAATAATGGTCCCCCCTTTTTCTTGAAAAGAACACACAAACAAAGGTATAGAATTTTTTTTAGCTAAGATCACACACCGAGAATGTAAAATTTTCGCTCCGTTTTCTAAAATTTTTAACATCTCATCATAAGAAAGAACAGGATGAAAAAGTGCCTCTGCATTTTTTTTGGGATCTTCTGAATATACTCCCTTAACATCTTTATAGAACTCCACGCGCTTGGCCCCAAGAGCCACCCCCAAAGCCACCGCCGAAGTATCCGATCCCCCTCGCCCAAGCGTTGTAATCTCCCTATCTTGACTGACTCCCTGGAAGCCAGCAACAATGACTACCTTCCCCTCTGACAATGCTTTCTGAATCCGCGTTGGCTTAACATCGACAATCAAAGCATTCGAATGATCTGTTGTTGTTAAAACTCCCGATTGACTACCCGTAAAACTGATTGCCTCTTTACCCTTTTTATGTAACGCCATAGCAAGAAGAGCTATACTCATCCTCTCTCCTACAGACACAAGCATATCGAGCTCTCTTAAAGGAGGATGAGGGTGGACCTGCTTTGCAAGCCCAATCAGCTGATCGGTCATCCCCTGCATGGCACTGACCACTACCACAACAGATACCCCCTCTCTTTCCGCAATCAACTCTGCCACACGGTCAAAATGGGCGGCTGTTGCCACTGCTGCCCCTCCAAACTTCATCACCACAACTTCCATTATCTTGCCATTTTAATTTTTCATATTTTTTTTTAAAAACTGAAGAAGCGACCCCTATAGACGTACGGGGCGCGGCCCCGGCATTTGCATGTCCATATTAGGGAGTGATTCTTTATTTTTCATCAATATCTAAAAGCACACCATAAAAATTTCGTTCGATTCAGGCGGCAAAGTCAGATGAATCACAAAGGGTCAGCTGGGGGTGTGCTTCAAAGGAGACGCACCCCTGACATGTCTATGGTAGCCACCTTTCCAGTCTTAACTTGAATACGAAACAAAAACACCCTACCGCATCCCCACCCCGCACTTTGCAATTGATTTTATTAGAGGGGTCTTGTAGCCTGGTTGCTTACATTTATAAACTAGAGGGGAATCCTTAACCATGTCCAAAAACACACAGACCGGCTGGAACGAAGCAAATATTATCGATGATATTTCTTTCCAGGAAGAAGACGCACAACTGTTTCGCAAACTACTCAACAAGAAAGAAGAAGGCGCTGGCGAAGGTTCTGTGGCCCTCATGAGTTCAGGACAGATCCTAAAAGGAAAAATCGTCGAGCTTACAAAAGATTTTGTCATTGTTGATGTAGGCTTAAAATCAGAAGGTCTTGTCCCTGTGGCAGAGTTCTCCGAACCGGGTGAGCTTATGCTCGGAGGAGACATTGAAGTCTATCTAGATCAGACAGAGGGAGAGGACGGTCAGATTGTTCTTTCTCGCGAGAAAGCCAGACGTCAAAGACAGTGGGAACACATTGTCCACCACTGCACTGAAGGCTCGATTGTGAAGGGAAAAGTGATACGCAAAGTCAAGGGCGGCCTGATGGTCGATATCGGTATGGAAGCGTTCCTTCCCGGATCACAAATTGACAATAAGCGCATCAAAAACTTAGATGAGTTTTTGGGGCACACCTATGAATTCAAGATCCTCAAAATTAATACCGATCGCAAAAACATCGTTGTATCCAGAAGAGAACTTCTTGAAGAAGAGCGCCTCTCTAAAAAAACCGAAATGCTTGAGCATATTTCCGAAGGAGATATCCGCATAGGAGTTGTAAAAAACATTACTGACTTTGGCGTATTCCTTGATCTCGATGGAATCGACGGACTTCTTCACATTACAGACATGACATGGAAAAGAATCAAACATCCTTCTGAAATGGTTGCACTTGGACAAGAACTCGAAGTGATGGTTCTTCATGTAGATCGCGAAAAAGGGCGTGTAGCTTTAGGGATGAAGCAAAAAGAGTCAAACCCTTGGGAAGAGATTGAAGGGCGATATCCTCCAGGGACACGAGTTAAAGGCAAAGTTGTTAACTTGGTGCCTTACGGAGCTTTCATTGAAATCGAGCCCGGCATTGAAGGGCTTGTTCACATCTCTGAGATGTCCTGGACGAAGAATGTGACAGATCCTAATGAGATGGTAAATAGAGGCGATGATGTAGAAGCCATTGTTTTGGCCGTTCAGAAAGAGGATGGCAAAATCTCTTTGGGAATCAAACAAACAGAGAAAAACCCTTGGGATGACGCAGAAGCAAAATACCCGATCGGCAGCAGTGTAACTGCAGAAATTCGCAACTTGACTAATTACGGTGCTTTTGTAGAACTCGAGCCTGGAATTGATGGGTTAATTCACATCTCCGATTTGAGCTGGATTAAGAAAGTATCTCATCCTTCTGAGCTCTTTAAAAAGGGCGACAAAGTAGATGCGATCGTTCTTTCTGTAGATAAAGAAAGCAAAAAGATCACCTTGGGAATCAAGCAGTTGAGCGAAAATCCTTGGGAAAACATTGAAAAGACAATGCCTGTAGGCTCTCTTGTAAAGGGTACTGTTTCTAAGATCACAGCTTTCGGAGCGTTTGTGGAGCTCCAAAGCGGTATCGAGGGTCTTGTTCATGTAACAGAACTTTCTGATCAACCGTTTGGAAAAGTAGAAGATGTGATCAATAAGGGAGATGAGGTTACAGCAAAGGTGCTTAAACTCGACCCTGAGCATAAAAAGATTGCTCTGTCGATTAAGGAATACCTTGTCGAAAAAAATCAGATGAATCGAGATGATATCGTCGTCGGTGCTGCTAAGCCTAAAAAGAAAAAGGCGAAGAAAAGTGACGAGGACGCAGAGTAAAAGGAACACTTGAGTAAACAATGAATAAAGATCTATTGGCTATCTTCGAGTATCTGGAAAGAGAAAAAGGGATTAAACGAGAAGTTGTTGTTGCAGCTATCGAAGAGTCCCTTTGCACCGCTGCAAGAAAAAGCATTAAAGGGATGCTGAACGTCACTGTACATATCAACTCTAAAACAGGTGATATTGATGTTACAGCACAAAAAGAGGTTGTAGATAAGGTAACGATTCCTGAAGAGGAAATCCTTCTCGAAGATGCTAGAGTCTTAAAGCCCGAATGTGAAATGGGTGACTGGATAGATATCACCGTGACACCAAAAGAGTTTGGCAGAATTGCTGCACAGACAGCGCGTCATGTCATCGGACAAAAGTTGCGTGGGGCTGAACGAGATGTCATTTATGAAGAATATCGACATCGTGCAGGCGAAATCATTTCAGGAACTGTAAAAAGAGGCATTCGAGGAGCTCTTGTTGTAGATCTTGGAAAAATTGAAGCCATTTTGCCTGAGCGGTTTTATCCAAAGACAGAAAATTACAATCCGGGAGATCGGGTCCAAGCGCTTTTGCTAGAAGTAAAAGATACGCCAAATGGTGGAGCCGAGGTGATCTTGACACGCAGTCATCCTGATTTTGTGGCTCAGCTGTTCTGTCAAGAAGTGCCGGAAATCAGTGAAGGAACAATTACAATAGAAAAAATTGTTCGCGATCCCGGATACCGCACGAAGCTAGCTGTTCGTTCCCAAGATCCTAAAGTAGATCCTGTGGGAGCCTGTGTGGGAGTTAGAGGAAATCGCGTAAAGAATATCATTCGGGAACTGAGCAACGAAAAAATCGACATCATTCCTTATTCTGATGATCGGATCGTATTGCTTCAGAATGCACTCAATCCGATTGAGATCAAAAAGATCTTTACAACCGATGATGGATCTGCCGTGCAAATCGTTGTCAAAGATGAAGATTATGCAGCTGTCATTGGTAAGCGTGGGATGAATGCGCGCCTTAACGGAGATCTGATCGATACAGAACTACAAGTGCAAAAGCTGAGCGATTATCAAACACAGATGCACCTTAAAGGAGCAGAGCTTGCTCAAAGCGAAGATCCTGCATTGGATCTGCCCCTTGCCTCTGTTGAGGGCTTAAGTAATATGATCATTCAGAGTTTGATTAGTGCCGGGTTCGATACTCCACGTAAAGTCCTTAATGCTACATCAGAAGAGCTTGCCGCTGTTCCTGAATTTAGTTTGGAAATGGCACACAAAATTTTGGAACAAATTCGCAAAGAAAGGATGTAAGCGTTGGCTAAAAACTTAAAAATCAACGTCAAAAATGCACAACTCGCTGAAGTATTGAAGCTGGGTCAACCTAAAAAGCCCAGCTCCAAAAAAAAGGCTGAGGCTGCAGCAGAAGAAGAACCCTCAAAGGAAAAGAAGAAACGCGCATCCACAAAAGCAAAGCCTGTGGAAAAAGAAGAAGTCGTAAACGTTTCGCCGCCTGTGGAGCAAACGCCACCACCACCTCCTCCTCCCCCTCCAAAAGAAGAACCTCTGCCGTTGCCGCCGCCTGTGCAAAAGTCTGTAGAGACACCGCCAAGACAGCCAACGTCTTCTTATGATAGACCACCGTCATCTTCTCCTTATAGAAATAATAGCTACGGTCAACAGCCACGCCCTTCCTCTTTTCAACCTCGACCACAGCAAGGAGATAGGAAACCCCCATATCAATCCCACGGACAAGGAACCGGCGGATTTCGTCCCTCTTCAGGAGGAAACTTCCCTCCAAGACAAGATGGAGGATTTCGCTCCTCTTCAGGAGGAAACTTCCCTCCAAGACAAGATGGAGGGTTTCGCTCCTCTTCAGGAGGAAACTTCCCTCCGAGACAGGATGGAGGGTTTCGTCCAGCTTCAGGGGGAAACTTCCCTCCAAGACCGGGAGGATTCCGCCCCTCTCAACCTCAATCAGGAAATTTTCCTCCAAGACCGGGAGGATTTCGTCCTCAAGGTGGATATCCTCCACGAACAGGTGGACCTTCTCCCTACCCTCGTCGTCCGGGAGGCCCGGGCCAATCCATGGGAGGGCGCCCGCCTTATCCCCCGCGGCCAAGACCTGGTGGACCAGGAGGTCCTTTTCGCCCTGGTATGCCGCCTCGCTTTCCGTTAGGTGGATCTCGGGGTCAAATGCCTCCTCCGACAGACTCGAAAGGGGGAGAGCGTAAAAGAAACTTTGGCACAGATGTACGCAAGCCAACCCCAAAAGAATTCCGCGAGCACAAACCCTCCTCCAAAAAAATGGAAGAGCGCTCGTTTGACGCACGGGACAGACAAGGATTGCGCGCTAATGACGATGAGGCATGGCGCAAAAGACGACCCTCTCATAAGATGCGTCACATTTCTTCGCAAGAAGAAGTGATTCGCCCCAAAGTGTTGCATGTCAAGATTCCCATTACTATCAAGGACTTGGCGTCAGAGATGAAACTCAAAGCATCGCAACTGATCTCCAAGCTCTTCATGAAAGGCGTAGTTGCTACAATTAATGACTTTCTCGATGATGAGACAACGGTTCAGCTACTCGGTCACGATTTTGAGTGCGAAATTACAATTGACAGAGCAGAAGAAACAAGGTTGCGCATTACCGATCGAACGATCAAACAAGAAATTGCAGATACACCGGAAGACCTGCTCGTGTTACGCCCCCCTGTTGTCACGTTCATGGGACACGTTGATCATGGTAAAACTAGCTTGATTGATGCGATTCGCACTTCCGATATCGCAGCAGGAGAAGCAGGCGACATTACGCAACATATCGGAGCGTTTAAATGTCGGACCGCCTCAGGAGATATCACTATTTTAGATACCCCTGGCCACGAAGCATTTTCAGCTATGAGAGCCCGAGGTGCTGATGTCACGGATATCGTAGTTCTTGTGATTGCAGGAGACGAAGGGATGCGTACGCAAACAATTGAGGCTATGGAGCAAGCAAAAACAGCTCAAGTCCCCATTGTTGTGGCTCTTAACAAATGCGACAAACCGAACTTCAATCCGGATAACGTATATCGACAGCTCTCTGAGCATGAATTGCTTCCGGAAGCATGGGGAGGACAGACGATTACTATCAATTGTTCTGCCGTAACAAAGCAAGGACTGCCCGAACTTCTTGAAATGCTAGCCCTTCAAGCAGAAGTATTGGAGCTCAAAGCAAATCCTGAATTCAGAGCTCGAGGAACTGTCATAGAGTCAGAGATGCATAAAGGCATGGGCGCTGTGGCTACAATTCTTGTGCAAAACGGGACTTTGAGACTAGGCGATGCCCTTGTATTCTCCCATGAGTTTGCAAAAATCAAGACGATGCAAGATGAACACGGCAAGACGTTAGAGGAAGCTGGTCCTTCTACTCCTGTAAAAATTACAGGTCTTTCAGGACTACCTGCCGCCGGCAGCGAGTTTATCGTTGTGAAAAATGAAAAAGAAGCGATGGAAATTGCTGAAAAGCGATCTGAAGGACACCGACATACTCTTTTACACCAAGCTAAACGCGGCCTAGAGTCGATGCTTGCTGAAAAAGCTGCTGTGAAGAAAAAGGTGCTCAACTTAATTTTGCGCGCCGACGTTCAAGGGTCAGTAGAAGCCTTAAAAACTTCTCTTCTCAAAATCGCTTCCGACAAGGTAGAGCTCAACATTTTATCTTCTGCTGTCGGTGAAATTTCTGAGTCTGATGTACAACTCGCAAGTGCTTCAAAAGCAGTCTTGATTGGATTCCATACAAAAATTGAATCCCATGCAGAAAGCTTAATTAAATCCTTAAGTGTCACCGTTCGACTACACGACATCATTTACCATGCTGTCGATGATGTCAGAGCGCTGATGCTAGCACTCCTCGATAAAGTAGCCAAAGAAAATGATATTGGCAAAGCGGAAGTAAAAGCTATCTTTAAGGCTTCTCAGCTAGGTATCATTGCAGGATGCATGGTGACAGATGGAATAATCAAACGCTCTTGCCACCTTAGACAAGTGCGCAATGGTGAAGTCATCTGGAGAGGGCCTATTCAGTCCTTGAAAAAAGTAAAAGAAGATGTCAAAGAAGCGTCTAAAGGACACGAGTGTGGTATTGTTCTTTCTAACCAAAGCGATATCAAAGTAGGCGATATTTTAGAGGCCTTTGAAATCACCTATCTACAGCAGGAGCTATGACCAGCAAGCGGATTCCACGGATTAACTCACTTCTTAAAGAGGTGATCTCAGAGGTTATTTTAAGAGAGGTGCGCAATCCCCTTGTGCACTCTCTTATCACTGTGACACAAGTGGAAGTGTCAGGTGATTTGCACCATGCTAAAGTCCATATCAGCGTTATTGGAACAGATAAAGAGAAAAAAGAGACTATCCAAGCCCTGCAGTCGGCTGCAGGATTTATCGCTGTCCATGCTGCAAAAAAAGTGGTCTTACGTTATTTCCCGGCCCTGACATTCAAGCTCGACACTTCTGTAGAAAAGCAGATTCGAATCGACTCTCTTCTTGATAAAATTCAAGAAGAGCGCAACATGAGACTGCCGGAAAATGAGTCTTGAAGGGATCCTTCCTCTCTGCAAACCTAAGGGTAAAACTTCTTTTCACATGGTCTCTCTGTTTCGAAAAATAACGACCGTGCGAAAAATTGGTCATGCAGGCACTCTCGACCCATTTGCAACAGGAGTGCTTATTCTGCTGATCGGCAAATCCTTTACCACCTTAAGCGATCGCTTTTTGACGCAAGATAAAGCCTATCTTGCTACAGTGCGACTGGGGAGTGCAACAACGACCTACGATCCCGAAGGGGAGGTTACAAAGACAAGCGCTCATATCCCGACCAAAGAAGCAATAGAGCAGGCACTTCCATCTTTTCAAGGGACCATTTTACAAACGCCTCCCATGTTTTCTGCTAAAAAAGTGGCGGGGAAAAAACTCTATGAACTAGCTCGCAAAGGGATTTCCATTGAAAGGAAGGCAGTACCTGTGACTTTACACACAACGCTTGTCTCCTACAACTATCCCGACCTTATCTTGCATATCGAATGCTCCAAAGGGACCTATATCCGCTCTGTTGCGAGCGATCTAGGGGAACTCCTTGGCTGCTATGCACACTTAACCGAACTTGTCCGTACAAGAAGCGGCAGGATCACTCTTGAGAACTGCTGCGATCCTATGCAATGCTTGGACCCCTCTTACAACTGGCAAAAATATTTATGTACCTTGCCTCCTCTATAGAAGAGATCCCCCCTGTGCGCCACCCATGCGCTCTTTCTATTGGCTCTTTCGATGGGGTACACTTGGGTCACCAAGCTCTTATTTCTGCCCTGAAAGTCAAAGCCTCACCTCAAGGGACTGTAGCTGTTCTAACTTTTACAACTCACCCCTCATCTCTTTTTCATCCCCACTCCCCTGTTTCCCTCATTATTCCTGTTGATGAACGGATTCGACTTCTTTTTTCTTACGGTGTCGACCTTGTAATCGCTATCCCCTTTGATAAAAGCCTATCAAATATTTCTTATGACCTTTTTCTTACCTCTCTAAAATCACATCTTCCTTTTGATCATCTCGTTCTGGGCAAAGGAGCTGTACTTGGACATAGTAGGCAAGGGACCCAAGAGCGCATTGAAGCGCTCTCTAAAACCCTCGGCTTTGAAGCAACCTATCTGGAAAAACAGCTACCTATCTCTTCTCAAACCATCCGCCAACTGATAAAAGAGGGCCGCTTTGAAGAAGTAAGCCAGGCCCTTGGGCGCCCTTTTTAACTTGCGTTTCTATCCTCCGGTCTTGTAACATCGTTTGCCTATGAGCGGACTTTCTTGTGGAATTGTAGGCCTTCCCAATGTAGGCAAATCGACACTATTTAATGCCTTAACTCGCAAAGGAGCACAGGCTGCTAACTACCCTTTTTGCACAATTGACCCCAACGTGGGTATTGTCGATGTCCCGGATCCACGACTTGCCATTCTCTCAAAAATTTCTAAAAGCAAAAAATTAGTGCCGGCAGCTGTCACATTCGTCGACATCGCAGGGCTTGTGGCAGGAGCCTCTGAAGGAGAGGGTCTTGGCAATCAGTTCCTTGCCAATATCCGAGAAACAGATGCGATTATCCATGTTGTCCGCTGCTTTGAAAACGATGATGTGATCCATGTCGCAGGCAAAGTCAATCCGATTGAAGATATTGAAGTCATCAATTTGGAACTTGTCCTTTCCGACTTGCAAATGGCACAAAATATTACAGGGCGACTTGAAAAGCAGATGAAAGGGAAAAAAGAGCTTGTTGCTACTGTGGAAACACTCAAAAAAGCAATAGCCCATCTCAATCAAGGCAAGCCCTTAAGAATGCTGTCTCTTACCGAAGAAGAGCGGATCCACATTCAAGAATACCCTTTCTTGACAGACAAAAAAGTACTCTACGCTTGCAACGTCTCTGAAAAAGACTTGCCGTCGATGGAAAATGATTTTGTGGCGCGAGTGCGCGCTTACGCAGAAAAAGAGGGCAACCAAGCTGTCACCATTTGCGCAAGGCTAGAAGAAGAGCTATCACAGCTAACTGATGAGGAAGCCAAAGAATTTTTGCAGTCATTAGGGGTTGAAGAGACAGGATTAAACCGGCTCATTAAAGAAGCCTACCACCTTTTGGGTCTTATCTCCTATCTGACCACAGGAGAAATTGAAACACGAGCCTGGACGATCAAAAGGGGAACAAAAGCTCCGGAGGCTGCCGGAAAGATTCACACCGACTTACAAAAAGGGTTCATTCGCGCAGAAGTTGTCTCTTTTGAAGATATGGTTGCGTGTCAGGGAAAGGCAAAAGCCAGAGAACTGGGAAAGCTTCGCTCTGAAGGAAAAGAGTACATCGTCCAAGATGGCGATGTGATTGAGTTTTTACATGCTGTTTGTTAGTTGCGCATCTCAACTAGAGCCCCTCCTAAAAGAGGAGCTTGTCTCTTTGGGGATTACCGAGTGTAAAACAAGCTCCCACGGAGTCTACATTCCCCTCTCCATGGAAAACATCTTTAAGGCAAACTACTTAAGCAGACTCGCAACACGCGTTCTGCTCCCTCTTGCCGAATTCCGTTGTCCCGATAAAGAAGCGCTCTATCGAGAAGCTAAAAAAATCGATTGGTTAACTCTTCTTGACGAGACAAAAACCTTCAGCATCGACTCTCATGTCCATCACCCGCAAATTCGTCACTCTCTTTATGCTGCACAAGTGATGAAAGATGCTATTTGCGATCAGATCCGAGACAAGAAGGGGGCTCGACCTTCGATTGACAAAGAGAATCCCACTATCCACCTGCATCTACTCATCAACAATCAAAATGCACTGATTAGCTTTGACACTTCAGGGATCGCTTTATATAAACGGGGATACCGAGAACACATTGCAGAGGCTTGTATTCAAGAGACCCTTGCCGCTGCGATCTTAAGGAAGTCGGGATACAATGCAAACGAAGTGCTCTGCGATCCATTTTGCGGCAGCGGAACATTTTTAATTGAAGCCGCTTGCATTGCAACCCAAACCCCTGCCGGATTTTTTAGAAAGAGTTTTGGATTTACGCACCTTCCTGCCTTTAAAGAAGCTGAGTGGCTCTCATTCAAAGAAGCGCATGATCAAAAGAGGGTGCCTTTAGAGCCCAGCTCCATCCTCGGTGCTGATATCGATCAGAGCACATTGCGCCTATGTAAAGAGAATGTGCTGAAAGCCGGCTTTGAAAAAGGGATTAAGTTGTTTGCATCGCCTGTAAACAGTTTGAAATTGCCAAAATCTCCGACCCTGGTTGTGACAAACCCCCCGTTTGGAAAACGGTTTGAAGCCTCCTACCCTCTCTACGCAGATCTTGGCGCTTTTTTGAAACGGGAGTGCCCGGCCACCCCTTGGGCCTATGTGCTGACTGCCGCCTTTCCCCTTGCCAAGGCCACAGGTTGCCCCATTTTATCAGAATGGTCTTTCAAGCACGGCGGCTTAAGTGTAGGCCTCTACCAAATCGCCAACAGATAACAGAATTGTTGCTCTAGAATGCATTATACCAAATGCAACAAATAAATTCTATTTGAGCGTGTCAATGCGGTGAAAATCGAAGATCGCAAGTGGCATTTGACACCTAAATTTTTATTCTGATATCTTTGATGAGAAATTAGGTCCGGCTTATGCGATGGTGGGTTTTTATAGTTTTGTACTGTTCTTCCTTGCTCAATCTATCTACAAGTTTTGCAGCAGAGGATATTGCAAAAAAATTTATCTCCCAATCTATACAGAAAATTAGCTTAGACATTCAGAATGCTCCTTCCTTTGAGTATGCTAAGCTATCAGATCTATTTGCTTCTCGAGGTGAAGATTATTTGATCCTAGGAGAAGACATCAAAGCTCTTCAAGATTTCGAATTATCTCATGTATACGCTTCAAAATGCGATGGGGATGATTTATCCTATTTGCTATTTAGACCATTATTTGGAGCCTTTCTTGTCTGTGCTCGTTTAGAGAATATCGAGAATCTACAGAATATTTATAACGAATTGCAACTCATTTTAGATCACTGTACTTGTTATGAATGTGAAGAATCTGCAACTTTTTGGAAACAAACACGCAATGAAAACAGAAGAATTTTTATTGCAAATTGCAATAACCAGCCTGATTGGCCGATTTTAGGTCCAGAACGAATCTCCATGAGAGAGTGCCTAGACAGGGTCGAGGCAACTGCAAAAGAACTCCGATTTCTTGTAGCTACAATACAGCGAGCTGAAATCCAAATATTGGCAATAGCACTTATCGATCAACTTGAGTTATCTGCAAACCGTTGCTGCAGAGCAGGAGGTTTGTGGAAAGGTTGTCTCCAAAAACTTGTAAATAAATTGCATTATTGGAGGGTACTTGGAATCCCTGCTGATCCCATGTGGGATTAAAGACTGTCTTTGAATTAAGGCTTTGTCGATTTTTTGGGATTGTTTTGAAAAAAACAATCGAAAATCGATATAAAATTAATTCACAAACAATCTCTTAAAATTAAAGCACACGATTAAGGTGATGTTATGAAGACATATATACTCAATACAGCTCGAAATCTATCGATAAAAAGCAGCCTATTTTTATTTTTGTTTTTTTGCATTTCAGCACATGCAAAGGAGTCTGCCTTTTTTTTATCCTCTGAAACCATCGTTCGGCAAAAGCAAGGCCCTCTTAAGAATCTTGAAATGTTCAGTTTTATCCCTTTATTGAAGATGGAAGGAAAACAAGCAGACAAGGTTATGCATTCTATCCATAAGGCATTACAAAACGTAGGCACGATCGTCGAAAAACCCATTTTTACGCCGGAAGGAGCCGACTTAAGCACCTTTTCTAATCCAACACTCCAATTGAGAATCGAACAAATTGTGGATTCACAAAACATCCCTCTACCCGTTCTTAAAATCGAATTGTCTATCGATGATGTAGTGGAATTTTTTCACAGTAAAGAACTCGCTGCTATTCCCACTAATCAATGGATAATTTACGCACCAATAACCACCGATCTAGATAAATTGATCCAGACTACGTTTCCTAAATTGCTCGATCAATTTATTATAGTTTTTAGACAAGCAAATCCCAACCTAGAAAAACCTACCTTCTATATCAACTATGATAAATCTTGGTGGCATTCCAAAAAAACATAACTCTCCTGGAATGTGTAAGTCACTTTCTGTATAGTGTGAGAAATGGCAGAAAAAACAGAAGAAGCCACCCCGAAGAAGCTTAAAGACGCGCGCAAGAAGGGGCAGGTTGCCAAATCTCAAGACTTTCCCTCTGCGTTCACGTTTATCGTATCGATTGCGCTAACCCTGGGCTTTTCAGGATATCTGTACAATGCCCTTTGCGATTACATCATTGCCACGTTCAAACTGGCAGGTACCCACTCAGATCTGCAAGCTAAAAGCCCGGCCCTTTTCTTGCAAGCCATTCAGGTCATCATAAATACAAGCCTGCCGATTGGAGTCATTACCTGCTTTGTAGGGGTGGTCGTAAGTTTTTTAATTGTAGGGCCCATGTTTTCTATGGAAGCCATGAAACCCGATATTAAGAAGCTCAATCCCGTCGACAACATTAAAAACATGTTTAAATTTAAAACATTGTTTGAGCTTCTCAAATCGATTTTTAAGATCGCCGGAGCCCTCATTCTTATCTATAGCGTGGTGTGGTATAGCATTCCCGAAATTGTAGCCACTGCAGCTCTTCCTGTAATCGGTAGCGCTCTTGTTTTTTCCAGCTTCTTAATTAAAGTGATTGTACGAGTGGGCCTTTTCTTTTTAGCCATTGCAATTTTTGACCTCATTTTTCAAAAGAGAAATTTTGCCAAAGAAATGAAGATGGAAAAATTTGAGGTCAAACAAGAATATAAGGACACAGAGGGCGATCCCCATATTAAAGGCAAACGCAGACAAGTGGCACAAGAAATTGCTTACCAGGAGGGCCCTCGCAGCGTCATGCGAGCAAAAGCTGTGATTACAAATCCCACACATATTGCCGTTGCCATTGAATACAATGAGGAAGCCGACCCTGCTCCCAAGATTGTCACAATGGGTGTTGGCCCCATCGCAGACCGGATTTTAAAAGCCGCTTTAGAGTTCAATGTGCCTATCATGCGCAATGTTTCTCTTGCGAGAACCTTGTTTGAAAAAGGGAAAATCAGCGATTATGTGCCTGAGGAGACGTATCAAGCAGTGGCTGAGATCTTGCGTTGGATCGAAGGACTGGAAACACTAGAAACCTCCGGAATGGATCTATTTAAATGAAAAATTTCTTTACTAGACTGACACGTTCTTTAGGAGGCGACCGCACGCTATCGATAATCACCTCCTCATCCGATATCGTCCTTGCCGCCTTTATCATCATCTTGATTATGATGATCATCATTCCGGTATCTCCGACTGTCCTGGATAATTTGATCGCTCTAAATCTGACGGCTTCCATCGGTGTATTAATGGTAGCGATTTACATTTCACGAGCCGTTCACCTTTCGATCTTTCCTTCTCTGCTTCTTATTACAACACTGTTTCGCTTAGGCATTGAGATTTCTGCCACAAGACAAATCCTGCTTCATGCCAATGCCGGGCATATCATTTATGCTTTCGGCAATTTCGTGGTAGGTGGAAATTTTGTTGTCGGCGGTATTGTCTTTTTAATTATTACTATTGTCCAGTTCATTGTCGTGACTAAAGGTGCCGAAAGGGTAGCAGAGGTCGCTGCCCGCTTTACATTGGATGCCATGCCCGGCAAGCAGATGAGCATTGATGCCGACATGCGCAGCGGTGTTATCGATGCCAATCAGGCTCGGGATTTAAGGCTTGCTTTGACAAAAGAGAGCCAGTTATATGGGGCCATGGACGGTGCCATGAAATTTGTCAAAGGGGATGTCATTGCAGGGATTGTGATCGCTGTGATTAACATCATCGGAGGGCTCATCATTGGAATGACAATGCATGGGATGACCGCCTTAGAAGCTGCAAGAACCTATAGTTTGCTATCGATTGGAGGCGGCCTTGTCGCCCAGATCCCGTCACTCCTTATCTCTCTTACAGCCGGTATTGTAACCACTCGCGTCTCTTCCGATAAAAAAGATACTAACCTCGGAAAAGAGATTTCAGGACAGTTGCTCAATCAACCCAAAGCGCTCATGATTGCATCGGGTGTGATTTTCTTGATGGCATTCATCAAAGGCTTCCCCTCTCTGATCTTCATCATCCTGTCTCTTATGATGTTCGGCATTGGGGCCACAGTTTGGTACAATGCTAAGAAAACGGCAGCTCGCATGGAAGCCGGGGGGATTTCTAGCGGCAAGATAGAAACAGATATCGAAGGGCATGCTGTTATTCAAGGGGGAGTCGATGACTATGCTCTTACCCTTCCTGTGATTTTAGAAGTGGGTAAATTTTTAACTCTTGCCATCCGCAAAGATAAGCAGGGATCAACTTTTGTTGAAGATATGATTCCAAAAATGAGACACGCTCTCTACCAAGACTTAGGTGTGCGCTTTCCCGGGGTTCACGTGCGTACCGACTCTGCCACTCTTGAAGGGGATGAGTATTCGATCTACCTCAATGAAGTGCCTATTGTTCGAGGAAAAATCATTGAAAATGCCCTTTTAACTACAGAGTCTGCGGAAAACTTAAGAAAATACAACGTCCCCTTTACAACAACAAAAAATGCTTTTGGACAACCTTCTGTGTGGGTAGATCAGCGATTTCAAGAAATCTTAAAAAAAGCAGGGATCAAATTCTGGAAACCGCTTGATGTGATGATCTTGCATCTTTCCTACTTTTACAGACAGCATGCCGCTGACTTTTTAGGAATTCAAGAGGTGCGGGGCATTCTTGAATTTGTTGAAAAATCGTATCCGGACTTAAGTAAAGAAGTGACCCGCTTAGTGCCTTTACAAAAGATGACAGAAATTTTGAAGCGCCTTGTCCAAGAACAGATTTCCATCAAAGACTTGCGCACAATTTTAGAAGCGCTGTCTGAGTGGGCCCAAACAGAAAAAGATACAGTACTTTTAACAGAATATATCCGCTCTTCTTTGAAAAGGTATATTAGCTACAAATACTCACAAGGGCAATCGATTTTGTCTGTCTATACACTGGACCCGGAAATTGAAGACATGATCCGAGGTGCCATCAAACAAACCTCAGCCGGATCTTATTTGGCTCTAGATCCCGATTCGGTCCAACTCATTCTCAATGCCGTGCGATCAGTTGTTGTGCCCACCCCCATTGGTGGACAACCACCGGTGCTTCTAACAGCCATTGACGTGCGCCGTTTTGCTCGGAAGCTTATTGAGTCAGACTTTCCCGATCTTGCAGTACTTTCGTATCAAGAGATTGTCCCGGAAATTCGCATACAGCCACTTGGCAGAGTGCAATTGACTTAAAAACACAGAATGTGATTCCTTGGGGTGAAACTCGCCCCTCTAAACGGAGTATTTTTTCGTGTCCCAAGATCCTTTTTCGGTACCAGGCATCCCGTCTGTTAATATGGAAGGCTCCAAGGCGCAGCGTATTGCCAATGAAAGAGCCGCGCAAAACAGCCAAGTATCGCAGGAAGAAAGCCAGCAGAGTTTGCAAAGTTTTATCGATGAGGGGGCCTTTAGTCCAAGCTTAATGTCGCGCCGCTTTCAAACCCTCGAGATGCGGCGTCGCCAGATTTGGAAAAAAGAAGAGGAAGAGAGAATTGAGAGAAAAGAAGAAAAGATCGTAGACGTTGAGCTCACACAAAAAACAGCAGAAGAATTCTACCAAAAAAATAAAGAACTTGACCCACGAGCCCTTTTACTCCTCCATGCCAGAATTCAACCCGAAAGCACCCCGGAAGAAATTCTACAAAAGGTGCTTGAACTCTATCCCGATCCTTGGCTTGCTGATGAAGCTCTAGCTTTCTTAGAGCAGACATCTCAGGGAGCCATTAAGGAACAAGTCAAATTTGCAAGAGAAGCCTTTTATAAACGGCATGATCGAGAAATTCGAGCAGGACGTAACACACAACTCCAAACTCAAACCTTTGGCGACCAAGGCATTGGGACTCCACCAAGTTTAAGACAACTGTACAAAGAAATCACAACTAACCCAAGGGATGCTTACTCCCTATTCCAAGACTTTGCAGAACTGCTTGATTTTGACAAACTCAAGATCATGGTGGCTTTCTTACTCCATGCTCTAGGTAGCGACTTGAAATCAAAAGGGCCATCCATTGCGCGAGGAGAGCTCTATGTTCTATTTACAGAAGCCCGAAAACTGCAAGCGATCTTAGGCGTATTCTACTTCTTCAAAGGACGCATGGGACTCATGTCCTCTGCTTTCCAAAAACAGGGCATTACATTGACTCTGTCTTTTGAAGAACTTGCCAAACAACTGATGAAACTTGTCCAAGAAAAATACCCCTCTGTCGATCGAGTTTTAAGCTTAGCATCACAACTAAGAGCCTCTGATGACATCTTGGCACAAATCATTCTATTTACGCAGATGAGGGATGCGATGCGACATATAGCACCTCGCCTTTTCCGCTCGAATCAACACAGACAAGATTTGCTCAATGCCTTAATGGATGCTTTGGAAGAATTAGAAGAGGAATTAGACGAGGAAGAAGATGCTTGATCGGTTTGAAGAAGTTCTAAAATCTTTAGGAGAAAAGTGGGATTTACCGCTGCACCCGGACAAAAATCAGGCGTGCAAGCTACGCATGGGTGAGGCCTGTGAAATACAGATGGAATACAGGCAAGAAAAACAAGCGCTTCTAATTGCTACTTTTGTCATCGAGCTGCCTCCTGGAAAATTTCGAGAAAACCTGTTAAAAACCGCGTTGAAACGCAACTGCAAGGAGCCGGAAACCGCGCGACTATCTTATAGCGATAAAAACAACCAGCTTGCTCTTTTTCAGTTTATCCCCGTGGAGAATTTGTCAGGACAGATGTTATATGAGATGATCGAAACTTTTGCTGCAAAAGTTGTACTCTGGAAAAAAGGGGTGGAAACCGGTGATTTAGGCAATTTATGAAACATCACCACGGCGTTTTAATCCCTCTTTCTGCGATTCACACAAAAAACAGCTGTGGCGTAGGAGAATTTTTAGACTTAATCCCTTTCATTGACTTTTGCGCCTCTGTGGGTTTTGAAATCATTCAACTACTACCACTCAACAATGCCCCTTGTGAGCCAAGCCCCTATAGCTGCGAATCCTCTTGTGCACTCAACCCCCTTTACTTGTCGATCAGCTATTTGAATCCAAATGATCCGGAAATTCTCTTCTTACAGTCTCTGACAAAAACAGACAGAGTTGAGCATAAGAAAATTGCTGAACACAAACTCTCATTTCTCAAAAGACATTACAAAGAAGCTCCTGCTTCTTTTGTAAAAGAGAAAAAATGGCTCAAGCCCTACGCTCTTTTTAAAGCACTAAAGGAAAAGTTTCATAATACCCCTTGGCGCTCTTGGAGCGAAGAATATCGATCGTTGACCCTTTCTCAAATAGAGGCGCTCTATCCTCTCTATGAGCAAGAGATTGCGTTTCATTGTTTTTTACAATACCTCTGCTTTGAACAGCTAAAAGCCGTCAAAGAATATGCGCATAAAAAAGGGTGTCGTCTTATGGGAGATCTCCCCATTTTACTTTCGGAAGAAAGTGCTGATAACTGGCAGTGGGTAGAATTTTTTGATCCTTCTTTTGGCGCAGGAGCACCTCCTGACCAATACAATCCGGAAGGGCAAAACTGGAATTTGCCACTTTTTAACTGGGATGCTTTAAGAAAAGCAGGCTTTCCTCTATGGAAACAGCGCCTAAAATATGCAGAAGAATTTTATGATCTTTTTCGGCTCGATCACATCTTAGGATTTTTTCGACTCTTTGCGATTCCCTTTGGTCATCCAAGCTGTGAAGGGCAGTATATCCCTTCAGATGATGATGTTGCCTTAAAGCAGGGAGAAAACCTTTTGGACATGATCCTCTCATCTACTTCCATGATACCGATTGGAGAGGATTTGGGATCTGTTCCCGATTACGTAAGACCCTGCCTTAAAAGAAAAGGGATCTGTGGGACAAAAGTGATGCGGTGGGAAAGAGCTTGGGAAACAACAAAGCAGTGTATACCCCCCTCTCTTTACGAACCTCTTAGTCTATGCTGCGTCTCCACACACGACTCCGAGCCGCTTACATTGTTTTGGCAAACGTGCAAAGAAGAAGCAGAAGCTATTTGCCAATCGAAAGGATGGAACTACACCCCTACCCTTTCTGTAGAACAAAGAGAAACCCTTCTAAGAGACTGCCATCATAGTAGCAGCTTGTTTCATATTAACCCTCTGCAAGAGTACCTCGCTTTTTTTAAGGAACTAGTCCACGAAGATCCTTTCGAAGAAAGAATTAATGTGCCAGGAGTGGTCTTACCCACTAACTGGACATACAGGTACATTCCTTCTGTGGAGAATCTAATACAGAACGCTCCTCTTTGCTCTAAGATCAAACAGTTGTTAAAACCCTAGCTAGAGATTCTACAGAGTGAACAGGGAGTTGTTGCAATAGCAAAGTATTTCTTAAAAGCAAGTTAATACGATCGTCCATAGATTCTGCGCTCTTTATTTGCCCTCTAAAAAGAGAAGATGCGTGTAATTGAAAAACGTCCTTAACCACACACTCTCCATCTTTCAATAACCCCCCGCCGACCATCATAAGAAGGGTAAAAAAACGAAAAAAAAAGCTGCCGAATAAAAGAGAGGCCACTGAGGCAACAAGCGCCCCTACAAGAAAGATACGATCCCTAAAAGCACATTCTTCCAAGGCCTGCTGGCAGGTAGGAGCCCATAGTGTTTTATTTACAGATTGCGCTTTGGGTTTTTCACACCAACGCCATCCTTCTTGAAGCACATTGTAAAACTGTGAGCCTAAAGTATTTCTTAATAAAAAAGGGGCAATATTCACGAACACGCTCCTTGAGAAAATGAGTTGATCTTAACAAAACAACTATTTTACAGTTAGATTATTATAATATGAAAACACTTATTTTCCTATTGCTTCTCTTCTTCTCTTTGACTGCCCCTCTTTCTGCAAAGAAGAAGGTGGTGTTGCCTCATCGAGAGATTCCGACTCTTGGAACAGAAGATTCTTTAGAGACTCTTCTACACTCACTTGACCCGCATTCCGTAGCACAACACCTAGCTTTCTACCAGCTTTATCCCACTTCTATTGAAGGTAAAAAAGCTCTCTCCCATGCATTAGAATTACTGGGAGAAAAAGAGGGAGAGACCCCAACAGAACTACCTATCGTAGAGTTACAAGAAATCATTAACCTTATTACAAGGGCCTCTTTTGATTCTCAGATTATCTCTCTTTCAGAAGAGCAACTGACTTTCATAAAAAAACTAAGCGCTTCTTTACATCATCACTCCCTCAAAGGTCATGGCTTATATTCCAAAAAAGAGGTGCTGACCCTTCCCGATGAACAAACCGATCTTGCGCGCACACTCCTTCTTTTTCAAATAGGAGATGATCCAACTTCCCTTGAAAAAATTGCGCAATATGAGGCTCAGCTAGATCTAATGGCTTTGCAAATCCGCTCCCGTCTATCAAAAAAAGCCTCTCATCAAGAGAAAATGAAAGAGATCAACCATTTTATCTTTCATGAAATGCAATTCCGCTTTCCCCCTCAGTCAGCACATGCTGCAGATATCGATCTTTACACATTCTTGCCCTCTGTCTTGGATGGAAGGCAAGGGGTGTGCTTAGGTGTATCGATTCTCTATCTTTGTCTTTCTCAAAGATTGGATCTGCCACTAGAAATTATCACACCTCCCGGGCACATTTATGTGCGTTATAACAACGGAAAAGAACTCATCAATATCGAGACAACAGCCCGAGGAATCAATACCCCTTCAGATATGTACTTAGGGATCAATACGAAATCGTTAAAAAAACGGGGTCTTAAAGAAGTTGTAGGGCTTGCCTTTATGAACGAAGCTTCAGTGCACTGGTCTAATGGAAAATTTGCACGCTCGCTTAGCTGTTATGAAACCGCTAAACTTTTCATGCCGGAAGATCCTCTTTTGAAAATGTTTTTGGGCTTTAGCTATCTTTTCAATGGGCAGACATCTAAAGGAGCCTCTCTTCTCAAGCAAATTGCAAATAGTTGTGCAGAAGAGGCTATTGCTAAGGAAACAATCCCTGAAGACTACTTAGCAGGGAGAGTCGATGCAGAAGGGATCAAAACAGTCTTTCTGCAAGTCGATGCGACAAGATCTTCCATTCTGGAAAAACAGAAAAAATTAGAGCGCTGTCTAGAGAGGTACCCCCTTTTTCGCGCCGGATTATTACAACTTGCCACTACATGGTTGCAACTCAATCGCACAAAAGAAGCTAAAGCTATTTTGGAAAGATATCACAAGTTAGATCCCCACAATGTAATTGTTGAGTATTACCTAAGCGTGCTCTGTTTTGAAAGACTCGATTACAATGAGTCCTGGGAGCATCTGAAAATACTCACCTCGCTTTTACAAGCAAAACAACATAACCCCCCTGCGCTTGTTTCCCTTAGACAATCGTTAAGCAAAATTTCTCCTTAGCATTTAATTGTATTCTGCTTATCATTCGAACCTCAAATCCAACCTTCAGGGTATTATGCATAAATCTATCCTTTTTTCTCTGCTGCTTACCTCCGTTGTTTTGCATGCAGACCAAAGTGAGGAACAAAATCATCGCGTGTTTTCTTATGTAGCTCCATTTGGCGGCACACTGGCTGTTACAAAAAGCGAGACTACATCGACAAAATCAGCTGATACAACAGAGACAAATATGATTACACCTCCTGTATTGCCGACCGTAAAAACAGGAGCTGATGTGTTTGTTACAGCAGATTTTATCTACTGGAAAGCTGAGTCGGATGGGTTAGACTATGCCTATACAGGAGGGGTGCCGGGAGGAGGATTTAACAGTCAGGTAAATGCCTCTAATGGTCACTTGAAATCCCCTACTTTTACCTATGAGCCCGGGTTTAAAGCAGGTCTGGGAGTACTTGCAAATCACGACGGCTGGGATTTCTATGCAGAATATACTTGGCTGAGCGTCGCAAGTGCAGATACAGAAAGCGTACTCCTTGGAGATCTTACAAACCCTGTGCAAGGCACCAACTCATGGGGATACTTAGGCATCTCCCCTATCTGCACCCAAGCTTCTGCAAGCTGGCAATTGAGGTTCAACGCCCTAGATTTTGAATTGGGCAGAAACTTTTGGGTGAGCAAGCGTCTGACCTTAAGACCTCATACGGGATTCAAATTTAGCTGGCTTCAGCAAGAATATAGCATTCTTTCAAGTAATCTGATTATTTCAGGAGATGTCACAACAGGCGCGCTAACGCAATCTTTTGAACTCAAGCAATTTGGTATAGGAATCCGCTCGGGATTAGACACTGCTTATTACCTATGGAATAAGTGGGCCATTTTCAGTGATTTTGCAATCACAGGAATGTGGAACTCTTTTGATACCTCCCGCAAAGACCTATACCAGGTATTTCCAGGAGATGCTCTCTACACGAATGTAAACGTGCATCAAAAGCCCCATACAATATCCTCTATTTTAGAAATCGATATAGGACTGCGTTTTGAAACAGTCTTTGGCAAAGGCGGATATAAATACATGCTGCAAGCAGGATGGGAAACACAGGTGTGGTTTTCCCAAGAGAAATTGATCCGCTTTAACACGCACACTGCAGATGATTTAACCTTCGAAGGATTGACCATCAAAACGGGATTCTGGTTCTAAATCTAAGAAAAAACACCTCTGCTATAACCAATAGAAACAGGGGTGTTTTCATAGAGGAAAATAAAAAAAAATGCATTAATCCTTTGTGTTTAATCAAGCAATTTGTATGATGCGCATTAGGAGAACTCAAAATACGGAGACTCGTATGAAGAAACTCGTGAAAAAAGCGGTTCCTTTCGCTTTTGCAATAAGTGCACCTTTTTGTTTGAGTGCAGACGACGCTAATGCAGAAGGCATGCTGTGCGCAGCTCCTTCTAAGTCGACTCTTGGAACAACCAAGGCGACTACAACTAATGGAAATTCCAATTCCTCATCTTCTTCGATGATGAATGGTCAAATCACACCACCTGCTGGCCCTACAGTACAGAACGGCGCTGATGTATTCATCACAGCTGATTTCATCTACTGGCAAGCATCAGGAACAGGTTTGAATTATGCTTTTAACGGCGCTCCATTGGGCAGCGTAGATACAACAGGTCACATGAAGTCTCCGGACTTTACGTATGAGCCTGGGTTCAAAGTCGGTTTGGGCGTACTTTGCGACCACGACAATTGGGACGTTTATGCAGAGTACACATGGCTAACAGTATCTAAAGAAGATACAAAAAGCACACTGAACGGAACTACTGCAAGCCCAGTTCAGATCATACCAACATGGCCAGGCATTGAGACTGCATTGGTATATCAAACCGCTTCTGGTGAATGGAGCCTGAATTTCAACGTTTTAGACTTTGAAATTGGAAGAAACTTCTGGATCAGCAAGCGCATTACTTTTAGACCTCACTTAGGCATGAAGTTTAGCTGGATGGAACAGCATTTTAATATTGAAGGATTTAACTTCGATGGAACAACTGCAGACAACCAGTTTAAAATGAAACAGACGCAGTTTGGCGTTGGTGTACGCACTGGTTTAGATACTGCCTACTACTTTGACAGCAAGTGGGCAATCTACGGAGACTTTGGAGTCACTGGCTTGTACAACTACTTCAAAGAGTCCCGCCATGACTATACTGGTGATACCTTAGAGAATACAGTATCTCAAAGACCACAGTTCCTAACAACTGTTGTAGAACTTGACCTCGGACTACGTTTTGAAACGATCTTCAGCAAAGGCAGATACAAATATTTGCTACAAGCTGGATGGGAAACACAAATGTGGTTTGACCAAGAGCAGTTCATTCGATTCACTGACCACAATCCTGGCAATTTGTCACTCTCCGGATTGACAATCAAGACAGGATTCTGGTTCTAATCGGATCTTAATCACAACTGCCCTCCATCCTAGGACGGAGGGCAGTTTTTTTATTTATATATGATAAAAAAAGAAGAGTTTTTACCACAGAAGATAAAAAGATCACAGAGGCCTTTTGTTCCTCATTTCCCTGTGTTTTTTCTATCTTGTGTGGTAGCGATTCTTCCGACTTCCTTTCTTCAAGCAGATTTTCTACTCGATGATGTGATGCCTAAGGAAATACAGATCAAGACGGGTGTCTATAACTTAAATACCGCACAAAAAGAGGCCCTAGAAAGCTGGTTAAACCAAACTTTTGTATTAAAAACCACCCCTTCCCAGACTACACACCCCCTTTCCGTATTGATTAATATAGATAATGGACAGAGGTTACAACTCTCTGATAACTCAATCTGGCAAATTGCCCCCTCAGACGTTAAGACAGCTGCCTTATGGATTACTCCTGTGCCCATTACCATTAAAAACAGCTCTGACCCCAACTATCCCTACCTTTTGGTTAATACCCTTTCTAACCACTCGGTCAAAGCAAAAAAGCTCTCCTATTAAAATGCATTTTTCCTATAAAATGCAGGTATGCATGACTTATTTACCGATGCAGTTCAAGAAGCTTTTCATAAAAGCTTAAGTTTAGCTAAGGAAAAGCAGCACTCACAGCTCACAGAGCATCATCTTTTATGGGCTTTCCTACAAGACCCTAAGGGGTACTTCTCTACTCTTTTTTACAAGATTGTCAAAGATCCAAAAGCCCTTATAAAAAGGATGGAAGAAGAACTAGAGAAGCAGCCAACACTGTCGACCCCGCAAGATCCCACTGTTTCTTCTTCTCTACAAGCCGTCATTCACAAAGCAAAGTCTCTACTAGAAAAGTGGAAAGATACGTATATTGGTAGCGACCATCTTCTGTATGCCCTATTAGATAAGTATAAGGCCGCCCCTTTACAAGATGTTGAAAAGACCATTCAATCCATGCGAGGAACAATGCAAATGGACTCCCCTTCTTCTGAAGCAAAATTTCAAGCGCTAGAGAAATACTGTATCAATCTGACAGAGCGAGCACGTCAAGGCAAACTCGACCCTGTGATTGGAAGAGATGAAGAGATCAGACGTACCATGCAGGTCTTGAGCCGCAGGACAAAGAACAATCCCCTTCTTATTGGGGAACCGGGGGTAGGGAAAACAGCGATTGCAGAAGGGCTTGCCCTGCGTATTGTCCAAGGAGATATCCCTGACTCTCTGAAAAATAAACAGCTTTTTGTTCTCGATATGGGAAGCCTCATCGCAGGAACTAAATTTCGTGGAGAATTTGAAGAGAGGCTCAAAGGGATTCTGACAGAGGTAGAAAACCAAGAGGGCAATATTTTGCTCTTCATCGATGAAGTACACACTCTTGTAGGAGCTGGCGCAACAGAAGGGTCTATGGATGCTGCCAATCTTCTAAAGCCGGCGCTGGCTCGAGGAGTGCTCCACTGTATTGGGGCTACCACCTTAAATGAATACCAAAAGCATATCGAGAAAGATCCGGCTCTTGAGCGCAGATTCCAAACTGTCCTTGTTCAAGAGCCCTCGCCCGAAGATGCGATTGCGATTTTAAGAGGACTGAAAGAAAGATACGAGATCTATCATGGAGTGCATATTACAGAAGAGGCGCTGCACGCAGCTGTTTTCCTCTCTTGTCGCTACATTACAGATAGACGACTGCCCGATAAGGCCATTGACCTCATCGATGAGGCAGCCAGCATGATTCGGCTACAAATCGGCAGCCTTCCCCTTCCTATTGATATCAAGGAAAGAGAGCTATCATCACTAATTGTCAAACAAGAGAGTCTCAAAAAAGATGACTCGGCGCTTGCGCAAGCCGAGACAAAAAAGCTGTCATCACAAATTGGATCTCTCAAAGAAGAGATTGGGGTGTTAAGAGGGCAGTGGAATGAGGAAAAAAAGCTCATTGAAAAAGTAAAAGAGAAAAAAGACACAATGGAAAGACTCCGTTTTCAAGAAGAAGAAGCGGAGAGAAAAGCGGACTACAATAAAGTCGCAGAACTGCGCTATAGCAAAATCCCGGCTCTCAAAAAAGAACTTGAAGAGGCGCAACAGGAGTTATTTAATAAACCGCATCGGCTATTGCAAGAAGAAGTGGATGAGCCCCTTGTCGCACAAATTGTGGCCAAATGGACAGGCATTCCGGTGACTCGGATGCTGGAAAAAGAGACCAAGCGACTCCTCAATCTAGAAAAGATGCTAGGCGAGCGTGTGATTGGCCAAGAACTTGCAATTTCTGCTGTCAGCGACGCCATCCGCAGATCGAGGGCTGGACTTAACGATCCCGCACGTCCCATGGGGGTATTTCTGTTTGTGGGACCAACCGGTGTCGGTAAGACAGAACTTGCCAAGGCGCTAGCCGACCAGCTGTTCAATCAAGAAGAAGCGATTATCCGCCTTGACATGTCTGAATATATGGAAAAACATAGTGTGTCGAAGTTGATCGGCTCTCCTCCCGGCTATGTAGGGTATGATGAAGGAGGGCAGTTAACAGAGGCGCTGAGAAGACGCCCTTACGCTATTGTACTCTTTGACGAAATAGAAAAAGCGCACCACGATGTGTTCAATATCTTATTACAGATCTTCGATGATGGGAGACTGACCGACAGTAAAGGACGGCATGTCAATTGTAAAAATGCGCTCTTTATCATGACATCGAACCTAGGTTCTGATGTACTGCTCGAAAAGAAACACAAAACCAAAGAAGCGATCTTAGACAGCTTAGATCCGATGTTAAAAAAGCACTTTCGCCCTGAATTCCTTAACCGTCTTGATGAGATCCTCCCCTTCCTTCCCTTGCAAGAAAAAGATATGGAAAAAGTGGTCCTCATCCAACTCAAACGGGTAGAAAAATTACTTCTCGACAAGCAAATTCACCTCAAATGGGAACCCTCTGCTGTGGCCCACCTTGCAAAAGAAGGGTATGACCCTCTATATGGAGCTCGTCCGCTAAAACGGCTGATCCAGCATGAGGTTGTTAACCTACTTTCCCAGGCAATTCTCAAAAGCGAAATTAAGAGCGGGGATGTGGTAACTCTTGCACTGGAAGCTTCTGCCATAACACTTTTGCACCGTAAAGGCAAAGAGTAGCCCCTAAGGCTAAAACAACGATTGGAGAAGTCAGATCACAGAGAAATCCCCCGATGAGGGGAACAACCGCTCCACGGAGTGCATGCATTAACAGATTGGCACGTGTATACGGCAAGCTATTTTCCCCTCCTGCAAAGAGCGTCCCTGAAAGGTTCCAAATCAAGTGACTTCCTGCTTGAGCTACCCCATATAAAAAGAAAGCAAGATAGAGAAACGAAGGGTTCCATAAGGTGCCGAGCAAGCAAAGAGGAAACAGACCAAAGCCGCAAAGGACTCCAACTGTTAACTTCAATATAGGAACTTGAGACAGTCCCTTTGCCCATAAAAAAGAAGAAAGAGCAATGCCAACTGCCATAAATACAAACCGCGCAGTGACAACATTTGTGTAAGAGAGCTGTAATATATCAGCATAATAAGCGGAGGTGGCCGGTAAAATGAGCATCAAAGCAGATCCGCCAAACATGAAAATCTTCTGAAAGTAGGCAAATGATGGATTATCTCTCATCAGCTGAAAGCTCTCTTTCCACGGCTTTGTCCAATGTGTCAAGGGGGGCTTTTCCTCTTGCATGACAGGCACCTTTAGGGAAGAAAAAAATAGAAGCCCGGTAAGTCCTAAAAGTCCTCCTGCACAAAATAGGGTAGACCAACCCACACTCTTTGTATCCAAAAGCCCTCCAAAGAGCAGCCCCAAGATACCACTTTCCACAAAGCTTAAAACAAAAAGTAGAGAAAATGTCTTTTCACGAACGCTTTTTGGCAATTTTCTTTTTAACACTTCGATGAGAGAAGGAATGGCTGCTTTGCTAAAGAGCTGATATAATCCTGAAGCCAAAAGTAAAAACCAAAAGCCACCGGCCCAAGGGAAAAATAGAAAGGGAAGATAGGCCAAAACCGAAGCACTTACGTAATTCCAGACAAGGTGTCCCTTCCTCTCTTTTACATAAGCGCTCCAGTAGAATGAAAAAAGAGAGAGCACAGGGCGGAGAGTCAGGAAAAGAGAGATCTGAAACATCGATGAGCCAAACTCTTTGCGCAGCAAAAAGGGGATGAGGGTATAGAGAGCCACCAAGGGCTCTGCTGCCAAATTCATCCAGAGTAAAGAAAATTTTGTCCTTCGAATATCTTCTGTCATTTTACTCGGCCAAGAGTAACATATTCCCTATTTCTTTACCAAAGGGGGGTCTTTATGAAAAAAAATATTATTTACACCCTGCTCATCCTATGCTTCATCTGGGGTCTAATTCGCCTAGAGAGAACCTGTTTCAAGAGAGGGGGCTGCTTTTTTCATCATATGTTTTTAACTCACCTACCCTACGACCCTAGGTGGGATCTCCCCCCCGTATCCCCGGAAATTCTCGATATTCTCACAACACAAAAATTCCATTTTCTCAAAAAAGGAGCGGCCATGGCAGCCTTTGTCTCAGAAGATGGGCAATATGTCATCAAATTCCACTGCTACCCCTCTGCCCTAAGACTCCTTCCCTGGATAAAGCCCCATAAAGATCGGAATCGACACCTTGCCAAACGGAACCGCTGTTTTTTAAACTATAAAAATGTCTATACAGATCTTGGCACAGAATCCGCCCTCCTTGCTATGCATCTGAATCCAACCGACACAATCAAAAAAAATATCACACTTGTTGATAAACGAGGGATTCTTCTCTCCTTTCCTCTAGACACTCTCTCATTTGTCGTACAAAGAAAGGCAACCCGCCTCTTCAATGCGATAGATGACCTTCTCTTAAAAGGACAAATCGAAGAAGCTCGCAATGTTATAAAAAGCGTGAAAGCACTGGTAGCAAACGACTATAAAAAAGGATACATCGATAACGATCCCATCTTGTACAGAAACTATGGCGTATTAGAGGGACAAGCCATGCATATCGACATTGGAGACTTGACCAAAACTGAAAACGATCCAGCAGGGCTTCACCACTATCTAGAAGAGGTCTTATCCCCTCTAAAAACCAGATACCCCGATCTATTTAGATAGTGTGCCGGGCATGAACTCTTTGAATTGGGATTGCAGGGAAGAGGGAAATACCTCGTCAATCCCCTTTTTGTCATACATGATAAAGTAAGTACAGGCCACCATCATCCCAAATGAGGGGCTAAAAAGAGCAATGACAAGCGCCATAGCACACACAACGGACCTT
Source organism: Chlamydiota bacterium (assembly GCA_039798725.1). Taxonomy (GTDB): domain Bacteria; phylum Chlamydiota; class Chlamydiia; order Chlamydiales; family Rhabdochlamydiaceae; genus CAJCIW01. The sequence goes on from JBDKFJ010000002.1 coordinate 175,564, forward strand.
CGCAAAGACACCCATTTACGCCCTTGCCATCCCTGTAATTGGGAGATCTTACCGGCTGTGACAAAACGCCCTACGACGGATACGACAAGACTTACCAGCGCATAAGCCATCCAGATGATATCTGCCACAAGCAAAAGTAAAAAGAAAAGTCGCGCTGCTACTTGAGAAAAAAGCTGTCCCTTTTTTTTCGGGCTTATCTCTTGTGGTATCGGAGAGAGATCTTCTTGGGGATACTCATCTTCTTGTCTTGTAGAAAAGTCATAAATGGGCATTCGATACTCTACTTACGATGTTTCAATTTATTCATTCCATTCAGGGCTGCAATTCTGTACCCCTCGGCATAGGTCGGGTAGTTAAACACTTGGTCGATAAAATAGTCAACACGCGCTTTAAAACTCATAGCCACTTGTCCTATGTGAATGACCTCTGTCGCAGCTCTTCCGATCACGTGAATTCCAAGGATTTCTAACGTGTCTGCATGAAACAGGATTTTAAACATACCCGGGTCATTTCCGACAATCTGATTACGCGCAATCTCATAATAATAAGCTCTGCCGACCTCGTACTGAAACCCTAACTTCTTGAGCTCATTTTCCGTATACCCGCAAGAGGAAATTTCGGGAATAGTATAAATGCCAATTGGATAAAAAGAAGGAAATGCATGAGAGGTTGCGCCAAATGCATGGCGCACAGCAAGCCTGCCTTGCTCCATACTCGTGGATGCCAATGCCGGAGATCCGATGACATCCCCTACCGCATAAATGTGGGGCTCTTTTGTCTGGAAGAGAGTGTTGACCGGAATAAATCCTCGACTGTCTACGTCGATCCCGATACTCTCTATGTTAAGATCTGAAACATTAGCTTCTCTCCCTAAAGCATAGAGCAACATATCTGCTTTGAGAATCTCTCCTCCTTTTAACGCCACCTCTACACCCTCTGCTACTTTCCGAATCGCCTCGGCTTCTGTATTGCCCTTCACTTTCAGTCCAAGATCAATTAAGGCCTTTTGTAAATGCATGCCAATCTCTTCGTCTAAAAGAGGTAACAGATGCCCTCTTTTGTCTACAACTGTAACCTCTGTACCAAGAGCTGCAAAAAAACTGGCATATTCAGCACCGATAATTCCCCCTCCGAGCACAATTAATGTCTTTGGCACATGGTCGATATCGAGAAGGCGAGTAGAATCCAATATACGCTCGTGATCGAAGGGGATGTTATTCGGATTACGGGGGCAAGAACCGGAGGCAATTAACACAACCTCTGCTTTGACTCGGTAGCGTACATTGCCAGAAGCATCTAAAATCCGGAGATGATGGGGATCTTCAAAACAAGCCGTTCCATGTTCTGAGCGAATCTTATTTTTTTCAAATTGCCGCTTGAGCATCTCTCTCTGGTTGTGGAGTGTAAGATGCAGTCTAAAATTCAAATCATTAATTGAAATTTCATGTTGCTCCGTCCGCTGTCCATAGAAATTACGCTTATAAAAATCGGTGAGCTCTAAAATTGCCTCTCGCAGTGCCTTTGATGGAATCGTTCCTGAATTGAGGGCAGCGCCTCCAAGATGGGGGTCTTTTTCTATGACAAGAACCGTTTTTCCAAGCTTTGCAGCCTGTATAGCTCCCTTTTGGCCAGCTGGGCCCGATCCAATCACAGCCAAATCCACAACAATCTCTTCCATAGGATCCCCAGCTTCTTTTTTTTAGAATATCAAAAATTATTTTTAATTCAATCCCCTCTTGATGCAATTTCTTATTAACTGCTAAGATTTCCCCTTTTGTTGAAGGAGTACACCCAAATGTCCAAACGATGTCAGGTTACCGGCAAAGTCCCTATGTTCGGTAGATCTTATGCGATCCGCGGGATTGCGAAAAAAAAGAAAGGGATTGGTCTTAAAGTCACAGGCATTAAAATCCGCCGTTTTCAGCCTAACCTGCAGAAGAAAAAGCTCTGGTTTGCAGATGAAAACCGATTCGTAACCCTCCGCTTAAGCGCAGGAGCTCTTCGCACAATTGATAAAAACGGCCTTGCAGCTGTTGTTCGAGCGATGCGCAAACGTGGGGAAAAAGTTTAAGTTTTTTTGGGTTTTAGGTGGTGCAGCCCTTCTTTTTGCATTTTATGCATGTAGGGTTGTGCTGCCTTCTCCGAATGACCCTTTACTTTTTTATTCCAACCAAACCCGCCATAACATTCATTCTACATTCTCTAAAGCAATCACAAAAGCTCAAGAGTCTGTCTATCTCAGTTTCTATGGCATCTCCGATGCTAAGATGATTTCTTTGCTAGGAAAAAAGGAAAAAGAGGGCCTTGCCTTAAGGATTGAATATGATCCTTCTGCATCCTCCCCTCTAAAGAACCAACTTCAATCAGCTCTGCCCATTAAGACAAAAGGGCTCATGCATCGAAAAATTGCCGTCATAGACCATTCTACTGTCTTCCTAGGGTCTGCCAACTTTACAACCACCTCTCTTAACCATCATGCCAACCTCATTTTGGGCTTTTACCATCCTCCTCTTGCCCATTACCTCGAGCGCCCTTTTTCTAATGAGTTTCAATTTAAAACCGGTGCTACCGACGGACACCTTTTTCTTCTTCCGGATCCGAGTCAAAAAAGCTTTACTCACCTCCTATCTTCTATAGAAAAAGCCTCTGATTCGATTCAGGTCGCCATGTTCACACTCACCCATCCGATCCTTGTAGACGCTCTCATTGCCGCCAAAAAAAGAGGAGTGAACATCTCTGTTGCTATCGACTACTACACAGCAAGAGGGGCTAGCAAAAAAAGTATCGATAAACTTTTGAAAGAGGGAATTACCTGCTACTACAGCCAGGGCAAAGAGCTTCTCCACTACAAATGGGCTCTTATCGACGGCTCTTGCTTTATTATGGGCTCTGCCAATTGGACAACAGCTGCGTTCAATAGAAACCAAGATTTTCTTCTTTTTTTGACTCCCCTCTCTTCCAAACACAAACAATTCATCGACAGACTGTGGGACATCATCATAACGGAGGCTCAAAAAAAGTAGGTGTTGTATACTAAAGAAAAACCTGAGGTCTTTTATGGAAATGCTTTCGATGGCGTTCACTCTTTTTTTACTTATGGATCCCATCGGTAATGTGCCGATCTTTGTATCGGTTCTCAAAGACATTCCAGGAAAACGCCATATGCGGATCATCTTACGAGAACTTATTGTAGCCCTTGCGATCATCATTCTTTTTCACTTTATAGGAGATGGCCTCCTCTCTTTCTTACACGTCTCTATGCCCACAATCCTCATCTCAGGCGGTGTGATCCTATTTATCATTGCACTCAAAATGATTTTTCCTTCGAAAGCAGACAATGATGCGCCTGTTGGAAATAAAGAACCCTTTATTGTTCCTCTAGCAACCCCCCTTGTTGCAGGACCTGCTGTCCTTGCAGCAGTTATGCTCTATTCAGGACAGAAGAGCCTCTCCTCTATCACCACTATTGGAGCCATTGTCATTGCTTGGGGAGCCTCTACTTTAATCCTTATGAGCTCCTCTGTATGGAAAAAGCTCTTGGGCAGTCGAGGACTGACGGCTTGCGAGCGCCTTATGGGCCTTATCCTAACACTGATTGCCATCGAGATGTTTCTAGAGGGCGTCACGCTATTTGTAAATCACACATGACAAGATATAAGTTAGTGATTTCTTATCTGGGCACGGCCTATACCGGATGGCAAAAAACAGAGTGCGGAGGCAGTGTAGAAAATCAGCTAGAAAAAGCCCTTGAGACGATCTTACAACACGATGTCAAACTACAAGCTGCCAGCAGAACGGATCGGGGTGTACATGCAAAGGGGCAAGTGGTTGACTTTGCCACAGATGCTGCCCCTAAAAACCTGATGTACCGACTCAACCAACTGCTCCCTCACGACATTGCCATTAAACACCTCGAAGAGGCTCCCCCTTCCTTTCATGCCACTATGGATGCAAAGGGAAAACGGTATACCTATGAGCTCGATCTAAACCCTGTACAACTGCCCATCTATCGCAAAACATCGTGGCATATCCCCTTTCCTCTTGACCTACAGCAAATGGAAAAGGGTGCACAAGCTCTTTTGGGCTGCCATGATTTTTCCGCCTTTTGCAATGAGCGCGCCTTATGGGATAGAAATCCTGTATGCTCTTTAACGGAGCTATCTTTTTTACCAATCGAAGACAATCGTTTACAAATCACTTTGCAAGCCGATCATTTTCTATACAAAATGGCTCGCAACCTTGTGGGGACATTAGTCTATGTTGGCTGTGGAAAGATCCCAGCAGAAGAATTACCCTCATTGCTTGGCAAAAAACAGCGAACCGCTATCGGCATGACAGCGCCAGCTCACGGCTTAACCCTTGTCTTAGTAAAATACACATAATCGACGCAAAAAATCGATAGGCATAAGAAAACAACGGGTGAACAAGTACATTGACTTGCCATTAAAGCGTACCGTGTAATCAAAGCAGAGCCTGCGAAGGGCTATTTTTCCCTTTTTATCAACTTCTGCCCCTATAATCGAGCGGCTAGCTCCTAAGACAGTGACCTGCTTCCCTAAGTTATAAAAAAGAGCTTCGGCAAAACTCAGCGACTTTGTCTTATGCTTTGGTTGCACCGCTGCCGTAGAACAGCTATCTAAAACAATTTGGGCATTGGCTGTAAAATGAAACCGTGGCCACTTCTTAGATATATCCGCTTTGATATACAAATCTCTCCCTAGCCACACCCCTTCTCTGCAGCCGTGTGCATTGATCCACAGATGCGAGATGTTCCGATGTCTATTAATGAGATCTGTTAACTGACTCTCTGTGCTAATTCTGGCTACAATGAGCTTTTTTCCCTTGGCCACTTGCAATACCGCTTTATGAGAGCTCATATGCATAGTAGGGCTGCCGTCATCCTTCGGTAACACATAAATCACAATCTCTTTACCTTGACTCTTAGCTGCGCTGCGATTTAACCGAGCATCCCAAAAAACAGAAGAGAGCACCTGAATAAAAGAACAAATTAAACCAAATAACATGCATGTAATTCCCATGGCAATGAGAATGCCTGATACGGGAAACAGAGGGGCAATAGTTAAGGACAAGATAACATAAAGAGCTCCTAAAAAAGTAAAACCGGCAACAAAAATGGCCAATAGATCGGATAGACTTCTTATCTTAATTAAAAAATCCTCACGAGAAGGAGCTGCGCATATCCAGGAATTTGCCCATTTATGAAATGATTCTGAAACAGTAGAAGGCAATGGAAACAGGGTCTTAGCACTTTCTTTCAAGCGACCAGTAGGAACACTAAAACCTCCCAGAAATCCTATTGAGCTTAACATTCACTGCTCCTAATAATTACACTATTATAACAATAAAATACACTTATTTTAAATAAACAAATAATATTTTAATTATTTTAAATAAATTTATTTTTTACAACTTTACAATCTATTCTAAAAATGAATCTAAAAAAGTAGAGTAAATATAAGCAATATGATTTGCTAGGGGCTACTTTTTATATTTAGGGAATATCAATGACATCCCCACTTTCTCGTAGCCCATTGAACAAAGAATTAATAACATCTCCGCTTTCTAATAGTCCATCAACATTGGAATTAGAGGAAATTTGGCGATCACAAGTCACCCTTGAACAGATCAGCAATACTTGTGGTAACATCAATAAAATGAGAATGTTACTGCAAGGCAACCTTACAACTTTGAAAAACCTATTAGAGGCTGCTGAAAAAAAAGGTGATGCTATTGTTCGGATCCAACTTTCTCATGCCTTCTTGGGAATGAAATGGGGTAATGACAGCTTAAAAAATTTCTCTATTTTGAAGGTTGAAGATTTAGAGGAGTTTGATTATTACCCGGGCAAAGGCAATTATTTTAATTCGGAAGTTGAAAGCCAAAATATGAACTGGCGGCAGACTTTTATAACCGCCGCTAAGCTGGGTTATCTTCCGGCGGTTCTAGAACTCAAATACAATGAGTGGCCGGAAGATTCCTATGCAACCTATGGATTTGCAGTCGCATTGCAATCTTTTGTTGGCAAAGGAAACAAAATGCTAGATTACTATTTTGGTCTGGCACTAAAAAATGGATCTCAGATTGGTTCTCCATTGTATTATGAAGGGATGCGCTGGATGCATCAATCGCATGGTATTTGTGTCAAATATCCAGAAAACAACCAACCTTTTGAAGAATTTATCAGAGGTTACCAATCTCCCGATTACATGAATTGTGATCACCGTCTAGATGGTTTATACCATTTAGGAAAGAAAGTTATCCTTGCTCCTTCAAAGATAGTTTGGGAAACCTTTGTACGAGAGAAGCTTGCAAATGTGCAGTGTGCTCCACCCGAATCTCATTGTGTAAAATATGATGGAAAAGAGATTTGTCGCCTATTAAATGAGAACACAATAGCTTTTAATAGAATGCATGCGTTTGTAGATTCTACTACTGAAGGTACAGATTTTGAATGTCCGGGTGGTCAAATAAGACATGGTTTCTGGATTGTGTCTTTTGTAGTATATGAAAATCGTAGAGAGATTGGTCGCATATCAGTGCAGCACAACAACTTAAAAATTCATGAAACATTTAAAAATACAAGACTACAGCCTGTAATTAATTTTATTGAAAATGTAATGACTCGAACAGGTTCTCCTAAATCGACCGTCTTCTGGCTAAATCATATAAAAGACCTCTTTCGAAATTCCATTTGATTGTGAAAATTTTTCCAAAAAATCTGCTCAAAAATAGCTAATTTTTTCCAATCAAAGCAAATTTTGAAAGAGGTCTAAAGTGGGCTACAAGCGGGTTTTGCCAAACGGCACAAGAGAAGAGACAAGATCTTCAAGAGAGCTGACGGTCGCCCCTAATTCCTCACACTCTCTAGAAAGTTGCTCCATGCTTTGCACAGAAAAATCCAAAAGAAGCTCTTCTTTTTCTTTTTCGAGTAAATAGTTCTTGTTTTCTGCTAACAAGAGCTGATGCTCGAGCTCTCCTAGCCTATCTGCCTGTTTTTCATGCTCTTGCTGCAAAGTGGCAAGGGCGTGTTGATACTCTGCAAGATACTCTGGATTCTCTTTTGTTGTTTCTAGCTCTGTGTCCGCATAAAGCTGAGATTGCAGAGCCGTATATTCTGCCTGGAGGCGCTTTAGCGCCTCTTTCTTTTCTTCTAGCGCCATACTTTGCGCTTTTAATTCTATTTCTAGTTGGGCGGCTTTAGATTGGTAGTTGAGACACACTTTTTTCAGATCTGCAAATTCGCGATCAAAAGCATCTACTTTTTCTTGGTACTTTTCCCTTTCTTCTTTTTGTAGCATCTTATCTAGGTAGATCAAAATATAAGAGAGAATAAGAGTTGAGGCAAAGAGGCAAGAGAATAGAAGATCTTCTTGCTTGAAAAAACTAAAGATCAGCAAAGCAGAACAAAGAACCAAAGAGCCAAGCAGTCCTTTCATTCCCCCTTGACTTAAAGAGAGGTAACCAACCAAAGGGACTATACTAAATAGAGGTGTATCTCGAAAGCACAAGACGGAAAGAGAGAGAAGAAGGCAAAAGAATCCCCAACCTCTGCTTCTAATCGGCACGTCTTTCATGCTCCTCCTAAACGGTTCAAAATAGTTGATATCACCAAAAAGCCCTTTTCGAATCGCTCCCAATCAAAGTGCTCATTGGGAGCATGGATCCCATCTTCGGCAAGCCCCATGCCTATCAATGCGACATTTGCTCTACTGACCTCAGCGAGCTTTACAATAAGCGGAATCGAAGCGCCGCAAAACAGACAGCTGCAAGGGCAGCCAAAAACTTCTTCATAAGACATTGCCACAGTTTTCACAAGAGAAGAATCAATGTCACTGCGGTAGGCCACAGATCCTCCATAATCGATCACCTCCATTTTACAGCCTGGAGGAGCATTCGATATGAAGTAAGTTTTAATAAGAGAAAAAATCTTGGCAGGGTCTTGCCCAGGGACTAAGCGGCAAGAAAGTTTAGCAGAGGCTTTAGCCGGAATGATTGTCTTAAAACCCTCTCCTGTATACCCGCCTATCATCCCATTGATTTCCAGAGTGGGTCTCACCCCACCTGTCTGCCCCACAGTATAACCTGACTCATAACAAAGAGCCCCGACCCCAAATTTCTTCTTATACAGATGTTCATTAAAGGGAAAATCTATCTCGGGCGGAGGTTCTACCCCATCATAAAAACCGTGAAGGGTGACCTGTCCCTTATCGTTCCAAAGGCCCGCAAGCAGTCCACTCAAAATCCGATTGGGATTGAGCGCAATGCCTCCATGCACTCCTGAATGCAAATCAGCCGCTGCATTTTGGCAAATGACCTCAAGACTCATAATGCCTCTGACCCCGACTGTCACAGCCGGTGTATTCCTGTCCGGTATATCGACATCGACAATCAGTAGATGATCCGCTTCCAATGCTTGTTGATGATGCTGCAATACAGCCTCTGTCGCATGACTCCCCGATTCTTCCTCTCCTTCGATAAATACTTTGAGATTGAGATTTTTTTCTTTAGAGAGCTCCAGCCAGGCTCGGATAGCAGTCAAGGTATAAAAGCACTGTCCCTTGTTGTCTACAGCCCCTCTCGCGTAGATCTTTCCTTCCCTGACTGTCGGCTCAAATGGGGGGCTTTTCCAAAGCTCAAGTGGATCCACTGGCTGCACATCATAGTGATTATAGAGCAGCAAGGTCGGCCTACCCTCCCCTGCATAATAAGAGCCAAATACGATAGGAAACTTTTCAGTTTCCCAGAGCTCTACATCCAAACCTATTTTTAGTAAATAATCCCTTAAAAAATGGGCAGCTTCTATTGTTTGTTTTTTAAATTTCGGATCTGTTCCAACGCTAGGAATTTGCAAGAATTTAAAAAAATCGTTTTTAATGTCGTTGTGGTGTTTGTCATACCACTCTTTCCAATTGTGCACTTACACTCTCCTTCAAGATTCATCCTCAATGAACATCTGCGCACTTTCAATCATGTAGGCGGCAAGTGAGGCATCCCCATCATACATCATTTCTACTTCAATTTTTCCTTCCGCACTAGCATTGCCACATGTCATGAGCACAAAACAAGGATAACGCTCCGTCAAGATTTCCTTCAAATCCTGTCGCGAAATTTTCAGTTTCCAATCCTCACATTTTTCCATCTCTTAACCTCATCAAAGTTGAAACACTAAATTATTTTTTAATTATCCGCCAGAACTTCTAGTAGACATCTCATATCGGTCAATTATTGACTACAAAAAGTTGCTTCAGCGATAATTCCCTATTTCAAGAGGAGAAAAGTTATGATGATGGTAAGACGCATTGCACTGTTCTTGGCTGTAAATATCTTGGTCGTTGTCACTCTTTCCATTGTGCTCAACTTATTTCACGTACAGCCCTTTTTGCAAAGTTATGGGCTCGACATGAGATCGCTTATGCTCTTCTGCTTTATTTGGGGAATGGGGGGCGCTGTAATTTCCCTTTTTCTGTCCAAACCTATGGCCAAGTGGATTATGGGCGTGCGCTTGATCGATCCTTCTACTGACAAAGCTTCTGAACAACAGTTGCTGCGAGTAGTCTCTTACCTTGCAAAAAAGGCGGGTCTTTCTAAAATTCCGGATGTGGGAATCTTCTCTTCTAATGAACCTAATGCATTTGCCACAGGAGCTACCAAACGCAATAGCCTAGTTGCCGTTTCGTCAGGGCTTCTCAATAGAATGTCTCCTGAAGAAGTGGAAGGTGTGATTGCTCATGAGCTTGCCCACATTGCAAACGGAGACATGGTCACAATGACTCTTTTGCAGGGTGTTGTGAATGCTTTTGTGATGTTTCTGGCCAGAATTCTGGCCTATGCCGCCTCCGGTCTTGGCAAGTCGCGCAATGAGGGGTCTTCCGGATCGTATGGCTCCTACATGCTGTTTGTTCTATTATTTGAAGTGGTTTTTATGGTGCTTGGGTCGCTTGTTGTTTGCGCCTACTCACGCTTCCGAGAATTCCGCGCAGATAAGGGAGGCGCAGCAATTGCCGGCAAAGAAAAGATGATATCGGCTCTTGAATCTTTACAAAGAATGAAACAGATTCACGATCCAGCTCTTGATAAGCCCTCGATGGCCGCATTCCAGATCTCTTCCCATAAAAAGGGAGGATGGCTGCATCTTTTTGCAACACATCCCCCACTCGAGGAAAGAATCCGCAAACTCCAACAAGGATAACTACTTCCAATACTCTTGAGCGGAATCTGCCACTGCCTGTTCCAGGGCCGGGTTGGCTTTTGGCAGCTTCTTTAAAAGAGTCTGCGTCCACTCTACATACTTGTCTTTTTGTTCCTTCGACCACCCTTTAGGAGGCGCTTGCTTTAACTCTTTGAGATTGTACAAAAGGTTGGCAAGTTGAATCTCTACAATAACCGGATCTTCTTTTGAAGCGTGACTGATTAGATCTTGCTGTTTTTTTTCTTTTGCTGAAATGGGATATTCTCCAAGCTCCTTTACAAGAGCTGCCACTTGAGGTCCAAATTCTGCTTCGATCTGTTTGAGCGTATTTGCATCTCCTTTGCGCATCGTATCATGCAAGATGGCTGCGACAAGAGCCTGACTATCATATACTCCTCCGACAGCGACAAGATCATATGTCACATCAATTGGATAGCACAGGTAAGGTACTGTATTTTTGTCTTTGCGTTTGTCTCCTACATGCATTTTACTTGCAAAGGCAATCGCTTGATCAATTGTTTTCATCTCTTCTTTTGAGACCTTGCCTTCAAGCGCCCCTACCATACGATCGTAGGACGCAAGAACGGCTGAATCATTGCCAAGCTGCTCTCTTACGCCATCTGCATATCCTATCCCTAAGAAGAGTATTCCCCCGATCGCACATAATATTTTTTTTAAAAAATTCATCTTCCACCTTTGGTATAATGCCGTTTTAAACAACTAAATATTAAAAACATCGATTTAATTCCACTCTAACAAAGAAATGTTTCCCATTATTTTATAACATTCTTTGTTAAAAGACAGCTAAAACATTTTATTTACATTAAATTCTAGCGAGAAAGGTGCGAAATCAGCGCTGTCGGGTGTCCAACGGCAATCAGCTGATTATTTTCGAGAATAAAAATTCTTTCGGGATCGATCTCTTCACACAGATGTTTTAAGCTCTCACTTTTAAGGACGATAAAATCCACTTCGTTCAAAGAAGAAAGAAACGAAAGGAACTCATCTTCTACATCACAATCTCGCAAGTAAACAATCAGTTTTTCTTGCGCATTTGCTGAAGATAGCTCGCGAATGGCTCGAAAAAGCGATGTCGTCATCCCTTGAAGGTTGTGAATTCCAAGCACAGTGAGTCTTTTGCCTTTTAGAGCCTGCTGCAAAGCAAAAAGGTGTTCTTCATCGAAGATCTTATTTTCGACATCCATTTCTAAAAGTCGCTCTGCCACATCAGACAGAGTAATACGAGCGCAACCGAGCCGCTCAACCGCAATGGCAGCTGCAATATTGGCAAGCTTTATACCGTATTGCACATCAAGACGACTAGCAAGGGCCAGTGTAACGGTTGCAAGTACGGTATCGCCGGCGCCTGTTACATCTTTAACCTCTTTGGGAAGGACCGGAAAATCAAAACGCTGATTGTCGCGGTTAAAAAGCGAAATACCCGATTCAGAACGCGTAATCATCAGCTGATCAATAGAACATCTGGCAAAAAGCTCTTTTGCCACCTCTTCAAGAGAAGCATCCATGGGAAGTTTTGCAGCAACGTAGGCCTCTTGCAAATTAGGTTTTACAAGAAACGCCCCTTCATACTTAGAGAAATCCTCTCCTTTAGGATCAACAACAACCGGGATGTTCCTCTTTTTACCTTCCTGAATGATAACTGATAGAAGAGTCTTGGATAAAAATCCTTTGGCATAGTCAGAAATAGCAATTGCATCTACTCCTTCAAGGATGCGCGGAAGCTCTTTTAATATATTTTGCTCCAGTGAAGACAAAAGAGGTGTCACGGTTTCAACATCGACACGCAAAATCTGCTGCGCATCGGCAATGAGTCGATTCTTAACAGGGGTTTTGTATCCTTCTTGAGTAACAAGGAAAGTCGTATCAATCCCCTCTTTTTTAAGGGATTCGCAAAGGGTTTGACCGGAGATGTCGTTCCCGATTCGGCCAAGAAGAGCAACGGAGGCTCCCATTGAAAGCAAATTAATAGCAACGTTGCCTGCACCACCCGGCCGACTTTCCTCTTTCTGAACATGTAAAACAGAAACAGGCGCCTCAGGAGAAATCCTTCGCACTTTGCCTGTCGTATAGGTGTCGAGCATCAAATCCCCAACAACCAACACTTTTACAGGACAAAAGCGACTAAGAAGGCCACTGAGTTTTACCATCGTTTATTCTCAACTAAATGTTCTACATAATCACAGACGCTGTCCTGAATTGAAAAATGACAAGGGTTATCACATTTAACCTCTGTCTTATACTTTTTCATATCCGCACACGTGAAATTTTGGTACTGGAGAGCAAGAGATTGCGGCATATCGATATATTCAATCTGAACAGGGAGATTAAGCGCTGAAAATAGCGCCTTAGAAAGAGTATTCCATGTCGTTGCCACCCCAGATCCAATATTAAAAATACCATTAAGCCCGTTAGATAAAAATTCTACCGTCATACGAGCCGCATCTTTTACATAGATAAAATCACGGCACTGATCTCCATCGGCAAAACAAGCAGGATCCGTTGACTTGAACAAGCGAACAACGCCTTCTTTTTGTAAAATAGGAACCATCTTATAAACCATCGATGCCATCCGCCCTTTGTGATTTTCATTGGGACCAAAGACGTTAAAATACTTTAAGCCCACGATCCGGTCAAGAACCCCCTTCTCCTGGGCCCACAAGTCAAAATAATGCTTAGAAAATCCATAAAGATTAAGAGGAGTCAAAGTATGAAGAGCACTGTGATCATCGACAAAACCTAAAGACCCATTCCCATAGGTAGCCGCAGACGAGGCGTAGATAAACCGCTTTTCATATTTGAGAGCATACTCGGCAAGCTTTACTGTGTAGCCAAAATTGTTCTCCATAAGAAAAGATTCATTTGTCTCTAAAGTATCAGAGCAAGCTCCAAGATGAATAAAAGCTGAAATTTCATGATGCCGCCCTTCAAGCCAAGAAAAAAGCTCTGAAGGAGGAATCAAAGTATCATACTGCTTACCCAAAAGATTGGCGTGTTTTTCAGGATGATCGATGACATCAACCAATATCAACCGGTCAATGCCCTGATCATTGAGTAAACGCACCACACAGGAGCCAATAAAACCTGCGGCCCCTGTAATGACAATAGACTTCACGTACAGTCCTATTTCTTAAGCGTTGACAACCTCTGGAACAATGTGAAGAGTCACTGTTGCCGGGATCCCTTCTTTCAGTTTTAGCTGAACAGGATATTCACCGAGCTGCTTAAAAGGATGTATAAGAATAACATTGCGGCGCTCTAGCTGGATTCCCTCTTTTTCAAAAAGATGCACGATATCAACAGCCGAAACAGATCCGTACATGTGTCCATCCGGGTCGACCTTTACTTCTGTTGTAAGGATCATCCCTTCAAGTCTTGCAGCTAACGCTTCAGCGTCTTTTTTATCTACAGCGGCTTGTTTCATTCGCTCTTCTTTCAGTTTGGCTTGCAAACGGAGCGTATAAGGATCTGCAACAACTGCTTTTTTCTGAGGGAGCAAGAAATTGCGAGCATAACCGGGTTTCACTTTGACGACATCCCCGCTTCTGCCGAGATCATCAACATCTTCAATTAGTAATAGTTGATTTTGCATGGTCTATTCTCTCTTAAATTATTCTTGAGCTACAAAAGGTAACAATGCCATGTGGCGAGCTCTTTTGATCGCTTGTGCCAAGTGGCGCTGATAGTACGCAGACACACCTGTGATACGACGTGGAATGATTTTACCACGCTCTGTCACAAACTGACTTAAAGTCTGAATGTCTTTGTAGTCGATATGTTTAATTCCTGCAGCTTTAAAGGGGCATTGCTTGCGCTTCTTTACAAAGATCCCTTCCATGGGAGCAGAAGCTACTTTTTCTCTTTTACCTTCTAGAGTATCCATTAATTACTCCTGGATAAGGGGTTTAAATTCGATCTTTTCTGGAACCTGAGGAGTTCTTAATGTGATAAAACGTACAAGGTCCTCATTGAGATGGTACTCTCGCCACATCTCTGTCATAGCAGGAGAAGGAGCTGTAAAATAGAGCAAGAAATAGTGTCCTTCACGCTTGCCATTGATCTCATAGGCTAATTTATTGCGGCCTTGATCAAATATCTTGTGGATTTCTCCACCGCGATTTGTAATGCCACCTTTAATCTTATCGAGCGCTTTACTTCTAGCGTCGTCACTAAGTGTTGCGCTTAAGATATACATCCCTTCGTAAAGATGGTTTCTCTCTTTAGCCATCATTTTCTCCTTTTTTTGCATTCGCAATTTGCATAGCAGCCTCTTTTCCTTCCTCGATCCATACACTGAGGATTGACACAGATCGGAGCGTTGCTTCTTTGATAAGCTCTTCTTCTTCTAAGGAAAAAGGCTCAAGCACATAGTCCGCTAAGATCTCCTCTTTAGGAGCACCTATTCCCACTCTTAGGCGGGCATAGTACTCGGTATTCAAGTGCTCTGCTACGCTCTTTAATCCATTATGTCCCCCGGCTCCTCCCTGTCCTCGCATGCGCAACTCACCGCACATAAACGCGATGTCATCGTGCACAACAATCAGGTGATCCAAAGGGATCTTTAATCCATCTACACAGGCTTTCACAGAAAGCCCACTTTCATTCATAAATGTCAGAGGCTCTAGTAAAAATAGAGTTTTACCCCCTATCGCTCCATGAGCCAGACGCCCTTTGACTTTTGAAGAAGAGCGGAATTTCCACCCCTTTTTCTCTGCAAAGGCTTCCACCACTCGAAATCCGCTGTTGTGGCGCGTTTTCTGATATTCCGGGCCAGGATTTCCTAGCCCCACAATTAAATAACTACCGTTTTGCAATGACAACCAGTACTTCTTCCAAATTAGTCAGCGGTCGCACATGGGAAGGCACTTTGATATCTTTTAAGCGTCGTGACTGGCGAATCCCTAAATCACGCACATCCACTACAAATTCAGAAGGGATATCTTTAGGTAGACATTCTACTTTTACATGCCGGACGACTTGGCGTAAAAAACCACCGAGTTTAATCCCCGTACAATCCACAACTCCTACACAGCTCACCGGTACTTTCACACGGACAGGGACATTTTCCACAAGCTCTTCGAAGTCAATGTGGGACACAGCATAGGTCGTCAAATGATACTGAATGTCTTTTACAATGGCTCTTCTCTCTGTCTTTCCATCGGAAAGAACAAACACCGTTGTCGGTAGGCGCCCAGATGGCATCTCTCTTAAAATTGTAGAAAAACCCTCGCCTTCAACAGTCAGTTTTTCTGGCGACATCTGAGGAGAGTAAAGCACCGCAGGAATTTCCCCTGCCCTTCGAATCGCTTTTACATCCTTTTTTGTCTTGCTATCCCGTTTTGTCACGGCCAGTTTTATCATTGCAAGTCTCCTAAAAATAATTTCTATATTAAATAGTGAGAAGAGATCGAACCCGCTCCAACAATTGATTCAATTGCCAAAGCAAATAATGGAGCAACAGATACAGCCTTCACCTTTTCTGTAGACTCCACAGGCACTGTGTTACTCACAATCACCTTCTCTATGTCTTTGTTCTCTACTATTTCTTTTTTCACAAACAAACCATGCGTCACCGCAACATACACTTTCCCACACCCTCCCTTTTTGACAGTTTGCACCGCCTTTAAAAGAGTGGATCCGGTAGAGCAGAGGTCATCCACTAAGAGAACATCCTTTCCATGGACATCCCCAATCAGGGCTCCTGCTTCCACTTTCCCGGCATCAACACGCCGTTTATCTACGATAGCGAGATCTACACGCAGGCTCTCAGCATAGAGACGAGCCAACTTGATGCTACCGACATCCGGCGCAACGACTGTGCCAATGGAAAAGGAAGAACACTCCTCCACAAGCAAAGGGAGCGCATACAAATTATCAACAGGAATATTAAAAAATCCCTGCACTTGCTCTGTATGCAAATCCATTGTCAGTACACGAGTGACGCCTGCTGTTTGGAGCAGGTCTGCCACAAGCCTTGCCGTAATGGGCTCACGAGCCATCCCTCTTCGATCTTGCCTTGCATACCCAAAATAGGGGAGCACTGCCACAATCGACCGAGCAGACGCTCGTTTTAACGCATCAATTAAGATCAACAACTCCATGAGATAGAAATTGGGATGGCGCGCAATAGACTGCACGACAAATACATCCCGACCACGGACGCTCTCTAAAATACGAACGCCTATCTCGCCATCTGGAAATGTTTCAATGAGCGCTTTACCTAACTGTATCCCTAGACAAGAGGCGATTTGCTCTGCAAGCGCCCTATGTGAGGTCCCTGCAAACAACATAACACCGTCCCCTTCTACGATACTTTAAGGCTTTTTAAAATCTTGGGGTGGAAGGATTCGAACCTCCGAGTGGCGGTACCAAAAACCGCTGCCTTACCACTTGGCGACACCCCATCTGACTCAAAAGTGGGCTATCTTAAACATCTTGTGTTTTTTTTGCAATACTCACTAAAGATAAAAGATATGCATATCATACATGTCGCCCCTGAACTTGCGCCGATCGCCAAAGTCGGAGGTCTTGCAGACGTTGTCTATGGCCTATCCAAAGAACTCAAGCGATTGGGTCATAAGGTATCTATCATTTTACCCAAATACGACTGCCTCGACACCTCTTATCTATCAAATTTGAAAATTCACACCCCCTCTTTTACAGTAGAGCGCCCTAACTCCTCTTCCACAAACACCCTATGGGAAGCCACATTAGAAGGACTTTCTTTATTTCTCATCGAATCACACCACCCTGCCCATTTCTTTCAAAGAGGTTCTATCTATGGCGGCACCGATGAAGTGGATAGATTCCTCTATTTTTGCCAAGCCGTCAAAGAAATTCTTTCTCTCATCTCCCCTTCCTATGATGCCCTGCACCTTCATGACTGGCCAACAGCGGCGCTCGCCGCTGCTTTTCCCTCCCTTCTTACCATCCACAATCTGCACTATCAGGGAAAAAATTCTTTATCTACCCTGATTCGCGCAGGCATCACTTTACCCCCTTCTTTCATCCAAGGCGATTTACTTAATCTTCTCAAAGGCGGAATCGAATCCGCTCATCTTGTAACCACTGTATCTCCTCAATATGCACTTGAAATCCAAACTCCGGAGGGCTCTTGCGGACTGCAAGACACCCTCTCTTCTTGCAGAGAAAAAATCCACGGCGTCCTCAATGGGATAGACTCCCAATTTTGGAATCCCGCTTCTGACCGCTACCTTCCCTTTCACTATACAACACAACAACTACCCGCCGGAAAAGAACAAAATAAAAAAGCACTTTTTGAAGATCTCAATCTAGAATACGAAAAAAATTCCCCTCTTGTCACAGCGATTGCTCGTCTTGTTCCTCAAAAAAGCCCCCATCTCATTAAACATGGTCTAAGACGCACTCTTGAGAAAGGAGGGCGCTTCATTCTCCTTGGCTCCTCTCCCATCCCAGAGATTCAAAAAGAATTCGAACAGCTGCAACAAGAACTAAACTTGGGGAAAAAAGGAAGAATCCTCATGCAAAGCGATGAGGAACTGGCTCACAGAATCTACGCTGCGTCCGATATTTTTTTAATCCCCTCCCTTTTTGAACCCTGCGGCCTGACCCAAATGATTGCCATGCGTTATGGAACTATCCCTGTTGCAAGAAAAACAGGAGGACTTGCCAATACCGTCTTTGACATCGACACCTCACCTCTGCCGGAAAATGAACGCAATGGCTTTACTTTTGATTTCCCCGATGCACAAGGACTCGACTGGGCACTACTACGAGCTCTAAAATGTTATCAAGAAAATAAAAAACGGTGGCAAGCTCTCTTGCAAACCTGCGCAGCTTATGACTTTAGCTGGAGCATTCCCACCAAAGATTATCTTAAACTTTATTCGCAATTAAAAATATTGCAGAATTAATGAGATTATTAATAAAATAGTCGCATGAAAAGAGAAGAAGCATCTATTTTTTCTTCTGTTTGCAATCCACAGCAGATCTCCTGCTGCGTCCTTTCTTTAGTGTTAGTGCGCAACGCGCACTAAAAATATTTTTTACTCTCATTTTTTTTATTTTGCACACTAAACACTAACAAAAGGTTATTTATGAACAGCTTTGAATCCACAGCTCCCATCCTTTATGCAGGAGCCGCTATTGTCCCTTCCTATTGTCTATTTGACCGCGCAGCACAAGCTAGGATGAGTGAGAATCCTACACGCTGCTTGGCATTTGGCCCTGCACTCTATAAAGGAATTTACGCAGCGCCCGGTGTTGCGGTAATTGCAGGATCGCAAATGATCATACAGCAACAGGCGGAAAATTATTTTAAACGGTTTAATTCCCATACATTGACCAATCAAGCTCTTTCCAGTATGACGGCAGGAGCATTGACCGCGCATCTTGAGTACGGATTTACTCAATTTACCATGGGAAATTACTCCCCATGGAAAAGCATGATGCAGCTTTCAAGAAAACAAGCCGGGCTGTATGCCATGCGCAATGGGCTTGCCGTTTTTGGGATTTCAAGTAGCTCTAATGCGGCTAACCGGATGAAGCAGTATGACATGCTACCTTCTAAGGTAGTTGATTACATAACAGCTGCATGCACAGGAGGAATAGGGGGTATCCTAGGACACCCCTTTAATGCTAAAATCATAGAAGAAGCGATAAGGCAAAGCGGAAAGACCCCGCCAAAGATCTCTATTACAAGAGGTATGGGATGGCGCTCTGCAAGTGTTGCTGCTTTTGCAACTTCCTACAAGATCATGCAAGATATATCAAGGACATGATTATTAACAGGGAAGGGAGCATTTTACTCTCTTCCCTATTTTGAAGCTCCCATCCCTTTACGGATATAAGAGCGATTGGCAATGAGATACTCTACACCGGAATACAGGGTATAAATGACAGAAATCAGTACCGCATAGAAACTCAAAGCCCTCAACATCTCTCTTCCTAAACACCCCATAGAGTAAGGGATCATCAGGATCAAGATAAAGAAAATAACAACTGCTTGAATCACAGCTTTTATCTTACCGGAAAGACGAGCAGCAAGTGCAAAACCACGCAGGGCACACACTGTGCGTAAAGTGCCAATGACCACATCGCGATAAAAAAAGAGGATCACCAGAATCAAAGGCAAACCTATAACCCCTTGAGTAAATGCAAATAGAACCGAAAAGCGAAAAATACTGTCAGCCATCGGATCAAGCAGCTTTCCAAGCTCTGTGACTTTATTTCTCTTTCGAGCAAGACGGCCATCTAGAAGATCGGACAGCTCCGATATCACGGCAACACCGATTAGCATCCACACAACAGTCAGCTGAGAAGCCCCCCACTGTCCTGCATAAATATACAATACAAGGAAGAGGGGTCCTAGCAATACTCGCACTAATGTTAAGCAAAGAGGCAAGCTCACACACAAATCCTTTTAAAAAGCGTTATACATAAAAAGGAGATTTTGAGGAATTATTTTTGTAGAGCAAGCTGTCCACAGGCAGCGGCAATATCTTTTCCCTTTGTATAGCGCCATGTTGTCACAATGTGAGCCTGTTCTAAAACAGCCCGAAATGCTTCAATATTTTCTTTTTCCGGGCGTTTTAAATGGACTCCTAGAATGGGGTTATAGGGAATCAAATTCACTGTGCAGTGTTGCCCTTTGAGAAGCAAGGCTAGCTCCTTTGCACATTCAATGGAGTCGTTGATCCCATCGATTAAAGTATACTCATAGGTCACATTGCGATGTGTTTTTTCCTTGAAGACTCGCATGGCATCCAAGATCGACTCTAGAGAGTATTTACGCGCATAGGGAATGATTTTTTTGCGAATATGTTGATTAGGAGCATGTAAAGAGAGAACCAAGTTCACATTCAAATCTTCTTCTGCAAATCGGTGAATTCCCTCCACAACACCCACTGTCGATACGGTCATTCTCCTTTGCGAGATGTTTAGGCGCATCGGGTCATTTAGCAAACGGATGGCTCCAAGAACTGCATCGTAATTTTCTAAAGGCTCTCCCATCCCCATGAAAACCACATGCGACACCCTCTCCCCTTTGGCAAAAAGGAACTGATCAATTTGATACACCTGCTCAAAAATTTCTGCCGCGCTTAAATTGCGAATCCACCCCTGTTTTCCCGAGGCGCAAAAAGCACATCGCGCAGCGCAGCCAACCTGCGAAGAGACGCACACGGTTCTTCTATCTGTAGAATAAATGAGAACAGATTCAATCTTCTTTCCATCTTCTAACTCAAAGAGGAATTTGATTGTCTGCTGATCTTGAGAAATTTCTGTCCTTTGCACCTTCAGCCCAGAAAAACGAACCTTCTCAAGCAAATGGGATCGCAAAGATGCGCTCAAATCTGTCATTTTACTGCCATCGCTTATTCTCTTCTCGTAAACCCACTTAAAGATCTGCCTTGCCCGAAACGGCTTTTCAGGAGCAAGGAGCGCTTCAAACTCGCTTAAAGAGAGAGAATGGATAACCGGTGGGAAGATATCGAGATCGCTACTTGCGAAAGGCTCGGAAATGGTAAGGGGCATGTGAACCGATTGTAAGAGGGTTTTGTGCGATCATTGAGTGCATGAGCTTCTTCATGTTCCTCTCTGACTTTTCTCAAATTTTCGTTGGCAACCTTTGCAACGCGTGCACACATTTTTTGAAGGCCTGCACTCAATTCATCTAGGAAGGCTTGTAGGTATTCCTGAACGATAGATGCACGAGAAGGTTTGCGCTTTCCATTAATTGCCTCTACTATTTCTTCAGACATACCTACTCCTTAAAGAAAAAGAGGCTCTATTTTACAAGAATCTGTACATAAATGCAATGTGCTGTCAAAAAAACCCAACCTGTGGTTAAAATCAGCCTCTATTTGTTGAGGGTCTCATGCTTACATTTCAAGAAATAATTTTAATTCTAACGCATTTTTGGGCAAAAAAAGGATGCGTTGTTCATCAAGGACACGGAGTGGAAGTCGGCGCTGGGACATTCAATCCGGCAACTTTTTTGCGCTGCCTAGGAAAAGAACCCTATAATGCAGCTTACGTAGAGCCTTCCAGGCGTCCTTCAGATGGAAGATTTGGGCAGAACCCAAACCGCCTTTATCTCTTCCACCAATTCCAGGTCATTTTGAAACCCCCTCCTTCCGATGTGCAAAATCTCTATTTGGAATCTCTCAAAGCGTTAAAATTTGATTTGAAAAAACATGACATCCGTTTTGTCCATGACGATTGGGAGTCCCCCACCGTCGGGGCCTGGGGTCTTGGATGGGAGGTGTGGTGCGATGGGATGGAAGTCACCCAATTCACCTATTTCCAGGCAATGGGAAGCGTTCCTCTTTCGCCCATTACAGCAGAGATTACCTACGGCTTAGAGCGATTGGCAATGTTCATACAAAACGTCGATAATGTGTTCGATGTCAAATGGAATAGCACTCTTACACTTGGCGACATCATCCGGATGAGTGAACAAGAGTGGAGCGCTTATAATTTTGAAGCGGCATCGATTCCTCTTTTAAAACAACACTTCGAAGATTTCGAAACAGAAGCTAAGCGGCTTATGAGTCAAGGATTGCCTCTTCCCGCTTATGATTTTGTCATCAAAGCATCCCATACTTTTAACCTCCTAGGTGCAAGGGGCGCTATTTCCGTATCTCAGCGTACAGGATACATTGGCAGAATTCGCGATTTGTCAAGAGAGATCGCATCCGCCTACGTGAAGGCTCGTGAAGAGCTCGGATACCCCTTATTTAAAAAAGAAAAACCAGTCATCAAAAAACCCATCCCGACAAAATCGATCCCCTTTAACCCAAATAAAACAGAAGATTTCCTACTCGAAATCGGTTCAGAAGAGCTCCCTGCCTCTTTCATCCCTATTGGCATGCGCAATTTAGAAAAAATGCTCCGCGCTTTTCTAGAAGAAAAAGGGTTATCGATGCAAAAGCTAGAGGTCTTTGGAGCCCCCCGCCGTTTGGGAGTTGTCATTAAGGGGATGTCTCAAGGAACCCATCCAAAGAGCATTGAAAGACGTGGACCTCCTGTATCTTCTGCATTTACGCAAGAAGGAATCCTTTCACCCCAAGGAACAGGGTTTTTCCGCTCTCTTGGGCTCAAAGAATCTTCCCTCAAAGAGATTATTCAAGGCAAAAGGAAAGAATTAGAGATCCGCGCTCTTAAAGGGATCGACTACCTCTTTGCCATGATCCAAGAGGAGGGCAAGTCTGCCTATCTATTGTTGCAACAGGCGCTTCCACAGCTGATTGCCTCAATAGAGTTCCCTAAGAAAATGCACTGGGATGACAGTACTCTTACCTACGCAAGACCGATGCGCTGGATTGTCGCTATGCTAGGCAGTCAAGTCATCCCGTTTGATGTGGGCTACATACGCTCCCACAAAACTTCTCATGGCCATGCTCAGCTCAATCCCGTGCCCATTGCCATTCCTTCCGCTTCACAATTTTTTGCTCTACTTGAAAAACACAAAGTGATGGCTCAAGTAGAAAAAAGGAAAGAGCGCATAGAAAAGCAGATTGAAAAGATCGAAGCCGAAGAAAATATGCAGGTTATGGAAAAAGGCAAGGTGCTCTCTCAAGTGCTATTCCTATCAGAGTGGCCGGAACTCATGCTCGGCTCTTTTGACTTAAACTTTTTGAAGGTGCCTCAGGAAGTGCTCATTTCCGAGATGGTCGAACACCAAAAATACTTTCCTCTAGCAAATAAAAAAGGGCGTCTACAAAACCATTTTCTCATTACAGCGGATAATAAACCGCAAAATCTCATCCGCAAAGGGAATGAATGGGTCCTCTCTGCCCGCCTTTCGGACGGTTGCTTTCTTTATGAACAAGATGTCAAGATTCCTCTTGTAGAGTTCAATGAAAAACTCAAAGTCATGGTCCAAAGTAAAGAACTAGGATCGATGTTCGATAAAGTTGAGCGTCTGCAGAAAATTGCACAAGATGTAAGAGAGTCTCTTCGCATCAGTTCGAAAGAAAAGACCCAAAGAGCCGCTCTTCTTTGCAAAGCAGATCTTGCCTCTGCTCTTGTCAATGAATTCCCGGAACTTCAAGGCACTATCGGAAAGTACTACGCTTGTGCCCAAAAAGAAGATAAAGAAGTAGCGTCAGCTATCGAAGAACATTGGATGCCCAAAAGGGAAGATGCCCCTCTTCCAAAAACAGAAACCGGGATTGTGCTCTCTTTAGCCGATAAAATCGACAATCTGATTAGCTGCTATAGCACCGGATTAAAACCTTCCTCTTCTTCCGATCCTTACGCCCTCCGCCGCCAGGCGATCGGCTTGATCAAAATTTTGATCAAGGAAGAAAAGGTTATCGACTTAAAGACGCTTTTAACCTCTTGCTCTGCGCATTTTTCTTGTGTCAGTGAAACGGTTGTGCAAGAAATCTTGGGATTCATTACAGCCCGAGCTCAATCTGTCTTTGAAGAAAAAGGATTTAAAAAAGAAGAAATCGAAGCTTGTCTTCAAGGGGCATGCAATAACCCCTATGACGATCTTGCCAAAATCGAGGCATTGCACCTCTTTAGAAAGAGGGGGCAAGAGTTTGCAAAACTGCTCGAAGTATACAAGCGCGCAAAAGGGCAGCTAGAAAAACCGGTAACTACCCCATTTTCAGCAGGACTCCTCAAGGAAAAAGCAGAAAAGGAACTCGCTGCAGCGCTCAAAACTGTAGAGAAAGAGTGGTCTACTCTGTTGCATAGAAGTGATTACTTGAAAGCTTTTAAATCCATTGCGACCTTGCAGTCCCCTCTTGCCAAATTATTTGACGAGGTGCATATCTTGTGCGAAGATAAGGCAGTAAGCAACAATAGGGTGGCTCTATTGCAGAGGGTGTTTTCCCTGTTCAAAGAACTCATTGATTTTAGTAAAATCCAATGATTCCCGTTGTCGATCTGCATTGCGACTTGCTTGCATTCTTAGAAGAAAAAGAGGGGGCCACAATCTATGACCCCTCTTCCCCTGCGCCTTATGCCGATTTGCAAAAAGGAGGGGTCAAAACGCAGATCCTTCCCCTATTTACTCCCACTACTTTAAATTCTGTCCAGTGCGGAATAAAACAGGCCTCAATATTTAAAACCCTGCTGGAAAAGCATCCGCTTTGCTTTAAAAATGCCCCCTCGGCAGAGGCCATTCATATTATTCCGGCAATTGAAAACGCCTCCTGCTTTGCGCTCGAAGAAGAGCCTTTTGATGAAGCTCTCAACCGACTAAATCAGTTTATCGCCTTAATAGGGACTCCTCTCTACATCACCCTCACATGGAATACAGAAAATCGGTTTGGCGGTGGAGATCAGACAAAGATCGGCCTTAAAGAGGATGGCAAACGGCTTCTCGAATTCCTTAATGGGAAAAAAATCGCAATCGATTTTAGCCACACAAGCGACCCTTTAGCCTACGACCTATTTGACTGGATCGATAAAAAAGGGCTCGATATCCCTGTCCTTGCATCCCACTCTAATTTCCGCTCAGTATGTCCCCACTTAAGAAATCTGCCAGACACAATCGCCAAGGAAATCGCACGGCGCAAAGGGATCATTGGCCTGAATTTTTTTGCAGCTTTTATAGATCCGCAAAACCCTTTAATGCTCATGCGCCATATTGAACATGCTTTAGCTCTAGGGGCACATAAGGCACTCTGTTTCGGAGCAGACTTTTTTTATCTATCCCAACAAGTATTAAGTACCCTTAAACAAAAGTACAACACAGACCGCCCTTACTTTGACTCCCTTTCTAATCCCTCTTGTTACCAAACTCTTTTAGAGGGCATTCAAAAGCAATTACAGCCTGAACGCTCTTTTATCCAAGATCTTGCCCATGCAAATGCTCTTGGATGGATTAAAAAACATACTTGACAATTTAATTAGCCTATTCTACGAATAAAGAATCTGCTTATATAAGGGTATGAACATGAAAATGCGTAGAATCATAAGTTTAATCCTAGTGTTGTTAGGTCTGTGCCTATTTGCCATGGGTATGTATGCAAAACGGCGCGTAGCTACAGTAAAAGAATCGATCCATTCAGGATCTTCTCTATTTTCCGATAACCCGTTTAATAAAGAGTTTGGCAAAGCTCTCAATGAAAAGATCTCTGCCTATGACCTGCCGATCTTGCTAGCAATTACAGGTGGCGTTGTCTGCGTTGTTGGCGGTGTATGGTTATTTGTAAGAGGCAGAAGATAGATCTTACAAAACTTGTGGGGGAGCGTTTTTTAGAGCATCGAATGCTTTAAGCTTGGCAACCGCTTCCTCCTCAGAAAGAGTTTCCCCTGAAATTTCCTGAAAAAGGACATTCCGTTTCTGCATCCATCCTCGATGCAATAGCTTGCGCACTGTCTCTGTACACCCCTCTACTGCTTTAGAGAGATTGATCTTGCGTTGCATGATCTCCGATAAAAACTGCGCCATCTCTTCATCTTCGCAAAGATCGAGAAGATCCCAGGCTTTTTCAGCCTCATAATTTATGATCAGTTTTTCAAAAAGGCGGGCTGCAAGAGGCAACAGAAACATCTCTTTAGATACATTTTTTGTGACCTTGTCCATGACTTCTTTGCAGCAAGGAGCAGCCACAAGGATCCAGCGGAGTAAATCCGCCTCCAAAATCCGATCGGGATTGATGGCGGTGACCTCAATTGCAGCTCTTTTCTTTATAAAAGGCTGCGGGGACACTCCGACATCGATCATCATTTCAGGGATATGAGCCATCTGAGCCAAAGCTTTTAGGCTCTCATGCACCATCACCGGCTTTTCCCATTGTTTGATTCTCTCTGTCATAGCAGTTACAATTTCATTCTTTCGTGCAGCAGACAGCGCTTTTTCTCCCTTGGACAAAAAATCAAAAAGAAAGAGTAGGTATTGCCGTCCTTGCTCAAGGAGCTGTGAAAACACTTCTTTGCCTCTTTCACGCAATAGAGAATCGGGGTCCGCTCCGGAGGGGAGCTCTACAACAAAGACCTCGACTCCCTTTTTCTGAAATAGGTGTCCAATTTTGACTGCAGCCTCTCGACCCGCGGTATCTCCATCTAGTGCTAAAAAGACTTGTGCAACACCCAACTGGAGAAGCTCTCTTACATGCTCTTCTCCAAAAGCGGTTCCCTGTCCTGCTACCGTGTAGTCAAAACCATTATGGATAAGACGCAACGCATCGATTTGCCCCTCTACAATCAGCGCCTTTCTCTCTTTTGCGATCCGAGCCCTAGAATAAGAAAGACCAAATAGCACTCTTGATTTTTTAAAAAGAGGAGTTTCGGGTGTGTTGACATACTTTCCCCCAAAGGTCTCTTCTTTAAATTTGCGTCCGGAAAACCCAATTACGTGACCCACAGCATCTCTGATGGGAAAAGTAATTCGATCTGAAAAAAAATCGCGCTGCTTACCAAAAGAGGTGTTAGCAATAAGTCCTGCCACTGCCATCACCTCTTCTTGCACTCCTTGGGCTTTAAGATAGGGAACTAAAACACCTGCAGCTTTAGGAGCATAACCGATTTCAAAGGTGCGGATAAATTCCAAATCTAATCCGCGCGAGTAAAGATAATGTAGCGCTTCTCTTCCCTCTTCTGAATGCAAAAGTAGGTAATGATAGAGTTGACTTGCATTTTCAAGCGCCTCGCGAAGTGCCCCTCGAGAGGGCCCCTTTTCTTGGGCAGTCTCAGCGCTCTTTTCAAGCGTTACCTGAAATTTATCTGCCAGATGCTCAACAGCTTCCCTAAATCCCATTTTCATATGCGTCATTAAAAAAGCAATGGCATCTCCATGTGCACCGCATCCAAAACAATGGTAGTGAGAGTCTCCTCTCTGGATAACAAAAGAGGGTGTTTTTTCTTCATGGAATGGGCATAGGGCTTTATAGGAGGCCCCTGCTTTTTGCAGGGGGACATAAGCAGAGAGCACGTCCACTAAGTCAATTCTCTGCCTTAAAAGCTCCAGCGACTCTTTTGTAAACATCTATTTTTTTCCCAACAATGCACGCCACCAAGAGGGTTTGTCCTCTTGCTTGAACGCTTTTACAGAAAAAGCCTTAGGTTCCACTACGGCATTGCCCATTGCCTTTGCTACTTGCACTCGACAATGGCGCACCCAATGCTCGAGATGCTCTAAGTCTTGATCTAAGAGTTTTAACTGATCGTACGCTTCCTTGCCGACTTGATGCTGAAACGTTTGAATCAATAGGGGAATCATCACTTGCTTTACATGTTCTCGCAACTGACTCAGCGATAAGGTCTGCATTTCTGCTGTCTGACTAAAATGCACGCTGCTGTCAGAAGGCAGCCCCTCGTCTTTATGTTGACTCATAATCCCCCCTCATTTTCTCGCACAAATCCATGATATCTTTTCATCTTTTACCGATCAACAAAGAGCACTGCTACTTGACGCATATCCTCCCTTGTAGTCAAATACTCTCTATGAATACTATTTCTGCTAGCTATTGGAATGAAGTTGCCATTTGCACAGGAAACCAGCCAGATTGTTCGTATATAGAAATCCAACAAGAACAGCGCATCTTATCCTCCATCCAACAGATATGGCAAGAGAGTGTTTCCCGACTACTAAACTCGGCCACACAAGATGCCTCATCCTATCAAAGAGAAAAACAGCAGTTTAGTGACTGGTTTCTCTCTTTGCCAAATAAAATTCGCGAGAAACTACAAGAAGAGAACTTAGATGAAAAAATGATAGAACGCCTGACCTTCTGGCGTAAAACAACTAGACCCGATCAAGAGTGGATTGTTCAATATCTATCCGATCCTATTTTTAATTCCATAGATAAGCTTGCATCCAATGATGAGTTACCTATCCCCGATGTGGGAGATGTCATAAAAGATCCCATTGAAGCATTGAAAGCAAAGAGCTGCCCACTTCTTAAATTAGAAGCCGGCCTCTTTGAACAAGACATCAACGCCCAAGTACGGGATGCATTAGAGTTCTTAAAAACGCAAAGAGAAGGCCCAACTCTTCACCATGGACAACCCGCATTGATACCCCCTGTCTTAAAATTTGGAATGACAGAATCTCTTGAATCTTGTCCGGATACAGACTACCTTGCACCTCCAACCAGTATACCTTGTTGCCTTGTAGCAGCAGGAAGCCCACTCGATAAGAGATCGCAACAAGTGGCTCACTTTGTGCAACAAACTCTTGATCGCTTATGTAGAGCCATGCTCAGAACACAAATGTTGTGTTCCAAAGAAGACGTCGAAACAACTATAAAGAATGAAATACAGCAATATTTTCCCGGTACAGACCTCTCTACAATTCCCACATGGATCTCAAACCTTCCCGAGTCTTACCGCTTGGATAAACTTTTGCAAGCTGTGGAAGGACACGTTGCAAGGAATTCCTCCTAGCTGATAAGCTCCGCTTATGTCTTGTTCTCCCATGATGTCCCAATGGCGCGCCTGTAAGCAAAAGGCGGGCTCTGCACTTCTACTTTTTCGATTAGGGGATTTTTACGAAGCGTTTGAAGAAGACGCTGTACTTCTTTCCCAAGAGCTCGATGTGACTTTAACAAAAAGACAAGAGATTCCTATGGCAGGAATCCCGGCCCATGCAAGCGATGGGTATATCGATAGGCTTGTTGCTAAAGGATATAGAGTCGCAATTGCTGAACAGATGGAAGATCCGCGCGAGGTCAAAGGGATTGTCAAAAGGGAGATTGTAAGAACTGTATCGCCCGGGACCATCATCCACTCCTCTCTTTTGGAAGACAAAACGCACAACTTCATGGCATGCATTGTCCAAATTGGGCAGATCCAAGGGCTTGCGCTTCTTGATTTGACAACAGGGGCTTTTAAAGTATCCGAATTTGAAACCCTTTTTTCTCTTGCAGATGAATTGCATAGGGTGCTTCCCAAAGAGTTACTTGTCTCTAAAAAATGGATGCGCCTACACGGAAATTGGATATTAGACATCCAAAAACAGATCGCTTTGCTTGTAGAAGTTCAAGAAGATTTTCACTTCGAGCATGAATATGCCTATAAAGTGCTCTCTTCCCACTTTCAGGTGCATTCTCTTGATGGATTTGGCCTTACAGAAAAACCGGCCGGCACCTCTGCAGCAGGGGCTCTATTACAGTATGTACAAAATCATCTTCATTTACCCACCTCTCAGATCAAGAAAGTCTGTATTGAACAGATGAGCGATTACATGCAGCTGGATCGCTCCACTCAACGCCATTTGGAACTCATTAGCACCGACAAAAAAAAACAGACGCTACTTTCTGTAATCGATGAAACAAAAACGGCTATGGGAGGGCGGGAACTAAGACACTTTCTTACACACCCTCTTCTTTGCACTCAAGAAATTCTCAAAAGACAGGATGCCGTTGAAGAATTACAGCAGCATCTTCCTTTGCGCGAGGTGTTAAAAGGGATTCAAGATTTAGAGCGGCTTGTGATGCGGATTGAAACAGGCTCTGCGTCTCCAAGAGATCTGGGGGCTTTGCGCCTTTCTTTAGAAGCGATTGCTCCTTTAAAAGAGAAGTTGAAATCGAGCCTATCTTCTTTACTCTGTACAATAGCCGAAGATCTTCATGATGTTTCTATTCCTCTAGAGCTTCTAAAAACTGCTCTCAATGATGAGCTGCCTCTGCGACTAAGCGATGGCAATCTGTTTCGTATGGGATTCCATGCAGAACTAGACGCTCTTAAAAGCATTCAGACGGACAGTCAATCTTGGGTAGCCTCCTATCAAACCAAACTCCGAGAAACAACCGGCATTAAGACATTAAAGGTGGGTTTCACAAAAGCATTTGGCTACTATATTGAAGTCAGCCGAGGCCAAGCAGAGAGGACACCGGATTTTTTTGAGCGCAAGCAAACGCTTGTTAACGCAGAGCGATTTGTCACAGAAGAATTAAAACTATTTGAGTACAAAATCCTACATGCAGAAGAAAAAATTGCCTCTTTAGAACTGGAGCTCTTTACAGAACTAAAGAAAAACATCGCCGCTTTTTCCTCCACGCTAAGAGTGATTGCTAAGGCAGTGGGAACATTAGATGCTCTCTCTTCTTTAAGTTTTGTGGCAAAGACTCGAGGCTATGTGCGACCGCAAGTAGATCAAAGCGATGTCATCGATATCAAAGAAGGAAGACACCCTGTTGTTGAGACAGTGTTGACCGACCCCTACATTCCCAATGACCTTTATCTAGATGGGGATAAGGAAAGGCTGCACTTGATCACAGGGCCGAATATGGCCGGTAAATCCACCTTCATCAGGCAAGCCGCCCTGATTGTCATTTTGGCGCAAATGGGGTCGTTTGTGCCTGCAAAAAGTGCTCGGATTGGAGTTGTCGATAAGGTATTCACTCGCATTGGAGCAAGCGACGATCTGTCGCGCGGCCAGTCGACATTCATGGTAGAAATGACAGAAACAGCGCATATTTTACACCACGCGACCTCCTCTTCCCTTGTGATCCTAGATGAAATTGGAAGAGGGACCAGCACCTATGATGGAATTTCGATTGCATGGGCAGTGGCTGAATATCTACTTACAGAAAAAGGGAAACAGGCCAAAACCCTGTTTGCAACCCACTACTGGGAGCTTACAGCTCTCGACCCTATGATTCCAGGAGCCTCTAACTATCATGTCTCTGTTTATGAGGGAAATGACGGCATTGTGTTTTTGCGCAAAATTGTCAAAGGCAGCACCGACAAAAGCTATGGGATCCATGTCGCAAAATTGGCAGGGCTTCCCCATGGAGTACTTCATAAGGCAAAGAAAAGACTTGATAGCTTAGAAAAAGGGACGATGCATAAACCCAAAGAAGTGCAGCTTTCATTACTTTCACATCCTCTAGTAGAAGAATTTGCAAAGCTCGATCCCAATGCGCTCTCTCCGATGCAAGCATTACAACTACTGTTTGAATGGAAGAAAAAATACTAAAAACACTCTCCTCCTTTCCCGATAAGCCCGGCGTCTACCTCATGAAAAACAAAGAGGGAAAGGTGATCTATGTCGGCAAAGCGAAAAACTTGAGAACAAGGATTAAGCAGTATTTTCTCTACCAAGACACACGGGCCATGGTCCCTTTCCTTGTCAAACAGACAGAGTCAATTGACACCATTGTTGTGCCTTCAGAAAAAGAGGCGCTGCTCTTAGAAAACACATTGATTAAGCAACACCTGCCCAAATTCAATGCGGTACTCAAAGACGACAAGTCATTTTTAAGTTTAGAGATTAATCCCAAAGATCCTTGGCCAAGACTCTGTTTTGTGCGCTCCAAGAGTGCTGAAAAAAAAGAAGGGCTAGTGTTTGGCCCCTACACAAGTGCCTTTGCGGCAAAAAAAACACATGAGCTGCTCTCTAAACTCTTTCCATTAAGGCAGTGTTCTGATGAAGAATTTAAACGAAGAACTCGGCCCTGCCTCCTCTACTCGATCAAACGGTGCCTTGGACCTTGTGTGAATAGATGCACAAAAGAAGAGTATGATTTTTTTGTCCAAGGGGCGATCCGTTTTTTAAAAGGAGAAAATAAAGAGATCCTCAAAGAACTCTATTTAGAAATGGACAAGGCATCAGAGGCTCTACTTTTTGAAAAGGCAGCGGGGTTACTCCGCACGATCCGCCAAATGGAACATGTCATCGACTCTGAATCTCTTGTCTGTCAGAATAAGCAAGAAAGCTATGATGCCTTAGGGATCTTCCATAAAGGCAGTGCAATGATGATTCAACGGCTCCTTTTCCGCAAAGGGCAACTTGTAGGCTCTGAGTCGTACTCTTTCGATCAGATTCTTGAAGACGAAGAATCTTTACTCTCCTCCTTCATCTTACAGATGTATAGCAAACAACAAGGCGCTATAGAAGAGATTCTCCTTCCTATTGTCCTTCCCGATGCCGATCTACTCGAACAGATTTTATCTATCCGGATTACAACCCCCAAAAAAGGAGATAAGAGAGCCTTTGTCAAGATGGCAGAAGAAAACGCGAAGTTAAAAGGGGGCTTAAGCGAAGATTCTTTAGTTGCGCTCCAAACGCAGCTACACCTTTCTCGCTATCCTCATAAGATTGCTTGCATTGACACTTCCCATATTGGAGGATCGAATCCGGTATCTGCTCTTGTTGTTTTCACAGAGGGAAAGAAGGATAAAAAACAGTTCCGCCTCTTTAAAATCCGCTCGTCGAATCCCGCAGATGATTACGGAGCGCTAAAAGAGGTGCTGACACGCTATCTTACAAAAGCGCAACAGGCTCTTCCCGATCTTCTTATCATAGATGGGGGTAAAGGGCAGCTCAATACAGCAATGAATGTGTTAAAGGAGCTAGACATCATCCACATCGATGTGATTGCTGTGACAAAAGAAGAAGGGCGGCATGATAAAGGGATGACTCAAGAAAGAGTCTTTTTACCGGGGCAACACGACCCCATCCATCTTAACCCAAGATCCTCTCTTCTTTTCTTATTACAAAACATCCGGGATGAGGCCCATAGAAGCGCGATTTCTTTTCACAGAAGATTGCGCGCAAAAAAACAAATTTCTTCCGCTCTTTTATCAGTCCCTGGGATTGGCCCTATTAAGCAAAAGCGACTGCTTCAGCACTTTGGCAGCTTAGAGCAAATAAAACAGGCTTCAAAGGAAGAACTAAAAAAAGTAAAAGGGATTACAGATAAAGACATCGCTCATATCAAACAGGGTACTTGATACGCAGATGCGATGCGACAAGCAGGGACTTGACCATGGCGCGCTTGATTTTACCGAGTTCCTCAAATGTAAGCTGGCTTTCTTCTAACTGACCATCTTCGACTTTTTTGGAGACAAGTTTATCGACCATCTCTCCTAACCCTTTTTCCGTTGTCTCTCCCATGCTGCGGGAAGCAGCTTCCACCGTATCGGCAATCATGATAATGGCCGACTCTTTAGATTTGGGTTTCGGGCCCGCATAACGAAACCCTTTTTCGCTTACTTGAGTGACATCGCCGCCTACCTGCTCTACTTGCTTACAATAAAAGTAATAGACCATGGAGGTCCCATGATGCTCTCGAATGATGTTGATAAAGCTTTGGGGCAATCCATGTTTGCGAGCAAGCGCTTCGCCTTCTGTAACATGCGCAATAATCACCTTTGTAGATTCGGCAGGAGTAAGTAGTTGGTGGATGTTGAATCCTCCGAGTTGATTTTCTGTAAAATAATGAGGATTGAATAATTTTCCAATATCGTGATAGAGGGTTGCTGCTCTACAAAATAGAGCATTTGCGCCAATTGCTTTTGCCGCATTTTCTGCAATGTGTCCGACAACAAGGCTATGCTGATAGGTTCCTGGCGCCTCCATTGTAAGGCGCTTGAGTAGCTCTCTTTCAGGATCCATGTATTCCATAAGCGTCATGTCTGTCATGATCCCAAAGCCCGATTCCAAAATGGGCAAAAACAAAAGCGTTAAGACTGCTGTGCTAAAAAGAGCAATGCTCGTAGAGATCAGATCCATTCCAAAGTTCCAACCAAAAGGGTGCCCCTCGAACAAGTTGACCGCAACAATGGCCGGCAAAAGACAAATAAACACCTTTCCACAGACAGCAAACACCTCTGTTCTTTTGTGGACCGATCGAGAAAAAAAGATCGTTAAAGCCAGAGCAAAAAAATTCATCAGTAAAAAAGGATCGGTATCAACTGCCAAAGTCATCCCAAAAATCATTAAAAGAAAGAATGAGACACTCATGGCAACCTCCGTTCCTATCAGGATAGAAACAAGAAGAGAGGTCATGGGAACAAGCAGGGGAAAACGAACCTGTTCGACAAGATTGCTTCCCAAAGAGAGTAAGAGGAACTCCACAGCTTTAGCTAAGCTTAAGGCAATGAGTAAGATGGCCACAAGCAGACATGTTCTTTGAAATGAACGCAGGGTCTTTCTATGAAACGAGTACAGGTGCAGTACTGCAATGACCACAAGACCTAAAGCTAGGACAATACTACTAATCATCTGAATGGGGTTCCACCAATCATTGGCCTCATCTAAAGCGCCTTTCATCGCTTGCAACATCCGAATATGCTGCTCTGTTACTACCTCTCCTTTTTTGATGATCTGTACCCCTTCTTCAATGTGGGTGTAACAATCCTGGATGTTAGAGCGTACTTCTCTTTGAATGCCCTCCTGCAGGGCAAAATCGGGCTGCAAAGGCCATTCATGGTGTGCAAAAGCAAATATCAAATAATTGATAGCTTCTATATGAGCTTTGTCTTGCGCTAGAAAAACAGGGCGAAGTGCTTCAAAGCTATCTTTAATAGACTGTGTATCTAAAGGAACAAGAGGGGGACAATCAAGATGGAGCGATCTGATTTTTTTCACTGTTCTTGTATCGGTAAAACGCTCTTGAAGCAAAATCTCTTGCATCTGATCAAGAAGAAAATAGAGATCTTCAAACGTGGTTCTTGGCAGCTCGCGCCGCCACTGCTGATGTTCTATTAACGAATTTTCCAAATCTTGACGGTACGAAAGAACTTCCTGTTCACTGATCCGATAGATAGCGCCAATATCACGCGTGGCTTCTTGCTTAAGAGTTTGCGTTGCTTCCTGATCTAAAAAAGAAAAATCCGCCTGAGAAACTACATAGCGAGGAGCTCTTGTTCCAATTTCTAAAACCTCCATCCGAATTTCCGTGAAATGCATAACGAAGGTAAGAGGCACAAGAAAGAAAAGGCCAAGCAAGATCCATCTTGTTACCCACCCGACTTGGAAGATAGGAAAAAGCCCTCGAAAAATCCAACCTACAGATTTGCCTGCAGCGCGCATTTCTTGCATACGATTCTTTTTTTTATCTGATGGCCCTATCATGCTCCCAAAGCCCAATTTGGGGCTACACTGAAAATTAAGCTGCATGATACGATCCGAAAGCATGGATTACCAAGTGATTGCCCGCAAGTACCGTCCTCAAACCCTTGCACAGGTTGCCTGCCAGGACGCCACTGTGACGACCCTAAAAAATGCTTTGAAGCGAGGGAAAGTCGCCCACGCCTACCTTTTTTGCGGCTCTCGAGGCACCGGTAAAACAACACTTGCCCGCCTATTTGCCAAAGCGCTTAACTGCCTTTCTCCTATTGATTCTGAGCCTTGCAACCAGTGCGCTTGCTGTACGGAGATTAACAATGGGAGCAGCCTTGATGTTCTTGAAATTGACGGCGCCTCCAATCGCGGCATCGACGATATCAGACAGATCAACGATACCGTTGGGTATGCACCTTCCTCTTGCCGCTATAAAATTTATATTGTCGATGAAGTGCATATGCTGACCAAAGAAGCCTTCAATGCCCTTCTTAAAACACTTGAAGAACCTCCCCCTCATGTAAAATTTTTCTTTGCCACCACAGAACCCCATAAAATTCTGCCTACGATCTTAAGCCGCTGCCAGCGGTTTGACCTCAACCGGATTCCTGTGCAAGGCATCGTAGGAAAACTCAAGCAAATCACAGCCGATTTACAGATCGAAGCGGAAGAGGACGCTCTATCGATGATTGCCTCTCTTGCTGAAGGCTCTTTAAGAGATGCGGAATCGCTGCTAGATCAAGTCCTATGTTCGATCGAATCCCCCATTACGCTTGCAAAAACCTCCCAAACACTGGGTCTTGTCTCTCGCAGCTGCCTATTTGCTCTTGATGAGGCGTTCGATGCTTACAAACCCTCTTTTGCCTTTGAACTTGCAGCGGATATCTTTGATGCGGGCAAAGAATTTTCCTATTTCTTAAGCCTTCTTCTTGAACATTATCGCCTGCATCTCAAACTCAAGCTCGACCCCTCTCTTGCTTTCCCTGCTTTGAAACAGCAATACCTTGCAACGAACTCTTTCTACAATGAAGAGCAGTGCCTTCATATTCTCGACTTTCTGATCCAAGCCGAGCAATCCGCTTCCAGAACCCCCTTTAAACGCGTACACCTGGAGATGATCCTTCTGCATATCATCCGCTCCAAATACCGCCTCTCCCTCCCCGCCCTTGTCAAACGGCTCGAAGAACTGGAAAAGAAAACCCCCGCAGACAAAAAAACTCTACCCCCTCCTGAAACAAAAACTTTCGAACAGAAGATGGCGCTGGAAACTTCCCCCGAACTAAAAGCGCCCCTTCCTCCTCCTGAATCAAAAACCACCTCGCCTGTCTTTGAACAAAAGATGGCGCCCGAGCCCACTCCCGAAATCAAAGCTCCCCTTCCTCCGCCAGAAGAGGGTGATAACAAGCCTTTTATAAAGCAAAAATTGCCCCAACAAACAGATGCAAAAAAACCTGCAAACTGCGATTATGATACGCTCATACGCTTTGCAGCAGTGGAGCTAGAGGGCGTTTTACATAGAACTTGAGGTTAAGACATGGGTAGCGGCTTTTCCAAAATGAAAAAACAAGCGAAGTTGATGGAACAGCAAATGGAAATAGCGCGCCAGCAACTCAAAACCAAGCGCTACACAGGCGTAAGTGGAAATGGCCTTGTGACACTCACCCTTAATGGCGAAAAAGAACTCATCGACATCATCATCAAACCCGAGTGCGTAGATCCCCAAGACCTCGAAGGGCTCCAAGATCTCATTAAAGCGGCCCACCACGACGCTTCCCAAAAAAGCGAAGCCGACTCCTCTGCCCAGTCCCCCTTCCCCGGCTTGTTCTAAAAACCCCAAGTTCAGGTTAATACCAAATGCAACAGGTCTGTTGCCTTGGGCTTTTGTAATTTTTGCTTTACTCGGAGGGTTGACCTTTGGGGGTGGGGTCGGCTATGCATTTTAAATCTCTAAATCAGAAGAAAAGGCAGAAGCCCCAAGGGTAATCAGAGCGGAAATCGCTTGGCGATCAGAAGCAAGATAGCCACAGATTACCGCTTCTTTGTTCTGTTTTTGGCACGCTGTTAACACATATTGAATTAAAAATGTCACGCTGGGATGAATCTGTGTGCAAACAGAGTCTGTCCGATCTATAGCAAGTGTGTATTGTGTCAGGTCATTTGTGCCAATGGAAACAAAATCTACCTGCTCTAAAATCGCATCGATTGCAAGAGCGGCTGACGGGATTTCAATCATGGCACCCAAAGAAATTGAAGAGTCGATCTGCTCTTTGATGACTTTAATCTCTTCAACCGTCGAAACGAAGGGAATCAATACGCGAAGGTTCGGCCTTTTTACAGCATGAAGAGATCTTAGCTGCGTTTTGAGAATGGAGTCATGCTGAATTAAAAAACGGACGCCTCGTGGGCCAAAAGGAGACTCAAGCCCCCGATTTTCCCAACCTTTCGGGATCTTATCCCCTCCGAAATCAAACAGCCGAATCGTAACAGGCAACCCTTTACTGTTTTGTAGCAAAGCATTGTAAACTGCTTTTTGCTTCTCTTCAGAAAAGAGAAAATCAGGGTCATCAAAAAGAGCGGTTTCTGTGCGAAAAAGACCCACACCCGCTGTGATCTGGTGCATCTGCTCTAGATAATAAATATTACGATAGATGCGTACATGGTTCGGGATCTCCATTTTTGGCAAAGAGGGCTCCGGCAGGTTTTTAGGATTAAAAATCACAACACCTCTATTGCCATCGATGCATACGGCCGTCCCATTTTCTTGGCACACATCGACTCCACAGATGTAAGGAATGCCCTTGGCTTTGGCAATCATGGTAGCATGAGAGTAAGGACCCCCTCTCTTTGCAACAAGACCTTTCACAAAAGCCGGATTAAAAGAGGCAATTTGAGAGGGGGTAAACTCAAAAGAGAAGAGAATAACCGGCTCTTTGAATTCTTGAATGCAAGATGCCGGAGCTAAGTGATGCAACACCCGGTGGGCCACATCCACAACATCAGAGAGCCTTTGCTCAAATACAGGATCGCTATGTCTGGAAAATCTCTCTTTATAACTTCCTATCACAGATTGGAATACTGTCTCTGAACTTTGTCTATGCTGCCGGATTTCTGATTCCACATGCTCTGTCATCAGAGGATCTTGTAGCATATGCAGGTGACACTCGATGATGGTTTCGATTTCCGATGAGGCGTTTTGCTCTTTTAGGGCATGTAGATCTTTTTGACTACAGACAAGCGCTTGTCTGTAGCGCGCAATCTCCTGATCGATTTCATGGAGTTCAATTGCCTGTTCGGAAATTTTTCTCTCCTGAATGGGGATAAAAAAAGCGACTCCTTGCCCAATGCCCTCTACAAGGGGAGAGCCTTGCAAAATCTTCTCTTTCATTTATACCTCACCAAAACAGCGATCGAAGGCACCGGCAATTTCTCCCATAATCTTTTCCGCATCCTCTCCCTCTACTGTTACCTCAATTTCTGTATGTTGACAGGCTCCTAACATAAGAATGCAAAGAACGCTTTTGGCATTGACTGTCTCCTTTCCACAAGTAAAAAAGACTTGAGACGAGGTGTTTTGTAACAGCTTGGCGATTGCAGTCGCTGGCCTTGCATGCAGACCGAAGGGGTTTTTAACGGTCACGATTTGAACAACTTTTGGCATAAAAAAATATAGAATAGAGGGGCTGCCCCTTTAAAAAAAACAGAAATTGTGCACACTGAAACGAAAATGAGGTGGTACGTGGAAAAAAAACAGGTGGTAGTCATCGGTGGCGGTTTTGGTGGATTGCATGTTGCAAGAGCTCTTAAACACGCCCATGTGAATGTCATGCTGATTGACAAAAGCAACCATCATCTCTTTCAGCCTCTGCTCTATGAAGTGGCAACAGCCGCTCTATCCCCCGGTCACATTGCAACACCTCTTCGCGAAGTGTTGAGAGATCAAGAAAATACAACGGTTGTCATGGGAGAAGTGATTGAGATTAACAAAGAAAAAAAGACGATACTGCTCGCCAACAAAGATACGATCTCTTACGACTACCTTGTCATCGCAATCGGTGCCAGACACAGCTATTTCGGAAAAAATGAATGGGAGATATTTGCACCGGGACTCAAAACCATCCGCGATGCGCTAAAAATTAGAGAACAGATCTTACTCTCATTTGAAAAGGCAGAAAGGCTTCTTGCACTAGAGGGCAAACAAGAGCCTGTGAATTTTGTAATTATTGGTGGAGGTCCAACAGGAGTTGAGATGGCAGGATCGATTGCAGAAATTGCCAAACGCACTCTACACAAAAACTTCCGTTACATTGAACCGCAAAAAGCCGGTATCTACCTTGTAGAAGCACTGCCAACCATTCTGCCTGCATTTCCTCAAGAGCTGACGAAAAGCGCCGAAAAGATGCTAGAAAAATTAGGCGTGACTGTTCTTAAGGGACAAAAAGTGACAGAAATTAATGGGAAAGGAGTGCAAGTCGGGGATCGATTTATTCCCTCTAATAATATCATCTGGGCAGCCGGCAACCAAGTGTCAGATCTCTTAAAGAGTTTGAACACTCCCCTCGATCGCGCCGGCAGAGCTATTGTTGAACCCGACCTGACTCTAAAAGACCATCCTGAAGTGTTTGTCATTGGGGATGCAGCATCTGCAACCGGCAAAGAAGGCAAGCCCCTTCCGGGAGTGGCTCCTGTTGCCATGCAGCAAGGGCGCTATGTTGCAAAACTCATTAAGCGCGGGCTTGAAGGAAAACAGCGCCCTCCCTTTGTCTATTTTGACAAAGGAAGCATGGCAACAATCGGCAAAATGAAAGCGATTGCTATGGTCGGCTCATTTAAAACAGCCGGTTTTTTTGCTTGGCTTATGTGGGCGTTTGTCCATATCCTATTCCTCATCGGTTTTAGAAATCGATTAGGGGTGGCATTTGAATGGATGGCAGCAATTTTTACAGGGGAGCGAGGCGCGCGCCTTATCACGCATCCCATCGATAAAAAATAGCTCTCGATTTTGGAGACGCCATCCGGCTCTTTTAGGCGGGTTTACTCTTCTTCTGGGCTCAGGCTTTGCTCTTTATCCCCATCCGCTCCTGCTTCTTATTTTCCTCTGGCTTGGCTTATCGACGGCTTCTGTCCACAGATTCGTGTACTGTTTATGTGCTTGCATAGCGATGTATGGATACACGGAGTGGCGTCTGCCTACAAAAAGATTGCCTCAAGAAAAAATAGAGGTCGAAGGGATCTTTCATATCGACTCCATTAAAGAATCTATCTCTTTTTTCAACCGCTCCCTTGTCTACAAAGGAACGTTTGCTTTTGAAAATCAAATACTGCCTTGCAGGATCTACCTCAAAAAAGGGATGCGCCCACCCGGAAACTCTGATTACAAAATTGCGGGGACACTGGTCGATAAGGGCGACTTTTCTTTTGTTCTTAAACCAAGTAGTGCATGGATCGCGCAACCGTCTCACTTTAATCTCAGTGAGTGGCGATTTTGCATGAAAGAGAAACTGCACAGCTTTTTTAAGCTTAAGATTCAAGATCCGGAGAGCAGATCTCTTCTCTTTGCTATTATCGCAGGAGA
Source organism: Chlamydiota bacterium (assembly GCA_039798725.1). Lineage (GTDB taxonomy): Bacteria > Chlamydiota > Chlamydiia > Chlamydiales > Rhabdochlamydiaceae > CAJCIW01. The sequence continues at coordinate 216,100 of JBDKFJ010000002.1, forward strand.
AATCGATGAGAAGATCTTAAGCTTGCAATTCAATAGGATTGGGCTACAACATCTTTTAACAGTCTCGGGGTTTCATTTTACCTTGATAGCTCTTTGCATAGGTTTTTTTCTTCGCATGCTCTTACCTTACCGTCTATCAAATGTAGCGCTTATTATTGTGCTCTCTTTCTATGCTCTTTTTGTAGGATATTCTTGCGCAGTTGTTCGCGCTTATATTGCCGCTTTTGTTGTCTTGTGGGGACGGCTGTTTGATTGGAAAATCTCAGGATTGAATGCTTTAGGAATAGGTCTTATCTTCTGTCTTGTAGACAACCCGCTCAACCTTCTTGATATCGGCTTCCAATTCAGCTTTCTTTGCACGCTGGCTCTTCTTCTTTTGTATCCGATTCTACAACACCTTTTTCCCCCTTTAGATTCTTGGGAAATCCAGCGTGCTCCCCTTTTGGAACAACACCTCTTCCTTTTGAAAAAAGGATTGCGCTCTTCTTTGTGTCTTACAGGAGCTGTACATATCGCCTCTATTCCTCTTATCCTTTTTCTTTTTCATAAGTTCTCTTTACTTGCGCTTGTTTATAATCTACTTTTTCCTGCTTGCATTGCCTTTTCTTTATTTTTACTTATCCTTTCTTTGTGCTTGCCATGGATTGGAAATATCCTGTTGCCTTTATGCGACAAGTGGACACAAGGCGTGCTTTATTTTACATCGCATCCCCCTGTCGGTCTTGATTTTTGTCTGCGCACTTCATCTATCGGCCTTTGTTCTCTTGTCACTCTAATTGCGATCCTGTTTTTCATCGCAATTCCCCTTTTTGAGAAAGTCACTCTTGAAAAAAAGCATATCGTTTGAGAGACTGATTCGAAGATTCTTTTTATCAAGGTGATTATGCGTCGCTTTCTATTCTCCTGTTTACTTCTCTCAGCTAGCTTGTGTGCTGATGATTTACCCCCTTCGACTCAAGGAAAAGAGGCGTCTGGCCTTGTAAACCCTTCTGCGCGTTTCCAGGTTTCAAATGGTTGGAACATGTTCTTTAACACCGAGTTTCTGTGGTGGACGGCAAAAGAGGATGGTCTGTACTACGTCCAGAAAGGATACAATGGCCCATCTGATGTGCCTATCTTTTCAGGGCATATTGCCAAAGTCAAACCGAAATTCCAGCCTGGCTTCCGCATAGGTTTTGGAGGCAATATGGAGTACGATGAGTGGGACGTACTTGTCAATTGGACATGGTTTCAGTCAAATGCAAAAGGAAGCACAGAAGGCAATCTTCTGACTCTGTGGGCAAGGCCAGGGGCGACGGTCAACGCCTCTTCTGCAAGTAGCAAATGGATGCTTTATATGAACATTTTCGATGCGGAAATGGGTAGATCATTCTGGGTAGGGAAACATTTTTCCATGCGCCCTTTTATCTCTCTTCGCGGTGCTTGGATCGATCAACATTTCCACATTCGCTACCAGCTAGAGGAGCTTGCTAAGCTGAGTGCTCACTCCGATTTCCAAGGCGGGGGTTTGCGCATGGGAACTGACCTGCGCTTTTCTCTTTTAGGGGGCTGGAGTTTTTATGGTCTGGCTTCTGGATCGATGCTTTATGGATACTACGATTGTAGATTCGGCGAGCGGTACAATGGAGAGCAAATTGCCAAGGCAAAAGATGGATTTCGGCAGGCTGCTTCTTCAGGGCAACTGGAACTCGGATTTCGATGGGACACGTACTGGCATAAGGACCGCTATCATTTTGGCGGCTATGTCTGTTGGGAACAAAACATCTGGTTTGGACTCAATAAGATGAACCACTACTTTGGAGCTTTGGGAGAAGGAAACCTAGAGCAAATGAATGGCGATTTAACGCTTTCTGGCGGCACTTTTGGTATACGGTTTGACTTCTAACGAATGAGGCTTGGAATGTTTTGGATCGCACTCGCATTGATTCCCTTGGCTGTGTATGCATCACCTCCCAGTACAGAGCCGGCTTCAAAGACAAACTACCCTGCTAATTTTCAGGTAGCTGAAGGAATTGATCTTTTTATAGGAGGAGACTATCTGTACTGGGGTGCAACTGCAGATGGTGTATACTTTGCAGAAAGTCATTCGATTGCCAAAATCGACCCCTCATTCACATCAGGATTTCGCGTAGATGTGGGAGTCAATTTTCCAAAAGCCGGATCTGAACTCATTCTCTACTGGACAAACTTTTCCTCCCATGCTCGACAAGAGGTGAACAAAACGAATCTGCCTCTCTGGGCAGAGCCGGCTTTTGATAGTTATGCAAGCGCGCTGAGTAGTACTGCTCACTGGAAATTAGGGCTAAATCTTTTTGACATCGAATGGGATAGGGCCTCTTGGTTTGGAGGGCATTTTTCTCTGCGTCCCTTTTTTGGCATTCGCGGTGCCTTTATTGATGAAAAGATGAAGAGCACATTCACCTATGATCCGGTTTCGATTGGCTCTGTCGATGCTTCTGTCCATTTCAAAGGAGGGGGCTTAAGAGCGGGAGGAGAAGGGCGATGGGTACTTCCCCTAGATTTTTCTCTTTATGGACTCTTGAGCGGTTCTTTACTATATGGACAGTTTCAACCCAAGAGCGTATGGGCATTGGATGGCGTTACTCAAGGGCAATCCCAAGATTCTTTTTTGCAAAACTTGAATACTATGCAGATGCTCTTTGGGGTGGCGTGGGATACGCATTTTGCAAAAGATAAATTGCACTTTGAAGTCCACATGGGGTGGGAACAAAATATTTTCTTTCACTTTAACCGCTTTAACCACTACCTTGGAGACCTATCAGAGGGCTTTTTCTTTGAGGACAAAGGGAACTTGTGCCTCCAGGGGCTATCAGTGGGCGGACGATTTGACTTTTAATCGACAAAAAAACCTCTATTGAGCTAGACTCCTTTCTCTTTAGTGGCGACCGTAGCTCAGTTGGTTAGAGCGTTGGATTGTGGATCCAAATGTCGCGGGTTCGAGTCCCGTCGGTCGCCCTCTTTCTTGAAGATCTGGTATGAATTTACTTGAAGCTATCATCTGTGGTCTTCTTCAGGGCGTCACGGAATTTCTTCCGATTAGCTCCTCTGCCCATGTGAAGCTTGCAAAATTATTTTTCCATGTCGAGCACTCTGAATCGCAGGTCCTTTTTGATCTCATCTGCCATTTAGGGACGCTTTCGGCGCTTCTGTTCTGTTTGAAAGAGGATGTCATGCGCTTGTTTCGCGAAGAGAGACAAAAGTTAATTCTGCTCTTTGTCGCCCTTTTTCCCTTGATTCCCTGCTATTTTCTTCTCAAGCCTTTAAGAGACCTTGCTGCGCATCCTCATTGCTTAGGATTTTGCCTAATTATTACTTCAGCAATTTTGTTCTCTACCCACAGAGTGCGTCTTAAGAAAGAGCCTCCGAGCACGCTTGCATCTCAAGTACAAGCCTCTCTTTGGATCGGTGCCATGCAGTCGATGGCGCTTATTCCCGGTATTTCACGGAGCGCTTCGACGATTTGCTGTGCGCGCCTACTGGGGTGGGATGCAAAAGAAGCCGTGCGGTTCTCTTTTCTTCTTTCTATCCCTACAATCATTGGGGGTAACTGTCTTGAGTTGCTAAAGCTCTACCTGTCGCAAGAACCTACAACGGCCCTTTCTATGCCGACCTGTCTTGCCGGCTTACTCTGCTCTCTTGGAGCTGGATTGGCTGTAGTTAAAACAGCTATGGCCTACCTTGAAAAAGGGAACCTACGTCCGTTTGCATGGTATTGTCTTATCTTGGGAATAGTCATTTCTATTTATCTGAATTTGTGATATTCAGAGGGCATGAACAAAGAGCCTGTTTCCAAAGGAAAATACCCAAGAGAAATCAAGGGTTTGTTGCTTCTCTTGTTAAGTGTTGTATTCCTGATCAGTATTCTCAGTTTTCAAAGGCATCATCCCCATTCTAACTGGCTGGGACTTGTCGGCTGGGGCATTGGATTTGCCTTAAACTATCTTTTGGGGATCACCTCTTACTTGGCAACTGCATTCGTTGGATGGATCGGTTGGAGGCTTCTGTTAAAAGGAGAAATACAGCCGCTTGCCAAAATACTCTACTTCTCCGTTTTTTTGCTTTCTTTTGGCATTCTCTGTAATTTAAGTGCGGACCACTTTCCTTTTCTTGCCTCCTGGATGCAGGAACATATCTACACAGAGTCTTATCTTTTTGACTTCCCCTATCCTCACGAAGAAAATCGGTATAATTTAGGAGGTGTGCCCCTCTACTATATTTACAAAGATGTCCCCGTATTCAATCTACAGCGACTCCTTAGCGATTTTGGAGTAGCTCTCACCTGTTGTGTCACGTTGATTGCTTCTTTTTTTCTCTTTACCGATTTGCCGATTATTGATTCTTTAATGAAGCTCAAGGGACTTTTTTTTAAACCTGCAAAAGAGCCCATGCAGTCTATCGAACAGATTGAAGAAACTCTGACAAAGCACACATTAAAACCTCTCTACTCACCTAAAACTCTCCCTACTCCGCAGCCAAAAAAAATCGCAGAACCTAAAAAAATTCCCTTCTCAGATTCTCTTCCTCCACTCTCATTACTGAATCAGCCTCAAAAAGTAGATCAGCCTTCTCTTAAAAAAGAGCTCAAAAAACAAGCGGACATCTTGGAAGAGACGCTGGGAAGTTTTGGGATCGAAGCCAAGGTAGGAGACATCCACTGTGGTCCGACCATTGCTTCCTTTGAGGTGCATCCGGCAGTGGGTGTTAAGGTGCAGAAAATAAAAACTCTAGAAAATGATATTGCACTGAACTTACAGGCCAAATCGATCCGCATCATTGCTCCCATTCCCGGGAAAGCAGCGGTCGGTGTAGAAATCCCGTCTCTCTATCCACAGTCGGTGAGTTTTAAAGAGCTGCTTATTGACTATCAAAATGGTTCTAAAAAGATGGGTATTCCTCTTCTTTTAGGGAAAACGGTAGCAGGAGAAAATGTCATTGCCGATCTTACAAAAATGCCCCACTGTCTCATTGCAGGAGCTACAGGTTCTGGGAAATCGGTATGTATCAACACAATCATCATGTCGATCTTGATGAATGCCAAGCCCGATGAAATCAAGCTGATCATGATTGATCCTAAAAAAGTGGAACTGACCCCCTACACAAATCTTCCTCATATGATTGCGCCTGTAATTACAGAGCCTCATGGAGCGTATGCCGCTCTTAACTGGCTTGTCAAAGAGATGCAAAACCGGTATGAACTTCTCAAACAGCTAGGGCTGCGTAATATTACAGCCTTTAACCAGCGTACCCCGAATAAAGAAGTAGAGGCCTCTTTAAGCTTACCGGTTCCTGATAAGCTGCCTTTCATGGTGGCAATCATCGATGAATTTGCAGATCTCATGATGGCATCAAGCTCTGATCTTGAAACACCGATTGCACGCATTGCTCAGATGGCAAGGGCGGTTGGTATCCATTTGCTGCTTGCGACACAACGCCCTTCAAGAGAGGTCATCACAGGTCTTATTAAAGCCAACTTCCCCACAAGGATTGCCTTTAAAGTGGCCAACCGCGTCAACTCCCAGATTATTCTGGATGACATTGGAGCTGAAAGCTTACTTGGCAACGGAGATATGCTGTTTTTACCTCCCGGAACCTCATCGCTTATCCGCGCCCAAGGTGTTTATATGAGTGATGAAGAGATCCAAAAAGTGATTGCCTTTATCTGTAACCAAACACCGACTCATTATCTCATTGAATCATTTGATTCGATGCGCTTTGAAAGCACAGCTACTGCTGAGGAAGGCTCTAAAGACTCTCTTTATGACGAGGCGCGTGAACTTGTTTTATCTACAAGAACTGCCTCTACGACTTTCTTGCAGCGCAAACTCAAGATCGGATATGCAAGAGCGGCATCTCTTATGGATGAACTGGAGTCCAGAGGAGTCATTGGCCCACAGGAGGGCGCAAAACCCAGAAGAATTCTTGGCGATGTCTATGAAGAAAAAGACCTTATGGAATAGGCTCAAAGAGCCAAAAGCTATGACTTTAGAAGAGATACAGGTAGAAAAAAACTTGCTGCCTCGACTGCAATTCATGGGCTATGTCTTCTTTTTTTTCTGTATCTTATCGATTCTTTTCGGCTTTATTATTGGCGAAGAGGCATTTGCACAAATCTTTACTGAACACTCCGCCTCAGCCCTTTCTTTAGAGCGCTCGATTCCCCCTGCCTTCTTTCTTGATGATACACCAGATGAGATAGAGCTTGTGGCAACCGATATCTTCAATTTTTACATCATAGGGGCCATCTTTGCCGCCATTGGCATCTGTTGTATTCTTTTTGCCCGTAAAAAGAAAAAAATCTACAAGAGCTAACTGATACGACGAATAGCCACTGCATCCCAGATTACAACAAAGCGATTGCTTCCGTCTGGGATAGGAACTCGATATAATACGGAGTTAATAGCGCCTATTTCTTCATGTACAAAACCTGTGGGACGAAGGATTGACACTTCGATAGATATCCCTCTAGTACGACCTTCTGTCTCGAGGTATTCAAGCTGTTTTTCTATCGTTATACCATCTTTTGGAGCATCCAAATCCCGCAGAAAGACAAAAAATGCAATGTAGTCCGTGTACAGCACTCCTCCAATAGATAGTTTCTTGATATATCCAAATAAAATATCTAACCGATCAGCTGGGGGCCAATGCTGGGCGATTTTTTTGTTTAGGATCCCTGTAAAGGATTGAGTTGCAACCACAACATCGGCAAGCTGAAAATGATTGGGCCAACGCGGCTCACAACTCAATGCTTCTATATCTCCAAGAACAGGTATCAAATGAGTCGATACCGGCCATGGGCTTGATAGACGCTCTTCTATAGGCTGCTTTACATCAGATGGCGCATTCCAAAGCCTCATTGATTCATTAATAAGCGTTTGTTGTTTTTTGACTTTTTCTTCAGTCAGTTTGAAAATGGATTCTAACACACGCGGTTCCCTATCAACAACTGTAAGCGTTTCAGGCTTCATCACCCGGACTAATTCCTCTACTTGGGGGTGATAAGAATCACCATCGATCTCCTGCTTCCCCGGCCCTAGAACAACCAGATGTTTACAAGCCAGGTTACGCTTGATAGCATGTCCAAGAATATGCGACCAACAATTGTACCCTGTAGACAGTTCACTCGAAGTTGCAGTTAAAGCACTAGTCTCTTCCGCTCCTCGATTTACAGATGATGCATGGCTATCTACGATTGCATTTGTTACTGGTGCAATACAACGATATGGGCCAATGGACATTACTACCTATTTAAAATATTCAACAAAAACAATAACACTTTAATCCACTTAAAATCAATGCCATTTGCTATTAAAAAGAAAAAACTATATAGATAAAAATATGCATGGAACAAAAAAGAAGATTCTCATTGCCGATCCTGATCCTCTTTTTTTAAAGAAAGCAGCGCACCTACTCAAACAAAAACACTATCTTGTAGAGACTGTTTCCTGTGGAATAAAAGCTCTTAGCCGCCTTAACACCTTTGCCCCCGATCTGATTATTGCAGAACTTTTCCTGCCTCAAATTCATGGAATAGAAATTCTAAAAAAGATCAAACAAGATGCGCGCACCAAACACATCGGCGTAATCTTAACAAATAGCAACCTCTTTTCGCAAAATTACCACGCCGCTTTGAAACTAGGATGCGACTTCTTTTTAGAAAAACCTTTTCCCATTGCTAAACTCTCTTCGATTGCTTCTTCTTTTTTTAAAGGAGATCTTGTGCCGGCCCCTTTTAGCGGAAAAACATCCGCCCACTCCGGGAAAAAATACTATGTGCCCAAACCCCATCCAAGCTCCTCTTACTTGCGTTTTTGGGGCACACGCGGTTCAAACCCCGTTTCGGGCCCTAACTACACCCGTTTTGGGGGCAATACCAGTTGCCTTGAAATAAGACATAACGAAGATCTGATTATCGTGGATGCAGGTACTGGAATTCGCCCTTTGGGCTATGAGATCGGCAAACAGAAAAACATCCATGTCCTATTAAGTCATGCTCACTGGGATCACCTCTCAGGCTTCCCCTTCTTTACCCCTCTATTCGATCCTTCCTATCAGATCACTATCTGGGCTCCAATGGGGTTTGAAAAATCGATCCATGAACTGTTTACAGAAATGCTTACCTACGACTTCTTTCCCATCCGACTCGATGATGTGCGCGCCTCTATTACCTTCAAAGAGATTCAGGAAGGCACCCCTTTTTCCATCGGAGACATCACAGTCAACTCCCAATACGCTCACCATCCCGGCTCTACCCTAATGTTCAAATTCCAAGTCGGCAAAACTTCCTTTGCCTATGCAACAGACAACGAATTTCTAATGGGATATCACGGTCATCCTAAAGCAATTACTGCATCACATCCACTCGTCCATCCCTATAAAAGCTTGATTGATTTTTTTAAAAAATGTGACTTTGTCATTCATGAAGCCCAATACACACCGGAAGAATACCTTAAAAAAGTAGGTTGGGGACACTCTTCTGTTGCCAATGCGATGATTTTAATGAAGCTGGCAAAAGTAAAACACTGGATTCTTACCCATCACGATCCTAAACACACAGATCTTGCGCTTCTGCAAAAAATCCAGTTGCAACATGAAATGATTGATGAGTGTGGCATGGACTGCCATCTACGGATGGCCTCCGATGGGATGATCATCCCCCTACACGGTCACCACTCCATTTTCGAAATGCTGTAAATAAAAAAGCCCTAAGAGGGATTACCTCTTAGGGCGGGATTAAAAACTTGGCAGCGTCCTACTCTCCCGTACTCTTGTGTACAGTACCATCGGCGATGAGGGGCTTGACTT
>JBDKFJ010000003.1:0-153793 GCA_039798725.1 Chlamydiota bacterium
GGCAAAACGACTCCATATTGCTAATGCCGTTACCTACAACTCTTTTATCAAGGCTGCAGGGGATCTGGGAGATCTACAGGCTGCAAAAGAGGCTTTTGAAAAGGCTCAACAACTCGGGTTTGCTGATACCTTTACCTACGCCTCTTTTATCAAGGCTGCAGGGGATCATGGAGATCTACAGGCTGCAAAAGAGGCTTTTGAAGAGGCAAAACGACTCCATATTGCTAATGCCGTTACCTACAACTCTTTTATCAAGGCTGCAGGGGATCTGGGAGATCTACAGGCTGCAAAAGAGGCTTTTGAAAAGGCAAAACGACTCCATATTGCTAATGCCGTTACCTACAACTCTTTTATCAAGGCTGCAGGGGATCTGGGAGATCTACAGGCTGCAAAAGAGGCTTTTGAAAAGGCTCAACAACTCAGGTTCGCTGATACCTTTACCTACGCCTCTTTTATCAAGGCTGCAGGGGATCATGGAGATCTACAGGCTGCAAAAGAGGCTTTTGAAGAGGCAAAACGACTCCATATTGCTGATGCCGTTACCTACAACTCTTTTATCAAGGCTGCAGGGGATCATGGAGATCTACAGGCTGCAAAAGAGGCTTTTGAAAAGGCAAAACGACTCCATATTGCTAATGCCTTTACCTACGCTGCTTTTATTGACATTTCCTTTGCTCAAGGGGACTTAGAAGAAGCAAAGAACCTTGTAGAAGCAAGCGGCATTACACCACCGATTAAGTATGAAAATGGAAAAAAAATATTTGATCTTCACGATTTATCCCATGCTACAGGAATTGTTCTGCTTTTGAAGTATTACGAAAATTGCGGAGCCTTTCCTTTGACTGTAATTACAGGTAAAGGAATACACGGTTCTAAAGAACCTCTTGCTTTCAAAAAGGCTATCATTGACTACTTCTCCAAACAAGATAAAATGAAATTAATTTTTAACGAAGACCTAAATAATCCAGGAAGGCTTGTAATTAGAGATGGGGAAACACATACCGGCTACACAGATGAACATGTATTCTAAAAATCGCGAGTTTCTCGTATGTGGAAAACTTGATCATAACCCGGATCATAACTCTGTCGACAAACCGTTGATAGTTCATAACTAGGTGTTATGAACAGAGGAGATAGACAATCTATTGACAATCATTTTTTCTATGGATTTCCCCCACTTATCAACACTTCCACAGCCTAAGAAGAAGAAGAGTATTTTAGATATATATGTAATCAAAGAAAAACTTTTTCTTTCAATTAAGCTTTAAGATTGTCTACAATGTCCCCTTATGGAAAGCAACCTATTCTCTATAGAAGAATACCTGCATAAAGAGCTGTTTCAAGGATGCGAATATCCTTGGGATGTTCTTAAGAAGATAAAAAGTTACATCGATCAATTTAATGGTCAGAAAGTCGATGTCTCTTTGTATCCCAATGTCTATTTCAAAAATGCAGAGATGATTTTTGTCGGAAAGAATGTAGAAATAGAACCTGGTGCCTACATTCAAGGCCCATGTATTCTTGGGAATGATACTCTCATTCGACACGCAGCTTATCTTCGCGGGGGAGTCATTACCGGAAAGCAGTGTGTCATTGGTCACAGCTCTGAGGTTAAAGATAGTGTGTTACTGGATGATGTGTGTGTACCCCACTTTAACTATGTAGGTAATTCGATTCTTGGAAATCGAGTGAATTTGGGTGCTGGAGTTAAATGTGCCAATTTTAGGTTGGATGGAAAAGTTGTATCTGTGTTGTGGAAGGGGAAAAAAGTGGAATCAGGCTTGACTAAACTCGGAGCTTTGATAGGCGATGGTAGCTCTTTGGGATGTAATTGTGTAACAAGCCCGGGAACTGTCATTAGTGCTTCTGTCTCTTGTTTTCCATCTCTACACTTACAGGGGTTTATTGAAAATAAAAGAGGGTAGACGATGTTATTGCAAGAAGAGCAGAGGCGTTTAGATTCGCACTTTTTCTTTTATAAAGATCGAATTGAGCAGGAGATTGCAAAAAGCATACTCTCTTTGGGAGATAAGAATAAGTTAAGGGATGCTTGCGAGTATGCTTTAACGAACGGAGGAAAGCGGTTTCGTCCACTCATCGTGCTACTTGTTGCAGAGGCTTTGAATAATGGACTCAACGTCTACGAATCCGCTTTAGCTGTGGAATTTTTTCATACAGCCTCTCTTATTGCCGATGATCTTCCTTGCATGGATAACGATGACGAAAGACGGGAAAAACCTTCATTGCATAAAGTGTACGGAGAGTCAATTGCTCTACTTGCCAGCTATGCATTAATTACAGCGGCTTTTGAAAAGATCCATTCCAACGCTTCTGTGATGCAGTCTGCACCTTCTCCTTTCTGTCATTTTAGCGATCGAGCTTGTGTTGTGGCTCTTGAGGCCGCCACTCGCTGTTCGGGGATTTTAGGGGCAACCGGAGGGCAATTTTACGATCTTTTTCCGCCCAATCAGAATCTCGAAACAGTTAAACAGGTTATTTACAAGAAAACCGTGACCCTCTTTGAAGTCTCCTTTTTACTCGGCTGGGTATTTGGCGGTGGGGATTTGAGTAAACTCGATAAGTTAAGAAGCGCTTCTTACCATTTCGGTATGAGCTTTCAGATAGCCGACGATCTTGCAGACATGGTGCAAGATGAGAAAAACCAAAAAGAGATGAGTATTGCAAGATTAATTGGAAAAGAAAGAGCATTCTTTTGCTTTGAAGAGGAAATGCGCCTTTTCCGCAAAGAGATGCAAGAATTGAATATCTTGCATCCCTCTTTTGAAAAGATGTGCAACGTGCTTACAAAGCACGCAATGGAAAGTCTTTAGACTTCTGCGACTTCTTTAGCACTCTCTTTTGAAACAGGTCGACTGCCTTCTGCCATTTTAGCTAGAATGGCAGCTTCTATTTCCTCTACCATTTTCGGGCTCTTTTTAAGCTCATCGCGAGCGGCTTCTCTGCCCTGTCCTAGTCGATTTCCATTATAACTAAACCAAGTCCCCTTTTTTTCAATTACATTGAGATCTGCTCCCAAATCTAGAAGAGAACCAATGCGGGAGATCCCTTCATTGAACATGATGTCAAATTCTGCAACTTGGAAAGGGGGGGCCATTTTATTTTTTACAACCTTCACTTTTACACGGTTGCCGATTTCATTGTTATCAGCGCCTTTAATCCCTGAAATGCGACGAATATCCATTCGGATAGAGGCGTAGAATTTTAACGCTCTTCCCCCTGTTGTCGTCTCAGGATTTCCAAACATTACCCCAATTTTCTCTCGGATTTGGTTGATGAAAATGGCACAGGTATTACTTTTAGAAAGAGTTGCAGTCAGTTTTCGAAGAGCTTGCGACATCATCCGCGCCTGCAGACCCATAAAAGAGTCTCCAATCTCCCCTTCTAGCTCATTTTTAGGAACAAGCGCTGCCACAGAGTCGATTACAATCACATCGACAGCGCCAGATCTTGCTAGGGTTTCTGCAATATTGAGCGCATCTTCTCCGGAATCTGGTTGTGAGATCATCAATTCATCGAGATTGACACCGATTTTAACTGCATAGGAGGGATCCAATGCGTGCTCGGCATCGATATAAGCTGCTACTCCCCCATTTTTTTGAGCATTTGCAACGATATGGGTTGCAAGAGTGGACTTTCCAGACGATTCGGGACCAAAGATCTCAACGATCCTGCCTTTGGGAATTCCGCCGATACCAAGGGCGACATCAAGCGATATGGCTCCTGTTTTGATGACGCTCATCTCTCTTGATGCGCTGTGCTTACCAAGAGTCATAATTGAGCCTTCTCCAAATTGCTTTTCAATTAAGGAGATAGCCGATTCCAGCGCTTTTTTCTTTGTACTATCCATGATCCACCTTATATAAGAGGTTTGTCCGGATTGTACCAAAGATCGCTTTGGAAATTAAGACTTTTTAATCTATACCCGCACTGCAGAGGCAGTTTGCATTCCTTTGATCACTTCCACTTTGTTGTCCCAGAGTTTTAAAATTCCACAAGCAGCTAAAATCACATGTTTGAGAGAAAAAACAGATAACGCCCCAAAACATCTCACCATTGTTTCGTTTACAATGATTCCCATTTTCACTTCAGTCTCATGTCCAGAACCGGAACTTGTTTCAAATACCACGCCTGATTCCATCTTGGATAGAACATTGGCAAGGAGTGTAGAAGATGTGATTAAAACGACCATTGCTGAAGCTGCATAAGCCACAAAGTGCCAAATGTAAATGGGCGGCTTGTTGCTATATATTTCTATTCCATCACAAGAATTTTTATCTTTTTCTTTTTTAGCGTATCCGAATTCCTTGTGTAACATGTTTATGGAAAATTTCCTCAATAGAGCCATAGAGGAGATGATTTGGGCAAGATTAATACACACTTCCAATACGCTGAATTCTATCAGAGTGTGAGGAAGTACTAATGAAGAAGAGGAAGAGGAAAATTTAGAGGTGTATAGAACTTGAATGGATAGAATATTCTGAATCAGTTTATCAAGAATGGGGGCTTCAATGGCTTGTAATGCAAGAGTTGCGCACACTAATAATTTTGCAGGATTATTAGATACTCTTTTCCACAGGGAATCTATTCTGGAGTCTGTTATCTCTGTGTTGACTAAAAGGGGTGCTTCTAACGGTATTGTTGGTACTAACATAGAGCCTCCTTTGAAGAAGGATTTGTGGCGATTCTATTCTTCAAGGGGATTTAAGAATATATTTTTTATGACAAAATAGAACGCAGAAGGTATTACTTGGAGTATATGATCTTAGCTGCAGATATTGGCGGAACAAAGACCAGGCTTGCTCTTTTTGATTTGAGTGGAAATATCTTGAGGCAAGAAAAATTTGCAAGCGCTGCATTTTCAGATTTCAACTCTCTAATCCACTCTTTTTTACCAAAACGGGAAGGGATTGTTTCAGCGTGTCTTGGGATTGCAGGCCCTGTACGTGATAGGATGTGTAAGGCTACCAATTTACCTTGGGAAGTTTCCTCTGATGCTTTAGAAAAAGAAATGGGTATTCCTGTAGTACATCTCATCAATGACCTTGAGGCAAATGCCTGGGGGATCAAGATGTTAAAAGAAGAAGAGTTTTACACCGTCAATCAGGGAAAAAAAAGAGAGGGAAACCAAGCGCTCATTTCTGCAGGAACCGGCCTTGGAGAAGCAGGAATCTATTGGGATGGAAAAAAGCACCACCCTTTTGCTTGTGAGGGAGGACATTGCGACTTTGGACCCACCACAGAGCAAGAGTTGGATCTTTTTGTTTATATGATGAAAAAGTATGGGCATGTCTCCTATGAAAGGGTGATTTCCGGACAGGGACTTGTCGACATTTATGAGTTTTTGGGAGGAAAAGATAAGACGCCGGAGATGATTACAAAGGAGGGGTGCCCTCTTTGTATAAAGAGCTGTGAGCTGTTTGTCTCTCTTTATGGAAGTGAGTCGAGTAATGCGGCATTGAAGTTTTTTGCTTTGGGAGGAGTGTTTTTAGGCGGAGGGATAGCACCCCATCTTATTGATTTTTTCAAGCAAGATATCTTTATGAAGGCCTTTTTAAATAAAGGGCGGTTTGCTTCTCTTCTATCAGAAATCCCTGTGAAAATTTTACTCAACGATAAAGCGGCTCTTCTGGGTGCTTTTTTATTTGCGAGAGAATATGAATCCTGAAGAGTTGCGCTTACAAGAAGGGATGAAAGGAGTTGTTCCCCCTTGGAAAAAATGGGGGCCCTATGTTTCTGAACGCTCATGGGGATCTGTTAGAGAAGACTACAGTGAAACAGGCGATGCATGGAATTACTTTCCCTTCGATTTGGCGCATAAAAAAGCGTATCGCTGGGGAGAAGATGGGATTGCTGGATGGTGTGATCGGTACCAGGTTCTTGTATTTGCTCCCGCTTTTTGGAATGGGAAAGATCCCCTTTTAAAAGAGAGGTTATTTGGGCTTAATGCCTGGGAGGGCAATCATGGAGAAGATGTCAAAGAGTGTTATTATTATTTAGACGGAATCCCGACACACTCTTACATGAAGTATCTCTACAAATACCCACAAGATCCTTTTCCCTATGAGAAATTGAGAGAAGAAAATCGGAAAAGAGGGACACAAGATTCCGAATATGAACTCACAGACACTTTGATCTTCAATAACGGGCGCTATTTCGATGTGTTTATCGAATATGCTAAAAGCGATCCTGAAAAAACGTATGTCAAAGTAGAGATCCACAATCGAGGACAAGAACCTGCGCCTTTCACTTTTTTAGCGCAGCTATTTTTTAGAAATCAGTGGTCTTGGAAAGAGATACTAGAACCCTCTCCGGAAATTAGAGAAGATGGTGCGTGTCTTGTAGCAGATGATGCTAAAATGTATCCTATGGAAAATGTCGGATTTCCCTATAAGCTCGGCACAAGATATCTGTATGGTTCCAAAGGAGGAAAAGCCCTTTTTACTCATAATGAGACAAAAGAAGAGGATGGAAAGGACGCATTTCATAAGCATGTGGTACAGGGGCATCCTTGCTGTTTAAAAACAGGGTCTAAGGCAGCGCTTCTCTATCAATTTGACGTCAAAAAGAGCGTCACCCTCTATTTTCTTCTCACAGATGAAAAAACAGAAAATCCTCTAGAAAAAGCTGAAGAGATCTTTATCAGAAGAAAACGGGAAGCTGACCAATTTTATGAAAATATCCATCCTAAAAATGCGACAAGCGAAGAAAAGAAGATTCAAAGGCAAGCGCTAGCTGGGCTTCTTTGGAATAAGCAGATCTATCTTTTCGATGTCAATGTGTGGCTAGAGGGAGACAATTCCCTATTTCCTCCTCCGAAGTCGCGAGAAAAAATTCGCAACACTCACTGGAAGCATCTCAATTCGATGCGTATTCTTTCTATGCCGGACAAGTGGGAATACCCTTGGTTTGCCGCTTGGGATCTTTCTTTTCATAGCTTAACACTTGCGCTTATCGATCCGGAGTACGCCAAGGAGCAGTTGTGGTATCTTCTCTTCGATCAATTTCAGCATCCGAATGGACAGATTCCCTCTTATGAGTGGGAATTTTCCGATCTCAATCCCCCCGTACAGGCATGGGCGGTTTTTTACTTGCATAAGATGCTAAAGACAAAAGATATCCCCTTTTTGGAGCGCTGTTTCCATAAACTCCTTATGAATTTTTCCTGGTGGGTCAATAAAGTCGACAGCTCAGGAAATAATGTCTTTGAAGGGGGCTTTTTGGGGATGGATAATATCAGCATCCTCGATAGATCACAGCCTTTGGGACAAGGGGTAAAGCTGCAGCAATCGGATGGAACCGGATGGATGGCTCTTTTTTGTCTTAGCATGATGCGGATTGCTTTGGAGCTTTCTAAAAAAGATAACGTTTACGAATCTTTGGCCACAAAATTTTTCGAGCATTATGTCTATATTGCACACGCGATGAAAAAACGGGGCAACCAAGATTACGAAATGTGGAGCGAAAAAGATGGTTTTTTCTACGATGTGCTCACCTACCCCGATGGGCATTTTGCCAAATTTAGAGTGCGCTCTCTTGTGGGCATTATCCCCATGTATGCCACCGACATTTTGACAGAAGAAGAGATTGAGCAATTCCCTCAGTTTAAAACAAATTACTTTTGGTTTTTAGAAAATAGAAAAGATCTTACGGAACCGTGCATTCACTGCTTTGAACAAAATGGGAAGAAGTATCACCTTCTTTCTGTGATGAATACTCACCAGCTTAAAAGCGTGATCAAGTATCTTTTTGACCCTGAAGAATTCTACTCCCCTTTTGGGTTTCGCAGCCTGTCAAAATTTCATGAGAAGAGTCCCTTCATCTTTGAAAATCGAAAGATTGGATATGAGCCCGCAGAATCTTTGGAGAAGATTAAGGGAGGAAATTCAAACTGGAGAGGCCCTATTTGGTTTCAGACTAATTTTATGGTAATCGACATCTTAAAAAAGCTGGCTCTAATTGAAAAAGAGCTTGGAGAAAACGGGCTTAACGCCAAAGCAGAAGAGCTGATCTCTAGGCTTCTTTCTCTTTTTAGAGGAAGTCCTCCCCCTTTTTGGGGCAGTGATTTTCCCTACAAAGGGGATCCTCACTTTGTGGATCACGTGCTTTTTTACGAGTACTACAACCCGGAGACAGGCAAGGGACTTGGCGCTTCCCATCAGACAGGGTGGACAGCACTGATTGCAAATCTGATTAATCAAGCAAAGCTCTGATATCTCTGATTACAAAACTTGGAGTTTCTGGAGGAGTAGGGGGCCATTCTTTTAAAAATGTTCTCTCTTTGACAAGAGCATTGATTTTTTCTTCAGTTGGTGTGCAGATCGTGCCTTTGCCCGCTGCGCTCTCTACGATCCCCTTTTTTGTGACAATAAGAACATGCCCTTTCCATCCGATCAGCATTCCGGGTTTTAGACAATCGAGTGTGGTAACGGGAATTCCTGCAAGGATAAGGCCGGAAGAGTTTCTCGGAGTGACGCCATTAGAGGCCCAGTAAATGAGCCCGGAACAATCTACACCCGTAAGGCTGCAGGCTCTTTGTTGTTCTTTTGAAAGAGAAGTGTAATTATTATAGAGAAGCCGCCCCATTCTCTCGTCTCCTTGTGGGAGGTTCCCCCCCCAAAGATAGGGAACTTTATTTTTTACACATTCTTCGATTCTTTGTAGAAAATGCTCAAGAGATGGGGTCAAAGCATCTACGTCACCTTTGAAAAGCTCACTGCGGTCTATAAATCGAGGATCTGTGTAAAGAGGATTTGAACTTGGGTAGCTTGCTGTTGTAATAGTTGCACTATCTCCTCGTTCTACAACTGTGTACGTATTTCCGGGAAGCAGAATGGTTTCAAGAGAGCGCCATAATCCTTGAGCATCAAATTCTGGAGGATTCAAAAAATGCGGTGTATTGAATAAGGGGATAGGTGTGTAGACTGTGTTCATTTCTTTACAAAGTTTTAGATTTTCATGTATACAGATCACCCAGATGTTGAGGTGCTGGATGAGAGTATTTGTTTGTGCTATTTTCCTATGTTTTCTTTGTAGTTGTCAACCTTCAACTCCTTCTTCTAATTCGACTGTAAGAATTAATATTAAAGATGAGCCGCAAACGCTGGATCCTAGGAAAGCGCGTAGATTAAATGATCAAACGGTTGTGCACATGCTTTTCGATGGCTTGCTTCGCGTGGGAAAGAACAAAAAGGCAGAGCTGGCAGTCGCCAAGAGTGTAGAAATTTCCGAGGATCTCAAAACTTATACTTTTGAATTGAAAGAGACGTATTGGTCTAATTTAGATCGGGTCACAGCCCATGATTTTGTGTATGCATGGAAAAAGATCTTATCCCCAGAATTTCCTTGCGACCTCTCTTCGGCTTTGTATGGCATTAAGAATGCAAAGAAGGTCAAAGAAGGATTGGTCTCTCTTTCAGAGCTAGGTGTTGTGGCGCTCGACGAAAAGACTTTGCTCGTTGAGCTTGAAAGGCCGGATCCTAACTTTTTAGAACAGGTGGCTCTATCTTCTTTTTCTCCTATAAATGCCAAGGTAGATCAAGAAAATCCAACCTGGATGTTTGAAGCAGAAAGTTATGTGTCCAATGGCCCTTTTATATTAACTTCATGGGAGCATCAAAGAGAGCTTCAGTTAAAGAAAAATCCCCTCTATTGGGAATCTTCTTCCGTCCATCTGGAAAAAGTGGTGTTAGAGATGGTTGAAGAGGAGACAGAGCTGAAACTTTTTGAAAAAAAAGAGTTAGATTGGGCGGGCTCTCCTCTTTCGACGATTCCTGTGGATGCGATTGCTTCTTTAAAAAGGGAAGGTTTGTTGCAAAAGGAAGAAGGGCTTGGAACTTATTTTCTCAGAATTAATACACACCACCCCATCCTTTCCAATCAAAAGATAAGGCAAGCTTTAGGGCACGCCATTAACCGAACAGCTCTTGTGGAGCATGTGCTCAAAGGGGGACAAACGATTGCATTAAGCCTGCTGCCTCCTTTTTTAGAATCTTCTCAAGCTCCCCTCTTTCAAGATGCAGATGTCCAAGGAGCGGTTGTTCTTTTCAATGAAGCGCTGAAGGACTTGGGACTCAACAGGGAAGAATTTCCACAAATTTGTTATCTATATCGAAGAACAGATCTCAATCACCTGATGGCTCAAGCAATCCAGGAAGAGTGGCGCTCTCTTTTTGGCATCACTGTCGTTCTTGAAGCGGTGGAAGGAAAGGTGTTTTTTGATCGAGTGTCAAAGACAGATT
Source organism: Chlamydiota bacterium (assembly GCA_039798725.1). Taxonomy (GTDB): domain Bacteria; phylum Chlamydiota; class Chlamydiia; order Chlamydiales; family Rhabdochlamydiaceae; genus CAJCIW01. The sequence goes on from JBDKFJ010000003.1 coordinate 10,260, forward strand.
ATGACATTTCATACGGGAATTGGATTGCAGATTTTTCCGATCCGTTCGATTTCCTCTCTATTTTCAAACAGCCTTTGGGCTCTAACAATACGCATTGGACAGATCTTCAATATAATGCTCTTTTGGACCAGGCTTGCCTTGAAAAAGAGAGCCAGAAACGGAAAGAAACCCTTTTTGCTGCTGAAAAGATACTCATTGACCAGATGCCTATTATTCCCCTTTATTACTGGAATCTATTATATCTATCTCAACCTCACTTGAAAGAAGTTGTTATTTCTCCGCTCGGGCAGCTGGATCTCAAGTGGGCATTCATAGAGGAGACACGATGAAAACCTTTTTGCTATTTTGTTTTTTTCTCTCTTGCGCCTTTGCAGATTCTATTACCTTGTTAAATGACACCCAATATACGCTAAAAGCGCTTATCTATGATGCGAATGCGACTCTGATGGGTGAGTTTATTTTGAATCCAAGAGATGCTACGGAGTGGAGTAATAACGATCAGAATTTTGGCACAAGTAGTCCTTCAGAAACGCTTGCTCCTTACACGATCGATTGGATTTGTATGAGTGGTAGTGCTTATGCTTCTTGTGGGTATGTAGCAGCAGGTGCGACGGTTACAGCTCAAGGGTGTCAGGGAAATAAAGTGTGCACTCCACAGAGTACAACGCCCGGTAACCCTCCCATGACTACAAAACCTTAAAGGATCTGTTATGAAACGGTGGGTTATTTGTTTACTTCCACTCTTTGCCTATGCCGGTAGCGTGAGGATGATTAATAATTCTCCTTACACGCTTAGAGCTGTTGTTAGAGGGTCGGACGGCTCTTACTTAAACGAGACGATTATCCAATCCCAAAAAGAGACTGTTTGGACCGATTCTTACGGAGAATTTGGAAGTTATGGAGGGGCCAATTCTAGTGTTAATGACAACTACCGCTCGAAAACTCCCTATACAGTCCTTTGGTATTGTATGGGTGGCTCTCCTTACGGAGTATGTGATACCGTTGGGACGGGATCGGTCGTTCTTTCCCAAGGGTGCTCAGGAAACAGGATGTGTCCTCCTAAGAAAAAAGAAGCAGTCCCCCCATCTCAACCGGAGGGCAACTATCTCTATTATACCCCGGATGAATCCCCTCCGCTTTCACAGTAGAGGCTTTCCCTTGTCGTAAGGGACTTTTTTTAAGAAGATCCCGTCAGCATTATGCAAATGCGCCACTCCTTTGCCGGCATCGATTTTGCTGACCGCTACTTTATCCCCTTTTTGGTAGTAGGCTCCCTTAATAAGAAGGTCATTTTCATACTCTTCTGTCAGCATGAGGTCTCCATTTTTGTACCAAGCAAAGAAGGATCCTTGCTTTTTGTTATCGAGCACCTCTTTCTGACTTTCAAGTTGGCCGGACGGATACCAGGTTTTAACGATGCCCTGGATTTTATCTTCGTTCCAGTTGAGAAGAAGTTTTACTTGGGCCTTAGCGCCTTTTTCGTGCGGGTAATATTCCTTTTCTTCACCATGCTTTTTTCCATCGATCAGGTGGTAGATACTTTTGATTGTTCCGTTGGGATTGAACTCGGTGATTTCTCCTTCGACGATCCCATTCGAAATGGTCACAAGAGTTGAAAGGGTTTTATCATTAAAGAGAGCCTGTTTTCCCGATCCCTCTTTTACCTCTGCAATCAATATGCCTTCAGGATCAAAGTAGAGCCCCGAGTGTAACTTGCCTAACACATATGTCTCTTCGTATCTTCTTTTGTTAGCTTCCCAGAATGCAATAGCTTGTCCCTGTTTGATCCCTTTTTCATAGTGAACCTCTTCTATAAGAGATTGATCTTTGGCAAAGGTTTGTACAGCGCCATGGATGAGACCCAGTTCATAAGGAGTGATTTGTTGTATTCCTCCATCCGGAAAAAAAGAGAGAGAGCGATCGACAAGAAGCCCTTTTTTATACTGAAACAGGGCAACCAAATGTCCTGAGGTATCCCATACAGAGCACTTGTCATCGAAGACCCACGTGTTTTGAGCAAGTTCGTGCACATCAGCAACGCCCTCGATAAGACAGGCTTCAATATGCAGAGTGCCACTAGGAAACCATTCCCTATAGATTCCGTGGGCTCTGCCATCTGTGGCTTCTAGATATTGGCATAGTCCTCCGTTGTCATGGTAAGTGGTAATTTTCGAGGTCGTTTGACCATTTGCATTTTTTCCATACACGCGGAGCACTTTTTGAAACGGTTGAGCAGAGAGAAAGTCTGTTGCTTTGAAAGAGCTGAGGCGCTCTTTGTTACTGATGGTTTCTGTGAAGCCGTTGCGATCAATTGTTTGCATGCTGATGACAGTTTGGCTTCTGTCTTCTGCTTTGTAAGCGCAAGAGGCAAGAAGAAGGAGGGCAACGAAATATTTTTTCATAGCTTTTCTTTTTTTAATAATTTCATCGAGACAGAAAACACCTTTTCCTTATCGATAAGATCTTTTTTTGTGAGCCTAAAGTCAGTAATGATAAAAAGAGGTTTTCCTTCTTTGGGACCGTACGGCCAAATCGCACCTCCTTCAATAAGACAGAGCAAGCGTTTCAAGTCTTCTTCGTTCATTTCAACACTATATTGTTGCACCTCTTCTACCTCTCTAAAAAGCTCTGTAGAGTTGGTGTTTGTTTCAGCAAATAGCAATTGGTTTTGCTTAGATTTTAAATGTTGTAGTCTTTTGAAGAGCGATTCATTTTCCGGATTTTCTGAGACAATCGCTTCCAGTTTTTTAATTTCTGGAAGTAAAAAATGCAGTGACTCGATGTGTTTATCAAGATAATGGGGGTCGCTTGACGAAAGAAGGGCGGACTCTTTTTGCTGATTTTTTTGGAAAAGAAGGGCTTTGTTTTTGACCCGAATGGCTTCACTTTCTAGAAAAGAGAGCTGCTGTAGCTTATAGAAAACTTTAGCTCCGTAGATAAGTAGCGGAAGGGGGAAGAGAAAAAGAATGGCTGCTATGACCCATGAAGAGGAAATTTTCATTGAGAGCTCCATTTACTCAATTCAAAAGAGGTATGGTACATCTTATGATGAGTGTGCCACTTGATTTCTTTTTTATGGTTTACAAAGGGATCTGCTTTAAGAAGTGCGTCATGGAAATCCCTTGCTAATCTCGGATCTTCCGATTTTAAGTCGATATCTAGCTGCGCAACATAGGGGATCTGTGAGTTTCCCACTTTTGGAAACTTTGTCAACTGGTAATGGATTGACTGAATCTCTACTCCCTCTTTTGCTTCCCCAACATCTGATGTCAAAGCAGGGTGGGTGCTTAGGTAAGAAAGGACATCGGTCACTTTGGGGACGTTAGGAAGAAGTAGGGGGTCTGCTTTTTTTCCTTTTAAGGTGGATTCCCATTGGACCAATTTTTCTTCGATAGTAGATGGGGTAACACCCGGAATATGCTCTTGTATAAGGGCGCAAATTGCTTTTTCTTTTTTGTGGATGATAACAGATGAGCTGATTGCAAGAACAACAGTTGCTGCTAAGCAGCTTGCGATATAGCGTAGCAATCCCCCTTTTTTTTCCTTGGCATAGCTTTTTTCACAGAACCGAGTACTTAAAGGACCAAAAAGAGCATAGTCAAGGGAAGTCCCTAAAGAAAGAGCCTCTTCTTCATAGGGAGTCTTAAGCATTTCTGTTTTGATATAAGATTTAAGAATCGGATCCCCTGTGCATAGCCATTTTACATCTTTTTCTAGGATGCCCTTTTGTTTTAAAAACAGGATCATCCCCTCTACAAGGTGGCAAGGATTATCAAGAGGCACTGTTTGGGAAAGAAGGATTTCCTCTTTTTCAATCACACAGCATGTCACTAAATTTTTTCTTACATCAATGCAGACGACTCTGTTTTCTTCAGGAAATGACCATCTTGCAAAACGGAAAAGAGCGGATTGAGCGGAGCAGAGGTGCGAGGTGTTAAGTCCTAGCATTTCAAGTGTCTTTTTCTTTCTGTCTACTTTTTCTTTTTCCACGCAGAATAGGGTGATCGATGTCCCGGAGCCGGTCGGAAGAAGGTGTACACAGCTCGCATAGACAGAAGGGGTGGGCAATATAGATTCCAACTGAAAAGGAAGAGTTTTTTTGATTTGTCCCTTCTTTTTAAGGGGTAAGATGAGCTTTCTAATGAAAAGATCCTCTGCATCGATTAAGGAAGAGAGTAGATAGGGTTTTTTGGATGCAAAGAGCGGGTGATTGTAAAACAGCTGTACACCCTCGGGATTCAAAGGGAAAGTTACCGTTGTCTCAAGGGACAACTTCCCCCCTTTTTTTTGAAAGGCGGAAGCCCTAAAGACCTCATTTTCTAAGGAAAGTCCCCAATATATCATGGCAAATATTGTATAGAGAGCCCATACAAAATGGCAAGGATTGTGAGTATTTATCGATTCTTGTACAATGTAACATCAACTTAGGACTTTAATTATGCGCTTTATTTTGGCCAACCTTGTTCACTGGGTCTGCTTCATTTATACCCTTTTTCTCCTTGTGCGTATTGTGGGATCTTGGTTCCCCAAGATTGCAAGGCATAAGGTGATGTACTTTGTGGCATTTTATACAGATCCTTACCTCAACTTATTTCGTAGAGTCATCCCCCCAATTGGCGGGGTTCTCGACCTAAGTCCTTTGCTTGGTTTTTTTGCTCTGCAGCTCATTGAGCAATTCCTTATCTACATCTTGCTTTAATATGTTAAAAAGACCTTTTACTCTCGGTAAAATTACTCTTCCGTCCAATATCTTTTGTGCTCCTCTGGCCGGCTGTTCAGATCTGCCTTTTAGAAAGATGACATCCCAATTTCGCCCCGGCCTCATCTATTGTGAAATGGTAAAAATGGATGCCCTCATTCGCAATGACAGTGGGACTTTGCGTATGCTCGATTACGAACCTTCGATGCATCCCATAGGAGCGCAGCTGTGTGGAAGTAAGCCAGAGCTTGCAGCCCCTTGCGCTCAGATGATTGAGTCGATGGGGTTTGATGTGCTCGATCTTAATTGCGGATGCCCTGTGGATAAGGTGACAAAAGATGGCAGTGGCTCCGGGCTATTAAAGGCGCTCGATCTTATGGGGAAAATTGTAGAGAACCTCGTAGCCGCAGTTTCCATTCCGGTGACAGTCAAAATCCGCGCCGGATGGGATTTCAACCAAATTATCACCAAAGATGCAACCCAAATCATCGAAGGAGCTGGGGCCTCAGCTCTGTGCATCCACGGAAGAACCCGCTCGCAAGCCTATCAGGGACCAGCTAATTGGGAGTACATTGCAGATTGTAAAAAGGCGTCGAAGAAAATGCCGATTATTGGAAATGGAGATGGGTTTGATCCTTTAAGCGTTGAGAGGATGTTTAAAGAAACTGGATGTGATGCTGTTTTGCTGGCCCGTGGTACAATGGGAAAACCTTGGCTTATAGAAGATATTTATCGCCATTTCGACGGTCTTTCTCCTTTGATTGAAAATGGCTTGCAGTATCGAAACTACCTTCTTGAGCACCTCGACCATATCCTCTCTTATCAAAATGAGAGAAAGGCGCTTCTGGACTTTAGGCGGGTGTGCTGCTGGTTTTTGAAAGGGGGTAAGGGCATGCGCCATTTACGAGAGGCTGTGAATCGCACGCAGTCTGCTCTTGAAATCCGCGCAATGATCCTCTCTTACCCTTGGGAAGAAATGGAGTATACAGGAACCGGGGTATCAAATCCTTTGAGTGAAAGTGAAGTCAGCGTTTCGTAGTGTACTTTCTCTTTGACCTCATCTAGAGTTTCTTTTGATATTAGAATCTGCATGGGTTTGGCTGCGCCGCACAATCTTGCTGCTAAATTGACGTTGCAGCCAATGACAGTGTAATTGAGTCGGTTAGCCGCTCCCATGTTTCCTGCGCACACAAGACCTGTATGAATGCCGATGCCAATTTCAATGGGCACACTACGCGTTTGATTCCACTCTTTTAAAGCTTCAACCATTTCAATTGCGCTTTGTACAGCATTAAGTGCGTCATCTGTATGGGTCACGGGAGCGCCAAAGAGCGCCATGACGGCATCCCCTACATATTTATCGATCACCCCATGATGTTTATCGACAACTTGTGACAGTTTTGTCATGCAGGTATTGAGCATTTCGATAACCTCAGAGGCTTTTTGATGTTGCGTCATTTGGGTAAAGCCTCGAATATCGGCAAACAGCACAGTGACTTTTTTTTCTTCACCCCCAAGGTGTACTCCCCCCTTGAGGATTTCTTCTGCAATTTCTGAAGAAACCACCTTATTTAATATTCCTTTCACATGCTCTTTTTCCTTTAGACCTGTGATCATCTTTTGGAAAGAATCATAGAGTTGAAACACCTCGTCCCGATGTTTAAGTTTGTGTCCTTTGAGTATAATTTTGTCGTAGTGCCCATCTACAACGTGCTTTGTTGCATCGGCTAGTTCTACAATCGGCTCTGTAATCTTTTTTGACACGTTATGCAAAATCAAAATGACAATAAATAGAACGATAAGACCTGCTACATGGATATTAAACAGGATGACATTGGCAACAGATTGGGCTCCCTCTTCTAAGCTCTTTAATAGAGAAAATTCTACTTTTTCAGGGTTCAGGACAAAAAGATGTAGGTCTTCATCGGCAAAAGGGTGTAGATCGATATAAAAGTAACTCTCTTCCTTCCAGTCGACAAGGCCGATCGGTTCTGCTTGCATCTTCTCAAAAGGAAGAAGGGGAGTTGAAATCTTGCCCCCTTTCTCATCGAAAGCTCCAAAGACTTGTCCTCGGTAAGTTAAGACCACCGTTCTTCGGATGGCTAAAACAAGCTGTGAAAGAAGTTCATCAGTATCAACGGCAAGGGTCAAATACCCTTTTTTCTCCTGACTGCCTACATCGACTACAAACTGCGCTGTGTTGCCTAAAAAAAGCTGGTTATGAAAAGGGATAAGAGCAAAAGAGTTTGCAAGACCTGGCCCCTCAGCCATCTTATTTTGATTGTAATAGGCCGCATCGTCGAATGCTACGGAAGAGAGAAAGACGTGATCGCCTTGAATGCCAAAGCCCACCTCTTTTCCCTGATTGAACATCCCAATTCCTAAGGGAGCGTTTTTAGCAAATAAATCATCTCCAAAAAGTCCGGATTCAAAAAGGGCGACCCAGATCCAGAGCAGGTTCAGTTGAGTATAGCCAAGTCCGATCTCCTCAAGTCTTTTTTCAAGGATCTTTTCTTGAGGAAGAGATTGTAAAAAGGAAGAAGGGAAAGTAAATCCTACTTCGTTTGCAGCGGACTCCCAATTTTTTTCGAGATCTTCTGTTGAAAATGAGGGGGGCTTTACGCCCTCTTTAATTTTTTGTGATGCAATATGCATAGACTCTGAAAATTTTTGTAAATTCAGGGCATACCCCTCTGTCCATCGAATGGGAAGAGTGCCCCATTCTTTGTCCGAATTCCAGTTGAATTGCTGTGGATCAAACAGCATCAGAGCCACCGGAATGTCTCCGGGCACTTGCTCTAATTTTTCTATTGTAGACGACTCTTTGATGAGAAAATAAGGGATATGTATTCCTAAATAGGGGTGATCCATTCCCTTTAGATAAACCCAAAAAATCTCGCGGCTTCCCTCAAAAGGAGTTTGATAAAATGCCTTTGCATGCATCTCTCCTGGAGCTATCATGGCAACGACTTTGCTTTCCGCTGTATTTTGTAAAAAACTGATCCACTTATATTCGATCAAAAGGTCTACTGATTCTTCCCAAGATCCCTTTTCTTCATTCACGTGAATCGGCGAAAAACGAAGAGCCAAGGGAGAAAAGCGCAAGATGTTGTGCAAAACGGCATCGATCCGAACAATGCTTTCTGCAATCGATTCAGTGACAAATTCCTGGAGTTCCGCCATTCTCTCTTTATCTTTTTCGAAGATCTTAGCTCGCATTTGACTTTCTGCGACCTTTAGCTCTCGGTGGGTTACCCGGTTCTCTACAAAGTAAAAACAGGTGGCTACCACAACAAACAAGGTGCTGATCCAAAGAAAAAGCCTGTAACGCAAACCCATGGGAAGTAGTCTCTTAAGCAATATGTCTAAAAGTTTTTTTATCTCACAAATTAGGGCAAAAAGTAAACTTGTTTTTTTTAGAAATCAATGATAAGATTATGATCTATGAGTTATAATGTAATTAAGGCGGAGGGTGATTTTTATTTTAATAACACGCCTTCGAATAAAAATTCTTCAGTCTATGATCGATTAGGGGCTTGTCAATACACCCTGCAGCAAAGAAGGGCGAGTCCAATGGATTTGGATTTATTGGGCATTGGCTCGAATGCACAGACAACGCAGGAGTTTTTTACCTCCTTGTTGGAGCGGAATTTAACGGTTGAATCTTCCGATAAGGCGGGTATCTTTTGGCTCTTAGATAATGGAAACAAAGTGGCTGTTTTCAAGGTGGGCTGTAGAAGGGCCACCATAGAACTTTTAGCAGGAAGGGTTACTACAGAATATTTAAAGGTCCCACATATATCTTCAGGCATGATTTCTGTAATGTGTAATCTAGATTTAAATCCTTTAGAAAATGAGGATGATATTTGTGTACCTACATGGAGGGGTCGCCTGGCGTCCTATCCTAAACAGAGATCCACTACAGCAGAGTTAAGGCGTGTGATTGGATTGACGCAGCCCTATCTTTCTCCTATGACTCGACCTCTTTCAGAGACTTCTTTGGCATCTCTTGTTTTGGCGCTTATCGCTATTGGGGCTCGTGATATCAAAAATGATGCAATTCTTGGGAATGGGATTTCAGTGGATACTGAGCAATGCTTTCCGGAGCATAGAGTAATGCCTTCTTTTACGGTTAATAGTAAGGTTGTATCCATTACAGATCTTCCCTTCTTATCGGAATATACAGATAGGATGGATCTGCCTTTTTCAGCCGAGACTATGCAGTTTCTAAAAGAGACAGTAAGCTCTTGGGACGTCAACGCAGTTGTCGAATTCTTGAGGGCTCAGCGTATTACTATTTTTGATCAGACACGTTCTCACGGCTATGAAGTTCAGCAAGAGATAATAAACCCTGACACATATCCGTATCCCTCGTATGACTATTTAGAACCAAAGATTAATCCCAAAAGACAAGTTTTATTGGATAGTCAAATAGCGGAAATTAAATATCGATTGGCGAAGCTAAAGCGTGTTATTGAAAGCAAAGAAATAATCTCCTTATCTGAACTTGTGTTTTGTGTCGATTCTTATGGAGGGCAATATTATCATTTCTTTAATGAAGCAAGTATAGATCACAAAAAAAGAGAGGTTGCCTTAGAACGTCCTCCCTCTGTAATTGGAAGGACATCACCGGAAGAGGCGTTTAACAATTATCCCGGACCAGAGGCCTTCGGCATATTACTAAACCAATCTTTTCGTATGCAAAGATCGTTTTCTGATCAATAATCCACTTCGGAATAATACGTTGCTAAGGTTACTCTTTAGAAATGCGTTTTGTTTTTCTTTTCCTATTCCTGCATTTGGGGCTTTTTGCCGACTGGATGACAGATCAGATTGAAGAGGATCTTCTACCCCACAGAGGAAAAGTGTGGAGTCGAGAAGAGCTTGCTCAAGAGCTGAGAAGTCAGAGGGGTATTGCCAATGGATTGATCTTGGTTGAGATCTCAGGAGGACGTGTTCATATTGAAGCGCTGTCTGATGCTTGTGCTTCTCGACTAAGTGCGGTTAGCTCTTTTCTTAATCACCTTTCTCAAAATCACGCCCTGCCTGATACGGCATTTCTCCTTTCGTTGCACGATTCTGTAGAATCAGAAGGAGTGTTTGCAAAACAGCTCGGAGAGATTCCTGTCTTTACATTTGCCAAAAGGAAGGGGGCTCTTTCGATCTTGATCCCTGATTTTGAAGCCCTTCTTCCAATGGAAGGGTTGATTGCTGATTGTAGCCGTTTTTCTAAGCTAAATCCATGGAAGAAGAAGCACTCTTTAGTTTTTTGGAGGGGGGCTTCTACTGGAGCTATGCTTTCATTGGAAAACTATTTACAAGTTCCTCGTGTGCAACTTGTATTACTTTCTCAGCAGTATAAAGCATGGTTGGATGCAAGTTTTACTTTCATCTGCCAGGCAGATGAAAGTGTGGAAAAAGTGTTAAAGCAGTATACAAAGCCACATCAATCCATGCAGAGCCACTTCGCATATAAGTATCTGATCGATGTGGATGGAAATTCATGCACCTACTCGCGCTGTAGATGGATTTTGCTGTCAAATAGCGTATTGCTCAAGCAGGCCTCTTCTAATATTCAGTGGTACTACAAGGCGCTTGTCCCCTATCAGCACTTTATCCCTGTAAAACAAGATCTCAGTGACCTTCCTGAGGTATACGCTTGGTTAAAGAGTCACGATAAAGAGGCCAAAAGAGTGGCAAAAGAAGGAAAAAAGCTGGCAAGAGACCTCTTTTCTTCTTCTTCCATAGATCTTTATGTCAAGCAACTGATTTCTGCTTATGCACAGTTGGGTATAGACAAAGAAGTTGAGGTGGGGCTGCCATAGACATGTCGGCTCCCATGCGCTTTGCCATGGGGCCCGCGACCACCTTGCGATTCACCTCGCTGCGCCATATCGCATTTTCGTCGGGGGTCCGTGCACAGCACTGTTCCCCCACGCTTCGCTCTCCTCAAATGCAATCTTGCTTTGCGATCTGAATCGATCGGCTGCTCGAGCATTCCTCCCCAGTCCCTACGGGACGGGGCCCCTCCATGTCTATGGCAGCCCCACCCCAACTTCTTTGTCTATTAGTTATATAGCAGTCCATTTCGACCTCTTTTCTAATACGGGGCAATAAAGCCGATACTAATAAAATAGTCGATGTTGTCCTGGACATATTGGGGAAACGAGGTGTCTATGGGAACTACGGGGTGCTTTTCTATTTGCTGTTGTATGACCTCATCGGAGGTATGGACGCAGGCTGAATTGCCCTCTACAACACTTGCATGCTTTTGTCTGATTTTTTCTATCCCACCCATCCAGGTAAAATGCCATCCAGCGTTTGGCAAAGAGGGGAAATGCCCTCTGAAGTTGCGAAAGTATTGGGGAGGGTGTTTTATGAGATTTTTATAAGTTGTAAACACGGTTCCTATCCACCGATCTCTCCAGGGATTATCCGGATAAGGGATCCTGTTGAGTTGGTGAAAACACAGAGTTTGTTGCAGACTGATCGCTTTTGGTGGGCAGTACAACTCTTTGACACCCCATTCATCCTGAGAAAGATATTTCATCACACTAGGAAAACAGGTTTTTCTTGGGATTTCATCCAAATCAGAGATGATAATCAGATCGTCTGGTTGACATCCAACAAGTCCGCGTAGAATTTGGTTTCTCTGGTAGTTTTCTCTTTCCCAAGAATCTGTGAATTCCGGATGTGTTTCTTCGATAGCAATCGGGATAATTTTTCTTGCGTATTTTTCGAATAGATGCGCATTTTCGCAGAAATAGAGGGGCTTTTTCTCCCCTTTTTGTGTCTCTATGGATTCGACAAGAACAAAATAGTCTACAACATCCCAAAGCTCCTCTAATCGGATTCTGAGTACTTCAAATTCATTAAAAAAGCAAAAGCCGTCATAGACCTTGGTAAATCCGGAACTGAAAAGACATAAAAAAACAGAGAGCCATTTCATCATACTCTCGCATAAATATCTTCAAGACGCACAATATCATCTTCTCCTACGTATTCTCCCACCTGCACTTCTATCAGTTCTAGAGGGACTTTTCCGGGATTTTCTAGCCTGTGCACTTGGGATTTTTCCACATAGACGCTTTCGTTTTCGTGCAGTAATTTTTCCTCTTGGCCAAGCGTCACTTTTGCAGTCCCCTTGACAACCACCCAATGTTCGCTGCGGTGGTAGTGTAGCTGCAAACTGAGCCTTTCCCCCGGATTGACTAAGATTCTTTTAATTTTGTAGCGAGTCCCCTCTTCTAATACAGTGAAGCTGCCCCAGGGACGTTCAGAGGTAAGGTGTTCTGTCGATTCTTTGAAATGCTGTTTCTGCAGCGCTTCAACAATTTTTTTCACGGATTGAGAGTCTCCTCGTTTGCCCACAAAAACAGCATCTCCTGTTTCAATAATGATCAGATCTTCTACTCCAATGGTTGAAACTAGCCGTTTTTTCCCGATGATAAGGCAACGTTTTGTATCTAGAGAAATGACATTCCCTTGTTTTGCAGTCTGTTGCTCATCTTTTTCCAAAAGATTATAGACACTATCCCACGAGCCAATGTCAGACCAGGAGGTGTTGAGAGGTAAAACCTTGTTTTTTTTCGATTTTTCAAGGAGAGCGTAGTCTATGGAAGTCTGTGGGAATTCAGAGTAGTTGGAGTGCATTTCTTGGAAAGAGAGTGTAAATAATGCTGCAAAAGAGGGGGCCACTTCTTTTAGATCTTTTTGAAAAGTGTCAAAATGAAACAAGAAGATGCCACTATTCCACAAGTATTGATTCGATAAAATATACTCTTCAGCCAGCTCTCTTGTCGGCTTTTCTATAAATCGCACAATCGGTTCGTTGGCGATATATCCATAGCCGGTTTCCGGGTAGGTAGGCTGCACACCGAAAAGCACGTGATGTCCTTGCTTAGCAAGTGGCTCTGCTTTCTCTAAAAGAGATAGGAAAGCAGAAGAGGATCCAATCAGATGATCTGAAGGGCAGACAAGGATACACTCATCTTTTGAAAAGTTTGGCTGTTCAGAAAGATATTTCATCGCAAGGCAGATTGCGGGCGCTGTGCTCCTTTTTTCAGGCTCGAGAAAAATTTGTTTTTCTAAAAGAGGATCTATCGAGCGCAACTGCGCTTTTACAAGGTGATAGTAGGACTGATGTGTCATGATCAGAAGATCTTCGATAGGAACTTCAGGATAGAATCTGCGGACTGTTTTTTGCAAAAGAGTCTCTTCATCTCCAAAATGGAGAAACTGCTTAGGGATAGTAGATCGGGAAAGAGGCCAGAGTCTTGTACCGCTACCTGCAGCTAGAATGACGCACTTCATCAAAAGCCTCCCATTTTTTTTGCACAAATGCTTTAAATTCTCTTGTAAATCGCTCTTTACTAAACCGTGCCGCCCATGCCGCAATCTCTTGAGGATCAAACCTCTTTGTCTCAAATGCGGCGATGGCTTCAGAGAGAGAAGAAACTGTAGGCTCCTTGAAAAACAGGCCTGTTTTGTTTGGAATAACAGTTTCTAAGGCAGCTCCTTTTCCCAAGGCTATCACAGGCGTTCCTGCAGCTTGGGCTTCCACGACAACAATGCCAAAATCTTCTTCTGCAGCAAAGATAAACCCTTTGGCTTTTCCCATCAAACTGCGCACGACTTCATCGGATTGGAATCCAAGGAATTCTACGTTTTTTCCAGCTTTTGCTTTGATTTTCTTTTCTTCAGGACCCTCTCCAATAACAACAAGCTTTTTGTGTGGATAGTGAGAAAAAGCCTCGACGATAAGATCAATGTTTTTATAGGGAACAAAACGGGAGACAACAAGATAAAACGACTCTTTTTCTTCTATACAAGCAATCTTATCCACATCGACAGGTGGGTAGATGACGGTGGCTTTTTTTCCGTATACCTTGTCAATACGTCTTGCGATGTAGGAAGAGATCGCAGCAAAATGATCCACGCGTCCCAAAGAGGCAATGTCCCAATTTCTCAAGTAGTGCAACGAGAGCTTGGCTACCACTTTTTGCAATCCCTTGATCCCTCTTAAATATTGATGAGTCAGATCCCAAGCATAGCGCATAGGGGTAAAGCAGTAGCATAGATGCAACTGATGGGGTTGTGTAAGAACCCCTTTTGCAACTGCATGAGACACAGATAAGACAAGATCGTATTCGCTTAAATCAAATTGCTCTATCGCAAAAGGAAATAGAGGAAGATAATAGCGGTATTTTTTCTTAGAAAAGGGAAGATTTTGGATAAATGAAGGGTGGATGATGCCTTCTTTTAACAACTCTTTTTGCACAGAAGGATCATAGAGAAGTGTATAGAGAGGAGAAGGCAATGCGTCTAAAATGGCAGCAAGTGTTCTCTCTCCTCCTCCTAAGGTGACTAGCCAGTCGTTGACAACGGCACTTTTGATCATATTATACAGAATAGAGAAGAGCGTTTTTTGCCAGGGTAAGATCTGATTCCATCATCATATGAACAAGCTCGGGAAGAGTGGTTTTTGGCTCCCACCCCAAATTTTTCCTTGCTTTCGCAGGGCTGCCAATCAGTAAATCAACTTCTGAGGGGCGGAAAAATTCAGGAGACACTTCCACTAGCAGCTCGCCAGAATTAGCATCAAATCCCTTTTCGTCTACACCTTGCCCTCTCCATTCGATTGTGATCCCCACATGTTTAAAAGAGAGATCTACAAAGTCTCTTACAGTTGTTGTGTAGCCCGTGGCCAGTACATAGTCATCAGGAATTTGCTGTTGCAACATGAGCCACATGCCCTCAACAAAATCTTTGGCATAACCCCAGTCCCGCTTTGCATCTAGATTGCCTAAAGTGAGTCTGTGTTGGAGCCCGAGCGCGATTTTGGCAACAGCGAGCGTGATTTTTCTTGAAACAAAAGTTTCTCCTCTGCGGGGGCTTTCATGATTGAACAAGATCCCATTGCATGCATAGAGGTTATACGCTTCTCTGTAGTTTATAACTGCCCAGTAAGCATACAGTTTGGCAACTCCATAGGGAGATCGTGGATAAAAAGGAGTTGTTTCCGTTTGGGGAACTTCTCTTACCTTCCCATAGAGCTCAGATGTCGAGGCTTGGTAAAACCTAGCATGGGGGCAATTTGATCGCAGCGCATTAAGAAGGCGCAATGCGCCAAGGCCATCCACATCGGCTGTATATTCGGGCATGTCAAAAGAGCCCTTCACATGACTCATTGCAGCTAAATTATACACCTCATCTGGTTGCACTTCATCTACAATGCGTTGAATGCTAGAAGAATCGGTCAGATCCCCTTCATGTAGAACAAGAGAAGAGAGAAGAGAGGAGAGTCTTGTTAAGTTGTTTTGAGAAGATCTGCGCACAAGACCATGCACTTCGTATCCCTTTTCGATTAACAGTTCCGCAAGGTATGAACCATCTTGGCCTGTAATCCCTGTAATCAATGCAGTTTTTTTCATAGGAGAAAAGCTACCATATTTTTCAAGAGAGACGCAAGAATAATTCTTGATATGTCGCTGCTGTCTGTTCCCATCGATACTTTTCTACTTGTTTAAATCCTTTTGCGATCAGCTCTTCTCTTAAAGTGCGATCTTTCATCACTTCCATGATCTTCTGCACCCACAAATGGGGGGTGCTCGGTGGCAATAAAACAGCTGCGTCCCCACACACTTCAGGAATACTGGCAGAGCAAGAGGCAATGACAGGGCAGCCGCTTGCCATGGCCTCTAAGGGCGGTAGCCCAAATCCTTCATAACAGGAGGGAAAAACAAAGAGGGAAGCTGTTTGATAAAATAGGGGAATCTCATTGTCTTCTACTTGCCCAACAAAGCGGATCTTTTCCGCTGTGACCTGTTTTAGCACAGGATCTATTGTGAGGAGTCCTTCCCTTTTTCCCACGACAACAAGGGGGGGAAGAGAGGTGTTTTCTCGGTAGCATTCAACAAGAAGCTTGAGGTTTTTATGAGGTTTCAAATTCCCAACAAATAGAAGAAATTCTTCGGGTAGCTTGTATTTATCTGTAAATGTTTTGAGGGTTTGACTTGTTGCTTTGAATCGCTTGCAGTCAATGCCAGCTGCAATCACCTGAATTTGTTGAGGGTTTACTGATAAATAACGCGCTATTTCCTTCTGAGAAAACAAAGAGTCTGTTGTGATGAAATCCGACTTTTTCACAGCTTGCTTTAACATGAATCTGGCATACCTATTCTGCAGGCATGTTTGGGAATTTTTAAATGCAAGGTGAGCTACGTCGTGGATTGTGACAACTCTATGTTTTGCGGCAACGGGTAAGATAGGAATGTTGTAGTGAGGAGACCAAAATAGATCGCATGTGGGAATTTTAAAAGGCAGCTCTATCTGTTCTTTTACAGAGTAAATAGATGAGGTGCAAAGAATAATAGGATAGCCGCGGGGCGCTAGTTGAAGATCTTGGTTACGAATCAAAAGGATTGTCTTCTTTTTATCAAAGAACGGAATCAAGTTTTTTAGAAAAGTCCCAATCCCACTTGCATAGAGCATTCTAGCATCAATACACAGCATAGGTGCTCCGGTTCATACCGATTTAGAGATTATATAATTTAAAAAAACAAAAGTGTACAGCAAAGAGAATACCCATGGCGCTCTATTTTCTATGAAACAGTGTCCTTCGATATACGCAAAAAGGAAGTAGCCAAGATACTGTACATAGATAAGAGCATATTAATCCAATAATAACGCCATATAATCCATAAAACTGCACAAGATAGATTTGAAAGATGATTGCAACTAGTGCCTGACAAGGTACCCCAATCAGAAGAGGCGTGAGTCGATTCATGCTTTGCAGTACCATAGCATAAGGATCGCATAAAGTGCGGATGATATAATAAAGACCTAGAAGAAGAATGCCCTCTATCGGCAGAGACAGGGGCTTGGAGAAAAAAAGAGAACAGAGTGTAGAAGATCCAAGTAACAGGAAACAAGTCACGGAGCTAATGAAGAGTATTCCATAGAGACAGCATTTTTTAAGTATTTTGGCCACTTTTTCCGTATTCCCCTTTGCTATATTCTCGCTACAGACAGGCCAGATTGCTTGCATAAAGGAGCCATGCATTACAAAGAAACCAGAAAATAGCTTTGACATGATATGATATAGTACAATTGTTTTGGAATCTGTGTAACGAGCAAGTGCGATATAATCGATGCCAAGCACTGCAATTGCGCTTAGGCCAAATATAAAAAACTTAAGGGCGGGAGTTACAAGAGCCTGTATGGCCTCCCAATCCCAATATTCTTTTAGAAATTTCACTCCAAAGATTTTAAAAAATGTAGCTAGAGAAAAAACACAGGGAATCACAATCACGGTGATTAAGGCTAAAAAAAGGCGATATTCTCCAAAATAAAAGTGTTTCAATAGAAATGCTGTTATTATGGTTAAACAGAATGCAGCCCCTTGGATGATGTGGACAAGGACTCCTCTGTTTTTCGCATACAGAATTCGATAAGCAATTGATCCCAAAGCAAGCAAGCAATAACCCAATACGGCAAGTAAAAGTCCTGCTTTCCCGCAGGTGGTATTTTTATTCAGGAAGGCATGGATCCAAGGAAAAAGAAGAGAAATAAACAACAGAGATGATAAAAAGGTGAGTATGCTCAGTTGAGCAATGGGAACAAGAGCAGCTTTTTCTAGCTGCTGCTTAGCTGTTGCAACAGATACTTGATTCTGAGCAGAAGATCCCAGTCCAAAATCGGTTAACATTAACCATCCTTCTAAGGAGAGCAGTACCGCAAAGACTGCATATGAATCCTCTCCGAGGTAATCTAAAAACCAGATCATGATCAGAAGTCGAGATAGTACTCCCAGTCCCCTTGCCACCCATCCACTACTTGCTACAAGCCACGGCATACGTCTGAGACCTCAATGTTTTGGATGCATTCCATGGATGCGCATCCTCCCTTTTTTAAGCAAGGGAAGCAGGGGGGGGATGAGAAGGCAACTTTTAAGTTGGGGTTAAGAGGGCGCCACAGTGTTATATCATTGATCCCAGAGTACAACACAGTTGTAGGAATAGAGAAAGCAGATGCAATGTGTGCCACAGCAGAGTCGACAGACACAACAGATTCAGCATGCTGAATCACCGAGATAAGCTCTTTTATTGTTAATGCATTACACAAATTAATTGCAGGAAGATCCTTGCCCATTACTGTTTGGATCAGTTCATTTTCTCTTTTTCCAAGACCTGTAAAGATCACTCTCTTGTCTAGAGATGTAAATTCTTTTAAAACAGCTCTCCATTTCAGAGGATTCCACTCCTTTTTTTGGTCACCAGCACCCATGTGAAATACTACATAAGATGGGGGCAGATCGGCCTTGGGCAATGCTTTTCGATAGATCAGAGAGGGGGCACTTGTTTTGGCGTCGATATTGACAGCATGAAGTAAGTCTAGAAAATGGTCTAAGATGTGTTCTGATCTATGGAGCCAGTCAATAGGATGTGTTAATCTACATCCCCATCCAGCAGAGGTATACCCCACTCTTATAGGGATATGGGCAGCATACAGTATAGAGACGTGATTGGGAAAAAAGGGGTATAGGTCGATAGCAAGATCGTATTTTTGATTTTTTATTTCAGCAATGACTTGTCGTCTGTTTCGGAAATAGGTGTTTATTTTTTTAATTTTACCCAAAGGAGAGCGGTTGAGCTTCCAGTGATCCAGAAGATGGACAAAATCTACAAGCATGTGGTCTGACAGCAACTCTTTTGCCCAACTACCCACAAGGAAGCCAATTTTTGCATCTGGGTAGGCTGTTTTGATCAGAGGGAGTACCGATGTAGAGAGGATGACATCGCCTAGGTGCGCTCCATTGCATAGAAGAATTTTTTCGATCTTTAAGGGGGCTGGAAGATCTTTTGTAGGGAAACAGGAAAGGATAGCATCCACAGCTTTAAGTAAAAGATGCGCCTTTTTGTTATGCACAAGATAACTTTTCATCCTTCCTCCGTGAGGAATCCGTCCTTAAGGCCTGGGTTCACTTTTGATTGTTTGCCTATACAAAAATCGCAGACCCTTCCAGAAAAAGGATGGAAGTATGAAAAAAAGAACGAGTCGATGCCAAAACACGGGTCGATGTGCGTAATGTTGCCAACAAAGAAACCAAGAATTTTTCCAGAATTGTTTTTCGGCACCGCTTGTCCTAGCTCTAAGTAGTCGCCAGGTGATATCCACTTGGGCCAGGGCATCCATTGTTTTTTTGTATAAAATATCCTTGGGCTGAAACCATGCTTTTAAGATGTCGGAAAACCCTTTGATGTCGATCACTAATCTTCTAAAAGCCCCCCGATCTAAGAAGGAGTCATTATCTGCTCGATAACCTACACAGGGTGTGTGAATATAGAACCAACGCGTCTTGCGCTCAAACATGCTTGTAATGATGTATACAAGCGAGTAGCAATTGAAAAATTGAGAGACTGGCTTTGTAGAGACAATGTCTTGCCATAATTCCCGCTTTACAACCTGCCCAGACAGATATCCGGCATAAAGATAGAGGCTAGGAAAAAATAGGGAGAATTTTTCGATCAAACAATCGTTTGGAAATGGAGGAGATTTTCTTACAATTAATGCTTTTTGAAACAGGGCATCGTAAGGTTTTACATTAACGCTGATTCCAGCAAGATCGGGAACTGTATTTAAGATGTGCAAGATGCGATGCACTCCCCCAGGCTCAAGTCGATCATCGCTTCCCATAAGCCAGCAATAAGCACCTTTTGCGATTGCAATCGATTTAAGAAAGCAACGGTCGACTCCTTGATTTTCAGGAAAACGGAAGAAAAGAAGGTGGGGAATTTTCGAGCGGTAAGAATCTACAACCTTCTCTGTGTGATCTGAAGACCCGTTATCACATACAACGACCTCAACACCTTCTTCTAACTCTCGAATGATACTGTCTAATGTCTCTTTAATTAGTTCGGCGCGATTGTAAGTAGGAATACAAATAGACAATATCAAAGAAAACTCCTTTGTTTCGATAAGAAGAGAAGGCTGGCTGTCGAGAAGAATAAGACACAGGCCGGTGCACTGTAAAGTAAAAAGAAGTCGCACCCTCCAATCAGAAGCAGTCCCAAGAAGAGGGAGAAAAGAAAGATTCTCTCCAAAGTCCAGTTTTGTGCCAAGGGAAAGAAGAGTTGAAAGAGAAAAAAAAGAAAACAACCAAGACCTAAAAGACCCGTTTCTGAGGCAACAAGCAGGTAAATGTTGTGCACCTTAGAGAAAAAAGTGTGTCCTGGCATGCTGGGATCTGTATAGGAAGAATAGAGCTGAAAATTGTTGTGCCCCACTCCAAACCAAGGGTGTTCTTGCAAGAGATTAAGGGCGATTTTGTTGTAGTGGATTCTCTCTTGGTCGGCTGCTTTTACAGTGCCTTCATAGCTGAAAATACCCCCTCGAGATTTCAGAGCCGGCAAGAAGATCAGAACAAGACAAACAAAAAGGGTTCCTAATTTGATGAACAGGTAGCGTGGTATCATCTTTTTATAAGCTAAAAGAGCTAAAAAGAGGGGAAAAGCAATCGCTGTGGCAAGCAGAGCTGAACGGGAGAATGTAGCGAAAAGGCCCATCCACTGTAAGAAAAAGAGAACAAGGAACCCCGAGGTTCTTTTCAGATAGAGAGTTGAAAGGGAAGAAGCAAAGAGAAAGCAGCCTAAGATGTTAGGATGCAAGAAGGTCCCGGCAGCACGCATTAGAGGCCCCGTAGCCGTTTTCCCAAAGAGGTGGATTGTTGTTCCTTCTTTGGCAAAACAGAAGTGGTTAGGGTGTAATTCGCCTAGCATTTCGAGTCCACAAGGCGATTGCAGCATGTATTGCAATATCGCGATAGAGGCTTCAAAAGTGCCAAGTAGCATGAGCCCAAAGGCAAAACCCCTTACAAGAGATTGCAATCCAAATAGAGGATATAGAGCGCAAATTCCTGCAAAAAGGAGAGGGTAAAGGGCAAAGTGCAAAAGATGTACATACTGCAAGGGATAATGGGCCGCTTTAGAAAACAAGATCGATAATAGGCTCACCCCGAGAAAGCAAAAGAGCGTGATCACTACCTTTTGTTTCAAGCAGCAGACAAGATGAGAGCGAAAGAGGGCTCCCAAGCAGATGATGAAGAGCAGAATCCAGAGGTCAGAAAGATAAAGGGGAATAGTTTTTGTAAAATAGTCGGGAAGGGGCAAGTCATGAGGAATCCAACTACTGGCAATTCTACCCAGGCATCCTTTGATGAGCTTTTGAAAAGGGAGTGTACAAAAAAGAGCAACAAAAAGAAAAAGGAGCAAGTGCTGTTTTTTTCTTAGTTCCTCTAGAGAAATGATCATAAATTTTCTTCGAGCATACGCAATTTCTCATAATGCTGCAACTTGTCCCTTAACTTGGCAGCTTCTTCAAAGCGCCACTCTTTGGCGGCCAGTTTCATCTCTTTTTCTAGGGCAGCAATGGTGGTTTCGAGAGCTTTGGCGGTAAGAATAGGAGGTGTTCCTTCTTTTTCTCCAAAAGTTTGAGCCAGATCTTGAATAAGTTCTCTTTTTACAGATTGAGGAACAATTCCATGTTGTTTGTTATACAGATCTTGTTTGGTTCTTCTGAGTTGTGTAATTTCGAGGGTTTTTGTAATGGAATCTGTGATTTTGTCAGCATACATGATCACCCTTCCATGGACATTACGAGCCGCCCTTCCGCAGGTTTGGATAAGGGAAGTTTGACTCCGTAAAAAACCTTCCTTATCGGCATCTAGGATGCAGACAAGAGAGACTTCCGGAATGTCTAGCCCTTCCCTTAGTAAGTTGATCCCGACCAGCACATCGAAGATCCCTTGTCTTAACTCATTGATGATTTGGACTCTTTCTAGCGTGTCGATATCAGAGTGTAGATATTTTGCCTTGACCCCAATTTCTGTAAGGTAGCGACTTAAGTCTTCTGAAAGTTTTTTTGTGAGTGTTGTAACAAGAACCCTTCTTCCTAGCTCTGTTTCTTGCCGGATTTTTTCTAGACAATCGTCGACCTGAGAGGTGGCGGGTTTGATTTCAATTTCAGGATCAAGAAGGCCTGTTGGCCGGATGATCTGCTCGACAATCTCCCCTTCTGCTTCTTGAATTTCAAAGGGCCCCGGAGTTGCAGAGACGTAGATCACCTGGTGGATTTTCTGGTATACCTCTTCAAATTTTAAGGGGCGATTGTCAAAAGCAGAAGGAAGCCGAAAGCCGAAATCAACAAGAGATTCTTTACGCGCTCTATCTCCATGGTACATCGCATGAAATTGAGGCAGGGTTTGGTGAGACTCGTCGACAAAGAGAAGAAAATCTTTGGGAAAATAGTCAAGAAGGCAGGGAGGCGCCATCCCGGGAAGCCGTCTATTAAAGTGACGCGAGTAGTTTTCAATCCCCTTGCAAAAACCGATCTCCTTGATCATTTCGAGGTCATAGGTCGTTCTTTGTTTAATTCTTTGGAGCTCGACTAGTCGATTTTCTTTTTCATAAAAGGCGATACGTTCTTTGAGTTCTGCTTTGATGCTATCGATTGCAGACAGGCGCACAAATTCAGGGGTGACATGGTGAGAGCCCGGATAGATAGTGATGGAATCCAATCTTCTTAACACTTTTCCTGTAAGAGGGTCGATCTCAGAGAGCCTTTCGATGGTGTCGCCAAAGAACTCCACCCTATATCCCCTCTTTTCTTCATAGGCAGGCATGATCTCTAAGACATCCCCTCTTGCGCGGAACGTAGAGCGTGCAAGTTCTAAATCGCTTCTCTTATAGTGCATCTGAACAAGGTGAAGGAGCATCTCATCACGTCTTCTTTTTTCTCCAAGAACCATGTGTAAAAGCATCTGACTGTAATATTCAGGCAGTCCCAAGCCATAGATACAGGAGACAGAGGCCACAATAATCACATCTTCTCTTTCAAGCAGCGAGCGCGTGGCGGACAGGCGCATCCGATCGATCTGATCGTTAATCGCAAGATCCTTTTCAATGTAGGTGTCGGTTCTGGCAATGTAGGCTTCCGGTTGGTAGTAATCGTAGTAGGAGACAAAATACTCTACGGCATTGTTTGGAAAGAAAGTTTTAAACTCTTGGTAGAGTTGGGCGGCCAGAGTTTTGTTATGGACGATGATTAATGTGGGGCGATTTACTTTGGCAATGATTCCTGCCATTGTGAACGTCTTGCCGGAGCCGGTGACTCCCAAAAGCACTTGGGCGCGCCTACCTGATAAGACTCCTTCAGATAGAGCCTCAATTGCAGCCGGCTGATCCCCTTTGGGGGTAAGTGTAGTTTGAAGATTCATTATAACATTGATTGGAGCTGTACACCGAGGATAAACAGAGCAAATAGAAAGATCAACACCAAAGAGATCTTGCCGCCAAAGAGCTGGTAGGAAGCTTTCGATCCTTTTTTGTATCTACCGATCCATATCATAGTTACAGGAAGAATCCCAAATAAGATAACAGCGCAGATCCCTCCTGCAAAATTGAGTGCTTTAAAAAACAACTGCGGATAGCTGATGGCCAAAGCCAAAGGAGGCAGTAGTGCAAGCGCACATAACCACCATTTTTCTTGTCGCTTATAGTCTACCTTAAGTCCGTCTGCCAAAAAGTGCACAAGGGACAATGACTGGGCAAGAAATGAGGTAAGCAGGGCAAAAAAAGCAAGTCCTTGAGCAAAGAGAGACACAGCTGGAGTTTTTAAGATGGCTGCAATAGATTGCGATGCTTCTCTATCTTGGGAAAGACTCATCAAAAGTCCATTTTCTCCTTCTAAAGGGATGATGCCAAGGACAACGATCTCCCAGATAAGATAGATAGCTAAAATAAGCAAACTACCGCCAATAATGGTAAGCCTGACCCGTTTCAGGTCTCCCTTCAAATAAGATGTCAAGCTAGGGATCATATTGTGAAAACCGAAAGAGATGACAAGGAGGGGAAGGGCCGCTGTCATGTATGAGGGGTCGACTCTTAGCAAGAATGTAGGCCGGATATAGAAAACCCCTGCTAGCACAAGGAGCGCAAAGAATCCGATTTTTCCAATCATAAGAAAGCGGTTAAACAAATCGACTTTCCGTGTACCCAGATAGATCATCCAACCAAAGAGTAAAACAAAGAGTAGACTGCCTGCCCAGGGTGTAATTCCTGTCCAAAAAGTGGAAGAGAGACTGCCAATTCCTGAAATATAGGCAACGAGCAGGGCATAAAAAAGGAAAAGGTAAGTGGCCCAGCAGATCCCTCGGCCGATTTTCCCCAGGGTTTTCTGAGTCATTGATAACAGGTGTACAGGGTGCGCAAACCAGCCATTTGCTTCTACAAGAAGAAGGGCTGTAGCTGTCATAAAAAGCCAGCCTACAAGCAGTAGAATAATGGAGGGAAAAAATCCGCAAAGACCTGTGAGGATGGGAAGCCCTAGCATTCCGGCTCCAATGCAGCTACCCCCAATTAAAAGAATGCCCCCAAAAACGCTTCCCTTCCCTTTCATCCCTCTTTCCTGGCTAGTCGTTTTTCCATGATTCGAATCTCTTGCCCTAAACGGCCGAGAGCATGTCCTTCATAATCGACAAATTTAAAAAATCGCTCGAATGCGGGAAACACTTTAGAGACTTGAGCTGCCATCTCTTGTGCTACAAAACGGTATGTCGGGTGACCGGCCGGCGCAGAGCGCAGCTCGCAGAGCCATTGCAAAGCTCTTAGGTTCACATGAAAATACCAATGCAAGTTATAGGCCATGGGAACCACGTACTGAGCCTCTTCTACAAGCTCTTCTGCGATCATGTCATACACTTTTTTGGCTTCATCCATCGCAGATCTATATTTTTCTTCCATTTCAGTTCCCACAATCTCTGAAGGGATAAAGTAGCCTAAGTTACAAGTGAGAAGTTGTCGCTCTTGCGTAAGCATACGGTGTCTTTGTAGATCGCGATACATGCCAAAGTCGCCCACAATTTCGAAAGTAAAGACCGCGTGCTCTAAGGCGCGCGGAGATTTGTGCCTTCGATTTTCTCTGAAATTGGCAGCGGCTTCTAAAATGCGCTGTAGCTCATCTGAAGAAAGAGTTTTGCAATATTCCTGCAGCTCATAGAGACCCACATCGCTTTGTTCAAAAAGCAAAGCCGCAGCAACTTTCGATGGGCTATCGATATCGTACTGAATCATGCGCACGCCTGCATGGTGCATCTTGGCCAAAGAATAGGTGTGGCGATCGGCCAGTAGTTTTAAATCCGTTTCCATTTGCTCTTTGAACTGCGCATACCCTTGGTAGTGCTTGTGACAAGGGTCTCCTCTTCTGACAAAAGAGGGGATGATTTTTGAAAGCTCCTGAAAAGACTTGCGTCCCACATCTTGCAATTCTGCTAAATTGTGCCCATTGAGTTTTTGCAGCATCCCTTCAAAAAATCTTCCATTACCGTACATTCCCATATTGGTAAGAGCGCTTGCCGGTAGCAGCCCTCTTAAGCAGTCGAGCACCTTCGCGCGAAGCGCAGCTGTATAGGCAACCTTGGATACGTCGTGCTCTTTTGGAAACTTTTTCTCCATAAGCTCTGTAAGAGGGGCTATAAGTGTCGAATAGGTGTCGAACAAAAGATTGCAGGTGCGCACATAGACATCTTTAAAAGCCGAGGCCATTAAAATAGGCTCTCTATAGAATAGGTATTCTCCCGCGCATTTTTGATCAAAGTAGATATAGCGTGTCGATTTTTCTAAAGGAGATCCCCCAATTCGGCAATCTTCTACTTGTTTGGCAGCTAGCATGGAGATGTTTTCGAGTGCAAGATGCGCTCCGCCTAATTCTCCGATAGAGTCATCGCCATATCCATCTAAGATCCGATCGTAGAAATTCTGTGCTTTTTTGATAGCAATGGCCTGATCGCCGACATCGGTTTCTTCGCGGCTTCCCCCTAGAATAGCATTAAAAGCTGTCTCTTCATTCAGCACAAAATCCTTTAATAATAAGGATCTTAAGCCTAAACTGGATCTAGAATATCTGGAAAAAAGAGCTCCTTTGATGACTTCCGGTAGGTTGCGTAGAGCAAAGACGTTGCTGGTGGTGCTGGTAACGTATCGTTCTAAAATTTTTAATTGCTGTTCTGTAAACTCCTCATAATGCTCCATAGAGACCTCTTCGCGTGTCATTAAATAATTTATTGCTATCTTTAGGCTCAAGAAAACCTCATTGTTGACCTCTCTTTCTTTAAACTCAATGCAAATAAAAATTTGAATCCTTGATCAGTTTGGATTTAAGGAAAAAAGTCTTTGAATTTATAAAAAAATAATGTAAAATTGTATGTATTAAAATATATTAAATAATTAAAGGTGTTAAAATGGTTAACCCTGTAGATCCACTTGCAGTATTACAATCCGAGTCGGATAGCATGATACAGCGCATACGGGAGGCTCATCCTGAGTCGTTGCATGGCAATGTTCCAAGACAGGGGGCGTCCTTCATCACGGGGCAAGCTATTAAATCGTCTATAGGGGCGCTTGGCAGCGGGTTAGTAAAAGGAATCAATGAAGTGTGTGATGCTGTTAACAAAAGCATGGTGTGTGAAAAGGGTTTGTCTCTAGCTGGGCGAGGAGTTGAGTATGTGGCGGGAAAAGTGCCTCATGGTCTATCTGCTCTGAATCGGGTAAAAAGAGTTTGGGGATCCCCTGCTTGTCACATCTCAAGGAAAGGTCTATGGGCCGTTGCTAACACTGCTTTTTCTGTCTTTAAAACTCTTACAGAAACCGGGATTCGTTTTATTCCGGGGAGCAAACGAGTTGTCAGTATTTTGAAAGAAATTAGACAAAGTGCTTCCACAGTAGCAGTTGTGTTGCTTGCTATGAGTATTTTCCGGATTTTAGGTAGTATTCCGGGGGCAGGGATTGTGAAAGCTCCTATTGAATATGGAGCAAAAGCTGCTGTAGACGCATCCGCTTGGGCTGTTGTTCAGATCATTTATGCAGCTGTAGTGAATGTATTAGAACCTGCACTTAATGCGGGAAGCTCTGCTGTTAACGAGTTCATAAATGCCCCTGTTCAGCTGGCAAGTTCTGTATTATCTAAAGTGGCAAGCGTTGTGTTGAGTGTGGGAGTGAGAGGAGCCGCGACGTTTTTTTGGGAGCTTAATTGGGTAGGAAAGTTGCTCACCGGCTATTATGTTTATACGTTTTTCCCCAAAGAAAAGCTTCCCGATCTTACAACAAGATATCGTAAGGTGACTCCGCTGACGGTTGTATTGGGTGGTATAACAGCTCGACTAAGAGCATTCTTTAAGGGGAAGGTAGAATTTTGTAGAGATAACTTGGGTTTTGGGGATAAGTTGTATCAATACTTTTTTCCTTATAGAGTAGCCCCTGTTTTTAATAAAAAAATAGACGAATTGTTTAGTTTTTTCAGTCAGTGGATTCAAAAGGTAAAAAACGAAGGGGAAGGAGGATTTGCCAACCTGCTCCTTGAAGGCCCCCCTGGAACGGGTAAGACAATGATAGCAGAAAAGATTGCTATAGATTCGGGGTGCAATTACATTGCGATGTCGGGTGCTCACTTGATGTCGGAGATCGACGGAAAGCAGGGCAAGAGATTGAAAGAAATTTTAAATTTTGGAGCCCCCGGATTTAAAATGAAACTCTTTTCTTGGGCTACATGGGGCTTGACTTTTGGTAAGTATGCCTATAGGCCCCGTCCTTTGGTGCTCTTCATTGACGAAATCGATGCATTCCTTGAAGCCAGAGCAAGAAAGCGGGAATCATTAGGGCGCAACCTGGCAAGAGAAGAGCTGCTCGCAGAGTTTCTGGCCTTCACAGGCTCTCCCCGCTCCGATGTGATGATTATTGGAGCCACAAACAGAAAGGGAATGTTGGATTCTGCGGCTCTGAGCCGTTTTTCAAGAGTGGTGTATGTCGGCAATCCGGATACTGATTCTAGAGAGAAGATGGTAGAAGAATATGTAAAGGCACAATTTACAAGCAGAAAGGAGAGGGCTGTAAGGGAAAAGGTGTTCACCCCTAAAATTATGCGCCGCATTGCTTCTCAAACAGCAGGGTTTAGCGGAAGAAGCATAGAAGGGCTGATTCGTTATTTGCGAAATCTCAATTATTGTCTTTCTACTTCTTTGACCCCCGAAAGAATCAATCAAGCCACTTACGAATACGTTGTGACCAACCGCTCATATGAGGAAGCATCCTCTAACTGGCTATCGAGAAAAGTCACCGGTATTAAAAACGGCATAGCAGATACATGGAACTTTGGATTCGCAGCAAGGTCGGCCTAGAGTTTAATTCGAAGGGGATGTATACTCCCCTCGAATAAACCACAGGCTTTTCCATGAGTTACTTAAAAGATTTTAAGGCAGCTGTTGCCCATCGCAATTACCCTAATATCTTAAAGCTTTGGGAAGAGTACTGTCAAGGAGACGAGCTTGATACAGACGAGCTCATCGACATCTTAAAGCTGATCAAGGGCTCCGAGTTTGCAGAGCCTTTCGGACGAGAGGTCGAGAGGATCTTGCCTCTTTGGGAAACTGTCCCTACCACTTCTCCTCACTCTCATGATATTCTTCTTTTGATTGTCGATCTTGCCACAACATCTAGTGATACTTTAACGCTCCTTGTGCAAAACTATCTAACCACTCACTATGGCCATGAGAAGAATTTTTCTGAAAAGCTTAAGATCATCGGTTTTAGAAGCAAAGAAAAAATCCAAGGTGTTTTAGGGCATTACGAGCTGCTCTCTCATTTTTCGAAAGGAAATTACGTCTTTCATGAGGGCGGTTGGGGTGTTGGAGAGATTTTAGATGTCTCGTTCTTGCGAGAGCAGGTGACTTTAGAATTTGACTGCGTTCCCGGAAAAAAAGAGATGTCATTCGCAACGGCTTTTAAGATGCTTGTCCCCATTCCTAAAACACACTTTCTTGCACTCCGATTTGGGTCAGCTGATGCATTGGAAAAAAGAGCGAAGGAAGACCCCCTTTCTGTGATGCATCTTTTGTTAAGAGATTTAGGGCCTAAGACTGCAGCGGAAATTAAGGAAGAGCTATGCGAGCTTGTGATTCCGGAAAAAGAGTGGGCCAAATGGTGGCAAGCCGCTCGTTCTAAACTTAAAAA
The DNA here is from genome assembly GCA_039798725.1 of Chlamydiota bacterium. Lineage (GTDB taxonomy): Bacteria > Chlamydiota > Chlamydiia > Chlamydiales > Rhabdochlamydiaceae > CAJCIW01. The sequence continues at coordinate 39,018 of JBDKFJ010000003.1, forward strand.
AGACACTTTGGTTTCAGCTCCCGCAGATCTCAAAGATCCTTTTGTCCTCCATAAAAAGGGGATCACACATGAAGATCGTCTGAAAAGTTCACTTGAGCGCCCGTTAGAAACAGCAGATCTGATACAGGTTCTCTATTCTGCAGAGCGCGATTTTGCTGACGCATTTAAGCATGAGGATTTAAAGGCACTAGCTCTTTCTAAAGTGCAAGAGGCTCTTTCCCATAATGAGACAACGCCTCCTCACCGCATGGAGCTTTTGTTTTTAAAGCAAACGTTAGATGGAGCAGTAAGTCCTGAATTGAACGAGATGATTGAGCAAAGCTCTTCTATTGAGGCTCTCATTGAGGTACTCGATGTGCAAGCTTTTAAGAAAAAAGCATTGATGGAAGTGCGTAAACACCGCTCTGATTGGGAGAAAATATTCCTGAATTTGCTTTTTCAAATCGATGCAGGATCCATTAAAGATTACTTGTTGACAGAGTTGCTAGCTCAGGAAAATTCTTCTATAAAGAATTGTCTTTCCGATTTATATGCGCATCCGGAAAAACATCCGGAGACTTTCCTTTGGTATTTTCAAAAATTGCAGACCCAGAAAGCTGTTCCCTTTAATGAAAGAGAGGGAAAGATCCGATTTTTCGAAGGATTGCTCACTCTCCTTTCTGCAATCGAGCATAAAAGCTACGGCAAAGATTTTGTCAAAAAAATCCTGCACTTAATTACAGATGGCAGGTTTGCTCTTGTAAGACAAATGATGCAACAGGCCAGCCAAGAAGAGGTAAAAGAATTTATTCTCTTGGCTTCCAAGTGCCATAGTTTAGCCGATCACGATCAGAAAATTTTTCAAGCGCTTGCGGAAGTTGTTTACCCGGCATTGGGTAAGGGGAAAAAACAGGAAGCAACGGATGCCTCTGATGTGATTTGGACAACGCAAGAGGGGTATGACAATCTCAAGAAAAATATCGAAAGAATTGCAACGGTAGAATCTGTGGCTAATGCCCAAGAGATTGAAGCGGCAAGAGCTCATGGAGATTTGAGAGAAAATGCTGAATTCAAGGCAGCTCTTGAGAAAAGAGACCGTTTGCAAGCAGAGCTTAAACTCCTTTCAGATCAACTTAAGTGCGCAAGGGTTATCTCTGTACATGATGTGTCCATTGAAGAGGTGGGGGTTGGAACGATTGTCACCTGTTCCAATAAGCAAGGTAAATCAGTGATCTATACGCTTTTGGGGCCTTGGGATGCCAACCCGGATAAGCATATTCTCTCTTTTCAGTCGAAACTCGCACAGGCTATGAAAGGGAAAAAGGTGGGAGCTAAGATTGCAGTGCCAGGGGATGAACTGACGATCCTTTCGATCCAGAGTGTCTTTGACACTTGATTTTATACAACAAAACGGTCAACTTGTGGAGTTATGGAACTTGTTATTGCCAGTCGCAACGTTCACAAGGTCAGGGAATTCAAAGCACTTCTTAAGAAGATGACCTCTTTTGATGTCTTGAGTCTTCTTGATTTTCCTTCTTATATTCCTCCTGAGGAGGTCGGGTCCTCTTTTGAAGAAAATGCCGTTTTAAAAGCTGTTCATGCGGCCGCTTCTTTAAAAAAGCATGTTCTTGCTGATGATTCTGGGTTGGTTGTTCCTTCTCTTCAGGGTGCGCCCGGTGTGTTTTCAGCGCGCTATGCAGGTCCTCATGCTACTGATAAGGAAAATCGCAAGAAACTGCTCCATGAGATGTCTTCATTACAAGAGTCTTTGAGACAAGCCTATTTCGAATGCGTCCTTGCGCTTGCCTCTCCCGAGGGTATTATCAAAACTGTAAGGGGCGTTGTAGAAGGGACGATCTTAACCGAAGAAAAAGGGCGACACGGTTTTGGCTACGATAGTCTGTTTCTTAAACACGATTATGGCAAGACATTTGCAGAAATCGATGAAGAGACAAAAAACCGGATTTCACACAGAAGAAAAGCGCTAGATCGACTACTGTCCATCTTAGAAGCTCTGCAGCTTGCAGACACTACTTCTTCATGAAGTATCTGATCGATGCTTACAATCTCTTATTTCGCTCCCCACGGGACAAGAAAAAAAGCTTAGAAGAAAATCGGCGCAAACTCATCCACATTATCAATGAGCAAGCCTCTCTTTTGCATTTAGATATTACACTTGTATTCGATGGAGAAGAAGAAGGGTTAATTGCTCACTTTGATGCAGTGGCCATTGTCTACACTTCTTCTCATCAGACAGCAGATGATTATATCTTGCAGCAAGTGCAACAGTTGCCCTATCCTGCAAATATTACTGTTGTTTCGAATGATTCGGGGCTCATCCGCTCCTGCAGAGCTTGTAGATCGCATACTATGTCTTTGGAAGCTTTTATGAGCACCCTTCTTAAAAAAAAGAAAAAGAGGGAAAAGCCTTTGCCGGTATTCCAAGATTCTACAAGGGAAATTGCAAGACTTCTTGCTATCTTTGAGGGAAAACTCCAGGACGATTAATACCAAACGCAACAAATATGACATTATTTGTTGCGTTGGTTTCAAAGGGGATTTTTCGGTACTGATTAGGTCAAAAGAAGTGTAGTGGATTTTACAGGTTGGTAAAAGGATATTGAGCAATACGCGATTCGCATGCACTTAATCTTGTGGTTAGCTCAGTGATCTGTGTTTCTTGGGTTGTTATGCGATCACGTAAGCGGGATATGCATTCTTCCAGCATTGAAAACCCCTGAGACTTTACATTTTCTATTTGGATTATCTTTTTGTGTAATGCGTCAATTGTATCTTCTAGCTGCTTTATTTTTTCTATGGGTTGTCTTAACCTAGCTTCAAGATCTGATCTTTCGTTATTGAGGACTATGCCAGTTGGTTTGTTTTCTGACACTGCCTTTGGTTCTGCAACACTGACAGCGTTTGCGTTGTCGGCAAGCATTTGGATAATTAGAATTGTGAGCCCATGTACGCGCGCAAACAATGATTGCAGGTTATTGGGGTCTAATACAGAGAAAAACACAAAATGTTGATGCTCTATTGTCTCCTGGAGCTGTTGCTTTAAAGAATCCATTTGCTCTTCAAAAGATTCGTTTTGTTGTTGAGATTCTATTAAGGCTATTTTTTTTTCAATCTCAGCCATTCGAATCATCCATAATTCTAAACACTTGTCTGTAGCAGTAGTGCAGGTTGAAGCAAGTGGGTCATTGAGGTTTTGTTTATTGCGAATCGCTGCTTCGATATCTGTTGCCTGTTTAGATTCCGCCCTAATTAGATGTCCTTTATTTGTAAGGTTGGGAAATTGGGCACACAGTCTGTCCACGGGGCCATTCAGCTCCTTATCTAGTGGGCAGGGTTCATCTGACCATTGAGAGCTTGTGATTGGGGGGGCTTTGATTGATGATGCTGACATTTGTGTTTCCCTAAATTGGTTTAATTAAAAAGGTGTAAGAGTTTCGTTGTTTTAATATTAAAATTCAAACATAAAAAATAAATTTGCGCATTAAGAAGAGGATGTTTTATATTTCTTTCTCAATCCCAATTTTTGTAGTTTTATCCGTTTTATAGAGAGCTTTCTTTTTACTCGAATGTTTAGTGTAGCTAATAAAAGATTCTAGGGGCAGGAATTGTGCACTTTTTGAGGCGTCCTTATTAATGAGGGCTTGAAACTCTTGTTTCGATAAGCTGTAACTTTTTTTAGTCTCCTCGCTTTTTGTTTTTTCTAAAAGGAGGATTGCGTTTTTGATTTCCTCTGTAAAAAAGGCCTCTAAGATACGCTCTGATGTATAGGCGATGAAAAGGGCTTTATCAGCCTTTTCTAAAGAAAAAAAATGGGCAAGTGGTGGGATTCCTTCTGCTTTAGAGTAATAATTGGTTCCTTTTGCCATTTGATAAAAAATCTGTTTCAATACAGGGTCTGTAGGATAAAGATCTGTAAATCGTTTAGCATGGGGCAACTCCTCTGTTTTTTTGATGAGATAGGAAGCGAAGATAAACTCGAGTCCTTCTTGATCCGGATATTTTGAAAAGAGGCGTTCGGAGTAGAGTTGTTTTAGTAGAGCGGAAAGGGGAAGATAAAGAGGGTGTTGTTCTGGTTCGGATGTGTGAATAGCTCTTAAGTGAAATTTCGAGGGTTCTATGGGGGGCAGAGCGCCTCGTTTGTTGACGACTTTAGTTTGGGAGCTCGTTTGAAAAGAAGAGGGGGGTTGTTTAATTTTTTCAAAGGGGCGTTTGGCAAGAGCATTATAGATTGCTTTTTCTGCTCTTGCATACCCTTTGAAGTTTCTTTCAAAAAGGCAAGATGTTTTGACTTCTCTAATGAATGCAAAGGCTATAGAGGAAAATAGAAGAAGAAATCCAAAGATAAGAGGTAAGATATTCATGGTGCAGAATAGGTAATAGGTTCTGTGGAGGGGTTAAGAAAAAAGGTGAACATCGTAGATTTTCTACCTTGAACAAGAGTCATTTCAAGCATAGAAGGTAGCTCTTGTTTTGTGGGTTGCCAGCTTTCCATCCATTGTTTTCCATCCAAATCAAAATAGCGGCATGCTAGGCGATCTACATGTTCGCAAAAAAGGGTTGTCCTTTCTTTTTTTGAAGGGCAAATAGAGGTCATCCACAGCTCTTTTTTTTCATTTAAGTAGAGGATGTGTTCCAGCTCTTCTGAAAACTCTGCCTCCGGATCCACAGAGGCATTAGTTCTTATAAAAAGGGCTTGTTGAGGAGAGGTTAAATAGGAAGAAGCAAAAACTTGTTTTGCTTTTCTCAAAAGGTGTTTCATATTGTGCTCAAGTAGGGTTGTCTGTAATACGATTTGTTTGAGGTGTCTGCCCTCTATTTGTTTCTTGAGTGTTCTGTAGAAAAATCCAAATAGTGTGGAAAGCAAAATAGCTGCAAGGGCAACTGCGATCATCAGCTCTAAAAGAGTTAGGTTCCGTTTTTTTTGCATAAAGTCACATAATAAGCGGATCGGTTTTTTTGTTTTTTGCTCGCTTTGATAGTGATGCGCACAACCATCAGAGCCCACTCTTCTTGGTTTTTATTTTTTATACTTACGAGCTTAATCTCGGCTTTTCTTTTAAATTTTTTTTGATACTGACTGTCTAAAGACAAGGTGCAAACATCTTCAAAGAGGGTTATTCGTTTCCCTTCTGTTTTAGTGAGTTTATCCCAAGGAATTTCTTGTCGCAGCAGCATCTCTTGCACTTTGGCAAAGCCCGCATCGGCCAGGTTGTGGATTTGAGACTGATAGAGGCTGCCTACCTCTTGCCGCAAAGCGGCAAGAGGGATCCTTACCAGAGGAACAAGGGCGGTTGTGATTAGAGTAAGACCGATCATGATCTCAAGAAGTAGGAAGGTGCGTTGACGGGATATGGGAGGTGGGGTACACTTGGGGGTTCTACGGAGAATATTCTTTATGAAACTTAAAGGAAAAGCGCTCTTTAACCTGATGAAACTCACAGGTCGTGACGGGGTCCCCTCTTGGGCAGTAGAAGATTTAGAGGTGCTTTCCATTGATCAGCTCTTTAAAAGGCTTAAAAAACTCGGCATTAGTTTAGATGAGCCGGCCTTTTCTCTCTATGCGGAAAATAGTGATCACCCTGAAGAGCTTGCTGAGTGCTTTTACCTTGACCCTATGAGTCAGGAAGAATGTGATCAGATCTACTTGTTGGTTTTTGAGTTGTGGAAGAGGTTGTGCAAAGATAAATTTTGCTTGTCAGTTTTCTGCGATACCCTCGATCGATTGATCGAAGCATACGATGAACGACAAGAAGAAGAGGGGCTGCAAGAAGCTCTCCTCTTTTTAGAAGATGTGTTAGATGATGCTTTTGATGAAGGGGTAGCAGGATCTTCTCTTCTTCAAGAGGTGTCTTCCTATTCCGCGCATGATTTAGAATCGTTTATTGTTGACTATGCAGCCGATCAGATCCATTCGGGTAATACCCTTTATGCCTCCGAGTTGATCGATTCTTTTTCTCCGTATGCGCTCTTTAAAAGACAATTCGAATGGCTCAAGGCTAGCTTGATTGCTCTTTTAGATGAGGATAAAGCTGACGCTATCTACCGTCAGATTTTGGAAGATTTAATGGAATCCGATGATGTTGACAGCACATTGCGGTTTGCTGAGCATCTTGTTCATCATGGTCATTTAAAATTATTTCTCGAAGTGGCAGGTTATGCACTTGGACAATTAAGAACAGAAGAGGAGTTTCAGTTCCTCTTGCTCACTGTCAGTGAGTACTACCGTTGCTTGGATCAAGATGAGATTTCTTCCAAGGTCCTTGCGCTTTTGAATCAGCGCTATGCGCTTCCTGTAACCTCTGAATTCAATCCGCAAGATAAGGACGTGGCAAGTCTTAAAGAGACGCTATCTTTATAGGTTTAAAATTTAAATAATCGCATGATGTGAATACGTAGCGCACTCCCCGCGCGTTTCCAAAAGGAAGGGAGTTTTGTTTCACGCTGTGCAAGTGTCCAAAGACGCAAATGTCGATTTTATAGTGCTCAAGGATAGCGGACGCCTTCGAAGGGGCAAGATCTGCTCCAATTGGCGGATAATGGGTCATTGCAATTTTTAATGAAGCCGATGGATCCATTTGCGAAAGGCTTAAATTTAGGCGTTCTAGTTCTCTTGGGAAGATTTTCAGGTCTTCCACCTCTAAAGATTTTGGCTTTTCTTTGGGGTTGGGTTCCACAGTGATAAAAGGGGCAAAATTGTACTCGGGGCAATCCCATAACCTGCTACCGCCAATAGACACCTCTTTCCAGGAAAAGGCATTATTATGAATAAAGTGGATAGAAGGAGGTAATACTTTTTGCATCTTGGCATTCGAGCTCCACCAGTAGTCGTGATTGCCTTTGAGGATCACCTTTGTGCCTGGAAGAGCATCAATCCACTTCAAATCAATAAGGGCCTCTTCAAGGCGCATAGCCCAGCAGATATCCCCCGGGATCAACACCAAATCTTGAGGCTGAATACACTCTTTCCAGTGCTCCTCAATGCGAGCCATGTAATTTTTCCAAGATGAGCCAAAGAACTCCATCGATTTAGACGGAACGCTAAGAGCCAGATGCAAGTCTCCGATTGCCCAGATAGTCATGACATCACAATAACTCAGAAATTAGAATCAGGTCTATTAGATTTATAAGATGAACCCATCGGGAATTACAGCCCCTGAAGAGACAATGATGATGCCCTCGCGAATGAAGACCCCTTCTTCGGCATCGTAGTTGTCCAGCTGTTTTACATTAGTCAGGCTGACATGGTTTCCGATCTTGGCTCCTTCATCAACGATTGCTTTTTTGATAAGACAATGGGTCCCTATAGAGGATCCTAGAAGGATCGATTTTTCGATTTTTGTATGAGATCCAATATGTAGGTTAATCCCCACGATGCTCTCAATAATCTCTTTTGCTTCAATCACAGATCCTTGGCTAATCAGACTGTTTTGAATTAGGGCATTTTTTATAAGGGGGCTGGGGTAATTATGAGGGTGTGTGAAAATGGGGTTCAGAGGGTCGTGGGTATTCAGACAGTGTCTTTGAGATAAAAGAGCCATGTTAGCGTTGTAGTAAGAAGCGATTGTTCCAATGTCTTCCCAATACCCTTTATAGACGTAGGAGGCGGCTTTGTGGGCTCTGACAGACAGAGGAATGAGGTCTTTGCCAAAATCGTCGCCTGGAAGTTTTACAAGATCGAGAAGGGCCTGTTTTTTGAAAATGTAGATTCCCATAGAAGCCAGACAGTGAGATTGACCGGGATGACAGAGAGCGTGCCCTTGAAGTTTATGGGATGGTAGCACGTATTTTTCTATAATCGCTAGATCTTGGGGTTTTTCGATAAATTCGACGATTTCATGGTTTTCGTCGATTTTGAGTAGCCCCATGCGATGAGCCTCTTGCCTTTCCACTGGAAGAGCGGCAATCACAAGATCTTTATTGCTCTGTTTTGCAAAAGATAAAAGCTCGACAAAATCGATGTTGTAGAGTTGATCTCCGGAGAGGATCAAAAAAAAGTCGACATCGGCTGCTTCTAGCTGCTCTCTATTTTGTCGAATGGCATCGGCTGTGCCTTTAAAGAAAAGAGAGGAAGCATTTTTTTCTTCCGGAGAGATCAGGTGGATGCGGGAGCCCCCGAATTGATCAAAAGGGTATGTTTCTAGGATATGCTGATGCAAAGAAGAGGCAAGGTATTGGGATATAATAAAAATTTCTTCTATCTTGGCATTCATCGCATTAGAGATGGGAATATCAATCAGGCGGTACCTGCCTCCGAAGCATACTGCTGGCTTGCAGCGCTTGGCTGTAAGGGGGTAAAGACGTGTTCCTTGCCCGCCGGCAAGAATGATGCTGGCTACCCGTTTTTGGGGAGTTTTTTTGGACAAAAGCACAGCTACCTATCGCGATTGAGTTCAATTTATTTTTATATATTTAAAATAAATTATTTTCAACCATCTCGTGTGCGTGGTAGCTAGATCGGACGAAGGGACCTGAAAACACTTTTTCGATGCCTATTTTTTTGGCAAGGAGCTCGTAGGCTTTAAATTGCTCCGGTGTGACAAACTCTTTAACAAGCAGCTTGCGGTGGTCAGATTGTAGGTATTGACCGATTGTCACCATAGAGCATCCGGCTTGATAAAGGTCTAGAAGAGTTTCTTCCACCTGATCCTTTGTCTCCCCGAGGCCGACCATGAGGCCTGATTTAATGTGGTCGCAAAGGTTTTGGCTTTTTGCATACCGCAAAACTAAGAGTGTCCGCTCATAAGTGGCCTTGTGGCGCACTCTGGGAGATAGAGCTCTAACTGTTTCAATGTTGTGATTAAATACCTCCGGTCTTTCTTGAAGAACAAGATCGATAGAAGAGGTTTTGCCCTCAAAATCAGAGGTCAGTACTTCGATAGCAACCCCCGGATTTTCTTGCCTAATTGTTCGGATGATGGCTGCAATCTGTAGAGCGCCTCCATCTTCAAGATCATCTCTTGCTACCATTGTGATCACAACATGTTTTAGCCCCAGTTCTTTTGTAGCAAGAGCTATGCGCAAAGGTTCATCTTGAGCAAGGGGAGGCGGTGTTTTGGAAAAATCGATACTGCAAAAGCCGCAGTTGCGCGTGCAGTGCTTTCCAAGAGCTAAAAAAGTAGCTGTGTGATGGGAATAGCATTCAAAGCGGTTGGGGCATTTGGCCTCTTCGCATACCGTATTTAGTTGATATTTTTCCACAAGCAACGAGGTGTCCCAAGCAGATTTGCCGGGCGGTAGCTTACGGTGAAGCCAAGAGGGAAATCTTCCCAAAGCTTTTGAGTCCGTATGAATCGGGAGCTTATTTACTTTAGGGCTTAAGTCATCGCAGCTCATCGTCTCTTTTTGGGTGGGAGGTGTATAGGAGTATCATTGGCGACAAGGGCCGCTTCTAGCCAGCTTTCTGCAACAGTCGGATGTGCGTGCACAGTGTCGATGATGCAATCGAGAGTCAGTTCATTGGTCATCGCTAAAGCTACCTCCGCAATCAATGTAGATGCCTCTTTGCCGACGACCTGCGCCCCTAAGATCTGCCCTGTGGTTGTATCAACAACAAGCTGTGCAAAACCCTCTGTTGACATCGATGCCACAGATTTGCCCAAGACATGAAAAGGGAATTTTCCCACAGTTGCTTTGTAACCTGCTGCTATAGCTTGTTCCAGAGTTAGCCCCACAGTTGCAATTTCCGGTTCTGTGAAAATTACAGCGGGAATGGCATTATAGTGCATGCGTGCGGGTTTGCCTGCTGCATTTGAAGCTGCAATAATCGCTTGGTGGGAAGCTGTATGAGCTAGCATAGAAAGGCCGGTTACATCGCCGATCGCATAGATGCCGGGTGTTGATGTTTGCATTTTTTCGTTTACTGAAATCATCCCTTTATCATTTGTGGCAATCCCCGCTTTGTTTAATCCAAGTTCGGAAGATACAACTTTTCTTCCGACAGAAACAAGCGCGATGTCCACTTGAAGAGCTGGGCGGTCAGCAATTCGAACAGAGACAGAAGAGCCCAACGAGTCAATCCCTTCAACTTTGACTCCTGTTACAAGTTCAATCCCCTTTTTTGTAAAAGCTGCGCTAAGAGCCTCTGATACCGCTTTCCCTTGAGCCATGACAATGGCAGGAAATGCTTCCAGGATTGTGACCTTTACTCCCAGCTCTGCAAATAGAGAAGCAAACTCACACCCGATGTAACCGCCACCAATGATAGCGATGCTCTTAGGAAGTTGATCGAGTTCTAGGATGGAAGTAGAGTTAAAGATCCGTTTATGATCGCAAGGGAATGCAGTGATATCTACAGGTTCTGATCCGGAGGCAATGATAGTTTGATCTGCAATCAAGATGCTACCTCCTTCTCCTTTGACTTTAATTTCTTTGGGAGAAAGAAACTCGGCATGGCCTTTTACAATGGTGACTTGATTGGCTTGCAAAAGTCCCTGTAATCCTTGTCTCATCTGCGCGATCACACTATCTTTACGCTCTTTCATTTTAGCATAATCAAAAGAGATAGGGCCGGTTGAAATTCCGAACTGAGAGGCTCGTTTGACCTCATGTAATACATGGGCTCCAGCAAGAAGTGTCTTAGTGGGAATGCAGCCGACATTAAGGCAGGTGCCTCCTAAATGTTGTTTTTCGATCAAGCATACTGAAAGCCCGAGTTGAGCTGCTTTGATAGCTGCAACGTATCCTCCGGGTCCGGCGCCAATGACTGCGAGATCAAATTTTTTACTTTCCATTTTTGCAAATCCTTTTTTACTCGCTATTATGGAGGATTAGATGAGAAAATGCTAGATCTTTTGCATCAATTCCTGATATGAAGAGGACGGAAGGTTTAATATGCGCCCAAAAGACAGACAAAAAATGTGCACTCATTGCGATGGTAGAATTCCTTATGAAGCAGATCGATGCCCTTACTGTGGAGCAGAAGCTAGTCGCTCTGTTGAGCCTGGGAAAGAAACCCATCACCGCTCTTTACAAGACAGTTTAACTGCACCTTATACCCCTTCACCTGCGCGCCCTGCACAGGCCCCTATTTTTGAAAAGAAAAGTTTGCCTCTCCAGTCGTCTGTTCAAGCAGCTGTAGCAGAAGCTCTGCCTTCTGCAAATGAAGGAAAAAAAGCTTTTTTACCCCTGTTACTCCTTGCCCTAGCCGGTAATCTGATGACCATCGGCGTTTTATTGTTGCTTTTTGCAGAAGATGGGGTTTTGAGATTAGAATGGGATGCGGGGAACTGGTTTATCTATTGTCTCTGTGCTCTTCCCCTGTTTTTCTTCGGACTTAAGAAAGCAAGCTCCTTAAACGAGTAATACAAAGCAGAACAAGCATTTCAGAGGGCTTTGTTGTACAAAGCTTTGAATTTTACCACAGAGAAAAAATTTCCTCTCTGTGGTAAAACTACATATTTATACCAAACGTGATCCAAGAATCGGTTTGGTATATCATCTGCTGGAACAGATTTGTAAGACCGTATACACTCAGCTTTTCTTTTGCGGGGGCCGTATGTTCCATCTCATTGTGTTGTGTTTTCTATTTCTTACAGGTTGTGGATCGGAAGAAAAAAGAAGGGTTTCTGAAGATTTCGAAGAATTAACAGGCAAGGGTCTTTCTTCTTGGGAATTTGTCGAAACTAAGGAAGATCGCGCGTATCTGAGCCTTTTCAAAGGTATATATGATCGCCTCAAGGGATATATGCGTTCACCGGGAAAAGAGGAGCGCATTCCTCGAGTCATCCATTTCATTTGGCTAGGTCCCGACCCATTTCCTATGAAATCTGTGCAAAATGTCCGCTCTTGGAGGGCAAAGCATCCAGACTGGAAATTTTGTTTTTGGACCGATCGCAAGCGCCCAACGCCTTTACCCGACATGGAATTGCGTTATGTGCAAGAGTTTCCTTTTTTTAAGTTGAAGGAGTGTTTTTCTCAATCTGACAATTTTGGGGAGCAGTCTGATTTGCTTCGTTATGAAGTCCTCTACAGGGAAGGAGGGGTTTATGTTGACCATGATGTCAGTTGTTTTAAGCCCTTTGATGTCTTGAACTGTTCTTATGATTTTTATTGTGGGATCGACATGCCTTACAGAAGCGCGCTTCCCTCTTCTATCTTTACAACTAACAATCTGATTGGAGTCAGGCCGGGACACCCGATTTTACTTCATTGTATGGAAAATTTGGTCTCTCATTGGAGTGAATTGCAAAATTTATATGGGGGAAAAGATCGAGAGTCTGTGCTTGAGCGTGTATTGCATAGGACATTTTGGCATTTTGGGCTCTCTGTAAAAGAGAGGAATAACATAGAGGGAAACCGAGATATTGTATTTCCGGCCTACTATTTTGATGCTCCAAGTGATGAGCTTGCTCTTTTTGCAAGACACCAGTATGCCGGAACTTGGCACAAGGACGCGACCGATTTTGAAATCAATGTGAAAAAACGGCTAATGACTATTTCCAAGAAGAATAACCTTATTCTTCTTGTTGTAGGAGGGGTGGGAGTTTTAAATCTCTTTGGTTTATTAGCTCTGTTTTTGTATTTCCGTTCGCATCATGCTAACAAGACCGCACAGAAATAAGCTGCATAGACTATAAACGCAAAGTGGCTAAGATTTCATGCATTCTGCACCCGACTTTTGAGTGCACTTGGGTATAAAATCAGGCTATTGCAAAGGAAGGCGGGAATGATGGGGGGTATATTAAGAAAAGGGATTGAAGGGACAACGGCCGCAACTAATGCTCCTGTGAGCATCCCTGTAAAAGCCACTTGCGGAGAGATCTTTTTGGAGTAAAGGGAAAAGAGCACTACAGGCCCAAAAGAAGCGCCAAGCCCGGACCAAGCGTAAAGGACGATCTGGTATACGGATGCAAGTTTCAGAAGTGAGATTCCAAAAGCGGTAGAGGCAATCAAAACAACACCCAAGCGTGAAATAAATAGCAGCTGTTTTGAAGAAGCAGTCTTTTGGAAAGGTTTGTAGAGATCTTCAGATAAGTGTGAAGCCACAATAAGCAGATGTGCTGCCATCACATTCGTTGTGGCTGCAACAATTGCGCATAAGACAAGCCCTGATACAAAAGGGGAAAACATTAACTTTACAAGATCTAAGATCACTTGTTGAGAGTCTGCGACTCCTTTGGGAAAAAAGAAAATGCTGACAAGGCCAACAAGAGTTGCTCCGCCAAGGGATAAGATTTGCCAGCTCATGCCTAAGTATTTGGCTTTGCGAATCTCTTGAGGCTCTTTAATGCCCATGAATTTAGTTAAAATCTGAGGTTGGCCAAAGTAGCCAAGGCCCCACCCTGCAGCAATCATCAAGATCTGCCAGCCGGTGGAAAGCGAATACTCAGGAATAAGAGATGTCGATATGTTTTTTGAGCCAACCGAATCCAAAATAGGGGCAATACCTCCACTTTGAAGGATAAGAGAAAGAGGGATAAAGAGAATAATTCCAAGAAGGAAAAAGCCCTGAAAAAGATCAATCCAGGCAACTGTTCTATACCCTCCCCAAAGAACGTACAGTACGATAAAAATAAGTCCTGCTAGCATGCCTGCATTATAAGAAAATCCAAGGAGGGATTCGCTAAGGACGCCAAGGGCTGATAGCCCCGATGCGACATAACAGGTGAAAAAGAAAATGGAAATCAGGCTTGATAGTAGACGTAAGCTCCCAGATTTGTCTTGGAAGCGCTCCTCAAAGTAGGAGCTTAATGTGAGAGTTTTAAGCTCTTCTGTAAAGCGGCGTAAAGGCGGTGCAACAAATTGCCAGGAGAGGAACATGCCAAGTGTGAGACCAATTGCTGCCCAAGCGGCAAATACGCCTCCTTCGAATACAAGAGCGGGGTAGCCTAAGAAAATCCATGCACTCATGTCGCTTGCATGTGCAGAAAGGGCGGTCAGCCAAAAATTAAGAGATCTGTTGCCGAGGATGAATTCTGATTCGGATCGCACTTTTTTATGACACAGCCTGACGAAGATAAACAGGATAGTAAAGTAGGCGCTTAAGGTGAAAAGCTCTTGTTTCATCGACAGTTTCTCACAATATCAAGGCAGCATTTTCCTCCTGGGATTATGCGCAGTTCTTCTATAGCATTGGGATCCACCCACATATAGTCGACATGTTCTTCTGTGGAAATATGAAGAGGTGGCACTCTTTGGAAGGTTGTGAAAAAAAGGTGTAATACGAAGTCTTGTCTAGGATAGCGTACGTATACAGATGAGCAGTATTTGAGGTCTTCTTCTTTTAATTGCCATCCGATTTCTTCTTCTACTTCTCGGACAAGAGCCTGTCTTGAAGACTCCCCCTGTTCTAATTTACCTCCGGGCACACACCAGGTTCCTCCTTGGGGTTTTTCAGGATGTCTCATTAAATAGAGAATTTGGTGGTCGCATTCGCAGTAGCAGGCAGCAACTTCGAAAGTAGGGGAAAAATTAGGAGGAGGTTCTGTAAACACGATTTGCTTTTCTTCAGCGTGGCACAAGATGCACGTGACAAATAGAATTAAGTATTTCATGGGAGGAAAGTGTATAGAGGAAGGGAAAGAAAATCTAGGATAAAATAGATTGCTATTTTATGATGAGCGAAAATAGGGGATAACAATGGAGTACATGAGAGAATCTGTTATTTTGTCGAGCATAAGAGCTTTTTGCAAAGCATTTGCGACTCTTTTGGGAGTGTTATTTGCAATTGTAATATGTGTATTTGCGCTGATGTTTCTAACCGGCCCCGATTTATATCCTCCTAAAAGCACAATGACTATTTCCCCTGATGCGCAAGGAAATCGAGAGCTTGTCTCTCTTCATGCTCCTGTTATTTTGAAGTTGGACATTCACGGTGTGATCGGCATGGATGAATTAACCGGCGATAAGGTGATGAATTCGCTTCTGGACTCTCGAGAAGGGATGTTAGCAGGTGATCGTGTAAAGGCTGTTTTGTTGCACATCAATTCGCCCGGAGGAACGGTAGACGATGCGGATGCTATTTATCGGGCGCTTGTAAGTTATAAGAAAAAGTATCAAGTCCCTGTATATGCCTTTGTCGAAGGTTTGTGTGCCTCCGGAGGAATGTACATTGCATGTGCTGCTGATAAAGTTTTTGCTACTCCTTCTAGTGTTATTGGATCTGTTGGTGTCATTTTAGGCCCTAATTTTAACTTTTATGGTTTGATGGAGCGTTATGGAGTACAGTCCATGACAATTACACAAGGTAAAGACAAAGATGCCTTGAATCCTTTCCGTCCTTGGGTCCCGGGAGAAGATGCATCGATCCGAGCTATTACAGCCAGTCTGTATGATCGCTTTGTCGATATTGTTTCTTCTGCAAGACCTCTTTTAACAAAGCAGAAACTTGTCGATGATTATGGAGCCCAAGTATTTGTGGCATCTCAAGCAGAAAAGCTTGGTTATATCGATGTGGCAGATGCAAACTATTTTATGGCTGTGCAGGAGTTGACTCAGGCTGCTCATTTTGGAGAGAATGCTCCTTATCAAGTAGTCACTGTTCAACCGATGAAGCCTTTGCTTGCCGGTTTAACAGATGCAAAAACCTCTTTACTTAGTGGTAAAGTGACGCATTCATTTCAGATGAGCTCTACGCTGACCTCTGAGCTAGGTGGCAAGTTGCTTTATTTGTATCAGCCGAACTAAAGATGAAGAAGTTATTTGTTGTTGATGCTGTCAATTTGTTATTTCGCGCCTATTACGCGATCACTCCGATGACCAATTCTCAAGGAGAGTCTACCCAGGCTCTCTTTGGCTTTATTCGCTCAATCTATAAGCTGATTGCTGATTTTTCCCCCGATTACTTCGTTTGCGTATTTGATGGTCCGGATAATAAGCGTTCTCGAGTGGCTTTGTATAAAGATTACAAAAGTCATAGAGAAGCCATGCCTCAAGATCTTTTCTCTCAGCTAGAAAGAGCTATGCAGTTTTGCGATATGGCGGGGATCCCTTCTCTTTGTATTCCGGGCGTGGAAGCAGATGATACAATAGGTAGCGTCGTTCGTTGGATGGAAACAAGAGGGGTAGAAGTTGTCATCTGTTCTGCCGATAAAGATTTGTGTCAGCTGGTGTCAGACAAAGTCAAAGTATTAAATCCGCATAAGAATAATCTTTTGATCGATCGTAAAGGGGTTAAAGAGTTGTTTGGCGTGCGCCCGGATCAGATGATTGATTATCTTGCCATTGTCGGAGATAGTTCGGACAATATTCCCGGCTTAGAAGGATTTGGCCCAAAAACTGCCGTGGCTCTTTTAGAGAAATATGATTCTTTGGATAAACTGCTTTTTTGTGCCTCTGAGATTGGAGGTAAAAAGGGAGAGGTGCTTGCAAACGGGCAAGAAATAGCGTTGTTAAGTCGTCTTTTGGCAACTATTCAAACCGATGTGCCTTTTCCTAAGGAAGAGAGTTTTTTTCATCTAAAGGCTCCTGATCTCGATGCTCTGAGAAATTTCTATCAGCAGATGCATTTCCTCTCACTCCTAAAGGAATTAGATTGCAGGGAGGCATCTCAAGAAAAGAACTATGTATGCGTGCAAACAGAAGAAGAGTTAAGAGAAGTTGTAAAAGAGCTCAAAGAGAAAAAAGAGGTTTGTATTGATACAGAAACCACTTCTTTAAATCTTCTTCTGGCCGATCTTGTAGGAGTGGGGTTGGGATATAAAGAAGGGCATGCTTGGTATATCCCTTTAAATGGCTCTTTGAGTCGTAAAATCGTTTTGGATGCATTGTCCTCTCTTTTTTCTCACCCCAATATTGAGTGGATAGGACATCATATCAAGTATGATTGGCATGTTCTAAAGCGCGCAGGGTGTGATCTTCCCTCTATTGGGTTTGACACATTGATAGCCTCTTATCTTATTTCTCCTCATACACAAAGGCACAATCTTGATGAGCTTGTGCTAGAAAAGTGGGGTATTTCGAAGATCCCTATTAGTTCTCTTATCGATAAGGAAAAGACAATCGACTTGGCTCCAATAGAAGCTGTTGCTCAATACTGCTGTGAAGATGTCGATTATACTCTTCGTTTAAAGAAAGTGTTTTCATCGGATCTCAAAGAGATGGATCTGCTCTCTGTTTTTAAAGATATCGAACTGCCTCTAATTCCGGTTTTAGCTCGTATGGAAGAGGTGGGTGTTTTTTGCGATGTGGAAAAATTGCAAGAGATGTCAAAAGAGCTCAAAAAGCAAATCGACTCTTTGGCGCGCCATATCTATAAGCTTTCCGGAGAAGAATTCAATATCAATTCACCCAAGCAACTCAGCGAAATTCTATTTCAAAAAATGGGGATAAAGCCTCCTAAAAAAACGGCTACCGGACTTTCTACTGCTATCGATGTGTTAGAGTCTTTGCAGGAAGAGGCCCCTGTTATAAAGGAAATCATTTTATACCGTTCCTTGGAAAAGTTACGCTCCACTTATACAGATGCTTTGCCGGGGCAGATTAACCCAAGGACCGGCAGGATTCATTGTACGTTCAATCAATCCGTTGCAGCAACCGGCAGGCTCTCTTGTCAAAATCCTAATTTGCAAAATATTCCTGTAAGAACAGAAGAAGGGCGGAGGATTCGAGAGGCTTTTTGCCCTCAAAAAAGAGGGTACAGCTTTCTTGCAGCAGATTATTCGCAAATAGAGCTGCGCCTTTTGGCTCATCTTTCGGAGGATCCGGAGTTGCTTAAAGCGTTTCATAATAAAGAAGACGTTCACGCTTATACTGCTTCTTTAATTTTCAATGTTAAGCTTGACGAAGTGAGTCAAGAAATGCGTCATTTGGCCAAAGCTGTAAACTTTGGAGTGCTGTATGGGCAGCAAGCGTTTGGGTTGTCAAAGCTGACCGGCATAACCTTTGAAGAAGCAGATCTATTCATCAAGACCTACTTTGATCGTTATTCTCGTGTGAGAGATTTTTTGGAGTCTTGTAAAGAGAGTGCAAGGAAGACGGGCCGAGCGATGACACTAACAGGTAGGCAGCGTCCTATACCTGAAATCACAAGTAAGAATCCTCAATTAAGGGCCGCCGCAGAAAGATTAGCTGTAAACACCCCCTTGCAGGGAACGGCTGCAGATCTTATCAAAATAGCGATGATTCAGCTCGACGACTGGGTCTATAAACATCTTCAGCATGCCCACATGATCTTACAAATTCACGATGAACTTCTCTTTGAAGTGGTTGATTCAGAGCTCCCTAAGCTTTGTCATCAGGTGAAAAAGACCATGGAGGGGGTGTTGTCTCTGAAAGTACCCCTGGTGGTCGACATTTCGATTGGAAAAAATTGGGGGGAGTGCTAAACTTGAAGAAAGTTGCTGTCACTGGCGGTCTTGCTTCAGGAAAGACGACTGTCTGCCAATTCTTTAAAAATCTGGGTGCTTGTGTTGTAAGCGCCGATGAGGTTGTTCATAGACTTCTTTCTAAAAATACTTCCATTATTCAGCAGGTTGTTTTGCTTTTTGGAAAGCAGATTTTAGAAGACGGGGCAATCGACAGGGGGAAATTGGCTGAAAAGGTTTTTAGTGCTCCCGATCAGTTGAAAGCACTCGAAAAGATTTTGCATCCAGCTGTCTTATCCGAGATAGACCGAGCCTATAAAAAGGCGTGCGGAGAAGAGGGGGTTCGCTTGTTTGTAGCAGAAGTTCCCCTTCTTTATGAGGCTGAAATGCAAGGGGCTTTTGACTGCGTCATTGTTGTGGATGCCGATCCCAGCGTGGCCGAAAAGCGCTCCTATAAGATGTATAGGGAGCGTATAGGAAAGCAGTTGCCTGTGGTAGAGAAAAAAGCAAGAGCCGATTATGTCATTTTCAACAATGGCAGCAAAATTGATTTGAAGGCTCAAGTAGAAAAATTATATACTATTCTGTCGACTTTTTAAGGAGAGTTTACCGATGAATCCAGAAGATACCATTCAAGAACCCTCTGCAAAACCTGCAGCAGATCCTGTTCCCGAGTCTATTACGCGTATTGCAGATTTGCAGAGAATGAATGTCGAGCAGCTTAATCATTTTGCCAAGTCTGTGGGTTTGCGCAATTTGGGAGCTCTTGCAAAATCTCAGATTGTCTTTGAAACTGTAAAATATCTGTCTTCGAAGCCGGGAGAGGTTCTTGTAGGGGAAGGGGTTTTGGAAGTTTTGCCTGATGGTTTTGGTTTTTTGCGCTCGCCTAACTACAACTACTTACCCTCTGCTGAAGATATCTATGTCTCTCCTGCGCAGATCCGTCGGTTTGATCTGAAGAAAGGAGATACTGTTTACGGAACCATTCGCTCTCCTAAGGAGAAAGAGAAATATTTTGCGCTATTCCGTGTAGAGACGATCAATAACAAGCCCCCGGAAAAAGCGCATGAGCGCGTTCTTTTTGAAAACTTAACGCCCCTGTATGCAAGCTCCCGCCTTGTCATGGAGACATCAAAAGAAAAGATGTCGACGCGTGTGCTTGACTTAACAGCGCCAATTGGTAAGGGGCAAAGGGCTTTGATTGTAGCGCCTCCCAGAACGGGAAAAACAATCATCATGCAAGATATTGCAAATGCGATCACAAAGAACCATCCGGAAGCTGTCTTAATTGTGCTTTTAATCGACGAGCGCCCAGAAGAAGTGACTGATATGGTTCGCAGTGTTAAGGGAGAAGTTGTTTCTTCTACTTTTGACGAGCCCCCAGAAAGGCACGTACAGGTGGCTGAAATGGCCATCGAAAAAGCGCGTCGTCTTGTGGAATATGGGCATGATGTGGTGATTCTTCTTGACTCTCTGACTCGTCTTGCAAGAGCGTACAACACAGTACAGCCCCATTCGGGTAAAATTTTGAGTGGTGGTATTGATGCTAATGCTTTGCATAAGCCAAAACGATTTTTTGGGGCTGCTCGTAATGTAGAAGAAGGGGGATCTCTTACGATCATTGCCACAGCTCTTATCGATACAGGTTCTCGTATGGATGAGGTGATTTTTGAGGAGTTTAAAGGAACGGGTAATATGGAGCTTGTCCTGGATCGACGGCTTGCGGATCGCAGAGTCTATCCTGCTATTGATATCATCAAGAGCGGGACTCGAAAAGAGGACCTGCTGTATCACCCTGAAGAGCTTGAGAAAATCTATGTAATGCGTCAAGCACTTGCTGATTTAGCCCCGCTCGATGCAATGAATCTGCTTATTGGTCGATTAAAAAAATCGAACAATAATATTGAGTTTTTATTGTCGATGAAGGAATAATCTCCTCATCGAGGTAAGGCATGTTAAGGGCTTTTTTACTTTTGTGCTTGTGTCTTTTCAGTTGCACTAAGAAAGAAGCTCCCGTTGTTCCCAATGTGCGTTTGAATCTCAAAGCAGAGCCTACTACTTTAGATCCTCGTAAGGGGGGGGATATCATCTCCTCCCATATGCATTTTCTCTTCTTTGAGGGGCTAATGCGCCTTAACCCCGATCATTCTCTTTCTTGTGCCCAAGCAGAATCTTATGAGCGCTCTTCCGATGGACTCGTCTATACATTCAAGCTCCGTCGGACATTATGGTCAAACGGGATGCCTGTAGTGGCTTCCGATTTCGAAAAGGCATGGAAAGATATTTTAAGCCCCCGGTTTCCTTCCCCTAACGCACACCTTTTCTATCCGATCAAAAATGCGGAAAAAGCCAAGAAAGGGCAGGTTGCTCTCGATGAGGTAGGCATCAAGTCGATCAACTCTTATACGTTGCAGGTGGTTTTAGAAAGACCTACGCCTTACTTTTTAGAACTGATCTCTTTTTGTTCTTTTTTTCCTGTATGCTCCTCGATTGATGCTCAAGATCCTAAGTGGGCCTATGATGCAGGAGAGCATTTTGTATGCAATGGCCCCTTTCTTTTGGAGTCGTGGAAGCACCATGATGCTTTGGTTGCGGTCAGAAATCCCGCTTATTGGAACCATCGAGCCACTCGCCCTGAGAGAATTTATTTTTCCATGGTAGGAGATGAAACTACTGCTTTGCATCTTTTCGAGAAGGGAGAATTGGATATGTTAGGAGATCCTCTTTCTCCTTTGCCTGTTGAAGCGGTATCTTCTCTAAAAGAGAAGTGGGGGTTGCATAAGTACCCGATTGGAGCCACGACCTTTGTGGCATTCAATATCAATCGATTTCCTTTTACAAATGTCAAGATTCGTAAAGCATTTGGCTTGGCAATTGATAGAGCCTCAATTGTGGCCAATATTTTGCAGACGGATGAGACCCCTTCTCTTTGTGCTGTTCCGCCTATTTTAAAACATTATGGCCCTTCTTCCTCCTTTCTTCGGGATGCAGCCTTTCAGGAGGCTCAAGAGCTCTTTAAGCAAGGTCTAGACGAGCTGGGGCTGACTCAAGAGAATTTCCCTAAGCTCACTTACTTTTACTCTCACTCAGATAAACATCATAGAGTAGCTCAGGCTTTGCAGGAAGAGTGGAGAAAAAGTTTGGGTGTTGAGGTGGCAATCGAAGGGTTGGATCAGAAGATTTTAATGGATCGGTTTATTAAAAGAGAATACGCATTTGGTCAGGCGATCTGGGCTGCCCAGTATAATGACCCTATGAACATTCTCGAGAGATTTCGTCTTGAAGAGAACGTGAAAAATTATCCGGGATGGTACCATCCCGGTTATGCAAAGCTTCTCGAAGGGTCTTTTTACGTTGAAGGACAAGAGAGGCAGCGTCTTTTGGAGCAGGCAGAGGCTATACTCTTGGAAGAGATGCCTCTTTCCCCTCTTTATCACTGGGATCAGACTTACGTCCTTCGCTCTAGTTTGTCTCATGTCGAGATGTCCCCCATTGGAGATCTTGTCTTCCATGTGCTTTCAAGTTCAAATTAATTTTATATGCCAAGTCTAGACTCCCTTAAGACACAAAGCGATAAAAAACGGCTAGGTGGATGGGGGCAGGATTTCTGGCTGTAAGGAAATCCTCAAACTCTTTATAATTGAGGGAGTTATTCTTAACTGTTAGGGCTGTCATGTTTGGAATTGTAAAAAAAATATTTGGAACTGCTCAGGGTCGCCTTCTTAAAAAGTATGGTAAAATTGTAGCTGCTGTAAATGCTGCCGAAAAGAGATTTCAGTCCCTATCAGATGAGCAGCTTAAAGGTAAGACAGAAGAGTTTAAAGAGCGTTTAAAAAAGGGAGAAACCGTTGACTCTCTTTTGCCCGAGGCTTACGCCGTTGTAAAGAATGCGTGCCGCAGGCTCTGTGGTACCGAAGTCCATGTTTCTGGTTACAACCAGCTTTGGGACATGATTCCGTATGATGTCCAGATTTTAGGCGGAATCGCAATGCATTACGGTGCGATTTCTGAAATGCAGACAGGAGAAGGAAAGACATTAACGGCGGCTATGCCTCTCTATCTGAATGCGCTCACCGGTGGGCCTGTGCACCTTGTCACAGTCAACGATTATCTAGCTACAAGGGACTGTGCTTGGATTGGTGCTATTTTCCGTTTTTTAGGTCTAAGAGCAGAAGCACTGACACATGACATTCCTCCTCATGCTCGCAAAGAGGTATACGCAGCAGATATTGTCTATGGAACCGCTTCTGAATTTGGTTTTGATTATCTTCGAGACAATTCAATGGCTCATAGTAAAGAAGATCAGTGCCAAAGAGGGCACTACTTTGCGATTGTCGATGAAATTGATTCGATCTTAATCGATGAGGCAAGAACCCCTCTTATTATCTCAGGCCCTTCATCTCAGTCTCGACATCTGTATGATGAATTGAAAGTAGATGTAGACAATTTGGTCAGACACCAAAGAGATCTGTGCAATCGTCTTGTAACAGAAGGCAGAAAAACTTTAGAAAAGCTCGGTGTTTTGCAAGAAGAAGCAGAAAAGCCAAAACTCTCCAAAGAGCAAGAGGAACAAGAGCTGGAAGCGATTAAGAAATTATGGCTTGTCGGTAAAGGAACCCCGCAAAACAAGGTGCTCAAAAAGATTAAGGAAAATCCCCGTCTTCGCTCTTTGATAGAGAAGAAAGATATCTATTTCCATGCAGATGTAAATAAAGAAGAGAAGTTCAAAACGCTTGCCGAACTCTTTATTATTGTTGAAGAGCGCTCTTCTGAATTTGAGCTTACCGATCGTGGTATCCAGCAATGGTTATCGGATACAAAAGAAAAATCGAGTTCTGATGACTTTATGATGTTGGATTTGGGAGATGAGTATGCAAAGATCGATGGGAATCCAGATCTTGGAGAAGAGGAAAAAATTCAAGCCAAAGTGAAGTTAAGAGAGCAAGATGCTGCAAGGAAGGAGCGCGCTCACAATTTAAGACAGCTGCTGCGAGCGCATCTTATGATGGAAAAAGATGTCGATTATATTGTTGCAGATGCAAAAATTGTTATTATCGATGAAAATACAGGGCGTCCGCAGCCGGGCAGAAGGTTTTCTGATGGGTTACACCAGGCGATCGAAGCGAAAGAAGGGCTAACGATTCAGGCAGAAACGCAGACCTATGCAACGATCACACTGCAAAACTACTTTCGTCTATACAAAAAGCTTGCTGGCATGACGGGGACTGCGATGACAGAGGCGACCGAATTCAAAGAGATTTATAAGCTAGAAGTCTTAAGTATTCCGACACATCGCAAATCTCAAAGAGCCGATACTGATGATGAGATCTACATGACCGAAAGAGAGAAGTACAACGCCGTTCTTAAAGAAGTGCAAAAGGTCCATGCTGAAGGCAGGCCGATCTTGATTGGTACAGAGTCTGTAGAGGCCTCGGAAAAGTTGTCCCGTATTTTGAAGCAAAACAAGCTTGAACACACAGTGCTCAATGCTAAACACCACGAGCAGGAAGCTGAGATCATCGCTAAAGCGGGCAGTGCAGGTGCCATTATGGTAGCAACAAACATGGCAGGGCGAGGCACCGATATTAAGTTAGAATCGGGTGTGGCAGAAAAGGGGGGATTGCATGTGATTGGTACAACACGTCACCAATCGCGCCGCATTGACAGACAGCTAAGGGGTCGTTGCGCACGTCAAGGGGATCCGGGTAGTTCTAAGTTTTTTGTCTCCTTTGAAGATTCTCTCATGCGCCTTTTCTCTTCGCCCCGCATCACAGCGTTTTTAGAGAAGTTTAGACCCCCAGAAGGAGAAGCGATTTCTGCAAAAATTTTGAACAAATCGATAGAAACAGCGCAGAAGCGTGTTGAGCAGCGTAATTATACGATGCGCAAGCATACTCTCGAATATGACGATGTCATGAATAAGCAGCGCTCAGAGATCTACGCTTTTAGAAATGATGTGCTTCACACAGAAGATCCTATAGCTTTAGCAAAAGAGGTACTGGAAAGTATCATTCTGCAGATGGCTTCACGATTTAATGCCTCCCAAGATCGGACAGGATTTCATAGATGGCTTGTGGCCCAGTTTCCCCTTTCGTTTGATACAGTCTTAGAAGAAAATGCAGTGTTAGACACAGTTCTTAGTGCATTTGAATACAAGCTTGATGTGCAAAAAGAGAGGGTAGAAAAAACGCAAGCGCTGTTTGCATCAAGGGGCCCTATTCGATCTTCTGCGGAAGAGGTATTAAGAGAGGTTGTACGCAGCATTTTGATTCGCAATGTCGATCGGATGTGGCAAGAGCATCTTTTGCATATCGACCACCTCCGTACAGAGGTCTCTTTAAGAGCAATTGGGCAAAAGGATCCGCTTCTTGAATTTAAGCATGAGGCGTTCGCTCTGTTTGATAAATTGTCTGTTTCTATCAAGCAAGAAATTGCGCATACGTTGTTCAAGTTTGAGATGATGGTTCCCGAGGTGCAAAGCGAGCAAGCGCCTAAGTTGCTTCCAAAAAGGAGGCCTTTGATCGACTTGTCGCTGCTTCCCGAACTTGAGGTGCCTCCTACAAACTGATTGTCATCCCTGTAATCTTTGTCTTAAGGATGTTAATTGCTTCTATTGCAATTTTTTCCGGGGCAAGTAGAGTAGACGGGTCTTCTCCGGGAAAATTCAGGGTTCTAAGAGGGGTGTTCGCTCGACTGGGAGATAGCGTATTCACGTATAGATCCGGGCGCTCATCTGCTAATCCTTGGCCAAAGTTGACAAGGGCAGCTTTACTGCTGGAATAAATGGTATAATCTTGTTTACCTCTAAGGTAGCTCGAAGAGGCGATGTTAAGGATGTGGGCATTCTTTCTTAAAAGCGCATGCTTGCAGGAATAAATCACGCTAAGTAGGTTGATCTCATATTGTTTGCAAATCTCTTCGCTTGTCAAAGAGTGTAAATTCCCCTTTTTTAGATAGCCAATACTATTTATCAAACCGTCTAGAGGGCCCACTTTTTCAAAAATACGCTGATTTTCATAAGGGCAGGACAGATCCGCAGGGTAAAGAGAAGAAGAGCGTGCAATAGAGAGAGGGATTGCGCCCTCTTGCTCTAGCAGACGGCACAGCTCTTTTCCGATCCCCCCGGATCCTCCTGTGACGGCAATCCGTTTTCCTTCTAAAGAAGAGGTGGCAGTGGGGATTACTGTTTGTCGCATTCTACAGATTTGTTCGGCAAGAGTAAGATCCAGAGGCGTTGTAATTTTGATGTTTTCTTCGCTTCCTTGTACAATGTAGATGTTGTGATGAAAGGGGGTAATGAGACTACAATCGTCAGTGTGGTCGATCTGATTCTCTTTAATGCATTTTTCATGCGCTTCTAAAATGAGGGGAAAGCGGAAAGTTTGGGGTGTTTGCCCTCTTAAGAAATGTTTTCTTAAAGGGATTGTATCCACAGATGTGCCGGTTTGAGAGTAGACAAGTGTATCAGTAGATAGGATACATGTATTAGCAGCCCCATAGCGATCCGCCATTTCTAAATTTTCTTTTAAGATCGACTCTGTCACAAAAGGGCGGACAGCATCGTGGATGAGGACAATGTCGGGATTTAAGCTGCGAGCATACAGTAGACCTTGATATGACGAGAGCTGTCGTGTTGTTCCCCCCGTGACGATGTGTACATGGGGATAGGGGCATTCGATTTTGCAAGAAAAATCTAAAGGAACAACCAGTATAATGTCTGAAAAAAGCAGAGAATCGATGAGTGCTTGCAGTGTATGCAAATAGATGGGCTTGCCGATCAAACGTTGAAATTGTTTGGGAATCGCCTCTTTAAAACGGACTCCCTGTCCTGCAGCCAATAGGATTGCGACATTCTTGCTCATAGCTTAATTATATTCGATTAATAGATTAAAAATATTTTTTAAATTCCCTTTTTGTGTATCATTCTTGTTTTTAAAAAGGGAGGCTACGATGAAAATTGTTGGATTGGCTCTTTATGCAGCATCAGAAAATGCAAAAAAACAGTTATCTAAACACCCCACAATTCATAAGGTAGTCATTGTCGCATTCCATGTGTTAAGGACCGCGATGATGTATACATTTATGATGGTCATGCCCTGTAGTTTGCTTGGAAAATGCGCTATTGGACTCGGGGTAAATTTAGCTTACCGGCTTCTTGTGGAAAGAGCGTGTCAATTTAAGTTTGCATTACCCTCTTTTTGGGGAGCTTTTGCCTGGATGATGCGGCGTGAAGTCACTCTGATCCCTTTTGCTATATATTTAGCTTCTGTGGTAGAGATTGCAAACAATGATGTGAATTATTTTCAGATAACAAGGTAGATTTTGATTAGCTTATTAGTTATTAGCTTAGCAATCTTGCCGACAACTTCAACAGTTCCCGATCAGCTATTTGAGCTTACTCGTTTTACTCCTGATGAAGATGAGATTAAAATTGTTGATAAGTTGATTGCTGTAACAGAAGAACAGCTGAAGCATCAACGTCATCTAAAAGATCTTATGGTGCAATTTCAGCAGAAAAAAGAGGAATTTATCCAGGGTAATCAAACGAAGATACATACAGCAAGACTTGTGCGCTTGGGAAGAGAGATTTATGAATACATCGAGGAGCATCACTTTGAGCATTTATTTGCCAAAGACTACCTAGATGAATTACAATTTTTCTCCTCTCTTGCAGGTAAAAAGGCTGTGACACGTCCATGAAGATTATCTACTTTGATAGAGTGTCGAAAAAGATGGGTCAAGAGAAGGTATATGGGGCGCTTTTCTTAGATATTCTCTATGGAAAGCAGTTATGGAAAAGAGCGCTTTCTCTGATTGCATTGCCTCTTTTTGCGGGGGTGCCTTTTTTTTCCAAGCTTTACGGATGGTTTCAAAAGAGTCATTTCAGTCGCTATAAAGTCAGACCGTTTATTCACCGCTTTGACGTAGATGCTTCAGAGTTTTCGGATCCTGTGGACTCTTTTAGATCATTCAACGATTTCTTTATTCGGAAACTCGATTTAAAGTGTCGACCTATGGCAGAGGGAAAGGAAGTGGCCGTCTTACCGGCGGATGCGCGCTACCTTGTATTTCCAAGAATAGATCAGATTGATCACTTTTTTGTAAAAGGACACCCCTTTTCTTTAGAGCAGCTTTTACAAGATAAGCAAAAGGCTGCGGCTTATCGAGAAGGCTCCATGGTCATTGCTCGGCTCTGCCCTGTAGATTACCACCGTTTCCATTTCCCTTGCGATGGAGTGGCAGGGATGGCAGAAGAAATTCCGGGGCCTCTTTTTTCCGTTAATCCGATAGCGCTTAAAAAAGACCCTACTATTTTGAGTCGCAACAAGAGAGTCATTACCCCTTTTAAAACACCCTCTTTTGGCACAATTCTCTATATAGAAATAGGGGCAACCTATGTAGGGAGTATTCATCAGACATTTGAAAAGGGCAAGATGTACAAGAAGGGAGACGAAAAAGGATTTTTCTCTTTTGGAGGCTCTTCTCTTATCCTTTTATTTGAACCCGGGAAAATACATTTCGAAGAAGATTTACTCCGCTATTCAAGCCGCAACATTGAGGTTAGAGGCTTGTTTGGAGACAAGTTAGGCAAGTCAGGCTAGCATATCAAGGTTTCCACAACTAGGCATGGATTGCAGCGTGCTTTATTAAAATTTACCATCGAAGACACCGAAAAGAACCAATTCAGGACCTCTGCATACCAATGAATAGAGAGGTTAGGGTAAGGCTGCCTTACTCTATTTTCATTTCTCAAGGCATTTGGTTGATTGCTAACTACAAGGCCACGGTGATTGTGGCCTTGTCTTTTCTGCCTTATTATGGGGTCGTCAAATCACAAGAGCCGATTGTAATGCCGATGTAGGTACTACTTGTTGGAGTTGTACACTGCATCAAGACATCGGGGTATAGTGGCTCATCAAATCCAAAGGCATAAATCGGTCCGCAAAAGTGGATTGCTTGTGAATAAAGATCATACCAAGGGCCTCCCGCGCTAAAAGGCAAGCTGCTGCTGTTGCTATAATACTGGGCTGAATTATTTGTAAAATAGGTGTTGCTAAGAGGGTTACTTGGAGAAAATGTAGTCGGCAAAAGACCTGCTATCATGGCTTCTTCAAAGAGCTTACTGACCTGATTGCCCTGTAAATTCGCTGCGAATGACGAATTTAAATTCTGTGCAGCAAATATCAGATAGGTTGTAGGCCCATTAGTGGGGGAAGGATCTGTTGCATTGGCCGTACTTGGAGCCGGGAAATAAGATTCCGATTCGGTTGTAAAGCTCGGGCAAAACTGCATGGTATTATTAACGGGAATAGATGCTGTGTAGACTCCTGATACACTGTTTGTAGTGCAAGTGCCGGGCTGTGGATAATCCCCAGATGCAGGAATGGCGAAATAGAGCCCGCCATTGCGGTAATAGCTGCCAGATCCATACCATAGGTATTGCAACAAGCTAAAACCATACGCAGCGGCATTGTCAAAATAATTAGGATCGAATTTATTTGGGAAAGAGCTGCTTGTTCCAACGCTCATAGCGCTCCCTGGAGATAGAACACGAATCGGATTGGATGCGTTCGGGGACAACAGGTTGTTCCACTGAGCAAGAATTGCCGATCGATATGGCCCTCTGCATAGATTGTTAAAATAATGGGGCACAACTGTTTTCATTACATAGCTTTGCGGCTCATAAATACCGGAATGCGCAGAAGTTTCTGGGTCGGGAGTCGAAAGATATCCGTATAAAGGAACTGAGAAGAAGTCCACAGCTGTTCCATTGGCAGCTACTTGAGGGCTCCCGGCGGGTTCATAGGCAAATTCAAATTTATCAAATGTCAGGCTGTAAGAGGCAAGTGATTGGTTGACAACGCTCGGCTCTGTCATCTGACCGCCTGTAAAGGTAATCAATGTCTCATTGCTATTGATTTGGAAATAGATCCGCCCTCCCGATATCCCTTCTGAATTTCCAGAATCCGGAATGTATAATACACGGCCATTAGATACAGCTGGCAGTGTACTTAATGCGTAAGTGGGGACATTCCCGGTATTGCTGGCAATCAGCACATAACTACCGATCCCGGATCCGTTAAAGGTCATGTACAGTTTTCCACCGGTTGTCGTACCGGTAAGCTGCGTCCCAATCACACTGATGTAGACGTCACTATCTGCAAACCCGCTATCATTCACAATAACGATAGGCAAGTAGCCGGCTTGTGGAGTAGGTGCGGGAGGGTTGGTAGGGGGCGTATGGGGATTCAGGGGAGGCGTAAAAGGTGCAGAGGCTGTATTCCCTAAATCCACTCTGCTATCGATGTCGGATTGCTCAGCCAAGTATTCTTGGTAAAACGTATTTGATGATGTCTGAAAATTTCTCAAGCTGTTTTCAGATGAAAAAATTCCTCCAGCCACCAGGCTCTGGCAGGTAAAGAGGCACGCAATATAAAAAAAATTGTTCTTTCTTCCCCACTTCATGTATTCCTCCTGTTGACAAAAAATTTTTAACATGAGACCACAATACTTAAAAAGATGTTTTATTAGAAGGGGCTTGGGATGAAAAAAATATTTAGCCAAGTAGTGGCGTCAATGCTGATAACCTATGTTGTTTGTGCAGAGGAGAGTCAAAACGAAGTGGGAATGTTATCTGCTGCCGAGCCCCCCAAGCAGCAAACACTCTCAACTGCTGCAACACCTCCATGCGAAAGGCCCCATCATCTCGATGTCGGAGGCAGTTATACTTATGCTTGGGTAAAAGCCGGTGATAATCCTACAACGCATGGAAGTTTGGGTGGCACCAGATTCCTGTATGAATATTGTCCCATGAACTGCGTCTATACGGGCCTTGCGTTTGATTGGAGAGAAGGAAAGACTGTACATGAGTCGTTTTCCTCTCGTTCAATTCAAGAATACGATGTCCAGTCGCGCATTGGCTATACCTTCTATTTTTCTCAGCACAAGATACAGACAACGCTCTTTTCAGGGCTTGGCTGGCATTATATGCCGGAGACTGTCAAATTAGGCTCGGCTTCTGTGGAATTCAAGTACACACAGTTTTATGTGCCTGTAGGTTTGTCAGTAGAGAAAGAATTTTTCTCATTTTTTTCTTCAGGATTCCGCTTCCAGTGGATGCCTCAGATCTTTTCTGTTGTCCGTATTGTTCCCTTAAGTGGAGCTGAATGGTCTTTAGATGCGCATCTCAACAACTTCTCCGTAGATTTTCCGCTTAAATTTTCCACATGCTCAGGTTTTTTTTCCGTGACCTTTGCTCCCTTTTTCGAAGTCTGGTATGACGGAAAAAGTACAGCTGCAACGACTTTAGGTTTTGATGGACCAACAGGAGCCTCTCTTGACCTGCCCGGCAATCGCTACCTATTTACAGGGTTTAATGTAGACCTCAGATTTGTTTTTTAATTTGAGAGAGCAAATCTCTAATGGTTTGCTCACTTTCTTGTAACCCTTGTCTGACGCTCTTTAGGCATTCGATCTCTTCGCTGAGCCTTTCTTTGAGCTCGTTGAGTGTTTTGAGTTCCTCTGTTGCTGTCTGGATTTGTTTGTATATTGCCTGTAGCTTCTCTTCATTATTCTTAAAAAAAGTGGAGATAAGCTTTTCTTGATGCTCTCGATCCTCTTTTGCATCGGCTCTAACAGTTTCCCATAACTTCCCAGAGGCATCAAGCTGATGTGCAAATGTTTGGATCAAAGATTCATAAAGCTCTGTCTGCTGCCTGTTTTTGGCAAGTAGATACTCTCCTTCTTCTCTATGCCTGTCTAGTAGTTGTTCATAGGTGGCATTATGGCGGCCAAACTCTTTTAAGTGACCTTTCATTTCTTGATTTTGGTGTGCAAATTGCTTGACCTGGGCAGAGAGCTCTTTCACTTCTGATTTCAAATGACAGGCTGTCTTTTTAAGATCGGTATTGGTCTTCTCTAGGCGATTTACTTCATTTTTCAGTCGATGATTTTGCTCTTTTAGCTCGGTTGCACTTGTTTCAAAGCTTTGTTGAAGCTCACAGTAGGAAGCTAAATAGGATCCTAGCAGCGTGGTGGAAGAGAGCATGCAGATCACAAGACTCAAAATAATCTCTCCTTGTAAAACAACAATACATGTCACCAAATACCCCAAAGAGGCAAGGTAAGAAAAGGTCGTACTTGCAATAGGGAAAAACGTATAATTAGACAAGAGCGCTTTTTCAAAAAACGGGTGAGAATAGATCAGTTTTGCAAAAGAGGGATCAGGAGATATTCTTTCAATATATTGAATTAGGGGAGTAACTTTCTGTACATGATTCATTTTTCCTAAATATATTCAAAGTCAGCCGGCAGTTCAAGAACGTCGTTTCCCGGGTCTTTGCCTGTGATTTTCTTGTAGAGCAACCGGTTGTAGTGGATAAGGGCTTTTTGGACGCTTTTGAGGTCGCGCTCTCCTACTTGATCTTTGAGAGGTGCATAGGTTATTTCTCTTGGAGCCACAAAGACAGCGCTTTTTTTTGTGTATTCAAGCAGATCAAATAAGAATCGCTCACATTTTCCTAAGAGCTGTGTTTGAGTAGATAACGTCACCTCTTTCCAGGCCAGGTGCAGTTTAAAGGGGGGGAGTTTTGGAATAAGAGACATTTTTACGCAAAAAATCCCAATACTAGAAAGAGTGTAAGGGGAAGGATCGTAAGGTAGTTCAGAATATTCAATCACGCGAATCCCTTCTTTTCCCTGACCAATGACCCCCATTTTTTCGTGAGGATGGGAGCGCTGAACTGCTTTAAGAAGAGCATCGACATCGGTTTTACAGGCAAGACCTATGAAAGAAGGGTCAAGAGGGTGAGCCAGAGGATTATCGACAAAGAGGGTGCTGACATGTTCGATCCCTCTTTCTTTCCACTGCTCATAGATTCCATTTTTCACAAGTAGATGCAGAGCATGGCCATTGCCATCGGGCCCCACTGCAAGCAAGCCTGGGCTGTCATAGAGCCATTGGCCCTCTTTTGTAATGAAGGGCAGGTTGCCTTGCTGAAAAAAAGAGAGCGAAAGACCAAAATTGTGGTGTTCTTTGAAAAATGCGACGGTTTCTTCATGATTAAAAGAGGAGGTCATGATGGCAACAGGGATATCGACTTTGGCAAATTGAGCGGCGGCTTTTATTTTTTCGCACAAGATTTCAAAAAGGGTTTTCCCCGATACAGGAGAGACTTTCACAAGACCCTTAGGTAAGCCCGCTTTGAGGCGGCTGCCTTGTCCTCCTGCTAAAATTAACACGGCCACTTTGCCTTGGCTAATCCATGCTCTTCCCTCTTTTTCAGTGTTGCAGTTGTCTTGAGAAAAAAAGTGCGTGCATGGTGGCAGTATCGAAGGGGTTGTTTTTTTGTGGATGAGGGCTCTTTGCTCTTCTAAAAAAGGGGCATAGATGTCCAGCTGTTTTACAAGGCGATCTTCTTCCTCTTTTTTTAAAGGAACTTTTAACTCTGAAAGGCCCAATGTATCCAGTAGGTTCATATAAATGCCTTGAGTACTGTTTGCCAATCTAACTTCTCTAGTTTATCTGCAATCAGAGGGAAGTGAGTCAGCTTAGGATTAGGAGAGGGGATTTTATGCTTTAATATCCCTTGTCTGGGGTCTGCCCATAGAGAAACCACCTTCAATGGAAAGCACGCATCAAGATAATATACCATCGATAAGATCCCTGAATCGGGCGCAAGAAGATAGGAGGTGTGATTTTTGATGAGAGCAAGGAGTTGTTTTAATGATGTCTTTCCTCTCAAATCAATTGTGTTCGGGTATTGCACAGAAGAAGGGCCTCCGACAAGAATCACAGAAAACTCTTGGGGAAGGTGTGAAAATAGAGCTTCAAAATGAGCGCAAGGCCAGTTTTTCTCATATCCGTAGACTGTTTGTGTTTCTGTGTGTACTGCGATATAAGTTTTTTGGGGGTCTAGGTTAAATCCCTCAACCTCTTTATCCCATGCGCTATTCCACATAAGCTTCGGGATCGTGTGCTTTTGTTCTTTTAGTAGCCATGCAGTGGGATCCGGTTTTTCTAAGACTACATCGAACAGCCCCTTCAACTCACTTGGAATAGAGATCGGCTCGCCCCGTTTCCATGAAGGGCAAACTCTTACATCTACAGAAGGGAGAAGATCGAATCCCTCTTTTAGATCAGGCCGGGTTAAAAAGGTAATAG
Source organism: Chlamydiota bacterium (assembly GCA_039798725.1). GTDB lineage: Bacteria > Chlamydiota > Chlamydiia > Chlamydiales > Rhabdochlamydiaceae > CAJCIW01. Next base: position 72,423 of record JBDKFJ010000003.1, read on the forward strand.
AGGCATCCGGAATGAAGGTGAAAATTTTTTGGGTTAAGGCGTATAACCCAAGAGGGATATCGCCAAGCCCTCGATTCCAGCAAATCAAAAATCGCGTTTTCCCTTCACGTTGTGCTTTTTTTAATAGAGAGTTTAAAGGATTGATGCCATAGCGACGCCACACCTTTTTCCAAACCGACATTATCGCACCCTCAACTTGTTTGGGTGTAGTTGGTTCATAATCGCATCATACACTTCAGAGGCGCTAATTTCACGCATGCAACGGAAGTCAATCGGACACACACGCTCGTAACAAGGAGAGCAGGAGACATGTTTGTGGATGACTGTCCCTTTTCTATAGGGGCCCGTTACTGTGTCGCTTGTCGATCCGAAAAGAGCAATGAGAGGTGTTTCTACAGCGTCTGCAATGTGCATAGGGCCGCTGTCGTTAGTGAGCAAAAGAGTACAAAGACTAATGAGAGCTGTCAATTCTCGAAGGGAAGTTTTTCCGGCCAAATTGACTGTTCGAGAAGGAAGGTGGCTGCAAATTTCTCGAACAAGAGGAGCCGTTGAAGTATCTCCAAAAAAGACAACATGGATTGTAGGATCTTTAAGAAGCTTCTCGGCCACTTCTTGGAACCGCTCTTTGAGCCAGCATTTGGCGCTGCCGTAGGTGGCTCCGGGATTAATACCGACGATAGTACTCCCCTTGGGGATCTTAAATTCGGCAAGGAGCTCTCTTGCTTCTTCTTTTTCACTTTCTTTGAGGTAAAGGCAAGGGGGAGTGGAAGAGAGTGCGATATCAAGGGGCTGGAGCAATTGTTTGTAAGTGGCTACTAAATGTTGTCGGTTGAGATTTTCGGGAAAAGAAAGGGGATCTGTAAGCAGCCAGCTGCGCATATTAGAGCGATATCCGATTCTTCTTTTGACTCCTCCTACCCAAAACCACCATGCAGAAGAAAAGGAGTGAGTGAGGAGGATGCCGACATCGTATTTTCCATTTTTGAGCTTTTTGATCACATTGCGCCTCTCTTTTCTTCTGGAAAAAGGGGAAGATCGGCTAAAGCAAAACAGTTCATCGATATGGGGATCTTCTTGAAGCAGCTCACACATAGGAGCTCTACACATAGCTGTGATTTCTGCTTGAGGATAGGCTCTGCGCAGATCAGCGAGTATTGGTGTTGCCATTACCAAGTCGCCAATCCAATTGGGCATCCTTACAATAATACGTTTCACTCTTTCTCCTCTTGTCCCTAAAAATACCAAGAAGAAAGGAATTTTGTATACGCAAGAGAACATCTTTAGATATAACTTGGAATATATGGGAATCATCTTAGGGATCGATCCGGGAACGCGTATTACCGGTTATGGTTGTATTGAGTTCGGAAATCAAAAAATAAGTATTCTCGATTTTGGCTGCGTTCGCCCCCCTGCCGATGACCCTCTTCCCGATCGCTATTTTGCTCTGTTTCAAGGGATTGGTGATTTGATAGCCAAGTACAGCCCATCTGCTATTGCCATTGAAACGCAGTTTGTAAATAAAAACCCTCAAAGCACCATGAAGCTTGCGATGGCCAGGGCCGTGGTTTTGATTTTAAGTGCGCAGTACAAAATTCCCCTTTTCGAATATACTCCCACAAAAGCGAAAAAAGCGTTATGTGGCAGTGGAAAAGCGGATAAAGGGCAAGTCCAGAGGATGTTGCAGCTCCTTTTAAGCCTCCCCTCTCCTCCGGAGCCGGAAGATGCAGCCGATGCTCTGGCGCTTGCTATCTGCCACGCAAATACTATTAAAGGTTGATATGTACGCTTATCTCAAAGGAATTCTTACGCATTCCTCTTCTCGTCATGTGATTTTAGAGACTTGCGGAATTGGTTTTTTTGTGCAGATTCCTGTCAGTTTATTTTCTAAACTTCCCCCTCTTGGTTCAACATTTACTCTGCATACTTCTTACATTGTTCGGGAAGATTCTCAAACTCTGTACGGTTTTTCTAGCTTAGAAGAAAAGCAGCTCTTCGAGGATTTGATCGGCATTTCCGGTATCGGACCAAAGACAGCGCTTAGCCTTGTGGGACACATGCAAATTGCCGATTTTCAAGCGGCTATTCAGGCGAATCAAGTGCAGTTGATTTGTAAGATTCCCGGGGTGGGCAAGAAAACAGCTGAAAGACTTGTGATGGAGCTAAAAGATAAGGTTTCAAGTAAAAATATTCATACGAATCCCCTGTTTGATGATGTCGCATCAGCCCTTGCTAATCTGGGGTATTCTCCTCAAGCTGTCGAAAAAGCAGTGAAAAAAATATTGAATCATGAGGAAAAACCAACAGAACTTGGGGATCTGATCACTCTGGCTCTTCGCTTGATTTGATCGATACGGTATAATCTTGTCCCATGGATTATGTTCATTTGTCACAAGATGGGACCATAGCAGCCGTTGCCACGCCTCCTGGGGATGGAGGGGTTGCCATCATTCGGATTAGTGGGGTGCAGGCCATTGAGATTGCCGGGAAGGTTTTTTCCGGTAAGGTGGCCTCCTATACCTCTCATACAGCTCATTTTGGCCAGGTGATCAATTCTTCTGAGCAGGTTGTCGATGAAGCGCTTCTTATCGTGATGCGCGCTCCTAGATCTTATACAGGGGAAAATACAGTAGAGATCCACTGTCATGGAGGCTCTTTAATCACAGAACAAGTGCTGCAAGTTGTCCTACAAGCAGGTGCTCGGCTTGCCAGACCTGGAGAGTTTACTTTAAGAGCTTTTATGAACGGCAAGATCGATCTTGCACAAGCAGAAGCTGTGCAGCAGCTGATTTCTTCGCGAAGCCTTCGTGCTGCTAAATCGGCAAAAGAGCAGCTCGATGGAAGGCTTTCTGACTTGATCAGAGGATTTCAAAAAGAGCTCACAGAAATTGCCGCTGTCTTAGAGGCGTGGGTGGATTTCCCGGAAGAGGGGCTTGAATTTATGTCGATGGAAGAGGTGATTGAGACGCTTACATCTATCCAAAATAAAATCGAACAACTCTCTTCCACATTTCATGAGGGCAAGTGGGTGCAAGAGGGTCCTTCTATCTGTCTTGTAGGTCCGCCCAATGCAGGTAAATCTTCTCTTCTCAATGCACTTTTGGGCAAAGAGCAAGCCATTGTCACTCCCATTGCAGGCACGACACGCGATGTATTAGAGTCGACGCTAAAATGGGGGGATTTGCATTTCCGCTTGCTTGATACTGCAGGGCTTCGCAAAACAGAGGAGATCATAGAACAGGAAGGGATTCGCAGATCGCATCAGGCGATCTTAAAAGCAGATATTGTTCTTTGTGTTCTCGATGCGACACTTACAGTTCCCGAAGAGATCATTGATTCTCTTCCTTTAGAAAAAACCATTGTCATCTGGAACAAGGTAGATCAATCAGATGCGATCCCTTTTAAACTCCCTTTTCCAAGAGCGGTTGCCCTTTCTGCTCTTCACAAGATGCATTTGGATACTCTGAAGCAAGCGATCTTTTCTTTTATCCAAAAAGAAAATCGAGAGGCGCTTCTTGTAACATCTGCAAGACACCATGCGGCTTTAAACCTAACAATAGATGCGATGAAACAGTTGATCACCTCGTTAAAAGAGGGAGTCTCTCCTGAATTTGTCACGCTCGATATGCGGCAAGCGCTTGACCACTTAGGCACAATTATTGGGACCAACGTAACAGAAGATATTTTAAGCTCCATCTTTTCCAAATTTTGTGTGGGTAAATGACGCCGAAACAGATCCAAGAGATCTTAACAGAACACTTTCCGCATCCTGAGGTGCCGCTCTACCACACCGATCCCTATACGCTCCTTATTGCCGTCCTTCTTTCTGCTCAGTGTACAGATGTTAGAGTCAACAGCGTGACGCCCCAGCTTTTTGCTATCGCCTCTGATCCTTACGCGATGGTCCTTCTTTCTTTTCAAGAAATCGAAGAGATCATTCGCCCTTGCGGTCTTTATCGCACAAAGGCAAAGGCCATTTGGCATCTTTCCAAAGAGCTGATTGAAAAATATGAAGGGAAAGTACCTTCTTCTTTAGAAGAGCTAGAATCTTTACCGGGAGTTGGGCATAAGACAGCCTCTGTTGTGATAGCTCAAGCCTTCCACAAGCCCGCTTTTCCAGTAGACACGCACATCCACCGCTGTGCGAAAAGGTGGGGGCTATCCCAAGGGAAAACAGTTGCGCAAACAGAAGAAGATCTCAAGAAGCTTTTTCCTAAAAAAAGCTGGAACAAGCTCCATTTGCAAATCATCTATTTTGCGAGGCAATACTGCCCTGCAAGGGCGCATAAACCGAGCTTGTGCCCTATCTGTAGCAAGTTTTATCCCGCCCTCTAATTACATAACCATTTCGTGGGCGTTATTATGCCTATATTAGAAATGAAAAATAGGCAATGGTTTGCTCTAGCCCTTTTCTTAGAGGGATAAGAGGTTTGAATCCAAGTTTTTCCTCTGCAAGGCGGATGTCGGGCTTGCGCTGTTTGGGGTCGTCGCTGGGAAGAGGCTCAAAGATTAAGGGAGAGGTGCTTTGAGTCAATTCTAAGACAAGGTCTGCCAGCTGTCGGATTGTAAATTCATAAGGGTTTCCTAAGTTAATAGGCCCTGTAAAAGAGGAGTTCATCAGTAGAATAAGGCCATTGATGAGATCTTCATAGTAGCAAAAAGAGCGCGTCTGTTCCCCTGTTCCATAGAGAGTAATAGGTGCTTGTGTCAAAGCTTGGACGATGAAATTCGAGACAACTCTTCCGTCAGAGGGGTGCATGCGAGGCCCATAGGTATTGAAGATGCGAGCGACTCGAATAGGGATACCGTACTGCCTGTGGAAATCAAAAAACAGAGTTTCGGCACACCGCTTTCCCTCATCGTAGCAAGAGCGGATACCAATGGGATTCACATGGCCCCAGTAGCTCTCTTTTTGCGGATGCTGCTCTGGGTCTCCATAGACTTCACTTGTTGAAGCTTGGAGGACCTTGGCTCCACACCGTTTGGCAAGTTGTAATATGTTTAGAGCGCCCATGACATTCGTTGTCACGGTTTTCACAGGGTCATGCTGGTAGTGGATCGGTGATGCAGGGCAGGCTAAGTTATAGATTTCATCCACTTTGATATCGAGCGGATCACACACATCTTGCTGTAAAAAAAGAAAATGAGGATGGTTTAGGCAAGAAGAGAGATTGTTTACACTGCCTGTAAAAAGATTATCCAGACAGATGACAAAATGCCCTTCTTTCAGAAGCCGATCACACAGGTGAGAGCCTAAGAAGCCGGCGCCGCCTGTAACGAGAATTTTCTTCATGAGAATGATTAAAGGTGATAATATCGGTGATTCATTTTTTTAAGTCAACATGAAACGTATTTTAATTACAGGAGCCGCCGGCTTCATCGGATTCCATCTTGCTTTAGCGCTAAAAAAGCGTGGTGATGTGGTCTTTGGATTAGACAACTTTAATAGCTACTATGACCCCAAGCTTAAAACAAGACGTGCAGAAATTTTGCAAGAGCAAGGGATTACTATTACCAATACAGATATCACAAATAGCGCAGGAGTGAAAGATCTACTAGGAAAAGAGAAAATCACACATCTTGTACACCTAGCAGCTCAAGCCGGTGTGCGCTATAGTTTAGAAAATCCACAAGCCTATGTGGATTCGAATCTTGTAGGTTTTGTGAATGTCTTGGAGGCTTTGCGTTTGTTTCCGGAAATCAAACTGACTTATGCCTCTTCTTCGTCCGTTTATGGTCTCAATACAAAGGTCCCTTTTTCTGAAAAAGATCCTGTAGACCAGCCGGCAAGTCTATATGCAGCGACCAAGCGTAGCAATGAGCTGCTCGCTTTTTCCTATCACAACCTTTACAAAATTTGTTCCACAGGTTTGCGTTTTTTCACTGTGTATGGTCCGTTTGGAAGACCCGATATGGCCTACTACAGCTTTACAAAAGCTCTTGTCGAAGGTCTGCCCATCACGCTTTTTGGAGACGGGCAACTCAAACGCGATTTTACCTATATCGATGACATCATTGCAGGGACAATCGCTGCAATAGACAAGGGGTTTGCCTGTGAAATATTTAACTTAGGCAACCATCATCCTGTGACAACGCTTGAGCTTCTTACAACTCTTGAAAAATGGATTGGTAAAAAAGGGAACGTCCGCTTTTCTTTAGCACAGCCAGAGGAGGTAAAAGAGACCTATGCAGACATTACAAAGAGCCAACAGTATCTCGGCTTTTCTCCTAAGACAGATTTAGCTACAGGCCTTAAGAAATTCATCGATTGGTGGGTATTGGAGCAATCTGGATTGTGAGGGAAGGAGTGCCCGGCAAGTTCGGGTAGGACCGGGTGATCTTGATTACCCCATTTGCCTCTGTTGTCCAGCGCTCGTCTCTACTTAAAGCAGGGGTTGCTCCGTTTTGTGCGGCTTCTCTAAATGCTTCCATGTGAAAAATCGATTGGTTATTCATGACACTGGTATTTATCTCTTTGTACCCTTGTAAAAAACTGTGGTACAACGTCCCATTAGAGGCAATTGCAACACTCCAAATACCCCAATAATCTTCTTCTTCTTTTTTTGCTTTTATAAGAAATGTATTGCCTTGTTGAATCGTATATCTTTCTCTAAATGACGCATAGCCCATTAATTCACCGAGGATTCTGGCATCATGTCGTTGGACCTGGTCTGCTAACTGCTCATCGCTCATTTTACCATAACGTTGTTGACTGGTCTGTGCTACAGCGGCATCAGGAAATTGTTTTATTTCGGAAAGGGGCTGGCTCCAGCGTGTCACTCGTGGGTGTATTTGCATAACAAATTCTGGACTCTTAGGAAGTTCGAAAGGCCCTTCTCTGCTGGGCTTCCTTTGAAAAGGACGAGAAACGAGCTTACCTTTAAAATGGGGTTATGGATGCGATAAGGATCTTTTTCTTTTACTGGAGGTTTAAGGGGGGAGGGAGAAGTAGTTGTTATTGGGGTTAGCGTCGGAGCAGACTGTATATTTGTAGAGCCCTTTTTCTTATTACCTGGCTCTTTTTTGGGTTGTTGTTTCTCTTCATCTTTAAGTAACTGTTCTAAGCTGCTCTTCATTTGGGTATGAATTTGATCACAATCTTTTGGCTTGCGTGTCTCTTGTATAAATAACTTAATTAGATTGTTGATGGTAATAGTGGCGATCTCTTCTGTTTGAGTGGCTCTTAGGATAGCATCAGATAGTCTGTTTGGTTCCTCTTTAAACCATTGAAAAAACGCTTCTCGCGAAGCTTTTCTTTGTTCGAATGCCCTGGTATTCAGTTTATCTAGTAGGTCCTTTTGTTTATTTGAATACGGATTCTGTGGTGTTAGATACCTCCAAAATACTTGACTCACTTCTACATCTACTCCTATATAGGAGCTCACCCTCATGAGTAGGAGGTCAAAGTTGGAAGTCTCGTTTTTTTGTTCAAAAAGATATGTAGCAATCCCTTCTTGAATTTTTCTGATGAATTGAGGTGATTCCAATGCAGCTAATGCGCCCTGCCATAGGATAGGATCTGTATATTTTTTCTCCAAAAACATCTGACGAGCGTATACTTGAGCCCTTGTTAATATATGATATACAATAAAACTCGGATGGAGTGTTGCGGGATTACATTCGGTTTTTTCTAGGCTCTCCTGATTCATTGCATGGAACAAACCCACAGTCAATGTGTTTTTCTGCCCAGGCTCTGTAAAAAGCGCTTGTATGTGCTCGTTTATAGCGGCTATTACTGGGTCCAATGAGACTGCAAATAGATACGGATCTCTTCCATTTTGCTGCTTTCTTAGCTCGATAATTTGATTTTCTTGCTCCTGCCCAAGTATTTTTACAATAGTCTCTGGTAGCATGTGGGATGCATCAATTGGGATATAATCTGCTAGCCACGCTTCTTTTGAGGCATAGGGTTCTCTTGTTATAAAGGGGGCTGCGTCCCCTCGTGAACCTGTTGGGCTATTTTCATTCACTTGCGGACTGGTTTTGATTGGGCTAAGGCTATTCATAGTATTTAATATTCTATCAAAAAAACAGCATTTTATTAAATAATTAATGTTTTTTATGTAAAACAGTTATTTTTTAATAAATTGTAGAAGTAGCCAAGTCATGTAAAAAATTATTTTATTCCTCAACGATTTAAGAGAGCAGTCTGATGTTCTCTCTTTTTCCCCTAAGATAGGCTTATACTAAACGTGACCTTAAGAAATTCATTGACCGGTGGTGGGTATTGGAGCAATCTGGATTGTATGGGAAGGATTGCCCGGTAGGTTCGGATAGGAGCGGGTGATTTTTATCACATCATCTGCTTTTGTTTCCCACTGCTCATTTCTACTTAAAGCGGGAGTCGGTTCGTTTAATGCGGCTTCTCTAAATGCCTCGATGTTCAAAACAAGTTGGTTAGTTTTTATGCTGGTACTTATTTCTTCTTGCCCTTGCAAAAAACTATGGTACAACGTGCCATTAGGGGCAATCGCAATACTCCAGATACCCCAATAACTCTCCTCTTCTTTTTTTGCTTTTATAAGAAATGTATTGTCTTGTTGCATCGTGTATCTTTCTCTAAATGATGCGTATGTCATTAATTCAGTAATGATTCTAGCATCATGTCGTTGGACTTGGTCTGCTAATTGTGCATCGCTCATATTAGTATAACGCGGTTGCCTTGTTTCTGCGGCAACGGTGTCAGTAAATTGTCTTATTTCAGACAAGGGAAGGCTCCAGCGTGTCACTCGTGGGTGTAGTTGCACAACAAATTCCGGGATCTTAGGGGGTTCGAAAGGCACTTCCTTTTTGGATTTCCTTTGTGGAGAAGGAGGAGAAACAAGTTTCCCTTTAAAATGAGGGTCGTGGATGCTATAAGGATCTCCTTTTTTTTCTGAATGAGGATTAGAGGTTTTAGTTGTTGTTTGTAGCCTAGTAGTAGGGGGTGGTGTTGGATCGCGCTCTGTGCTCTTGGGTTGGCACACTTTCTTCTTCGGTTTTTTATCTGCTTCCTCCTTAAGCAAGTCTTCTAAGTTGCGTTCGAGGGTATCATGTATTGTATTAGGATCCGTTAGTTGGCGTTTTTGTTTGCGAAATAAATTAACTAGATCTTGCGTGCAAATAGTTGCTTTCTTATTTATTTGCATCGTCCTCAGGATAGTATCAGACAGTAGGTGTGGGTTCTCGTTAAGCCATCTGAAAAGTGATTCTTGTTCTTGAGTTGTTTTTTCTTGTTTTTTCCGATTGAATTTACTTATTAACTGTATCCGGTGATTTTCAGCCGAATGTGTTTCTTCGGGAAATTGTGATTGTAGTTCAGTTATGTATTTGCTTATGTTACAGCAGGATTTCGTTATCATCGACATCATGAACATGTCAAAGTTCACTGGATTTTTGCGTTGTGGGTCGAAAAGATAACTGAAAGTCTCTTCTTGCACTTTTTTGATGAATTTGGCGGAATCCAATTTTTCTAGTATTGTTTGGATCAGAACAATAGGTAGCACTTCTGTATTCAAAGAATGAATGCGATGAACCTCTATTTGATGCATTGTTAATATAATGTAGACGATAAAACTCGGATGGAGCGTTGCGGGATTGCAATTCTGTTTTTCTCTATTTATCTGACGCAACGCGTTGAGCAGGATAACCGTCAAATCTTTTGTGTCCCCCGGTGTTGTAGAAAGCTGTTCCAGGTGGTCCTTTATAGCAGTCCATGTTGGTTTTGTGCAGACTGAAAATAGAGTCTCTTTGGGTTGGTTTACTGATTGCTTTAGCATTTCCTTTGCTTGCTGTTTCCCAAGCTCCTCAGAAACTTTTCTTGGCAGCATATGGGGTGGATCTATGGGCAGATAATCTGCCAGCCATGCTTCTTTTGAAGTATAGGGTTGTCTTGGTTCTTGTGGCGTGTTTACAGTAATAGCTCTGGTTTGAAGAGGGGCTGCACTTGCTGAGCCTTGTGCTGTGGGAAATGTGAGCGCTCCTTCCGGAATGCTCTTTCTAGTTGAAGGAGTGATGGGCACAGCCTCACTACTGACTTTAATTGGACTAATATTGTTCATGTGCCCAGTATTTTATGAGAATCTGTTATTTTATTAAATAATAATGATTTATTTGCAAGCCGTTGTTTTTTAATTGTTTATAGAAAGGTCTAGCAGCAGTTTTGACGCGTGTGATATGAAGAGCCCATGAAGCGGTGGTTTCTATTATTTTGTTGCATTAGCGCCTCTCTTTTTGCTTACCAAGGGGGTCCTTCTCATCTGATGGTAGGCCTGGGCGTTTTTAATGTGGATCGGCATTCGGAAAAAAGTGTGCTGTGGCAAATAGAGTATCGTTGGGAAGTTTACTGCCATCACTTGCGTCCTCTTGTTTCTCTATTTGTGACAACAGATGGTGGGCTATTTGCTTGCGGAGGGCTTGCGTATGATATTTTTTTATGCAAAAAGCTTGTTTTTACGCCGAGCTTTGCCCCTGGATTTTATTACCAAGGGCATGGCAGGAATTTAGGATTTCCTATTAACTTTCGCTCCGCTTTAGAACTGGCATTTGACTTTAAGGAAAAGGGGCGATTTGGTGCGCAGTTCAATCACATTTCGAATGCGCATATGTTTTACCGAAATCCCGGGGTCAACTCTTTGTTTATTTTTTATGCGATCCCTTTTTCACAAAAGAAAAAAGCATCCGGCAAGTAGGTAAAAAGATCTGAGGCCACCATGCAATAGGGAGTAAGCTTTTCTGCGGCTTTTTCTCCTGCGATTCCGTGGAGATATACTCCTAAGACAGCGGCTTGTCTTGGCTTGAGACCTTGTGATAAAAGCGCTGCAATAATCCCTGTTAACACATCCCCTGAGCCTGCAGTCGCCATTCCAGGAGACCCTCTAAGGCAAATGAGAGGAGTTTCTTTTGGATGAAAAATCCAGGTAGGGGCTCCTTTAAGGACTAAGGTGACTTCATTTTCATCGACATATCTTTGGAAATCCCCTTTAGGAACAAGACGCAGAGCTTCTCCTCTGTGTGGTGTGAGAATCGAGCCTTTGGGAAAAGGGACTCCGGGGTCTAGTGCATCGGCATCGATAACGCAAGGAAGCATTGCATTTTTTAGAATTTTCTTCACAAGGGCATGGACTTCTTTACTCGTCCCCAGTCCCGGACCGATAAGTAGCGCTTTTGCACGAGCTGTTTCCTTAAGGAGGGGTTTGATATTTCCTCCCTCGAGTGGGCAGCTCACAACTTCATAGGGTAGCTCCAAAAAGGCATCGGAAGGGTAGAAAAGACGCACCATGCCGGCACCGGCACGAAGAGCTGCAAAGCTCGAGAGCGCTGCTGCCCCTTTTAATCTGGACGAACCTGCTACAGCTAGTACATACCCGGCTTCATATTTGTGCCGAGTAGGGGTGATCTGAGGAAGGAGCTGAGCCACTTCTTTCTCGTTAAGAAGGTAGGCAAGAGGTTTTATAGAATCCATCGCTTCTACGGGTAATCCAAAATCCAAGTAAGAAATAGTCCCTGTATAGTCTTTGCCTTGTTTTAAAAAGAAACCGACTTTAGGAATGCCAAGACAAAGAGTCAAGGAGGCATGGATTGCAACTGTTTCCACATCTCCTGTATCAGCGTTAAGTCCAGAGGGGATATCAATGGAAAAGATGGGAAGACAAGAGCGGTTGGCCTCTTCGATGATAGCATACAGTGGGCTCTCTACTTTTCCTTTAAACCCGGTTCCCAAAAGACCATCTAAAATCACACCTTGCTTTTCGTGAAAACACCCTCTTTTAGGGATAAATAGATCGACTTTCCCTCCCGCTGCTACAAAGCGGTTGTGCATTTTTTGACAAAGAGCTGAACTCTCTTCCAAGGGAAAGAGGCGATAGGCATGGACAGAGCGCCCTTTTTGAAGCAATTGAACCCCTGCTGCATAAGCATCTCCTGCATTATTTCCTTTGCCGCATAGAAGCCATACAATTTCATGATCTGCACAGTGCTTGGCAATTGCGATGCCGGCATTTTCCATGAATGTCTCAGAGGAGGCCCCTTTAAGAATGGCAAATTCTTCGATAAGACGACTTTGGGATCCGGAGATGACTTTCAGCCCTTCCATTAGAGGTGCTCCTCTTTGATGGCCCGTTTGAGTAGCTCTTTCACAGCTGTTTTGGGATCTGCATTGTTATATAAAATTTCAAAAACAGCCTCTGTAATGGGCACGCTAACCCTGTATTTCTGTGCAAGCTCTAGAGCAGAAACACAAGTGTAGGCACCTTCCACCACCATGCCAATTGCTTGTTGTGCTTCAGAGGGTTTTAGCCCCTCCGCGATCTTTCTTCCAAATGTGTAATTGCGACTCAAAGTCGACAGGCAAGTGACACATAGATCCCCCATGCCGGCAAGGCCATTAAGAGTCTCTTTATTGCACCCTTTTACAGCGGACAATTTTCTAATCTCGTGTAATCCTCTTGTCATAAGAGCCGCTTTTGTATTGACTCCAAAGCCGAGTCCATCCGAAATACCACATGCAATGGCAATGATATTTTTCACAGCGCCTCCAAAGGCAACACCATGGATATCACTGTTGGGATAAACGCGTAAAAAAGAAGTTGTAAATAGATCAACAATTTGGTGCATTAATGAAGGATCATAAGAGGCTGCCACAAGAGCTGTTGGCATCGACTGGATCACCTCTTCTGCATGACTTGGGCCACTCAAACATCCAACAAGATGTTTTTTTTTCTCGCCTAAAAGTTCTACAAGGACCTCGGGCAGTAACAATCCGGTGTGCTGCTCAATTCCTTTTGAGGTGACAATTATGGGGACATCAATAGATTGTATGGACAGTAGTTGCTCAAACACAGGGCGAATTCCCTTGGAGGTGACAGACTCTATTAGAATTTCAGCTCCTGCAATCACCTCGTTTAAGTCGGATGTAAACTTAAGACGGGCATCCGCACCGATTTTAGGGAGCTTGGGATGCATCCTTTTTTTTGTAAGTTCTAAGGCCAATTCTTTGCGCGCTGTCCATAAAGTGACATCATGACCCTTCTTTGACAGAAGATCGGCCAAAGCAAAACCCCATGTCCCAGCACCTAAGTACCCAATTTTCATCTTATCACTCCCTCTCCCCATTATCACCGGTTGGGTACTTTTTTAACAGTTCCCTATACTTTTTCACGATTTCTGTGGCAAGGGGAGCTGTTTCTTTTCCCCCGGCATCGCTATGGCGAAGATAAACAATCACGGTAAGTTCCGGATTTTCCCATTTCTGATGGTCTGTCTCTTTAAAACTAGTACCGCCAAACCAGATATGATTTCGAATCGACCCTTTTGTTTGTGCATCGATGGAGTGTTTATATAAAACTTCAGCGGTTCCTGTTTTTCCAAGAAATTGGGATTTGAGCTCATTATAGTGTTTTGCCCAAGTAGGGTTATGGTGCAATGCATAGATGATTGGGGGGCGAGCCGTTCCTCTTGATCCATTCATCACGCGATACATTCCTTCCGATAGCATTTGTTTTACAGGCAGTGGAAAAGGGCACTGCTGTTTAATTTCTGTTGATTGGCGCCAGACATAGGAATGTTCGATTGGCTTACACACAGACGTAAATAGAGGAAAATCGATGCCTACAAGGGAAAGAGGTTCTTGAAAAGGATAGTTCACATAACCAAAAGGATCTTGGTACTCTTGTGAAGGTTCTTCTCCTTTCATAGTGTGCAATATTGTGGGTTTTACAACGATGCCGTGATTGGCAAGAGCGCTCATATAAAGGGCGCTTTGTAGAGGGGTTACAATCAAAGAGTGCTGCCCGATAGCAAATGCATAAAGGCCAGAGAGGTTAAAAGAGAGGTCTTGTGGCAAAACACCTGCAATTTCTCCTGGTAGTTCGATTCCTGTTTTGACGCCAAGACCGAGTGACTGGCATGTTTTAATAAGAGTGGCAGGGTCTTTAATATGATCTGAAGCAAGAAGAGAGAAATAGATGTTACTTGATTGTTCGATAGCAGAAATAAGATCGACTTTTCCAATGTGAGAATGGGAGCTTTTAATCAGGTGCCCTCCCTTATGGGCTCTTTGAATCGGTTTGCCATCTAAGGTGTAACCTAAGATCTGGTGGGGGCTTTTGGGTACAGGATGAGGTTTTAAGTCATCAATAATAGAAAGCGGATTAAGTTGAGAGGGCGAGGGGTGAGAAAGTTTTAGCGCTTCATATCTTTCGAGCAATGCTTCATATCCGACTATCATTTTAAAAAGAGAGCCCTGTGGTGTGGACTGGCGATAGGCTTGCGATCTGCCGTAACCAAATCCTGCAATAGGGTAGAAAGCAGCTGCCAGATGTTTTTGCAATTGCACGCCTTGGATAGATCTTAAAGAGCGATATTTTCCAAAGAGAGGCTCTGTTAATTGTTCATAAGATCTACAGCTTGCCAACCACTCTTTTCTTACTTCAGGATCTAGGGGAAGAAGCGTTTTTTGTAAAAAAGAGGTTTCTGAGAATACTGTTTGGTAAATAAGAGAAGGTGCATTTTCTTGCCAAAATTGTTGAAATAATTTTCTTTCCATTTCTTCGAGATAATCCGTATACGGCCGGGCATACTGTTTCTTCTCTTTTTCCTCTTTCCGTTTTTGTTTTAAGAATTCTTTGAAGCCTGTCAGGCGATATTGTTGAAAAGTCTCATTATGAAATTTTTCTTTGGCAGCTGCTTTCACTTTTTGTTTTATGGCGCATAACTGCTGTGTCATCAGGTGATGATCGGCAAGAGATAGAGTGTCCAAAAATTCAAGGAGTGGAATCGAGGCAGATGGGTGATGTTTGTGCAATCTGCATAGATCAAGTAGTAGTAATTTATCTTTATTGTGAGGAATGGGTTGTAAGACAGTATGAAGATAGCGAATTAGCGGAGTTGTTGTGGCCCTATCGAAGGTAAGAGGTTTTATATCGTGAATTGGGATATGGGGGCTTTCTTTGTAAATGGCATCAATGAGCGTGGGGATATGCGGCTCTCCAACCATTTCTGACAATTGTTCTACGCATGCCACAAGATCATAGGCGCGCTTTACTGTTGCTATTTTGCGCATCTGTTCTCTGATGGCAGAATCATCGTCGAGAATAGCTTCTAGATATTTATTCCAAGAGAGCAAAAGTGTTTCATTATATACTTGGCTAGTATTTGGATTTAAGCGCTCTCTTTCTAGCAATTCTCTGCCTTCCCAAAGAGCGGCGATATAATGCTCATCTTCTAGCCATTTGTGGATGGCTTCTTGCTTTTTTGCTTTCTCTATGGGATTTGAGGAAGGGACGAAATCATTGGGATCGATTCTTGGATAAGAGGCAAGCGCGAGCACTTCTCCTGTATTGGGATCCATGACAACAATAGCCCCGCCTTTAATCCAAGGAGCTCCTAAGTCAGGCTCTCCATTGAAATGGCGCAGTTCGCGGACGCTCTCATTTGCAATCAAGAGCTCTTCAGCAAACTGTTGTAGCTCTGCGGAAATAGAGAGGTGTAGGCAGTGGCCCGGCAATTTTTCTCTAGATCCCGGCAATTCGCGTATGATGTTTCCTTTTGTGTCTATTTCATAGGTTTTTTTGCCGGCATACCCTCTTAGCTGGGCATCAAAAGAGGATTCGATGCCGGCTTTTCCTACAAGATCTTGGATGGTATAAGATTTTTCTTGAAGGGCTTTGAGCCTCTCTCTTACCTCAAGGGGGTGTTCAAATCCTTTAGGGAGTATGGGAGGAGAGTCGACTTCTGCTTGCGCATAAAAATAATTTTGGAGCTCCTTAATTTCGGTTGCAATGCGCTGATATTCTTTCATGTTGATTGCTCCCATATATCCGACTACATCGCATCCCACTTTTCCCTGGGGATAGACTCGGTGGTAGCTCCTTTCTGTGCGGATACCGGCAAAATCTTTTTCAAGAGCCTTTAGTCGAAAGTACTCTTGCTCCGAAAGATTTTCTTTAATTACAAAGGGGGTATGGGGGAATAGGGAGGCTTTCCCATGAATCAGATCCTCAATGACTTGGGCCTCTAATCCTAGTTCGCCGGCAAGGAGTGAGGAGAGTTCTTCAATATACTCAAGTCTTTTTTGCACTCGAACTCGTTTGCCCTCTCTTGTCTCCCAGCGCACGGAGGGAATTTGCCGAATGTCGCTGTAGCACACGGCCGCATTGTATTGGATTTGGTTGGTTGCAAGAGGGATGCCGAACCGATCAGAGATAGTAGCTCTTTCTACTTTTTCAATGACGGTGCGTCGCTTGGGTTTCCGCGCTTTTTCCACATATTCTTCATAATGCAGACAAGACAGATACCAAACTCTTACCAAAATAAGCAAAAACCCGAGTAAGATGACATTCAAAACCCGGTTGGCCTTGTGAGGGATGTGAGAGTCCATACCCTTTAGAACCTAGCATATTTTTTGTTTTTCCATAAATTGCTTCTTGGAGAAAAAAGAGGGATTTTGGTAAAAATGATGGGTAACTATCGCGCCTGTAGTTCAATGGTAGAACCGTAGCCTTCCAAGCTACTTGTGTCAGTTCGATTCTGATCAGGCGCTTTTTTTTAACCAAGACTGAAATCTTCCCTTTCCTCATGGTTGAGGATTCAATGCGGGGAAGATGCCGTCGTCAACATAGGGACAAGGCTTGGCATGACAACTGCTGAAAGCGAAGTAAGTGTAAAGGATTTATTGGAAAGTGGTGCCCACTTTGGACACCAAAAAAGACGTTGGAATCCCAAGATGAAGCGATTCATCTTTGAGGAGAGAAATGGTATTTATATCATCGACTTAGCCAAGACGATGCAACAGGTTAGAGTTGCAAAAGAAGTTGTGAAGCAAACAGTGGCTAAGCGCAAATCTATTCTTTTTGTCGGAACCAAAAAACAGGCTAAAATCGTTGTTAAAGAGTGTGCTGAAGCATGCGGAGAGTTTTATGTGTCTGAACGCTGGCTCGGAGGCGCTCTTACGAATCTTTCGACAATCAGACAATCTATCAAGACTTTAGAGAGAATTGAAAAAAAGATTTCTGCGGGTGGCGAAGGTTTAACAAAGAAAGAGCTTTCTGTTTTAGGAAAAGAGCGTGTGAAATTGGATCGCAACCTTTCTGGTATTCGAGCGATGCGCAAGCTTCCCGGTCTTTTAATTGTAGTCGACCCAAGCTCTGAGCATATTGCTGTAGCTGAAGCTAGAAAGCTGGGTATCCCTGTAATGGCTCTTGTTGACACTAACTGCGATCCTGATCCGATCGACTATGTGATTGCGTGTAACGATGACGCGTTAAAAAGCATCCAGTTGATTTTGAAGGCGCTTACGCAAAGCATTATCGACGAGAAAAATGATCTCAATTTGGGCGCTGCAAAAGGTGATGAGGAAGCGATTGTAGACAAAGACCAAGAGGGAGAAGAAGATGAGTCACGTTAAAGTCACGGCTGAGATGGTCAAAGAGCTACGCGATCGCACTGGCGTTAGTATGGGTAAATGTAAGGAAGCTTTAGATAAGGCTTCCGGCGATATGAATGAAGCCATTGATATTCTTCGCAAGTCGGGCATGGCCTCTGCTGTTAAAAAAGAAGGTAGAGAGACTAATGAAGGCTTGATTGGCATGGGTGAGAGTGCAAAGGCTGTCGCTTTTGTGGAAGTGAATGCGGAAACAGACTTTGTTACTCAGAATGAGAAATTCAAAGAGTTCTTAAAAGAGATTGCTCAAGAGGCAGCAGACCATGCGCAAGAGGCTTTGCCTGCTCTTTTAGAGAGACCTTATAAAAAAGATCCTACAATTTCTTTGGATCAATACCGAGCGCTTGTCATTCAGAGTCTTGGGGAAAATATCCAAGTTAAACGTGTGGGCATCTTTCAAAAAGCTCCGGATTTGTCGATTGGTCTCTACTCACACATGGGTGGCAAGATTGCAGTGGCAGTAATTATTTCGGGAGGAGCAGGTCATGAAGCATTGGCAAGAGAGATTGCTATGCATGTAGCTGCTGAGTCTCCTGAATACTTATCTCCTTCCGATGTTCCCTCTGATGTGCGAGCCAAAGAAGAAGAAATTGCGCGCAGTCAAGTGGTGGGAAAGCCGGCCAATATCGTCGAAAAGATTGTAGAAGGAAAGGTAAAGGCGTTCTGTGATGAGGTGTGTCTTGAGTGTCAAAAATTTGTCAAAGATAACACGTTGACAATCGCTCAGCTCATTGAAAAGCAGGGCAAAAACCTGAAAATTAAAGCGTTCTATCGTTGGAAGGTAGGAGGCTGATTTGGCCGCTTCACAGCTTCCCGCTTATAAGCGCGTTTTGTTGAAGCTCTCTGGGGAAGCGCTTATGGGCGAGCAAAAATTTGGCATTGAGTATTCCGCAGCTGCACAAATTGCTCAATCTATCCAGGAAGTATATTCTTTGGGTGTACAGATAGGGATTGTAGTGGGTGGCGGAAATATTTTTCGTGGGACACAAGCTCAATCTTTTGGCTTTGCCCGTACTCCCGCTGATCATGTGGGGATGCTAGCCACTGCAATTAACGGTCTTGTGTTGCAGCAAGCGCTTTCACGTTTTGGGATTAGGTCCCGTGTGATGAGCGCTTTTCCGATAAGTTCTGTGATTGAAGTATACCATTGGGGCAATGCATTGCACGCTTTGGAGCAAGGGACTGTGGTGATTTTTGTGGGGGGGACAGGTAATCCCTACTTTACTACCGATTCTGCAGCTGCGCTAAGAGCCAGTGAAATGCAGGCTGAAGTTTTGTTTAAAGCAACAAAAGTAGACGGCATTTTTAGTGCAGACCCTCTCAAACATCCCGATGCAGAAAAATATGATACTTTAGGGTATACTGAAGTGTTAGCGCGAGGGCTTCAGGTGATGGATGCAACGGCTGTAGCTTTGTGTCAAGAAAACCGCATTCCGATTTGTGTATTCAATCTTTTTGAAAGAGAAGCGCTGCTAAAAGCTGTATGTGGACAACCTATAGGAACCCTTGTTAATGGAGGCTAGTTCATGAGTTCGCCATCAAATCAAGCAAAAGAAAAGATGCAATCTGCCCTGGATCACTTTAAGGGAGAGCTAAAGACTTTAAGAACAAACCGCGCCAATCCTGCTATGGTAGATGGTGTGTTAGTTGATGCATATGGTTCATTAATGCGTCTTAAAGAGCTCGCCAATATCGCAGTTCCCGAGGCTCGTCAGCTACTGATTACCCCTTTTGATCCGCAAATGGCGTCTGCTATTGCCAAAGGGATCGAAAAAGCGAATTTAAATCTCCAGCCGGTCCAAGAAGGGGGTGCTGTACGAATTACCGTGCCGCCGATGGATGAAGTGATGCGCAAGCAGATTGTAAAGCAGGGCAAGCAAAAAGCAGAAGATGCTAAGATTGCTCTTCGCGATATTCGCCGTAAATACAATGAGCTTGTTCGCAAAGAAAAAGCGGATGGGTTGCTGACAGAAGATGTTGTAAAGAAAGAAGAGAAATTAATCCAAGATCTTACAGACAAGAGCTGCAAAGAGGTCGATGATCTTTTTCATGCAAAAGAAAAGGAGATCATGACGGTTTAATTCTTGCAAAAAAGGCGCTACATCCTCTACAATCCTTAGGGTCTGTTTAGTGCCTCTTGACAAACAAGGCCCCATCGTCTAGCCTGGCCTAGGACACCAGATTTTCATTCTGATAACAGGGGTTCGAATCCCCTTGGGGTCAACACCGAGACTTTAGCTCAGTCGGTAGAGCATCTCACTTTTAATGAGAGGGTCGATGGTTCGAGTCCATCAAGTCTCAAAAATAAACCCCGCTTCCAGCGGGGTTTTTTTTTTGATACTTGAAACACACAAGTGTGTGTTGCGTATGGACGAGAAGTGAGAGCCGATGTTTTGCTTGGCAAAACCGGATCGAACCGGAAGGAGTCCATCTTTTTGGGCCAAGCCAACAGTTTGGCTTGGCGTATGGACAAGAAGTGAAATCAGGGCGATGCTATCTGAAAGGCGCGACTATTGAGTTGTAATCTCTACAATTTATTCGTTTGTTGTTTTATCCTCTGCTAGCCAAGGAAGAGGTGTTATGGCACATCAGGTATCTGGCATTCCAAAATCAAGTATGCAATCTTTATGGGGTTTCATCGCAGAGAAGACCGATTCTGAACTCGAGGGTGATCCAGCAAACCTAACAGACGATTTGCTTGCTTCATTGGATGGGTCGAATAAAGATAAAGTGAAGGCCTTTATCGAGACTTGCGGGGGGCTTGCTTCTTTAATCGATTTTAACATAAGTCAGGCTCAACTTTTATGCCCAGGAACATGGCAATCTAATAAAGCCATTGAGTCATGCATAGAGAGTGGTCTTGAAGTCGAAAAATTTGATTGTTCAGAGGGGAGATTCGGAGATTTACTATACGGCATTATCTATTATCCAAAAGACTTTAATAAGCTGTGCAATTCTTCCTGTGCCCTCTATCATAACCCCAATGGAATCACTATTGCTCAGTATTTTGTAAACGGGCAGCTAACCGGGACTCCTGCAGAAATCGTGAAATTATTTAATTGCCCGCTTGTCATGTACGATTACCGAGGAACCGGATTGAATAGTAGCAATACATCCCGGATTTCAACTGAGGATGAAATTGATTGGTCTATGCTTGTTCAGGACGGCAAAACTATCCTTCGTTATGCTTTAGAAAAATTCTCTACGGTTAATGTTATAGGAAGTGCCTTAGGTGGCGGCGTGGCAACAGTTTCATTAGAACGTTACCTCACAGCAAATCCTACTGATAGGCAGAAAGTTGCATTGATAAATCACGACTCTTTTTCCACTAGTGCGGCAGTGGCTTTTCCTAGATACCAAGCAATTGCAAATTGTGTAGGCTGGGCGCTAAATTCTTATTTGGATGCAAAGACTTCTATGAAGGAGTTAATCAAACATGAAGTTGCGATTATTGTGTTGTGTCACAATAAAGATCCTATAATTCCTGAAAAAGCGCGCATGGCTGACTTGATAGGAACGCAAGATATTTCGAAGAATACTCGAGTGTTTCGTAGTACTCAATATGGCCATGGGAATTTCTCTTCGGATATGGTTTCTGCAGTATGTCGCATTGCAGATGTTGCGGGAAAGCCGTTTTCAATTCTTTGACAAGGCTGTTCCTAAGGGAAAAAGGTTTCTGTGTTTGCTTTGCTCGATCAGGTAGTCAGCGCTTGCAATAGGAAACATATTACTCATGACTTTTACGGGAAATCCACTCATGAGGCCAGAGCATCCGTGCCTTTTGAGAATATGTTTCAAAGCTGCTTGGTACCTTCCTGTTTTTTCTGTGGCTAGATGAGGATGGCATTGTAGTTCAGTTTTTAAACGCTCAAAGATCCAAAAAGATGAAGTCATTAGCAGCGATTGCAGCGGGGCTTTCAATGCGATACCAGACAGTGTATGAGAATCGATAGATGTTGTTTTTTCTATAACATTTGAAGCCATTCTTTCTGAAATAGGAAACCCTAGCCACGCAACAAATTGCCTAGAACCATTAGCTACAGCTCCCTTATATAAAAAAGAGATTGTACATTTTTTAGGAGATAGGTGCTCTCCTGCTTGACGCATTGTTCTGACGGTATCAAGGGGGTGCATGGCCATCTCGCCTGCCGTCAAAAGGGTTGCAAATGTTAGATCAGCCTTGACTTGCCCATGCAGGGTGTTTGCAAAGTAAGCATCGATCTGAGGTTTTTCTGCTAGCGCACTTGCCCTAAATAGGCAGTGAATGGCTTCTTTAAAAAGATGGGAGCGCCTGCTTTGAAAAAAGTTTTTTATTCCAGAGGTAGTGCTATCAATGACTCCTTGATAAATGCAAATAATAGATGATCGCAAAGAAAGCCCATGCTTCTGTTGGGTTACACAGATGTGACTCATAGGCACAACAAAGGGAAACTCTAAACCTTTAAGCAAAAAACCGATTGTCACAGCTTCATATGTCCGAGCGAATCTATCTGAAGCGGTTGGCAAAGGTGTCATTTCTGTTTTTTAACGGCATATAGGTTCTTTTACATTGAGTTCTTGAGAGACTTGTCCCAGGTACTGAGGCAATTCCAGCCCTGCCATCGAGGCCACATCATGTAAAGCCGGTAGGGATTTGACCATCTGGCTGATGAAATGAGAAGTCGAGGAGCCTTTGTTTTTAGGATCAGAGCCACTCGATCCTCCGTCCCATACCGTGATCTTGTCAATTTTGATGTTTTTGATGGCTTCCACCTGCAGTTTTACAATCTCTTCAAGCTTTTCAATCAAAAGCATCGTCGATGCGCTTTTGGCATCATCGCCACAGGCGGCTACAAGCTCTTTGTATCCTTTGGCTTTTGCATCTAAAAGCTTTTGAATCCCTTCGGCTTCGGCTTGCCTAATCGCCAAGATCGCTTCCGCCTCTCCTTTGGCAATGATGATTTTCTTTTGCGCTTCGGCCTCAGCTTCGATTTGGATTTTTTTCCTTTGAATTTCTTGAGGCACCACTTCTTCTGTTTCAAGAAATTGCGCTTGGGCCAGCGCTCTGGCTCTTTGGATTTCTGTTTCAGCTTGCTGTTTGGCAACTTGGCTTCTGCAAGAGGCTTCCGCTTCTTTTTCTGCAAGCTGAGCATTGGTCAGAGCAATCTGTGCTTTGGACTCGTTTTCTCCTTTCACAGCTTCGGCATGGTAGGAGGCCACAGAGATCCTGCGATCTTTTTCAGCCAGCGTCTTTCCGATATCCCCTTGCTTTTCTTGTTCGGCAACGTCGATTTTAGCTTGATTCACAGCTGTGGCAGAGGCTTTTTTCCCAATGCTTTCAATGTATTCAGACTCATCTGTGATATCGGTGATATTTACGTTAAGAAGTGTGAGTCCAATTTTATGAAGCTCTGGCTCGATGTTCTTTTTGATCGCATCCAGGAATCTTTCTCTGTCTTGGTTGATTTCCTCAATTCTTAAAGAGGCCACAGTCAGACGTAGCTGTCCTACAATGATCTCTGTTGCCATCGACTCAATCCCTTTGTGGTCCAAATCGAGCAAGCGAATTGCTGCGTTATTCATAATGTCCGGAGTAATGCCAATTGCAACCGTGAATGTGCTCGGTACGTTGATCCGAATGTTTTGGTAAGAAAGTGCGCCTTTTAAGGGAATATGGATATTGCGAGGAGTTAAGTCTAGGAAAGCGGATCCTTGGATCAGCGGCAATACAAAGGTTCCCCCGCCATGATAGCACTGTACCGTTTTACTGCCGCCTACTCTCCCATAGACAACAAGGATTTTATTGGATGGGCATCTTCGATACATCTTTGCAAGGAAGATGATTGTTGAAAGGAGAAAGAGGATGAATAAAAAAGTAACCGATCCTAAAAATGTAACATCCATAAAAATTACCTCGGTATTACTAATACAGTGTTTTGGTCTATTTTTTTTATAATCAGAACTTCCGTAAAAGACGGAATTTCTTCTCCGTTGTTCGATATAGCATCGACTTCATATGTAATTTCGTTCAAAGACAGGGTGATTTTCCCAGGGCTTTTGACTGCAATCCGGTGATACACTGTAGCTTGCCTGCCAATGAGCTCTTCGATCTGAAAAACGTTTCCGGGATTCTTAAGTATTTTTGCCCATTTAAAAATATATCCGATGACAATAATCGATAGGATCCCCAAGCCAAAGGCAATCATTGTGGAAACTAAAGCCGAAAAATGCAGCTCTTCTGTGCACCCAAGCCCAGTCCAGCCAAAGAGCATCAAAAATCCAGTGAGAGCGTGTTTTGAGAGCCGTTCCGCCGCTTCGAAATCGATCAATCCGAGTAATGTAAAAAGCAGCTGGAATCCGAAAAGCACAGTTCCGCAAACTGCAGCAAAACAGAATATCGGATGCTTTTCAAAGAGGAGATAGATGTGTTGTACGCAAACCATGATTTTTACTCGGTGATTCTACCTTGGTCCTTTTCTGAATGCAATCAATATAAAGAAAAAGCAGGTTCTTTTTTTTATTGGATTTATCTCGATCTCTAATTTATAGTTTTTGATTTTAAATTCCCGTTAAATCAGAAGAGGATAATTATATGTTTTTATTGTCACGTTCTAATCGTCTTACATTAGATCAATTTCATAAACTCATGAAACAGCCGCATCTGATTGGATTGGGTGATGATTGTGTGGATCGGCTGCGGGAGGTGAGAAAATTTATAGAGCATCTTTTGCAAGAGGATGTGCCTGTATATGGCATCACGACAGGGTTTGCTGATTTGCGCAACAAGGCGGTGTCGCCAGAAAATGCCGCTCTTTTGTCTTGGAATATTATTAAAAGTCATGATGCTGGAATCGGAGATATCCTAGATCATGATGTGGTTCTTGGGGCTATGATTGTCCGGGCCAATGCTTTGGCAAAGGGGTATTCAGGATTTCAGGTCGGCAGCCTCAAAACTCTCATTGGAATGATTCATGCCAGAGTGATTCCAGAAATTCCCTGCTGCGGCTCTCTTGGTGCCAGTGGAGATTTGGCGCTTTTAGCTCGACTGGGAAGAGCTATGGCAGGAGATGATGTGCCTGTTTTCTATCAGGGAATGAGAATGTCTGCATCAGAGGCGCTTTCTCGCGCTGGGATCAAGCCCTTTTTGCCTCAGGCCAAAGAAGGACTCGCTTTGACTAACGGGACCTCTTTTATGGCTTCGATGGCAGCTTTAGCGCTTCTTAAGGAAGTGCATCTTTTGGAAACCATGCTGGCCCTTCAGCCTTTATTTTTAGAGTCAGTACATGCCGTAGACGCAGCTTTTGCAGCTCCTATACAGCATGTGCGAGGTCAATGGGGTCAAAACTGGGTGGCTTCTTTGATATATAAGCAGATTAAAGGCTCTGCCCTCATAGATACTAAAGGGATTCAAAATGATTACTGCATTCGCTGTATTCCTCAGATTTTAGGCCCAAAAATGGAGCTTCTTCTCACTGCTGCTGGGTGGATTGAAGCGGAGCTAGATGCAGTGACAGACAACCCCTTGATTTTTAGGGGAGATGAGCTAGGTTCTGATCTTGCAGCCACTCGCCAGATTCTTTTTCAAGAAGAGATGTGGGCAGTCCTTTCAGGGGGCAACTTCCATGGGGAATATCTTACAACTGCTGCTGACAGTATTACGATGTTGAACGCCAAGATAGCTCTGCTCCTAGAGAGGCAAATGACTTACCTGCTCAATCCTTTCCGCAATCAGGGGGTATTGCCTATCTATCTGATCAATAACACGGAAGCTGCCGGGCTTTTATCAGGGTATATGATTACTCAGTACACAGGCAATGATATAGCCCAGCGTATTGCCGCTTTGGGAACCCCTTCTAGCTTGCACAATTTGACAAGCGCTAATGAGTCAGAAGATGTTGTAAGTTATGGCTCCACAGCTTGCCAAAGGCTGCTCTCTCAGTTAAAATTCTTTGAAGATTTATTAACTATCTATCTCACTCTTATCATGCAAGCTTACTCGATTCGCAGAGCCGCCTCTTTGCCAAGCGCCTCTTCTTATAGCGAGCTTCTCTATCATGCATTGCAGAAAAACATCGGGATTGCACATCCTTACAAAGAAGATGGCGATTTTATAGAGCGGTATGCCAAGTGTAAAGGCGCAATCGAGGCAAAGATTGCACGTGCGCATCTAGAATATCCTCTAGAGAAGCTTTTAAAGAGAGCAGAATCGATGAGCCTTTCATGAGTAGAAATCAGAGATTGCTGTGTATTTTGATGGTGCCTCTATCTGTTGTGACAACAGATCTGCATCTTGCAGCATTTCCTTCTATGCTCTCTTTTTTTGAGGCCTCTTTTTTTGAGATTCAGCTCTCTCAGAGCGCGTATCTGGCAGGGTTTGCGCTCTTTACTCTCTTGATTCCCTTTTTGCTAAAAAAGATCAGCCCCAAAGGGATTTTGCTTGGGGCTCTGATCAGCTATATTGTAGGGTCTTTTGTTGCGGCTTTTGCAAGCTCAATCTCTCTTTTTATTGCAGCGCGCCTATTACAATCATTGGGAGGTAGCTCTACAAGCATTTTGTCTCGCATCGAGGTCCGCCAATCTGTTCAAGCAGATCAGCTCTCCTCTGTCTTTTCGTGGATGTTTTTTTCTGTCAGCATCTGTTTTGTGACAATGCCCCTTTTGGGAGCCTTTCTACAGCATGTACTTGGATGGCAGGCAAATTTTTTGTTTATGGCTTTGGTTGGATTCCTCTATTTTTATTTAGCGTGTCGACTCCTTTCTTTTGAACGGATGTCAGAGAAAGAGGACTTTTCTTTTTATGAACTTTTGCGCGTGGGCCCTTATTGTTTTTACACTCTCTTTACAACTCTATCTTGGTGTTCTCTGATGAGTTTTATTGCGATTAGTCCTTTTCTCATCCGGATTTATTGCAATCAGTCTGCTTTTATGTTTAGCGGTTTGTATAGTTGTGTGCTCGCGTGTTTTATTCTTGGCAATCGGTGTGGCCGACTTAAGATGCATTACAGTTTTGCATCGATTCTTATAGGGATTGTATTGCTGTTCTCCACCCTCTTTTCCCCTCTTTTGTTTTTATTTGTCTTAGGCTCCGCATTTTTGCTCTTTGGAACAGGGTGTTTGCTTCCCCATTTACAGGCAGCGGCCTTACTTTCTCTGAATCAAGGGGTGGGTTATGGCTTGAGTTTCATGTATTTTGCCATGATGCTGTGCAGTTGTGGTTGTAGTGTGTTGGTTGGACAGTATGGAGATCGCCCTTTTCTAGCGGCTCAACTGCTCTCTGTCCTTGGAGTATCCCAGTGTCTCCTATATGCAACCCAAAATGCTCTGCGTAAAACTCAAAATATTTCACATAAATCATAAGTTTCTCTAACATCCTTCGGCATTCGTTTACCATTTTTCTGAAAAAGAATACCTGGGAGGGTGTTATGACATTACCAAGAGCGAGCCTCGATGTTACTAATCCAAACGCTCCAATAGGAGGGTTTATTAATTATTCTCCAAAGGAGATGAGTGTTGTTGCACAGATGCATAAGAAAGTGTCAGAGGTCTATGAGAGGTGTGGTTTTACCCCTTTTCATCTCAGAGGAGTGGAGTATGCTTGCAACCTTCAAAAAAAGGGAGGTCTTGATGCGCAGATTTTTGGAGCGTATGCGCTGAGAAGCGGGGAGCCTACAAAATATGGTCTTCCTTTTGATCACACTGTGCCTTTTGCTCTCTATGTAGCTCAGCATGCAGTTGAATTGCAATTTCCTTTAAAAAGAAGTGATGTCGGAACTGTCTTTAGAGGGGAGACTGCAGGACCTGGACGTTATAATGAGTTTACACAAGCGGATATCGATACGATTGCACCGAACTTGTCTGCCCGCGATGATGCCGAAATCATTGCCACAATTTACAAGGGATTAATTGCTTGCGGATTGCCTCCTTCTTTCTGTATTTCCATTAATCATGTGGGACTTGCCAAGTCTATATTGAGTGATCATGGAATTGCAGGAGAATTGCACGCACAAGCGTTACAGATTATTGATAAGCTCAAGCCGGATAATAGAGAGGCTGTGGCTCTAGAATTAAGCGAGAAAGTCGGTTTGTCTCTTGAGGCCGCAAGCGCGCTTTTAGAAGCATTGAACTATGAAGGTCCAGTTGAGTTGTTTGAGGGGGCAAAAAAGGTGAATGCTGTAGGTCTTGAAGCTTTGGGCCATCTTGAGAGGGTTGTGACAACTTGTGAGGCTCTGGGAGTGCCTAAAGGTACGGTGCAATTATCAGCTTCTCTTGCAAGGGGATTGAATTACTATACAGGCATTGTATTCGAAACGTTCATTAGAGGTCGTGAGCGTTTGGGTAGCGTGGCTAGCGGCGGACGATATGATAAACTCGTAGATGGGTTTGCAGACCATGATACAGGGCTTCAAGGAGTCGGCTCTTCTATCGGCATTACCCGTTTATTTGATGTAATGAAAGCTGAAAACCTGCTTCCTGAAGGGGCTCAGACAACAGCCAAGGTCATGGTGTGCTATAGGCCTGATTGTGATGTGGATTTATTTCTTGAGGCTGCCAAAGTTGCAGAACTTTTGCGCAGTAAAGATATAAGTGTGGAGTTATTCACAGGGGATGCCAAATTAAAGAAGCAATTGGAAGTTGCAGGCGGTAAGGGGGTGCCGTTTGTGATTAATGTGATGAATTCTAATGAGTTTCAAATTAAGGATATGAAGGCTGACACTACTAAAAGAGGTGGTGAAAAACCTGTATCATACACAACACAAGAGGCGGTTGTGGCTCAGTTGTTAGAAAAGATGCATCCTACGGCCTAACATATGTAAACCCCAAGGGCATTGAAGTCCCTTGGGGTTTAACCACAAGAGGAAAATTCCGTGAATTTAGTGGAAGATGTTTTTCGTGCATATGGTTTTACCCCATTTAAGCCTCCTCCTGTCGAATACACTTCGGAGGCAAGCACTGTTGCAATTGCAAGTGCTTTTGAAGGTGTCCCAACCTGCGTGAGTTTGCCGGAAATCCATGAGCAATCTATCGCTTTGTTTGTGCATAGAAAGCACAAAGAGATCACATTTCCGGACAAAAGAGCTTGCATAGGCCATTGTTATAGAGCTCAAGGTCCTGTCTGCTTGGCTAGTGTCAGTGTTGTCAGCCTGCAGCTGCGACCCATAGATACGCTCGATTGTGTCAGTGCAACGCTTAACGCTCTTAAAGTCTTAGAAGTTCCCGATTTAGTTGTTCGTATGCAAAGAGTTGCGGACTGTGTCTTAGGGTGTTCCAAAGAGGCATGTATTTGCGAGTTACTAAACGAAAAATTTGTTGGTATGCAGGCTACTCTAGAGGAAGGCAAGTCATCTGTTTTTTCTGTGTTTTCGCAAGGTAAAGAGATTATCTCTAGCAGACGATTTGATGAGCTACTCCCTGTGTCCTGTAAATTACAAGGATTGTGCGTGACAATTAACCTATCAGAGTTGCAAGCAAAGGGGAGCGTCCATGAGTAGTTATCCTTTGCCTATTGGGATTATCGGCGGAGCCGGGCCTTCTGCTAGCTGTCTATTCCATGAGTTTATTGTAAAGGAACTCCAAGGAGCGCGTGGATGCAAAAAAAACACAGATTTTCCCAGGATTGTGCATCTTAGTTTCCCTTTTGCTGATCACGGCTCTCCTTTTAACCCAGCTGAGCAGTTGTCACATTGTATCTCTGATCTAAAAAAGCTTGATGTGCGCTTAATTGCAATTGCTTGCAATACGTTGCATACCTATTTGCCGGAGGTGTCATTAGAGGGCGTGGATTTGGTGCATATCGCAGATCCTGTAAAAGCAAAGATCGGATCGGAAAAAATAGACACTTTGCTTGTCTTTTGTACTCAAACTTCTCGGCAAAAAGAATTGTATCAACATCTGGCCACTCATATTGTTTATCCACAAGATCAAGAGCGTATAGGAGCGATCATTGATCGGGTGATCGGAGGCCAAAAAGAGAGACAAGATGCTTTATGGCTACAGCAAGAAAGCTGCCATCATGCCGGTGTTCAGGCGGTTCTATTAGGGTGCACTGAACTTTCAGAGTTGCATGCAGCGCATCCGATTAACCCTAATAAGATCGCAGTATTAGACCCTCTTGTTCTTTTAGCTAAAAGAGTCTCAGAGATCAGTTTTGGGAAAACTTTTGCGGCAGAGCGCCTCGGCGAGTAGCTCTAAGGGGTCAATCACTTTCAGCCGGCCCGGTTTTATCGGGTGAGCATGGTGTAATTCTGAGATCTCTGTGCAGCCTAAGATGACCCCTGACAGGTCAGGGTGTGTACAAGAAGAGCAGAATGCAGCGTCAGAGGCTAAAATCGTCCCTCCCACGATGCGATCAATGATCGCATCCATTTCTTGTTGCTCCTTCTCACTGGGATAGACAGCTGTTATGTTGGGGTAGCTATGGAGACGATGGATGCGTGAGGTAGATGAACATAGTACTAAAAAACTCCCCTGGTCAAGAGCTTCAATTGTTTCTGCGATCAGATGGATAAATTCTATCGAAGAGGATAGAGATTTTGGTAGATAAGCATGTAATGTATTGCAAGCAATTGCAGCCAGTTGAATCTTGTGTGTATAGAGCCAAGAAAAGCATTCTTCCAGCTGCTTTTCTATAATGGTGTGATGTAGATCCCTCTTTTTACTTAACATGTCTGCAAACGGATAGCTGATATGGAGGATCAGAGGAAAGTCGCTGTCCATGCGGCATCCATATTTTTTCTGAGAGATCTGAATGATTTTTTGATGCAGTAATACCCCAGCCATTGGTCCGGCCCCTCCAATGATTCCGATCGCACGGGGAGGCGCTGTGTCTTTAAACTTTTGCATGGTGTGACCCTAAAATATAAGAATTCAGACTCTCAAGAGAAGCTAGATCTGTTTGTGTACCTTGCCTTTCTATCACAATATTTTCTGTCCCCCGTACCATAGCAAGAGTGGGGATCCCTTTACTTTTTCCATGCTCTATTTGCTTGCGTATATTTTGTGAAGATCCAGAGTAGATCTCTGTGGGGATTCCCTGTTTTCTAAAGGCTTGTGCAACTTTGCAGGCAAGCAATTGAAGGGCAGGCTCGGCATAGCAGACAAGGACCTCTGCTACAGAACATCTATTTGGGTAAAGAGAGGGGTGTTTTTTTATAGTTTCAAACAGGTGTGTGATATCGATTGCAGCTTTAAAATTTTCAGTGTCATTGGCTATCACCTCAAGGTCATCTACGCCTATTGTTTTTAACAAAGAGGTGAGAGTCGATACATCCCCTTCTTCTGGGCTTTTTATCTCTAGAGATAACTGCATAAACACGCGAGGCATTCCGGGAGGCGGCAGTTCTTGCCTAAAGCAGGCAGCTAGAGAGGCAGATTTTTTTTTGCTTAGGGTTATAGATTCTTTGCCGCTCCGCAGGCTCCACTCTAGCCCATTCTCTCTACAATACGCTATAATTGTGTGGCAAGAAAGAGGCTCTTGTATCGTTAACGGCTCTGTAACGGATGGCAAGAGAGTAAAGGCAAATCCGCTCCTCATCAATGCAGTCTTAAGAGATCTTACCATTTCTTCAAAAGCATATTGCTCTTGGGGAGAATAGGCGGCAATAGAGCAGGAAGGCTCTAATGAGGGTGTCGGTTTGTAGTCCCCCTTTAATGCTGTCGAGCAGGGATCCGTTAGCAGTGTTCTTACTTCTTCCGGTTTGACTTTGCGATCATCGGAAAGGTAAGGGCGACAAGAGAGAGCCTCCCCAAATCTAAAGGGGATAAAATGGACGTTTACTGCTTTTCCCAAAAAACCTTCTAAATCCTTTTGGAACGACCCTTGTCCATCGTCGTAGTATTTTAGTTCGTCATTGGGGAGTAGAAATACCACTGTGTTAGATTGCGCGCGTCTCTTTAGAGCTTCTTGTACAAGAAATAACCCTTCGAGATATTGCAGGCCTGAATACGCAAAAGCCACATCCTTCTCAAGAACTTCAGAGGAAAGCATAGAAGAGGGGAGTGATTCTTTTACAACGCGTCCAAAAGCCGATTGTGTCTTTTGACTGTTTTCCCAAATAAAGGGCCTTGTTAGAACATGCTCTCTCACATAGTCTGCAGTTTGACCCTCTTTTTCTAGGAATTCAAAATATGTTTCTCCGCTAAGTACTTCTAGGTCTCTTGCGCATAAATTTTGTACTGCTTGGATGACTTTGTCTTGAGTTGGGGGTGTCCCTTTAAGTTTTTCCCAGGCGGATAAATCCCATAGCAAGAAGCGGTCGAGGTGTTGTGTAGAACGTAAGGGTTCTAATAGCTCGGCTTTAAAGAAATTAAGCCAATCTGAACGCACACCTTTTCTTCCGCAAAACCAGGTGATCACTTGAGCAGGCCCAAGTCCAGCGATTCTTTTTGCCAAGTCTGAGGGGCCATTTAACGTGGAGTGATATTGTACAGAAACGCGCGGCGTTTGTAATACGGGATGCATATGTAACCTTGTGGATTGAAGCAGAAAATGATGGCAAAGTGGATTTACTCTTGTCAACAATCATTTTCTCTTGTGTTTTTTCTGATCCTAAATGAGAATGCTTCCTCTATGATTTATCAGCTAGGTGTTTATGAAACGCTTGTTTTTATTAACTATTTCCTTGTTTCTTTGTTTTTTTGATCCCTGTTTTTCTCAAGAAAAAGGTGGAGAGAAAGCTTTTGTAGTCGGAACAGCCTCCGGATATGCTCCCTATGTCAGTTTAAATGAAAAAGGGGAACATGAGGGGTTTGATATTGATTTGGCGCAATTAATTGCTCAGAAACTGAATCGAAAGCTTGTGATTAAAGACTTAGGAAGTATGCCCAGTCTTCTGATTGCATTAAAACAAAAAAAGATCGATGCCATCATTTGGGCCATGTCGATTACACAAGAGCGTTTAAAGCAAATGGAGATGGTTTACTATCAAGGAGAAAAGGTGACGCAAATGCCTTTACTATTCTGGAAGGCGATTCCTGCGCACATCAAAGAATTAAAGGACTTAAGTATAGATGCCAAGAAGACGATCTGTGTTGAAGCGGGTAGCTATCAAGAGAGTGTTTTAAGTCAATATTCAGGGATATCTCTTAAGAATGTCGACAAAATTACCGATGCAATTATGGAAATCAAATTTGGCAAGTCTTTGGCTATTGCCATCGACCACACTCTTTTACATTTTGTCAAAGAGCAAAACCCCGATGTGCAAGTGCTGCATTGCCAGTTGCCGCTAGAGCAGCAGTCTTTAGGTAACGGTATTTGTTTGAATAAAGAGGATCTAGAACTGATCGCTGAAGTTAAAAAATCTGTCGATGAACTCACGGCTGCAGGCGTAATTCATGATTTAGAGAAAAAATGGAAGATTAGCCAGTAAATTTATGGAAATGACAGATTACTCATCTTTGCTACTTCGCTCTTTGCCCCTGTTTTGCAAAGGGTTTTTAATGACTATACAGATTCTTATTTGTTCTGCCTCTTTGAGTCTCATGTTAGGGTTGTTTTTTGGGATTGTCAGTTACAACCGTTGGTCTGTCGGCTGGCTTAGGTGGATCGTGGAGGGGGTGACGTTTGTCTTGCGTGGCGTTCCGTTTTTTGTGCAGTTGCTGCTTGTCTATTTTGTGTTCCCCCATTTGCTTGGGTTTGACTTAGAGCCATTTCCGGCATCGGTCATTGCGCTTGGCCTCTGTTCGTCGGGCTATGTTGCGCAGATTATTCGAGGAGGGCTGAACGCCATTTCTCATTTGCAATGGGAGAGTGCATTTGTTTTGGGATTAAGCCGAATACAAAGTTTGCGCTATGTAATCCTGCCTCAACTGTTGCGCCATGTGCTGCCTATGCTAAACAATGAATTAGATGCGCTGCTTAAAAGCACATCGATTGTCTCTTCGATAGGGGTCTTAGAGTTGACCCGTGCAGGGATGAATATCGTGTCTCGAGAAATGCAGCCGGTTCCCACTTATCTGACAATTGCTCTTTTCTATTTGTGTATGTCTGCGCTGCTCAACGTTTTGTCAAGAAGGATAGAAAAAAAACTGGCTTATGCTAAAAGTTAGAAATATTCATTTAAAGAAGAACAGCTCTAAAGGCGATAAGATCATTCTGCAGGATATTTCACTAGATATTCCGCAGCAAAGATCGACTCTTCTATTAGGAAAAAGCGGATCTGGAAAAACTTCCCTTTTACGCTGTATCGCTCAGCTTGAAACTGAATACAACGGGCAAATTACTTATCAAGAAAAGCCGTTAGAGCAGTTTTGTCCTAAAACTCGGTGTCAGGTTGTGGGATTTATCCCTCAATCTTTCCCCCTTTATCCTCATATGAACGTTCTGGACAATTGTGCAAATGCTCTAAGGGTTCTACGTGGAATGAATCGAGAGCAAGCCTTTGAACAAGTTCATGAAGTATTGTCTTCTTTAGATATTACAAATTTAGCTTTATCGATGCCGCATCAATTATCCGGGGGACAGCAGCAGCGTGCAGCCATTGCCAGAGCGCTTGTGTTAAAGCCTGCTTTTCTTTTATTTGATGAGCCAACCTCTGCCCTAGATCCTGAAAATACCGATTTGTTTATACAGATTATACAAAAATTAGTGGACGCTGGCACCGGAGTGATCATCTCTAGTCAGGATATGTATTTTGCGTCCAAAGTGTTAGATCGGATTTGCTTTCTAGAAGGGGGAGCATTTGTCGATAGTTATGATGCAAAGATGGATGGGGAATTTTCACAAAATAGCAAGATTGGGCGCTTTTTGTCGAATGTAAGAAGTTAACAAGAGATGTATTCAGTTGGGTATATTGAGAGGGGGAAACGGTTCGTTTGTCCTGGTTGCTTTCATGGAGCTATCCAGATAGTATAGATCAGATAACCCACAGCGTACCCTAGCCCCAAGCTCGGTAGAACGAAGATCAGGGTGGTCCAAAAGGGTTTGGGATTCTTGCCAACTTGTCTTGCTACAAGAGCACTTAAGAAAATAAAAAGTAAATCAATGCAGATTGAGAATGAAGAGGGGATGTGTAGCCATTCTCCCATACAGCTACAGGGTAATTTTAGCGTGTACCAAAAAAAAGCGTAGCCGCTCCAGCTGGAAAAGATCAATATTAGGCCAAGCCAGGCAATAGAAGATTGTCTAAAAACCCAAAGTAGGCAGATCAGTAAAAGCTCGAAAAGGGCAATCCCCCTGTCCCATGTCTTTAGGATCTCAATGGGGTAAAACCATTTGCCATAGGCAGCGGCTCCTAAAACAGTCGTAATCAAGCAGGAGATTGTAAATTGAAAATTTTCCTTCCTTAAAAGGGGTGTTTTCATCATAGAGACCTCACTGAATAAAAATGAATTTATCCCTTTTTAGGCTCAAAAAGCGACGAAAATTTTTTGCTCTAAGGTAATTTATATGATAGAATGGCGTCTATGGAGTTTTTAAAAGAATTATTGCAGCATGCAGACCATGCTCATTGGTATTTGCTAGGGGCCATCCTCCTTGCGGGTTTAAGCGTTCCTATTAGTGCGGATCTGCTTGTGTTGATTGCGGCTGTCCTTGCAGCCACGGTGATTCCTGAGCATACAACCCTGCTTTTTGGGACACTGCTTATAGGATGCTACCTTTCAGCGCTTCTCGCTTATGCTGTGGGGCGTTTTTTGGGGGCTAAGCTAGAGAAAAGGCGGTGGTTTCAAATGCTGCTTCCTCCTTCACGTTTGGCCGCAATTAGAAGGTATTACAATAAATATGGATTGTGGGTGCTGATAGTGGGGCGATTTATCCCGTTTGGAGTGAGGAATTGTATCTTTATGAGCTCAGGGATGAGTCGGTTGAGTTTAAAAAAATTTATGCTTATAGATGCAGTGGCCTGTACGTTTTGGTATACGTCTCTATTTACCCTCTTCTTTGAATTAGGGAAAAATTTTGATAAGGTGTGGAGCTGCCTTAAGGTGGTCAATCTCT
Organism: Chlamydiota bacterium; assembly: GCA_039798725.1. GTDB lineage: Bacteria > Chlamydiota > Chlamydiia > Chlamydiales > Rhabdochlamydiaceae > CAJCIW01. The sequence continues at coordinate 107,750 of JBDKFJ010000003.1, forward strand.
TCATTGTGATCGCTTTCGGTGTGACGGTAATTGCTCTTGTTTGGTATAAGCATAGGAAGAAAAGAAAACAATTGAAACATGTGGACAGTCTCTAATATCCTTTCTCTATTGAGAGCCCCGTTGGCACTCCTATTCCTAACAACAGGGGTGTCTTATCGCGTGCTTGCGATTCTTTTGGCCATGCTTACAGATGGATTTGATGGCTATTTAGCGCGTAAGCGTGGTGCAACAACCCGTCTTGGGGCTGTGTTAGATCCTGCTATGGATAAGTTTTTTGTCGTCTTTGCTCTTGTTGTCTTTTTCATGGAAGGAAAAATTGAGTTGTGGGAAGGGTGTGCCATGATTGCAAGGGACTTTTTCCTTTGCGTCTTTGGATTGTATTTGAGCTTTTCAGGAGTCTGGGAGAGCTATAAAGTCACTGCTATCCGTTGGGGTAAAATTTCCACTGCACTGCAATTTATTGTGCTCATGGTGCTGACTCTTGGCTATTCGATTCCATCCTATTTATATACTGTCTTCATTGTGTTAGGGTTGCTGGCTTTTATTGAGCTCTGGCAGCTGAAGCAGGTAATGAAACAAAATTGCAATGAATAGAGCTGTTTTCTTTTTTATGTCGATGGCGGCCTGTGCTCAAGCTCTTTTGTCTATGAGCGTCAAGGCCCTTATTCCGACTGTCCCCATCACTATTCAGCTGTTGTTTTACTATGGAATGCCTGTCCTCTTTTTTATTCCTAAGCTATTGAGACAAAATAGAAACTCTCTTCAAACACAGCGCTTTGGTATCCATTTTATAAGAGGCATCTGCTCTTTTTTATCGCTGACCTGCTTTTTTTGCTCTATAAAACAGATCCCTCTTGGGTTATCAGCAACGCTTTTCAATACCATTCCTTTTTTTGTTCCCTTTCTAGCAGCCCTCTTCTTAAAGGAGAAAATTCACATAAAAACATATGTAGGGTTATTTTTGGCTCTTTGTGGAGTGTTGTGCATTTTGAATCCTAAAGCTCATGGGATATCTTCAGGTGGTTGTTTTTTAGGCTTGCTGTCGGCATTCCTGATGGCAGCTTCAATGGTGTTTTTAAAACACCTTGTCCAGAAGAAAGAGAGCATAACACAAATTGTCTTTCACCAATACAGCAGCTGTTCTTTGATTGCCCTTGTCGGGCTCGTTGTAGAAAGATCTCTGTTTCCCTTTGAGCTTGTCACTCTATTATTGCTTGTCGGAATGGGGTGCTTAAGTGCGTTTATTCAGTATTGCTTTTCAAAAGCTGCGCAATACGGGCCAGTCTCTCGCATGGCTCCTTTTTTGTATCTGGCAGTCCCTTTATCAGCTATTTGGGGATGGGTTCTTTTTGGACAAAGTTTACAGGTTGTAATGATTACCGGATCGGTTCTGATTTTCATTGGACTCTGCATCTGTTCTCTCACAAGAGAAATTTTAGAACGTTTTACAAAGAGATTTCAGTATCCTTAGGTATAAAGAACAGTTTTTTTTGACAGTAAACTTTTTTCTGCTTGGAAAAATATAATGAAATTTTTAAAAAATGCTGGTGACTATGTCTTTACAATTAGAATGTGTTGATTCTAAATGTATGCAAACTACTGCAATGCTCCTACCCTCCTCAAAAAAAATCACTAGCTTGCCGCAAGAAGTGCTTGATCAAATTCTTTCTAATTTAAGCAAACATGACCTACAAGCTGCTGTGTGCGTAAGTCGGGATATAAGCCAAAGGGTAAAAGCAGTGGCTAATTTTAATGGGCCTCATTCAATTAATAACTTTATCTTGATGCTAATCCAAAAATTGAACGCGGAAATATTTCTAACGCAAAGGAAACGACTTGAAGAGATTGCAGAAGATATAATTCCTCATGAGTTTTCAAATTTACTGATGTTAAAAAGCTATCTTTTAGCTGTGGAACTAGAATTAGTTAGAATAATAAAATCATTATATGTAAATAATGTGTATATTATAATAGATGATGTAAAGCCTCCTCATTTTATTGAAGATGTTTTTGAATTAGTTCGATTTGGAAGACAAATAGATGCGGCCAATGTTATTCCTAACGAGCTTATAAGAAGGAATACGCTTCGGGATATTTTCAAAGCTTTAGTACAAGCAGGCAAGATTAATAGAGCCATAGACGTTGCTAAATCGATCGATAACGAGTATAGAAGAAGTGATACGCTTCGGGATATTGCCAAAGTTTTAACACAAGCAGGCAAGATTAATAGAGCCATAGACGTTGCTAAATCGATCGATAACGAGTATAGAAGAAGTGATACGCTTCGGGATATTGCCAAAGTTTTAACACAAGCAGGCAAGATTAATAGAGCCATAGAAGTTGCTCAATCGATCGATAATGAGTATGCAAGAATTGATGCGATTAATAGCATTTGCCAAGCTTTAATAGAATTAGGCAAGATTATTAAAGCCGAAGAGGTTGGTAAATTAATAGGCAGACGCGTTACATGCCAACAAGTGACTAAAAGGGTAAGGCAGCCGAATGATTGGAGTATAAAAAAATTGCCTAACAAAACGACTCAGCCGGTTTCATTTCGGAGTTGATCTTATACCATTTATCAAAAATAACCTTCAGTTTTGCTGTGTTAGCTTAGCTGCAAATTTTCGGTCTTCATTCGCGCCTTGCTATTCAGCAATGGTCGCTCATTCCGGATACAAAAAGTTGCACCGCCTTCTTGCAACACTGAATGTTATTTTTGATAAATGGTATTAATAGGCATTCCGACAGATGAATAGTACCCTTCCTTTGGAAGGAAGCCGGGTTCCTTCTGGGAAAATATAACAAAGAGGAGGCCATTCTGCTGTTAAGTGGTAGAATTCCTTTTTTTGCACCTTTTGCCGCTCTTGTTCGGGAAAAATTTCTTTAGTGTAAGGAACAAAAAAATAGAGCCCACTATGGGATAAGTTGGCAAGGCGTTGAAGAAGACTGCGAGCATTTGCGCAAGAGGCATCCGAAGAAAGATAAGAGTTCCCATCCATCTTATCATGGTAGAACGAGACCTCCGGATTTTTTAAATGAACGGTTGAATATCTTGTCATGTTATATTTAGCAAGAGTTACTGTAGGATCTAGCAACTTATAATCGCCGGGAATCGATTCAATTATAATACATGAGTATCTTTTGCTCATTGCGTGCTCTTGCAGTTTTTCAGTAGCAAAGGCGGCGTACTCCGGGCAAATATCGTTTACATGAAAAATACCCTCTTGTCCGTAACGCTCAACAAGCATCTCCAACGTTATAAATAATAGGGAGTATTGTTCTCTGTTGTAATTGCCGGTGCTGGTTTTTTGTTGGGAAAGATATTCCGAAGAGGTGCAAAAGTTTGGAATCACTTGTCCTACAGTTTTTTGCAGGGAGGCTTGGGTATATCCATCGGTCCCGTAGTTTCCAGCACCTAACTCAAGATGTGTCCAGTAAGGTGCTGGTGATTGAGGAGAATTCGGGGAAATAGATCTTGCTAATGGTGGAGGGGTCAGATACCCGCTATAGGTCGAGTGTGGCACTCTGTTAGAAGAAAGAGGTGTCATAATGGGGAAAGGGAGCCTGAGATAGTTAAGCTGGGGGAAGCGAGTTGTACTTGGTGTTGTTGGAGTTCTCCATAGATAGCAAGCAGAATCGCATGCTTGGAGCGCAAGTATTCATCATAGCGCGTCTTGAGGGTATAGACATCAACTAGCAGATTGAAGTTGGCATTCGAGAAGTTGTCGAGTGTCACAAGCACCGGCAGGTAACGATCGATGTCAGGATGGGATTTAAGCAGACTCTCTAAGCTTAACGTGAGTTGTTCAAGTTTTGTTGCTTCACTGTAAGGGATGCTGATTGTCTCATAGACTCTGCGGTGAGTCATGCGGGAACCATTGACGACAAAAGAGGAAGAAAAAGTGGAGTTGGGAAGATAGAGAGGGCGTTTGTCTTTGTCGCGTAGTGTGGTTGTGTTCCAGCCGATCTCTTCGACATAACCCTCAATTTTTTGGATCGGCAAATAGATAAAATCGCCAATGACAAAAGGGCGATTTAAGTGGAGCATCATGCCGCCAAAGACATTCGCTAGGATGTCTTTGGCAGAAAAGCCAATCGCGGCCGCTCCAACGCCTCCAAAAGCTAAGAGGGGAGCAATATTCATTCCCCAAGCCTCTAAGATGAGCATCCCGCTAATCAAGATAATCACAATCGATAGTAGCTTGCCGATCACCTGGGCAACCCCTACATCGATTTTTTTGTGCTGCAGATCTTGAGCAAGCAGCCGTTTTTGTAAGACATCTTTCCATCGAAATAAAATCCAGCCCGCACAGATGATAAAAGCGGTCATTCGAAACGAATTGATATAAGCGCCAAAGAAGGAAAATTCAAACCGTTTTTCCAGTGTTTGAATAACAAGAGTAGCGCCTAAAATCCACAGAAGAATTTGGAAGGGAACATATAGGATGTGGTCGAGATGCTCCTGCCATTTAGAGGTGCGCGAAAGAGAGTGATGCCGGATCTTTTGGACGATCTTTTTTACGATAAAGTTGGATATGACAAGAGCAGAAAGCCCTGTGATGAGTTCTACAAGCCACAAACGATCACCGGTGAGAGTGGAAAGTAGTGGTAGAGAAGTTTCAAGCTCCATCGCTGGCTATACTAATTGTTTTTTGTTCCGATGCTAGCGCATTGAACCTTTTTCCTAAAGAGCGTACAGCAAATATCCAGCCGCCAATTGTAAAGAGAAGAAGGACTGCTACATAAGGGGTACTGAGAGCCACTGTCCCCACACACATCAGTAAACTTTGGTGGATCAGTGAGCCGCCGGACTTGCCAAGGCGAGAGCCGACTCCATCAATTGCTGCCTTTCCTTTGAGTCTAGATTCTTTGCTAAGAGGGATAAAGGCAAGCTCTTTTGTCGCATCAAAGAGAGTATACTTTGAAGCTCTAGCCAAGCAGTTTTGTAGGGACCCAAAAAGCACGCAGAGGGCAAGCGGTGTTATGCCAAGTCCTGCTGCCATTGAAGCGAGGCTAGAATCCTCAAGGAAGAAGAAAAAGAAGAATCCAATCCCTGTGACAAGGATAATAAGAGGCGAGATAAGAGCGCTTGTTGTCCAATTGAATTTGCGGATGATGGTGCCAGAAATAAATACGCTGGCGGTGGTTGCAACGATCCCAATCCAAGTCAAGACTTGACCCATATAAGCATTAAATTCTGACGGGTTAGGATAAAGTTGTTTCACTTGATCCTTCCATACGACTTCGATTAGGTTGATCGCAATATTATAGGTCACAACAATCACCGCAATACAAATGAGATATTTGGATTTGGCAAGGTAAGCAAAATTTTTCCTAAGACCCATTTTGACATCGACATTGCCCTCTCTTTCTTGGTATGAAGGAGAGTTATAACCAAACCCTGAAGCATGAATATAGCGGAATAGTCCCATGCAGAGAAGGCCGGCTAAAATGATCGCAGAGGTCAGAAAAACAATTGTCTGATCCCATCCCGTGTGTCCAAACGGCAGGGCGGGATTAAAAATGTGTCTTGATAGGCTTGTAGCTAGAAACCCTGCAAAAATTCCCGAGAGGTTAATACTGATCCCCAGAAGATTATAGTATCTTCTTGCATCGTTTACGGATGTGACATCATTAGTAAAGCCCCAGGCAAGCACTGTCATAATGATGGTACTCCACATCTCAGACATGATGTAGAAAAGGGTAAAGGTCCAGTTTCTAAAAATAGCTATGAACCCTTTGAACCCTTGAGGTAAAAGGGCTTGCACTCGATCGCAAAAAGCGTGGGGATGAAGAGAGTCTTGATACGGATAAAGGACAAGCATAAAGAGTAGAAAAAAGCCGACAAAAATGCTCATCATAGCATAAAAAATTTTTTCCCTGGAAAGGCGATTCGAGACCCGAGTGAAGATGAAGGTAAACAGAAAGGCCATAGGGACGATCGCCCATACCTTCAAAAAGGGCAGGGCTTCTGCTCCGGAGGCCGGGGCTGTTACGATGAGAGCATCTTTTGTGGCTCGCAGCAAGCTGTAGTTGAAACCGACAAGAAAGAAGATAATGAATAAAGGAACAAACAAACGGAACTCTGCCCGATGAATGGGCCAGAGATAGGACCGGATCTTACTGAAACCGGGCGAAACGGTCATAGTTCCTTAATTTTTATCCTCTCAAAGAGGCCCTCATTATAGAGACCCCTCGAGATTTTAGCAACTCCCACTTCAACATGTACAATATTTTTTATTTCTCGGAAAGGGCGTCGATGCCTGGTAGGTGTCCTTTTTCAAGAAATTCTAGAGAAGCCCCCCCTCCTGTAGAAAGGTGAGAAAAGTGTTCTGATAGCCCCATTTGCGTAATAGCGGCTACACTATCTCCTCCTCCGATTACAGTTACGGCTCCTTTTACAGAAGCCATACATTCTGCAATCGCCTTAGTTCCTCTATTAAATGGGGGGATTTCAAATAGTCCAACAGGTCCATTCCAAAAAAATGTTTTACATTTTTGCATGAGCGGTAACCAGGTCTGGAGGGTGCGCGGTCCGATATCTACCCCTTGCCACCCTTCGGGGATCCCCTCCTCTACCGTTACTGTGTGAATTTGTGTAGGTTTCTTGAGGTTGTCAGTAATGACAATCTCTTCAGGCAGGTAGATTGTTTGAGTGAGAAAATTTTTAGCAAAGGCTAAGAATTCCTCTTCATAAGGTGACGAGCCAATCGATTTTCCGATCGCTTTTAAGAAGGTAAAAGCCATAGCCCCTCCAATAAAGAGGGCGTCTGCTTTTGTGGCAAGTTTTTGCAGAGTTCCTATTTTGGAAGATACTTTGGCTCCTCCAATGAGTACGTAAAACGGTTTTGCAGGAGAGTGTAGTAGCTGATCAAGAAAAAGGATTTCTTTTTGTAAAAGAAGCCCTGATGCGGCCTTGTTGGGAAAATAGGTAGTAATCGGGCAGATAGAAGAATGCGCTCTATGGCACGAGCCAAAAGCGTCATTGACATAGACATCTCCCATAGCGCTTAAAAGTCTGGCAAAAGAGGGATCTAGAGAAGGTTTCTCTTCAGCAGGATGAAAGCGGAGATTTTCAAGTAACAAGATCTCTTTGGATTTAAGATTTTTTGCCAGATGTTCTGTGGCAGGCCCAATACAATCAGGGGCCATTTTAACTTCTTGCCCGATTAAAGAGGCTAGTGCTTTAGCGCAAGGGCTCAAAGAGTAGCAAGACTCTTTTTTCCCTTTGGGCCTTCCCAAATGGCTCATCAAGACAACAGAACCTCCTTTTTCCAAAATGTAGCGTATCGAAGGAAGAGAGGCTTTGATTCTACTTAAGTCGGTAATTTCCCCTTCAGGAGAAAGAGGAACATTGAAGTCCACTCGCATGAGCACTCGCTTATGAGACACATCCAAATCTTGAAGGGTCATTTTATTTATTGTCATGATAACGTATTGTAAGTCTTTTTCTTTTTTTGAGGAATCCATCCATGCGCTTTCTTTGTTTTCTTGTCTGTATTTTCAGTCAGTTGGCGGCAAGTGAAAAGCCCTTTGTTATTGTGATCCCTTCCTATAATAATCAACAGTGGTGTGTTGCGAACTTGAGTTCTGTGCTATCCCAAGATTACACTAATTATCGGATTATTTATATCGATGATTCTTCTAGTGATGGGACAAAAGCACTAGCGGATGCTTTTGCCGTAAATTACCCTAGAGTCACTGTCATACATAACACACAGCGCGTAGGAGCGTTGTGTAATACCTATCGAGCGGTATCGATGTGTAAGCCAGAAGAAATTGTGGCCATCTTAGATGGAGATGATTGGTTTGCCAATACGCAAGTACTGAAAAAATTAAATGAGGTGTATGCAGACCCGGATGTGTGGATGACTTATGGGCAGTTTCAATATTACCCATCAGGATATCCTGGTTGGGCGCGAGCTGTGCCGGATAGCATAATAGAAAAGAATGACGTGCGCAATTATGACTGGGTAACCACCCATCTTAAGACGTTTTATGCCTCGCTATTTCATAAAATTAAGGTGGAAGACCTGTTTTTTAACTCGTGGTTTTACACAATGGCTGGAGATTTAGCTTACACCTTGCCTATCTGTGAAATGGCAGGCCGTCATGCGCGTTTTATTCCTGATGTGCTTTATATTTACAATGTAGCCTCTCCTTTAAATGACCATAAAGTAAATCTTGATCTACAGATTTACTATACCTATGTCATCCGTGGAAAGCAAAAATATCAGGCTTTAGAAGCTCTTTAAAGATGAGAAAACGGATTAGAAGCATGGGAGAAATTCGTCCCTTGCTTCCGTTTTTTTAGTTCTGTTTTTAGAGAAAAGATAAGATCCTGATCGAAGTCTTGGTTGACGGCCCATCGCAAGTATTCAATCGGGATTTCTGCAAAAGAGCGCCCTTTGTGTTTGCCAAGAGGCATAGCTTTGAGTTGAATGGGGCTTTTGAGTCTTTCTAATATCTGTTCTGTTCTCTGAAATTTTTTTGCCAGATATTTGAACACGTCGATATTGACTGTTACATCACTCATGGCTCTATGCGCTCCTTCTTCTTGGATATTGAAGTGCTTACGCAAGCTCTCTAGTGAATTTGTGGGGCTCTCTCCATAAAGTCGTGCAAGGCGGAGTGTGTCAATAAATCTTGCTTGGAGAATATTGCATGGGACTTGGTGGCGTTCAGCTTCAGCTGCTAAAAATTTCAGGTCTGTTGTAATAGCGTGTCCCACAATAATATGGGAGCCTACCATTTCCATAATTTTGGGCAGAATAGAGCGAATGGTCGGCTGTCCCTTTACCATCACATCTGTGATATGGTGAATGGCAGTTGATGCTTCAGGAATGGGCGTCTCTGGGTCGATCAGTGTTTCATAGGAGCTATGAATCTTTTCGAAGTCGAATAGGACAACTGCAATTTCAATGATTCGGTCGGTTTTAAATTCCAGTCCTGTAGTCTCACAGTCAAGACAGACAAAAACATCTTTGTTTACAAGTCCCATTTAGAGCCTTAAGTTTTTAAGCGTGAAAATTAGAGATATCCTACCCGATTCTTCCTTAATGGAGTAGTAAATGATTGCATGGACGGGGAGCTGCTCTTTTTTTAGATGAGTCATCTCTGAAGTGTTCAGTTTATCCGTTTTAGTGAAAATCAAAATAAGGGGCTTGTTGTGAAAGCGAGCCCAATCAATGAGAGCCCTGTCTTCTTCCGTCAACCCTCGCCTTGAATCGATTAGAAGAGCGATGGCGCGTAAAGACGTGCGAGTGTTGAGGTAAGAGTCGATAAGATCAGCCCATCCTTGACGGATCTGCTTGCCTACCTTGGCATATCCGTAGCCAGGAAGATCTACAAGAAGTATCTTCTCATCAAATAGGTAGAAGTTTACTGATTGTGTTTTCCCCGGCGTGCTCGATGTTTTTGCGTACTTCCCCTTTAAAAAATGGTTGATCAGAGAAGACTTCCCCACATTGGATCTTCCAACAAGTGCAATTTCGGGGTATTCCTCTTTGGGAAAATCAGCGGAAGAAAAGGCGATTTTGTGGATCTTAACCATGAGAGACCGTTAACTTTCTTTGCCCTTCTTTTACATGAGAAAGGTGTAAAATCCATGTTGTTTTAGGCAGTAGAGAGCGGATTTTTTCCGGCCATTCAATGCAAGTAATCCCATCACTATCCAGATACTCATCAAAGCCTGCGGCAACAAATTCGCTACTTGAGGGAAGGCGATATAAGTCAAAATGGTAAAGAGGCAGGTCGCCTTCGTAGATATGCAGAAATGAGAATGTGGGGCTACAAACATGAGAGGGATTCGCTCCGCTAATCCCTCCTACTATTCCTTGTACAAGCGTCGTTTTCCCAGCCCCCAAATCTCCGATTAATGCCACCACGCTCCCTTTGGATAAAGAGCTAGCAAAGAGCCTTCCCCACTCTTGTAGCTCTTCAGGAGAGTGAAAATTTTCACTGTGCATCCTCAGACTCTTCCTTATCTTCTACAAGCCACTCATCTACATAGGAAGAAAACTCATCGTGATCGGATAACCCTTCCACAAAGCTGTTAATTTTGCCTTCGTTCAGATGTGTTTGAATGAAACTTAAGAATTGTTCTTCGATTTGAAAACGGTTTTGGTTGGGAACTTCTTCTAGAGGAATTGCCTTGATTTGGCTGTTTCTAAAGTCTTCGATTATAGCTTGTTTGCTATTGAATAGCTTACCGGTGGTGGCTGAGGAGTAGACGATTTTAGTAATAGGTTCTTTTCTTTTTACAATATAATTTTTAATTACTTCTGGGTCTTCTGAAACAAAGAAGCGCTTACTTCGTAACCCCCCTACACGCTCTTTATTTTCCGGGCATTTAGAGACCCAATCATAGATGGCATCTTGCGGATTCGGATGGGTGTTGTCTCCAAATACTTTGCCTGTAAAAGGGCAGATGTAGATTTTTTTTGTCTGATCGTTCACGCTCTGCTGGCCGTGTTGGATTTTGATTTCAGTCTCTCTCCAGAGTTTCCCTTCAGACTCGAGTTTTTTAATTAATTCTTCTTCGCTTTGAAAAATAGTTTTTTCTCGAATAAATAATACGGGGGAGATGTGGAATTTTTTTTCTAAAAAGAATAGGTAGGTGGTCACAAGATCTGCTTTTTTATTCTTTTTTAGGAATCTAAGCAATTCATTCTTAAGTGTTTCTGAGATCGTTAATGTGGCCATATGTCCCTCGGAGTTCTAATAGAATCCAGCGAGGGTAACCGAAAAAGAGATTATATTCAAGAGAAGCATTCTTGGGACGAAGTTGACTTGAGATCAATGTCTATGATATGCTTTACGTCCATCAAAGATTTTACTAGATCTCTTAAGGAGGGTTATGGTGACGGTCCTAGATCAAGATGTTCAGTTGGAATTGATAGCAGTGCCGGGTTATGAAAAAGTGATTAAGGTAGACTGTCCATCTGTTGGATTGCGGGCTATCATTTGTATTCACAATAGTTGTATGGGTCCAGCGCTTGGGGGCACACGTATTTATCCTTATGCTACCTTTGAAGATGCCCTCGAAGACGTTAAACGTCTTGCAAAAGGGATGACTTATAAATCCGCTATTGCAGAGTGTGGATGGGGGGGAGGAAAAAGTGTTATCATTGCTGATCCCCGCACCCAAAAAACACCTGAGTTGTTAAGGGCTTTTGGAAGCGCTGTTAGCCAACTTCAAGGCGAGTATATTTGTGCAGAGGATGTAGGCTGCACTCCAAGTGACATGGCAATCATTAGTCAAACAACGCCCTATGTTGTCGGATTGATCCACTCAAAAAGTAGTGGGGATCCTTCTCCTTTCACTGCCTGGGGAACGTATCGCGGTATTCAAGCGGTTTTAAAGAAAATATATGGTACAGAATCTGTAGAAGGTCGAACAGTAGCCATTCAAGGGATGGGTAGTGTAGGTGCTAAAGTGGCGCAAATTTTGTTTTGGGCAGGCGCTCGTTTGATCATTGCCGATACAGATGCAGAAAAAGTGGCAACTGTAGCTAAACAAACTTGTGCCCAGGTGGTTTCTCCTCAGGAAATTTTGATGGCTTCTTGTGATGTCTTTTCTCCTTGTGCAATGGGAGGCATTTTAAACGAAAAAACGATTCCTCTCATGCAGTGTAAGGCGGTAGCCGGTGCTGCGAATAATCAGTTGTTAAAAGATGCAGATGCGGATGCACTTGCAGCAAAAGGGATTCTTTATGCCCCAGACTTCTTGATTAATTCAGGGGGGTTGATCAACGTGACACAGGAGCTGGAGGCGGTGGGATACCAGCCCTGTTCCTCTAGGAATAAAGTGCATGCCATTTACGATCAGCTACTCACAATTTTTGACATCGCCGAGCAGAAGTTGTGTTCCACGCATCATGCAGCGCTCTCCCTTTGTGAATATCGTTTGAAATATCAGCTAGGCAAGCGCATAGAATCTCCTTGTTTTCACCATACAAAATAGAGCTCTTATACCCAAGTGTAGCTTTTGACTTCACTTGGGTATACCCAAAATCGACAACATAAGGCTCAAGATGAAGTCAATCTACTCTCTTTTAGATAGCAAAGTACGGGCCGCTCTGAAAAGCGTTGTATCTGAAGAAGATTTGCAAGAACCTGAGATCACTCCCAGTACCCAACCTCAATTTGGACACTACCAGTGTAATAATGCTTTGAAAATTGGCAAAGCTCTTCGTTTATCTCCTAGAGAAGTTGCTCAAAAGATCGCAGCTGCGCTGCAAGATCCTTTTCTATTTGAAAAAATCGAGATCGCAGGGCCCGGGTTTATCAATATGACACTCTCTTCTAAGCTTTTATCAGAAAAGACAGAAGAGCAGATCAGAGACGCAAGACTTGGGGTCTGTTTGCCAACCGATAAGCAGAAAGTCATTGTCGAATATTCTTCTCCAAACATTGCCAAAGAGCTACATGTTGGACACTTGCGATCGACCATTATAGGAGATGCGCTGGCCCGATTGTTTGAGTTTTTAGGACATGATGTTCTAAGACTTAATCACGTAGGAGATTGGGGGACCCAATTTGGCATGTTGATTGCCTACATGAAGCAGAATGCTCCAAAAGTACTAATAGGAGAGGAAGAGACTGATTTAAGTCAGCTCATGCAGTGGTATCGCGCTTCTAAGAAATGCTTTGATGAGGATCCCGCATTTAAAAAACGGGCTCAGCAAGAAGTTGTGACTCTACAGTCGGGGGATCCATTATCTTTAAAAGCGTGGGATGTGATCTGTGCTATTTCCAGAAAAGCATTTCAAGAGATTTACGATCTTTTAGATGTGCATCTTATAGAGCGGGGGGAATCATTTTATAATCCGCAACTGCCAATGGTTGTCAAAGAGCTTGAAGAGAAGGGATTGATCACGCTTTCAGAGGGTGCCAAGTGTATCTTTCTAGAAGGTTTTTCTGGTAGAGAGGGAGGGGATCTGCCGATGATTGTTCAGAAGTCAGATGGTGGATATAACTACGATACAACTGATATGGCAGCCATTCGGCATCGATTAATTGAGGAAAAGGCGGATCGGATTATCTATGTCACAGATGCAGGACAGAGTCTGCATTTTTCTATGTTGTTTAAAGCTGCAGAAAAGGCCGGCTATTTTGATCCATCAAAAGTGCGTATCGACCATGTGCCCTTCGGTGTTGTTCTAGGAGCCGATGGGAAAAAATTCAAAACTCGCTCCGGAGATACCGAGAAGTTAATAGATCTTCTACATGAAGCAATCGATCGAGCGTTTGTCTTGGCAAAAGAGCGCTTGCCGGAACTGTGTGAAAAGGAATTAAGAGACATTGCTTCTGTATTGGGCATTGATGCTGTCAAGTATGCAGACCTTTCATGCCACAGAATTAAAGATTATGTCTTTAGCTATGATAGGATGCTCCGTTTTGAAGGAAATACGGCTGCATTTTTACTCTATGCTTATGTGCGTGTTCTTGGGATCAAGCGCAAAATTGGTCCTGCTGTGGAAAAAATTCTAAAAGAAGCGCATTTGCAATTAGAACACCCTTCTGAAATTGCCTTGGCTCTCCATTTATCGCGCTTTGATCTTGTTCTAGAGTCAATTGCGTCCGATCTTCTTCCCAATCGTCTATGCGAATATTTATACGAACTTGCAGAAAAATTTCATGCGTTCTTCCGCGATTGTCGAGTGGAAGGAGCACCTGAAGAGGCAAGTCGACTCCTTCTTTGTGAAGGAGTGTTACGAGTCTTAGGGCAAGGATTGGATCTTTTAGGGCTTAAAGTTCTCGAGCGCATGTGATCTTAATATGCCTTCTCCAATAGAGACAATAAGAGGATCAGCGTTTTGTATCTTGACAAGAGAGAAGGCTCCCGCATTAGCAGATGGCCTCTTCAGATAGAAGCTGCTTAGGGTGTATTCTAGGACAAGGCCTGCATGGGAACACCATCTGTTAGACCAGGGAATAAAAGAGAGCTGATGCGGAATGGGTGGATAATCAAGCGCCAAGGAAGCTATTTCTAAAGCTTCCGTATAACGTCCATTTTTTCTTAAGAAACTCGCTAGCCGATAAAGAGAGTCATGCGGGTAAGGGTTGTTTTCGGCGGCTTTCCTGTAGCTGTTTACTATTTCCTCTAGAGGAAAGTCGAGTTGTTCTTTTGTTGTTGCAAGCAGGTATAAAGCCTCAAAATAGTTTTTGGATTGAGGAAATAGGCGTACATAAGAGGACAGATAGTGATGAGCCGCTTCTAGAAGATTGCATTCTTTGTACGCTCTTCCCAAAGTATAAAAGCAAGAGGATGTGATAGTCGTTGTTTGGGGTTTTTTCTCGATGCACACAGGCAAAGGCATGGTATAATGCGTAGCTTCAGGAGAAAATAGCTCAGGAAAGGCAATCCCCATCCATTTCCATTCAAGACGTGGATTGATCAGGCGTATTTCATAGGAAACTCCGCGATCCGACTTCACTTTTAGAATGCAAGCATCAGCATCTAAAGAAGGGGGCCCACTCCCTATCCAAGTATCGATTGCTGCCCATGCCAAAATCGCATCACTCTTTGTTTTTGCTCTTTCTAAAGAAAAGTTCAAGGCATCGGTTAGAGATCCTTCTGTAAAGGTCAGCAGTTCTCCAGGAATAGGTGCAAGCGTTTCTTCAATCAGAGCGCGTGTTTGATCAGAAGAGCCTCTATCTATAATCACCCAATAATCAATAAACGGTGCAACTGATTCTAGAGAAGAGCGGATATTTTGCTCCTGATTTTCAACGACCATAGAGAGGCAAATCGCACTTTGTAGAGGGATACAAAAGAGAAGGGATTTTACGGGAAAAAGCAGGTTTGTTAATCGCATGGCCATTTGAGCGTGGGATAAAAGTGGGTAAATAATTTGTGGTAGACGAAAAGATCTTGGGAAAGGCGCTCTTCTGGGTCTGCGTTTTTGACTCGAAAATGGTAATCACTTCTAGACAGACAATCTCTTTCTCGATACCAGTCGGCAATGGATAGGATGTCTTTGCGTTTTGTCAAAGTAAGAGGGTATCCGCAAATATCGATCAGAGCGTTTCCAATGGCTACATCGTCTTGGCCCTTTGGGGCTTGTAATTGAAGGAAAGGTTTTTGACTTAAGAGAGCTTCTACCAGATCTTTTGAGAGTAAAAAACCGCATCCATGCCCCCATCGCTTTAAGCCGGATAGATGATCCCATCTGTGCGAATCATATCCATAGTAGTGAGTCACCCCTCCAGACCCATAGAACTTTTGTCTTGGGCAATTTTCAAGAAATGCGAGTAGATGGGGAAACACAAAAAAGGAGGATAGGTTAGCGCGTAGAACAAAATCAAACTCTTCTCTAATGGACGGCAGAAGCGCTTCAAGGGCGATGATTGTCTTTTCGAGGATCCCAGGGGTCAATGTTTCGGTTGTTTTTACCCAAATCGTATCTGCTTCGATCTTATAAGGGGTGTCCAGCAAAGGGTTGGCTTTGAGAAAGTAGGAAGAGATTTGTTTCGGATAAAGATGCATGTAAGCGCGCCAAATCTTCTGATGCTCCTTATAGATTGGCAGATCGTCCGATGCGATAATCAGCACAAGGAGTTTCGGTGGTCTTGTTTCTTGAGCTTTGACAAAAGAGCACAAGAGCAAAAAGAGAATAATTTTACTCTGACGCAGAAACATCGATTAGCATGTTAAGAATGCACTTGTCTTTTTACAAGATTTTTTTCTTAAAAAATCATAGTAACTGTTACACTTGATCCTCCATTATTTTTAAGGAAGAAAGTCATGAGGTATTTCATAGTAGGCTTGTTTCTTTTGCATCACCTACTTGCAGCAAAGCCGATTATTGATCTGAGAGATTCGAATATGACATCTCAGCATAAAATGGTTTATGAACGCCCTGATTTCTTGCTTGTGACCCAAGGCAAATATTCGGACATGATGATTCTATCAGATTTTTGGTTGAATCGAGTCGATGAATGTCGCCATGTTGGGTACAAAGTTGTCATAGCTTATCTTATGGAACCGCGCGTAATTCATCCATTCATCTATGAGTATATTGATCAAAATGTGGATAAATTCGACTTGGTCATGACCTTTGATGCAGCTTTATTAGAGAAATATCCGGAAAAATGCCGTTTTGTTCATGCAGTATGTGGCGGCGATCTTTTTGATCACAAAATACACCCAAAGACAAAGATGTGCTCGATTATGACGGGGAAAAATTATACAGAAGGACACAAGTTGCGCCATCTTGCTTATGAAACATACCGGGATTATTTTGATGGCTATAAAGGGTATGATACGACGTGGGCTCGCTGGAGAGATCCGTGGATCAATGATTATCGGTTTTCTGTGGCTATAGAAAATTCAAAGCAAAGCCACTATTTTTCCGAAAAAATCGTTCAACTGTTTAGGGCTGGAACAGTGCCTATCTACTGGGGATGTCCTACAATTGGGCAGTTTTTCGATATGGATGGAATTATCGTTTTTGACACACTTGAGGAGTTAGGAGAAATCCTGAAGAATTTAAGTGTAGAGGATTATGAAAAAAGAAGAGCGGCTATTTTGCATAATTTCGAGTTAGCAGAGAAGTATCCTCAGAATAATTTGATAGAATACCCTGATAGGGCAGATGCTTTAGATGTGATATGGCCTTATATAAAACACTATTTTGAAAATGGAAGCCGATGATGAAACAACAGCTTATTGCATTTTTGTTGTGTGTTGCTGGGATGATTCCTCTTTGTGCGCAAAAAAAAGCGTTAGTTTGTGGAGCGGGCGGGTTTATCGGCCACCATCTAGTAGCACAATACAAAAAAGAAGGGTTTTGGGTGCGAGGTGTGGATATTAAATACCCTGAATTTGGAGTCTCTGAAGCCGATGAATTCATTATCGCAGATCTGCGTACTGAAGTGGGGTCTAAAGCTGCTTTAACCTGTGAGGGGGATTGTTTTGATGAGGTGTGTCAGCTGGCAGCAAATATGGGGGGAATGGGGTACATCGCTTTTCATGACGCTGAAATTTTGCACGATTCTGTTTTAATCAATGTTCAGGTGCTTGAGGCATGTCGCAGGGCTGGTGTCAAAAAAGTGTTTTTCTCTTCTTCGGCTTGTGTATATCCGGAAAGAAACCAGTTAGATCCGTTAAACCCCTTTTGTCAAGAAGACTCAGCTTACCCGGCCGATCCTGATACCGAATATGGATGGGAAAAATTGTTTAGTGAGCGTCTTTATCTTTCTTATGCTCGTGATTATGGAATGGACGTGCGGATTGCTCGCTTTCATAATATCTTTGGCCCGCAAGGAGCTTGGAAAGGGGGCAGAGAGAAAGCCCCTGCGGCGATTTGTCGCAAGATCGCAGCTGCTGAAGACGGGGGTGTGGTTGAAGTGTGGGGTACAGGAGATCAGACGCGCTCGTTTTTATACATTGATGAGTGTATCGAAGGAGTTCGACGCTTGATGCAGCAGGAAAATACACCTCCCATTGTGAATATTGGATCCGAAGAGATGATTTCAATCAACGACCTTGTCCAGATGGTAGCCGAGATTGCAGGCAAGCAGATCATTATTAAAAATGTGCCGGGGCCAGAGGGTGTCCGTGGTCGGAAATCAGATAATACGCGTCTTGCTGAAGTTTTACATTGGACTCCATCCCAACCATTGCGGATGGGGATGGAGAGGCTTTATGCTTGGGTTCTCGAACAGCAGCAAGTCAAACAACCCACTGCTCCCAGTTTTTAAACAGAAAAAAATGCTTTCGCATTGAGTGTGGTTTGATGAGCCACCTCTTCTACAGAGAGGTTTTTAAGAGAAGCAATGAGGGTAGCTGTTTCTAAGATATAGGCCGGCTCATTTTGTTTGCCGCGATGACTTTGAGGGGCAAGATAGGGCGCGTCTGTCTCTAAAGTTAACCGGTCCAGAGGGACGTAGCGGATCACCTCTCTTAAAGTGTCCGATTTTTTGTACGTGGCAATCCCGCTGATCGAAAGGAGCCAGCCTCGATCAAGAACGCCTCTGGCCTCTTCTAAAGAGCCCGTAAAGCAATGGAGCAGCGCCGGTTTGTCTTTATATTCTTTGTCTGCCATGGAAAATAGATCAGCAAATGCCTCTCGGCAGTGGAAAATAATGGGCAAGGCACAGGAGATCGCAAGGCGAAAGTAGGCAGAAAGATAGGTTTTTTGCATATCAATTGGGGAGTGAGTATAGAAGTAATCAAGTCCTGTTTCTCCAATGGCAACTAGCTGTCTTTCTTTTGCGCATTTTTCGACGATTGGAAAAAAAGAGGCGCCCTCTTTTTGCACATCATGAGGAGTTGTAGCAGCCGATAAGAAGACCGTATTGGAGTACTGCTTGTGTAATTGGAGTCCGTCGATCAGACTTTTTTCATCTGTGCAGATATTAACAATCCGGCTCACTCCAGCCTTTTTTGCATTTTCAATAAGGGCAGGCGCTTTATCAATAAGTTCTTCACAAGTCAGGTGGGCGTGTGTATCAAATATCATTGGATGAGGTGTTTAAAGCGGCGAGAGGCTTGGAAAAGCTCGATAACAACCTCTTCTTGGTTAATCAGGGGGGCATCTGTATCAAACACCTTGCAGTAAGCTAAGGGCAAGCTTCCAATGCACAAGCTCTGTTCCTGTGGTAAAAGATCATAGAGAGAAGTTTGATCCAAAAAAGCAAGCTCCCTATTTTCTTCGATTTTTTTTTGACAATGGCTTGCCCACTTGTCAGCAAAGCAAAGCGCCGACTCTGTATAGTTGATAAAGAGTGTGCTTGCTTGAAAGCGGAAACGTCTGTCGTGCAAATGGTATAACACCTCTCGGACAGAAAAGTCAAATGGCTTGAGATGGGAAAAATCGGGGGGTTTTCTGAAAATAGCATCGGCATCGACCCATAGAAGAGGGCGCTTTTTTTCTTTGAGCTTATCGCGGATGAATAGGGGTTTTTGTGCGCAGTTGAGCTCCCACGAGCCACGGCAGCTTAAAGCCTGCACTTCAAACTCGAGCCCATGTTCTCTGCAAGAAGAGATGAGGTTGAGTACTTCCAGTTGATAGGGAGTATTTTCTGTGTAAAAGCTGATGATAAGAGGAGTCTGCATGCTTGACAAATAGGGGTAAAGGGGGTATCAAATGACTCTCTAACACACTCTGGTTTTTTTATGATAGCATCTGTTATGTTTGCAAACATTGGCGCCTTTATGAAAGCGTATGCGCACTCTGATCTTTTTGGCAAAATCGTGATTTTGGGTCTTGTGGCTCTTTCTGCGATTTGCTGGATTGTGCTCATTCACAAAGTGTGGGTCACAAGAAGAGTGATGAAACTATCGCAAGAGTTTCGGAGGGCCTTTCTTTCTTCTAAAGAGCAGCTGCTTAACTTGGATTTGACGAAGTTACCGAAAGCGTCTCACTCAGGAATTCCTCATCCTTATGCCGCAATTTTTGATGATTTGAAAAGAAAAGCTGTGGAGATTTTAAATAAAAATCATTTTTTCTCTTCGCAAGCGGGTAAGGAAGCTGCCGTTTATCTTTCCCCTGTAGACCTTGAGATGATAGAGGCGCACACTCTGTCCGCGATTTCTGCATCGGTCAAAAAATTAGAGCAAAATCTTTTTGTTTTGCCGACAATCATTACACTGGCTCCTTTTTTGGGGCTTCTTGGTACTGTGTGGGGGATTCTTGTCACGTTTGGAGAGTTGGGAGGAGGGACTGCGACATCTAATATGGCCATTCTTGGAGGGCTGTCTACTGCTCTTGCAACAACGGTTTTGGGGCTGATCATCGCCATTCCCGCTCTTGTGGCTTATAACTACCTTAAAAGCACGATTCGCCACTACACTTCAGACATGGAAGAATTCCTCTATGAATTGCTGTCTGCTGTAGAAATTCAATACCGAAAGGTGGAGATGTGAGAAAAAGACGGGGGAAGGAGCTGGAGGTTGAAGAGCCTCATATCAACTTGATGCCCTTGATTGATGTAGTATTTGTTGTTCTTGTGATGTTTG
The DNA here is from genome assembly GCA_039798725.1 of Chlamydiota bacterium. Lineage (GTDB taxonomy): Bacteria > Chlamydiota > Chlamydiia > Chlamydiales > Rhabdochlamydiaceae > CAJCIW01. The sequence continues at coordinate 127,719 of JBDKFJ010000003.1, forward strand.
TCATCGTCGCCCCTATTTTAGAGCTGGATCGTATTGAGCTGGCTCAAGGGACATCCGGTTTTAAAGAGACAACAAATGTGCAAGAGAACAGTCCCATTAGCATCTTAGTAGATTCTCATGATGCTCTCTTTTTCAATAAAAAGGCGGTCTCTTTGCAGGAGTTAAAACGGCTTCTTATCCAAGCTAAGGGGAAGCACCCAAGAGAGATCCCGCAGTTATTTCATGATAAAAAAGCGCATTTTGGGACCTATCAGTCTGTAAAAAATGCAATTGAAGAGGCAGGCTTTGAGCAATTGGATATCGTCCTTGAACCCGGCAATGCGTAAAAAAACTCTTTTTATTGTCGGCGTTCATCTTATTTTTGTGCTTATTCTTGTATTGCAGCCCTCTTTTGCAAAGCGCTCTTTAGAAAAAAAACCGCTCGTGATTAAAACAGTGATGAGCCCTCCTGTAAAAAGTGTTGCAGCAAAGCCCGTGGCTAAAGCGGCTGCACCTTCTCCTGCCAAAAAAACAGCCCCTCCAGTTAAGACTTCTACTGAAAGCAAAGAGGCAAAGCCTGTGAAGAAAGAGACTTCTCTTTCCAAAAAAGAGCCTGCTATTGCAGATAAAGTCGTGAGCAAAAAAAAAGCAACAGCTCCCGCTATCCCAAGAGCTCAAATTTCAGATGCTTTATTCAAAGAGCTGGAAGAGAGTATTGCAAAAATTGAGGAAAAAGGGCTTAAGAGTGTAAAAACAGCCCCTCTTGTTTTGCAAGTCGATGGAGAGGCGAGTTCTTTTACAGAACAGCTGGTTTTTTGTTTACAAGAACATTTGATACTTCCTGACTATGGAGAAGTAAAGATTCAATTGGACTTGCGAGAAGATGGCTCTGTCGATAGAATCGTTGTTCTGAGTGCGGAAAGTAAAGCAAACAAGCGGTATTTGGAACAACACTTGCCACAACTTCGTTTTCCAAAAGGTGGTGGACATTTCGTGTTAACGTTTGCGAATAAGGAGTAAGAGATGAGAAGTTTTCTGCTTAGCTGTTGTCTGCTTGTGGGATCTTTTGTGTGCGCCCAAGAGATTCGCGTGGCTTTGCAGACAGAGCAGAAGTTATCACCTATCTACATGGGAAAGATCCAATGTCAGCAAGGGGCATTTAGCTCTTCTTATGTAACGCAGATGGAATCGATTCTCTCTTACGATTTCAACTACAATGGAATCACAGCAGTTGTTGCAAAAAGCTCTGAAAAAGAGAGTCTTCTCTCTGACATAGAAGTCGCATGGAGTGCGCCTTCCTGGAAGAAATGGGGTGTTTCTTATGTGATTAGACAAGAGCTTGTGGGGAATATTTTTAAAACGCGTTGTTTTGAAGTGCATACAGGAGTTGTAAGGACTTTTGCAGACATCGAGTTGTCCGGCCAGCTCTCTTCTGATCGGGTCAAGTTACATAAACTCTCAGATGCCATTTATAAGACGCTCTTCAATGAAGAAGGAGTGGCTTCTTCGCGACTGCTTTTTGCCTATCAAGTGAAAGGAAGCGGGCATTCTTCCGGGTGGATTTCAGAAATTTGGGAGTGTGATTGGGATGGAGCTAACCCTCGTCAGGTCACATTTGAAAATAGTTATTCTGTAACTCCTGTATTTATGAATAGCGACCAGTTTTTGTATGTTTCATATAAATTAGGTCAGCCTAAGATTTATGTTGGATCGTTGAGTCGTAAAGGGGAAGGGAAGAGGCTTGTGGATTTGCGAGGCAACCAGTTGCTTCCGGCACTTTCTTCCAAAAAGGATAAGCTGGCCTTTATTTCAGATGCTGCGGGGCGTACCGATTTATTTTTGCAGCCCTTGCAAAAGGGGGGATCTGAGGTGCAAAAGCCCTCTCAACTCTTCTCTTATCCAAGATCGACGCAGGCCTCTCCTACGTTTAGTCCGGATGGTTCTACTATAGCATTTGTCTCTGATAAAGATGGAGGGACAAGGATTTACACGCTGCCGGCTGTAGCATCGGAAAAGCGTGGGAATGCTGTGATGATTACTAAGATGAATAAAGAGAATACCTGCCCTGCATGGTCTCCTGATGGTAAAAAATTAGCTTATAGTGCTAGAACAGGGGGTATAAGGCAGATTTGGATTTATGACTTCGTTTTGAAAGAAGAGGTGCAGCTGACAACAGGACCTGGGCATAAAGAAAATCCGAGTTGGGCTCCCGACAGTCGGCACATTGTGTTTAACTCAACAGATGGGGACAACTCTGAGCTGTATGTCGTAAATTTAAATCAGGGCGAGGCAGTAAAAATTACAACAGGCCCCGGAAAAAAACATTATCCGGCATGGGGCAAAAGATAAACAAAGGTGAATAAAATGAAACAAAAGAAAACATTTGGTTTTGTGTGCATTCTAGCTTGCACACTGCTTACAGGATGCAAAAATAAGAATAAAGACGTTTGGGACGATGATGCAACATCGGGTAATTATAAGGGCAATGGTCGCTCCTTTTTCTCTTCTGAAGATTCTTCGAGAGAAGACGATTTCTTTGGTCCTAACCATGATGACTTCATTGGGCTCAAAGAAGAAGACCTTGTCACAGCGGCTCAAGATGGGGCGATTCTTCAACCCCGTTTTTCTCCCGGAGAAGCTGGGAGCGGGATTCCTGGAATTGAAGGATTTCATACCCCTTCCGGCAAGGAGCTTGCGATCTTCAAAAATGTCCATTTCAAAACAGATGATCATATCTTAAGAGACAAGGAATCGCTCGGTACAATTGATCGGATTGTTTCTTATCTCAAAGAGCATCCGGACACTTACCTGTTTATTGAAGGCCATTGTGATGAGAGAGCCCCTGAGGCTTATAATTTGGCTCTTGGCGCCCGCAGATCGAATTATATTCGATCTCTGCTGACACAAAAAGGCGTTGATCCTGAAAGACTGCATACAGTGTCCTATGGGAAAGAAAAGCCTCTTGTGACAGGACACTCCGAGGAATCTTGGTTCAAGAATCGCCGTGGACAGTTTAGATTGTACGATGCTTCAGCGCGGAAATAGAGTATGAAGTGGTTGTACGGCTTTCTTTTATTTGGCCAGCTTGTCTTGCATGCCCAAGGGGTATATGGAAGCCCTGAGCTTGACGAGCTGCGTCTTGAGATCAACGACATCAAGTATGCATTGCATACAGTTCAAGTGGATGTCTCCTTAATAGATGAGCGTTCTAAAAAGCCCAGTCAGTTTGCCGCTTTAGAGAAGAGAATTGCTGCTTTAGAAAAAACTTTGGATAAAGTAGTGGCTGATTTGAGGATGGTTAGTACTACAATTAGCCAAGTGGATGCTCGCCTTTTGTCTCAAGATGAGAGGTTGCAGGAGGTCGGTAAGCTTAAGTCAACGCTGACATCTATTGCAAAGGCCGTGAATACTCCGCCGACTTCAAAGGCGTATAAGGTGAAGGCCGGAGATTCTCTGGAGAAGATCGCAAAAGCGCACCACATGTCTGTCGACACTCTTCGCAAACTCAATCATCTCAAGCAGGACAAGATTGTGGTAGGTCAAGAGCTTGTGGTATCAGATGAGCCCTGATGATGCGATTGCTGTTTTTGATTCCGGTTTTGGAGGACTCACCGTCCTCCAGGCTATCACTGATTTGCTTCCCAAGGAAAACACTTTCTATTTTGCGGATACAGCGCACCTTCCTTATGGTAACAAGGGGAAGGAAACGATTTTGCGGTATTGCTTAGAAAACGCTTCTTTTCTCAAGAGACAAAATATTAAGCTGCTTGTGATTGCTTGCAACACGGCATGCTGTTGTGCTCTAGAGGAAGTGCGCAAAGAGATTTGTATCCCTGTTATCGGGATTACAGAGGTGGCAGTGCAAGAAGTCCTTACACTACTACCGATCCATAGAGTGGGCATTCTAGGAACGCGGGCAACGATTGCTTCGGGATTTTACCAAACAGAGTTATCCAAAAAAAGCCCATCCATTCAGTTATTTCCTTTGGCTTGTCCTCTTTTTGTTCCTCTTGTAGAGGAGGGGTATATAGAACATGCAATTACAGATCAGGTCATCGGAGAATACTTGCTTCCGTTAAAAAGACATGTTTTAGACGGGTTGCTACTCGGTTGTACGCATTATCCTTTGCTCACACCCGCTATCCGACGGATAGTTGGCCCCGACATGATGCTGATTGATCCGGCAGCTGCATGCGCAAGGAGAGTCAAAAAGCTCTTAGAAGAGCAAGGGCTATTGAACCAGCAATTAGAACAAGGACGCACCACATTTTTTTCAACCGATGATCCTGAGCAGTTTAGGCGGATTGGTCAATCTTTTCTGAAGAATGAAATTGTTTTTTCTCAATAATGAACCTCTTGCATAACTGCATTCAGCGTGAAAATCCGATGATTTTTTTGTTGAGATTTCTTTTCTCTCTTTGTATTCTGCCCTCGAAGAGGAGATGTCATGACATCAGTTGCGGGAAGGGTTGTTTCTTTAGAACAACAGACGGTGGCTCGATTTAAACAAGTCACACGGCAGTATGCGTTATTCCATATCGGATTTTGCTCGCTTGCGTTCTTGGAGGTTGTTCTCTTTGCTCTTTTTTTCTCCTTTTTTACGCAAACAACACTTTTAGCCTTCTCTTTGGCAGCTCTTTTTCTGACCGGATTTACCTATTTTGTCTTGTTATTTTATTTGCAGACAAAAAAACCGCAGGATCTTGCAGATATCTTGACCTTTTTTGAAAAGGGGAACACTTCTTCTCTCATTGAATCTTTAAGTCGATTACTTGCAGCTTTGCATCAGCTGGAATATACCTATTACGGGTCTTCGACAGCGCTTGTTTCTCTGATGCAAAAGTTCAGTGCCTGGATCCATTGGAAAGATTTGCATAAGATGAATGAGATGATTCTCAAGAAGATCATTAGAGAACATCTGCGTTTGATTCGAGAGAATCCTACAGATTCTGATATCCACGCAAGTCTGGCTGAGACTTACGTTTTACTCGCAGAACTTTACACTGACCCCACAGAGTTAACACAAGAAGTGGAAGATTTATGGACATCACCTGAGTATCACTCCGCTCTTTTCGTTGCAAAACGAAAGAAAGCGCTGTCTCAAGCTTTAGAAGAGTATAAGATCTTAGACTTTTACACCCCCGAGAACCCAAGCATTTATGAGCATCTGGCCAAGATCTACTATGACCTTCAAGAGATGGATAAGGCTATGCACGCCTATGAACTGATTGTGACAAAAAGACCCGAAGATAGACGGGCATTATTTGATTTGGGGTCTCTCTATTTTGAAAATGGAAAATATGCTCAAGGCTTGCAGGTGTATGAAAAGCTTAAAAGAGTGCAAGATGAGAGATGTGATGAGCTGCTTTCTTATTACGACAGAGAGGATGTATGAGTGCGGCTGTTTTACCTGCTGCCTTTATTTGGCGTCGCATCCATTCTCTTATGGGACTTTGGCTTGTATTATTTTTGAGTGAGCATTTGCTGACAAATTCTCAAGCTGCTCTTTGGATTGGAGATAATGGAGCAGGTTTTGTCCGGATGGTGGATATGATCCATAATTTGCCTTACTTGCATGTCATTGAACTCTCTTTGATAGGGGTGCCTCTTTTGATCCATATGGTATGGGGAATTAAGTATGCCCTTCAAGGAAAGATGAACAGTTTCAGAGGAAATGGAACATCGCCCGTTATTAAGACCTATAGAAATCGCGCTTATTCTTGGCAAAGAATTACGTCTTGGTTTCTTCTTGTTTTCATTATAGGGCATGTAGTGAAATTTCGGTTTTTGGAATATCCGGAACAAAGAAAAGTGGAAGGGCAGGTACACTACATAGTTTCAGTTTCTCAAGATCCTCGGCTTCCCTCTTTAGCAGAGAAGCTGCAGGTTCTGCTTTATGAAGAAAAAGGAGAGTGGTTTGCAGAGAGTGATAAGTTTGGAACAGCTACGCTGCTTTCGGTGAGAGATACGTTCAAAAATCCTTTCTATGTGGCGCTGTATACGCTCTTTGTTATGGCGGCTTGTTTTCATGCGTATAACGGTTTTTGGACATTTCTCATCACATGGGGTTGGGTTTTGAAGATGAGCGCGCAGCGCGCATGGACGCTAGTGTCGATTTGTCTGATTGGATTATTTATTTTTCTTGGGCTGTCAGCTGTTTGGGGTTCTTACTTTTTTGGAGGATCATGAGTAAAAGCCAAGAGGTCATCGTTGTGGGAGGAGGGCTGGCGGGGCTTTCTTGTGCTATGCGCCTTGCAGAAAGAGGAGCTCATGTCAAAATCATTTCGGTAACAAAAGTCAAACGCTCCCATTCGGTGTGTGCACAAGGGGGCATCAACGCCGCAATGAACTTGAAAAATGAAGATGACTCTGTGCTTATCCACGCCTATGACACTTTAAAGGGGGGCGATTTCCTTGCAGATCAGCCCCCTGTTGTGGAAATGTGTATGGCAGCGCCCGGTATTATTCGGATGATGGAGCGGATCGGATGTCCTTTTAATCGGACAGAAGAGGGAAATCTCGACTTTCGCAGATTCGGTGGTACGCTCTATCACCGCACAGCCTTTTGTGGAGCCTCCACAGGTCAGCAGCTTCTCTATTCGCTAGATGAGCAGGTGCGCCGCCATGAAGTGAAGGGGAAAATAGAGAAGTTCGAGCATCACGAATTTATGCGTCTTTGTCTCGATAGTACAGGCAGAGTGCGTGGTATTGTGGTAATGGATCTGATCACTTTAAAACTCTTTGTGTTAAAGGCAGATGCTGTGGTTCTTGGCACGGGGGGCCCGGGGCTCATTTTCAAAAAATCGACAAACTCTACCTTTTGTACCGGGGCTGCAAGCGGCAGGCTCTATCGCCAAGGGGCGCGATATGCCAACGGGGAATTTATTCAGATCCACCCGACTGCAATTCCGGGAGAAGACAAACTTCGACTGATTTCGGAGTCGGCAAGAGGAGAAGGAGGAAGGGTTTGGGTATATGGGGATTCCACTAAGACAATAGAAACGGTAGATGGGAAGGTAATCCCTTGTGGAAAGACAGGAGAGCCTTGGTATTTCTTAGAAGAGATGTATCCCGCTTTTGGGAATTTAGTGCCTCGCGACATTGCTGCAAGAGAAGTACTTCGCATTGTAGAGATGGGGCTTGGGATAGATGGGGGGATGCAGGTTTATCTCGATGTTTCTCATTTGAGTAAAGATGTGCAGCATAAAATCGAATCTGTGCTCGATATCTACAGAAAGTTTACAGGGCAAGATCCTCACCGTGTTCCCATGAAGATCTTTCCTGCTGTTCACTATTCTATGGGAGGCATCTGGGTAGATTGGCCGGCAGCAGACGATCCGGATCGAAAGAGCCGTTTTAGGCAGATGACAAATATCCCCGGTTGTTTTGACATTGGAGAGTCAGAATTTGGATACCATGGCGCCAATCGGTTGGGAGCTAACTCCCTTCTTTCCTGCATTTTTAGCGGACTCACAGCCGGAATGGAGGTGCCATGCTATATCGACTCGCTAGAAAAATCGTATAGTGAAATACCTAGTTCTGTTTTTGAGGATGCGCTAGTTGCCGAAGAAGAGCTAAAAAAAGATCTTTTTCTTCGATCGGGTAAAGAGAATGTACATGCGCTACATGATGAGCTCTCTGCTTGGATGGTAAAAAATGTGACGGTGAAGCGAAACAATGTCGATTTAAAAAAGACAATCGATCATATCAAAGAGATTAGGGAAAGATACAAACATATTACACTCGATGATAAAGGCTCTCACATGAATCAGACCTACGTTTTTGCCAACCAATTTGGATATATGTTGGAGCTTGCCCTTGTAATTACTAAGGGGGCTTTGCTGCGCAATGAGTTTAGAGGCGCGCACTATAAGCCTGAATTTAAAGAGAGAAATGATAAAGAGTGGCTCAAGACAACGATTGCGACTTTCGCAGAGGAAGAACCGGTAATTACGTACCGCCCTGTTGACACGCGCTATTTAGAGCCTTCATCTCGCGATTATACAAAGGCGCGCAAAGTCACTCCCCATTTTAAAAATTTACCCTCTAACATAGTACTTCCTGTATGAAGACCTTCATTTTAAAAGTCTATCGAGGGACTCCCGGTAATCAATATTGGGAGGAGTTTCCCCTGGAGCTGACAGAGTCATTGAATGTGATTTCAGCTCTTATGAAAGTCCAAGCACATCCTGTGAATAGCAAAGGGGAAAAGGTGACCCCTGTTGCTTGGGAGCAAGGGTGTCTTGAAGAGGTGTGTGGTTCTTGTTCTATGTTGATCAATGGGCGCCCCAGGCAAGCCTGTACAGCGCTTATCCATGAGCTACTAGATAAGCAGAATACTGTGACGCTCTCTCCCATGACAAAGTTTCCGCTCATCCGCGATCTTGTAGTTGATCGGCAATCGATGTTCGACAACCTTAAAAAAATTACTGCTTGGATTGAGGTCGATGATACGATGCATGCAGAGGAAGGTCCCAAAATTAGCCAAGAAGTGCAAGAAACAATGTATGTTCTTGCGACATGCATGACATGTGGCTGTTGTACAGAAGCTTGTCCCCAAGTGAACTCTCACTCGAAATTTGTGGGGCCTGCAACCATTTCTCAAGCCCGCTTTTTTAACGCACATCCTGTGGGGCGACTGGAAGAGGGCAAGCGGCTGCAAGTTTTGGCAGAAGAAGGGGGAGTGAGTGACTGCGGCAATGCACAGAACTGTGCCAATGTTTGTCCTAAAAAAATTCCGCTCACAGAGTCAATTGCTGTGATGGGAAGAAATGTAGTCAAACACGCTCTCAATAAACTGACAGGTCTTCCCGATTCTAAGGATTAACTTTTCTAGCCCATACAGTAGTTTATCGATGCTATTAACATCACCAGAATAACTGCAAGATTTTCTATGTTGGAAACAGAGAGCCCCATCATCTCTGATAAATAGTTAAGAGTATGAGTGTAGTATTCACATGGAGAAGGAGTCGTTTCTTCTTTTTTTAAGGCTTGCTCGTTTTGTGTTTTTTTCAATGTTTTGAAAAACAGATTCACTGTTTCTTCTCTTGCTCGCCTTCTATTCATTCGAGAGGCTTGTTCGATTGTTTTTTCTTGAGTTATTGAAGCTGCCTTTGTTAGAGCTAGTTGTGATTTTTCTTTGAGCAACAGCTGTAGTTTCATTTCTGTATCTTTAGGTAAGGTAGTAGAAAGCTGGGATGGAGGCAATCGTCTGAAGGGGTGTCGGCCGCGGGTTTGTGTTATCATTGAAGTCATAATTTCCCTATAAATTAATGTCTTCAATTATATAATTAAATTATTTAAAAATAAATATATTTTATCTATTTGATAATCAACGAGATGATTGGATGGTAAAGCGAGAGGAGAGGGCTTGGAGCAGCCGCTCTTTAAACGCTTCTCTAGAAGGGAAAAGGGTGTGGAGGGTGCAGAGAAAATCAAGGTGGGATCTGCCCTGTCTATAGGGAGGGGTCTTTTTGGGGTGCAAAAGGGTGTTCATCCTCTCTTCTTGGAAGTTCCAAAGAAAAGAGGTGTGGTGGAGCCACCTGTTTTTTTTGATGTATTGTGCATTGCCTCCGCATTTGCGGTCCCCGATAATGTAGTCATTTTCTTTAAGAGCAAACTGAGGATGGTCAAATACCTCCTTATAGATCTCTTCTGTCCACCGCATAATCGGCTCCGGATAAGCGGGAAAGGGATGCAGATCTTTTTGGCAGATGAATGTCACAAAGAGAGTCTCTTCATCGACAATTACAGTACCCCCTCCGCTAAACCTGCGGATAAGGGGAATATTTTGTTTGGTAGCAGCGCCTTCATTTACAAGCTCTTCTACTTTGCCTGAGATGCCAAGGACGATGGCAGGAGATGTGCCTTCATTAATCACACAAAAGTTGTCGGAAGAGTTTCTTAGCAGATCTTCTTCTAGCTTTAGCTGCTCATCAATTGGACATGTTTTAAGATGGATGAAATGAAAGGTCATGCATTTTTCTTTTTAATAGCCACCATCAAAACGGAAATATCGGCAGGAGAGATACCAGACAGGCGAGATGCAACACCCAGCGTATGAGGACGGTGCTTGGAGAGTTTTTCTCGTGCCTCATTACCAAGTCCCAAAACGGAAAAGAAGTCGAATTCAAGGGGAATTGTGAACTGCTCGATATGTTCGAGTTTTTTGGCTTCCACAAGGCTTCTTTGAATGTACCCTGCATATTTGCATATCAGCTCTAGCTGTAAACATACATCGGCTGTATGGGGTTGTGTAAGATGAGGGTACTCTTCTGCAATCTGTCCGTAAGAATATTCAGGACGGGCAAGCAGTTGGCTTAAAGGGGTAGATCTTCCCTCTTTTTGCGCGTAGGTCTTTTTGAGATAAACAAGACCTTCTTCAATGGCGCTTTCTTTGGCAACAAGGGCATCATAGCGCGCCTGATCGATCAGCCCGAGATGATAACCATACCTTCGCAAGCGCAAATCGGCGTTGTCTTGGCGAAGTAGCAGCCGGTGTTCTGCCCTACTTGTAAACATCCGATAAGGTTCATCGAGATCTTTGGAAATGAGCTCATCGATCATGACCCCAATGTAGGCTTCAGAGCGTTTCAAAATAAAGGGCTCTTTGCCTTTAACTTTTAGTGCGGCGTTAATGCCTGCAATAATTCCCTGTCCCGCTGCTTCTTCGTAGCCGGTTGTTCCGTTGATTTGTCCTGCGCAGAACAGGTGCGAGATCCGTTTGGTTTCAAGAGAGGCCAGAAGCTGTCCGCTTGTGATATAGTCATATTCAATAGCGTAAGCCGGGCGCATCACTTCTGCTTTTTCAAGACCTGCAATCGAGTGTAAAACTTTGAGCTGTACATCAAAGGGAAGAGAAGAGGAGATGCCGTTGACATAGATCTCTTCTGTATGCAGCCCTTCCGGCTCTAAAAAGAGCTGGTGTCTTTCCTTATCCGCAAAGCGAACCACTTTATCTTCAATAGATGGACAATATCTTGGGCCTCGAGAGCGAATTTGCCCTGAGTACATCGGAGACAAGTGCAGGTTGTCTTGAATGATTTTTTTTGTCTCTTCGGATGTGTAGGTAATATGACAGGGGACTTGGGGTAGTGGCAGATGTGTCGGAGGATCGTAAGAAAAACGGACTCCCGGATCGCCGGGTTGCACTTCTGTTTTGGAAAAATCGATGCTGCGCCGGTTGATACGAGGAGGGGTGCCGGTTTTTAGTCGCCCAAGAGAAAATCCTAAAGTCTCTAGATGAGCAGAAAGCCCCTTTGAGGGTTTATCGCCGGCCCTTCCCCCTTCAAATTGGGTCTTGCCAATATGAAGCATGCCGCGCATAAAAGTGCCCGATGAGAGGATGACCGTTTTGCCTTTGTAAGCAATTCCTTCTAGAGTGGTCACACCAACAACTTGGGATCCTTCAATTAAGAGGGATTCGATTGTCCCCTGCTTAATAAACAAATTTTCTGTCTGTTCCAAATATTCTTTAGCGACTGCTGCATAAGCGAACCGATCGACTTGGGCTCGAGGAGACCAGACAGCTGGGCCCTTTGAAGCGTTCAGCATCCTTGTTTGAATGGCAGTGCGGTCGGCGAGCTTTCCCATGATACCACCTAAGGCATCAATTTCGCGCACCATATGCCCTTTTGCAGTCCCCCCGACAGCGGGGTTACAGCTCATCTTGGCAATGGTGTCAAGCGTCATAGTAAGAAGCAGGGTTGAAGCGCCCATGCGGGCAGAAGCGTGCGCCGCCTCGCAACCCGCGTGTCCGGCGCCCACAACAATGACATCAAATGTTTCTGGATAAGACCACATGAAAATCAGTGCTTATGACGATCTCTTCTACGTCTTTTTTTTCTTTTGTGCTTAGCGATTTTTGCTCTACGCTTTTTCTTTACAGAAGCCATAATACTCCTTGGAACTACACAGTCTAGGGGAAAAAAAAGAAAAAGTAAAGAGGTGAAAAATTTATTTTACGGAGAGAAAGGGGCGAAGGCCTCATCATTGTCGGGCTGCTTGGCAGTCGATGAGAATGAGTAGTTGGCAAATTGAGCAATTTCTTTGCGGTAGGTTAAGTTAACGCTCCCAACAGCTCCGTGCCTGTTTTTGGCAACAATCAATTCAGCAAGGCCCGGTTTATCATAAGGGTCGTAGTACTCTCTTCTGAGTAAAAACATCACGATATCGCTATCTTGTTCTATAGAGCCCGATTCGCGCAAATCACTCATCATGGGTCTGTGCCCTTGTCTTTCTTCTACTTTACGAGACAGCTGTGATAGGCAAAGAATCGGTATATCCAGCTCTCTTGCTAATGTTTTCATCATGCGAGAAATTTCAGAAATTTCATTTTGCCGATTCTCTGAGCTGCGAGAAAGACCAGATCCTGAGATAAGTTGCAAGTAGTCTACAACAAGAAACTGAATATTGTAACTCTCCTTCATCCTTCTTGCTCTGGATCTTAAGTCGGAGATCTTGAGCCCAGGCTCGTCATCGATGACAATGGTGCCTTTCATCATTGCATTGACAGAGGCTACAACGCGTTGATACTCCATGCCATTCAGAGACCCTGTTCTAATTTTATTCGATTCCACTTCTGCTTGGCTGCAAATCATTCGGTGTAGAAGTTGTTCAGCTGTCATTTCAAGAGAAAAGACGCCCACCGGCATGCCGTTTTTAAAAGCGACATTTTCTGCAATATTGAGAGCTAGTGCTGTTTTTCCCATAGCAGGGCGAGCGGCCAAGATCATCAAATTCGATTTTCCAAGACCGTTGACCATTTTATCGAGATCGATGAACTGAGTGGGAATCCCTGTGATTCCGCTCTCTTCCGGGCCTTTGAGTTTAAATTCTTCTTGCTTTTTCTGCAGTTCTTTAAGGTAGGGCAGCTCTGAGGCAGCTTTTGCTCCGGAAAGTAGATCTCTAATAAGGAGGCCGGAGCCTGAAGAAGCTGCTTGTCCGATAAGAAAAAATTTTTTTTGAGCCTCGTCGAGTAAGATGTCCACATCTTCTGGATTATTGAGGGCGGAGCGCTCGATTTCTTGCGATGCATTGATCATCCTTCTCAAAATCGATTTATCTTTGACGAGGTTGATATATTCTTCCAAAAAGGCCGCAGATCCTGCGTACTGGGCAAGAGCTGTAAGATAGGGAATGCCGCCTACCGACTTGAGCTTGTCTTGCCTCTTTAACTCTTCTGCAACAAGGTGGATGTCAGCCGGCTTATCGCTGCAGTAGAAATTTTTTAATGTCTGAAAGACAAGTTTGTGTTCAGAAAAATAAAAATCGGTATCGCTTAGAGCATCAGCCCCGATATTCAAGCTGTTAATGCCAGTCAGCATACAGCCGAGTACCATCATCTCCGATTCTTTAGAATGGGGAGCCATGCGGATGTGGTCGGAAGATTCAGACATAACCACAACATAATAGATTCAAATTTTTTACCACAGAGAAAAACGGAAAGAGAGGGATTTGAACCCTCGGTACCCGTTTAGCGGGTACGCGTCCTTAGCAGGGACGTGCCTTCGGCCACTCAGCCATCTTTCCAAGATAGGGAAATCGTACAGGACAATCAGTTTTTAATCAACAAAATGGGAAGATAGAGGCTTTCCGTTTAGGGCATTCCAGTAACTAGTATGCACCGAGCCATCCGGATTTTGGACGGTAATACAGTGGACAGGAAGATAGAGAAGAGCGGTCTTTCGAACCGCAAAATCGGATCCAAAAGCAATTTTTGCCATCTTTTCTACTTGAGACGTTGAAAATCTTTGAGGGACTCGATCTGTGTTTTGGTGTGCTTTAGTGACAAGTCTCTGGTCGATTTTTGTGAGAGGAACAAGCTGAAAAAGAGGTTTTTCTAAATGTAGCCTATACCGGTTTCCTGTTTGTACAATGAGCCGTTTATTTCGACATCCTTCTACCCAGGCATCTAGCACTTCATTTTCGACATGAAGGGTTTTGGATAGCGCATCTCGATCGGCAACGCCGCCCTTACTAGCAAGAGTGCTGATGACTCGAAACTCTTGTTTGTCGACACTCGCTTCGATGCAGTCGGAAAAGCCGTGCGTTTTTTCCCAATCTTTTGTACTCAAAACCATTTCCCCATCTGTCATGTCCCATAAGATCATCCCCTCTTTTGTTTTGCGGGAAGAGGCTGCGTATTTGATTTCCATCAAAAGGTAAGGATAGAATTTAATGGAAGGTTCTAAAAAACGGTGCCGACTGTCTTTGAGAAGTTTTTTGCGCTGGGCATCCATGATCTGCGCTGCGCTGTAACGCAGCTCTAACGTATTAAAAGATCCTGTATTTAGCATCTCGTGGATCTTTGTTGTTACATGAGGCTGACTTCCCGACAAAAGAAAAAGACCGTAACAAGCAGCCGCAAGTACAATGAGGGTGAATAGCAATCGCATAAACCTCATTTTGCAATGCTACTGATTTTTTCTACCAGAAGTCTTTGCAGGTTTCTTGTTTAGAAAACATGCAGCTTTTGTAAAATTGGGATAATGTATATCCGGAGGTTTCGAAGCGCTTTTTTGTCAAAAGGGCCTGTTCGTATTCGGATGGGATCTTAATAAAATAGCCGTGTTCATTAGAAAAGACTCCCGTACTAAAGTTCGTTACATCATTTGCCCCTCTTACAAGGTACATCATATAAGGGAAATAGCAGATCTTTTCTAACAGATGTTGAAATCGGCAATGCACTAAAAGCAGTGATTCGGGATTTATGTTATTTTTCAGACGGATTGCTTCATAGTACTTCTGCTCTTGGAGGATCATCTGTCCTAAGATATCTAGGAAAGAGAGGATGAATTTTTTGGGCACAACCGCGTGTCTATCTGGAAGACCCCCATAGTGCTCTCCACTCGGTAAGTAGATATGCTCAGGATCAAAACAGTCGATTGTGGGATGGGAAAGAAGATAGATAAGATCGCTTCTTGTAATGACAAAAAAATCATACTCTTCTAACAGATTCTGACTTATGAGATTTTTGAGCAAAAACCACTTACGAAATAGGACAATGGCCCCTGATCCAATACACCCTTGTACGCCACCTAAAATATGGTTCCCAAAAGGCAAAAAATGGCGCCAGCTTGTAGGAGGTAGTTGATGTTCCTCTGCAATAAGGTGGCACACCTCATCGAGAGTTGGACTGAAATCCCCAACAGGATCAACATGCACAAATCGATATTTAGCTGCTTGGTAGAATAAACTATTTTCATAGTTAGCAGAACTTGTGCCCGTGCATACTGCAAGATCTGCATCGAGCACGTCGATCAGATTTTCTTTCACATTTTGATAGCAAAGAGCATCTGCTCTCAGTTGCCCCAAAATAACCACAAGCGTCCTTGGTTTGGAGTTCTTCTTGGTATCAGCGATAGTATGTGCCCAGAGAGTGCAGAAAAAGACTCCGATCCAGATGGTTCTTTGCATGAAAGGGGTCCTTAAAAATCTTGCCAGGTTATACCAAACGCAACAAAAAACTTTGAGTAAAATCGCTCGTTTGGTTCATCATTGTATTTAAAATTTTAGAGCTACTTATGGTTTCTCCCCTTTCTAATGAACCGTTCCCTCCTCGAAGAAGTTGTTGTGGGTGGAGAGACGCTCTTGTGGGAGGTGTCATAACATCTACGGTTGCAGGTTCAGGGGCTCTTGCTCTGTTTGCCAAAAGTCTCTATGCCCTCCCTTTTGGAGGTGTCCTTCTTGTGGTTGAAGGAGTCATTTGGTTTTGTTGGAGAAAAGATGCTGTTATAGCAGATATGCGTCGTACTACAAGGGACATGGACCATACAGCAGAACAGTTGGAAGCGCTTTCTAATAGAACAGCTCATGTAGTTGAGCGCTTGGGCACAACCGGAGGAGCGCTGCATGAAGATAGGGTGGCTTTGGAGCGTGAAGGAGAGGTTGTTTCACAAGAAGTGAAGTTATTGCAGGAGCAATTGCATCTTCTTCAACAAGATCTGGAGAGGTACAAGAGCGAAAATAGCGATCTTAAAACTCATGTAGAAGATCTACAGAAAAATCTAGATCGGATGAAGCGGATCGTTCAGCAATTCTCGGATGTTTTAAAACAGAAGGGTAAGCTTCAAGAGGAGTTTGCAGAGAAGTTAAGGCAAGGAAAAGAGAATGTGGCAGAGCTTGCAGTAGTTGGGCGTACGCTTACAGTGGATATAGCGAAGATAGACACTTCGTGGGATGAGAATGTGGAGAATTTCAAGAAATCAATTGAGGGCTTTGATGCAAGTGGAAAGCAGCTATTAGAGCAGGTTGCAGGGGAGTTACAGCGTTTTGCCACTGAGGTTAGCCAAGCAGATAGAATTGAAGCAACCTTGCAGAAAGATGTCGAAAATTTGCAACGCGCTCTTGAAGAGCTCAAAAGGGTCCTTCAATTAGCCCCTCCCCTAGAACGTAGCTCTACTGCGACAGAGGGATGGCAGGTTATTCTTGATACAAACCGGAAGGTCATAGAATTCTTAAAAAGAGGTTTAGATGCTGCTACACGTCAACCCGGCCCGCCTTCTGATGCAGGCGGGCAGTAAAGAGCATATCGACTGGAAAGATGGGGTGTTGCTTGCGGGAGTTGTGGCTTGCGTGATCAATGCTGTGCAAGCCTTTTTTCTCGGATGGATGTGGATAGGTTATTCTTCCCTTTTTGCAGGGAGTGTCTTGGTCTGCGCCTCTTACTATGTTGTGCAATACAGTGACAGTGTCGATTTACAGCAAGCGGCTCAAAGATTACATCAAGACAACCAGCGATTACAGGAAATTAATAGGCAGTTTGTTGAGAAGACTCGTTCTTTAGAGCAAGAGAGTGCGCGCTTGGACGCTCTCCAAAAACAGTGGAAGGAATTAGTCGGGCAGATGAATCAAAGCGCTTCCCTCTTGCATGCATCGAACCAAGGGTTATATCAACAAGCCGATCTGATGGGTAAATACACAAGCCAGCTACAAGCTGAAAATAAAGGGCTTCAAAATGAAAACCTGCATTTGGATAGGATGGCCCAGCAATTACAGTCTCAGGAGCAAGAGGCAGAAAGGCAGAATAAAGAGTTATTGCAAACCACCAAGACAATGCAAGAGCAGTTAGAATTATTAGATAAGGAAAAAGTTGCATTAAGGGATCAGATAACAGTGCTCAAAGAAGAATTTCAGAGCCACCTCGGTTTATTAGAGAAAAAGATAAAAGAAGCAGGAGATGAGAATGCGCGGATCCAGCAAGGGTTGCAAGAAGGGGGAAAGGTTTTAAAGGGAGAAATGGATGATTTTCAGAGTGCTTCAGAGAGTCTTCAAGCGGTTGGCGAGCAAGTGCGTGCAGGGATAAAAGCGTTAAACGGGGTGCTTGCACAAACAACGGAGAGCATAAGGAATCAAGAGTTCGTCAAGACAGCCTCAGCACAAAGCTCAGAAATACAAAGGCTTATTGCTCTTCGAGAATCTGGGCAATGAGGGCTGGAACGCGGAGGTGGAATTGGTTAGCGGGGGTGTTAAGGAAGGCTTGGGTTAAGTGGGTTTGCATCGAGGCATCGTAGAGGTAGGTGTTGAGGTAGATAGAGAGGTCATCGAGGTCTTTGACTTTTTGGCCCACACCGTATTGTAGGACCCAATCCACATTAGATCTTTCCCAGAAAAGGGAGGAGTCAGTGTGGTCAATTAGCATAGGCAGGTGCATGTTTAGCCCTTCGTTAAGCGTGCCGGGCCCGGGCTTTGTAATCAGGACGTCAGAAACTGCCATCAGATCGGAGATTCTATCGGTAAATCCAAGGATGCTCATCTGGTTACTTTCATGCAGAGGGATTTCCTCTAATTCCTTTTGTAGGTCTTCATTGCGTCCGGCAATGACAAGAATGTGGAGATTCATAGGAAGAGCAGCGATGGCTTTTGCATACTTGTAGGCAGAAACTCCGCCGGCCCCCCCCATCATAATAAGGACGCGCTTTTGATGGGGATCAAGATTCCACTCTTTACATAGTCCCAGTCGATCTTTTGTAGATAGAAAGTCTGATCTTAAGGGAAGCCCTGTGGTTTCTACAGATGCAAAAGGGATTCCCTTTTGTTTAATCAGAGCTTTTGTAAAGGGCAGATCAGAGTCGCCAATGGTAATCCGCATATCTGTGTAGGTAGCTTTTTCCATGTCAAATAGCCAGTTGCGTAAATCATTGTCTGTGCTAATGATCAAAAAGGGTTTGTCCGCCTTTCTTGCAGCTTCCGATGCAGGGTAATTAATAAAAGGGATCAAAGAGATGATCAGATCGGGATTATAAGTGTCAATGTATGAGGAGATAATTGTTTCGGTTTGGTTTTTTCGGGCGCGGAAAATAGTGGGCACGACATGGCGCACGATGAAGTTCATCGAGCGGATCCATCCTGTTTTAAGCATCTGATTATAAAAGCTTTCGCAAGAAGGCAGCCCCCAGATCTTAAGATCATTAATCGGGTAGACCATCTTGATGTTATAATCTTTGCCAACCATCTGCTCTAAGGCGTGGCAAGCGGCAATATGCCCCCCACCTCCTGTGCTAGAAAGGAGAAGTAGGGTCTTTTTCTCTTGTGAAGTCTCTTCTGCCATTATATGGCAAGCAAAGCATAAGAAAAGCAGAAAAAGGCGCACAATCCTCCCTATTTTGTGGGTTCCCCCATTTTTTGCAGCATAATGATCCCCCCTAATACAGACAAGTATTTTACAATATTCAAAAAAAAACTCCTTTTTGATATAAATCAAATGAGGGGTTACTTCTATGTTTACTAACAGGCGCGTGCGTTGGGTTTTATACTCTTTGTTGCCTTTGGCGTTTCTTCTTATTCCATTTACAACAAGTGTTAATCTATCGACTCATTTTCGCTCTCTTGTACTAGAGCCTAAAAAGACAGGCATTACAACACTTGAGTACTTCGACGAGGATAGGCAACGACCTCTTATTACGGAGGTGTGGTATCCCGTTGACTCTGCGACACCTTCGCAAGCAGCGGCTGGAGTTTGGATCCGTTGTGACGAGGCAAGAGATGTCCCTATAAGTGCTAAGCAGAAAAAATACCCTTTGATCGTTATGTCCCATGGAAGCAATGGGGACAGATATAACATCTCCTGGCTAGCAGAGGCATTAGCCGCCAATGGCTACATTGTCGCTGCTATGGACCATTATGGCAACACGTGGAATAATAAGATCATGGAATGTTATATGCAGCCATGGGAAAGACCAAAGGACATCTCCTTTGTACTTGACCGGCTGCTTCAGGATGTTAGATTTTCTGAAAAAATCGATGCCCATCGGATCGGCTTTGCCGGTTATTCTCTTGGAGGGGCCACCGGTATGTGGATTGCAGGAGGTGAGATGGCGTCTTTAAATTTTGATCTTGTAAAACAGCACTCCTTCGATGAGGCTCAAGTTGTCCCGGATGAAGTGATTCAATCGATTGATTTCAAAAAAGCAGAAGGGTCGTATCGGGATCCACGGATTCATGCTGTGATGGTCATGGCCCCGGCTCTTGGGTGGGCATTTAGCGAGGACAGCTTGTGCAAGATCGACATCCCTGTGTTGATCATTGCTCCCGAAACAGACCGTATTGTGCCAACAGAGAGAAATGCAAAGATTTTTGCCTCAAAAATCAAAAAAGCCTCCCTTAAGATTTTGCAGGGAGATGCGACTCACTATGTGTTCCTCAATCGAGCCACAGCTTTAGGCAAACGATTTATGGACCGCAAATACTGTGAAGATCCTGTGTCTATTAGCCGTGATATCATCCATAAAGATGTAACAAAACAGACGTTGCGTTTTTTTGATAAGAATCTATAGAGTGTCTTTATTATCATTATGTAATTTGTGTGTTTTGTGACAACAATAACTAGGTATTCTGATAGAGCGGGAGTAGAGTTATATCGTACTGTTTTTACAGATCCTAGCGAGTTGGTAGTTCCCTGTATACAAGCAGCCTTGCAAGGTAAATATCTGGTTGCCGTGCGGGAGGAATGGCGCATTTACAAAGCTTTTTACATGGAGCCGGATCTAGTAGTCATTGCTTCTAAGAGGATAGGGGTCAAACCAGTTCATGATGGAGGAAGTACCAAGACAGTTAGGAGAGTCACTCTGTATCAGCATAGTCCAGCAACTGATACTGTGAAAGAAGTAGGGCAAGAGATCTTATTAAAAAGGAAGAATTCCTTAAGAGAAGGTAAAGTACAACGTGCTGAGGCGTCAATCAAAAAAGAGATAGAGTTCTTCAAATCAGGAAAGATCCCATGTACACCTCCTTTCATAGGGGAGTTTACCTATCAAGGGCGCAATGGGGTTCAAAAAGTAGCTTATGTATCAAAACGTTTTGATGGGGACTTGTTTAAATTTTTTATTACACCTTTAGCGGTTAATAAAAGAATATGTCTCGAGGCTCTTATAAAAGTTGTGGAGATATTAGCCGCATGGAGGGAGGAAAAGCTCATCCATTTAGATCTAAGCGCGGGTAATTTTGTATATAGATTGAAGGGTAAATATGATGTATTATCCGATGGGACAGTATACAAGCCAAATCCCGATAGTACATTATATAAAATAGCTCCAGATGGTAAAGTATACCATATAATAGATGGAAAAGAACGTCCAATAAAAAAGGATGATATAGTAGAAATAGATGTATGTATTATTGATGTGGCTACTACGCAAGAAGTCAATGCATCCACAACAATTACTTCTTGGTTGCAAAGTGCATCGTGGACACCGGCGTATCTTGCTCCAGAATATGCAAGGATTATATTAAATAAAGGAAACGATACGAATCAAGTACTTCAAAACAGCGATATATTTTCTGTAGGCACGATAATATGTTTTATCCTGATGCCCTTATATCAATGGAGGCATCCCCTATTAGAGGCCCTGAAAGCTGATCGATGGGAAATTCCCAGGATTATACAAGTAAAAAGGGAGTGGCAAGATTTAAATCCTCAAGACAACAACGGGAGTCCTCTTTGGCAAGTCGTTTGTGGAATGCTAAAGAATGAACCTGCAGAGCGGATGCTTCCAGCCCAGGCATTACCTATTATGAAAGAAGAGTTAAAACAGTTTTAATCTCATAATAGACATCTTACATAACTCAGAATGTAATAAAGTTAATTGTTGCATTTTTTTGTTAAAATCATATACTATGCTAATTAGTTATTAAAATTTATTATTTTATGAAAGTAGATGTAAGCAATAAAAACTTAAATGAAGTGCGGTCTAAGTATAAAGAAAGAGAAGGAGTAGAGTTATATTCCCAATCTTTTGCGTCTCCTATTGAGTTGGTAGATCCTTGCATAAGAGCATCGCAGCAAGGAAAATATCTTCTTGGTTTGCAAGATGCATCGGGCGTTGTTTATAAAGCTTTTGCCATGGAATCGAATCTAGTGGCAATTACTTCTAAGCAGGCCGGTCCCCAGAAAATTCCTCGTAAGAGAGGAGCTCATAAGACAGTTCAGGCGGCTACCGTATATCGGTATGATCCAAACACTCGTACTGCAACAGAAGTAGGGCAGCAGATCTTATTAAAAAGCAGGAATTCTCCTGAAGCAAAACAGGCTGCTGCATGCATCAATAAAGAAATAGGGCTCTTAAAATCAGGAACGATCCCATGCACACCTTGTTTAATAGGAACGTTTACTTATTACGGTAAGAGGATTCAAAAACAAGCCTATGTGACAAAACGTTTTGATGGCGATTTGTTTGATTTTTATGATAGAAAATTACATCTTAATAGAAGAATTTGTCTTGAAGCTCTTATAAAAGTTGTAGAAATATTAGGCGAGTGGAGAAAGAAAAAGCTTGTCCATTTAGATATGAAAGTCGATAACTTTGTATATAGATTGGTGGGTCAATATGATGTCAAATTTGATGGGACAGTCTACAAGACAGATACAGATGGGACAGTCTACAAGATAGCAAAAGAGGGTACAGTATACCAGATAACAGGTGACAGCGAGCGTCTGATACAAAAAGATGATATAGTAGAAATAGAGGTTTGTGTCATTGATGTGGCAAGTGTGCAATCAGCCGATGAATCAATAAAAGTTGCTAACTGGCGTAAAGATGCTTCATGGACATGGGAGTACAGCGCCCCCGAATGGGTAGAGATAATTAGTGCAACGGATTTGTGTAATCATACGAATCAAGAGATTGCAAATCATGATGTGTTTTCTGTAGGGATGATTATATATTTTCTGTTAGGCGAGTCATATCATTGGAAGCATCCCGTATTAGACAAGCTAAAGTATGCCGGTTTTTCAACCAAAGAAGTGAAAGAGAAAAAAAGAACTTGGGAAGATTTAAATCGTAATGAAAAGGCGTACAGGTATGAGACTCCTTGGCAAGTAGTTTCTGGGATGTTAAAGAAGGACCCTAGCCAGCGGATGCTTCCAGACCAAGCATCAGCTCTTTTGAAAGAGGGGTTATGTCAATGCAATGTGGAAGGAAGATTTAAATCAATAAAACAGCCTGTATGCAACTTTTTTGAATAAAAAGGCATCCCTTCGCTAATCTTTTTGTGAAAAAAGATTTGTGATTTTGCGTAAAAAATATATTTTTTTTTTTTTATTTCTCTTTGTGGCCCTTCTCGAGGGGTTGAGCTATATCTTATTTACAAAGCCAGTCAGTTTTGTAGATGTCCACAATCATACAAGGAAGATATCCCAAACTCGATATGCAGAAGAATCAAAGAGGCTGCGTTATTTGTCTTGAATCGTTCCACCACTCTTGGAGCCTGTTCTAAGAGAGCCGCGATATTTTACAGAGATTCAAGTGCAAGATAAGACGACATTTGAAGCGGTTTGCGCGCTTGTTAGAGAAGGTTTTAACCCCCTTGTTCTCGATATGGCCAATGCGGAAACCCCGGGGGGCGGTATTTTAGAAGGGTCAAGAGCTCAAGAAGAATATCTGTGTCGATAATCGCATCTTTATGAAGGACTTGAGGCTCTAGAAAAGCAGTATCCTCTTCCTGAATGGGGAGGCGCCATTTGTCCTAAGGTCATTTTCTTTAAAACAGATGCATTTGATCTGCTTTCAAAAGAGCAAGCCGTGTCAGTCGATATTTTTGTTTCTGCCGCCTACATTTGCAATACAGAGTGGAAAGGAGAAGGTTGCCTTAGTACCTGTAATCTTCAGACTTTTTCAAGAATCATAGCAAATGTTCCATGACGCCCTGTTTGTTTGTCTCTGCGGTAGGAAAAAAAATTCTCCTGATTCTGGTAGGTACAAAGGTTTGCTGTTTGGATTTGCGCCTTTGGAATCCCCAGGTCATGCAACTGCTTTTCTGCAATTGCAGATAAGTTGAAATGGCACTGATTTTGTTTGAAAAGCCAAAACGATTCTGGAATTTCTTTTTGGTAATCTGTAAATTCGGCATGGCAAGGTCCAAGAGAAGGTGAGATAGCTACATAGAGATCTTGGGGCAAACTGCCAAACGCATTTTGCATCGACTGTACACATGCAGCGTAGATTCCAGCCATTTGCCCTCTCCATCCAGCATGCACAATGCCTAAGGCATTTCGTTTGGGATCGTAGAAGATGGCAGCCTGGCAGTCAGCATGAAGAGCAACAAGAGAGAGCCCTAAAGTATTGGTAATGAGGCCATCGCATTCTGTGACAGACGGGCCCTTTACATGAACAATTCGGCAGCCATGTACTTGATTCATCGAAGCGACATGAGAGAGTGCAAAAGTCTGCTTGACTTTTGCCCAGTTTTTTTTTACAACAGTTGCATCATCTCCTACATGAAATCCTAAGTTTAATGAATCAAATGGGGGTGTGCTAAAGCCACCCTGTCTTAAGAGAGTGCCGTGGAAGAGGTGGGGATATTTTGCAAACAGTTCAAAATGGAGCCTGCAGAGCCCATTTTTTTTTTCGACTAGCATAAAAAAAGCCACCTTGTTTTAGGCGGCTTTTTTTAACAGATGTTCTATTTTTTAGGACAACTATTTAGTGGCTTCTGTAGCAGGTGCTGTTTCTGCAGCAGCTGTCGCCTTGATTTCTTGTGCTGTGACCATGTGGTGTACAGCTTCATCGGCGTTGGCGCCGTTGTTTACAGCAACCATAACAGCTTGTCTTTGTGTCTCAGAAAAACCTGTGAATGCTTTACGAGCTTCTGCGCTCAATTTTGCAGAAAAAGCTTGCTCGTCAGCTGAAAGCGTTTGAGCGTGAGCAACAACAACCTGATTCTTAGGAGCTGCAGACTCAGCATTGAGTGCAACACCAGCAGCTAGCAAAGCTGCAAACATACATGCGGTTCTTTTCATTTTATGACTCCTCAATATCCGCTATAAACGGTATAGAGACTACTCTATGGATTTCCTTGTTTTTTTGTAAAGAGGTATGCGTGCAACTTATTTTTTTAATAACAAATAATTGTTTGCGATAAAATTGTTTTGTAATCTAACCTGTTGGTTTCCAATAAGGGGTCTTCAATGAAAAAGATAGTATGTGTTTTCTTGCTGCTAATCTCCTGGGTTTATCTTCCGGCGGACCAAAAGAGAAGTACCGTCTGTTTGAACATGATTGTTAAAAATGAAGCGCATGTCATCACTCGTTGTCTAGAATCGCTTCTTCCTTTGATAGACTCTTGGGTCATTGTCGATACAGGTTCTTCTGATGGGACGCAAGATGTCATCCGAGAGTATATGGCAAGCAAAGGGATCCCAGGACAGCTCTATGAGCGCCCTTGGATTAATTTTGCTCATAATCGCAATCAAGCGCTTGAATTGGCGCGCCCCTTTGCCGATTATGTTTTATTTATGGATGCCGATGACATTTTAACATACTCCCCTGGATATGTGCGGCCTGCCGTGTTTGATAAAGATGCCTATTACCTGCATATCCACTATTCCGGCACTCACTACGATCGAATGACATTAGTGCGAACAACTCTTGCTTGTAAATGGATTGGCGTTGTGCATGAGGTGATTGTATGTGATGATGCTACAACATTTGCCTATCTAGACGGCGTTACAATGAAAATCCTAGGGGGAGGAGGACGTTCTATAGATGCCAATAAATTTTTAAAAGACGCTCAGATGTTAGAAGAAGATCTTTTGAAAGATCCCGATAATTCTCGCTCTGAATTTTATTTGGCCCAAAGTTACCGAGACGCAGGGATGTACGATAAGGCAATAGAACATTATCAAAGACGCGTGAGTATGGGAGGGTGGCAAGAGGAAGTTTTTTGGTCGCTTTATCAAATTGCCATGCTTCAAGAACAACTTGGTTTTGATCCCGATACTGTGATTGCGAGTTATTATAAGGCATTTGATTACCGCCCAATAAGAGGCGAGCCTTTGTATCGTTTGGCTTCTGTTCATCGTAAGATGAACCAGCCTTATCAAGGCTTCTTTGTGGCAAATCTTGGAGCCCATATTCGTCAGCCGAAAGATCTTATCTTTGTCGAAGCATGGATTTATGAGTTTGGATTTCTCTTTGAACAAACCCTCTGTGCTTATTTTGCCGGGATGTATCAAGAAGCATTGAATATAAGTATCAGGCTCCTTGCAAATCCTGAGTTGCCACCTGAAGTAAGGCATGCGGTTGAGAATAATTTACAGGCGGTATTGCAGGGTATCTCCGGAGGCTCACTTGCGGCTTCCTGAGAAGAACCTGTCCTAATACAAGATTTCTTCGGCTTGAGTTGTGTTGCTCTGATACTTCTTCATATGCCTGATTATGAACCAAATCATCACCACCGAGCACACCGAGACCACCGAGGGGAAGGGAGCAAAACACCTCCCTTCTTCCTCGGTGATCTCGGTGGTAAATTTTTAGAAGAAAAGAGCGAATAAAAATAATTTACAAGCGGTATTGCCGGAAGCTCGCTTGCGGCTTCCTGAAAAGAACCTGTCCTAATACAAGGTTTCCTCGGCTTGTGTTGTGTTGCTCTGATATTTCTTCATATGCCTGATTATGAACCAAATCATCACCACCGAGCACACCGAGATCACCGAGGGGAAGAGAGCAAAACACCTCCCTTCTTCCTCGGTGATCTCGGTGTGCTCGGTGGTAAATTTTTAGAAGAAAAGAGCGAGAAAGATACCGGACTTATACAAAGCAATCTCGGGGAAGAATAGTGATGCCAAACACCAAAAACAATTTGTAGTTGGGCAGCTTTCA
>JBDKFJ010000004.1:0-153748 GCA_039798725.1 Chlamydiota bacterium
GTCCTTACTAAAATATAAAAAAATTGCGAGCTAAACAATCTGAGTTGCCTCAAATTGTCCGCTACAAGCTCTTGATTATTGCTTGCACGTCACTTCTCTTCTGATGTTAAGAAAGTTTGCCGACTCTCAGGTCGACTTTTTCTCTTTCGCTTTTCTTTTCAGAAATTCTCGAAAGGAAGACAAGAACATACAAAAAGTGGCTGATTTTCAGCAAACTTTATTTCCTGATTTCTTATTTTCCCCTGCGAAAATTGTTGTTTTTTGCATTTCATACTTTCCCTATTTTATACGTTTTTGCAGAATCCAAAACAGGAATGAAATAAAAACTTGCCTTATTCGGGAGGCTCCAATGAAATGGATTGCACTATCAATCTCTGCCATCTCTCTATGTTGCACAGAAAATTCCAATTTGGAAGATCAGGTAAATATCCCCCTTGAAGACCTTGTTGCCAGCAAAGATATCTTTCCTAACGACCCGGGCGATGAGATTGGAACCACCCCCGAAGACCTTCCTACCGAAAAAGAGGAAGGAGCAAAAAACAAGAAAAAGAACACCCAAGAACCCTCTAAGAAAAAATCCTCATGAAATATTTTTTTTTAGCCCCCTTCTTGCTAGCCACTTCTTGCATATGGGCAAGCCCCAAAACTCCTGAGCAGGCATTTAACTCCTTGATCGAAGGCAATAAACGCTTCTTAGAGGGCAAATGCTCTCACCCCTCACATGCCGCTGAAGCTAGAAGCGATTTGGTAGAAAAACAGATTCCATTTGCTGCAATTATAGGGTGCTCTGATTCAAGGGTCCCCCCTGAAATTATTTTTGACCAAGGCCTTGGAGATCTATTTGTAGTTAGAGACGCAGGCAATGTTATCGGACCGATCGAAACAGACAGTGTAGAATTTGCGGCTATGAAATTGGAGGTTCCCCTCATTGTCGTCTTAGGACATCAAAACTGCGGAGCCATCAAAGCCTGCCTTAACGGCAAAGACGCTGTCCCGGAACTAGATCAAATCTTTCCCTACATTGACGCTGCCTTTCACCGATGCGGAAAAGAACACCCCCTGCAACTTAAAGAAGCCATCTATTGCAATATTAAGAACGGAGTAGAAACCTTAGCAAAATCCCCGACCATTGCCCCATTGATCCAATCTAAAAAGATAAAGGTAATAGGAGCTTATTTTGAAATTGAAACAGGAAAAGTGATCTTTTTGTAAAAAATTTCTACACTGTTTCCACAGCTTCTGAAGGAACAGAGACTGGCTCTGTCGTTGTCATTTGCTTAAACTGTCTACCAAGAGACAAAACGGAAACGATCCAGGCTGTCAACACAACAAATAAAATCCCCGCAATGTAGGGGGTAGACAGAGCCACACTTCCAAGAGACAAAATAAAGCCTTGATACATGATCGATGAGCCCGATTTACCCAACCCCGATCCCAAGCCGTCAATTGCAGCTTTACCTTTTAGCTTAGACTCTGGAGACAGAGGCAAGAAAGCAAGCTCTTTTGTCGCATCAAACACAGAGTACTTACTAGCTTTGCTCAAACAATTTTGCATCGACCCACAGTAAACCGTCATAGCAAACGGAGTCAGACCAAAAAAAGAAGCCGAAACAGCACTTAGCGCATCGGGACAAAAGTGGAAAGCAAAGAACCCAACTGCCATAAGAGTGATTACAAATGGGGTAATCATTGCAACCAGGGTCCAACCCCAACGGGTTACCATAAAAGAAAAGAAGACGCCCCCAATAGTCGCTAAAATACCGATACCCACTGTAATTTTGTTCATATGCTCAAGCATCTGATTGGGGTCAGAAAAAAAACGCTTTAACTGCTCTTTCCAGAGCACATCTGTAAAATTAATACTAATATTATACCCAATGACAATCAGCGCTAAAGGCACAAGATAAGGAGACTTCAGAATATACCGAACACTCTCTCTCAAAGAGAGGCGGGGCTTTTTTTCCTGCTTTCCTAATGAGCCCCCCCCCTCTTCTTTAAGAACACGACGAGTAATCCAAAAGTATATCCCCATGGCACTTACACCCAGCACGCTCACCACAAGAATCAACTGACAAATCGTCTGACTCCACTCATCTACCCGAGTTAAGAAAGGTAGTGCAATCGTTTGACCAAAGACAAGCGCCAATCCCCCTCCCATAATCGGAGCTAAATTAGAACCGATATTCAAAATACCATACGTCCTTTTAGCTTCATGGACAGGAGTAAAGTCATTTGCAAAGCCCCAATAAAGAACTGAAAGGACTACAACTGCCCACAATTCGGAAATGACATAAAAACTACTGAACGTCCAATTACACAAAAGAGCAATAAGCCCCTTAAATCCCGAGGGAAGAACTGAAGAGAGAAATTGACTTAATCGCTCTAAATGCAATCCTTGACTGTTAGGATAAAGAAAGAAAGCAAAAAGAAGAAAATAAGCCAGAAAAGAGGAGATGACGATGTAGAAAACGGCATGCTTTGAGAAATAGCGTCGAAGTCTGGTATAACACCAGGTTGCTATAAACACCGCCGGCAACATCCCCCACACTTTAATAAAAGGGATTACCTCAGCTCCTGAATTTTTGGCGGTTAAGATAATGGTGTCTTTTAGATTGCGCAAAATACCATAGGTCACACAGAGAAGGAAAAGGAGAAGTAACATAGAAAGCACTTTCTTGACTTCAAAACGGTGTACCGGCCAGAACACCGAACGCAGAAAACCAAACTGAGTTGGTCTATTTTGCCCCATAAACTCTACCTTCAAAACATTTCTTTTTCTCTCAAATCCACAGGATATTACCTCATCTACTGAATTTCATCAATAAATGAAAGGGATCAAGCGAAAAGGAACTTTTTTACAGTACTCTTCCCAACCTTCCCCATATTTACTGCGGCACCTTCTTTCCTGCCTATAAACTCTTTCTAATAATAAAAACACCAAGCATGTCAAATAAAAATAAGGAATATAATAATTAAAAAGGGCCGGAACACTCCAAAATAGGGCAGCCAATACCTCGGGGATATAATGAAAGTGGCGAGACACCCCCCACCAACCGGAAGCTAGCAGCAAACCTTGCTTCTCTTCACCCCATTCGGTGTGATAGTTAGCAAAAATAATTTCAGGCTTCTTATTCCAAACAGTGCAAGAACCATTTTGAATCCGCACCTTCTGCCTTTGGCGATCTGCAAAATAATTAATAAGTATGCACAGCCCTCCAAAAATGAGCAGCAATACCACAAGCCCCGGATGCAGATCATGGGGATGAGTGACCAAAAACAGTGACGGGGAGGTATAGACAGCCGGAACCCAAACAAGACACCCCCAACAAAGAAAAAAACCGGCCCGATCTTTTGCAATATCCATAGATCTCAAATACCCAGCTTCCCATACAAAAAATTTGGCAATATAAACCAGCTGCAACACAACTGACACAACAAGCGCATTGGATAAGCCACACAGCTCTTGTTGCTTTGCCATGTAGGAAATCAGAAGTAAAGCCCATGCCATCATTCCAAAACGGCAGCAAGCGAACACCTTCACATCCCAACCGCAAATCTTGGGATGTAAATCCATTCCCCAAAAATAGTCGAAAATAAAATGCCCGGTACTGCCTGAGTCAGGAGTAGAGGGCTTAAAACGCCCCTTGAAATACAAGAAGAGACAGAAAACAAAACTAAAGAGATTGAGCGCTCCTAGCACCCCCCCCAACTCATCATATAAAATGCCCGGAGAAAACAACCCCATACCGAATGAAGCTACAACAAAAGCCACGACACTAAACACAAAAGCCGCAATCCCATTGACCTTGTATGTGGGAATAAATCCCTTTGAAGAGGGAACACCTTCAACCTTTTTGCCCGGTAAAATTTTCATGAGAATAAGCTGAAACAACACAAAAATAGTGAGAATTCCCCATGCTGTTTTAGTTCCGAAAAATAAAGGCGCCCAAATTTTGTAAATGGTGAAAACTATTCCTTGTTCATAAAAAAGAGCAAATAAGGACCGAACAGAGCCCCCTAGTTGCACATTTGTATACCAAACTAACATCACAAGGGGTGGGCAAAGGAACATCAATGCCAAAGGGCCTATTACGCGCTTGCCTAGCTGTCTCCATTGAATAAAAAATCTATGGAACATATTCAGATGATGTATATCTAAAGGTTTGAATTAATAGCGAGAAATTTCCTAATCCTTGTGGATAAAGGGAAGTGTAGGTTAGCATGATTTCTCTATGACCAATCTTGTTTTAATTCTACTCGGCGCGCCAGGAACCGGAAAAGGCACTCAAGCAAATCTTCTTAAAGATCGATTGCACCTTCCTCACATTTCCACAGGTGATTTGCTAAGAGAAAACGTACGCCGGCAAACCCCCTTAGGATTGCAAGCCAAAGGATTCATTGACAAAGGCCACCTTGTTCCTGATCCCCTTATTTTGGAGATGCTGTTTGGTCGACTTGCACAGCCCGACTGTCAAAAAGGGTACATTCTAGACGGGTTCCCTCGCACAGTTCCACAGGCACAGGCTCTATCTGCTTTCCTACAAACCGGATTGGAACCTGTCGTCATTAACCTTGATCTATCCTCCGAGAAAATTCTCGAAAGACTTTCTCTTAGACTTTCTTGCTCTCATTGCGGACAACCCTACCACGCACTGTATGCTCCACCGGCTCATCCGGGTACATGTGATAAATGTGGATCTCCATTAACGCAACGCCATGATGACACCAAAGAGGTGATCACCGAAAGACTCAAGGTATATCGAAACCAAACAGCTCCACTGATTGATTTTTACGCATCTCAAGGTGTATTGCACACAATCGAATGCAGCAGCTCTAAAGAAGAGGTGCTATCTCAAATATTGACTTTTATCTAACAAATTGCAGAAAATGTGCGGAATTTTTATAAGAGGGGTTCCATGGCAAAGAAGAAATTCTTGATTCATGCTTGGATTATCTGGCTGTTAAGCGCTCTGTTCATGTTTTATAAGTATGCCATTGAGGTATCCCCTAGTGTCATGGCCCCCACTCTAATGAAAACTTTTTCTATAGATGGTGTCCAACTCGGCAATTTGGCCGCTTGCTATTTTTATGCCTATCTTATCCTCCAGATTCCTGCAGGTGTTTTGCTAGACCGGATCGGCCCTCGTAAAGTGACAACCCTTGCTATGTTGATTTGTGCTTGTGGATGCCTACTTTTTGGTGCAGCGGAACATCTGTTTCTTGCCGGATTAGGTAGATTCTTAACAGGCGTTGGAGCCGCGTTTGCTGCCGTCAATTGCCTCAAACTGACTGCCAACTGGTTTCCTGCCAGACAGTTTGCCTTTATGGCAGGCCTTATGATGACAATTGCGATGCTGGGAGCTGTCGGCGGACAGGCACCTCTTGCTGCTTTTATTCAGGCTGTTGACTGGCGAGTCGCAATGCAGATCATTGGTGTGGCCGGGTTCATTCTTGCCGCTTTATTTTGGTTGATTGTAAGGGATATGGCCCCAAATAAAAAACAGGAAGTGCACATTGCACCGCAGCGACTCTCTTTATCAAAGAGCCTCAAAACCATCTTGAAAAATGCGCAAGCATGGTGGATCTCTATTTACAGTGGGTTTGCATTTGCCCCAATTATGATTTTCGGAGGACTTTGGGGTGTCTCTTTCATTTCAGAGTCTTCTTGTGTTACCTTGGGCTCTGCTGCTAATCTTGTTTCTCTTATCTTTATTGGCTTTGCAGTAGGAGCGCCTCTATTTGGCTATCTGTCCGATCGAATTGGTAAACGTGTCATTGTGATGTTCTGGGGAACTTTTATCGCTCTGTTTTGCATTTCTGCGGCTGTCTATATTCCATGTCTTTCTACACTCACGATGGGCACATTGCTATTTCTTTTTGGTTTTTCTATTAGCAGTTTCTTGCTCTGCTTTACCATGATTCGAGAGATCCATCTACCCATCTTGGCAGCCACTGCAGTCGGCTTTATGAACGCCTTCGATGCTTTCTTTGGCGCTTTCTCAGATCCGATGACAGGGAAAATCCTCGATCTTTTTTGGGATGGCAAGATTGTGGATGGAGCCAGGGTGTTTTCTGTAGATGCCTATAGGATCGCTTTTCTTACCCTGCCAGCCTATCTGCTCGTTTCTTTACTGACCTTGATCAAAGTCAAAGAGACTCACTGCAAGCAATATAATCCGGTTGCATTGCCTTAAAATTTAGAGACCTCTGTTATCCGGAGGTCTCTAAAATGTACTATTCCGCTATTTTTACATAGGTGTCAGCAAGTCCTGGTGCAGAACCTAGCCACATCTTGCTTTGATCTGTAAAGAAAAGCGCATCTCCATAGCGGAAAACTCGGCATAATCCATGTCCCGGCTGACCATTATCGAACGTATAAAACCGATAAGTGACTAATCCCAGTGGATCATTTGCTATATCTGCTTCATCATTTTCTAAAACCATACAGCCTCCTTTAAGATACACAAAATAGGCAATCTCAGGATCTGCTTCTGCAATTTCTTCCGCTTTCTCTAGAGAAATCCTTCTCTCTATACGAATGGCGTTTGAATAATCTGATTTTTTATACTGTGCTGTGTCTGGGATAACCTTAAACTCTGCTTGCACAGCAAGGTTAGATCCCATCATGGCAAGAGCGAACAACATTTGATATTTTTTCATACAAAACATTCCTTTGCATTTTCTTGTTTTTTATACAAGATTTACAAGGAAATTACTTTGAACTGTTCTTTTCAATCAAGTAATCTAAGACAATGCTGAAAAAACGCCTCTGCTGTAGGCAGATCGGTTTTTAATAGGGACTCTCTTTTTGAAAGGAGTTCCGGTGTGGCTTTGAATAAAAAGCTCATCAGCTGTTTGAGTTTATTAATCTTTAACCTTTCTCTAATTTGCGATGGAATATTTTCAAAGTAGGTGTGCAAAAAATGCATTTTTGCAGCTCGGGACGCCTTGTATGATCCGCCTGAAAAATGCGCTTTAATTTCATGAAAAATGAAGGGATTAATGACACTGCCACGACCGATCATCAAAGCATCGCAACCTGTTTCTTTTAGCATCCGGACAGCATCCTCAACACAGAGAATATCCCCGTTACCAACAACAGGAATACGTAAAAGCTCTTTTGCCCTACGGATAAGAGCCCAATTCGCTGGAGGTCCATACCCGTCCACTTTTGTACGAGGATGCAAGGTAACATAGGCCACACCACTTTCCTGTGCAGCCAGTAGGTTTTCTTCAAATAGAGAGGTGTCTTCAAAACCCGAACGCATCTTGATTGTCACAGGAATCGATACTGCCTGTACAAGAGCCTTTGCCACAGAGTAGACGTCCTGTGGATCCTTCAGTAGACTCGATCCAGCCCCTCTCCCGGTCACCGTATTCGAAGGGCACCCACAATTAAGATCGATACGAGGCGCTCCCCTTTTTTCTATCTGTCTTGCCATAGCCGCCATCAATTCTTCATCAGAACCCATAAGCTGGGCCGCAAGAGGAATGGGAGCAATTTCATCGGGTTGGTAGACTTTAGCCAAACTTTCTACATGAGCATTCAACGGCACCCTTAAAAAGTCAGTCACAGCTTCATCAAAACCACCAACTACTCGCATGGCTTTTCGAAAAGTGCGATCGCCTACTCCTTCCATGGGGGCTAAGAAGAGAGGAATATTACCAGGTTGCAAATTGCTTGGCATAATACGTAATAATGAAATCTGCTCCAGCCCTTTTAATCGAAGTGAGCACTTCGTAGACTACTTTTCTCTCGTCAATCCACCCTTTTTCTGCAGCTGCTTTAATCATCGCGTACTCACCACTTGTGTGGTAAGCACCAAGCGGAATTGAGGAGTGCTTCTCTTTAATTCTGCAAATCATATCCAAATAAGTATGGGCGGGTTTGACCATAAGCAGATCTGCCCTCTCTTGAACATCCAGGAACGCCTCTCTTAAACCTTCCTGACAATTGGCAGGATCTAACTGATACGAAGCTCGGCTGCCAAACTGGGGAGCTCCTTCTGCAGCTTGCCTAAAGGGACCATACAGCGAGCTGCAATACTTGACCGCATAACTCAAAAGGGGCACATGAGAAAATCCTGCAAGATCCAATCCTGTTCTAATCGCATGAACCATGCCGTCTATCATGCCACTTGGTGCAATCACATCGGCTCCCTCTTTTGCCAAGCTCACAGCTTGCTCTACAAGAAGTGGCAACGTCGCTTCATGATCCAAAGAACCACAACTGCGCAAAAGACCGCAATGCCCATGATCTGTGTACTCGCATAGGCAAAGATCTGCAATGACAAGTAGCTCAGGCGCCACCTGTTTGATACACCGAATCGCTCTTTGGATGATACCATCCGATCTACATGCAGAAGATCCACTTGCATCTTTGTAAGAGGGTATACCAAATAAAATCACCGACGAGACCCCCAACTCTATAAGCTCTTGAGCTTCTTTAGAAAGCTCTTCCAAAGAGAGTTGATCAATTCCCGGCATCGATTCCACGGCAGACCTGCCTGTCATCCCCTCTTTAATAAACAGGGGATAAACGAGATCGCTCAATCTAACGCAATGTTCTTGAACTAGTCCGCGCAAAGCCGGGTGAGATCTAAGTCTACTAAGACGCTGTAGCATAGTGCAATATTGTATAGGATGAAAAAAAAAAGAGCTACCCTATAGTTTTAGGGTAGCTCGATAGAGTCAAAAACTACTTAATGTGCTTGCTTAAGAGCCCTGCAAGCTTGAGCATGTCAACAGGACGAGAACCGATTACTTCTGCCAATTTCTTGTCAGGATTAATCATTCTTCTATTTTTAGCATCTTGGCAACCGTGTGCTTTGATATATTTCCATAATCTTTTCACAACTTCCGGCCTTGTCATAGAACGGCCACCAACAACAGCTTGTAATTCTGCGGATAATGAGTATGTCGTTTGCATCAGCTTAGAAGTTCTTTTTTTCTTCACTTTTGTAACTTTTTTCTTTGGAGCTGCTTTTCTCTTAGTTGTCTTTTTTTTCGCTACTTTTTTTTTCTTTGCCATAACGATCCTTAAAGTTGGGTAGTAACAAGGGTTAGATGCTGATCATCTAATCTACCCTTCCGTGTAGGATCTTTAGGAAATTTTCGCAAGATTTTTTTTACACCTCTTCTTGGATTAGCCGTTCTACAAGACGCAAGCCATGATCTGTTAAGTAGACCTCTTCTCCATCCGCTTTTTTAACAAAATTTGCTTGAGCCAGATCCCTGGCAATCACATTAGCGCCTTTATCATTTTGGCCAATTGCTCGACCTATAGCAAATCGATTAAAAGGAGTCTTGACATCCCCTGCCTTAAGAGCTAACTCGTACAGTTTTAATAAAAAAAGCTCATCTTTTGTCGTAGCACGTTTCATGATAGCCTCTTTTTTAACCGCGCACCTTGCGGCGTGTCTTCAATGATATATCCTGCAGATAAAATTTGATCTCGGCAAGCATCCGCCTTTTTCCAGTCTTTAGCAAGACGAGCATTCTCTCTTTCCTTTAAAAGATGTACGAGATGATCCTCTATAGGCTCTTTTGATATCTCGAAAGGCAGACAATGTAAAACGCGATCTATCTTCTTGAGAAAATCAAGAACGTCCTCGGCTTCTGAAAATCCGATTTTCCCCTCATCGCAGAGCTGATTTACAAGACGCACCACATCAAATAATACTGCAAGGGCCACAGAAATATTAAGATCATCTCCAAGCGCTTTCTTGAAGGCATCATCAGCTTCAACCAAAATCGGTAGGATAAACCCTTGGCTTTTCTTTTCTTTTAGTTTACGCATGACAAGCGATACCTTCTCGTCTGCATTCTTATCATGAAATAACGCTTTCTGAAGAAGCGGTTGTATTTTATGAGGATCTAAAATATCAAATTCTTTTATAGACGACACAACCACATCAAGAACATCACGGGTTGTTTGTTGATTATGGAATGCATGGTCTAAGATAGAAGTAAGAATTGTCTTTTGCTTTTCTATATGGATATTCGATAAAATGTCCTTTACAACCTCTTCTTTCTGCGGCAAAGATGACAGTCCTTTTATAATTAGGGGACGCATCTCACCCTCATCAAAAATATCCACCGCATTCTCTTGATTAATAGCATAGAGCAGATGATCTTTCATTTGGCGTGAAACAGAAGGGGGAAGCGCTTTTTCTAACATGATGTCAAGCGCAATGGGCATTTTTTCTTTGCGAATCGCCTTCAATCGAAAAATAAAATCCTCAAGTCGCCTTAAGGAGGAGACGGCTGCATCTAATCCTTCAAAGGTAAAGTTAAGCTGCGTCCTATAGTGCGCTTGTAAAAGAGCAAAACGCACCTCTCTACCTGTGTACCCTTTTGCTAGAAGATCTCTGAGTGTATAAAAATTGCCTAAGCGCTTGGACATTTTCTTGTGATCTACAAGCAGATGTTCTGCATGCATCCAATGCTTGACAAAGCGGCAGCAAGAATAGGATTCCGATTGAGCAATTTCATTTTCGTGATGAGGGAATAAGTTATCAATTCCCCCTACGTGGATATCAATGGTTGTCCCCAAAAGCTTCATGGCCATGGCAGAACACTCAATATGCCAGCCTGGTCGTCCTCTACCAAAAGGACTTTCCCAATAAATTAATCCATCTCTTTCTCTGTCGTAAGATTTCCATAAGACAAAGTCGCTTACATCTTCTTTTTCATACTCGTCTTGAGCCACTCGATTCGATGCCCCGGCTTTTAAGCCTGTAAGATCTAAATGTGCCAGCCTCCCATACGATGGAAACTTCCGAATAGAAAAGTAAACGCTTTGATCTTCTCCTACATAGGCAACACCTGTTTCTAGCAGCTTTTGGATAATAGAAATCATCTCTTCTACATACTCGGTGGCTTCCGGATAATGTTCT
This sequence comes from Chlamydiota bacterium, assembly GCA_039798725.1. Lineage (GTDB taxonomy): Bacteria > Chlamydiota > Chlamydiia > Chlamydiales > Rhabdochlamydiaceae > CAJCIW01. The sequence continues at coordinate 10,899 of JBDKFJ010000004.1, forward strand.
ACTTTCTCAATTCCTAACGCAGCAAGATCTTCAAAAAACGCTTTCTTGAAAGGGGCTGTAAAAGCATCTAGTGTGATCCCAGCATCGAGCGCTCCCTTTATAGTTTTATCATCGATATCAGTTAAATTCATCGCTTGCTCGACACGGAAATCAAAGAACTGAATTGTTCTTCTTAGTAGATCTTCAAACACATAGGTCCGAAAGTTGCCGATATGGGCAAAGTTGTAAACAGTCGGTCCGCATGTGTACATTTTGACCGTCTTTCCCTCAATAGGAATCAGCTCTTCTTTTTCTCTTGTTTCTGTATTATATAGTTTTAATTTATGTTTCATTTTTCTCTAACAATCTATAGTTAATTTTCCCAGTTCCCATAAGGGGAATTGCTTCTATCTTCTTGACTTCTGCGATCTTGACAATCCGTCCCAGTCCCGACAGCTTTAAAACCTCATTGACACTCTCTTTTGAAATATCCCATGTGACAAATAGGATAAGTTCGGGCTTGCCATCTTCTTTTACACATACAGCCAGTGGAGGACCATCTTGTCTAACTTCAGGAAACGCTTTGAGAAGCTCCTCCTCAATTCCTCCCAAAGAGACCATCTCGCCGCCTATTTTTACAAAACGGGTTAACCTTCCTGTCAAGATTAAATGCCCAGTTTTATCTAAGTACCCACGATCGCCTGATAGATAAAACCGTTTGCCTTCTACATCAAGAAAAGGATTCTTATCCCCTCCAAAGTAACCATCAAAAACACTTTGTCCGGCAATCGCAATCTCTCCTTCTTGTCCCACATCGAGTTTTCTTTTTGACTCCGGATCGACAATGATGACTTCAAGATCTTTCAAAGGCCTGCCAACGCCTATATGTTGTTCATCTAAACGACCTATAGAGACAATCGGGCTACACTCAGTAATTCCGTACCCTTCGATCAAACGGGCTGAAGGAAGATGCGCCTTCACATAGTCGAAGAGCTCTTGCGGTGTCTTCTCTGCACCTGAGACAACAAGCCTCAATGTATGTAAATCTTGGGGGGATGCCACTTTAAAAAGCGCGCGAATAAAACTGGGAGCTGCAAACATTAAGGTCGGCTGATACCGCGCAATATCTCTTGCCATGCCATGACTATCGGTGGGGTCTGGAGCATAACACACCCTTAAGCCTGCAAGAAGAGGAAAAAGACCCGTTACAGAAAATCCAAACGAGTGGAAAGGAGGTAGAATTCCATACAGAATATCTTGAGATGCAAGGGGAACCGCTTTTAAGGCAGCTCTTTGATTACATAGAAGTTGGGTATGAGACAGGGGAACTGCTTTTGGATTGGATTCTGTGCCACTTGTAAACAAAAAGACAGCAGGGTCTGTAGGAGACGCTTTAATAGAAGGTTTTGCCCACAAAGCTTGTATCTTATCGCGCCACGAAATTTCTTCTCTTATCTCCTCCAAAAAACAAAACTTCTCTTCGACTTTCCCCAAAACTTCCAGTTGCAACCGATCTAAAAAACGGTAAGAGGTCACCACGCGATTTAAAGGGAAAAGATCCACTGCATAATCCAGCGCTTTGTGTCCCACTGTCCAATTTAGCATCACCGGCACCTTATCCGCTAAAAGAAGCGCTAGGATAACCACATAGACAGTGCAAGAAGAGGGCAACATGACACCTACATGCTTTTCCGGATACTGTTTGAAGTAATTAGCTAAAATAAGAGCTCTCATCTTCAGCTGTCGATAAGTCATAAGCCCTGTGACACTATCCACACAAGCAGCTTGGTTTTTAAGCTTAGCCACTTGATTCAAAAAAACTTCTTGCAGAGTGTTGCCTTCTGCAAGAAAAACTATTGACCTCTTCTCTTCAGGCCATACAAAAGGAAGACTAGTTTTTGTTTCTATCTGCTCATATTCTCCATAGCCTGCTGCTGCCTGCCATACATCACTGACTGTCACTAAAGAGCCAGGTTCTAAATTTGCAACATCGTATTTTTCATCTAAAAAAAGATACACCTGTACAAGATCCAAAGAATCTAATCCCAGTTGCTCTGCAAGATGCGTTTCGGCTTTAAAACGCGATGTCGGCTGGCGACAGAGCTGCGACAAAAAAACATTCACACTCTCAACAATAGACTTTGGGACCTCTAGGTGCAACTTCTCTTGGCGCTCTTTCTGAGCCGTTACCTCCGGCAGCTTGCGACTCCAAAAAAAATAGGGCACAAGTGTAAGCGGATCTTTCTCCTTGTTATACCAAGATTCAAGCAAGCGATTAAGCTCAAGACGAGAGAGTTTCTGTTTGAAATCATCCCCTGCTACCTCAAACGTAATACAGACCTCTCGCCTTGGGGCAAAAAACAGGGCGTTTTTAAATAAAATTTTTACCCCCTGCCAAAGCGCTCCTCCAAAAGAAGGAGAGCGTCCGTTGAGGGCTTTAGAAAATAGACTCCCCCACAACCCTGTAGTGCGAATCAATACAATCTGCACATCAGGATACGCTTCCAAAAAATTGTGAACCAAAGAAGCTCCGCCAATTTTTTCTTCAGTACCCCCTCTTAATTTTCCGGAAGGGTAGATCAGAAGGCGCCCCCCTCCTTTTAACACATCTACCATCTTAACAAACTGCTTTTGCACCCGCTCCGCCCTAAACCGATTGGCTTTTGCATCCATTTGAGGTAATACTAAAGCTCCTATAAGATCCATGAAAACACGGAATCCCTTTAGGTAGTAGAAGTGTTCTACTACAACAGGTCTGATAGAAAATAGAGGATAAAGAAGAGTGGCCAAAAAGACAGGATCGAGCTCTGCTGGATGGTTGGGCAAAAATAAAATCCCTTTCTTAGGGTCAAACGGGTATTTTTTTAAAGTATCCCACCCCTTTAAAACCAAACGGTAGCGCAAAGCAAAGAGCTGTCTCAGAAGGCAGGTAAACAAAAAGAGCAAACACTTCTTAATCATAAAATATATTTACCTAAATCCACTAATTTCTATAATCCGGCATATACCCGAGGGATTAACCATGAAAGTCAGATCCTATTCTTCTCAAATGCCCAGAACAGTCTCTCCTGAAGAAAAAAAAACAAAGCGCGTGGAAAAACTCCAGCGCGCTCTTCAAAGGCATTCCTTCCAAGCACGTTCTCTTAAGGGCAGAATCTCTATTTCGAAAAATAGCGCGAAAGAAATACGGTTGCAACGGATAATTTCAGAATATCTCCAATCACAAAAGGGATAAACCCACATAAGACAGCTCCCGTCCAACCGAGAAAAGTGGAAAGCCAGAGGACTCCGAGAGCAAAAATGATCAAGTTCCCTATTGCCATTGAAGTAAACAAGGCCATTTTTGTCTTTTGCTTTAAACGCTCAGCTATCCACCCCGTTACAAACGCTGCTGCTGCAAAACCGATGAGATACCCCCCTACAGGACTTAACAGTCTGGCAAATCCGGCTGTTCCTCCAGAAAACACAGGAAGACCCAAAGCTCCCTCAATTAAAAACAGACAAACTGCTGCCAACGCACGCTGTGACCCTAAGATGACAGAAAGCATCAAGATCACTTGAGAGTAAACGATAAGAGGCACAGGAGTAAAAGGCAGGGGTATAGAAATCTGAGCAAATAAACCAATGAGGAGACTCACCCCTAAGACCAACATAAAATCTTTCAGTCGTGTCTGCGGACTGCTCTGCTCTTGTGTTAAATAAGAACTGTTAATCATCGCTGCCTCCTATGCAAAATTTAGATAGTCGATTTTAAAAGTTTTTCCCAATTCGTGCAAGGGGAGAGGTAATCTGCTTCCAGATGCGATGCGTACCCCGGAATTGAGGAGATGAGCTTCATTCCTTTAGCCGCTAGCGCGCAAAATTTTTCATGATCTTTAGAAATCGACCCCTCTTGAGAAAAACGGCGATGGATTGCCTCATCCCTCTTTAACGTTTTTAAATACATGGCATAGGTGTTTGTCGTAGAAGGCGTTGTTCTCCAATGACAAGAAGCTGTATGAAAAACTTCCGATTTTAGATCTTGATACTGGCTTAAAAAATATTTGTCTTTGTGATCATAGAGGGTTACGTAATCGACCCCGGGCAATCTAATCCCCTCTCTTAGGATATCTAAGCTACCGGGCAAATGCCAATAGTCATCTTCCAAAAAATAGATGATCGTATCATCGTCCATTTTTTTTGAAAGAACCCTGTCTAACATAAAAATAAATGACCCTGTTTCACTGCCAGCCTTAAATGTCTCTATAGGATAGCGATTTTGAGAATGGACAAAGTGCTCCCCTTCCATCGGATGATAGGTATCGAGAAGAAAAGTCAAACCGACGTGTTTTTCTTTGTCTACAAGCTCCAAAAGATTGGAAAAACATTTTTCTCTTGTAAATCCCTTGGGACGCGCCTTGTGAGCGCTGACCTTAGAAAAATGGCAATGTCTTGCAAAAATCTCAATGCGTGGCTTTTTGGGAAACCAAAACAAAGACTACCTCAATAGTGCATAAGACTGAGAGAGGATATGACGAGCTTCTTTATAAGTCAAAAGCTGCATCGCCTCCTCACAGCTAAGCCACCTTGCATCCCGAATCTCTTCTACTTGTAACTGCAAATCCCCTTCGACAAGAGCCGGAAAATAGCTCACTGTCTTAAAAATAGGCGTGCGGCGATGCATAAATCGGTAATGCTCACATAATGGCTGTTCTTTAAGCAACTTGACCACATCCAATCCCGTCTCTTCTTTAAGTTCCCTCTTGGCAGATTGCAGCGGAGTTTCTGAAGGGTTAGGTTTGCCTTTAGGAAATCCCCAGTGACGCCCCTTGCTGTGCAAAATCAATAATACGCAGAAGACACCGTCTGCATCTTTTTTGAAAGGAATGATTCCAAAAGATTCAACCTTTAGCATGAGGATGCCTTATAGGGCGCAAACAATAGCGATGAATTGTGCCCACCAAAACCAAAAGAATTACTTAAAGCTGCTGTAATCTGCATTTTCTTTCTTGTTGTAGGAAGATCAAATAGCGCAGCTTCCTCTTCCGGCATCTCCAGATTAATTGTGGGATGCACTTCTCCTGTTATGATTGCCTGAATAGTCGCAACAGCTTCCAAACCGCCGGCAGCTCCCAAACAATGGCCGATCATTGATTTTGTGCCGTTCATGGTAATTTTTGACACTTGATCGCCAAACACATTGCGAATACCACGTACCTCGCAAAGGTCTCCTGCAAGGGTAGAAGTCGCATGCGCATTGATGTAGTTAATCTCTGCTTTATCAATTCCTGCTTGAGCAATCGCTCCTTCAATACACATCGATACACCAAGCCCATCTCCGCGCGGATCGGTCATATGGTGCGCATCGCAACTAACCGCTCCCCCTAAGTATTCGGCCAAAATAGGAGCCCCCCGTTTTTGCGCATGCTCCAAACTCTCAAGCACAAGCACGCCAGCACCTTCTCCCATAACAAAACCATCTCGGTTTTTATCCCAAGGACGAGACGCTTTCTCTGGTGCATCATTTCTTTCAGAAAGCGCTTTACAAGCCACAAATCCCGCTACCCCAATCGGCGTTAGCGCAGCTTCGGAGCCACCGCAAATCATCACATCGGCATCGCCCCTTAAAATATGCTCTGCAGCTGCATGGATCGAATAATTCGCTGTAGCGCAAGCTGTAGAAATCGAGTAATTAGGTCCCATAAAGCCAAGATCGATCGCCAGAAGAGCCCCTGCAATGTTTGTAATGATAAAGGGAACAAAGAAAGGAGTCAGCCGTTTATACCCTTTTGACAAAAGCGTCTCTACTCCATCATAGAACACCCTCATCCCCCCCATACCCGAGCCAATCAAAATCCCCGCCCTTGCCTTATCCAAAGCCTCAAAAGCCTCTCCTGTTAGCCCTGCCTGCTCAAGCGCTTTCCTTCCGGCGACCATCGCATAGCGAACAAAAGGATCTACGCGACGAGCCTGCTTTTTATCTATATAAGGAGAGGGGTCAAAGTCTGGCACCTGCGCAGCAAAACGAGTGGGATATTCTTGAAGAAGAGGATCTGTGAGCGGTGTAACTCCGCTTTTCCCTTGTAGCAACTGTTGATAAAAGTGATCTACCTCATTACCAAAACAGGAGACGACTCCCATCCCTGTAATCACTATCCTCTTTTTTTTTTCACGTGCATTCTTCATACAAGCATCCAGAAATTAAAATTTTGACCCTCTAGGATACCTTGAGAAAGGAATTTGTGCAACCCGAAGATTTTAGTCTCAACTAGACTCATCTGACCTAAGAAACCAGCTTTACAGCAAAAAATGCATACTTTTTATTTAATGCTCTTTTACGACAACAAAATTAAAATAATATATGATGTTTGTTAAGCATATATTTAACGCCTCATGCCCTTAATTTACATAAGAGCAAGTGATGATGAAGGCTGTGTATTGGTATTTCCGCTACTATTAGAGGGTTCTATGACGAGCCCCACTTTATCAAAAAGGGAAAGCCCAAGCGCATTCCACTCTTCAGCAAAACCTCTTTCAATGGTTTGGGCTGGGATCTCGCTAGGCTTACCCTGTATAGGCTCGCAATCTAATACAGCCACTTGATTGTTTACTTGATCTAAGAATACACGGTGGGAGAGTGGCAAGAGCATACTGCAAGCATTCTGGGTAGCACGAACAAATATGAAATATCCTTTCCTTAGGTTTGGGTTGGTATGAAGACGCGTCTTGCTAAAATCAACATCCGAACCGTTAAGATCGGGGCAAAGTAGTACCCTAAGTGCACGTTTTAACCAATCTATTTTAGTGCCTTGGGGGATTTGACCTATGAATAACCGGAATTGGCATAAGTGAGGATTTATAAGAGTTGTTTCTTGCTCATCAGGCACACTAAACACTTTCAAGCACATTCCCAAACCCACAAGTTCCCTAGAAGCAAGCGTAAAAGGTGTGTCATCAGTGCTTTCACTAGATTGAATGTCTAGAGCAGAAGAAGGAGCTTCGAGAGTTTTTTCTTTATTCCGTTGATTCCATGGATGTGGGATGAAAAATACCCTCTTGGCATCGCTTTTGATGACTAACCCAGAAGCGCAATTCAAGTGCGGAAGTTGCCGTGCAATAGCCTCGATCTTTTTTTTAGTGTCTTGCAAGCTAAAACAGTAACCTACTTCATTGTATATTGGATCAAGGAAGATGCGACCAGAGAGACTGATGAGTGTCTGAGCAGTTTCTTTCTCAGCAACAAGAGTTGTGATTCCTGTATTTTTAGCAAAGGAAGGCTCTTTTAAAAAAACAGTGGCTCCCGGTTTGATCAATCCCGAATTTAGAATGGTGCGTAATGCTTGTACTAGATAAGGTGTGCTGACTCCAGGGGGTACCTTTGTTATGTGCAATATCACCCCTTCTTTTGCACAACTCTCTGAAATCCCATCGGAAACTACCTTGCATACTCGCAGTTCATTTTGCAGGACCAAAGCCGCCATCCGGCTCAACAAAAGACTGTATGACGGTGGTGGCATGGATTGAGTGCTAGGACCAACCTTGCCTACTGGACCATATAAGAGGAGATAAGGACTACTTGGCGGAAAGGCCATTGAAACGCTCTTTTGATGCAATTTCTGGCCTTAGAGTTTATACTAAACCGAATAAATAGCATCACATTTCAGCTGCGCGAAAGCTTAGGACAAATCAGCAATCGCAAGTGGCATGGTATTAACTATACCAAACGTAATTCAAAAATCGGCTTGGTATACATCGACTATAAAGCCGACTTAGAGATGGGATGACTTGTATCGATATGCACATCGACAATTTCGGCCAGCTTCCACAAAGATTCGAGCTGGTATTTTTCTCTCCAGTCAGGCAAGAAAAGGTGAACAACGATAGAAGAAAAGTCAAGAGCCACCCACTCCCCATCCCTCATTCCTTCTACATAAAGAGGCTTGAGGCCAAGCTTTTCCATCTCATCAATCACCCCTTTGGCAATCGCTATCACATGTTTATAAGCTGACCCTTCCGCAATGATCACATACTCAGTAAGCCCTGAAAGCGGCCGAAGATCTAGCGCTAAAATATTTACACCCTTCTTATCGAAGATCGCTTGTGCAATCTGATTCAAACAAAGTAAAGAATCAAGTGCCATAAAGGTTATGATGATAGATATAGGTTAATACAGAGGATGGGACCCAATGTCCGCAATACCTTTTTTCTAAAAGACGTGCCCGCACAGCGGTGCTACTAATATCGAGCTGTGGAATATTGAACAGAGTCACACCACACGGAAGTGTTGTAGATAACAAACCACAGCGCACTCCCACAAGAGGCGGCGCTTTTTCAATCACGCGATTAGCGTCTTTCCATAGCGGCAGCTCTTTGCAAGATTCATCAGAGAGAATCAAATGCCACTCTACTGAAGGATCTAAGGCGTCGATAGTATCAATTGTATAAGAGGCCGACTGGCGCAAAAGCTCTCGATCGTCTACCCGAAAGTTTGGGATCTCAGCAATGGCCAACTTTACCATTTCAAGACGGTGTTTTGAAGATGCACAGGGCGGTTTTTTTTCTTTGAAAGGAGAAATATAGGCAGGGATCAGAACAATTTCGTCAAGACCCGCCATCTCTTGAATGCAAAGCCCTAAATTGAGATGTCCAAAATGCACAGGATCAAATGTCCCTCCCAGCACCCCAATTCTCTTTTTTGCCATCTACAGAATGTCCCACCCATTTTTTTTACATAAACGGCGTAAATGGCGATCCGGATTTACGCAGACTGCCTTACCAGCAGCTTTAAGGAGCGGCAGATCAGCAATACTATCAGAGTATGCCACCGTTTTTTCGATAGAGATCCCCATCTTTTCTGCTACTGTCCTCATGAAAAGAGCCTTTTCTTCTCCCTCCATTATCTTTGCAATACCACAAAACACTCCCTGTCTGTCAACTGCATATTCTGTGGCACCCCATTCCTCGATCTTAAGATAGGACGCAATTTTTCCAACAAGAAAGCTCGGAGAACTAGAAAGAAGCAGTACAGGTGAACCCGCACGCAGAGCTTGTTCCAAACAGCTAAAGGCGGGAAGATACCAATAGGTTTCCAGGTATTGATTCAAAAAGGGCAACACCTGCTCTTCGATTCTTTTGGCTGACTTGCCTTTTAGAAACAAAGAAAATAGCACCTCATGCAATTGCCTGAGTCTCACTCCAAAAAATAGATGTTTTATATGGTAGAAAAAAGCACAAAAAAGGGCATATCTAGGTAGCACCTTTTTTTTTACAAGGTAACGCGAAAAATAAAAACTGCAATTATTTGATAAAATAGTATTATCTAAATCAAAAACAGATAAGACAGAATCAGATCTTTTCTTCAATTGCTTCAATTTCCTCTTCCAGTTTTTCTAGCCCATTTTTTTCTTTTTCAATCATCTCTCGATACAGCATAGCCTTTTCAAAATCCAGATTAGATCCACCTAAGATTTTACGATACCCCTCTATCTGCTTTTTGATTTCTTGCCGCCGAGCCTCATGCTGAATAAGAATCATCTCCAACTGCTCTGACTCAGGGAGCCGAGTAAAACTTTCTATCTTCTTTCTGTGTAACTCTTCTTCAAGCGGTTGCAAATAACACAGCAGCATTTGTTGATCTAGAGAAGAAAAAGCATCCAGCTCTGTTTTTAACTCTCGATGGATATGGGCAAGCTCTTCTTCGGACATTTGTTCTCTATTTTTTACAACCCCTTCAATCTTTTGCACAACCACCGCTTTTGGATCCGGAACGTGCTCTTTTTTCGGTTTGGATACAACTCTTCTAGGTTTCAACTGCTCCCAACACACGGAAAGAGCCTCTCTTATTTGCCCAAATGTCGCAGCACTCAACGTTAACTGCTGAGCCAGATGTTGCAGCTTTTTGAGCTCCTCTCTTAACTCAGGTTCCGGCAAAGCTAATAATTCAGGATCACCAACGAATTGCTTAATGTCGGAAGAAAAAGAAGAGGAAATTTCCTGGATCAGTGCGCGTCTTGCAGGAAACACCTCATCTGCACAAGATGATAACCGCGCTAAAATCTGATTCTTTATCCGCACCCTCATTTCCGTGTTCAGCACTTCTTTGCGCAATCCATTGATTTTTAAACATAGCTGAGAGAGCACGGCCATCTGCTTTTGCCAATTGCGATACACTTCCTCTTTTCCCTTTATAGAAATCACCCCGTCTAGAGAAAGCTCCACACCAGCTTGTTCAAATAAGGCCTGTTTGACTTGCAAATCTCTTTCAATGGCTTGCACTGCCAACTCAATCTGCTCCACTGTAAAACTGGACTCTTCATCCAAAATCTCTTTTAGCCTTTTAGCCTCTTTGGATAATTCTATATACTTGGCCCAAAGCAAAGAGCGCATCTTAGGAGTAATTGCCTCTTTAAAATAGGGAAGACATAGCTGCTTGATCTGCCAAAATTCTCTGAAATGGGGCGTCCCTTCCCCTGACAAGGAAAGAGCCATAGCCTCTAAACAAAGGCGAATCTTTTCTTCTGCTTCTCCTGTTTGTGCCAATTTTTCTCGCACTTTAACGTTATCCATATGCCTCTAATATCTGTTTAACTCGTAATCTTGTAGCACAATTTCTGCTACTTGTTCAATAGAGAGTAGATCTCGATCCAGCCAGCGAAACAATTTCTCCTTGCGAAACCAAGTCATTTGCCGCTTTGCATAGCGGCGAGATGCCTGCTTAAATAGAGTAACAAAAGCCTGCCAATCCTCTTGCCTACGCAAAGAATCTAAATACAAAAGACATTGCTTATAACCGATGGCTTGAGAAGCTGTGGGATTGCGTCTTAACTCTGTTTGCAATCCTTCTACTTCTTTAACAAATCCCGCCGCTAACATCTCATCACATCTATCCTCGATTCTAGAATAGAGTCTCTCTTTCTCCATATGCAGAAACCAACAGCGGAAATTATAATCCAAAGGACGCAAAGGAGAAGGCGCTGCAAAAGATGAGACCGTCTTGGAAGATAACGTAATAATCTCAAGCGCCCTTACAATCTTTTGCCGATCCGCTGCTGTAATCGTCCTGGCATACTGAGGATCTAATGCGACAAGCTTCTGATACATCGCCTCTGTACCCCGCAGGTCGATCTCATTTTCTAAAAGCGCTCTCATAGCCGGATCTGAGGGGGGGCCCTTTGGCGGTCCATAGAGCAGGGCATGCAAATAAAATCCTGTCCCCCCAACGACAATAGGGACCGCCCCCTTATCTAAAATCTCTTTGATTGCAAGAGTGGCTTCCTGATAGTACTCGACAACATTGAAAGTCTCGTCTAGATCCCGACTATCCACAAGATGGTGAACCACTTCTTGCCTGTCTGTCAAAGAAGGCTTTGCGGTACCAATATCCATACCTCTATAGACAAGCATCGAATCCGCAGAAACAATCTCCCCTCCAATGGCCTTTGCCACAAGCAAAGAAACGGCCGTTTTTCCGACTCCCGTGGGTCCGGCAATGACAATGACCTTCTTTTTGAAAAGTTCACTCCTTTGAGCAAACTCAGCAAAGGGGTCTATGCCAAACCGCACCTCTGGGTGAGAGGAACTTAAGCTCAATCTCTGCCTCCTAGGATACCAGCTCCAGACGCACTCTTCTTCCAAAGCGCGCACCGATAATCATTGCGAGTGTTCTTAGTGATTTGATTGTACGCCCTTGCCGGCCTACCACTTTGGCAACATCTGTAGCCGATACCTTGACTTCTACGGAAATTCCCTCATCGGCTTCGATGACTTTTACTTCTACAGCATCTGGCTGATCTACTAAATTTTTAATTAAATAAGCAATAAATTCATGCATAGTTCTTCATTCCAAATATTTTCACAGATTCTAACAAGGTCCAGAATTTTATGCTATTATTCACTAATGAAGGCCAGCTGATCGAGGCGGAAGTCAAGTACTTTGTCTTTAAGATGCACACAGGGGGACGTGTAGGTAAGAGTCGCCAACTGGTTTTGTTCCTGCTCAAGAAGCTGCTTACGTAAAGACAAGTAATTTCCTAGATCTTTTGCAAAATGCTTGGGATGAAGGCGTAAAAATCTCTTTTGACGGTATTCTACATCATGTCCTTCGATGTGGCGCATAAACACATCCTGAGTAATCACCACAACCTCTCTTCGTCCAGAGCTGCCCGCTAAAGCAGAGGAAACATCGATCCTTTGAATTGCAAACTGATCACAAACATCTAGGGCGCTCACACAAGATAGGATAGAAAAACAAAGCTCAATAAGCTGTCCTCTTAGAGGTTCATGCCATGCAGCAAGAGGTTTGTTTTTGTCCTTAGGAGGAATGCCAAAAGGTCCAAGCCCAAGATAGAAGGCCGGTAGATTTTTTGGAGAAAAAAAGGGAGAAAGAGGGATGGGATACCCTTCTTTATCGATGGCAATATTGACATAATCTTCTAAAAGGGCAATAGGACGTCGAATTTCATAATCAACGTAAAGCGTTCCCGGCTTTATTAGATCGACTTTTGCAGAGCGAATCAATGGAGAGGCCAAGAGCCGTTTTTCTAGTTTTTTTTTCTCAAGGTTTTTCACAGGCATAGGCCTGTCATAACTCAAGTCTAAAAGCTCGAGAAGATATTCCGTTGGCAGTGCTTCTCTTTCTGAGCCTGTCTGAATAATTGAGGTTAGAACAGGATCATAATGCACAACCCTCTTTCCCCAATCCTTGAAACACATAGCCACAATCCCACAGATAACAAACATCGAGCCTACAATCATATATAAGGCATGCAATATAGGAATGGGCTTTTGCCAATCCATCTAGCCCCCTTTAAGAAAAGCTGGGCCTATCTGCGTAATATTTCCAGCCCCCATGGTCACACATAGATCTTGCGGCTTTAGGAATCTCTGCATATAAGCGGTTAACTCTTCAAAAGGGCAATACCTTACATCGATTGTGGAACTTTTTTGCATCTGCTCAACAAGCGCCTGCGTGGTAATGCCGGGAATAGGCGCCTCCGATGCTGCATAAATGTCTGTCAAAACAAGAAGATCAGAGGGCTGAAACGCTGTTGTAAATTCGTGAAAGCAATCTCTTGTTCTTGTATAGCGATGAGGCTGAAATAAAACCACTAGCCGCCGCTTTCCAATGGCATTTTTAAGAGCGTGCAATGTCGCAAAGATCTCAGAAGGGTGATGAGCATAATCATCTAAAATGGTAATCCCATTGATTTCCCCTTTACACTCAGCGCGTCTTGTAATGCCTCTAAATTCCAGAAAGGCTTTACGTAAGCACTCTTCTTTGACTTTCAGTTTTAGACCAAGACCAAATACCGCTGATGCATTCAGGACGTTGTGAGCTCCCACAAGAGGAACGGCGATATCTGTGTACTCTTTGCCTTCAAAGGTGCAATCAAAAGTACTTTTCCACCCTTCTTGAATAAAATTTTTTATATAAAGATCATTTGTCTCACCAAATCCATAGCTATACCCCTCTAAATCCAAGGAGACGAGTTTATCATCATCCCCGCAAAAAAAGAGGTGCTCTTTTGAAGTCACAGAATCCGCAAACTGCTCAAACCCTGCAACCATATCATCCATTGTTTGCCAATGGTCCAGATGGTCATTGTCAATATTGGTAATGATAGCCCCAAACGGAGTATAGCGCAAAAACGAGCCATCGCTTTCATCTGCTTCTGCAACAAAGTACTCTCCGGTTCCATACCCTCCATTGGCAGACAAACTTTGCACAACGCCTCCAATCGCATAGGATGGCTTGAGATTACAAACTGTAAGTGTATGTGCAAGTAAAGAAGATGTTGTTGTTTTACCATGAGTTCCTGTGACAAGCAACGCGCGGCTCTCTTTCATCAGTTGGCGCAACAACTCAGAGCGATGTATAAAGGGCACTTTTTTTTGACGCGCTGCGATCACTTCCGGATTGTCTTCTCTGATGGCTGTACTAAAAACAACGGCCGTAGGATTTTTGATATTTTCCGCTGCATGACCAATTGTAATTTCAGCCCCCTTATCCTTTAAACGATCAATCATGTAGGAACCTTGAGCATCGCTTCCCGATACCTTTATCCCCTTTTCAATCAGGATGGAAGCTAGCGCACTCATCCCAATCCCACCTATTCCAATAAAATGATAACTCTGTTCCATCCTTACAATCCTCTGACAAGAGTCGCTAGTGAAGGTCTATTTTCTTTGGCTTTAAATTGTGTGATCTTTTCTCTTTTTAATAAAGCTTCTTTATCTAGAGAGATCAGTAAATCCAGCAGCTTTTGTGCACTTAATTTTTCTTCAGGCAATTGAATTCCCCCCTGAACTACATCTTGTACAAACCGCGCATTTTTCTCTTGATGCGCATCCGAGGCTGAAGGGTAGGGAACTAAGATACTCGGAATCGCATGATACAACAGTTCTGCAACCGTTACAGCACCCGCTCTACACACAGCCAAATCTGCTGCCTGAAATAGACAACTCATCCTTTTATCAAAAGGCTTTACATAACAGGGAATATCCAAGGCTTTACAGAGCTTTGCGATCTCTTTTGACATCTCATCCGATCCTGTCAAATGGATCAGCTGCCATGGCAAGTGATGCTGCTTGATAAACGGTAATAACTCTAAAAGAGTAGCATTGAGCTTTTGTGCTCCTTGAGAGCCCCCCAATACAAGCAACGTGAGATGGTTGGAGACAAGCCCAAGCTCCTGTAAAGCATCTGCTTTAGAAATACAAGCTTCTTTAAACCTCTTTCCAAAGGGCATTTCGACACTGACTACATGCCCTTTGAGCCATTTTTTTGCTCCGTCCATATAGACACCTGTCACCTTTGCTTTTTTGGAAAAAAGACGAATGACTTTGCCCGGCATGGCATTAGATTCAAAAAGAGCAATCGGAATTCTTCGTAACCTCGCTGCTACAAGAACAGGAAAGGCATGAAAACTACCAAAACCTACTACTAAATCGGGCTTGATCTTAGAAAGTAGCGACAAACAGGTAATGATCCCTTTGATAATTAAATACGCACTTCTCCACTTGCCTCGAAATGGGGTCATGCTCTCCACATCATGAAAAGCAAAGCGCTTTCTATCAAAATAGGAGTTTTTTCCAAGCCCTTTACCGATAAATACCACGTCTGCATCGACAAGCTCTTCCGCAAAGCTTTGTGCCGGGAAAAGATGCCCCCCTGTGCCACCGACTGCAATCACTACCTTTTTTTTCATGAGGCTCTCTTTTTTGGTATGATGGCTATATTTAGTAGCGTGCAAAGGATCATGGCGTGAGCCACAAGGGATGAGCCTCCTTGGCTAAAAAAGGGCAAATTTGTCCCCTTGCTCGGCAAAAGCCCCGACACAACACCTAAGTTTAAAAATGCCTGAAAACAAATCAGAAACGTCAAAATAGAAGCAGTATAAAACCCCTCTTTATCAACAGCTTTTTGCGCAATTACAAAACCACAAAACCCGATCCCCATATAACTTAAAATCATAAGGGTCATGCCCACAAAGCCCATCTCTTCTGCAAAAATAGCAGCAATATAATCGTTTCGGGCTTCCGGCAAATACTCAAGTTTTTGCAAACTTTCTCCAATCCCCTTGCCAAAAAGCCCCCCGGAGCCTGCTGCGATCTTTGCTTGGTAAGGCTGGTGCCCCTTTCCTTTAAGGTCATATTCCGGATGCAAATAAATCTGGATCCGATCCGAAACGTGGGGCATTTGAGAAGCGACGATCACTCCAAGACCCATCAAGATAAAAAACGGTAGCGCCCAGTAGTTAAACTTTTGCGCAGATAACAAGAAAAGTGTAAGCAAGCAAGTTCCAATGATTGCAACCGTTCCATTATCAGGCTCTACTAAAATCAAACCCATGGGGACCGCTACTTTTCCAAGCGTTGTGAGAAACTCTTTTAAATTAAGAGGACAGCTTTTAGAAGAGATGACTTTGATAAAATAGAGCAGAATAAAAAACTTGGCAAATTCCGAGGGTTGAAATGAACCGCTTCCCAACTTGATCCATCTGTAAGCTCCATTAACCTGCTGTCCTATGCCAGGGATAAAGACCAGCAGTAAAAGCACTGTGCAAATGATGAGCAATACCGAGCTTGCACGGATAAGATCTTTATAACCTATCCAAAATACACCAAGGCCTAGCACTAGCCCTAAAAAAGCATAAAGAATCTGCTTCACAAGGGCATAGTGCGTGCTCCTATCAAGAAAACGATCCAACACTTCTGCTGAAGAAGTGTTAAAAATCATCATTAACCCAATAGAAAAAAGCAAAAGGACAAGGGTTAAAAGGGCAAAGGCATAACGACTCATTGGATTCTGATTTTATCTCCTGGTTTAAGCCTTTTCGCCTGCGTTTCATTCATCTCATTGAGCTTTAAAAGGTCTTCAACTTTCATGTGATTTTTCACAGCAATAGTCCAAGGGCTGTCCCCTTTTTTTACAACATACCACTTAGCATCATCTGCTACAGCAACTGTTGCAGCGACTTTTTCTTTTTGAGGAATTTTTAATACTTGACCGATGTGCAGGTTACTATTTGTTAAGTTATTGGCTTTCATAATATCGGAAACTGTCGAATTGTTATGGCGAGCAATCTTTTCTAACATATCTCCTTTCTTAACCTTAACTTCAATAAAGGGAGATGTTTTATGCTCAGCAAGCGGGGCCATAAGAGTTTGCACTACAGGCACCGGCGTGGCAATCGATTTAATCTCATCGACAAAAGAAATCGCGTGTTCTGCGGGCGCCTCAATTACAGGCTGCGCTTGTGCAGCTGCTAACGTTTGTACGGCTCGATCCACTTCACTACCGACCACAACAACATCTTGATTTTTTGCAACGACTTCCGATGCCTTTTCCACTACACTTGCTTCTTTTACAAGCGCGGTCTCTTCTGTTCCCTTTGGTTTTAAAGCGCTGGCAAACAGCAAAATGAGCAGCCCTGCATTAACAAGGACCGCTGCTATCATCATCTCTTTTCGGCTCATATCTGTCCTTTTGTTCTAAAACGCACCGCTTAAATTCTTCTCCTCGATGCGCATAATCGGTAAACATGTCAAAACTAGAACACCCGGGAGAC
Organism: Chlamydiota bacterium; assembly: GCA_039798725.1. Classification (GTDB taxonomy): domain Bacteria; phylum Chlamydiota; class Chlamydiia; order Chlamydiales; family Rhabdochlamydiaceae; genus CAJCIW01. The sequence continues at coordinate 27,926 of JBDKFJ010000004.1, forward strand.
AGCAAGACACAATCCCCGGGTACACTTAACTTGCAAGCAGAGCCCACAGCTTCATTCATATTTTCACATAGCATCACAGGAAAAAAAGGGGCAAGCTCTCTTGCTATCTTTTCTTTGGCCTGACCTATCGCTATAATTGTTTTGACTTTATCTTGGAAGACCTCTTTCCACAGCAAATAGGAAGCCCCCTTATCCACTCCCCCGGCAATTAAAATAACAGGTCCTTCCATTGTTTTTACAGCTTGAATTACGGCGTCAATATTTGTTCCCTTACTATCATCGTAATAAGCTACGCCATTGATCGAGCACACTCTTTCAATGCGATGAAGAGGCTTTTTGAAAGTCATCTCTGCTCTTACAAATTCCTCTTTGGACACCCCAAGAGCTTGGCAAAGAAGAAATGCCGCCATCCGATTCTCCTCATGGTGAGAAAACTCCTTGGAAGGATCTTGTGTAAATAACACAGCATTTGTCAATAGATCTTCAAACCCTTGCACCCCTCTTTTTGAAACAAAAAAAGAGTCTTTTCTCTTTACAAGATTCTGCAGACGACACTTAGCTGCAGCATACTCGCGCATTGAGGCATATCTATTCAGATGATCGGGAGTAATATTGAGAAGGGCTGCCGCTTCAAAAACAGGGGTTACCATCGTTTCAAGCTGATAGGAACTCAGCTCCACAACTAGATAGTCAGGCTTGTCTTCTTGCAATAAATAATCACAAAGTGACACGCCGACGTTACCCAAAGCTTTTGCGCTTTTTCCACAAGTATTCAGAACATGCTCTACAAGTAATGTCACCGTCGTTTTTCCATTAGTTCCTGTAATTGCCACCATTTTTTGATTATAGTGAGCAAGTGCAAGCTCTGCCTCTCCAATGACAGGGATTTTTTGGTTTAAAGCTTTTACATAAACAGGATGCAAAGGAGAAATTCCGGGAGAGACAATAAGGGTTTCTATGGCATCCCAAGGGACCTCTTCTTCTTTATAAACTCTTTCACACCCTTCTACAGGATCTGTCTTTTTATCTATTCCGATTACGCTCTTGTTCAAATGAGAAAGCCACCTCACCGCTCCCTTTCCACTGATTCCCAATCCTAAGACGGCCACTTTGCCCACAGTAATACCCTACTGAAATTTTAACGATACTATCGCAAACAGAGCCAAGACAAGACCCACAATCCAAAAACGGAGCACAACCTTTGTTTCGGGCCAACCCTTATATTCAAAGTGGTGATGCAATGGGGAACAAAGAAAGATCCTTTTTTTATTACGCCACTTATAGCTTGCCACCTGTAAAATGACCGATAGAGTTTCCGCTACAAAAACACCCCCGGCAATCGCAAAGAGCAACTCTCTACGCAGTAAAATGGCGCTCACACCCAAAATTCCACCCATTGCAATCGAGCCAACATCTCCCATAAAGATTTGCGCGGGATACCCGTTATACCATAAAAAACCCAAACAGGCACCAACTAGTGCAAATAAACACACCCCCACCTCTCCACTGCCTTCGATATACACAAGATTGAGATAGCGACAAATTTCCAAGTTATTCGACAAGAATGCGATAAGGCCAAGCACTGAAGCCACTAAAACCACACACCCTGCGGCAAGTCCATCCAAGCCATCTGTCAGATTCACGGCATTTGAGGATCCTGCAATGACAAACATCGAGAATAACCCGGATAAAATCAAACCCACTCCACCTGCTTGGACGACCGGATTTTTAAAGAAAGGAATAAAATAAGTTCCCATAAGCTGCTGCAAAGGGAGCTCTGTACCTGCAAGATCTTTACCAAAGGGAGGCTTAAACCAAGATCCACATTGAAACCATTCGGCAAATGGCGGACAGAGCAAATATAATACGATAAAAAGAGCCAAGCCATTCTGCAGAAAAAATTTTGAGCGCCCCCTCATGCCCTTAGAATTTTTAAATTTGACTTTCAAGAAATCATCATAACCGCCCACAAACCCTAAAACAAGGGTTGTAAGTAGCAAAATGAATGTAAAACTACTTGTCCAATCCATCCATAAAAAAAGAGAAACTAGCATGGAAAAGAGGATGAGAATCCCTCCCATTGTAGGCGTATCTTTTTTCTTTTGGTGCAACTCCACTAAAAGAGGACAATCTTCCACTCGAATCGACTGCCCCGTTTTCAATTCGTAGAGGGTTTTGATTACCTTTGGCCCCATCCATAAGGTAACAAGTAAAGAGGTAAGTGCTGCAAGCACCATTCTTGTAGAACTATAGCAAAAAACAGCGGGCACCTTGACACCGCAATGCGTCATCAAAAAATTGCAAACAAAGAAAATCACAGGCTTATTTCCCCAAGAAACTGGATATCCTCATCCTACATGAAGTGACAAAAAAAATCGAAGCCCGATTTTAAAATGCCTCGCACAAACGCCATAACTGATGGGAATTGGCCCCTTTGAGTAGCACCACATCTCCTTTGCGGACCATCTCGAAAAGGCGCTTCTGCAACGCTTCGAACTCCAGAAAATGCTCCACCGGTTTACCTCCTTCTGCAAATGCCTCAACCATCGGACCACACTCTTGTCCTAAACAAAACAAAAGATCGACAGTTGCTCGAGCCTCCTCCCCCACTTCTCGATGACCACTCTCTTCATAGGCCCCAAGCTCCTTCATCGATCCAAAGACAGCAATTTTTCTGCCTAAATCTTTAGGCAAGCTACTGAGCGCCCCTTTCATTGAAATCGGGTTAGCATTATAGGCATCGTTGATCCAAACGACGCCCCTTTTTTCGATTTTCTCAAATCGTTTGCTACATCCTTTTAAAAGAGGAAGTCTCACAGCAATTTCCTGCTCGGTCATGCCGCACTCAAGGGCCACAGCTACGGCTCCTTCTACATTTTCCATAAGATGCCGAGGAATCGCTGACACCTCATGAAAAATATGTTTACCATAACTTACTAAACGGCATCCCAAATGCTGAAAGGCCTTAAACTGTAATACCTGATCATTTAAAATAGCGACTTGAGCACAGGTTAAGATTTCCGCTTTTGCACGAGCAATACCCTCTAGACCATCTTTAAAGAACAGGGCATGGCAAGGCGCGATCTTCGTCACAACAGCAATATCAGGAGGCGCAATCGAGACAAGCTTTTTAATTTGACCCGCTTCACTCATTCCCATCTCAAGAACAAAGATCTCCTCATTCCCCTTAGCATTTAGTAAAGTCAAAGGAAGGCCCACCTGAGAATTGGCATTACCCGCACTTTTACCTACCCGGTACTTTTCTTCTAATAATGTTACTATAAACTCTTTGGTTGTTGTCTTCCCGACCGAGCCTGTGACTCCCACTATCTTATAGCCTTCCCTGTTGCACTTCTGCCTTGCAAGCTGTTGCAAGGCACCGAGCACATCATCTACCCTGATCAGATGCAGTCCATAATCGGGACCCTGATAGAAAGATTCTACAACCGCGCCAATAGCCCCTCTATTTGCCACCTCTTGCAAGTAGCTATGCCCATCTACACGCCCCCCTTTTAACGCAAAGAATAAACTGCCCGGCTGCGCAAGCCGACTATCTTGGCAAAAATGCACCACTCCTTCCGGGATATCGTCTAATTGCATACATTCCTATCTCTTAATTTTTGCAATGCAAACCTTGCACCTCTTGCTGACTTTCATTCAACAATAGAATATGGGAAATGTCTACTGACAAATCAAAGAACTGAGCGATTCTCTAACGAAATACGCCTTGCCTCAGCCATTTCACAGCGACCCACTTCTCTCCTGAAAGAACCGGAGCTCCTCCATGTAAAGAGAGGGGATCTTCTTTGCCGTCGGGAGTGCAATTATAAAACAGAGTAATAGCACCTTTAACAGGCTTGACCCCGATCCCCACATAAGGAAAAATCGTCTCTCCACCCTCTTCTATAGTCGCAAGATATATGATAGCAGTGGCAATCCTCTGACCCCCTCGATGATAGCAGGCAGAGCCTCCTGGAGTATTAGGATCAAAGTAATCGTAGTGAGGGCGGTATTCTCCACCCAGAGCATAGCGCAAAATCTGCATTCCTTCTCCATTGGCCTCTGGGATCCCTGCAAGCTGAGAAATTCTTGCTTCAATCCGTTTTAAAATAGGATCTTGAGTTGGTTTTTCCAAAAACATCCCTTGACTTGTTCTGGCATCATTCAAAGCATCGACTTTGCCTTCTACCAGCTGATCAGAGAGCACTGTTGAGCGCTTGAGTTGGGGCTTGGCTCTTTCTATCAAGTGATTACACTCAGCATCGGTTAAAAAATTTTCTACATAAACAATTCTGGGAGATGTACTCAATACTTGCACCTTTTCTCCATGCAACACCATCACAACCCCCAAACAAAATAAGAGAATTTGTTTCATACCAACCCCCTAAAAGAAAATCCATTTTTTAGCTTTGTATAGATTTTTTACAACTGCAGTTTTAGTTATTGACAAGATCAGAAGAGGTCACCATACTCTCGCTATTTTCCAAGGTGGCATCGCCAAGTGGTAAGGCAGAAGCCTGCAAAGCTTCCATTCCCCAGTTCGAATCTGGGTGCCACCTTCTCTTGAAGGAATTCTTTTGTGCTCTATCTAGTAGCAACGCCTATTGGTCACTTGAAAGATTTCTCAGTGCGAGCAGTGGAGACGCTTTCTCAATGTGATTACATCCTTTGCGAAGACACAAGGCATAGCGCAACCCTTTTGAATAGATACGAAATTAAAGCCCCCCTTAAGAGCTTTCATCGATTTAATCTAAAAGCCTCTGAAGACAAGATTTTGTCTGATTTAAGAGAGGGAAAAACCATTGGACTAATCTCGGATGCCGGTACCCCCCTCATTTCTGACCCAGGGGAGGAACTTGTAGCGGCCTGCATAAAAGAGGGTCTTGCCTATACCTTTATCCCGGGACCGTGCGCTGTGACGGCCGCCTTGGTACTATCGGGAATGCCTTGCATTCCTTTTCAGTTTCTTGGGTTTTTACCCAAGCAACAAATGGCTCTTGCAGAAGTATTGGAGGAAGCGCTTCTCTATTCTGGCACCACCATCGCCTATGACCCGCCTCATCACATAGAAGACACACTAACTCTATTAAATGAGCTGGGAAAAGAGCGCGTTGTCTCTATTATCCGAGAGATCACAAAAAAACATGAGGAGTGCTTAAGAGGCACCCCTGCAACTCTCCTCGAGCACTTCAAAACACAGCCCCCTTTAGGTGAGATGGTGCTTTTGCTTTCACCTCCCCAAGAAAAGCCCCCACTTCCCCTTCCAGAAGAATCGTTTCTCCTCTCTTTAGAGACACACCTGCATCTATCGCGAAAAGAGGCTTTAAAACTCGCAGCTAAGCTCAGCGGCTGTTCTAAAAAAGACTTATACAAAAGATTGCTCAATAATCGAAATTGACCTATATTAAGACACAAAATTTTAGAGGGAGTTTCTATGACAGCTAGGGAATTGATTTTTGAAGAAGAAGCCAGAAATAAATTACGCGAAGGCATTGACCAGCTTGCAGATGTTGTCGGCGTTACACTCGGCCCTAAGGGGAGAAATGTAGGTTTGGAAGTCTCTTGGGGAGCTCCAAATATTACAAATGACGGCAACAGCATCGTAAAAACTGTCGAACTCAAAGATCAGTATGCGAATATGGGAGCTTCGCTGGGCAAAGAAGTTGCAAGCAAAATGAAAGAGATTTGTGGAGACGGAACGACATCCAGCATTCTTTTACTCAGAGCACTTGTGCAAGCAGGCGTAAAAAATATTGCATCCGGATCTTCTCCAATTCTTTTAAAGCGGGGAATGGAAACGGCCCTTGACCTTGTGATCAAAGAAATTGAACAAACAACGATTGCCATCAAGACCGATCAAGAAATTCAAAATATCGCAACCGCTTCGGCATCCGGAAATAACGAAATAGGCGAGCTGATTGCAACGGCTTTTAAAAAGGTCGGCAAAGGGGGCGTTATCACAATTGAAGAGGGAAAAGGGACTGATACGACAATTGAAATTGTCGAAGGGATGCAGTTTGATCGCGGCTACGTAAGCCCCTATTTCTGTACAGACGCAGAGAAAATGCGCACCGAGATGGGCTCTGCAAAAGTGCTTGTAACCGATAGAAAAATCTCGTCTATCCAAGAAATTCTCTCTTTATTGCAGGCAGTGGCATCTACTGCCACCGAACTTTTAATCATTTGTGAAGATCTTGAAGGAGACGCTCTTTCTACTCTTGTTGTCAACAAGCTGAGAGGCACTCTTAAAGTATGCGTAGTCAAGGCTCCAGGATTTGGCGATCGAAGAAAGGCCATGCTCGAAGATATCGCGGTGCTCACAGGAGCGACCCTTGTTTCTGAAGAAACCGGTCACCTTCTTAAAGATGCCGATATGAATGTCTTGGGATCTGCAGAAAAAATTGTGGTTACAAAAGAACATACAACTCTTGTTGGAGGAAAAGGCAATCCTGCAGATATCAAAGCGCGTATTAAACAACTCGATGCAGAAGTAGAAAAGAGCTCGTCCTCTTACGACAAAGAAAAAATCGAACAGAGAAAAGCAGCTTTAAGCGGTGGCGTTGCAGTCATCCGCGTGGGGGGTGCTACAGAACCGGAAATGAAGCAAAAAAAACAGATGTTCGAAGACAGTTTTAACTCTACAAAAGCGGCCATTGAAGAAGGGATTGTCGTTGGTGGCGGCTGCGCTCTTTTCAAAGCTTGCCATGCTGTTTCTATAAAAAAACTGAAAGCAGATGAGGCAGTAGGTGCACAAATTGTGCTAAAGGCTTGCGAAGCCCCTCTTCGTCAAGTGATTAGCAACACAGGTAAAGAGCCATCAATCCTAATGAATGATATCCTTTCTAAAGAGTATCCCTTTGGATTCAATGCTCTGTCTGAACAAATAGAAGACCTTATGAAAGCCGGCGTTGTAGATCCTGCCAAGGTGATCAAAAATGCACTCCGCCTGTCGGTTTCAACAGCAGGTGTTGTACTCCTCTCAGAGGTTCTTATCGGCGATGTAAAAGAAGAAGAGCCTGCAAAATAAGATGCGGGCTGCCCTTATCCCTTCTGAAGGAATTGGTGATGCGCTGCTCATGCTTGCAGCAGCGCCTCTTATTTTATCAAAAGGGTATCAGCTAACCTGTTATCACGATCGCATTGGATCGATTGCCCCCTGGTTTGCCTCCGTTCAATTTGCGAAAAAACCCGAATTAGCAAAAAGTGATCTGATTATTGCACAAAATGACAACTCCCCATTCATCAAGGATCTCATTTGCCACAATCGTTCTAATGTGAGCATTTTCTATCCCACTTATACCCCTTCTAAACACGCTCCTTTGGATCCTAAAGACAAGGTATTTGACCCCACCTCTCCCATGAGAAAAAATATCGTGTTGGCTGCAGCTTCTCTGCTTGACATTTCCCATTTTACATTCGACAAGATCACACCTCCCCAACCGCTATATTACCGTGCCTTTATCAAAAGGATCTTGATCCATCCTACAAGCCATATGCCGGAAAAAAACTGGCCCCGCTCTGCATTTATGACTCTTGCAAAAAAGATGCAATACAAAGGGTTCTTCCCTCACTTTGTTGTAACTCGAGAGGAAAGGGCTGCTTGGGAAGGGATCCCCTTTCCTGTCATTTCTCCTTCAACACTTGCTGACTGGGCGAGCCTTGTTTATGAGTCGGGATATGTGATCAGCAATGACTCGGCAGCAGGCCACCTAGCGGCCGTTCTCAATATTCCAAGCACTATCATTGCAAAAGATAAAAAGCATATGCAGCTCTGGCGCCCGGACAGCGAAAATTCCACTGTTGTATTTCCCCCTGTCTTAAAGCGTCTATCTTTTATTTCTCCACATCGTGTACTCCGTGATTTTACAAAGCAAAATGGGTAATCCAGGGTTGGATTGACAAAGGCTTACCTGTGACATGGCAAATCAGATCATTCCACGACATTTTATTGCCCGGCCTAAAAAGCTTGTCCTGCAGAAATTCTCCTGTGTTTCCCGAGCAAAAAGAGTGGATCTTCTCTTCAATGGCAGAAGCAAATACCTCTCCTAAAAGGTAGCTAAAATAGTAAACCGGAGCCATGCCAATATGGTATTTGGCGGCCCAATCGGAGGAGCCTTCTCTTCCTTTAGGACGCATGATCTTCTGATATTTTTCCACACAATCCCACCAAAGACAATTGAGATCTTGGGAAGGATTTGTATACAAACCCCTTTCAAAAGCTGTCATCACAAGGACAAAACGAGAGAAAATTAACTGCCGCCTTTTCAAGCTATTGCCCACTTCCACCTTTTTACCAATCAGGTGCTCAAGAGAATCTTGTTTATAGGCTTGCCTTCCAGCAATGAGTGCCATGGCTTCTGTTGTGATCATATGAGGCGGCTCTCTTAAAAGCCAAGGAAGCGCCGTGTCAAATCCCAGCTCATAAACCGCGTGGCCGAGCTCATGCAAAACAGTTTCGAGCCACTTAATCGTCGGTTTGACATTATTGAGTGTCCGCACATCCCCTCTGCGGTCGATGTGCATACAAAAAGCATGCTGGTTCTTTCCTGTACGCTCTTCATTGTCGCTTCTCTTTAAGATGGCTTTTACATCCAATCCCATTTTACCATAAAACTTCTCTGCAGCTTGTAAGAGATCGACTCCTTGCACAAGCGCATCTAACTCTTGACCTCCCAAAGGATCTTCTTGAAAAAAGGGATCTGCCACATGCCAGGGCAAAAGAGGACCTCTACAGCCAAGTGCTTTTTTCAACTCCTCCAACATCGCATTGTAAGCTGTATCGGAAGCCACTGCTAGCTCTTCGAGCATCTGCATCAAAAAAGCCTCATCGACTTCTTGGAGCGCTAACTGCATGGTAAAAAAGTTAGAATATCCAAGTGATTGAGCTGCTTCATTGCGCAATTGCACAAGTTCTAGAATTTTGGGACCGAGTACACCCCCAATCTCTTTAGATGCACACCAAGCAGCTTTTCTCTTTTCTTCCTCTTTTTCATTCTTTAACACTTCTCGGATCTCATTTTCAGAAACCGGCTTCCCAAACAGGGTCGGTCGAAACTGACTATAGGCATAAGAAAGAGCAGCTTCCTTTTCAGCAATTTGTGCAATCCTTTCTTTACTGATCTGATTCTGCTTAAATGCTCTGATCAAAATATTGAGCTGTCGCTTTAGCAAAGGATCTGTCAAAGAAGGGTCGCGATCCCATGCTACAAGCAGCTTGTAGGTTTTAGGACATTGCAACATCAAGCGGAGCTCCTCTTCGAGCCCGGCTCTCAGATCTGCAGCATCTTTAGACGAGGTCGTCTCTAAAATCCAGGCAGCTTTATTTACCTGTGTGGCCTTCTTTTCAAATGAAGGGACGAACTGCTCTAAAAACTGCTCAAAAGGGTGTCGCATCGCTATTCTCCTGTGTCCAATGAAGTTAAAAAATTCTCTTCAAAAAAACAACCCTTTTGAATTCCCTTAGGCATGTTTTCTGTGGAATAAAAAAAACAGCATGTTGTATGAAAAAATTAAACAGGTGTAAAACATGGGCGCTATATTCAATAAGTTAAAAAAAGTTATTTTCAAAGAAACGAAAAAAAAGGGCGTCCTATCAAAAGAATCCTTGAAAGACCAAGATGAGCTCACAAAAAAAGAACTCAACAAGCGCTTTCCTAACTCTTTACATGGAGCCAAGTTGAGTCAAAAAAACGGGAAGAAACCGGCCCATAAAAAAGTCTCTAAACGCTCAACCCCCGGCTCTACAATTACAACAGAGGCCCCGACCGCTTCCTCGCACCGAGAGGGCAAGCGTTGGATCAAAACAACTAAACAGCAGATCGCAGCCGAAAGAAAAGTTCTAGCACACCAGGGCGCAAGAAAAAAGTAATAACCAGACAACTGCTCTTTCTGGTATCCTTGTTCTTATGTCTTTATTGAAAATAGCTCACATTTCCGATCTACATTTTGCTAAGCTCACATGGAACCCTTGTCAATTTTTTTCTAAAAGATGGCTTGGCAACTTCAATGTAGCTCTCTGCCGCAAGCACGCTTTTGACCCCGATGCTCTTTCTACCCTCATCCCCTTATTCCAGCAAAAGCAAGTGCAGTCCGTTCTGATTACAGGAGATTTGAGTTCTACTTCTCAAGCCTCAGAATTTGAAATGGCTCAAGGGTTTGTACGCTCTTTAGAACAAGAGGGGTTATCTGTATTTGCCATCCCAGGGAACCACGACCATTACACGAAGAGCGCCTATAAAAGACAGCTCTTCTATGATTTTTTCCCCTCTCAACCTCTTCGAGAAAAAAGAGTTTCTTCTACTTATTTAGGGCACAACTTTTGGCTGATTAGTTTAGATACTGCATGTGCCACATCTCTTATCTCTTCCAACGGTCTATTTTCTGAAAAAATTGAGCAAGCACTTACCTTGGCCCTCCAAGAAATTCCTCAAGGGCATTCTGTCATCTTAATGAACCACTTTGCGCTGTTTTCCCATACGGGAGCAAGAAAGAGTTTATGGAGAAGGCAAGCGCTCCAAGCACTACTTAAAAAGCATCCTTGCATCAAGTTGTATCTTCATGGGCACACGCATCACCACTCTGTTGCAGATTTACGGGCTGATGATCTTCCCATCATTCTAGATTCAGGCTCGACAAGCCTTGAACAGGGAGGGTCTTGGAACTTGATTGAGATCTCAGAAAAGGGGTGCAAGATCGAATCATTTAGAAGGGCTGCCTATGCCTTGGATGTCATATGGGAGCCCTTTGCTACACACCAATTTTCATGGAAATCATATGCTTCCTTGGTATAAAGAAGGGCTCCACTTTAAATGCACAGGTTGCGGCAAATGCTGCACCGGGTCTCCCGGATATGTCTGGGTCAACGAACAAGAGATAGAAGGGATGGCCAAAGCCATTGACATGCCTCCGGATGAATTTGTCCGAAAGTATGTGCGAAGAGTCGGCAACCGCCTTTCCTTAAAAGAACACCCTAAGACCTACGACTGTGTCTTTCTGGAAGGAAAACAATGCAAGGTATACTTAGATCGCCCCAAGCAATGCCGCACCTTCCCCTGGTGGCAGGAGAATGTAGAGTCAAAAGAGGCTTGGAAAGAGGCTGCCGAGCGATGCGAAGGAATCAATCACCCTGAAGCTCCTTTGATTTCTCTTGAAGAGATTCAAAAACAGCTGTAACAATAAGGGCATGACACTGCCTTCAGCTGTTCAAAAGCGCATAGATTATTGGCTAAACGGCCCTTTCGATGAAACTACCAAGCAACAGGTGCGTGCCTTATCCCCTGAAAAACTCCGCGATGCATTTTCCTCTGACCTCTCCTTTGGCACAGGCGGTATGCGTGCTTTAATGGGTGTGGGGACAAGCCACATTAACATCTATACGATCCGCCTTGCCACCCAAGGGCTGGCAAACTATTTAAAAACAGAGTGTCAAAATCCCTCTGTAGTCATTGGATTTGACTCACGCCATAACTCCTTAGACTTTGCAAAGCAAGCAGCTGCTGTTCTTGCCGGGAATGGAATTGCTGTGCATTTTATTGGAGAGCTCAGGCCCACTCCCTATATCTCCTTTGCGTGCCGTCACTTTAAAGCCAGTGCAGCGATCATGATCACTGCCTCTCACAATCCGAAAGAGTATAACGGCTACAAAGTGTATTGGGCAGATGGAGCACAAGTGGTGCATCCTCATGACGAAGGGATTGTGGCAGCAGTACACGCTTTAAAAGACCTCTCTTCTGTCCACATTGCAAATTTTGACAACCCCCAGATCTCTGCTGTTCGATTAGAAGAATTAGATAAAGCTTACTTAAATGCCATCGCCCCGCTTGCGCATTTCAATGACAGGAACCATAAAGAGGGCTCTTGCTTGAAAATCATCTACTCTAGCTTACATGGCACGGGAATTACGATGATCCCCAAAGCGCTATTTTCTTGGGGATTTTCTAATGTGCATCTTGTCGATGCCCAAGTCACAATTGATGGCAATTTCCCCACAGTTGCCTATCCCAATCCTGAGTACAAAGAGACGATGCGACTTTCTGTCGAGGCTCTTATAAAAAAAGAGGGCGACATAGCGATTGTTTCAGATCCCGATGCAGATCGACTCGGAGTTGCCATTTTGCATCAAGGCGTGCACTATCTATTTTCCGGTAACGAAATGGCAGCGCTTTGCACTGACTTTCTCTGTTGTAATTCTTCTGGATCCCGTGCTGTTGTAACAACAATTGTCACAACAGAACTTCTAAAAGCGATCTGTAAAGCTTTTAATGTGGAGCTTGTGGAGGTTCTTACAGGATTTAAATACATCGGCGAAAAAATCCACCTTTGGGAAGAAAAGGGAGATATTGACCACTTCCTCTTTGGAGCCGAAGAATCGTATGGGTCGCTTTTTGGCACTCACGCCCGTGATAAAGATGCTATCATTGCCTCTTGCCTGATTGCAGAGATGGCTCTTGCTGCAAAAAAAAGGGGATGCACTCTCTTAGATGAACTGTATCGCCTCTATAGAGAGCATGGAGTGTTCCAAGAAAGGCAAGTATCAAAAGGTTTTGACAGCGGTAAGACGGGGATGGATCAGATGGCTGCCGTAATGAATAAGTTACGTACCTGTCCACCTAAAACTCTCGATATTCTCTATACCGAAGACTACAAAAATAGCGTGCGTCTCTACGGAAATAAGACAGAAAAACTTGAGTTACCCATCTCTGATGTACTCCTTTTCCGTCTAAAAGATGGGTCTAGAGTTGTGGTTCGCCCTTCCGGGACAGAGCCCAAACTCAAAATCTATGCCAGCACATCGACAAAAAACTTTCCATCCGTTGAAGAGGGCATAAAATATTGCAATCAACATCTGGACACTCTTACCCAATGCTTATCTTAATTACAGGAGCCTCATCAGGCCTGGGCAAAGAATTAGCTTCTACTTTGGCTAAAGAAGGGCATTTTCTGATTCTTGTAGCAAGAGATCTGAGCTCTATCGATTTACCGGCACTTCTGTTCCCTTGCGACTTAAGCTGTCCAGAAGATCGGAAGCGCTGCTTGGCTCTTATACAAGAAAAGACACCGGACCTTGTGATCAATAATGCAGGATTTGGACTTTACGGAGAGATTCTTTCTCACCCACTCGATGCGTACCAGAACATGATGTCTCTGAATGCAACAGCTGTGATGGAAATTTCTATTGAAGCTGCCAGAGCTCTTGCCTCTTCTAACAAAAAAGGCACCATCCTCAATATCTCTTCTGCAGCCGCCTTTTTTCCTTATCCGACGTTTACAGTGTACGCTGCTACCAAAGCCTTTATTAACTCTTTTTCCCAAGGATTCGATGAGGAAATGCGACCGCGCGGCATTCGTATCTTAACTGTTTGCCCAGGACAAATCGATACTCCCTTTCGCAAAAAAGCAGCACAAGGAACGCCACAAAAAAGCGACTCTTATACATTCTCGACAAAAAAAGCAGTGCGCTTAATCTTAAAACAGCTAAAAACACAAAAGAGACTCAATATCATTGATTTTCGCTATAAAATCGGTGTTTTTGCCGCTAAAATTGCCCCATACAAAGCTCTTTTTTTCTTACTTTGCAACAATCTAAAAGAGCGTTACAACTCAACAAAACGCTAAATTTTTTCAGAATTCATGCAGACAGTTATAGGCAGATCATAGCCGAGGTACTCTTCCAAGATGAGAGGAAGCGTCTGATCGAGGTGCTCGAGAAGTTTTTGCTGTTCTTGAAGAGGCGCCTCTGTAAACACCTCGACATTCAACTGCTTTTTTCCTTCCAGAACAACTTGGCAGGCGATCCCTTTACCAAAGGCGGTAAGGACAGTGTTAACCATCTCTTGAATCACTTTAAGATCTACTTCTGCCTTATGAGAAGAGAGCCTCAATTGATAATATTGCGTCCGCTGCAAAGAAGCACAAGCCCAAAGAAGTAAAATACCGACGGCTAACAGGAAAATCCCAAGCAAAACAATGGAATAGAGCGACCCTGTCAACCAAGCAATGAACTCGAAATAGCGAACAGGAACGTAATAGAGGCTAATAAGAAAAGCTCCTGCAAGAACCAAAAGGGATGCAAAGAGAAACTCCACTGTTGCTAGAAAAAACCGCTCCTTCCTCACAGCGCTCTCCCTATTACAAAGCTTTGGGGGCAATCAAGTGCTTAAAAACAACGTGTACCCTGCCCACATGCAACTCTGTCCAACGGCTAATCTCTTGCACAATGCGTAACTGAATCTCTTCTGCTTTGGCGGGAATACATACGCCATAGGCGATACCTATTTCGATACGCACATTGACTGAATGATTTTTTTCATCTTGTTCGATGTGAATCCCTTTGATCCCATCAACACCATCGCCAAGCCAGTCATCGAATAAATTCCCTTCAAGGGTCTCTACTCCATCAATCTGACGCAATGTCTGAACAACAATTGACTGAAACACCTTCGTTTCAATATCTCGGACGAAGGTAGTTTCAGGCAACTCGAGCTCTTTAGCGTCGAGTTGCCTTAGAGAACTTTGCATGAGCACTCTCTTTGCCGGTAAAAACTACCAGCTAGCTTTCACAACTCCAGGAATCAAGCCCTTGTTGGCCATTTCGCGAAAACAAATACGAGAAAGTTTAAACTTTTTCAACACGCCGCGTGAACGACCGGTGAACTGACAACGACTGCGCAAACGCACAGGAGAAGAATTACGAGGCATCTTGTTCAAAGTCACCTTTGCAGCATGACGCTCTTCCTCGCTCTTATTCATATCGAGGATCGTTTTCTTCAAAGCCTGACGCTTATCCCACTTCAGCTTAACTAGTCTTTCCCGTTTTTTTTGTTTGGCCACCCAACACTTTGTCATAATCTCTCATTTATTTTTTGCGAGCAGGACCTTTTTGTCTCTGCTTGCGGTTCGGATCAATTTTATTAATCACATAGACTCTCCCCCGGCGACGTACTGTTTTGTCTCCTTTGGAGGGGTCTGCTTTTACAGAAGCTCTAACTTTCATAAGTCCTTATCGAAATTAAAGTCTGCAAGGAGTTATACGTCATTGTTTATTTCTTCGCAAGCCTCTTGAGGAGACTATTTTTTATTTTAATCGCTTCCCTTGAAGAATTTCCGGGAAGTCATGTATATTCTTGGGGAAACTACTAACCCCTGGGGTAACTTAAAATGAAACGCACTTACCAGCCAAGCAAAATCAAGCGCCAAAAAGCTTGTGGTTTTCGCAATAAAATGAAGACAAAAGGGGGACGTAAAGTCCTTAGCCGACGTCGCAGAGCCGGTCGCAAGCGACTCACTACAGCCTAATACCAACAACGTGACCCTAAGAAAAAAATTTCCTAAAGCAGCCCGCTTGCTGAAAAGGGAATCGTTCATCCAAATGCAAAAAGGTTCCTTGCGCTCTCAAGGGAATTGGATGACCCTGCACTATAGAAAAGGAGATTTCCCCTCTACTCGCCTGGGGATTACCGTTTCCAAAAAATTTGGAAAAGCGCACGATCGCAATCGGTTTAAAAGGCGGGTTCGGGAGGCTATTCGGCACCTATATTCCGAAATACTCCCGGGGTTTAACATAAATATTACCCCCCAACTACCTCCAAAAGAGCTCTCTTATCAAGAAGCTCTTTTTGAATTAAAAGAATTGCTTTTAAAAACAAAATTATGTTTACCCACCTCAACGACAAACAAAGAGAAGCCGTCCTTACCACTACCGGTCGAGTCCTCATCTTAGCCGGGGCCGGCAGTGGGAAAACAAGTGTTCTGACCCATCGGATTGCTCATCTTATCTCTCAAGGCACCCCTCCTGAATCTATCTTAGGGCTTACCTTTACCAATAAAGCCGCCACTGAAATGAGACAAAGAGTCGCAAAACTGATCCCCGCTGCCCAAGCAAAAAAAGTACAACTCTGCACCTTCCACAGCTTTTGCATGCAGATTTTAAGAAAAGAGATTACACATCTAGGCTACACTACCCAATTTTCTCTTTACGATGAGCAAGATGTAAAACGGCTAACACAGTCACTGGCTCGCCATCTGCTAGAGACAGAAGGAGAACTCCCTTCCCTGGAGAAAACCCTCGACAAACTCTTGGATGCCAAAGCAAAAGGAGTGTCTCCCCGCGTAAATCTCCCTGAAAATCCGACTTGGCACGACACCTTTAGCTGCGATCTATACGACCACCTTAAAACATCGATGCGCGCCTATAATGCAGTCGATTTTGATGGCTTGCTATTGCTGACCCTCGAACTTTTTGAAAAATTTCCTGCTGTACTAGAAAAATACCAAGAGCGCTTCCGGTATATCATGATCGATGAATACCAGGATACTAACCCGATCCAGTATCGCCTAGCCCACCTTCTCTCTTTAAAATATGGAAATCTCTGCGTTGTAGGGGACGATGATCAGTCGATCTACGGTTGGCGGGGCGCAGAGGTGAAAAACATCTTAGAATTTGAAGCTAATACAGTCATTCGTCTTGAGCAAAATTATCGATCAATACCTACCATTTTGCAAGCCGCAAATGCAGTGATTGCTAACAATCAAAAACGGCATTCTAAAACACTTTGGAGCGCTTTCCCCTCTTCCCATCCTATTACACTTTTCCATGCCCCCACAGAAATGGAAGAAGCACAATCCGTTGTGCAACGGATGGTGCTCTTGCGCAAAGAACAAAACATTCCCTGGAAAGAGATGGCGATCCTTTATCGCTCGAATCTTCTCTCACGCCCCTTTGAGCTGGCCCTGAAACAAGCGCTCTATGAAAAGGAGGGTGCGTGGGTGCGCGGCATTCCCTTCCGAGTCTTTGGAGGCACCTCTTTTTTTGAATACGCAGAAATTAAAGACCTCATCGCTTACTTGCGCGTAATTGCCAATCCCTTGGATCAAGAAGCGCTTTTGCGCATTATCAACGTCCCCAGGCGAGGCATTTCTACTCAAACTTTAGACCTATTGACCCAGTGGAATAGACAACACAATATCCCTTTATGGAACCTGCTTGAAGAGATTGCCTCCCCCCTTTCCTCCTCTCTTAAGATGGAACTCTCTTCGACAGCCCTTGCCGGTATTTCTACTTTTGTAAAACTGATCCAAGAAGCCCAAGACCACTTTGCAACGTCTCCTCTACATGAAGCCTTTTCTCAACTCATCGACACAATCGATTATAAAAAAGCGATTGCCGACCACACAAAAACAGACCAAATGAAAGATTTCAAATGGGAAAATGTCGCTCACTGCGTAGACGCCCTCTCCATTTATGAAGAAGAAGCCGAATCCCCTTCTCTTGCCGACTTCCTCAGCTCCACTTCTCTTGACAAAGAGTTCCGCAAAGAATCCTCCGATAAAGGGGAAGATGCGGTGAACCTGATGACTTTCCATAGCGCAAAAGGACTAGAATTCAAATCTTGTTATCTTGTGGCCCTTGAAGACCACATTATCCCCCATGAAAAAAGCCTCATGGATACGGGCTTAGAAGAAGAGCGCAGGCTGATGTATGTGGCTCTTACAAGAGCCAAGCAATACCTTTCCCTTAGTATGGCTCGCAAGCGGAAACGACTGGGCAAAGAGGTCACTACCTCCCCTTCCCGCTTCCTTTTTGAAATCCCCAAGGACCTTCTCAGGGTCACTTCTTGGCAAGTTATTGATTATTAAGCAAATCCGACTAGAAATATAAAAATTTAAAACTAAATCGCAATAGTTTATAATTAAAACCGAAATAAAAAATATCAAACATAGGACATATTATGTCAACCCCTTGCTCTGTCTGTAGCAGGAATTTGCCGGATTCTAAACCCTGTTGTTCTGCGCAAGTCAACGGATCGGTACGATTTATAAGCGCATGTTCAACATGTCAGCAAAAAGTAAACTTAGCTGCTTTTGGAATCTTCCAATCCATGACTTCAACTACAAAGCAGGATGAATACAATGCTCTTGTCAAGAAAACGGCCGGCACGATTATGCCTCATGATCCCTTAGTTGCAACAGCTCTACTTACATCGCAAGTGAGAAACCATGTGATGAAAAAAAGACGAGGGGCACCACAGTAATGATCGCGATACCCCCATTAGCCAACAACCCTGTAGATTTATCTTCAGAGCTATCCAGGAGCCTGTCTGCACATTTTAATTTGCCGGCACACTCTTTCAGCATTGTCAAACTATCAGAAATTGCTTCCGATGTTTTACAAGGAAGAAAAACTTCAGAGCGGGTAATACAGGGGCTTAGCCTCCCGCTAACTACATTTCCCCTACCCACAGATGCAGCCTATATCAATACTTTGCATGTTTTAGATGAGTTAACTCCTCCTGCCAATACACCCGAGGCAAGACAAGTATGTTTGCATATGGAACACAAAATTTGGAAAGCAGAAGGGAGTTTCAAGACCGTTTATTCCGGGATATTACTCAGCTATAACAACAGAAAGGATGTGACCATTTTATGGTGCGCTGTAAATGCTTTTAAGACACACATGTCAGATTGGAAGAACCCTAGTCTTCAAAACGAAGTACGCCTGTGCGAACAAGCTGCTAAATGGGACTGTGCTCCCCGCATTCTAGCTAAACTCGAAACCCCTTCCCGTCTTCCTATTTTCTTTTCGACACTCTATACCTCCACATTGGAAACCGTATACGATCTTAATACAGATGATCTGAAGCGTATTTGTAGAGAGTTGACCCGGAAACTCGCAAGAATGCACGATGAAGGGAAAATGGTTCACCACGATATCAAACCCGCCAATATTCTCATTGAGAATGACGTAAGAGGTAAAATCATAACAGCCACCTTTAATGATTTCGGGCTGGCCATGGATTCTCTGACTCCTATAACACTCCAAAAACTGGGAGGAACTTTCTCCTATTTCTCTCCGGAAAAAACACTATTAAAATGGGCGATAAACAGCTCTAAATCATACCAAAAACGTTGTAAAGAGGATTTCGAGCAATCTTGGAACAAGACTCTTCAACAAGAGATAAACACCACCAGATTTTTTGCAAAGACACCCGGCGCGTTGCCCAAAACGTGGTCTGAATGGGACAAAGAGGCCGTTCAGCTATATACGGATTTCTGCAAGCGCCAAAATGATACTTTCATAAAAGACAGGTTTTTCACGCACGTACAATTCAATCAAATGTTTCCTTCCGATATTTATGCTTTAGCTCTTGTATTTTTAAAAATCCAGCGGATTACCCCTTTAATTAAGATCACACCTTCTTCCTATTCTTGTAATGCTTGCCGCGGGACAAATCGTTACCCTTGCTCATTCACAGGAAATTGCATACAAATTACCGATTTTAATAATCTAGCCCAACAGCTGGCGTTATTTAGAGACCATTTATACAACACCGGATCTCGAATAGATCGAATTATTGCCGACATGTTGGACCCCAACTCTTCTACAAGAATTACAGCAAAACAAGCAGCCGAAGCTTTTACCTTGTTGTCAGAAGAATCAGGCACTAATGCCCTATCTGAAGCCGATTTGTTGATACCCCAAGAAGAGTCTTCTGCTATTATGAGCAGCCCCCCACAACTTCAGGTGTCCCCTCATGAGACTAACATGATGGACATAGAAGATCTCAATACTCGTAACAACCCTCTAATCCCCCCCTTTTTTACAACTGAAAAAACGGATCACTCATTGCAAGAGAGTGGTAAGTCACCAGAAAAACAAGGTTGCTGCGTCATCGCTTGACAAACAAAGCGTTATATCACTCCACCTTGAAAGATTGTCTTAAATTCCCATCTTAAGGTATCATCATTTGCGAAGCTCGGAGTAGATGTATGTTGATCTGCAACCTTACACTTTTATCCGTTCCATCCTCTCTCCCGTCCAGCCGACGGCGGTAGTTCCTTTTTTACTTCCAAATATCTTGTAAAATTTTTAATCCATAAGGAATATTTTATGTCGGCTCTACCTATAACAATTTCTGTAAATCAGTCAGGATGGACCCTCCAAGCATGGAATCAATCTTTTACATTCCAGCCTTGCAGCAACAAGAAGAACAGTGGACAACTTGTAGACTGTTGCTCGCTGAATCTTTCCTGTCAAGCTATCGAGCAAGGAGTCTATTTTTCCCCGGAAGACATGCGCAATTTGCTTTTGGCCTACCAGAAGAAAATTCCGGGCAAAAAAGTCATCATGCTCGACATTTCCTCCGCACAAGGCTATTTAACGAACACAATTTCTGAAAAAGAGCAACAGGTCATGGCGTTCTTAAGCAATCCTTTCAGCAAAGAATTCTATCGTCTTTTTAAGGCGCCCTCGATGCATACGGTAACTGATTTGTTTGAAAAAGAAGGATCTTTTGCAATCATTGTGCTAGAAGGATCCCTTAAACAAGATCTGCTTCTTCATGGAGGATTTTCTGCGGATGAAAAACAACTATTGCAAGAGGACAAACGCCTGCTCTGTCAGATAGCAGAAATTTTTTCCTATGCAATGGCTCTTGGATATGAAGCAAGAAGTGGCTCCGGACATCTTTTTTCAAGCACCTCCTATTTCCGCTGCACTGATGACACGCCTTTTACTTCTTGCACTAGAATCTGCACTATTTACCCTCCATTGTACGAAAAGATCTACCACTTACAGGGACATGTCCCTTCCGAATTAGCAAAGGTGTTTTCTGTGACAGGGGAAGGAACCACTTTATTTGTGGGGGAGAAAACATGCTAAAATTCCACCTAGCAAATACAAACAGCAACACTTTTATCCTGGTCGATGCTTTAGACACCAAATTAAACTCTGAAGCATTCCAAAAAATCCACGCTTATCTAATACAGGAAAATCGGGATGATGCGCTTATCTTGACAGATAAAGAAGAGCAAGGATCTTTTCTTATTGCTACAATGCGCGTGCTCGGTCAAGACAACACTTTTGCTGAATTTTGCGGCAATGGAGCCCTTGCCTGCGGAGCTTATCTATTCAAATATCACCCCCGGTTTACACGATTTTCCCTTAAGACAGCGCAAGGACTACATCCTCTGCTTTCATGCGGGGAAGGCATCTATTCCATTACTCTTCCTCTGCCTTCCAGAAAGATCAATCCCTTGTTTATTGCAGACAATGGCGCCCTCTGCCACAAAGAAAACCTTGCCTATGTTGAGGTCATTGAGCCCCATCTTGTCATAGAGGGGAACTACACAGAAGAAGAGCTGTTAAAAAAAGGAAGAGAACTCAATACTCTCAAGTCTATTTTCCCAAGAGGAATTAATTTAAACGCTTATCATATAAATCAAGAAGGCATCTGTTATGTCAAAACTTATGAAAGAGGAGTCCAAAGGCTAACTGCTGCCTGTGGAACAGGGTCGATTGCTTGTGCTTTTGCTTTAGGCTGTCGTGAAACCAAAATATCCACGCAGGGAGGATGCCTTGAGGTCAAGCTGCATCCTCATGGCGTGGAACTAAAAGGTTCTCCCACACTTTTATGAAAGGCAGGCTTGATCCCTCCCCACTTGCGCAGATACGCTTTTCCGGCATCCCCTACCCAATGCATGATGACAGCGCTTGGATTGACACCTCGAGAAGGTTTCCAGTTGTAAATTTCCTCTAAAGGAAGCACTTTGCCTTCTCCTTGCGCAATGAGGTAAGAGAGGAGCTGATCATCTCCTATAAACAGGTGGTTTTTTTCAAGCGATTGCTCTGCCCACTTTTGCAGCAAACGATTGCCATGGTGAAATAAAATCACTCCCCCATTGTATTTGATATCTGCAAAAAGAGCGGGATGATGGTAGTCGCGCACAAGGCCCAATGCATCCTCAGCAAGATCCTGTGACAAAAGAGGCTCTATTGACTGCAAGATTTCACAGTCAAGATCGAGCCAAAGGGCTTTTTTATAACAAGAAGAAAGGAGCGCAAAAGGCTTTTTAAACCATTGGAGGCGAAAATCAAATACTCTGGGGCCATAGACAGAGTGTGCGTGAGCCACCCATCGAAGCGGCAGCTCTTCCTTAGTGGCAATGAGAAGGGGGTCAAGTTCAATGGAAATCACCTCGCCACGCTTGCGACAAAATGCAAGGCTCTCTTGACTCATCCCAAAGTCACAGAAAGTGACGGGATAACTATGAAAAGCCGTATAGCGCTCCCACCATGTGGGAAGCAACCACTCCTGATCTTTGCTTGCGCCACAGATAATTCCTAAGGGGCGCGTTGCTTGTCTTTTCCAACTATTCACAGAGTCCATCCCATGTAAGCAATGATTTTTTTCACATCTTCTTTTGCCTCTTGCGGAGCATCTTGATACGCTTGTATTGCATAGCTATAAGACAGATCTTGCACCTCTTTGGAAAAAAGAAACTCGGCAATCCGCATTTCGATCTTCCACCTTTCAGAATCTGAAAAGTGTTTAAGATAAGAAACAAGAGGCGCAATCACTTTTTTGACAGATGCAGGTGAAGGCAATTCTTCTGATCTTTTCCGAAAGTCTAACCAGGCAATGTCTCTATGAGCATACTGTTTATTACCCGGATCTTTTGCCAAGATCTTGCGACGCAATTTACGGACTATCGGATCTTTTAACTTATGCTGTTTTAAGAGCCTTGCATATTTTTCTAGCTGAAAAAAAGTTCCCTTTTCACGCTCCATCCCGACCTTCAATAAAGCCCCACAAAAAGAAGGGTCAGATAAAGACGCCGCTTTAAAATACAACTCTTTGAGCTCTTCTTCGCTTTTTTGAGATAGCCCTTGTTCTAGGGCAAGACAAATCGCATGAAAATTTTCGATTGTCTGCATAACCCTTTGAGCAAAGAGCACAGCTTGAGAACCATCATATTCAAGCGTTGCAAAAGGTACTCCTCTTGGATCCAGAAGCACGATTTCAGAATTCACATCGAATGGGTTTTCCCCTTTTACCACATACAGCAAGGCCGTTTTTTTCAACTCATAAGCAAAGAGAGGATCATCGATTAGATGCTTTTGCAAAAAAGCCGCCCAAGGAGAATCGGGCTGTGCAAGACAAAGGCAAACAATCGGCTGATTGCGCCTTTCTGCTGTCTCAATGCACTCATCTAATGTCAAAGCGCATAGAGCACTCCACAATAGATTGCAAAAAAGTAGATATTTCATTAGAATGGATGGATTTTTCTCAACATATAGAAAATTATGAAATTTTCGCCTACCATAATCTGGCGTCACCGCAGGGAAAATTTAAAAAAGTGTTCTCTTAGAGGCTTAGAAAAGCGACCCGACATCCACTTTTTTACCTACCCTCAAGAAGTACTACCTCCTTTAAATGGGTATGTCCTCTTATGCATGGATGCACCCCCTCTCACTGAAGCAGATGCCTCTTTAGGACTATGCCTTATCGACGGCACATGGAAGTATGCTCAAACCATGGAAAAACAGCTTCCGTCTATGCAAAAAAGAAGCTTACCCAACCACTTTGTCACCGCCTATCCTAGAAAACAAACCGGATGCATTGACCCGGCAAGAGGTCTTGCTTCAATCGAAGCCCTCTTTGCGGCCTATACGATTTTAAAAAGACCAACGGCGGGACTTCTTGATCATTTCCACTGGAAAGAACAATTCTTAGCTCTAAATATTGACTTTTTCCCTCCTGTTTTCTAGAGTGGCTCTTCATATGGTCAAGCAAACCTATCCAGCCTCCGTTCATGCCATCTCCCTTGATAAAGTCGACAGAGAAGCGCTCTATGTAATGGAAAAATTGAGAGCGCATGGACACACCGCCTATCTAGTGGGAGGCGGTGTACGCGACCTACTCTTAGGGCACTCTCCTAAAGATTTTGATATCTCCACCTCTGCAAAGCCGGAAGAAATCAAGCAATTATTTCGAAATTGTATTTTGATAGGACGAAGATTTCGCCTGGCACATATACGATTTGGGAAGAAAATTTTAGAAGTGTCCACCTTTCGCTCAGGAGACAACGAAACCGATGCTCTCATCTTACGCGATAATGAGTGGGGGACTCCCGAGCAAGATGTTTTGAGACGTGACTTTACCATTAATGGCTTATTTTACGATCCTGCAACAGAAGAGATCATCGACTATGTCGACGGATATGCAGATGTAAAACAACAACTACTGCGTACGATTGGCCAACCTTTCATCCGATTTCGTCAAGACCCTGTGCGCATGCTCAGACTTCTCAAATTTCAGGCGCGGTTTGGCTTTCAAATCGATCCCGCCGCCCTTACCGCACTTGTAGAATGTCGCAAAGAACTCCTTAAAAGCTCTCCTGTTAGAGTTTTAGAAGAGCTACTGCGCATGCTCGAATCCGGTGCCTCGGATCCATTCATACGCCTTTTAAGACAGCATGGTTTTCTAGATTTGATTCTTCCGGCATTAGGAGAGGCTCTCTCTTCTAAAGAAGAGGAGGGTGTATTCTCCTTCCTTAAAGAGCTGGACACACAAAGAAAAGACCCCGCCGTCCCTCTTATGGAAAGGCCTATCCTTCTTGCGTGCCTTGCTTTCCCTCTTTTTGACAAAAGGATTAAATCCAAATATGCGGATCATGAACCGACCCCCCACTTAGGAAAACTGAGTGAAGAGGCAGGGAACTTCATCCATGAGCTCTTTTTACCTTTTCTTCAGCTATCACGTAAAATGAAGTGTAGCCTGCTTTCGATTTTGGTTTCGCAATACCGATTTACCCCTCTTCAAAAGAAAAAGCATCGTCGCCTGCATGTCCCTCAAGACCCTGACTTCTCTCTTGCTCTGCAGTTTTTTCAACTCAGAGCTTCTTTGGAGCCTGCATTTCAGATCTTAGTAGAACAATGGGCAACAGCTAACGAAACACCGAGAACAGAGCGCCCAAGAAGAAGGCGCAGAAGAAAATGAGCTACGATCTGTTTCTAATCGCCGGAGAAAAAAGTGGAGACCTGCACGGAGAGCGTCTGATTGCCGCCCTTCTTGAAATAGATCCGCACCTAAAAATCGCAGGCGTCGGCGGCCCTCTGATGCGCGCTCACCCCTTTACTTGTATTATGGAAATGGAAAAGCTTCAAGTGATGGGTTTTGTCGATGTCTTCCTGACTCTACCTAAACTCTTGTTTCATTTTTACAAAGTTGTGCGTTCGATTCTTTCACTTCACCCCAAGGTCGTTGTGACTATCGACTACCCAGGATTCAACTTACGCCTCCTAAAATCTTTGAGAAAAAAGGGATTCAAGGGCAAATGGGTGCATTTTATCTGCCCTTCTGTATGGGCGTGGGGGAAAAAAAGGATTCCTCTTATGATAGAGCATCTTGACCTTTTACTTTGCGTACTCCCTTTTGAGACAAAACTGTTTGAAGGGACACCTCTAAAGACACTCTTTGTAGGCAATCCTCTACTAGAAAAAGTGCGTTCCCACGTGGATCTACCCTTGGAGCTACCCAAAGGCAAACGGATCATTTCCCTATTTCCGGGAAGCCGAAAAAAAGAAGTCGAGCGCAATCTTCCTCTTATGATTAAAGCCTGTGAATCTCTTGGGTCCGATTTTACTTTTGCCGTCTCTGTTTCATCACAGGGTCTTGTTCCGCAAGGGTCTTTTCCTTTTGTCTATGTCCCCGGGCACCTCTCTTATGAGCTGATGAAAGCCTCCTACTTCTCCATTGCTAAGTCCGGCACTGTCACTTTAGAACTTGCACTCCACCGCGTTCCAACCGTTGTCATCTATGCCACATCCAAGCTCGACCAGTGGATCGCCTATTCCCTTTTAAAAATCCGCCTTCCCTTCTACTGCCTTGTGAATATCATTGCAGGCAAAGAGATCTTTAAGGAGTTTATAGGAGCCTCTATTACAGCAAAACAAATTGCAGAGGCTGCTGTTTTGCTTTGCGATGACAAAAATAGAGAGATGATTCAAAATGAGTGTGATCATCTGATACAGACTCTTGAGGGGCATAAAAGTGCAAAGCGTGCCGCGGAAGCTATTCTCTTTCTTAAAAATTCTTAAAACTAAAAAAAAATCTAGTCCCCCACCTGTTCTACAAGGACAGATTTACAATCTGCAAACGATCTACCAAGAAGTAAACCAGACCTATTTTGAAGGCAAGCTTAACTTGCATATTGAATGGTCTGGAAATAAAGATAAAAAGGCCAGACGCTCTAGACGCTTAGGCTCATACTGCCTTAGAACACAGAGGATTCGGATACACCGGATGCTTGATTCCCCCGAATTTCCCTCCCCATTTATTTACTTTATTGTATATCATGAGATGCTCCACAGCGTATACCCGCCTCTCAAGCATAGGTCAGGTAGAAGAGCCATTCACCACCCTGCATTTCGTCAGAAAGAAAGGGAGTTTGCCGAGTATGAAGCTGTGAAAAAGTGGGAAAAAGAAAACAGGAAGTTATTTTTTTAATGGCAGGACATAGCAAGTGGGCAAACATCAAGCACCGCAAAGGAAAAGCGGATGCGATCAAGGGAAAGATTTTTTCACGGATTGTCAAAGAGATCATCAGTGCTGTGAAACAAGGCGGACCGGATCCCAAATCCAATCCTAAGCTACGCGCTGTTCTTCTAAAAGCAAAAGCCGCAAACCTGCCCAATGACAATGTAGAGCGCAATATCAAAAAAGCAAGTAGCGCAGACCAGGCCGACTATATCGAGATGACCTACGAACTCTATGGTTATGGCGGTGTGGGGATCATTGCGGAAGTGATGACAGACAATAAAAACCGCATTTCTTCCGACATGCGTATTGCCACAAACAAAAAAGGGGGAACCATTGCAAATCCCGGATCTGTTGCCTTTAACTTTGAAAAAAAAGGGATCATTCAAGTTCTGAAATCGAAGGCGAATGAGGACGCCCTTTTCTTAATGGCCTCAGAGGCCGGCGCTGAGGACTTTGAGATAGGCGACGACACATTTATCATCACAACCCCTCCGGAATCCCTTTTTCAGGTAAAAGAAAGCCTAGAGTCCGCAGGGATTGCCTGTGAGGAGGCGGAGCTTTCTTTACTCCCGAAACTATATGTCGAATGCAGCGAAGAGCATCAAAAATTAAATAACGACCTTATCGAGTATCTCGAATCACTCGATGACGTGGATACTGTCTATCACAACATGAAGCTCTAACAAAATTACCACCGAGTCACGGCTTTTGCCTGGAAAAATCTAGTCATCCCTGTTATATATGGATATGCAAGAGGTCTGATAGGAGCTCCGTGACTATTTCTAAGTTACATGAATTTATTCCTAAGTCGTATCTCTATTTTCGCAAGGGATATAAGCTCGCAACATTCAAAAAAGATTTAGCAGCAGGGTTAACAGTCGGGGTCATTGCTCTTCCTCTGGCTATGGCATTTGCTATCGCCTCGGATGTTGGGCCTGAAAAAGGCCTATACACAGCAATCATTGCTGGCTTTTTGACGTCTCTTTTAGGGGGTAGCCGTGTGCAAATCGGCGGCCCGACGGGTGCTTTTGTTGTAATTGTCTATGGGATCATGCAAAGAACCGGCTATACCGGATTATGCTTGTCCATGCTCATCGCAGCTGTCATTTTACTTCTGTTAGGCATTTTTCGTTTAGGCTCTTGGATTAAATATGTACCGCATCCGCTTGTGATCGGCTTTACCACGGGAATCGCTGTACTTATTTTTTCCTCCCAAATCAAAGATTTTTTCGGTCTCCATATGGCGTCTCCTCCTGCGGATTTTTTAGAGAAATGGGCTTGCTATTTCAAAGCTTTTCCTTCTTTTGATGCTGTGACTCTATCTTTGGGAGCCGGCACACTGGGAGTCATTCTATGCATACGCCGTTTTGCTCCTTGGCTGCCTTGGGGTATTAGCGCGATTGTCCTTTCAACGACAGTATGCGTATTATTCCATTTGCCCGTAGACACTATCCAATCGCGATTTGGGGAAATTCCCAGAAACTTGCCACTACCTTCTCTGCCTTGCCTATCTATCCCCATCGACAAATTTAAAGAAATATTTACAGATGGACTCACTATTGCCTTTCTTGGGGCTATAGAATCTCTGCTTTCCGCGGTGATTGGCGATGGGATGATTGGAGGCAGACACCGCTCAAATTGTGAACTCGTAGCGCAAGGGATTGCCAATTTTGGATCTGTCCTGTTTGGTGGCATTCCGGCTACAGGCGCCATTGCCAGAACAGCGACCAATGTAAAAACAGGCGCACAAACCCCGGTTGCGGGCATGCTGCATGCACTTGTTTTGCTATTGATCTTGTACTGTTTTGCTCCTATCGTCAGCCAAATTCCTCTTTCAGCACTGGCAGCTGTCCTTATCATGATAGCTTGGAGCATGAGCGAAATGGGTCATTTCATTCGGCTATTGAGAGCCCCTCAAGGCGACATTCTCATTCTATTAACCGCTTTTTTGCTGACCGTATTTATTGATATTACAGTGGCCATCTCAGCAGGGATGATTCTTGCCAGCTTTATGTTTATGAAGCGCATGAGTCAACAATCAAAAGCGACCCCCCCTGCGCAAGTTTTTCAAGAGCAAAACATGGATTTCCCTGAAAATACCGATACCGAAAACATCTCTAAAAAAATGGTTCCTGAAGGGGTTGAAGTCTATGAAATCCAAGGGCCTTTTTTCTTTGGTGCAGCTCACATACTAAGAGATTTACTGCACACTTTTGCACTGCCACCAAAAATTTTCATTCTGCGCATGCGCTTTGTCCCTGTCATGGATGCTTCCGGGATGTACGCCATCGAAGAGTTTCATAGCCAATGCAAAAAAAAGGGCGTTATTCTGCTTCTTTCCGGGGTACGAGATTCCATAAAAAAAGATCTCATACGCTTTGGCCTATTCCATACTATCGGTGCTGAGAACATTTTTTCCCATATCGACACCGCTCTGATGCGCTCTAAAAAGATCCTAGAATTATCTGTTGAACGAAGTCTATAAGAATCACATTAAACCCAATAAACATGAAATCATTTATTGGGTTTGTTATTAGTAGTTTCTCAGTCCTGATGCATAAAGAGCTCTTGTCCAGAAAGAGAGTCCGGCCCGCTCTTGGCTTACAAATACGGAGAGAACACTTGAGATCATCTCCTTTGTCAGCCGGCCATCTTTAGATGTTTTTTTCTTTGCATAGATCGCATTGACCATTTTACACAAAGCCCTGCCTGTAAGCCCTGCACTTCCTTTTGCAAGTCGCTCAATCGCGGCTTGATTTAGTAAAGTCTGTCGCTCCTTTGAGGAAAAAAAGTGCTTCACTTCTTGAGTGAGAATACGCACACGCTCTGTGACTCCCGGAGGATGAATTTTGAGTTTGTAGTCCATACGAGAAAGTAAGGCAGGATCGACCAGCTCTTTTTTATTGGTTGCGCCAATAATCATAAATTTCGAGCTAGGCTCTCCTGTGTGACTGAGGAAAGTATCGATCAGCTCAAATAATTCTGAGCGATCCATCTTGTCTCTATCCATTGCAAGAGCTTCGATTTCATCGATAAAAAGGATGGTTGGATGAGAGGATTTTTTGATCTGCTCAAAGAGTCTATTGAGCTCAGTAATATGCTCTCCACGCTTGATGTACTGCGCAAGAGAGGCCCCTGTCATCTTAATCCAATTGATCTTGGCTCCTTTCTTTTGTACCCCTTTTAAAATGGCGTTAGCAACCATCGTCTTTCCAGTACCTCCAGGACCGTAGAGAAGGACGTTTTGGTAAAATCCCCCATTTTTTTGGAGATTATACGTTGCGTTTGCAATTTCATCGATTTGATCAGACAGCGCTTTATCAAACAGGGGCTTTGGTTCATACCGGTTCCATAACCTTTTGATTGCTGACCATGATTCACACCCCAAATGCCATGCAGCGCCTGCAGCAAAACCAATCATGGGCGCAGCATACAAGGCCGTTGTATAGTGTGTATCAATAGGTTCTAGGAAGCTCTGATAGCATGAACGGATTGCTTTACGGTAATTGCCCCAGGCGTTGAGATCGTATCCAAAGGACCCATATGATGGGCTCTCGATCCTATGCATACAATACAATCCGCTTCCTATCGCACCGGCCGTTGCCACCTGCAAGCCAACAAATGCTCCAAGGCTCCAGATAGCCCCCGATTTGACAGTACTGAATATCAGGCTGCCCATCTCTTTGATCCGATGTGTAACACTGTCTAGACCAGCAAAGTGCATTTCTGCTGCAAGAGCTGGTTTTCCCAAGTTATAAATTGCCTTTTGATATAAATAGCGAGCTAAAAGAGGCGTGCCGACAATTGTCGTCAGCCCAACCACCGCATAAGGAAGTACATTGAAGGTAACATCTTTTGTTAATTGCTTGATAGCCTCAGTGACAGCTTCTCTGCCCTTTTCAAGCATAGTGTAGCTGACATCACCGGACACTTTGGTTACAACTTGCGCAATAAATCCAGATGCAACATAGCTAATACCACCCGCAATACCTTCTCCAGCCCATTTAGCAATTGCAGCTGGAGTCGCTAAAACCGATGCTCCTAAATTATAGACATTGTTTACTATAGCATAGGGGATGCGCACAACGAATTCTGCTCCCTTTATTACCGTAAAGGCTAAGATAGCCGGCGTAACCAAGATCGCTTTTGCCACGCTTACAATACCTGCTACAGTATGGCCTGGCATCGCCGCAATGACTCGGACGCCATTTCCGATTCCTGTAACCACAGCTTCACCTAAAGTATAAGCTTCTAATCCAACAGCGGAAGTTGTGCTCCAAATCGGCTTTAATATATTTTCTGCAAACAGGCGCGCCGCATAAACCGCAGCTCCAAGTCCAATCACCCCTGCATTCACTTGCCAGAAAAGTGGTTTTGAGCCAACCCAGTAAAGCGGTTTTGAGGCAGCTAAACCCGCCTTGTATGTTATCTTGCTGGCTGTGTATGCTACTGAGCAACCCCGTTTTAATATTGCTAAAGCCATTAGCTCCTCTTTTTTATTAAAATTTTATCACAAAAATATAATAAACAACAAATGTTGTTATTTTTTAAATTAAAAAAGATCAATCGGTATTGAGAAAATATTAAAAAAACAAACATCACAATTGTAGTTTATTTTATTATATAAAAGATGTGCAAAGGCTGCTATGAAAGAAGCTCGAAACTCAGATTACACAGAGAGTACCAGCCTGTTCACTTAGAATCGTTTAGGGTTAGAGTAATCTTTTCAAACATCCATTAAACTCCGGCCTTTGCATCTTATTATTTTTAAATAATATAATAAAAAATAGATTAATTTGAGATTAAATGAAATAAAAGATAAAATAGACTGGTTTAATTTTAAGGTGGAATTATGTTTTTTGAAAGAGTGGACATCTATAAACCCATCGGGTCTGCTGATAATTTTCTTACCGAAATTGAAAGAGAATTCAATATTGCAGGTGCAATTCCCCTTCTTAGTATATATTCAGGCGCTATACGCTGCCTCTTGGGGGCTTGCCAAGCAACCGGAGGAGGGATCATCGGAACCATCGGAGTTGTAGGATCGATCTTTTCAGATGACCCCAAATACCGCAAACAGCGCCAGATGGGAGGCAGAGATATCGTGCATGGGATGCTCAATCAGGTACGAGGATCCATAGAGGGCATCCTAGGAGCTTCTGTCTTGGGAACCGTTTGCAACCTAGGATTCCACATCTATGCAGATGACAAATTTCAACCTTGGATAAAATATAATCAGAAGACAGGCTTTGAAGAGCTTTGCAGCCGAACCGAATATGTTTTTAACAAGGCAGCAACTATTCCTCTTGTTGGTGCTCTATTTGCATTAATTCGCTCCTTTGCGGGTTTTATGCAATTTTTGAACAGCTTTCTTATCGGGACGGTTGGTTTGATTGGAAGCTGCTTTTCTTCTCGAGAAGTGTTTAAAGAGAATTGTGAAATTGGACGTGTGCATATGCTTCATGGGATTGCCAATATGGTAAGAGGTCTTATAGAGATAGTGGCTTCCTTGTCAATCATTGGCGGCATCGTGTCATACATTGTGCAAATGCACTCGAAGAACAGCTTTAATCCGCTACTTGGATACCCTATCTCTACAGAGGGCGCTCCTTCCCTCTAACGCACTGCTTGGAAAGAGCCGCAAGAGCGGATCTCATCGGCAGATACTGTGCGGTAATACAACGGTGTATCTTGGGATAACACCCCCTGCATGAGCACTGCAATCCTTTTGGATTGATATGACAAAAATCGGTGGGCATCCTCACAAAAACTCTGATAAGAGAGCGCCTGCAAAGCGGCAATTTTCTTATCGATCCACTCAAAATCCGCATAATCAAAAGCCAACATGTCGAGCTGAGCCGCCATGCCAGACATGTTTTCAGGCGGCATCTTTAAAAGAGTAATCAAATTGGAGCGGATGCTCTCGAATCTTCCTTCTGAAATTCTATTTTCTAAATCGCGGTCAAACTCTTCGATAAACAGATCAAAGCGGGCAAGCAAATCTTGCGAAGCACGCGTTGACGATTGCACAGCAAAAAATTGGAGCAGCTGCCTTTCTTCCTCTGCATCCCATGCTTTAGCAATATACCCTGTTTGTTGCTTGGTACGAAGCGTATCAAAAAAAGCTTCTCTTAAAGCAAATCCTAAGACTTGCTGCGAGGCTCTGGAAGGAAATGTAAATGGACCTTCTTGCAAGACAAGGAGTGCGCCACTGCCCTGCCTGTCTGTCAGTTCAGCCACCTTGCAAGGAGGCTCATCTAACACAAAAATCTTACGAGAGGCGTGATCCTTGCGAGGAAAAGGAGCACTTCCTAACTTGTTTTTGAGTCCGTTCCACAATACACGAGCATAATCAGATGAAATGTTACCATACATAAGCCCTTCGGTATAAACCTTTTCAAAAAGCCCCCTACAAAATTGAGTAAATTGCTCGTATGATATCCCTCGAATTGCTGCTAGTTTATCTTGCGCACTTGGATTGTGAAAAAGGATTGTATTGAGCTTTTGCATGGCAAGTTTTACAGGCAGCTCCTTAGAAGCATTGTCATAAGAGGCAGAAAGCGAGGTGCGATAAATCTCAAACTCTTCTTTAGAAATTGCAAGATGAGGTAGCTGATCGAAGAGCGCCTCTATAAGTAGCGGGGCCTTGTCGTTATATCCTTGCACAGTCAAAAGAACCCCTTGATCCGTGGGGCTAAATTCACATGCAATCCCTGCAACAGAGGCCAGAGTCAAGGTCGGTGATAACTTTTCGTGAAGCGCTCTAGTATATAAATCGACAAGTACTTTTGAATGAGCATCCCTTTGTACTAGAGGTGACTTAAACTCAAAGAAAAAAGCTGCTTGGGGAACCTTATACCGATTATCGGAAGCATAATACACACAACTACCGGCACTTGAATCGATAAGCAAAGGTCTTAACACTCCCTCTTGCTGCACAAGTGTTAAATTCTCTGGGAGATAGGGATTGGCCTCAGGGAGTACAATCTGTGGATTAGGAGAGATTCCGCTCCATGCGGTCATCCGGGACTTAGAAACCGGCTTGACTGCATACTCTGCCTGGCACCATGTTTCCTTATGATCGGTTGCAATCTGTGTCTTAGCAGGGTCTGCGATAACGACATAAACACACTCTTGAGGTTTCAAAGCACTTAAAAAAGCATGAATGAATACCGGATCGTATTGTGTCGGAATATGTGTTTTTTCCGGGAATGTCAGAAGATCTTCATCCGGCATAGCAGATGCTAGCCTCTGAATGGTTGCAAAAGCATCATCTCGCGACTGGTACTGATACCCTAACTTTGCCATCGTTTGTGTTTCATTAAAAAGATGAGCCGGATACCCGTCTTGCTTGAGCCTAGCAAGCGCTTCAAAGACATGAGAAATGACTGTATCGACCTGCTTGAGTCCTTGCTCTGTAAGAACAATATCGATAGAAAACAGAAGAGTCTGCGCGCTCAAACGGCTACAGCCGATATCGACTCCCTCCGCTATCTTTTCTGTTTTTAGCAGCTGACTTAAGCTCCCCTTATCATCCCTAGAAAGAGCATACGCAACAAGAGAGGCTACCTGCCGATCATTGTCTCTTACAAAAGGAGCCGATACCTCCCAGACCAAAGAAACCATTTTGAGGTCTTTAACAGGCTTGATAAACAGCATATGCCCTTTCTGCTTCTCTGAAAACAAAGAAGAAGTGACCTGCTCTGAAGCTCCTTGGCTCTTAGGCACAGCAGAAAATCGAGAAATTGCACAAGAGCGCATCTCTTCAATGGGCAAAGGAGAAAGAAGTACAAGGTGCATTTTCTCTGCTCCATACTGCTTCTCATACCATGCTTTCAAAACAGAAGAAGGGATCCCGGAGAGCGTCTTTGCATTTCCGGTAGAAAAACCATGAAAAGGATGAGAAGGATTGGCGGTCTCTTTTAATACCATCCACTCTCTCCACCCATCATGTTCTATATTTTTTGCATGCTCCTGATCGACTGCATTGAGCTCGCGGTTAATACAGTTTGTTGATAGCAAAGGATCTATGAAAAAATGAGAAAAGCGATCAAGAGCCTCTTCAAAAGCATCGTTATTTACAGACAACATGTACACTGTGCGATCTGACGCAGTAAAAGCATTGACTGCACCTCCCCTATCCTGAATGAATTGAAAATATTCATTTTCATTAGGGTATGCCTTGGTTCCCATAAAAAGCATATGCTCTAAGAAGTGCGCTGTCCCAGGGTACTCTTTAGGATCATTCCAAGACCCGACTTCAACTGCAACCGCTGCAGCTGACTGATCTATTCCCGGATCAGAAATCAAATAAACTCGGACACCGTTACTCAAGATGAGCTTCTCGGTCACTCTCCCTTCTAAGGAAGGCGTTAAAATAGGCAAAGCCGCTTCATTATAAACAATCTGATAAGAATCTGCATGCAAAGAAAGTAAAGCAAAGGAAGCTAAAATAGTAAGAAGTCGCATAGACACCTTTTTTATTTTAGAGAATATTGTAAAAAAACAGGAGAGTCAAGGAAAAGCCTTATAGGCCTTCTCTACTAGATTGTAGATATAGGTTGCCCGCTCCTGACGTCTTTGATGCTTGTCCTTGGAAGTGCAAGCAGCTTCCATATCGATAGCAGACCCTATAGCAATATGCACAGGAGCTTTTTGAGCCAGCCGATGTTCCCCAAGCTCTACCTGTACTGTCTCCGGAGGGGGCAATAAAAAATAAGTTTTCAATGCCATAGGATAAAAATGTGTAGGTCGACTTGCCCGACGCGCCATCAAATAAAACATTTCGACGCTCTGCGCATCAAAAGGGGCCACTTCTATCACCCCTTGCCCATTACGTCGATCTCTCCCCCCACTTGGCGCTACATAGATTGCTTGTCCCCCCTCCGATAGAAGCTCACTCATGAGTTCCATTGTACGTTTATTATGCCGCTGCTTTTCTGCTTTTAACTCCGGAGGATAGTCGATATAACGCTTGGAATAGATGCAAAGCAAATTCCTTCCCATACTAAAAGGAATAGCAAGAGGATCTGTAATCACCCTTTCTCCTGCTACAAATATCATCTCCTCCGCAAGTTTGGGAAACTCTTTTTGCAAGAGCAAAGAAATCACTTGAGGATCAGGTTCGGTCTGATGATTCGCTAAAAAAACAACGTTTTCTTTGTTTTCTATCTGATGAGCAATGGTTTTAAGCACATTCGACCCATTAAGAGTTGAATGCGGAAAGTCCACAAGAGGATTGATGAAATCTAATCCGAATTGATAGTAATCAAAAGGGACCCTTACCCTTCTGTGAAATGGCTCAAATACAAAAGCGCATTTTCCTTGTTGTTCAATGCATTTCAAAAGCGTGCTGAACATAAGGTCGGCATTAACAGAAGAACCTACAGCCTTCTTATATTCCAGATAGAAGGATCTAATAATTTTTAGATACTTATCTGAAACCAAAGCGGCCGTATGATGAGCTTCTAGGAGCTCTAAAAAGGGTTTACACTTCAATGGATGTTCCATGCGAGGAAATCAGCTGAAATTCATTAAGATGCAAAGAATCATCACTACCAAACAGCAGTTCTGACTTAGCTCTACCGGCCATTTTACGAAGCCCCTCTTTACCATGTGCATTGAGATAGCGATCGAGCTCCGGATGACAAACGACCTTGAGCTCTTTTTCTTCCCTATGCAGCACTTTTTTTAATGCGCGCTCTAGTTCGATTACAACACTCTCATGACTTTTGATCAAGCCACTGCCCTGACAATAAGGGCATTGGGTAAAAAGCGTCTGCGTCAAAGACTCTCTGTTTCTTTGCCTTGTCATCTCTACAAGGCCAAATTCGCTCATCCCTAAAATTGTGCATTTGGCAGAATCCTCTTTCATCACCTCTTTGAGACGATCAAGGACTCGCCTTTGGTTTTTACGAGAACGCATATCGATAAAATCGCAAATGATTAAGCCCCCGACATTCCGAATACGCAGCTGCCTTGCAATTTCTTCTGCAGCTTCCATGTTAATCTGAACAAGCGTCTCCTCAACACTACCCACATTTTGCGAAGACGATCTGCCCGAATTGACATCGATTGTGTACATAGCTTCTGTTCGATCGAAGTACAGATACCCTCCACACGGCAACCACACTTTTCTCTTTAAAGCTTTCTCAATTTCCTTTTCCACGTTATGGCGCTCAAAAAGAGGCGTTTTATGTTTGTGCAACTCAATTTTTAACGGGTGCTCATTTGCGTAGCTAGCATAGAGTCTTTTGCACTGCTGATACGTGGCCGGGTCATCT
Source organism: Chlamydiota bacterium (assembly GCA_039798725.1). Taxonomy (GTDB): domain Bacteria; phylum Chlamydiota; class Chlamydiia; order Chlamydiales; family Rhabdochlamydiaceae; genus CAJCIW01. Next base: position 64,527 of record JBDKFJ010000004.1, read on the forward strand.
GTAACTAGGCGATCAAATTTTTTGTCGACAGCTGTCAAAACAGCGCGCTTGATCAGATCACTTTCTTTGTAAAGACAAGTGGGTCTTGATGCTTTCTGAAACCCTTCCATCACATCTTGCCATGCTTTTAACAACTCATTGGCTTCATCGATTAACATCTGCGGCTCTGCATGAACACTGGCCGTCCTACAAATTAGCCCCATATCTTGCGGCATCTCAAAAGAACGTATTAACTGCTTTAACTGCTCTCTTGCTCCTGCATCCTCGATTTTCCGAGAAACACCGCGATGCGGTGTATTCGGAAGCAGGACAAGATATCTGCCGGCTAAAGAGACGTTGGATGTCAGCCTTGCCCCTTTTGTCCCAATCGGCTCTTTGACAACCTGTACAAGGACAGGCTGCTGAGGTTTCATGATCTTGGCAATATCCGTTTCCTTTTTCTCTTTCCTTCCTTTCTTAGAAAGATCCGCATCCCAATCAAAATCCATCTCAAACATTTCCTGAAACTTTTGCGTGTTTTCTAAAATGTCAGAGATGTGGATGAATCCATTGTCTTCTTCACCAATGTCGATAAACGCAGACTGAATGTTGTGCAAGATGTTTGTGACCTTGCCTCTATAAACATTCCCTGTCAGCTGTCTGTTTTTTTTACGCTCAACTACAAGATCCTGTAACACGCCGTTTTTTAGAACCGCGTAACGAATCTCCTTCGACTCAATATTTAATAAAATTTCTTTCATATATATTCAAAAGATAGATAAAAATGAGATGATATGTGGACTCTCTTTATTTTGCCAGAAGTCTCATCTTTTCAAGAAAATCTTGATTAAGAAGGGAAATCGCAGCTCTAATACTGTGTACAACACTCTTTGGATTCCCCTCTCCATGGCACTTGATAACAAGAGATTCAACCCCACAAATCACAGCTCCGGGATGCTCTGTATAATGCATACGGGAACGTAGAGCGCTGGATTTTTCTCCAAAAAGGGCAGCTACCTGATTTAACAAGAAAGCTGCAACCCCTTCAGCTGTTTTCAAGAACACATTGCCTGTAAATCCGTCAGTCACAAGCACATCGACCTTGCCTAAAAAAGCATCCCTTCCTTCCACATTACCGACAAAAACAAAACCCTTCCCATTCTCTGATAGGTGCTGCAACTGCTTATAAGCTTCTTTGTGTTCGATGGTGCCCTTTTGCGCTTCCGCACCAATATTTAAAAGTCCGACTTTTGGCAAAGCGATCCCTCGAGCTCTTTGATAGACAGCCCCCATCAAACCGAGTTCTACAAAACGAGAAGCATCGGCTTTCAGCATGGCTCCTACATCTAAAACTGCCATTTCTCCTTCTTGCACAGGAAGGAGCGTTAAATATGCAGGTCTTTTAACCCCCCCTATAAGGCCCAAAGAAAGAGTGGTTTCTGCAATAAGAGCTCCAGTATTTCCACAAGAAATGAAAGCATCTAGCCTCCCTTCCTTAAGCAAAGAAACACCTGCACATAGAGAAGAATCTTTTTTGTTGCGAATAGCCTCTAGAGGCAATTCATCCATTTGAATCGCACTTGCAACAGGATAATAGGAAATAGAGGAAGAAGGGGGGGGTAATTTACGAATTAACTCCGGAGTAGCTAGCAGAAGCAAAGAGACTGCACCTTCCCATTCTTGCGAATAGAAAAAAACAGCCTCTGCGATCTGCTCTGCGGGCAAGTCGGAGCCCAGAAGATCGATACCGATCCGATAATTAACTTGCCCTCGCATTCACAACCGCCTTTCCATCATAAAAACCGCACTGAGGACAGATCCGGTGAGGAAGACAAGAACTGGAACAGTTAGAACAAGTTTGAATAGTCTTTGGCTTCTTTGCGTGATGCGCTCTTCTTGAGTTTTTGCGTGCATTCGACACTCGATTACGTGGTACCGCCATAGTTAAATTCTCCTTTCGAGGCGAGTATATACTGTTTGCTTTTTACTTGAAAGATGATTTCTCTTAAGCTAGAAAATCTTTGAATGGAAAGTGCGCAGCGTCCTCTTCCTCAGAAAGATCTTTCTTGAAAAATTTTTTTAACCCTTCTCTTTCCGGACACTTTCCTTGGCTACACTCTGTAAATAAAGGGACCTGCAACAAAATATTTTCTCGCACTTCATTGCTTAAATCCAATACAGAAGTTTGAATTTCATCCAAGGCGAGCGTGAGATGCTTGTTCTTCACATTCAAAACAATTTTTACAGGCTCATTACAGATAGCACAAGGCAACTCAGCCTCTGTTGAGGCATCAAGCCCCATAACTAGATGATCATCTGCTAAATATGCCTCTAATTTCAACTGGATAGGCAAAGAAAACCGCAACTCTTCGTCATCTATTTGCAGAAATTCAGGTAGCAGAGTTTCTTGAATGACCACTTTCTGCCCACCCCTCAACCTGTCAATATGTATCTTTAGATCGCTCATAGCCCAACCTTTATACACCAACAGAACATTATATCCAAAGAGAAGAGAAGAAGGGAGGGGAAGTGGCTGCCATAGACATATCTCAGCTTCTTTATTTGTATTAGAGAGATTTTTGCATCAGAATTTTGGCGTTATACTGCTCATGTTCTTTAATAAAAAGAGCTTGCCTCCCAAAGAAAGTAAAACCCATCTTACGATAGAGGCGCTCTGCAGGGTTACCCTCATAAACCTCCAGATGCAATATCTCTATCTGAAACTTCTCTTTTGCAACCCTTTCTAACTCTTGAATAAATAGGCGACCTACCCCCTTTCCCCTCATATCCTCCCTGACAATGATAGAAAATAAACAGGTATGCCTCTGCTTGACATAAGGCTGAATGTAAAGAGTGGCCATTGCACAGGGCTCCCCTTGAAAAAGAGCCGTCAGAGCTGCCCCTATTTTCCCATAACTCACCCATAACTTCGCAGCATCTTCGATCTCTTTTGCATCACACATCGGAAACCAACGCAAAATCGCAGGATCCGCGAGCCAATCTTGCAGAGCAAACACATCCTCTTGCTCTGTTACACGAAAAGTAATCTCCGTCATAATGCAATCTCATATAAAATGCGCGCTAAGTACTTCCCCTCTTGCTTAACGTATTTTTCTTGTCTTGCATATTCAGAAAATCCTTGAGAAAGGAGAATGGCTTCTAGGGGATTATTCTCATAAATTTCTGTGTGGATCATTTTCAAACGAAAATACTCTTTGGCCAAGTGCTTCAAATTGCGGATAAGAGCCGTTCCGATCCCCTGCCTTTGGTACTCCGGGGAAACAATCACCTTAAAAAGAGCTTGGTGTGCAACCTTTCGATACGGCATAAGAAATAATGTCGCCATCCCACACGGCCTTCCTTCTAATGTCGCTGTCAAGCTTGCGCTATACCGAGAAAACCCAATCCAGCACTGGCAAGCATCATCTATTTCCCTATCAGTGCTGACAGGAAACCAATGCTGCAATGCCAAAATCCACTGCGTTAAACTTGGGCCATCGAGAACTGTTGTATAGCGGATGTCAAATTCTTTTCGTAGCGCCGCTTTCATCCAAATTCCTTAAGGTAGGCTGTAATAAAACCTTCAAGGTGACCATCCATCACTGCCTGAATGTTTCCCTCTTCATACTTAGTTCTTGCATCTTTGACAAGAGTATAGGGCTGGAATACATAGCTGCGAATTTGACTGCCCCATTCGATCTTTTTTTTCTCTCCAGCCATTTCTTTTAACTTGCTGCTCCTTGCCTCCAATTCTTGCTCGTAAAGCTTAGCTTTCAACAATTTAAAACAAGTTTCCTTATTCTGCAGTTGACTGCGCTCGCTTTGGCATGAAACCATAATGCCAGAGGGCAAGTGTGTAATCCGCACAGCAGAATCCGTTTTATTTACGTGCTGGCCACCTGCGCCCGATGCTCGATAGGTATCAATACGAATTTGCTCGGGCCTAATTTCCACATCAATAGATTCATCGATTTCGGGAGTTACATCTACTGAAGCAAAACTTGTATGCCTTCTTGCATTGCTATCAAAAGGAGAAATACGCACCAAGCGGTGTACCCCTCTTTCAGATTTGCAGTAGCCATAGGCAAATGGCCCTGTCAATTTGAGGGTGACACTCTTGAGTCCAGCCACATCACCATCGACAAAATCTAGCACCTCCGCCTTCCAGCCACGAACCTCAGCAAAGCGCTGGTACATGCGGGAGAGCATCTGAACCCAATCACAAGATTCAGTACCGCCGGCTCCTGCATTAATACTCAAAAAACAGTTCTTTCCATCTAGCTCTCCTGAAAGCATTCTACGCACTTCTAACTGAGAGAGCGCCTCTTCTACCTTATTCATCTCTTGGACCAACTCTTCAAAAAAAACAGGATCGGTGGCAGGATCCACCTCTTGAAGAAATTCTTTCACATGATCAAACCGCTCTCTTATTTCGCGATAAGGGTGGGTCCAACTTTTAAGCGCATTACACTCTTCGATGACTGCATGAGCTGCGTTTTGATCATTCCAAAATGCAGCTTCTCCCATCTTTTCTTCTAACTCTTGCACTCGGTCTTCTTTTCCTTTTAAGTCAAAGATACCTCATCATGTGCAAAAACCGATTATCGATATCTTTGACTCGCGCTTCAATTTGATCATTCATAAGTACTCCATGTGCAGGCCGGATCGTACCAAAACCCTTCTTTATCGTCACAGTATTTTGCGTAAAAAAATTCATTAAAAAATGCAACATTTATACGCTTTACTTTTAATCAAACCTCCTAAGATAATGCGCCCATAATTTTAACAGCCACCCTCTTAAGCCCCGCGGCTTCAAGATACTGGCCATACCATCCTCGGAGGTCTTTTTTATGAATTTACAAACTGTCTCGTCAGCAATTCAAAGTGCGACATCTGTAGCTAAGACAACTGCTGCCAGTGCAGCTTCTTGGGCAGGACGTCAGGTAAGTGTTATTTCTTCCCAAGCTCCCGCTCTTGCCGAATGGGCAACCAACCAACTTTCTCAGTTTGCAGGTTTTGTGGCTAAGCTAGGCAACCAAGCAGGCTCTTTGGCTTCAAGAGCTGCAGTGACAACCGGAACAAACGCTGCGTGGGCTGGTCGCCAAGTAGCTGTTCTCGGCTCTCAAGCGCTTACACAGGCAGTCGCTATGGGTCAGTGGACATTCACTCAATTACAACAGCTTGCAACTCTGATTGCAAAACTAGCAGGCCAAGTATTTAATGCTATACAACCCTATGCGACAAGCGCATTGAATACTGCTAGCTCATTTCTTGCAGCGAATGCTCGAGATATCCGCATTATTGGCATCACGATGCTTGCTACACTTGCGGCTTCCTACTTGTTAACAAAAGAAAACAAAACAGCAAAGGCTTAAAGCTGATCCTTCAAGGGAGAAGGACCACCTTCTCCCCTTCCCTAACTTCTATAATTTGATTACCTTCTAGGACAACCCCTTCCGCATAAAAGTGGCTATTTTTACCCAAGCGAATCTTACAGACTTCGTCAGGCAAACACTCCCCTTTCCAGTATTCATGAGCCCCCTTCAAAGAGAGCCCCTTGTTGACAATGCGCACATTCTTCAAGATACAACTTCCTTCAAGCAAAGAGACCGCCTCAACATGCAGAGACCCTTCAACTTCAACTTGTTGCATTTCCACATGTGCTAGCTCGAGCCTAACTTCTGCTCGATCACCTAATTTACCTCCTCGGATTTTCAACGCAATACGAGAAAATAGGGGCCCCAAAGCTCCATGATAGAAAAAGAAAAAGGTCTGAGGAACCTGCATCCCACAATAATCGGAGAGCAACTCCCTTGTGTTTTTGATCCAGTCCTGCAAGCATCCTTCAGGCGTTTCGAGTAAGTCAGCCCCTTCTTGCCACCTTTTCTTAATCGCAGAGATTGTTTTGTGACGCTCGTGGTAGGTCAGAAAAGTCGGGGCTGTTGCAAGAGGCCCATCAAAGACAAAAGCATCGGCTAAGTTTTGCATGGTCGACTCTAGCCGCACCACACAAATCTCACCCTCTTGAGTCGCCACACTCTTCTTATTTACTAGCGTTCCTGGCAAGGGGCACTCTTTGATTTTCTCTTGGACGGCATCGATGTCTGCAAATAAAATATTTGTATTCGAAGGGTACCGTGAATACTGCCCCCCTTCTTCCATAGGAACATCACAAATCCCTTTCTTAGAAAAATCACAGTATTCGATATTGGTAAGACAACTACCCTTCTCTCCCTTGATTAGAACATTCATCCCTTCTGCAGAGTGCACCTGCCTAGAACATGAGGCAAAACCAAATGCTTTATCCTGTGCAAATCCCACCCCACAGAACGCTAGCAACCCGTGATCAATACCAGCTATTGGATTATTGATTTGTCTAACCAAGAGCTTGGAACGATTCTGCGAGCGCATCCACTCAAAAATCTTTGCCTCTTCAGCTAGCTTCCAAAGAACACCATGTCCACCCGGCTTCATTAGAAGCTCTCCGGCAGATGTAACGCACCACTTTCCTTGGGCATCCATTGTAGGCACAAGAGGCTGGCAAAAAAAACGAAAGCTATCCTGCCCTCGCCCGAACCACCTCTTTTCCTCGCAGAGAGCGACAATATTTTCATGATTTCTTTTTTCGTAGGAGGTCATAAGAGCAATCGGAGTGACAACTTTTTCCCCAAATCGCTCGTAGTACAAACTCTCTCTTGCTTCTATATCTCGAATCAACCACTCCAACAAAGTGTAGCCGCAAAAAGAAAAGGAAGCCGCCGGCAAAGGATCTAACGTGAGAGGATCATGGGGCCTCAAACGATCCGCTGCCCCTCCGACAACATAAATTTCTCCAAGGAAAGGGAGCGATTCCAATCCCTTATCCACATAGGCATCTATTTGTGGAGTATCGGCAGAGATATCGATCCCTTGAGGAGGCTCGTAATTATTTATTACAAAACTCTTCTCTTCCTGTCTTGCAAGCAATCTCATCACCTGCACCTGATACCCTACAAGCCCCCCAAAAGAGGCATAAAACGCCTCAACTGGGAAGAGGGAAGCGAGCAAAGGCTTTATCTCTTCTAACCCTTGCAAGATCTCCTCCTGACCAATGACAATAAGTGATTTTAAGATATATTCTTCTTTTTTTGACAATCCTGGCACGCTCTTTAGATCGGGCACGCTCCTATCCAAAACAGAGATCTTCTCTTCCCAACTGATGCTCTCTTTTAGGCGATCAGCCACTGATGCCAGTTCTTCTATATCCATTCAATCCTTACAAGAGATGTGGAGCGAGTTTACGCCATTGGAGAATTCATGGAAAGAGAGATCCTGAACGATTTTTTTTGACTATAAATTCCCAACATCGTTACAACAGGACTGTACGATTGTAAAACCGAGAAAGAGTGTGCAACTCCCTTAAACGTTCAAAGGAGAACTCAACATGGCAAAAAAAGAGACTAAACCTTCTAAGTTTATGCAACCTTTGCAACTTAGCGATGAGCTAGCAGCAGTTGTCGGACGAGGACCTATGCCTCGCACTGAAGTGACAAAAAAGCTGTGGGCTTACATTAAAAGCAACAAATGCCAAGATATGAAAAACAAGCGCAACATCAATCCTGATGAAAAACTTGCAAAAGTCTTTGGCAGCAAAAAGACAGTGAACATGTTTGAAATGACAAAACTTGTCGGCAAACATCTCTCCTAACACATCTTTTGAAGAGCGCATGGAAAATCCGTGCGCTCACAATTATCTTCTTCTCATTGCTTACGAAGGCACATCCTACGGTGGGTGGCAAGTTCAGACGAATGCCCCTTCTATCCAAGCCGTAATACAGGATGTCTTAAGAAAGATTCTACAAGAAGAGGTCTCCCTTGTCGGGTCAGGACGCACTGATGCGGGCGTGCACGCTCTAGGACAAGCAGCGCATTTTAAAACTAAAAAAGAAATTTCCACACACAAAACTCTTGCATCCTTGAACAGCCTGCTGCCACCCGATATCCGCATTCTATCGATCCAAGAAGTTCCTTTTTTCTTTCATGCGCGATATAGCGCAACACGTAAAACCTATCGCTACTACCTCCACATAACCAAAGACCCTTTTTTATTCCCTTTTTCTTACCACCCTCCCCATCCTATTCCACTCGACTGTCTTAAAAGCTCTGCGCACCATTTTCTAGGAACGCATGATTTTACCTCGTTTGCACATGAAGCGCATAGAGGAACTGCCGCCCATGATCCGGTCCGGACACTGTTTCGCCTTGACGTCACTTCTTTAGGAACCCAGGTGATACTAGAATTTGAAGGCGACGGCTTTTTATACAAGATGGTAAGGAACATTACCGGCACGCTGCTCAATGTATGCGCCGGAAAAATCAAAGAACAGGATCTGCCGGTGATTTTAAAAGCTAAAGATAGAAGGCAAGCGGGAAGCACTGCCCCTCCCCAAGGACTTTTCCTTGTGAAGGTCGACTACAACAACTTCTTCCAATCTAACCGGTCCCACACTTCAGCCCCCATTTCTTGACAAGTTGACCGACCGCGGTAATCCGGCGAGCTAACAAGAACAGCTTCCACTCCCGCATCCAATAAAGCCCGAACCCCTTTTAGCGTATCTTCAAAGCCGATGACCTTCTTACCCACAACACCGAGCGCCTCGATTGCGAGCAAATACCCTTCAGGAGAGGGTTTAGGATGGCGATATTTTTCACGTGTAATCCATAAGGGAATCGTATTGAGTAAAGAATTCTTTGCCCGGAGTTTTTCAATTTGTCTGCTTGGAGAGTTTGTCACAACAGCCCTTTTGCATTGCAATCTTTGCAATTCTACCAACATCTCTTCTGCTCCCGGCATAAGAGGGATGGGCTGCTCTTCTAAAAACTTTTCGTAAAATGCCTGTTTTTCAAGGTAAAGCTCTTCTTTAGAGCGCCCCTCTAAAGCGTGAGGCACCTCAACTTTCAGCGCCTCAAAAAAACCCCCTGCTCGCGAGTGGGCTTCATGGCAAAAGCGCGCAAAATCCCAATCCAGATTCCACCCATATTTTTGACTCAGCTGCATATAAGCAGCGTAGTGCAAAGGCTCTGTATTCACCAAGAGTCCATCAAAATCAAAAAGCACTGCATCGTAAATCAACCGACCACCCTATCTTTCCATTCGGAATAATTTTAGCCTTTCTTTCTAACAAAAAACCAGGATAAAATCGAGTGTTACAACCCCGGATTATGAAACTTGGAAAAATAAGCTCTGCCTGGTCCTCAGGTGGAGTAAGAAAGTTCTCCTCATCGTTATATGCGACAAAAAGACACCCAAGCATTTCTGAAAGAACTAACCTGGTATTCCATCAATGCAAATGGAGCGACCATGATCGGGTGGTAACCACGATCGACCGCTGGATGGGCGATACCAAGGCAAAAGAAAACCTTCCTCGAGTGGGGGAGCTTTTTGAAGATATGTACTCAATCCTAAAGTCGCTCAACTGCTTTGTGCAGAGCGAAGGCGTGACCAGTGCCCCAAGCAGCAGTAGGCACGTTTGGCTGATTTTATCCAGAGAGAACGAAAGCATCGAAGCGATGGCCTATGGGCGCACGTTTAACGCAGGGGGATGCAGCGTCTTTGGAATTTGCGGAAATCCGAACACTCTTCCCTTCGACATAGAGCAACTAAATGCATGTACAACAGAGGGGGCTGACAGCGTTATGGTTCGAAAGCTGATCACAGAAATTCGAGGCCAACACGCATTCGACTTCCATCTAACACGCTTTCAACAGATAGGTTGTGGACATATCATCAAACTAGAAAAGGACAACTCACAAGACACAGAAGAACTTAAAAATCAGCTCAAAAAGCTCTATGAAAGAAACTCACATTCGGCATAACCCTTCCCTTCGACAAAAAGCTAAGATGAAATGCTCATAAAGGTTCCGGCTTTCTAAAAAAATTACAATTTAAATCGAATGCTGCGAAAAAAACCCTTGATTCTTTGTAATGGCCCTCTAGACTCGTTTTTAACCGAATTTTGTCTATTACTCGGTGAGTTTGATGGGGTATCATCATCCAAGAGCCCTGGAGAGAGAGTTTTTGGTGAAGACAGAGAACCCCGAAACGGAGTGAGTGAGCTTCCTCGTGCAACCGTGCTGTTAGAAAGCCTTGGAGCTTCAGGATTGTTAAGCCATTCAGGGTGGAACGCACACCCTCGAAGTCTAGAAGAGTCTTCCTGTCTAAAAGAGTCTTCCTCGAAGTATGGCTCGAAGTATGGTAGGCTTGGCTCTGGAGACAGGGAGCTTATCCTTGCGAACGAGTCACTCACTGCTGCGCTGTTAGAATTACGTTTTGAGAGCCCGGCTTGTGCTGCCATTGCACTGTTGTGCATGAGCCTTGCGCTTACGTCCGGGACCTTCTTTACTGCGGGCTTCTTTACTGTTGTTAACGGGCCGCTTACTGTTGCAGCTCTTGGCCTATTTCCAGCAAGTGCACCCCTTGCAACACTTGCGGCCTTCTTTTTCTCGCGTTCGCGCAACACTTTTTGCAGGTACTCCTTATCGGCCTCACGCGTTTCTGCAATAGAATTAGACTGTGGTATCGTAGAGAGAACTCCACTCTTATCTTCAGAGGGTCTCGACCGTTGAATACTAGTGGTAGGGACGCCAAATTGCTTTGTATAATAACCGGAATCTGAAGAACTCGAAGAGTCTGAAGAGTGTGTTCTTCTAAAGGAACCGATAATGCCGCTCATAATAACCCCTTATCTAGTAGGATCACTACATTTTATCAATAAAACCTATATTAACTCCAATAAACAAAAAAATTTACACCGACTAATTTAAATTATTTTACATTTTACCTAGAAAGAAAACGGCGCTGCATTCGCAATAAAAAAATTTCTTTCCAATTGATCAGCCAGGATTATCCTGTGCTCTAAAACCAATTCTTAAATATACAAAAATAACTGACGACTTCATAGTCTTAAGGATTAAAAAGTTGATACTTCTGTGAGGTTTGCTTGTGAGTCATTTGTCTTTTGCCTCAGCGGATTCTGTATACAAGAACCCCATCAAAGTGTTGATTGTAGGAGCAGGCCCATCCGGATTGTCTATTGCCAAAGCTTTACAAAATCAAGGCATCTATCCGGACATCATCGAGAAACAAGATCTCATTCGCTCCGATAGAGCAGGGATTGCAATCCCTGCTAATGGAAGTTGGGCTTTAAGTAAATTGAGTATTGATATGGATTTAAGTTGATTATGCAGAAAAATCCCTAACTCTTCGACCCATCGGCAAAACCTATATTTGCGATCTGGCTAAGAACCTCATTTGCATAGAGCAACAAGATCTTTTATAAAACCTTAGGTTCATTGCCTGTGACTAGACTCCTTCCGGTTACGCTTATTGAGGGGTAAAATCAATGGGGGGACAATTCTGCCAACCGATTAAGTCGAAGTGCCACCATTCTGTAGGTAGACTGATAAAACCATGTCTTTCCATGACTTCTCTTAAAAACTCACGATTTTTGATTGCCTCATCAGAGACTCCCATATAATCTTGATGAGCTTTTTCGCTAAAATCATCGAAATCAGAAGGCATTAACAACTCTTGTCCCTCTTTTGTGATCAAGGTTAAATCTACGGCTGTCCCTCTTGTATGTCTTCCACCCCTTCGCGGATCGCTTACATAACGTTCATCGGGCACTAGTTTCCAAAATTTCCATTGTGCTCCCACAGGACGAAATCCATCCCAAACTTTTAACCCCAACCCTATTTTTTCAAGCTCAGATTGAATATCACGCAACCTTAATGCTGCCTCTTTAAGTAATAGGCAAGAGTGAAAATTATATACGATTTGTCCTGTAAAGTTATCAGCAGTTGTATATTTAAGATCTACTTGGATCGTGGGAACAAATCATTGAAGATCCACAAGCTCAGAAACCACTGACTCTTCCCCATTTAGGTGTGCGGGGGCAAGACCGATAAATACAATAAGGACAGTCCAAAAATCCACCCACTTTTTCAATTGCCGTGTTGACGTCACACGTACCCCCCTTCTCAAGGAAACAGGCTACGTAATAAATTGCTTTACGGTCAACTGTGTTACTGGCCGTATTGAAAAATTCTCTAATCCTCAACAATTTGAGCACGCAACTTGACGCTCTCTTTTTTATTGCAGGCAACGGAAGCCAAACTGTTAGCTTCCTTCATCGGCAAAAAAAAGAAGGCCAGGAGGCCTTCTTTTTGACTGGACTCCTTCCGGTTCGCCCCCGGTAGGGGGCTGCACTTCGAGTTCCAGACGGAAGCCAAACTGTTGGCTTCCTTCATCGACAAAAAAAAAGAAGGCCTGGGGGCCTTCTTTTGACTGGACTCCTTCCGGTTCGCCCCCGGTAGGGGGCTGCACTTCGAGTTCCAGACGGAAGCCAAACTGTTGGCTTCCTTCATCGGCAAAAAAAAAAGAAGGCCAGGAGGCCTTCTTTTTTATTGCCGATGACTGGACTCGAACCAGCACTCTATTGCTAGAAGTAGATTTTGAGTCTACCGCGTCAACCAATTCCGCCACATCGGCATGGCAGAACATGCTAGCCGAAAAGGGGAATTGTTTGCTCGTGTAAAAAAAATTTATCCCATAAGCTGTCTTAGCACATAAGGCAAGATCCCACCATGCCTATAGTATTCAACATCCACTGCTGTATCTAAGCGCACCTTTAAAGAAACATTTTGTTTTTTTCCATTGGGATGGCAGATTTCCAAAACGATTGTTTGATGGGGCTTGAGAGCGCTTTCTAAATTGTAAAGGGAAAAAGTCTCTTCCCCTGTCAGCTTTAAAGACTGCCAGCTCTCTTCTTCCTCAAACTGCAAAGGCAACACCCCCATACCGACAAGATTACTGCGGTGGATCCGTTCAAAGCTTCTTGCAACAACCACTTTCACCCCTAAAAGCGCTGTCCCCTTGGCCGCCCAGTCCCGAGAGCTTCCCATTCCATAATCTTTACCGGCAAAGAGGATCAGAGGGACATTTTGTTTTCGATACTCTTCACAGGCATCAAAAATCGTCATCTCCTTTTTTTCCGGCATCAGATAAGTGAATCCGCCTTCTTTGCCGTCCATCATTTCATTGCGAATGCGCACGTTGGCAAATGTGCCGCGCATCATCACCTCATGATTGCCTCGACGACTACCGTAACTATTAAAGTCACAGGAAGCCACCCCAAGAGATTCTAAGTATTTTCCGGCAGGAACAGAGGACTTAAAGGCTCCAGCCGGCGAAATGTGGTCTGTTGTAATCGAATCCCCAAAAAGAGCAAGCACTCGCATCTTAGATAGCTGGGGAAGGGGGGGAAGATTTTGTTTAAATCCTTCAAAAAAAGGAGGCCTCCGAATGTAGGTGCTGTCACTATCCCAACCATATTGAGCGCTCTTTGTCACACCAATCTCATTCCAAATAGGATTGCCGGTAAATACTTGAGAGTATTTTTCCTTAAACATCCCAGGAGACAGCCCTTGCGCAAGAGCCTCTCCAATTTCTTTGTGAGAGGGCCAAAGGTCTTTTAAAAATACCGCCTTACCCTGTTTGTCATAGCCAAGGGGCTCGATATGCAAGTCGATGTCTACTCTTCCAGCTAAAGCAAAAGCCACAACAAGAGGCGGTGACATCAAGTAATTAGCCTTAACAGCCCCGTGAATGCGCGCTTCAAAATTGCGATTACCACTGAGCACACTTGCCACAATCAGGTCATTAGCCCGGATTGCTTCTTCAATGTTTTCATCGAGAGGGCCGCTGTTGCCAATACATGTCGTACAACCGTACGCCACCAGCTGAAACCCAAGCTTATTGAGATACTGCTGCAACCCAGTTTTTTCCAGGTAATCTGTCACTACTCGAGAACCGGGAGCTAAACTCGTTTTTACAAAAGAAGATACTTTAAGCCCTCTTTCTACCGCTTTTTTTGCAACAAGTCCCGCAGCCAGCATCACACTCGGATTCGATGTATTCGTGCAACTTGTGATAGCAGCAATCACAACCGATCCGTGTTTTAGTATAAATGGCTCTTTTGAATGCCCAGTGTAACCAGGGTTGATAATCTCTTTGGTAAAGGGGCGATTTGTAACCATCTCCTGTTCACTCCACTCCTTCTCATGAGCGCTAATAGAACGACTTCCCCCCGTTGTGTGAAACTCGTTTGTATGAAAAAAGCCCTCTGAAGAGCCCCTTACTTGCTTGTCTCGATCTTGCCTACCATACCCACCCTCTTTTACAGGCCTTGTAAACAACGCATCAAACTGCTTTTTCATAAGCGGCAAATCAATCCGATCTTGTGGACGTTTAGGACCTGCAGTACAAGGCGTTACACTAGAAAGATCAAGAGTGACAACCCGAGAAAAATCTAGCTCCCCCTTACCCGCAATACCGAACGTCCCTTGCGCTTGCATATACTCTTTCACAACCGCAATATGGGCCGCATCCCTTCCCGAAAGCTTTAAGTATTCTAATGTCTTATCATCGACAGGGAAAAAACCGATTGTGGCTCCATATTCCGGCGCCATATTTCCGATCGTTGCACGGTCTGCAACATTTAAACTTGCAGCTCCTGGCCCAAAAAACTCCACAAACTGTCCCACAACCTTCTCTTTCCGCAAGATTTCAGTAATACGGAGCGTCAGATCGGTGGCAGTGACCCCTTCTTGTAAGCTGCCCTCTAAATAAAAGCCGACAACTTCCGGTGTTTCAATAAAATAGGGCTGGCCTAACATCGCAGCTTCCGCTTCAATCCCCCCCACTCCCCAGCCAAGAACTCCAAGGCCATTGATCATCGTTGTATGAGAGTCTGTCCCCACAAGAGTATCAAAAAACAGAAAGGACTCCTTCTGTGAAACCACTGCCGCTAGATACTCTAAATTGACCTGATGCACAATCCCAATTCCCGGAGGCACTACGCGAAATGTGTCAAACGCCTCTTGCCCCCATTTCAAAAACTCATACCTTTCTTTGTTCCGAGAAAACTCTATCTCTAAATTGAATAGGTAAGCATCGCTCGTTCCTGCCCGATCCACTTGTACCGAATGATCAACAACTAGATCTACAGGGACAATCGGCTCAATCTTTTCTGCTGTTTTTCCCAAAGCTGCCGCCGCATCTCGCATAGCTGCCAGGTCGACAAGTAAGGGTACACCTGTAAAATCTTGGAGAATGACCCGAGAGACCACAAAAGGCACGGTCCCTCTAACCCCTCGATTCCAGGAAGAGAGGGCTAAAATATCCTCTTCTTTAACCTTCTTTCCATCACAATTGCGAAGCATCGACTCGAGTAGGATGCGGATAGAAACAGGAAGCCTCTTAAGAGAAGGGCCTACTTTTTTTTCAAGAGCTTGTAGAGAGTAAAACTTCTTGCCCGAAGGCAGTGTCTTTAATGTCTCAAAAGGATTAATCATATTTTTGGATATACATGACAGACTACTCAGCCGGCAACAAAATTTTGGGACGTATTTTCATCTCGAAAATTCCCCACCAAGAAGAGAACGGTTCATTTTTCCGATTTATCCACGGCCTCGAAGGAGTATGGAGAACGTACATTCTGACGAGGAGGCTCTATCTCATATTGATAGCGACCGCTCTCTCGATGAATAAACTCCCCTTTGGCATTTAAGCGCTTGAGCCGCTCCTGTTCAGACTGTTCCATACCCGAGCAAGAAGCGCTAATTATTATTATAATTAAAATAATTTCTTTTTTAAAATTATACATTTTCTATAATCCGATTTATGACAAACAACCCACCAGACCCCCAACATATACAGAAGTGCATTTTGACAGAAGAGAGGAAAAAGCACAGGCTCATAGCAGAGAGTGCTCCCATGAAAGCTCTCTTGCAAGATTTGATCAAAATTGCCAACAGCTCTTCTTCTGTCTTTATCAGCGGCGAATCGGGAACCGGCAAAGAAGTCATCGCTCAAGCAATCCATGAGATGTCCCCCAGAAATACTCAGCCTTTTATTAAGGTTAACTGCGCCGCCATTCCGGCAACTCTTTTGGAGTCTGAATTTTTCGGTCATGAAAGGGGGGCTTTCACAGGGGCGTTAAATAGAAAACAGGGGCGATTTGAACTCTCCGATAAGGGCTCTTTACTTCTCGATGAAATCTCTGAGATTCCCCTTGAACTGCAAGCCAAGCTGCTTCGAGTCGTACAGGAAATGGAATTTGAAAGGGTAGGAGGCACACACCCTATTCAAGTCAATGTCCGGTTGATCTCTACCTCCAATCGCTCTATGAAGGAAGCGGTTGAAAAAAAACTGTTTAGAGAAGATCTCTACTACAGATTAAACGTGATCCCTGTCCATCTGCCTCCTTTAAGAGAGAGGAAAGAGGACATCCTGCCTCTTGCGGAGTTCTTTTTAAAAGAATTATGTGAAGAAAATCAAAAGCCCTGTAAACGGCTACTGCCTACTGCCAAACGCAAACTCCTTGAGCACTCCTGGCCAGGCAATATCAGAGAGCTTGCTAACGTGATTGAAAGAACCATTATTATGAACTCCTCTTTAACCTTAGAAGCCCACCAAATTTATATAGATTTGTGCTGTGCTGTGAAGGAATCTCCCTATGCAGCGCTTCCTATAGGAATCACACTGGCAGAATTAGAAAAGCGTCTTATATTACAAACCCTGCAGCAAGAAGAAGGAAACCGCACAAAGGCGGCCGCAACCCTAGGAATTTCTCTTCGCACCCTAAGAAATAAACTTAAAGAATTTGACAGATTGGAACCCATCTAGATAAACTGGAGCTCATCCCAAGGAGGATCTATGGCCGCTAGTAAAGCAAAATTTAATGAAGATGAGGCTCAAGGGTACCGTATCGATGTGGTCGGAAGAGGAGTAGAGGTAACCGATCCTATCCGCAACTACATCTGGGATAAGATGGATAAAATTGAACGATTCCACCACCATATTTTCCATGTCCATGTTGGTCTTGAAATCCAAAAGCTAGAGCATGTTTGCACCATTTTACTCAAAGTGGATCACATTCAGATTAAATCCCATGCCTCTAGCACAGACATGTATGCCTCTATTGATAAAGCAATCGATAGGCTCCAGCGATTGATGGCTCGCTATAAAGAGCGCATTCAAGATCATCACAAGAAAAAATTGTCTATTGTCGATATGCAAGTCAGCGTCCTAAAAAGAGATGAAATAGAAGAGATCAACGAGGCAATCGAAGAGCAAAATGAGGGAAGCAAGATTTTTTCTCTTCCTAAAGTTTTGGGATCAGAGACAAGACCCCTCAAGACGCTCCGCCTTGATGAAGCGGTACTCAAGCTCGATCTTTCAGGAGATCAGTTTCTCTTGTTTCGCTCCGAAGAAGACCTCAAGCTGAAACTTCTGTATCGCAGAAAAGATGGCAACTATGGGCTCATCCTCCCCGAATAGGGAGCAGCTCTTTGACCCCATTCGACAAAAATGGGTGCCGGCGACACCGGAAGAAAAAGTAAGGCAGCACTGGATTCAGTATATGCAGGGCTCTTTAGGATTTCCTAGAGAGCTTTTTGTCGTAGAAAAGAGTTTAAAAGAACTACCCCATTTACAGGGAAGCTCTGCCCCCGATAGGAGACTTGATCTTTTGATCTATCAAAAAGGGGTTCCTCTTCTTCTCATCGAATGCAAAGCGCACGCGATTTCAGAAAAAGAAAAACGACAACTGATAGGATACAACTACCACGTAAAAGCTCCCTTCATTGCCCTTGTGAATACAATAGAGGTATGCTTTGGATATAGAGATAGTGAAGGGTACTGTTTTCACCCTTTTTTACCCCCTTTTGAAGAGTTAAAGAAATGGAAAGAGAACAAATAGATATAGGCTCTTCTGAGGTGCTGTTTTTAAAACAGCCCACAAGTAAAAAGTGGGTCAATACTGTCCTGCACGCATTACATCGCCATCAGAAGCTGCTAGTGGCCTGGATCAGCGACACTCCGGTAGAAGAGCTAGCAAAACATCCCCGCTGCCAGTTTTTCTCTTGCCATGAAGACCCCACAAGAATTGCCTGGCGCTACCTCTTTTTAAAACCGTGCTATGTAGGAGAGCTAGATGAGCTTAACCGAGCGCAAATGGAGGTGGAACTGCTGGCCTCAGAGTATCAAGATTTTGGGCATCTTACCCTCTCTAACTTGGTATCAAACCTCCCCCTTATCACTCAATCAAAACAAGGATTGCACCTGGACGGAAAAGCAAAGGGAATGACAGCCATTGTGTGTGGAGGAGGGCCAAGCTTAGCACCCGTTTTGCCTTACCTAAAAGGACTGCAAGAACAAGTTATTATTATTGCAGGGGGCAGTGCCATTGCCGCTTTGAGTCAAGCGCAAATTACCCCCCATCTTATCACAGGGGTTGATCCCGATCCTTCTTGGGTAAGATTTTTAGATCAGAGTTGCTTTATGACCCCTTTTATCTACCAAGCAAGATTCTCTGCTTTGCAACTCCAATCCCTCTCTTCTCCTCTCATCTTTTTTCCAGGTGCTACAACTGCTTTAGAACACCACTTTTTCTCAACTCTGCCCTTTGATGCCGGGTGGAGTGTTTTCAACTTTTCAACTGCTATCGCCCTGCATCTGGGGTGTTCTCATATTATCTTAGCCGGGGCTGATTTCTGTGCCCCTAAAGAGACGCTATACGCCAAAGGAGTCCTCCAAGACACTCTCGAAGAACTTGTTATCCCTTACGAAAAGAGTCTGTATACAAAAAAAGATTGGATCTTGAGCCGCCGGTGGACGCTCGATCTAATCAAAGCGCATCCCGAGGTGCACTTTTTGAAAGGGCCCTCTTTAGATCCTCAGCTGACCCTTCAAGAGGTCGATTTTGATCACTTGCAATCGCTACCGGCTCAAGACATGCAGGCTCTTGTCCATAAGTGGACAGAAGAGTTGCCCTTAATGTCTTCGGAAAAGAGCCCGCAAGACCTTCTTAAAACCTTCAAAGCGGCTATGATAAGCTGTGACAAGATGCTCGCCATCTGGCAACAACACCACCCGGAGCTACCTTTCGACACCCCCTCTTACTTAGAGCAAGAAGAAGCGTTGAGGAAAACGGTGTGTTACACGCACTACCTACACCCTTTATGGCAGGTATGGCAATTTCCTCTTTTAAGAAGCGAAACTTCCCAGGAAGGACGACGACTCCATGAACTCCTATTTTTTAAAACTACTCTGGAAAAATGCCTATGAACCTCTACTCTGAAGAAGGAACTCTCCTTGCCTCCACACCATTTCATCTAGGAAAAAAAGAGGGAGAATCCCGCTTCTACTACTTGTCCGGAGCTCTGCATACAATTCAATATTTTAAAGCGGGAATAAAAGTGGGAACCCACACCTCTTTTTATGAAAATGGGCAGATGAAAAGCGAAGTGCCCTATTTAGAGGGCTCTATTCATGGAATCGTCACTCTTTTTTGGGAAGATGGGTCTATCAAACGGCAACTCACCTATCATTTGGGAAAAAAGGAGGGGCAAGACACTCTCTTTAGTAGAGAAGGGAAGGTCATCTTTCAAGGCTCCTACAGAGAGGGGCTTCCTATAGGACTCCACATTTTTTCTTTCGAAGAGCGGTTTTACCACACCCCAACGTGCTACAATCGGAAAGTATGGGATGAGAGCGGCTCTGTTATTTATGAGGGCACCTATTCTAAAGATTTGAAAAAATATGAAGAGAAAAAGAGGGGTGTATCAGGAAAGCTTGAGATAAGACAGGGAGTCAACCGTGACGGCCGCATCCATTTTACTTGAACGCTTCCCAGAGCTTTTTTTTCTTGTTTCCTATGGTGAATCGACCTCTACTGCAACAGCTATTGCATCTAAGGAAGAGATTACAAAGCATCTAAGTACACTGCCACTGTCCCATCTTTCAACCATTTATCTCTACGGTATTGGAGAAGGGACCTATTACGAGCTGCTTAAACCTTGGCTTGGCCAAGCAAAAGAGCATAGACTCATTATCCTGCAAGAAAACATGGATGAGCTGCGGGCATTTTGTGAAAGGCAAGAGGCCCCAGAGCTTTTTAACGACCGCCAAGTAATAGTGCGCTCCTATACACGAAATATCTGTTTAGACGCCCATGTACAAGCTCTTGTTTCGGCATTTCCCTGCGATCGGCTCGAAGTTGTAACCTCTTATGCAAAAAAAACTCCCTATTTCCGAAGATTGCGCCTCGAACTGCTCCGTAAATCGACTTTATCATGGGCTGTTGCCATGGAATCTTTGCAGTATCCCAAGCTTATGGCTAATGTCCTTGCTAACTTCCCCTTTGTGTCACAGTCAGCCATTGTCAATCGATGGAAGGGGCGATTTGAGGGAATCCCCGCTATCATCTGTGGCGCAGGTCCCTCTCTACATAAAGAGATTGCGTCTCTAAAACAGCTAGAAGATCAAGCGTTAATCATGGCTGGGGGATCTACAATGACAGCGCTGAGCTATCACGGGATTGAGCCGCATTTAGCTCTTGCCATCGATCCGAATAAAGAAGAATTTCACCGTTTAAAAGAGGCAAATTTCTTTCACACTCCGCTTATCTATGGCAGCCGCCTTGAAAAAGATGTGCTGAATCTGTGGAGCTACGATCTAGGGTATCTGATTTCAGATACAGGAGGACCTTGTGAAAGACACCTGGAGCAAGCGCTTAACCTAGAAGATCTGCCGGTCGGCCCAGAGCTTGGAATGGAGGCCTTATCGATTACAACTCTTGCTATCGCAATGGCTGTCCATATGGGATGCAATCCGATTATCCTCTGTGGCATCGACCTTGCCTATACAGACAGCGCAGCTTACACGACAGGCATCCTTTCGTCATCGACAGATGCAATGGACACAAGATCCTCTGAAAGAAAGTGCTCCCGTAAAGATATTCATGGAAGATCCATTCAGACAGCTGTTAAATGGATTATGGAATCAGAATGCATCTCTACTTTTGCCAAGATGCATCCTAAAACCCGCTTTATCAATGTATCTCAAGGGGGTCTTGGATTTAAAGGAATTGAAAATAGCTCTTTGGGAAAAATGTGCTTTAAAGAAGCACGTGATCTAAGAGGAAAGGTCCACGCAGAAATGCAAAGGGCTCAAAGTGGCATTTCTCTGGCCACAATTCATGAAAAAAAAGCAGAAATTAGGGAAAGTCTACAATCTCTTCTTGATCTGTGTAAAGAAGCGCTACAAGAAATAGAATCTTCTTTGGAGTTTCCAACTCCCAGATTTACTCTTCTAGAATATGAGATGCAAGAAAAGAGCGCTTGGCACTCCCTTAACCCCTTTCTAGATCCGATTTTAGACACACTCTCTCACAGACTGTCTCCCGATGCAACCTCTCCACAAGCACTTGCGCTTGCCAAACTCAATACCTGGAGAGGCGTACTCGAAGAGCAGCTTCTACTTTTCCCTAGTTGACCGCAGGCAGCCATGATCTTATCTCCTTTGGTTGTTCTTAGAAGAGTCTGATACCCTTTTTTCCTTAAATAGGCAGCAAACAGATCCACCACTGCCGGATCCGGGGGCATAAACCTCCCTTTCAACTGCGGATTGTAGGGAATCAGGTTGACCTTCACATGCAGCCCTTGTAAATACTCGGCCAACTGCTCTGCAGAGTCAATGGAGTCCGTAATGCCTGCAATCAATACATATTCGGCTAAAATCTCTCTTTTCCCATCATTGCAGTAGATTTGCATAGCGCTTTTAAGCGCGGCCATATCCCACTCACGGTTGACCGGCATGAGTTTAGAGCGAATGGCGTCATTGGGGGCATTGACAGAGACTGCCAAATGCAGCGCCGGATGCGCTTCATTTGCAAAGCGCAAGATATTATCTACTCTACCACTTGTAGAAATCGTGATACGGCGATGTCCAAATCCTAAACCGGCCGGGTCTGTAAGGACAGCAATTGCCTGCATCACTTCTTCATAATTATCAAAGGGCTCTCCCATCCCCATGAATACAATGTTACGAACCGGTTGCTTGAGCACATGTTTAGCAAAAAAAACCTGCCCTACAATTTCTTCGGAGGTCAAGTTGCGCACAAGCCCCATCTTAGCTGTCTGACAAAAAGCACACCCCTTCTTACAACCAATTTGTGAAGAGATGCATAACGTGATCCCAGACTGCATCGGAATAAGCACTGACTCACTTTCTTTGCCATCTGAAAATGCAAGTAAATACTTAGAGACATTCCCCTCTTCTCTTACCATGCTCATGTAAGGAATCTGGGAAGATGAGAGCGCTATCATCTGATTGACCAAAGAGAGTGCTTGCGGCTCCACCCAAGTTTCAATCCCTTCAAAAGAACCTTTCCTAAAAAAATGGGAATACAGGGAACCTGCATGCCTTTTGCCACGACCCAAATGAGAAAAAAGGAAGGCCTGGTACTCTGCTTTTGTCTTTGAAAAAATACTCATAATGTATCTTGAGTATACACTGTCAATATCCCCCGAAGAAAGAAAAAACTATTTTTATAAAACAGCCACTTCGTCTAGCATGCTAGCGTAAGATGAGTCTGCCACTTAAAAGACTTCACGAACAAGATAGCCTCGTTATTACTGCCATCTTTACAGGTGCTTATCCGGAAAACGCCCTGCCCATGCCGCCTCCCTCAACACATACTATATATTTCAGAAACCTTAATATTAATCAGGCTGTAAAAACAGCTTTAAGAAACCGCACAAAAATAATACATGTTTTTGACTCACAATTTAATTGCAAATTTAAATACATTGCCATTAATGAGAGCCAAGTCATCCGTATTAACCCGAAAAAATTGTTTAAAAACTTCCAAGGGCATCAGGATTCTCCTCCTGAAGGAAAAACAAAAACACTCAGAACTGTAGATTTTTTTGTTTATGAACAAGCAAAGGACCTAGTACGTCCTATTCCGGAATGTAATAATTTATGGATAGCTGTGAAATGGAAAAAACCCACTCTTTTTCAACCACAGCCTCTTTTAAACTACCTATTCCAAAACGAAATCCACTGGCTACAACAATTACATTCTTCCAAATACATCCCCTCTTTACAAGGCATCGTGACCTATCAGAGCTTTTCTGAACTGGAAAGAAAAATCGTACTCTTGCCGCGTTATACCGCAACATTAAGCGATTATATAAATACCCCGCTTGATCCCGAAACAAAATGCACTCTTAGAAAGAATGTTTTCAAAAGCTGTGTTGTTTTAGGTGAAAACGTCCATCGAGATCTATCTCCCGATAACTTCTTTGTCAAAGCAGACCTTTCGGTTGTTATCGGAGATCTAGAAGGGATGATTAACCCAAAAAATGTAAATGACCTCCACAATCTCATCTTAGGCACTCCTGAATACATGGCTCCTGAGATAGCTTCAATGATGCTCTATGTGAGAAAATCCAGAGAAAATACAACAATACGGTGGTCTTTGTACAAAGACTTACTACAACCTGCTGTAGACGCCTTTTCTTTGGGGAGGATTCTTTACGAATTTAGAATTGAGGAAGACGGCTTACCCGATCATCTATTTTGTTTAAGCCAATACGAAGATACTGATCCAGAAATGAGTCAAGAGACAAATATACTTACTGCTAGAGTCTCCCTTAATAATACCGATAAAAATTACCCCGATTTTTTTAAGACAGAGCCCTCTTCTCTTTCTTACTTTGGTAAAATTGTGTGGGGACTACTTCGTCCCCATCCACGTAATCGCCTCTCCATCAAAGAGGCAATCACACAATTTGAACTATCGAGAGGAGGATTCGTTCCTGTAGGGTAACCGAGAGATAATAGCATCAACACGGTTGAGTTCATTGAACTTGTGGTGAGAGACAAGCTCCCCTTGATAATACCATTCGCTATGCATTTTTCCATCCGCATAGTAAACAGCTTCACCATGCTTGAGCCCCCCTTCCCAAGGAGTCTCTTGAGCCACAGCCTCACCGTCTACAAACTGACGCTCAATTCCCTCTTTCTTCCCATAGAGGTAATAAGTCTCTAAGTAGCGATTGCCGTTTTCAAAATAAGAGCATTTTCCATGCAACTGATTCGCTACCCACTCTTCGATGGCCAGCGGCTCTCCTGTCTGAGCAAACACTCTCTTTTCTCCGTTGAGAGCCCCTCTTAAATAGTGAGCCACCGATTCCGGAGATCCATTCGGATAAAATGTCTCTTTCTTAATCGCATATCCACTATCGATCGCCTCTCTTGCAAGCAGGCCTCCATCGCGATGTCGAATCATCCGAGTGCCATTACCGCGCTCCACACGCGCCTCTAACTCATTTTGGATGTTGTAATACTGACCATCAAGCAGTTCATCGCCTACAAACTCCTCGACTCGCATAGGCGAGCCCTGGCCAAACCAGTACGTCATCGAGTAGCGAGTTGGAGAGAGCTGCACCCATTCTTGCACAGGTAAGCCGGAAGGATCGTATGTGACCTCTTTTACTTTTTCGCCAAGATTATAGAGACAATACTTCTCCACCATTTGGCTGTGAGGATAAGTGTAGGTAACAGGGCCGTGCTGGATGCCGTTTTCATAGGTTGTTGTAACGGTGACACCGTTTCTTAAAGTAGAGATTTGTTGGCCCGGGTAGTTCTTAGACGCCCAATCCTCTTCAGCAATTGCATATCCATATTTATGGACATAACGAGAAGAGACAACACCCTCTTTATCAGAGCCGTCATTGCATCCACACAGAAACAATCCCATCAACATTAGCAGAGAACAAGCAGAGTATTTCATAGTCACCTTATAACTTTGAGAGGACCTCTTTTATAATACGTCCATGCTCACTTTCGACCTCTTCAAACGAAACCGTTTTCTCTTTATCTCGGTACGAAAAGCGCAGCGTAACGTTTTTCTTATCTTCTCCCATTTGAGAGCTTTTGTAAAGACCTAAAAGGAAAACTCTTTCAAGTAAAGGAGAAGCGGTACTTTTGATAGCCATCAGCAATTCTTCCAAAGAAAGTTTTTGATCGACTGTCACAGTCCAATCTCTTTCTGAGCCTGGAAAAAGAGCAATGGAAGACACTTGTTTTTCTTTCGGAATAAGGGGAAGTAAAGCATGCAGATTGATTTCCCCAAAAAAGAGCTTTTGCTCAATTCCCTCGTTTTTACAGTGGTTAGGATGCACTTCTCCTAAAACACCGATAAGAGTTTCTCCACAAAAAACTTTTGCTTGTCGATAAGGATGAAAGTGAGGGTAATGAGACACTTCTAAGCGATAGGCGTGAATAGAAAGATAGGAAAGTAAGTTTTGAAACACCCCTTTGAGATCAAAAAAATCAAAATCTCTTGGCTTAGAATCAAAATGATAAGGAGCTGAGTGCCCCGTAAGTAAAACAGCTGCAACTGTTGGCTCAAGAAACTCTTGACTTTCCTTGAAATGGATACGCCCAACTTCAAAGGCTGCTAAGTCAGGCGTACCGTGATCGATGTTGTATCGCGCAATGCGCAAAAAAGCCGGCAGAAGAGTTGTCCTTAAGACGGACTGGTCAATAGAGTGCGCCTGTAACACGGCCACAAGATTTTCTTTTGTCATCCCATGCATTAACCCAAGCTCTGCTTCTTTAGGAGAAATCAGATCACAGGTCATCCACTCTTGCAATCCTTGTCCCACCAAACAGTGCTTCACATTTTTTTCTATCTCGTATAGAGGAGCATTTAGGAGAGTCGATAACCTCTGCTTGGGCGCCCTTTTGGGGATATTATTATATCCATAGACTCGAGCTACCTCTTCGACAAGATCAATCTCTTTTTCCACATCATGTCGAAATGGCGGCACAATAACAGTGACTTGATGAGCTCCTTCGTCGACAACTTGCATGGATAATCGATTCAAAATAGCCGTAATTTCTGAGGTGCTAAGTGTCGTGCCCAGTAACCTATTGACACGCTCTGTTCGACAGCACACCTTTTTTATAGAATCGGGGTGAACTTGTATATCCACAAGGCCTTGGGCTACTTTTCCTCCCGAAACTTTAGAAAGTAGGTAAGCTGCATAATCGAGCGCTTCCACTACCCCTTGAGGGTCCACTCCTTTTTCAAAGCGGGACGAAGAATCACTTTTTAGCTGCAATAAACGGCAAGATTTACGAATCGATGTGGGCATAAAGTAGGCAGACTCTATTAATACCTCTTTTGTCCTTTCGGAAACTTTACTCTCCTCTCCTCCCATAATGCCTGCAAAAGCAAGAGGAGCACTTGCATCACAAATGAGCAAAGTCGAAGGGGGGATATCATAAGTTTTCCCATCAAGCGCTTGCATACTTTTGTAATTTGTATGCGATGTGACATAGAGTGTATTTCCCTGAATCTTGGCTCGATCAAAAAGGTGTAAAGGTTGTCCGAGCTCTAGCATCACAAGGTTTCCCACATCTACAACATTATTGATGCTGCGCAATCCACATGCCTCAATCCGCCTTTTTAACCAATCAGGAGAAGGTCCGACCACAACTTCCCGAACAAGACGGCAAGCATACCTACCACACTGCTTGCGATCTTGCACATCCACTTGAATATCGATTGCTTTTCCTTCTTCTTTTAAATCCCAATCCGGCTTTTGCATGGGAATATTTAGATGAGCAGACAGCTCTCTTGCAATCCCTTTAACACTCAAGCAATGCCCTAAGTTAGGAGTCAAAGAGAGCTCAAAAATTTCATCTCTAAAATAAAACGCAATATCTTTCCCCGTTTCCCACTCAGAGGGTAGCTCCATAATCCCTTCAGAAGAGCCGAGCTGCAACTCATCGCTACTACAAAGCATACCAAACGATTCCACATCTCGCAGTTTTGCTTTTTTGATGTTAAAAGCACCGCTGTCCAATTTGGCACCGATTTTAGCAAACGGAGTCTTGATTCCGGCACGGCAGTTAGCAGCCCCGCATACTACCTGAAATACCTCTTTGCCATCTGTCACCTTAGCCACTCGTAGTCGATCTGCAGAAGGATGTTGTACAGCTTCTAGCACTTCTCCCACAACAACACCGGAAAAAGTGGACCCTATTACATGCACTGCATCCACTTCTATTCCGGCAAGAGTTAATACAGAGGCAATCTTGTCGCTTGAGAGCTCGAGATGGATATATTCTTTCAAAAGTGAGAGAGGGACTTTCATAAAAAATGAGAAAAAATTTAAGATTTAAAAAGGAGCTCTATTCTACCATCTATCCGATTCTGGTAAAGGAAAAAACATGACTTTAGACTATAACTGGGCCAAAAGGGCCAAATGGCTCACACAAGCCCTTATTCTCAGCGGAACACTCAATGTGGCTCTCATTGCCACCTTTGCTTACTTTTCTTTAAAAGAGAAGGAGCTCTCTTGCGTTTTAGAACACCCCTTAAAACCGCCGGAAGCCAAAGCCCCAACCAATATCGAGCTTTTAAGATCTTACTCTATTCTCCCATACCAAGAACTTATTTTACGCTTAGAAAATAAAGAGCTTGTAGAGCAAGGATTTACAAAAAGAGACCTTTCACTCTCCTGTCTTTCTGCCTTTCACCATTTTAATATAGACAAAGCACTCGGGGGCATCCCTTTGAAAAAAAGAGAGGTGAGCTTTACAAACCCCTCCCGCCAAGAAACATTAACACTGCCTCTATTTGCAGGACTGACTGACACTCAGTTTTTGGCCATTATCAACTACGCAAAGACAGAAAAATGGCCACTGACTTCTCAAGGTCTTTTCTATGAACTTACACGAAATACCGATAGCCAAGACCCCTCTCTTATTGAGGCTTTTGTGCTAACCCCCGAATACCAATCGGTCAAGACCCTTTGCTCTTCTTTCCCCAAAGAAGACCTCTTACAATTAATGAAAGAAGGATCCTGGGAACAGATTCGCACTCTTTATGAGGAACAAAAGACAACCCTTGATCTCTCTGTCGATAAAAAGCGCTCTTTTCTCTCTTCATACTTAGACAATCATTCTAAAACTGCAGCTACTCTACTTATCCAAAACGAGGTGGAATTTGTAGAAAAGCGTCTTAGCGATTCCCAGCTCTTAACACTTCTAGATCTTTGCTGTAGCCATACACCTCAGTTAGAACAGCTAGCCAAACAGCTCCTCCTCTCTCCTCGCACAGAGCCTGTATGGAAAAAAGCGGCCGCCCTACTTTACTCTTTTAAGGGAGAATCGTATCCGGAGCCCTATGACCATGCCCTCTCTGTCAAGCGCTTTTGTCCGGAAAAAATCACTATACAACAAGCAACCCCCTCTCCAAACGCCTCCTTACAAATTAACAATACCGTTCAAAAAACACTGATCCATACAGTAGCGCCGGGAGAAAATTTATGGAAAATAGCAAAAAAATATAGGGTCAGCATCGAGGCGATTATGAAATGTAACCACCTTGAAACCGATAAAGTGCGGCCCGGAAAACAGCTGCAAATTCCTCAAGGCACCGGATCACATCCACCCGCACAAAAAGGGTGACACCTTAAGAGTCTTTTAAAGGTTAACCATGCACCTCTCCAAGCTCCGTGCTTTTGGATCGCTTCGACCCCATAATCAGAACAGGTGGGATAAAAGCGACAGTTGTGCCCCAAAAAAGGGCGTAGAGTCCACTGATATAGGCGAATAAGCCCAATAAATAGGCCTTTTGCCAGGAAATTAAAGCGCATGGAAAAGATCTCTTAAGAGAGTCACTGTAAGTTCCATAAAGATCAAAAACACGATGATGAGCTCTAAACGAGAAGTGTGCTGATGATTCAATTCATTGGACAAGATTTCAAACAAGTCGTGCACAACTGTAAGGCGCTTGTTTAAGATCTCAACCCGCTTGGAGACATCAAGATAGTGAGCCACTCTTCGATAAAAGGGTTCGAGCTCCGGGTGGTCCCAGAAAAATTCGGGGACATCCAGTACTTCACTGTGTAGATTAATAAAGTTTCTCTCGATAAAAATCTCGCCCATCTTCTTAGAGATTTGCCTGCGAGAAAGAGGTATTTTTCCTTTTTTGGCAAGCTGCATGGGAAGCGTTCTTGCATCGGCTATTGTCTTTTGTATCAACTCCTCAAAGGTCGATAGTTTTACCGACTGCGCAATACCATGGGAGAGAGCAAGCTTTGTCAGCGGGCTTTTGTTATGCAAGAAAATTTCATCTTCTTCAATCTTAATTGTGTTCCCATAATGGAAAGTAAACTCATCTAACTCCGGCTTTGGCAAAGAGTCTTTTTCAAATTCTTTTAGTGACTGCAAGATCTCTTTTTCTTCCTCTTCGGCAAATCCCCAACAAACAATGGATCCATAATTGAAATAGTAGAGGTCTCCCTTCAAATGCCTCTCTTCTTTGATCTGGATATGGATCACATCGCGAAACATTTGGGTAGCACCCAGTTTCTGCAAATGCTGGAAAAGGCGTGGAATATCATAGGCAGAAGCCGTACAATAACAAGTGCAACGCATGTCAAAAACTCTCTTTATTCCTCTTATACCCCACTCTCATAAAAAAAACAAATTAATAAGACGATCTCACTCAAAGACTTATATTTAAATAAAATAAATTTATATTTAAGAGCAAGTCTGATATAATTTCTATAAATTAATAGGAACACAATGCAGCCAATATCTACATCCACACCCCTAACACCCATTCCTCCCTATCTTGAAGGAGAGTTTTTCCGCAGAATTTCAGATGCTAGCAAACAACAAATTGCGAGTGCCACAGCTGAGCTTTTCCCCACAACCCAACAGATTGCAGAGCTAAAGAGCCGAGATTACTCTCAGCTTGTGTTCAAAGAAACAAACTGGCTATACCTTGCGATCAAGGCCTACGCGAACGGTCAACTTGAAGAACATATTCTTGCCCATCTTTTTCTCTATGACACATGCAGTAGAAACCCTCTTTTCCAATACTTTACACCTTTTTCTCGCTTCATTCCTTGGTCGCAATTTTTAAAAGGCAGTTTTGCAGAGTCTTGGATGGATGCAGCTATTGATGAGGTAGTTAATAGCAATCTACCAATGGAAGATCGACAAGTATTTGTCTATTGTTTAAATTGCAATTCCCACCCCCATGAACCATTTTTACTACACCAGTTGCAATCGTATCCAAGAACCTTTATGCCTGTTGTAAAACCATGGAGGGGATCTAGACTTTACCAATATGATGAGATAGTGATCATCCCTCCCAAGCTATTTGCCGCACTATTAAATGCTTATTTTAAAGAAACTGCAATTACACCTCTTCCTGTACTGGGATATTCACCTAAAGAGAAATTCAGCAATACTACACAACGTGTGATGTCAATCCAACATCCAGAATTGGCTGTTATCGACTCTCATATCCATAATCACTTTCATGCAAAAGAGTCGAGCCTGCCCTACTTTCATGACATGTACCACTTAATTATAGAATCCGCAAACCCCTACAGAAAGATTTTTGTTGAAATTTTTCACTATTTACAAACTCTTGCTAAAGAGGAGGCCGCGTTAAAAACTTCCCCATGCTTTAAATGGTATACGTTCGTTGCCCTGGACAGAGACTTTCCAGGTCTTGTATTAGACCGGATCTCAAAGACACCTATTTTATTTAAAGACTATCTAACAGTGTTTTTAGATTCTTATGAAAATCACCTCACTACGCCCCTCATCCCTGAAGAAGAAACCACCATGAACCGATTAAAAAGACTCATTAGAAATAAGGCATCACAACTCTATCCTGATTAAATTAACAAGGACAATATGCTCCCAATATCCGCATCCACACCCCCCTCACCTATTCCCCCTTATCTTGAAGGGGAGTTTTTTCGCAGGATTTCAGATGTCAGTAAACAGCAAATCGCAAGCGCCACAGCTGAGCTTTTTCCCACAACTCAACAGATTGCAGAGCTAAAGAGCCGTGACTACTCTCAGCCTGTATTCAAAGAGGAAAACTGGCTATACCTTGCGATCAAGGCCTACGCAAATCGTCACCTTGAGGAACATATTCTTGCCCATCTTTTTCTCTATGACACCTGCAAAAGATGGAGTAATTTTCAATGCTTTACAGCTTCTCCTCCTCCTCCCGGTTCTTGGCGCTCCAGACATTTTCTTCATACAACAGAAGAGGCTTGGGCAGAAACATTAAAAACTAGTTTTCCAAACTACATGTGGCACACTAATTGGATGAATCAAGCGATTGACGAGGTAGTGAAGAGTGATCTACCAAAGGAAGATCGTCAGATATTTCAATATGTTTTAGACAACACAGCGCACTCCCATGAAAAGGAGTTGCTAAAACACTTTACATCTTATGTAACAGCCTTCATGCCCATCAAAAGCCCTTACGGCATGGTGATCATCCCTCCCCGGCTATTTTACGCCCTATTAAAGGCTCGTTTTAAAGAAAATGCAATAACTCCTCACCCTGTGCTTGGATATTCTACTACAGAGAGATTCAGTGACCCTACAATACGTGTGATGTCAATCCAACATCCAGAATTGGCTCCTATCGACACACCTATCCACGGTTACTGCCATGCAAAAGAGTCGGCCCTATTCTACTTTCACGACATGTACCACTTAATCATAGAATCAGCAAACCCCTATAGAGACATCTTTGTTGGGATTTTCCGTTATTTGAATAGGCTTAGCAAAAGAGATCCCTTATTAAAGGATTCGCAATGCTTTCAATCTTACAAGTCAAATGCCCTAGACAGAGACTTTCCAAGCCTTGTGCGACCCTGGGTTGAAAAGATGTCTATCTCATTGCGAGAAACCATAGAATTACTTTTAGGGTATTATAGCAGAGAATTAAAACATTTCAAGCTGGCTCTTTCTGAGAAAGAAAGCTCCACCATGAATCAACTGAAAAAACTCATTAGAGACTATGTGGAAGACAATCATTTCTTGCAGTTATTAGAGCTTCCAGACTAAGATATAGGCTCATCTTTTGCGAGAGTGGCGGAATTGGTAGACGCGCTACTTTGAGGTGGTAGTGGGGTTTCTCGTAGGGGTTCGAGTCCCCTCTCTCGCAACTGTACTTCCAAAATCTCCAATCCATTTTTTACCTATTAACCTGAGTTTTGATTGCTCGTGTTATGACGTTATTTATTGGAGTTGGTATAAGTCGAGTGACCTAAAACTTTCTCTTTTATCTTCTGCAAGAAGGTTAACGAGACCTCTATTTTAAAAAGATCAGAAAAACGGGTGGTTTGCAGTAGTTTCTCAGCTAGATTTTGTTCCTCTAAACTCCATCCCACAAGACACTCTTTACCAAAAACTCCTTCTAACCGAATAAGTTTCAAATAAAAACTAGCCAAAAAGGCAGGGCAATCTTTTCCAAAAGGCACCTTTGCATGGTAAGAGTGGTAAAGAAAAAACAAAGCCGCAGATTCTTTAGCGGGAAGCTGTGTTGTAAGCAGCGCCTCCGCAAGAGCTCCTGCCACCTGAAGCGACTGCCAATTGTCTCGGAGCGCAATATGAGGATTCAGGAGCTTGCCCTCCTTACAAGTAAAAAGGTCAGATCTTCCCTTCAAAATGAGATACTCCCCATGAGAAAAGGGCTCCGTCCACATGAGATGCCCCCTTGTCACCCCCTTTACAACAAGATGCAGCAGACCAAGGGGAGAGAAGAGAATCAGCAAACGCTCCCGCTCTCGATACTCCCGAGCTTGCAAAACAATCCCCTCTACCCTCTCTTCTTGCATCTTTATCTCTTGTATTTTTCCTAAAAAAACCGTAATCTCGACCGATTATGCACCGATAGCTCAATCGGATAGAGTACCCGGCTTCGAACCGGGTGGTTACAGGTTCAAGTCCTGTTCGGTGCAATTATCTGCTTCCAAAGCTTTTGGGTAGCACCTGTCCTGCGCGGTGGATTTCATTAAGACACGGTTGAGCCTGAGGGTAGATGATCATCTCAGAGATGTTGACATGTGGAGGTCTTGTAAGACAGTAAACCACTGCATCGGCAATATCCTCTGCGACAAGCGGCTCAAAACCCTGATAAAACTTTTCAGCTTTCTCTTTATCTTTCCATCTTACTTCACTAAATTCTGTATGAACACAGCCCGGATCAATTTCACTGACCCGCAACTTTGATCCAACGGTATCCAGCCTTGTAGATTGACTCAAAGCCCTGACGGCATGCTTAGTGGCAGCATAGACACTCCCCCCGCGATAACATTCATGACCTGCGACAGAGCCGATATTGACAATATGCCCTCTGTCTCTTTTGAGCATTCCCGGAAGAAAAATACGGGTCATGTATAGGAGCCCTTTAATATTTGTATCAATGGTCGTTTCCCAATCAGAAATATGCCCTTGCTGGAGAAGATTTGTACCTAACGCTAGCCCTGCACAGTTGATGAGAATATCGACATCTACACCCTCTTTATCCAATTCTTTTTCAAGCGCTTCTACTTGGGTGTAATCTTTCACATCGAGCTGAGCTACCCGGACTTTGACTTTATCAAGCTTTCCGACCATTTCCTCGAGCCTCTCTTTACGCCTTGCAGCAAGAACCAAGTTGACTCCCATTGCTGCAAGCCGCTCTGCACAAGCCTTCCCCATGCCAGAAGAGGCCCCTGTAATCAATGCTGTCTGTCCTGTAATCATTATTCCCTTTCCACAGGTTCTATTAAGATCAATTCTTGAGGGTCTGGTAGAGCATCCACGATCATCTTACGATCCCGCTCTTCCTCAGAGACTTCATCATCTAGCATAACCATCTCATCATAATCGGGCTCTTCTTCTTCAACTTCTGCTTGTGAGCAACCGGCAAGAACAACCATTCCTAAAAGATATAATACTCTCTGGCACACTTTTTGCTCCTCTTTATTACAAACTACCAAGGAGAATAAATATGAGTAAAGAAGAGATGCTAAGGAAAATTTCCGAGCTGGAATCCATCAACGATCAGCTGCATGCCGAGATCCGCTATTTGGATCGGCTTCTGAAAAAAGCAGGCTTTGCAGACGGTCTTAAGACGCTAAAAGTGGCAGCACAAGAATTGATCTCTGAGAACCACCAAGATTAATCGAGAAGAGCTAGCCACTCTTCAATAGACAAAGACCCTCCTTCGCCAAACAGAGTTTGTAGTAGATTGTGCTTATGTTTTTTGAGGGTCATGATCTTTTCTTCAATGGTAAGAGCCATGATATAACGCCTTGCCATAACAGCACCCTTTCTTCCTAACCTATGTGCACGATCGATCGCTTGATCCTCTGCTGCCTGATTCCACCAAGGGTCTATGAGAAATACATCATCGGCAGAGGTCAGATTTAGCCCCACACCGCCAGCTTTCAAGCTAATCAGAAAGATATTTACGGAAGGGTCGTTCTGAAAAGAACACACCTCTTCCTCCCGATTTTGTGTCGAACCATCGAGGTAAGCGTAACACCATCCTTGCTCTTGGATTTGACCTTTTAGCTGTTTGAGAACCGTTGTAAATTGGCTATATACAAGGACTTTGCGCCCTTCTGCCACAATTTCAGCAAGATCTACCATTACCCTCTCTAATTTTGTCCCACCTGCACGTACGCAAAATTGACGCAGCCGCAAAATCGCCTCTAAAATTTCAGGCACCGCTTTCCCTTCAAGCCCTTGTCGAGACTTGAGAAGCAAAGTATCGTATTCTTCCCTCTCTTCATCAGACATCTCAAGAAGCACTGTCTGCTCCATCTTCGGAGGTAGCTGCAGCCCTACCTCTTCTTTTGTTCTGCGCAAGAAAAAAGGGCGAATACGCCGGCGGGTAATTTCAACGGGTGTATTTTTATTAAGCAACCTGGGCTCTATAAAGCGAAACAGTGCCCACACATCATCGAGTCTATTTTCAATCGGCGTGCCGGTAACCGCAATCCGCCGCTTCGCTTTGAGCCGGCTGCAAAGGAGTGAAATTTGACTGTCGGGATTTTTAATCACCTGGGCTTCATCCAACACTACACACTCAAACTCCTGTGATTCAAAAAGATCAGCATCTCTTCGAAGACGCGCATAGGAAACCAAAATAAAATCGGCAGGTGTCCATACTCCTTCGAACCTTATACAGGTGTGGCTAGGCAAAAATTTCCTAAACTCCCCTTCCCAGTTAAACAGAAGAGAGGTCGGAACGACAATCAGCGACGGTTTATTTGTCTCTAAAAGAGAAAAAAGGGAGAGTAGCTGCACCGTTTTGCCAAGACCCATAGCATCGGCCAGAAGACCACTTTCCACAGAATAGAGCCACTCAAGACCCCGTTTCTGATAGGGAAATAATTGCCCCCGGAAAGAGCCGGAGGGCAAAATCGGCTCTTTGGGAATTCTGGAAACTAAGGGCAAGAGAAGGTCTTTTAAGCTCGCCTGTTCACATAAAGGCTCTAAGAGATCTACCCGATATTTAGGGATAAATAGCCCTTCCATCTCTCCAAAATTCGGCAGTTGCTTGGGGTCGATGAGCGCTACTGCCGAATCGTTTAGAGCTAAAAAGCGCTCTTTACGGATGAAGGCCCCTGCCACATCCTCTAGATCGGCTTCATGCTCTGCATAACGGATCTTGCCTTTAAGAGACACCCCATGCTCGTGTAAGGCAGCGTCTACTTGCTGTCCTGCCTGCCGGCAGACTCTCCTTCCCTCTTTATCGAAAATAGGCCAGCCCATCTCGAGCAAAAAGGTTAAACTTTTAGCTACCTCATCAAGAGGGCAATAATAATTCGATGTCTCCATCGGTTTATAGGAAAAGCCGGTTTCAATGAGATCTTGCTCCCACCCCTTTTCAGCCCGTTTATTTCTCCAAGGGTGTACCTCATCTGTAGTCACTGTCCCCAGCATTCCATAGTTGAACCGCAAATGCGCAAAAGCTCCATGTCGGTCGACTAAGATAAGCTCTGGGGTAGGATCGATTTTCTCTATTGTTCTTCCCGTCTTCTCTAAAAATGCAAACAGAGCTCGCCCCTCCAAAATTTCCTCTTTAGGTAGATGGGCAACTTTAAAAGGGCGGATGATCCCTTGAAATAAGGCCCAAGGAGGGTCTCCGGGAAAAATAAGATCGCTCTGACTAAAAGGGACAATTTGGGATTTGAGCTGCCACTTTGGAGTCACAGTCGCCCTATCAGGGCGGTCATAGACAAGATCAACAACGACATCAAGAGGAGAAAACGGGTCGACAACTACTTTTTTTCCTTGATAAGATAGCCGAGCAGCAAAGAGTTTGAGAAAATCAAAACTTTCATCCGCAGAACAGTAGAGTCTACTCGGATTTGTACTGAGCCGTTTTAGCCGTCTTAAATGGGGATCTATTTGACTGCCTTGCACAACAAACACCAAATAGTGTTTATCCTTTTGTACTTCTACTTCGAGCTGGTATAATTGATTCATATGAGCAAACTCAACATTTTGAAAGAAGAAGCTTGGGACAGAAGCGCTAGAGAGGCCGCCAAAAGCCACCCCCTGAAGGAACTAACCTCTTTGCCTAAAATGCCGGGCATCACAGAAGACACAGCTAAAGGGCTGCAGTGGAAGGCCATCAAGTACTTGCTCTTCTCAGATCCCGACCGCATTTTTCCCCGCTATTTTTTCAAACACCCTTTTTCTTATGCGAGCCGTTTTATCCGCTCTTTCTTTTCAAAGCCTTATGCAAGAGAGCAAGACTTCTTTTTCTATGGAGTCAAAAATGAACAGGAGTTTATCGATCTTTTTCATAAAAAAGATGCGGTTCTAGCGCTTGGATTCTCTTACTGCCACAAGCCTTTTGAATGCCCTTCCGGAAGATTTTCCGATCAATGCGCACAATCCTCTTCCCATCCTGTCTGTCGTCAATGCTTTATCGGCAAAACACTCCACCTGTTACCAAAAACCTCTACCCTTATCTTTCCCCTCTTTATCCCGACGATTCACTATATCGGGGAAGAGCTCTTTAAATTAAGGGAAAAATACCCCAGCCACAAACTCCTCTTTCTGATTACAGCTTGCGAGATGACTCTCGAAATGTTTTCTCACTGGGGCCACATGATTCAAGCCAAAGGGATTGGCGTGCGCTTAGATGGACGAATCTGCAACACGATGGCGGCCTTCGAACTTTCAGAAAAGGGAATTAAACCGGGTCTTACTGTCGTACTTCCTTCTACACAACGTAAGCTTCTTTCGTTAATTCAACGTTTTTCCGAAAAGGCTTAGGGCGCTCCTTCTTTTCAAAGGCTCTGACACGCGGAGCTCCCATACAAGCAACGCAACAGCACCCTTTGGTTTTTTCAGCACAACTCGGACAGGAAAGAAACAGCTCATTGCAATCCATGTTAGCACAGTTGTAATACACATCAGAGAGCGTCTCACAAAGATGGCAATGACTAATGACTTCTTGTGCGGATGGATCGATCGGAACAGAGAGTCTGTCATCAAAGACAAAGAGCTTGCCCTTCCACAAATCATGCCCAAGTTCCAGTCCATAACCAATCACACCGCCATCTAGCTGATAGACATGCTCAAACCCTTCCTGCTTCATGAGAGCCGAATAGACCTCACAGCGGATGCCTCCTGTGCAATACATCATGACCTTTGTTGTCTTTGGATCCCGTTCTGCTTTAAGATTTTTTGCATATTCAGGAAACTGCCTAAAGGTGTCTAATTTGGGCAACTCCGCTCCCTCGAAATGCCCAATTACCCACTCGTAGTCATTGCGCACATCGATTAAGATCGTATCTTGGTCGCGATGTTCAAGCATCTGCTTCCACTCTTTAGGAGAAACATGAACGCCTGTGAGTGAGATATCGACTTTTGCATCCAAAGCGGCCAGCTGCTTGCGGTACTTGACGGTGGTTTTTGGAAAAGCATGTTCTGGATATTCATGGATTTTGAAGACAACATCTGCAAATCGGGGATCTGACTTCAACCACTCTTGATAAGCAATAGATGCCTCTTTAGAAGCACTCATCTGCCCATTGATCCCTTCCTCTGAGATATACACACGGCATTTCACATCCTGATTTTTCAAAAAATCTTTATGACGCACAACCTCAAGATGAGGGTCTTCAATGGGCGTAAAAAAATAATAAGCTAACACGTGATAAGGTGCATGTTCCATAAAAATACCCCCTATAAGACTCTATAGGTTAGCATAGTAGCAACTTGAGGACCATTAAAAAAATAAACGCTCTTCACAAGAGCATAGCTCTTCGGATAAAATAGGCCATCTATTTTTTTAAAGGAAATTATTCATGTCACTAGAACTCCAAAGCGCACTACCCACTTTACCCACACAAACCCAACCCCTTCCCCATAGGTCGGGCAAGGCCTGGGCAGTTGCTGCAACAGTCTCGGCTGTTTGCCTTGCGTTTTTTGTAGATACTGTTTGCTACAAAGGTCAAGGAGTTCAATATTTACAGCAGATGTGCCATAAGACAGCAGATTGGGTTGATGCCAATGTAACACCTGTTGTTATTCCTTGGTATAATATCGCAGAAAAACAGATGCGATCTACCATCGCATCTTGCAAAGACCTCTACCTTTCTTTAGAAGCTAAAGCAACCGAAGTTTACAAATGGGCAACAAACGCCCCTCTTCCTCTCCCCAAATCAACGAGCTGGACAAGCTATTTATGGTCTGCATAAATTTAAGATTTGATAGCCGTCTTTGCTTGCCAACAAACCCTTCTTCTCGTTAGACTGTCCCCTGCGCCCCTTCTAGGGGCGTTCATTTAACTCGATTTTGGAGAAACACAAATGGTTCGTTATACTGGCCCTAAAAACCGTATTGCACGTCGGTTTGGAGCAAATATCTTCGGAAAAGCTCGCAATCCACTGCTGCACAAACCCAATCCTCCGGGTATGCACGGCGCCAAGAAGAAGAAAAAATCTGACTTTGGTTTGCAATTAGAGGAACAACAAAAACTGAAAGCCATCTACGGGATGCTTACTCGCGCTCAGCTTGTGCGCTACTACAAAGATGCTTCCCGCTCAAAAGGAAATACACCTGCTCTATTCATAGAAAGGCTCGAGTGCCGTCTGGACAACGTAGTGTATAGACTAAAACTTGCCCCCTCTATTTTTGCTGCAGGTCAATTGGTATCCCATGGACATATCCTCGTTAACGGAAAGAAGGTAGACCGCCGCTCTTTCTTTGTAAGACCTGGCATGACAGTGTCTATCAGACCAAAATCACAAACCATTGGCATTGTGAAAGAGGCAGCAGAGAGCGGAGCGCGCACAGTTCCTGAATATTTCTCTTCTGATCCATCGAAGTTTTCCGGAGAACTCCTTGCTTCTCCTCACATCGATCAGATCCCCCTTCCTTTACCGATCAACATTCCTCTTGTTTGTGAATTCTTAGCTCACGCAAACTAGTGATAGTACCTAGCCCCTAACTAATAGGGGCTGGTCTTCTTTGGAGAAGACGATGCAAGAACCTTTGCTTATCGGAGCCCATACCTCTGCTCAAGGGGGAGCCCATTTTGCTCTGGCTGAAGGGCTAGAAATTGGGGCCACCACAATCCAGCTGTTTACTGCGAATCAAAAACGGTGGCAGGGTAAAACGATTCAAGAAAAAGAGATAGAACAATTCGAAGAAATGCTCCTCATGACAGGAATTTCTCATGTCATGAGCCATGACAGCTATCTTATCAACTTAGGATCCCCTAACGCTGACACATGGCATAAAAGTAAAAAGGCATTCAAAGAAGAACTAGAAAGGTGCCATGCTTTAAAACTTTCCTATCTTAACTTTCACCCAGGGGCCGCCTTAGACGCTCCGCGTGAACAGTGCTTAGACCGAATCATCGACTCTCTGATTGAACTCAAAGGATTAGCGGCAAACGGCCCCACACGCCTTCTGATCGAGACAACAGCTGGTCAAGGAAGTTGTGTCGGCTGGCAATTTGAAGAAATAGGCTATCTTGTAGAGCGTCTGGAAAAGCATGTTCCCATTGGGGTGTGCATCGACACTTGCCACATTTTTGCTGCAGGTTATGATATCCGCTCTAAAGAGGGGTGGGATCATACCCTACATGCTTTTGAAAAAGGTGTAGGCCTCAAGCATCTATATGCACTTCATGTAAACGATTCTTTGAAACCTTTGGGCTCTAGAAAAGATAGACATGCTGCTTTGGGAAAAGGAGAAATTGGGATAGAATGCTTTAAAGTGATGATGACTCATCCTCACCTGAAGAAAATCCCTAAATATCTGGAGACGCCCGATGGGCCGCCTCTTTGGAAAAAAGAAATTGCAATGCTACGGGAATTTGCCAAATGATTACACGATCTAAAATTAAAGAGCTCTCAACCAGTACAATCAACCAGGATATTACCGTTTATGGCTGGGTAAAAACGGCAAGACAGCAGAAAAGTTTTTGTTTTTTAGAAATTAACGACGGCTCTACTTTTTCCAATCTGCAAGTCATCATTGATGAAACGGTGCCAAATTATGCAGAAGTTATCAAAGAACTCTCCACTGGCGCCTCTGTTAAAGTAGAGGGCAAGCTTGTTGCATCCTCTGGGAAAAACCAAGCTTTTGAAATTAAAGCAACTCATGTGATTCTCCTAGGAGCCAGTCCTGTTGAAGAGTACCCTCTACAAAAGAAAAGACACTCCTTTGAATTCTTGAGAACAATTGCCCATTTGCGTCCACGCACTAACACCCAAAGTGCTGTGATGAAAGTACGCAATGCGCTTGCATTTGCAACTCATCTTTTTTTTCAACAGCGTGGCTTTCTGTACATACACACTCCCATTATCACTGCCTCTGACTGTGAAGGAGGAGGAGAGCAATTTCTCGTTACCACCTTAGATTTGCAAAAGATCAAATCAGTAGATTTCTCACAAGATTTCTTTGGTAAACCGGCTTACCTCACTGTTTCAGGCCAGCTCAATGGGGAGACGATGGCCTGTGCTTTAGGAGATATCTACACTTTTGGCCCCACTTTCCGTGCGGAAAATTCCAATACTTCACGGCATCTAGCTGAGTTTTGGATGATTGAACCAGAAATGGCCTTTGCTGATCTTGAAAATAACATGGCTTGCGCAGAAGACTACTTGCGCTTTGTGTTTGATTATGTCCTAAAACAGTGTCCAGATGAGATGCGCTTTTTCGACCAATTCATCGAAAAAGGGATCATCGAGAGATTAAGACAGATTATAGAGACCCCTTTTGCAAGATTGACCTACACAGAAGCTGTCGACATTCTACAAAAATCGGGTCACAAGTTTGAATTCCCGTGTCACTGGGGAGTCGATTTGCAATCAGAGCACGAGCGTTATCTTGCAGAACACTATTGCAAAGGCCCTGTCATCTTGACCAATTATCCGGCTGCGATTAAAGCCTTCTACATGCGTGGCAACAGCGATGGCAAGACGGTGGCTGCCATGGATGTGATTGTTCCCAAAATCGGAGAAATCATCGGCGGCTCCCAAAGAGAAGAGCGGCTAGATGTGCTTAAAGAAAAGATTATAAACTTCCATTTGAATCCCGATGACTACTGGTGGTACGTAGAGCTTAGAAAGTATGGCTCTGTGCCTCACGCAGGCTTTGGCGCTGGATTTGAGCGACTTGTGCAATTTGCAACTGGAATGGAAAACATCCGCGATGTGATCCCCTTTCCTCGCTTTCCTGGGCACGCTGAATTCTAATAATTTTTATAATATTTATATATTACAATTTTGTGTATAATTATTAGATAATTATGCACTCAATTAATAGATGGGTAACAAGAACTATTCGGTGGTGGGGAAGCGCTGAAGCTTGCCCTTCTTCTCTCCTAATGCGCCGACCTAAGACAAGTTTTTTATCCATAATAGACAGCATTAAAGAGGCTTGCGGAAAGACTACAGGAACACCTAGACAAGTGCGCCACCATGTAAACGCATTCATCTCTGATCCAAATAAGACAAACCTACAAACTCTTCACAAAACAGTGCAGTATGCGCTAGGTCAAAATACAACCGACAAGCAAATAGGAAAATGTATCAAAGACTTACTCGGCAATTTTTTAACAGGGAAACCGCTTGTCGATCTTTGCTATCAAATCGATATTGCCTACAACATCTCTTTTTTTGATAACAACAAACAACCTCTAGCCATTCTTGTATCTATTGTGGGGCTTGCAACACTCTGTGCTGGCATCTTCTCGCCCAAACCCATCGAGTTACCCACTCCTCAAGGTGTTTCCACCCCATTAAATCCTTTTGTTGCGGCAATAGGTTGCGCCCTTGTTACCCTACTTACAAGAATAGGAATCGCTTGTTTAAAAAAAGTGGATTGGAAAGATAAAAAGCTGACCCACGCAACTCTACAAGAGATTCATAGCCTTTCGAAATGGCGCTTGGCATCAGAAGTAGAAATACAGCTTCGCTGCGGAAGTTCGGACAATTGTGTTGGCCTTCCTCCGGGAGTCAAAGTCACTTGTCAACGGGTTAATGGTAAGATCAACACAAACGAAGAAATCCGGTGGGATGGAACATGGACAACAAAAGAGTCAATGGACACGTTCTTGGTGCCGGGTCAACTACTCAAACTGCGTCTGCATCCAAAAGACATATTACAAGTAGACGCGCACAAGACACAACACCTCTTAAGCATTGTAGATGTTCAATTTCTAAAGACAAATCCTTTTTTCATCTGAGACAAAAGAGCACTTCCTAAACCAAATAGTAGAGTGATCAGCGCAATGGCAGGGCCAATAAAGGGAATCGCTGTGACTGCAAAATAAACCACCGTAAATCCTATAAAGAAGGGCCACAGCTTCTTAAATTTCCACTTCGCGGTCACTTTGTCAGAGAGCCAAAATAGAGCGTAGATTTTTCCTGTATAAAATCCTAATACGTTAAAGGCCATGACAGTGAGCGCCAAAGGAACCCCAAGAACCGTTGCAAAGAGAAGTAGTACAACAAGCGGCATTACAATCACAAAAAGCAAACCGTATCCAAGAGATTGCCAAGCGTGAGAAGAAAGGTAGGTTGCAGCCTCGCGCAAGCTGGAGGGAAAAAATCGAGAAATCAGCCAGCACATGGCAAGAGTATAGATGAAATTCATCAAAGTGATGATGACTTGAGAGCCTACAAATAACTGATGAATCCAACTGGTATCAAGAAGATGATGCACAAGAGAAGGATGGTAGATGACCTCCCCTCGAATCTCGGCGCCATTGTCAATCACGGCAGGAGAGCTGCTTTTGTAATCGAGATCGCCGTGAATTACTGCCTTTGATGTGATCCTCATTTTTCCTACATAGCCTTGCAAATCATGTTGTATGGTAGCCGATTCCCGTACATTGGCTGCCATCACAGTCGCTGTTCCGGCAATTGGCGCTGCAAGATCTATGTTGCCCGCTGTGACAACGACATTTCCTGCCAAATACCCTGTACTAATTGTCTGTAGGTTTCCACAAAGACATGAGAGGCTATCATCTATTTTACCGCTGACAAGGATTTGTCCTCCCATCAGACGGCAACTTTTT
Source organism: Chlamydiota bacterium (assembly GCA_039798725.1). GTDB lineage: Bacteria > Chlamydiota > Chlamydiia > Chlamydiales > Rhabdochlamydiaceae > CAJCIW01. The sequence goes on from JBDKFJ010000004.1 coordinate 107,786, forward strand.
GTCACATGTCCATCAATATCGATGCTGCCGCCAATTGCAAGCACACTGCCATTCACAACACCATCGATGTGAATTTGCGCGCCGATAAGGTACACATCTCCATTGACAGTCCCTGAAATGTCAATGGATCTGCCCCAAGCAAAAAAATCGCCTTCATACACTTCTTGAGAAGGCAAAATCACCATCCCCCCATCGGAAGAGTCTGCATACACTATCTGAAAGAGCAGACAAAATATCATGATCAGACGCATAACTTTCTCTCTACTTGCCGATTTAGAAAGGACTCACAGTGAAAGGCAACCCGTTCATTCAAAAGGGATATGGAAAGCGCTGTCCAAGCTAGATGATTTTTTTGCTGCTCTTCAACAGAGGCTGTCAGATCTTCCATATTGCACAGCTCCACAGAAACATGAGGATCAACTGCACGTGGCATGCTAAGATCACAAATGAAACGGGTCTTAATAAATTCTGATCTGTGTAAGATATAGTGTGGTGTATTGACGCCTACAATGACCCAAGGAAACGCCGTCCACTCCTCTTTTCTATCCCACGGCAAATAGTGAACTCCTTCCCTTTTGGCAAAGAGTTCCGCCTTTTCAGATGTCCTAGAACAAATTGTGACATCCCTACACTTTTTATACTGAAAAAAAGAGATCACCTGGTGATTGACTTGTGAGAGTCCTAAAATCAAGATCGGAGCGTTCTGAAGACCTCTTTCAACCCCTTTTTCAAAAAGGAGTTTGGGCAAAGTGATCCCTTGTCCATCTAAAGCAAAACGGGAACGGATATATTTTCCCAAATGCAAACTCTTTTGAAATAAGTAATGCATGCAGCTTGGCAAAGGATACGCATTCGATGTGGATTCATACGCAATCTTAACCTGCCTTTGGATATCTGTTTCTCCAAGAATTGCACTATCGAGCCCGGCTGTTACTTGGGCAAGATGTGCAAAGCAATCAGCCCCAAAATAAGAGTAGAGATGGTGTTCAAAAGGAAATGCTATTTCTTGTTTCAAGAGAGATAGCAATTCACTTTGAGCGTCTGCTAAATCGGGTGCGCTAAAATAGATTTCCACACGGTTACATGTAGATAACACAACACAAAAAAGTCGATGTGCATTCGAGTTGTACAAAGACAATTGTCTCTGACAGGCCCAAGCAAGTGCCTCTCTTGCCTCTAAACGACTGGACTTAAAGTTGGATCCCAATACACCAATCCGCATAAAAACATCTTATACATTGTCTTTGAGATTTTCTGTACAGTCTAATATCTGATCCCAAGAAAATCCTCTTTGCAAAAGACGTCGTATAACCTTTTGCTTCTCTTCTTTATGCCATTTTCTAAGATGTGTTTTTAGAGCCTCTTGATCAAATGTATCGTCTGAAGGCAGATCCTCTACATGCCCTCCTTTGCTTCTGTATTTCTGCACAAGTGCCCTGCGAGAGGTCCCCTTTTTCTTTTCTTGGGCAGCAAAGCGCGCAGCATAAGCAGCATCATCGAGATACCCTTTTTCTGTGCAATAGACAATCACATGTTCGACATGCTCTTTGGAATACCCTTTATCTATTAACTTTCTTCTTAATTCATGAGAAAGTCTAGATTTTCTGCCCAAAAGAAACAGCGCGTACCGCTTGGCTTTTTCTATTTCCATCAATCCCTCTATACAAATAAAGCAAGGCCTTCTATATTCACGGGGTATGAGCCCAGTAAATCCCCCGGATGACTCTCCTTTTACTAAAGATCCCACTAAAACAACAGGGGAGCTTTCTTCTGCACAACCTTCTTTTAAAAACGTCGACCCCTCCGGAGTCTGGACCGCATTTTTGAGTCAAGGAGGACATCCTCCTACCCCAGAGCAAGTAAAATTATTTTTACAATCTCTCATGAAACAGATGAGCCTACAAATCCAACATGAGCTGCAGCTTCAAAAAGAAGCCGCTAGGCGCCTTAGAAGAGCCTTGGAAGGGGAACAGTAGACTTCGAGTTATGGGGTATGGTATCATAGCTGTCCCATGCAAGAAGATTTTTCAATGATTGTAGCAGAAACAGACAAAGGAGTGCGGCTTGACAAGCTGCTTGCCTTGCGCTTCCCTATGTATTCTCGCACCTACTTTCAGTTTTTGATCGACTCTCACTCTGTTCTTGTCAACGGGATCCCGGTAAAAAAAAGGGCGATTGTAAGCCCCGGTGATCATATTGAAGCCGAACTCATCTTAACTCCGGAGCTCTCGCTAGAACCCGAACCCATTCCACTAAATATTATTTATGAAGATAGCGACCTTTTGGTGGTGAATAAACCGGCCGGCCTTGTCGTACATCCCGCGGTCGGGCATCCCAAAGGCACGTTTGTCAATGCACTCCTCTTCCACTGCCGCTCTCTTGCTGGCACAGACCCCTTACGCCCCGGGATTGTGCATCGCCTAGACAAAGACACCTCAGGCCTACTTGTTGCCGCCAAACACCTCCAAGCCCATAGCGCACTTGTAGCCCTTTTTGCCTCACGCGCGATACATAAAGAATACCTAGCCATCTGCGTAGGCAAGCCTCAAGAAGGTCTTATTTCAGCCCCCATTGGCAGGAACCCTCTTAAACGGCAGCAGATGTGCGTAGATCCCATAAAAGGTAAAAAAGCAGAAAGCATCATTACCCTCATCGACTCTGCCCCTCCCCTCTCTTTTGTGCGCATCCAACTATTAACCGGAAGAACACACCAAATCCGCGTCCATCTCAAACACCTCAATACTCCGGTGCTTGGCGACCCTGTATACGGCTCGAGCTCCTCTAATGAAAAATTTTCTGCGCCAAGACAGCTACTACACGCTCACCGTCTTTGCTTTGAACACCCTTTCACAAAAAAACAGCTCGATCTTATAGCTCCAGTCCCTTCAGACATGGAACCGTTTACAAACAAATTCAATAAAAAAATCACCACTAGATGAATATCAAGTAATTGAGCTAGGATGATGTCTACCCAGAGTAGGGTGAACATTTACACGTGAGGAACGGACTATGAAAGAATTTGTGGAGTACATCATTAAGAATCTCGTCGATCACCCAGATAAAGTCCAAATCAAAGAAGTTGGCGGTACACACACCCTCATTATTGAGTTGGCGGTCGAAAAATCAGACATAGGCAAGATCATTGGAAAGAAAGGAAAAACAATCAACGCCATCCGGACATTACTTATGTCTGTGGCAAGCCGCAACGGCATCCGCGTAAATCTCGAAATCATCGAAGACGAAACCCAAAGACACACACCCGCTGTACCCCAATAAAGGATCGCTCCTTACACGTTCACGAACACCAAATTCGTGAGCGTGTCCGGGAAATTCGAAATTTCAGTGCCGATGTGTGCTCGGTAGTAGGCTTTTTTCCTCTATCTCACAAGGCGAGGTAAATGAGGGGAAATCATCGCTTTACGGGAGTTAAGCAATCCTGCTTTATACCGCAAGATGGCGCAAGAAAAAGGATGTTTAGGATGCAGACTTCCCTTTGATAGAAGAGGAAAACTCTCCCTAAAAACTTCTTCGTATAGCTTTCCTTGAGCTCCAAAGAACTCCGCTGTAAAGGCATTACCTTTTAGGTGTCTTCCAAAAGCGCTCAAGAACTCTTTTAAATGCTCTATAGAAGCGTCACTGAAAGGAATCCATATCCACAGCTCATCTTCATGCGTGTAATGATTTTGAGAGCCGGAATAGACTTCTTCTGCCCCAGCAATGGTGCTGATCATCTGCATATGCAGATCAATCTGTGCATGGTGGGAAAAGATGTCACTGGCTTTTTCCAGCCAACGCTTTTCAATAGCATCTCTATGTGTTTGAAATGTTTTATAGTTAGAAGGAAATAGCTTAGCTTGGCCCACGCGAGCACATCCGTTTTGCTCTTTTGTATCGGCAAAAAATGTGGAACGCTCTCCCTTCGCCTCTTCCAAAATGCTACTTTCAACGAGCTTTTCCTTTGCGGCATACACTTTGCTGTAAAGAGAATAGACATCGGGATGTTGTAAAATCCTCTCCCTAGCTTTCTTAGTAAACTGCTCATCATAGGGCAAGTCATTGAGAGAAATCACTTCCACTTCCTTTTTTGTAAAAAGAGATTTCAGACGGTTGATCAAGTGCGCTACACACTCTAAATCACGATGCGACACTTTTGTAAGTAAATCAGTATCATCTAAAATGCCGTAAAAAAACTGCAGGTATTCCAAAGTTTCTCGGAGCGGATCAATAAAATGCCCCTTCTGCTCTTCTAGATTAGCCTGCCTCTGTAATAGTTGCGCCAGAATCCTCTTATTCTTATTACTATTGACTTGGCTTTGAATTTCTTTTGCGCTCATCCCGCGCGTACCGAAGCGATCGTTCATTTGAAATGCCATCTCAGCACAAAGCACATTAGAGGATTGCGCATCGGCAATCAAAGTGACAGGAGCAGTTGTTGTCTGCAAACGACTTTTATGATGATCAATCACGCTAATCACTTCTAAATAAGAAGGGATTTTTGTCTCTTCAGTATTGCAAAAATCGCGCAGCGTCACAGTGCCAAGAACAGGCTTAGAAATATCTTCCCAATGGATCACCCCAAGAGGCACATCAGCAGACACAACACTCAAATAAGATTGATCTGTCATTTTCGAGCGAATCTCATCGACATCTGCCCTATATCCAATGGCCTCCGGCTTAAGACCAAATAACTCCGCCTTCATGTCAATGGCTACATCGAGCCTTTCCACAAAGAGGCGCACCTTCTCAAACGCCTCATCCAAAGCAGCACTCACCTTCTTTAAGAATCCAAATAGTACGCGCCGATCCTCGACAAGAGCACCCACTTTATCAAATAACTCTTTTCTGTTTTCTAACAGTTGAACGACTGGCATAAAATGAGAGATCTTGCCAAAAGGCACCTTCAATCCCAGCTCTACTTTCAGGACCTTTACAAGATAGGCATGCAGAAGCCACTTTTGCTTTTCTGTAAGCTCCTGAACGGGCGGCGCTTTTTCTAGAGCAAATCCAAGTAACTCTTCTACGCAAACATCGACTGCTTTTTTGTGAGAGGCCGGATCTGCAAACAGCGCAAGCAGTTGCATTTCTACATAATGCGCAAACCAGCGCAAACAATGATTCAATGAAGAAATAACCTGTCTTATGGCTTCAACATCTATCCCTTTCCAATCTCCGACATACTCCCCCGATTCTCCCACAAGAACAATTGCTTTTTTGTTCCCTTCATGATCTAGGGTTAAGATGGAGCGATCCCCTTTCTCTTTGACAAATCCTTTCTGCGTCATCAGATCCATAGCAGACAAAGAGAGCGCAACCCTTGTCTTAGCAAGAGCATTGAATACATTGGGCCCTAGCACTGTATGGAATAGAAGATCTATCTCTGCTAAAGACTCCGGCGCTCCTCCCGGCACATTCCATAGGTGCAATCCTTCACTTACACGCGCTCCAAAAGCATCCACCCAACCCCAAAAGGAAGCCACTGTCGTGTCCAAATCAGGAGAACCATGCGCTGTAACAAAGTGGGAACCGGGATATATTTTCCCCATACCGATGGGAAAAAGGGACTGATAAGCAGAGCGGGGCACTCTTTTACCTACAATTCTGGCTCGCACCTCTGCGTTCTCTTCTTGAGACACCCCAGAAAACTGATTCAACCACAACTCAAAATGGGAAAGCGTATAGGAGTCTAAAATCCCCAAACTCTCAATTTTATGAATGTACTCTAAGACAGCTCCAAGTAAGAAACAAGGAACCTCTGCTTGCATAACCAGAGTATAAAGCGCGGCATTAACTCTTTCTTGTTTTTCATGCAGCGGCAAAGATAAAAAAAGAGGGTCACAGAAAGGCTCTATTACCTTATCTAGAGAGGAAAATCTCTGCAGATGCAAGGAAAAATCATGCGTCATGCTACCACCCTCTTAAAGTAAAAAACGGATTGAGCAGGACTCGAACCTGCGACCACCCGCTTAGAAGGCGGGTGCTCTATCCAGCTGAGCTATCAATCCTCAGGAAGTGTGATATTACACCAAACGCAAGAAATAAAGCTAGAGGCGGAAATCATCTCCAAAATAAGAGGCTCTTGCCTCCTTGCTACTGAGCAGCTCATACACAGTTCCGGACATAAGCGCTTTGCCATCGCGCATAAGATAACTTCTGTCAACTATCGAAAAAATCTCGCGCGCATTGTGGTCTGTGATGAGAATGCTGATCCCCTTGGCCTTAAGATGTCGAATTAAATTTTTTACATCATTGACGGCAATAGGGTCGATATTGGCAAAAGGCTCATCGAGAAGAATTAAAGAAGGTTCTATGATGAGCACGCGCGTGATCTCCAAGCGGCGCCGCTCTCCTCCCGACAGAGTACTAGCTTTTCTTTTAGCAAGAGCCGTCAGATGCAGCTCGGACAGTAAAGAGAAAAGACGCGCCTTTTTCTCTTCTGCGCTAAGCGAGAGCGTCTCCAAAATACAAAGGATATTTTCCTCCACGGTCAGATGGCGGAAGATAGAGGGTTCTTGTGCAAGATAGCCTATTCCCATTTTGGCTCTCTGATCAATCGGAAGGTCTGTAATCTCTTGAGAGTTAAAAAACACTTGACCTGAGTCAGGGCGAATAAGACCCATAGCCATATAAAATGCTGTGGTCTTACCGGCTCCATTAGGCCCCAAAAGTCCCACTACTTCGCCTGCATCTACCTGAAAGTTCAGCCCCTTGACAACCGAATTGCCCCCATACGACTTAACCAAATGCACAGCTTTTAAAAGAGGCGTGTCAGAGAGCATCTTGGACTTTATCTGACCAAAGCGCGTAGGGGAAGGGGGTAAATGGGTATTCATGGCATCCTATCCAGGTTGGAAAAAATATGCTTAATTTCACTTTCCTCATCAGGAGTAAAAGAAAACTGGACGGCGCCTATCCCCTTAATGTGAGGCTCTTTTTCCTGACCGGAGTAGGTGATTTGCAACTCAGGAGCAGAAAGACGCATCCCTTCTGCTTCATCTTTGAAAAGAACTTTTTTACCCTTATCGGCCTGCAGTTGACACACGCCTGTTTGAAACGAATAAACAAGAGTATCTGCAAGACTCATCTTTTGCGGTTTTGTAGGATCAGAAGAAATCAGACGCACATGACCTGTTAGTCGCAAAAATAGGGGCTCCATCTCTCCTGCTGTGTTTTCTTGATACTGAATCACCGCTTTGTCGGCCAAAACAAAGAAAAGGTCATTTCTATACTGGATCGGCTGATCCACAGGCTCTGTAATTACAGTGCGTTCTTTTCCGTCCAGCACAAGAGGTCCCGGCACAAAGAGTGCGTGCCTTCCTCCTTCCACATCATAATATGTCACATCTGATGGCCCCTTGGTCTGCAATGATTCCAGCTTTTTTTTATCCTCAGAGCTCAGCGTTAATTGTATTTCCTCTTGATTTAAGAGCACTCCAAGAGCCGGGTCTTTGACCTCTACGGCACCTTTAAGTCGCAACTTGTCGTTTGTTTGATCCCAGTCCATAGCTAGCGCCTTAAAAAAAAGCGCCGACTGGGGAGAAAAACACGCAGGAAGAGAGCCGCTCGGTTTTTTTAGGTGCAGCCGCTCTTGATCGAAGTTGGCCTCTATTTCACTTGCTGTCATTTGCTGCTGCCTATAGACAAGCGTGCAAGGATGATCTACATCTTTTGCAGAAGCCGTACAAACACCTGTTTTTGCATAAGCTGCTGCATGTGAAAATAATTTAAGATCCTCTCCATAAGAGAGCATCACATTGTCAAGTGCTCTCAGATGCTCCACTTCATACTGCACCTTGTCTGTGCCCTTCTTGATAATATCAATATCGAGTTTATCACTGTGTAAACAGATCGGAAGTGATGCTCCTTGCTTTTTGGGATACACTACATCTTTGTAAACAATTTGCTCATCCGCTCTGCCAAGTAAAACCCCTTTTAGCTTGGTAAAATCAAAGTGCGCCAAATGACAGGTAATATGAGATGCCGGCTGCAAAAACAGATGGACTTGATTTTCTAGATCGATCAAAGAAAATGGCTGCAAGGGATCTTGCTCTTGCTTTTCGATGCGCGCTTTTTGTGCCTGCATTTTTGCTACTTCGTGCTGAATAAAGACATCACCATCGAGCACAAGAGTGGATCCATCATACCCCGCTTCTTTAGAGGAAATCTGGCTAGCAGGCTCTTCTGCACATACATAACAAGTAAAAAAAACACACAAGAATAGTCGATACATCATCCGTTTTTCCCCTTAGCGAGTTCTGCTTTAAATTGGCTAGCCTTAAACTGCGGCGCCTTGCCTGCAAGAGTAAAAGAAACATCATGGGCATGCCCCTTCAAAAGGGGCGTCTTTACAGGCGATTGATCCGGCAATTCGCTCCCTGGCAACCTGTACAGCGACAAATCGACAGACTGGGCAATAAACTGCTGGCTAGAGTAACGGTAAAAGCCCTCTTCTGCCTTAAAAAACCGCACCTGCTGCTCCAGTTGGGCTCCTGAATAAAGCTTTTCTTGCATCCAGCATGTGATATCATCGAGTTTTTCCACTACATCGAAATGCCGATTTTCAGGAATCAAGAATAAAACGGACGAGCTGCTGATAATTTTGTGATGCACTCTTCCTTGGTCTTCCACTACAAACAGATCTTTTACAACATTTGTGCGTAATTGCGATGTCGCTTGAAGTACAGGAGCTTTTTGCTCTCTTTTCTCTTCGATTTTTTTCTTAAAATCCTCCACATCGCTATTTTGAAAAAAAAGCAGGCTCCCCAACCATATAAAAGCCGTAAAGGAAAGGGTCCACAACACTTTTTTTTGCACCTTTTCTAACACAGTCCCTCCTGCATGATAGAGCGGATCTGCTGTGCTTTTCTTAATAAATTTTTCAGCTCTGATAAAGGATACACTGAGTCTTTATCACTTTTCGCCTCTGCTGGATTAGGGTGTGATTCAATAAAAAGCAGATCTGCACCTGCTGCAACACTTGCAAATGCAAGGGTAGGGATGAACTCCCTTTGACCTCCCGAAGAGGTTCCGGCACCGCCTGGCAGTTGCACTGAATGCGATGCATCAAAACAGACAGGGAATCCCCATTTTTGCATAATCGGAATACTGCGCATATCGCTGACTAAATTATTGTATCCAAACGTCGTTCCCCGATCTGTGAGAATGATTTTAGAATTGCCTGTGGCCACCAATTTGTCTACAACGTTTTTCATGTCCCAAGGAGCTAAGAACTGCCCTTTTTTTACATTAACGATAGCACCTGTGCTACCTGCCGCTTCAATCAGATCCGTTTGACGACATAAGAATGCAGGAATTTGGATGATATCACACACCTGTGCAGCTTCTTTTGCTTCTTCCGGAGAATGCACATCTGTAATGAGAGGCAAGTGAAATCTCTCTTTTACCTTTCTTAGAATCGCAAGCCCTTTTTTAATTCCGGGGCCTCGGAAAGATTTAGCAGAAGAGCGATTTGCTTTATCATAACTAGATTTATAGACAAGAGGGATATTGAGTTCAGAGCAGATCACAAGAAGAGCTTCTGCCGAGCGCATCGCATGCTCTTCACTTTCAATCACACAGGGGCCAGAAATCACAGCAAGCGGCTGCCCTTGCCCCACTTCAAATTGACCGATTTTCATTGCTACCCCTTCTGATACTGTAATTTTTTTGCATTGATCTGCTTAAGTAGCCCATTGATCCATTCAAGAATTTCCATCAAATTCATAAGAGCCGACTTGTCTTTTTCAAACAGAATGGCCTTTTGCCCTTTGCCCTTAGGAAAATCTGCGATTTTCTCTTTAAGAACTACAAAAGAGAGCTCCTCCTCTCCTAGCTCTTGCTCCTCATACACTCCACTGCTCTGACCCAAACCATCCTGATTCTTCCTACTCTCCCATCTTGCTCCCTCTTGATCACCATACACAAGGTGCAAATCTAATTGGGGATAAAAATAAAGAGAGTCGCCAACAGCTTCTGTCTCTTTCTTTTTTATCTCTTCTGTAGATTTGCGGGGCGCCGGAAAAAATAGGCGGGGAGAAAAGAAACGTTTATTTACTCTTGGAGCTTTCGGCGGTGGAGAAAAAAGAGCAAACGGGAGATGGCATTTATTCAGTTCAAATAGCTGCTCTAATTGAGACACATAAAGGGCAGAAGATCCGACAACCTCAGAATGGGGAGGCACGATCGAGGATTCTCTTGTTAACTCAGGACTTAACTGCTGCTGATCACGAATCCACCGAACATGATCTTCAGGGCGCAACTGATCTATAGTAACACGGCTCATAGTGCAAACTATTCTAAGTGAATTTTCGCTATTTCTCAAGCCTCATTTTTTTAATTAATAATTTTAATTCGTATGCTCTTTAAAAAAACGGTATTCAAAAAATCTGATCGAGATTATAGTGTTGCAGGTCGGCTACTGATTATGAACATGTTTACACGATTTTTGTTATCTAGCAGCCTGACGATCCTGTTGTCTTTTCCTCTTTACACTCAAGAATTGCAGCCAACGGATGGTTCAGGTTATGTGGTGAAATTTCATGATGTCCCTGTCATCGAATTTATCCGTTTTGTCTCGCGCATTTCCGAGCAAAATTTTATTTACGATGCCGGTGACCTCAACTTTGCTATTTCCTTGTCCACAGGAAAGTCTGTCAGCGAAGAGATGATCGTCCAAGCGCTTATTCAGCTGCTTCAAGTTCATGGCCTCCAAGTCAGTGCTCAAGGTGGCTACCACGTGATCCATAAAAAAGGGGAATTCCCCTTTCCTCTAGAATCTTTGACAGCCTCAAATGCCTCTAATATTGCAGTCCCTCTTGCAGAACCCTATGAATTTTTTGTCTACAAACTGCAATACCACGAAGGCCCTGAAATCGAAGAAGCGCTAAAAAAAGTGGCGGCAGATCTCAGATCCCAGCCCGACGCTCCCATTAAACTGATCAATGCAATCCAATCTTTGCAATGGGTGCGAGCCACGAACTCCCTGCTGTTTTCTGCCGACCCCCAAACTCTGCAAAAAGTCAATCAGCTGGTCTCAGCTTTAGACCTGCCATTAAGACAAGTATTTATTGAGGTACTAGTCATCGAGACCGATGTCAAAAAAGGAATGGAATTCGGACTGCAGTGGGCAGCCTCTGGAAAGTACGGCAACAGACTCGGATACGGCTTAGGGAACTTCAACCATCCCAATGCCCCGGGCAGTTTTGGCTCTGCCATGCGTGAGATCAACGCTACAAACACCCCATCGGGCCTAGATCAAATCCCCCTACTTCCCGGCTTTGACTTAGGTGTGATTGGCGACATCATCACCCATAAGGGCACTTCCTACTTTTCTCTTGGATCTCTCGTCTCTGCCTTACAACTGGACCGCGACAGCACGATTGTCCTCAATCAAAAAATCATCACGCAAGACAACAAAAATTCCACGATCTTTGTCGGCGACAACATCCCTTTTACAGGCTCTGTTGTGCAAACAGTGGGACAAAGTCAACAGACAACTGCTAACATCGAATACCGCGATATTGGGGTAAGCCTGAGCATCACTCCACGCCTTGGCGAAGGGAATGTGATCACACTACAACTCAACGAAGAAATCACAGAAGCCCTTGACCCAGATCTTATCAATACCAACTCACAGGTCAATGGGATCCGAACCACCAAAACCAACATGGCAACCCATGTTCATGTGCCCGATAAACACTTTCTTGTTTTAAGTGGGATGATCCGCAATACGAAGTCTCACCAAAAAGCAGGAATCCCCTGCCTTGGAGGACTTCCTGTGATTGGCGCTGCCTTTAGCAAAACTCACGACCATGATGAAAAACGCAATATCATCATCTTTGTGCGCCCCCACATCATCCACTCCTTTGAAGACTACAAGAATCTGACTCAGTCTCAGGAATCCACCTTCCGATCCCAAGCAGAGCCCACGGCTTTTAACCGCGCTTTAGATCTTGTCCCCTCTGATTAAAAAAGAGCAGAAAACCCACTTAAAGGCCACTATTTATCTTACTGTTAATTATCACATTAAATAAAAAAACTATTTAATTTCATTTCTCTATTGATTTAAAATCGAATTTTTATTAAGATTAAAAATACACTTATAAAAAATCCTAAAATTTAGAAGGCAATAGAAGAGATGAGTTCACCCGTAGTACCCCGTTTAACTTCTTTACCACAGCAACCTGTTAATACCACCCCCCCGACAGTAATTGACACTTTGTTCATTGATGACCTGGTTGAATGTGCTATACACAACCATCTACCAAAACCCATCGGTATAGAAGATATCACTCGAGCCACTTTAACTTTAATGCTCAGAAAAGATCTAAATGTAATCCTTGTTACAGGGCAGCCCGGAAGCGGAAAATCCAGTTTGATGCATGGGGTAGCCTATGCAATTTCCCAGATGGAACACATAAGAAAAACCACAGCATTTCTTGAATGGGACATCAATAGCTATCACCATTTAGAAAACAAAACCGATCCAATAGACAATCTAGAAAATGAAATTGAAGATCTTTTTAAAGCATTACTTATGCACTCAAGAACAAAAGAAAACCTTATTGTCTTAATTGACTCGCCTCTACCTTATGTTATAAGTTACCAACAGCTCTTTGATACACTGGGAAACAAAAACTTTTTCGGTTTTACAAAAACTAAATTCATACTTCCTATTGACCCTGATAATCAACCCGGCTTATTGAAATTACTGGAGATTCGCTATTGCTACAAGACTGGAATTGTTGACTTAACAAAACAGGAACACCGCATATTTCCAGAAAAAATTTTACAAAAAATTTTATCTCAACAAGCTGAGACACGAAAAAAAACATATACAAATACCGCGATTCCTATAGTCATACAGGCGGTCGTGGCCCAACGCAACGCTCTGTTGCAAACACCTCAATCAGGCGCAACATTATCACCAACCCTAAGCTCTGATATCGCCAATCTCAATACGATCATGGAAACTGCCAATACTGTGTCTGACATCCAACAACACAAGGAAGTTACAGAAGAAGATGTTAAAGAGGCATTAAGACAACTTACTCTTTTGGGTAATCTGCCTCAACAACGACCTCTTCCCGACTATTTGCTGTAAAAGAATATAGAGAAGCGATTCATCTATTTCTTTGTTATCGTAATGACAAGAGGCTTTGAGCCATTGAAATAGGCGCAATGTTCGGGGATATCAACCTCTATTGTTTCTTCATGAAACTCAAGGAAGGGATTTAAGATGATCTCTTGAAAAAACTTCTCATCTTCTAGGCGAGAGTGCATAGAACTTAAGAAACAAGAAAAATGGGATCCTTCTCTCATATGAGAGCGAAGACAGGCGCTTAAAAAATCGTAAAAACGATCTCCACCAAAGGCAAATGCAGAGGGGTCAACAGCAGGTTTCGGCAATTGGAGGTTCGTGATTTCTTCGGAAGAGACAAGCTGCAAACGGAGTAGACGCTCAAGTCCTTGCTGTAATTGTACCTGTGTGATCTGCGATCTAGAGGCAAGCTCTAGAAAAAAGCGGGCTACTTGTCTTGCTTCCTCCGCATTTTTAGGAGAGATCAGATCAAAAAATGCATGAAGGTCTTCGTCTGAGTAACGCAAAGTATTCAAAAAAGGCAGTTGCTCATGAACCTCTGCCATCAGCTTTTCCCCTTGCTGTAGTAATAAAGAAGAGGAAGCACCATCTTCTTTCATCTTATCCATCTCTTCTTCACTCTCTAGCGGATAGTCATCAAAAAAAATGGAATCAAAGACGCCTAAACTGGGAAGCACTTCCTGCCACGTCCCTTCGACAAGGATCACATTAGGACGACTTTTTGCCCACTCTCTTGCTTTTTTGAGCACTTCGGGATGAAACTCGACAATAGTGTGACTTTTGGGATTGTAAGACTGAATTCTCTCTGCAGAAAATCCAAGGCCAAATCCAATCTCAAGTACATCGCCTTTTGGTTGTAAAGCATCGATGCATGCGTGCATATACGGTTTTTCCCAAGCCATCATCACTTGAAATTTTCCATCTTTTAGCAAGATGTCTTGCCCTTTTTCATCTTTTCCATATTCCATCTTGCACAGCTTATTCATAGCATCCTCTTTTTCAAGCAAGAATACCTCAGCCAGAAGAAAATTGTGAAGTGAATGTTTACAATAATCCAAAGAGTATTTTAGGATGCCTTACATGTTTGATCGCACTCCAAAAAACACCAAACATTTTTTGATATGAAAGCATCCATTTTTTTATTATGCGCCTCTCTCATCTATTCCCCTGTAGCATTTACTATGGATGCAATAGAGCCAGTGGCTTTTGGCAGCGATACTCCCTCGACAAAAGACAACTACACAATCAATTTCAATAATGTATCGATCATTGAGCTTATCCGCTTTACAAGTAAAATTTCCGGGCTGAATTTTATCTTCGAAGAAGCAGATTTGCAATTTTCCGTCACGGTTGTCTCTGAGGAAGCAGTAACAGCTAAAAGCGTTCTCTCCGTGCTTTCACAAGTACTGCGCATGCGTAACTTGAATCTTGTTGAGCAAGGAGGCAATGTCCTTATCACAAGCAGCAAGAAAATCAACCAAATTCCTCGTATTATCTCTTCATCAGAACCCCAATCTCACGAAGAGAGTGCCACAGCGCTTGTAACGCGCGTTTTCCAAATTAAAAACACGAATATCACCTCCGTTGCAGGGATCATCCGCCCCCTAATTTCTGATACTGCTCTTTTAGAGATTTTGCCCGAGACAAAACAGCTGATTGTCACTGACATCCCAACGAATGTGGACCAAATTCACACCCTTTTGACAATTATCGACACCCCTCAGTCTCCTCTTGAGATAGAGTCCTATGTCGTAAAAAACATCGCCCCATCCGATTTGATCCCCACAGTAAAAGAGTTGCTTGCCCCCTTTGTTGAAGGCAATTCCTTGATTTTAGTTCCGCAAGCTGCAACGAACTCGATTTATATCGTTTCCACGGCTTACCTGATCGAAAAAGCAATGACCATTTTAGAGGATTTAGATCGCGCTCCCGCTTCCACTGCCGTTACACCAAGCTCCCAGTCAGACTTTTTTGTATATCACCCGAAAAACAAAACAGGCGAAGCTCTGAGTCAAGAAGTTGATCAACTAGCACAAAATCTTTCTTCCTCAGGATTTAGCGACTCCCACTTGTTACAAGCACTCCGCTCAATGCACTGGAATAAAGGAGCCAATTCGCTTGTATTTACAGGGACACCGGCTGCAATAGAAAAGGTAAAATCACTGCTTGCAACCTTAGATGTCAAAGAGGGGACACCTTTTTCTTTGCAAGGGACCTCTTTTTTTGTCTATACCCCCAAATATCTATCGGTTGAAGAAATCCAAGCAGCTCTCCGAGCTGTACTGCATAGCAGCACAAATACGGGATTACAAGATCCGTCCCTTGTAAGAACAGTGAACTCAATGCACACTGTCGATTCTAGTGGAGCCATTATTTTCTCAGGCCCTCCAGATGCACTCCAAAAAATACAGCAGCTACTGACCGCCATCGATGTACCGCAGGTAGGAGAGATCGAAGATGTTTCTGATGTAACCTTTTTGGTATACCGAGCCCACTATGTTGCTCCAGATGCTCTTGCGGCTTCTATGAAGCAGTTTGCTATGCACCTCGATCAAGGAAACGTCAGTAACCGCAATCTGATTCAAGCGCTCAATAACGTGACCATCATTCCAGATAAACAATCCCTATTGTTTACAGGAAATAAGCCCACTTTAGTACAGATTGAAGGGCTTTTAAAGCGATTTGATAACCCGGAGCTTGGGCAAAAAGAGCCCCTTATTGATAGACAAGTGTCCAACTTTGTAATCTACTCTCCTCACTATGCCTCGGGACCCGAACTCATTTCCATCCTGCAAGAATTTGTCCAAACACTGTCCCAAGCAGGAGTCAAAGATCCGGCTCTCTTTGACGCAGTCAACAACTTAAAGTGGGTTCCAAAAACTTCTTCTTTGATCATTTCAGGCTCTCCTGAAGCCATTACCCAGATCCAGCTACTGCTCTCCCAATTTGATGTACCGGGAGCTGAAGGAGCCAGTTCTTCTATCGAGTCCATCGACAACACAAGCTTTCTTGTCTATAAACTGCAATACCACCCGGGCAACGATATTCAATCAGCTCTCAAACAAATTGCAGCAAGTTTAGATGTCAAAGAGACCAAAGCGCCCAAAGAACTTGTCCAAGCTATCGACTCTGTTCAATGGTTACAAGTGACTAACTCACTTCTCTGCACAGGCCCGCAAGATGTGCTAGTGCGCCTCAAAGACCTGATTCGCAATCTGGATGTTCCATTAAGGCAGGTATTCATTGAAGTCCTTGTCATTGAAACAACACTGAATAATCAGCAAAACTTTGGACTAATGTGGGGAGGACAAGTTAAGTACTTGAACAGAACCATCCTTAATTCCGGCAATTTCCCCGTGTCCACAGGTTCTGGAAGTCTGGTGCCCGCTCCCCCCACAGGGATGACCCCTTTTCAGACAGGGCTGCAAAATATCAACGGCTCAACTACTCCAACAAATACCAGCATCCCTTTTACTACAGGATTTGATTTAGGGGTCATTGGCGATATTATCATGCATAAGGGCAAATCGTTTATTTCACTTGGATCTTTAATGAACGCCCTGCAACAGGACATTGATTCTACAGTACTTCTTAACCCCAAGATCATCGCTCAAGACAATCGACAGTCGACAATCTTTGTGGGTCAAAACATCCCCTATACAGGCTCTATTGTTACTAATGCTACCTCCAATACACTGACTACTTCCAACATCGAATACCGCGATGTAGGAGTGACCTTAACCATCACTCCCTTTCTTGGAGAAGAAGATGTCATTACCATGGACATTGTCAATGACCTCTCTCAGGTAGTCAACGGCAGCTCCAGTGGCTCAACAGCTAATGCTCAGCTGACAGGGATTCAAACGAGCCATCTGCACATGGAGACACGTGTCCATGTGCCTAACAACCATTTTGTGGCCTTGAGTGGGCTTGTAGATGAGACCAAAACTCACTTTAAAACAGGTATCCCTTGTCTAGGAGGGCTTCCTGTCATTGGAGCACTATTCAGTGAAAATGATCGCGGAGCCACAAAAAATAACGTGATCATCTTTGTACGTCCGCAGATTGTAACCTCTTATTCGGAATATAAGAAAATCACAGAACATCAAGAGTGGCTCTATAAAGAAAGAGCGCATATGCCCAATCTCAAAGAAGAATTTGATGAAGCATTGGATCTTGTCAAGCTTCCTGAGAATGAATAAATTGCGAAAAACTCTCTTTAGCTGATACCCTGAAAGTCCTCTATGAGAGCGCTATTTGTTTTTCTCTTATTTGTAGCTGCCGGTTGCACCAGAGTTGAAGACAGGATTGAGCCGACCCTAAACTACGGAATTCAAGATAAATATATCCAATCTCTTCCTTCTGCCTTTCCCCCGTTAACGGAAGCTGAAAAAAAGGAACCGTTTGGAAAAGAGATGTGGCTCGGGCTCAAATTTGCACAAGAACTCGATCTCTACCAGGCCATTACCTGTTTTAAGCGTTCCCTATTTTTAATGCCTGCCGATCAAAAAACAAGGCTTGAGCAACTGCAATATGAGATTCTGCTTTGCTACTATATGGGACGCAAATGGGATGACATGAAGTACACTTTTGACCACTCAGAGCTACGCTATGTCTCCCCCTCTTTTCCAGCCTTTCATGACCTGCTACTTATCCTATATGAGATGTACGTAGAGCTTAAGATGTACGCACAGGCTCAAGGGATCTTGAATCTTATCCAAGCACACTACCCGGAAGAGGCCCAAACACTGCATTTAGGCACTGCCATTGCCAAAGCTGAAATCCCTGTCATACAAGAGTACGCCAAAGTAAATCCTGCTATCGACACTTTTCTTAAAGAGTACACATTAAAAAAAAAGAGTGTAGGCAAAGCGCAAGGTCTTAATGCTCTCATCCCCGGAGCCGGTTATCTGTACCTAGGCCAAACCCAATCCGCGATCACTGCCTTTCTACTCAATGGCCTCTTTATCGGCGCCTCCGTCTATTTTTTTGAAACAAAAAACATTGCAGCCGGTGCCATTTTTACAGGGTTTGAAGCGGGGTGGTATTTTGGGGGTATCTATGGGGCCGGCCTAGAGGCCAAGTCGTATAATGAAAGACTCTACGAGACCCTCTCAACACCTCTTATGCACAAAGAAAAACTGTTTCCGGGCTTGAGGATCACCTATGCGTTTTAGCTGGGTATTATTACTTCCCATCATGCTGCAGGCAATGCCCGGCTACCACGAGCCCTGGGGCAAAGATGCACATCTTGCCGTGCATGAAGCCCCCGCCCCTTCTCCTGCCTCTTCCATAGGAGTGCGTATTGCAGAGCGTATCATCCGTTTCCACCAAGAGGTAATCTCCCCTGTCGATGGCCCGAGAAGCCATTTTCGCCCCAGCTCGTCTAACTACATGAAAGAAGCGATGCAAAAGTATGGCTTTTTGAAAGGATTTGCTCTCGGATGCGATAGACTCATGCGAGAAAACGGAGATCCTTGGGTGTATAAAACCGTTGAAACTCCAGAAGGGCTGTTTAAGTACAACCCGGTTCCTTAAGATACTGTCTCTGACACTTCTTCAAAAACCCACTCTTCCTCATCTTCTGTCAAAAGCTCAGGCTCTTCTTGGCTAGATTCTTTGCTCTTTTGCCCTCTTCCTTTAAGGAAAAATTGGATGGGAGACCCTAAAAACCCGTATTCTTCACGAAACTGGTTTATCAGATATTTTTTGTATGTATCGCACATAAGCTCTGGCTTATTTACGAAAAGAACAAACCTGGGAGGCTGTACATCGATTTGTGCCAAGTAATAGATACGCAGCCGTTTGCCGCCTTGCAACATCGGAGGATGGTATTTTTCCACAGCCTTTTCAACAAACTTATTGAGCTGTCCTGTAGAAACACGTCGATTTTGCTGCTCATACACTTGGCGCACAAGAGCAAACAATTGATCCAGATTACGCCCTGTTTTACCGGATGCAAAAAGTAAGGGGCAGTGTAAGAGAAACGGGACATCGTATTCAAAACTCTTTTTGCAATGTTCCATGCGAAACCCTTTGACAAGGTCCCACTTGTTAAAAAGAACAATGCACCCTTTTCCTTTCTCTTCGATATCTCTTGCAATGCGCTTTTCTTGCGTTGTCATTCCCCGTTCGGCATCCACAATTAAGACACATACATCAGCGCGTTCTAGGGCTCTTTCTGTGCGAACAGCTGCAAATTTATCCACAACCTCGTGCTCTGCGACTTTTCTGCGGATTCCTGCAGTGTCAATGAGGGTAAAAGACTCTCCTTCCCAATGGATAGGAGTATCGATACTGTCGCGAGTAGTTCCGGCAATCGGACTTACAACACAGCGCTCTTCTCCAAGTAACTTATTAATAATTGTTGATTTGCCGACATTGGGGCGCCCAACAATGGCGACTTTAATAGAAGATGTTGTCTCTTCTTCTCCTGTCACTTCAGGAATTCCATCAAAAACCGTATCGAGCAATTCTGCTATCTGAAAGTTGTGTGTTGCGGAAACCGGAATGGCAGAATCTAATCCTAAAGAATAAAAAGGATACGCACGCTCTTGCTGTGAAAAATCATCGACTTTATTGACAGCAACAACGACTTTCTTTCCTCGCTTGCGCAAAAGATTGGCAACCAGCTGATCTAATACCGTGACCCCCACTGTGCTATCCACCACAAGAATAATCGCATCGGCCTCTTCGATAGCAATCTCTGCCTGACGCCGAATCTCTTCTTGAAAGGCAGCAGTTGACTTAGGATCGATTCCCCCTGTGTCAATGACTTGGAAAGGGCGTCCAAAATGGAGCGCTTCTGCATAAAGACGGTCTCGTGTTACCCCTTCTGCTTCATCGACAATCGCAATTCTCTTACCGGCAATCCTATTAAAAAGGGCGGACTTACCCACATTAGGGCGTCCAACAAGCGCAATTTTTATTTTTCTAGCCATGACAATAATTTTGTTTATTCAGATAATTATGAAGAGAAAGCAGGTAAAAGACAAGGATTATGAGAGTTGTTTGAGAATGGCAAGAAGCTCTTCTCGGGTAAACCCTTTGATTTGATCGTGCTCATCAAAACCGATGATCCCCTCCATTAAACTTTTTTTTCTCTCAATCAGGCTATGAATATGCTCTTCAATGGTCCCTTTGGTGACCATCTTGAAAACCTGTACCCCTCGGTTTTGCCCCATCCGATGGACGCGATCTGTTGCCTGATTCTCTTTAGCAGGATTCCACCATCTGTCGTAGTGGATGACAACCGATGCCGATACAAGATCGACCCCGACCCCAACTGCCTGCAGAGAAGCAAGAAACACTTCACATTCAGGATCCTCTTTGAACCGCTCTAGCTGCTCTTTGCGATCTCGCGTAGCCCCTCTTACGCTGGCATATCCAATTTTTTCTTGATCCAAATACATTTGCATGATGTTGAGCATCTCGAGATACTGAGAAAAAATAACTACCTTTTGCCCACTATCGCGGATTTCTTGTAAGAGTTCCACAAATAGGTCCCATTTGCCCGAAGAATACTTGCGATAGTTAATAAAATCTTTATTAATTAGACAGGGATGGTCACAGATTCTTTTGAGCTGCGAAAGAAGAGAAAAGACGTGCAGATAAGGAACCGGCTTTTCTTCATCTTGCAACTCTTGAATCAGTTTATCTCTGCCGGCAGAACTAACCTCTCTATAGAGAGTTTCCTGCTCTTCTGAAAGGAGACAATAGGAAATTTCTTCGATCTTTTCTGGCAGCTCCAGTAACACCTCAGATTTCTTTCTTCGCAAAACAAACGGCTTAATAAGACGTGCGAGGACTCCTTTTTTTTCTATATCCTGGTATTTTTCAATCGGCGTAATGAACAGCTCGCGGAAAGCGGTTTCTCCCGGAAAATAGGTCGGAATAATCAGATCAAAGAGAGCTTTGAGTTCTAAGAGCCGATTTTCTAAAGGAGTGCCGGTCAGCCCAAGGCGCATCTTAGCTTTGATCTTGCGGAGCGCTTTATTTGTCTGAGAAGCGCTATTTTTTGCAACTTGCAATTCATCGAAAACGGCAAGATCAAAGTGCCTCTCGGATAACGCTGCAATTTCACTGCGTAAAGTGCCGTATGAGGTCAGTAGAATTGAGCAGTCTGCATCTAAAGAGCGTGTGCTTCCGTAGAATACCAGTACTGAAAAATGGGGAAGAAAACGGTGGAGAAGCGCTTCCCAATGGTATAAAACCGATGTCGGACAAACAATCAATACCTTTCCTTGTGTCTTGTTGAGAACGGCGCAAATAAGACCCATTGCTTGATGCGTTTTACCAAGCCCCATCTCATCGCATAAAAACCCGGATAACCCCTGCATAAACAAAGAAAAGAGCCATCGCACACCGATTTCTTGGTAAGCCCGAAGATCGCTTTTAAAACCATTGAGATTGAGTCCAAATGGCTCTAGCAGTAGGTCATGCTCTTTTACATCCTCAAAAGCACTTAAGCGAAACCACTCAAGCGTTGAGAGCCGCAGTTGCTCTGCTTGCCACTGTCTTTTTGTAATTGCCTTTAGCCAATTAAATCGAGGCGTATTGAGAAAAAGACAACCGGCAGAAGAAAATAGGTATTTTTTATCCTCCTGCAACGCTTTCCATACAGTCAATAGATCCACTGTTCCCACAGCGCTTTCAAATAAAGCTTCCACACACCATGACAACCCCTCCTCAGTTTGCTCTTTTTCTGCTTTCTTCACTTTTAAACACAAGTGCTCGGGTTTTTTAAGACGCGGCTCCAGAAAAGCAATTGAAGCTGATAAATGTTCGAGCTCATAGAAGACAAAGTAGGGTTCTTGATCAAAGGGGATCACCTTTTCTTCACAATAACTTGCTGGAAAATCAAGAGTAAAAGAAGCAAAGCCTTCGGAAGGAACATAGGTATAGTGACCAAATATTAAAGGCGGCTCTTTTCTATACTGTGGATACCATTCAAAATGAGGTCTTACAACAATTCGATCTTCTTCATTTAAAATGACGTCAATCTGCGTTTTTTTAACTGGTGATTTTTGTGCAAAAAAGAAGGAGAGCAGCTCCAGCTCTTCTTTGTGGATATCAATAAATGCGCAAATTTTTTCCTTTGGGATGATAGTACCGGAGCGGATGCCGTGTAATCCCTTCCCCATCCTCTTAGAGAAAAAGCCCTTACCGCTGACATACACCCACTCCCCAAAATCAATACTTTCCTGATGCGCATCTACCATTTCAATGACAGAGTGAAACGATAAGCCCTGTTCTGTTACAGAAAATTGCATCTGCGATTCTAATTGATAGATGTGGGTTTGAAACCCTTCAAATCCTCCAAGCCATGCTCGATGGCGATTGATGAATTCATTCATCTTTGCAAAAGGAACAACCTTTTCAAAGGCATCGAATAGCATCTTCTCCAGTCGATAAAATCCTTTTTGAGGAAGATACACCCAGGATCCAAAAGTGCGCGCCCCTTCTTTTTGTAGATCCCCTTTTTCAAACACATAACATCTGATATAGAGCTCGTGCTTTTCATCAAAGCTAATCTCATAATGCGCATCGACCGGTTGTAAGTGCACCTCTATATTCCGTAAGTATTTTTGCACAATTGCAGAGTAGTGATTTAATACAAATCCCACCTTTTCCGCTCTGATATCCCTATCAAACACCTGATCCAGCTGCCTTGGGAAAAATCCTTTGCCCGGAACAAATATCCAATCTCCAACAATCCTCTTCTTTTCGGAATCGATATCCGGGGCAGGATGTGAAAAAACCTCTTTTGTTACTAAAAACATACCCGTCTTTTCATCGTAAAACAGCTCTTTTAAAGCGTAGTTTTGAAACTCAAAGACTTTTAGCTGTGTGTTAACAGAGTCCAAGCTCGGAATGAGAAGAGGCCAATTGACCTCTGCAATATAGAAAAACACCTCAAAGGGTTTAAAAGAAAATGTAGCAAAAGAAGGCAGCCCTTCTCCATCAAAATCGACTTCATAAAAATCCATGCTCATCATCTTTTTGGCCAGATCCGCCCAAAAAGAAAGCTCATATTGAAGCTCTGGGCTGGGACACCCCTGCTTCCATTTTACAAGCTCTTCTTGTGATAAGTTAGAAAACTTGAGCGATGTCTCTTCTGTTTCTTTGGGCCTTGCAAGCAAAAGGGGAATGAGCTCTTTCTTAAAAGCTGCCGTCTTAGGGGTAATAGAAAAAAGCAGTTTTTTTGTTGGGGAAAATAGTTTGTAGCTGCTTCCCGATTTTTTGACCTTAAAGTCACTTCCATGCCGAGCAAAAGCGATAAGACACAGCTGATTCCACAAGCTTAACCGGAAGCGCACATGCAAAGGGGAAGAAGAATTTCCCATAATTTTAAGATACGCTGCAGCTAAGTGCGGGCACGATTTTTGATCCGATGCGCAACTACAGAGCCCATCGAGCAGGTCTCCTTTATCATTCATCTGCAAAAAAGGGAAGTACCGCGTCTTATCCTTTGGATCTATACAACTTGCCTGATAAGCACCTTGTGAAAAATCAATCTCTATCTTGAGATCGGCATCTAGCCACTTTTGCGCAAGCTTAAGATCCTTCTCTAGAAAAAAATTAAATTGCACCGGAAAATACCTGTCTTGAGTGTCCACGCATTGCTATTTCATCATTTTTAAAAGAAAAGCTAAATTTGCCATTGACCTCAACAGGAAAAGGGCAATCATGGAGCTGTTTTACAACAAAGGCAACAGCTGCAGCCCCGGTACCACAAGCCGGAGTCTCTGCTTCTACTCCTCTTTCATACGTCCGCGCATAGATTTTCCCCTCTTGTAAAGAGACGAAATTTACATTAGCACCTTCTTTGCCCAAAAGAGGATGAAATCGGATTTTTCTACCCATCTCTTCAATAGAATCGGGAAAAGTAAACAACACAACGTGGGGCACTCCCGTATTGACAACATAACAGGGGCCAAAAGGCTCCAATTCTATTGGGAAGTGCATGACTTGTGCCTTGCCTAAATTAACAATCGGGAATCCCCCATCTTCATAGCAGTGCACAGTACCGCATTTTGTTGCAATGTTAACCTCAGAGATCCTGTCTACTGTCCGAATGTAATCAAAAAGACAGGTCACTCCATTACCACACATAGAAGGCTCGCTGCCGTCGGCATTAAAAATGCGCATCCGATAGTTGGGAAAAAGGAAGAGGACCCCGTCTGCCCCGACACCCATCCTACGATTGCACAACTTGCGAGCCAAGCAAGACAGATCCGATGGCAGCGGTTGTTCTCTGCCATCGATGAGAACAAAATCATTTCCTGCTCCCTCATACTTATGAAAGAGGATCTTGCTCATTAAATGTCTTTGTAAGAAGTAATGATCTTATCGAGCAAACCAAAATCTAATGCTTCTTTGGCGCTCATCCAAGCATCTCTGTCGATTGCCCTGTCAATTGTCTTGGAATCTTTACCGGTGGCTTTTACATAGATCTCCACCAGAGCAGCTCTTGTTTTAAGAATTTCTTTGGCTTGAATATCCAAATCTGTAGCCTGTCCTCTGATCACTCCACCAATACGGGGCTGGTGAATCATGATGCGCGCATTCGGTGTTGCAAAGCGCCGTTTTGGAGCAGCACATAAGCTAAGCACCGATCCCATCGACGCTGCAAGTCCTGTTACAAGGGTGGTTACAGGAGATGAGATCATCTTCACTTGATCCCAAATCGCAAATCCTGCATCGACAGATCCGCCGGGGGAATTGATCACAAACAGAATCGGCTTTCCAGGATCTACTTCTTCTAGATACCACAATTTACGAATCACATGACATGCTGTATCTTGATCGACAGCATCAGACAAGAAAATCCTCCTTGCCTTAAGCAAAGATTCATCAATCTTATCTTCTATACGAGATACTGGTTTTTTTGGATCATCGCACTGTAACATTGTCACTCCTTTTTGTCGCATTTTAGTCGATTACGAGTTCCGGATAAAGAGGAAAACGCTTGAGTAATTCCGCCACTTGGCGCCGGCAGGTCGTTAGAGCTTTTGGATCGATCTCTATTTTGGAGCGACTCACCACCCCTTCTTCTTTGGCCGGTTTTGTATTTTTAAGCAGAGTATAGATCAAAGAGCCAATCTCTCCCATTTCATCCTCTTTCATTCCAAGTGTTGTAATAGCCGGCGTTCCAATCCTGACTCCCGAGGTATACCAGGGGCCATTTTTGTCCCAAGGCAGGCTGTTGCGATTCACAGTCAACCCCGCTTGTCTCAAAGCAGCTTCTGCCTGCCTTCCAGTGAGCCCAAAAGTAGAAGCGACATCGAAAACCATCAAATGGTTTTCTGTTCCGCCCGTAGTCAGCTTTAGCCCATGACCCATCAAAGAGGTAGCCAGAGCCTGGGCATTAGCAACAATTTGATGCGCATATTTCTTAAATGCAGGAGCGTTAGCTTCTTTGAAAGCAATCGCCTTGGCAGCAATCACATGAGGAAGAGGGCCTCCCAAAACAAGAGGACATCCCTTGTCTACAACCTCTTGCAAAGACGCTTCGCAAAGAACCATCCCCCCCCTTGGACCTCTCAATGTCTTGTGGGTTGTCGTTGTGACAATATGGGCATAAGGGATGGGATTATACTCCCCTTTCATTACTCCTCCTGCCACAAGTCCTGCAAAATGCGCCATATCGACCATCAGATGAGCGCCCACGCTCTCTGCAATCTCTCTCATCTTGGCAAAATTAATTTTTCTTGGATAAGCAGAATACCCTGCAATAATAATGGCCGGCTTTTCTTCTTTGGCCATCTTCTGCAAAGCCGCATAATCCAATACCCCCGTGTTCGGATCCACATCATAAGAACAAGAGCGCATCATCTTAGACGAAATATTGTGCAAATACCCATGCGTGAGGTGACCGCCTGAATTAAGGGACATCCCCATCACCTTCTGATTCACAAGCAGTTGCCTTACTGCCTCGTATTCTTCTTTTGAGAGATTGTCCAATGATTTTTTACCTAGCCGCTCTAACTCTTTATTCTGGACGCGAAACACAAGAAGGGACCAGAAAGCCACAAGATTAGCATCGGCGCCTGAATGGGGCTGCACATAAGCATGCGCGCAATTAAATAATTTTTTTGCCTCTTCTGTGGCTGCAGCTTCAATGGAGTCGACATTGTCACAACCTGCATAAAACCTGCGAAAAGGGACCCCTTCTGCATACTTATCGGTCAGCCAGCTTCCCATAGAGAGCTGCACAGCATAGGAAGAAAAATTTTCAGAGGCAATCAATTTAAGATGAGAGCGTTGATCCTGAAGCTCTTGCACCATTTTTTCGGCTATAAGCGGATAACTTGAATGGATGTAATCGAGAGCAGCAAGATAGGCGACCGCTGCTTTTGACCTATCTTTCTCACCTGTCTTTTCGAAATATTTACCGAGATAATCCATACGCCCTCCCTAATTCTTCAACCAGTTGTGCCATACCCTGAATTAAGAAATCAACCTGCGAACAAAAAACCTTGAGAGTTATTGTTTCAATTACGATAATGTCTTCCACATTTTAGAGTGAGAAACACCCATGCTAGCAGAGCTCAAGACGATTTTGGACATTCAAGAACTCGATATGAAGATGATCCGCCTTATGCGCATCAAAAAAGAAAGACAAAAAGAATTGGAACAAATTGGCGCCCTTCGCGCTGAACTCCATGCGCAGATTAAGGAAAAAGAAGCAGAAATCGAAGCGCTTGGAAAAAACATCCAAACTCTGGAGCAAAAGATTCAGGAAGTCGGTGCAAAAATTAAAAAATTGGAAGCGCAACAATCCCACATCAAAAAAGCAGATGAATTTAATGCTTTAACTCAAGAGATGACACAGGCTGAACGAGAAAGAATCGCTGTCGAGCAGAAGGTATCAGACCTTGTTGACAAAAGAGTCGCAGAAGAAGAGATGCTCGGCAAAATCAAAGAAAGCCTCAAAGGCTCTGAAGAGAACAGCCTGCAATTAGAACATGAAATTAGAGCAAGCATCCAACTGATTAACGAAGAAGGGTCCGCTCTGAAATTGGAAAGGGATCGCCTTTCTCAAGAAGCAGATGTAGATGTCCTCAAGATATACGAAAGACTGTTGCGCAACAAAAAAGATCGGGTCATTGTCCCTATTGAAAACCGCACATGCAGTGGCTGTCATATTGTACTGACCGCACAACATGAGAACCTCGTACGCAAAGGGGAAAACCTTGTGTTCTGCGAACATTGTTCCCGCATCCACTACTGGCAAGAGGGGGGAGACGTCGAGGCAGACTCTTTGGCCCCGCAGAAACGGCGCAGACGCCGCACCTCATCATCAGCAGCTTAAGGGGAAGGCAGGCAATCGCTCTTGGCTTAACAATACAAGAGAGGAAAGTCTGGACTTCATAGGAAGAGATACCAGTGAAAGACTGGGGGCCGTAAGGCTACGGAAAGTGTAACAGAAAACATGTCGCCGGAGTTTAAACGCTCCGGACAGATTGAAAACGCTTAAGCTTTAGGAGCTTGCCACTCGCCCGCAAGGGACGAGGCGTTATAAACCCTATCTGAAGCAAGGATAAAAAGTGGAACTCGAGGCGCTTCCGCTTCCCACTTTTGCAAAAACCGCTTGAGGGAGCTGGCGACAGCTCTCCTAGACGAATGGTTGCTCAACGACAGAATCCGGCTTATCGCCTTCCCCGCTTTTTTTCTCCAAAGGGTGTGTTTTTTCGTACACCTCTTTTTTAAGAGTCGTAGAAACTTGAGTATAAATTGTCGTCGTCGACAAGTTGCTATGTCCGAGCAACGTCTGAATTGTCTTTAGATCCATCCCTTTTTCGAGCCAATGTGTTGCAATCGTATGTCGAATCGTGTGAGGAGTCACACGGTGAGCCAGTCCACTTTGCTTTAAATATTCCTTGAATAACCGATCGATAGAGCGGGTCGATAAACGCTTTCCCCATTTATTGAGAAAGATAGCGTTGTTGTCAATGACTGCCTTATGCTCAACACTATCTAAATGACGCAACGGACTTTCCAGATACCGCTTTAACCACTCTCCTGCTGTTTTTGTCATGGGAACAATCCGCTCTTTTTTTCCCTTACCCATGACCCTAACTTGCCCCCCTTCGATATCGGTGCAATTGAGCCCTACAATCTCAGAAATTCTAAGACCGCTACTATAAAACAACTCCATTAAACACCTGTCTCTGAGTCCCAAGTAAGATGACAGGTCAGGCAACTCAAAAAAACGCAAGACCTGATCATAAGAGAGAGTCACCGGAATTTTTTTATCCAATTTTGGACTTTCGACTTCTTCTGCGGGGTTATGGGCAAGTGCTTTTTGCCTGACCAAAAATTTACAGCAAGAACGAAGGGAGGAAAGGCGTCGTACCATGCTTTTTTTTGCAGCGCCCTGTAAAGAGAGCTTTGCCAAAAAACTGCGAATCGCTCTCTTATCGATTTTGGTCAGACTATTATCTCCGCATTCTTTTTTTAAAAATTCGTCGAATGCTTGTAAATCCATCCGATAGTTACGCACTGTATGGACAGATGCGTCTTTCACAATTTGAAGATGGTGTAAAAATTGTTCTATTGCCTCTGAAAATGTCAGCATACCGCTTGTCCTTCTATCCCTCTTTTGCTATACTTTCTATCCTATGTCAGCAATTCTTAAAAGCATTACAAAACGCGCAGGTCCGCGTCTTCTGTTTGAAAATGTGAATGTCTCCTTCAATCCGGGGTGTCGCTACGGTTTGACCGGCCCCAATGGCGCCGGAAAATCGACGCTACTCAAAATCATGATGAAAATCGAAGAGCCGACAAGTGGCTCTGTCATGCTGCCGCGAAAAGTGGGATTCTTAAAGCAGAATATCGAACAGTTTAGTCAGGTGCGCGTGATCGACGTTGTGCTCATGGGCAATCAACGCCTCTGGGATACACTGCAAGAAAGAGAGCACCTCTACACTCAAGAGATGACAGACGATGTCGGGATCAGACTGGGAGAGCTTGAAGAGATCATCCACGAAGAGGATGGCTATGATGCTGAATCACAGGCCGAGATGCTCCTTTCTGGGATGGGGATTCCGCAAGAGCTGCATACAGGGTTGATGCATACGATCCCCACAGACCAGCAGTTCCGCGCTCTTTTATGCCAGTCGCTATTTGGCAATCCTGAAGCTTTGTTCCTCGATGAGCCAACCAACCATTTAGACCTCTCTTCTATCCGCTGGCTTGAGGAATTTCTGCATGATTACAAAGGAGTGCTTGTGGTCATTAGCCACGACCGCCACTTCCTCAACGCTGTTACTACTCACATTGCAGACATCGATTACGAAACTGTGATCATCTATACCGGCAATTATGATGATATGTTGATCGCCAAGACAGCTGTAAGACAACGTACAGAGCAAGAAAACAAAGCCAAAGAAAAAAAGATTTCTCAACTGCAAGAATTTGTCTCGAAATTTGGCGCGGGAACGCGTGCGAGCCAAGTACAGTCGCGCCTTCGAGAAATTGAGCGTCTTGAACCCCAAGAGCTCAAACAGTCTAATATCCAGCGCCCCTACATCCGTTTCTATCCTCCGGAAAGGCCGTCTGGGCAAATTGTTTTTAAAGTCGAGGACTTAAGCAAAGGATACGAGGGGAAGAGTGTGATCTCCCACCTGTCACTTGAAGTGTGTAAAGGAGATAAGATTGGAGTCATCGGAAATAATGGCAGAGGAAAATCGACTCTTTTAAAACTACTCGCCGGAGTCCTTGATCCCGACACCGGCAAAAAAGAGATGGGACACCAGGTGCAAATTGGCTATTTTCCTCAGAATCATGAAGAAGTGGTCGACAAGAAAAGTCAGATGACAGCATTTGACTGGCTAAAAAAACGGAAAGAAGGCGTCTATGACCAAGACATTCGCAGTGTTCTTGGCAAGATGCTCTTTGGCGGCGATGATGCCTTCAAGCCTCTTTCTCACCTTTCCGGAGGAGAGACAGCGCGCCTGATTATTGCTGGGATGATGCTGTGCAACTACAATGTCCTCATTCTCGATGAGCCCAACAACCACTTGGACCTCGAAGCGGTATCCGCCCTCTGTTGGGCCCTACAAGACTTTAAAGGAACTGTTGTATTTGCAAGCCATGATAGAGACTTAATCGGGAAAGCGGCTACAAAGATCTTTTCCTTTGAAGACAAAGGCCCTCGTCTTTTTGAGGGACCTCTTGAAGAGTATCTGTCGTCATGATTTCCGGCTGGACAGAAGGGGAGTTTTTAAAACTCTCCGAACGATTTCAGCACAAAATCTGCGCCCAGCTTCTCCATAAATTTCACACCGATGCCCTGCCCCATGACCTTGTCCTCTATCGCAAAACAGAGTCATGGCTTAACTTGCCGCCACTTGACATCTCCTCTTTTCCCCTTCTTGCAGATCGCTACCACTACCACCTAAAAAAAGCGCATCTAGATCTAAAAGAGTATAATTTGCTGACCGATCCCATCCATAAAGTCGATACCCCCTCATCTACTCCCTACCTTCCTCTCTGCATTTACCTGGATAAACTGCGCTCTGCCTTCAACGTTGGCAGCATCTTGAGAACAACAGAGGCCTTTCGCTTAGGGTCTCTTTACTTTTCTCCGGAAACTCCCTTCATCGACAACCCGAAAGTGCAAAAGACCTCTATGTGGACATATGACAAAGTCCCCGCCTTTCAGCAACCTTGCAACACCCTGCCCCGCCCTTGGATTGCCCTAGAAACAGTCCCCTCTGCCCCCTCTCTTTTCACCTTTTGTTTCCCGCCTGTTTTCACTCTGTTCTTAGGCAATGAAGAGTATGGTCTTTCCAAAGAACGCATCGATGAGTGCGATGCCACCGTCCAAATCCCACTGTATGGCTTTAAAAATTCGCTGAATGTAGCGTCTGCCTATGCTATAGCAGCCGCTGTTATCTCTGATCAGCTAAGAAAAGCGGCCATCCAGGAGCGGGCCTAACCATTGTAGAACCATTTCCTGCTAAATATTTCCCTACATCAAGATAATATCCTCTGGCTGAATAGAATAACACAGCGCTACTCAATGAACACACTGAGACACTTGCTTCTTTTGCCAAGGTTTCCACATACCCAAGTAAAGCTTGACCTGCTCCCCGTCCAAATCCATCAGGATTTGTAGCCAAAATTCCTAATTGCAAATTACCATCAGAAGGTTTGACGCAAGCAATGGATAAAAGGTCATCTTCATGATTTACACAGACATACCATTCTAGTGCTGGATCTGTCAATGCATCCAATATTATCTCACATGTAGATGCTGCGTCTTCTAGCCGATCTCTTTCTTCTTGTGATTTCTTTTCATCATGGGCAAGACGGTGGGCCTGTTGATGCCACTCTTCAATATCAGAATGCACCTTTTTATGATTTATCAGTTTTTTGAAACGAAATTGCACTGTAGGAAAACGTGGGCCTCTCTGCATAGAGGTCCAGCAAAGCTCAATACGATTTAATAAACGATCCTGCTGTTTTTCTGTTTCAAGACTATAACGACCCCACTGATCGATTATCCTAGTATAGGCATCTTCTAGCCACGCTATGTCATTCTCTCGATTCTGAGCTATAATTCTCCACTCTGCTTCTTTCATACCAATCATACTACACCCCTAGAGGCTCTGTAATTTTGTACACACTCACATATGGCAATGGCTTAAGGTCAACACAAAACTCCGGTTTTGCATAGAAGCGGAACGCTTCATTCAATGCCATTACCTCTATTTTTTTACATTGCGCTGCATGTGATCCACAATGCATAAAACTCAGGTGAATACGCTGCTCTTCTTGTGACATGATTATTCCTCATCGATCAGCGGAGCTGTAATTTTATGCATACTCAGGCCCTGCTTGCGCATCCATGCGCCAATATTGAGATAAAATCCGAGTTTTTTATAAAAAGGAAGCGCATTAAGCACTGGTTTTAAAATAATTTTAGCTCGCGCCTCTTGCTCTATCTTCCTGACAAGGCGACTACCTATCCCAAGCTTTCTCTTTGAAGGATCTACTATCAGATATTCAATCAACCATGCAAGCTTCTGATCAAAATCTTGACAAGAAGGATTCATACAAATGAGCCCTACGATTTTGTTGTCTATTTCATAACCATAGATACGGCAATCTGTTAGTATACCTTGCGTCAGATTGAAATAAAAAGAGCTGGCAATTGGTTCTTGCATCGAGCCACGTCTCCATGTATCGAGACAAGAGGCAATCCTACCTATATCTGAGATCTGACAAATAACATGCCCAACTGGCAGAGGCGTATCACTCTGTGGTCGTTCCTGCAGCTGTGTAAAATCTCCACAGATTACTTCCACAATTGCTAGCCTTGCACCCAATCTTGACTGACTTTGAGTTGTGTCAGACCAAGGGAATTTTTGAAATTCTAGTATCGCTTCAGACGCAGCTGTACAAAACCACTCATGATCGTGCGCCATTTTTACAAGTTCCCTGCGAGCATGGCTTTCCTCTCTAACAATTGTTGCAATAGACATAATCAAAGATTATAACAAAATAATTAACTGAATGAAAGTAGATCTTAACTATCAAAAACTAAAGACTTTAAGGTCTTCGGCTGCGAATGTATTGGGAAAAATCCGGCGGGCTTCAGCCTCGAACTCCATAACCTCTCGATAGCGGGCTGAGAAATGGGTCAGGATCAGAAGCTCTGCTTCTGCTTGCCGTGCCATTTCAGCGGCTTGGCTAGCTGTCAGATGGTGATATTCTTTGGCCAAATCCCTTTGAGCATCGAGATAGGTGCTCTCACAAAGAAATAGTTTTGCCCCTTGGGCCAAATCAAGCGCAGCTCTACAAGGAAGTGTGTCTATGACAATTGCGACACTATCTCCTTTACGCACACAACTCACATCATCGATTTTAACTGCACGATCACCGACATGTAACACCCCTTTTTTTTCTAGAAGGCGCACCATAGGCCCCTTGATGCCAAAAGCCTCTAACTTTTGCCTATCAAATTTACGGCTATCTTTTTCCGTGATACGCCAGCCGAGAGTATCCACTCCATGCTTGAGGAACTTGGCCTCAATCCGAAATGTCTCTCCTTCCTCGATCACTCCTTCCTCTGCAATCGGGTGCTCTATAATCTCGATCATCTGATGATAAATTGTCCCATGACGCAGTCTGTCAAAGTAAGCTTTACCTGAAGCTGGATAGTAACAGTGAACAGGATGTGTCACTTTATCGAGATTAAGTCGCATCAGCATCGACCCGAGTCCCAAGCAATGATCTCCATGAAAATGGCTTACGAAAATCTTGTGAACACAGGTAGGCGGAATATTGGCAAAAATAAATTGACGCTGTGTCCCCTCTCCTGGATCCACAAGCAATCCCATGCCACGCCAACGGAAAAGATATGCTCCATGATTGCGCGTCCGTGTGGGTTGTTGACTCGAACAGCCTAAAATTGTCAGATCGCGCACTGTCATGAGGACTTCCTTCCAAAAAAAGCCATTCTACCCAATACCAGCCCCACAAGTCCACCGACAATGTGAGCCGTATTGGCAATATAAGGCACAACTTGTACTGAAGCAAAGAGCCGCAAGAGCAAAGAAAACAGTTCGATAGCAAACATCGCCAAAACAAAAAAAAGAAGAAACATCGCAACCGATCGAGGCAGCGTATACCCTTCCCAAGGAGCCTTTTTCTGTCTTGTCCAGATGAACGCTGCAAGGCCTACAATAACCCCTGAAAACCCCAAAAAATAGGGCCCTGACATCAGATATTGCGCCGTATTTGAAATCACCCCGATAATAAGAACGAGCAATAAGATTTTTCCCCGATGCATGCGCGCCTCTACCTGCTTGAGAAGCATCCACGCCCAGATCATATTGAAAAGAATATGCAGAAAGTCTCTGTGCAAAAGGCAAGGAGTAAAAAGAC
Organism: Chlamydiota bacterium; assembly: GCA_039798725.1. Taxonomy (GTDB): domain Bacteria; phylum Chlamydiota; class Chlamydiia; order Chlamydiales; family Rhabdochlamydiaceae; genus CAJCIW01. Next base: position 141,783 of record JBDKFJ010000004.1, read on the forward strand.
GCCATACCTCTCCTTGGGAGATCTTTTGAAACATGGGCACTGGCACCATCCCCTCTTCGATAAAAGGAATTAGCCCATGCCACGCAGGCACAGCTTCCGCCTTTTTCAAAAGATCGGTCGCTTCCACAGGGAGCTGTTTAAAATCTTGAATCCCTTGGAGAGGCACAGTATCGAGGAGCTCTTCAATGTATTGGTAAGAGGCAGGCTTGTCAAAGAGCATCTCTTGCTGTAAAGGGGTCATTGCAATTTCAGCTGCAATAGGCCCTTTTGTCTCCTTAATCACATCTTCTTGCTTGTCATCCCATAAGAAAAATAGGACGCAAAGAGCCACAATCAGGCGCATCAAAAAAAATGAGGTGCGCCGCATTTTAGGCGCTACAGGACGAGATTGCCATTTCAAGTCTTCTTTTTGAGAAATTTCTTCGTATGCCGGGGTTGCAGGCAGCGGTTTTACAGATTCTGCTTCCTGTTGAAATTGCGCATCGTGCGGGTTTTGTTTGAAGTACTCAAAGTATTCGATCGCCTTTGCCACATCGTCTTCATCATAGACCCAAATGCGGTATTCGGGCTTTTCCGAGTCTCTGTGAGGTTCATAAATGCTTGGAATCTGCTTGTTTAGAAGAAAGGCATAGAAGGCAAAAGCTTCTTTTTCTGAAAGGAGAGTTCCGATTAAGCGCATGAGTTTATCTTTTTAATGATCTGTGATGTCGAAAGCCCCGGCACAAGCGACACAAGATGTAACCTACCACCTGCCTTGTTTACAACTTCTGCTTCGATGCAGTTTTCTGTATATTCCGCCCCATTCACATGCACGTGGGGTCGAATACGAGCAAGCAACGCTCTTGGGTCTGTCTCATCAAACCAAGTCACATAGTCTACCATTTCTAACGCCGCCATCATAAGAAGCCTGTATTCGAGAGGGATGATCGGACGCATCGGACTTTTATACTCTTGAATCGATCGATCGGTATTAAGGGCGACAATCAGACAATCTGCCTGTTTACTTGCCTCTGAGATGATCTCAAGATGCCCTGCATGAAGCAGATCAAACGAGCCATTCAATGTGGCTATGGTTTTACCCTGTTCTTTAAGCGATTCTACAAACGTTTCGATATCACTCGGATCGATCCACTTACTTTTTAGAGAACGCGACATCGAAGACCTCATCGTAATGCTTCACAAAATGGACTTTCACCCCTTTCTTTAGGTAAGCCGGCAATTCATCGTAATCGCGCTGATTTTCTTTGGGGAAAATAAGCGTCTTTGCCCCGGATCTTTTTGCTGCAATCAATTTTTCCTTCAATCCCCCAATAGGCAACACCTTGCCGGTCAATGTTAGCTCTCCTGTCATTCCCAAATCTTGGAGAACAGGCTTCTGCAAAAGAAGCGAGAGCATCGCCGTCACCATGGTAATTCCAGCAGACGGGCCATCTTTGGGGGTTGCACCCTCCGGGATGTGCACATGCACCTGCTGCTTTTCAAAAAAAGGGCGGCCCTTTGTATATTGATCGCAATGACTGTGCAAATAGGTCCACGCAATTTGCGCTGACTCTTTCATCACATCACCTGCTTGCCCAGTGAGCTTCATTTCCGTTTTCTCAAAAGAAACCGCTGTGGCTTCCACATAGAGAGTAGCTCCTCCCATAGATGTCCAGGCAAGTCCCATACAAACACCGGGCGGAGTCTTCTCATAGAAACGATCTGTTGTAAAAATCGGTTTCCCTAAAAACTTAGAAAGCTTTTCCTCGGAAACATGCACTTTATCAAACGATCCTTTTCCTTCTTCTTTTTTCACAATCTGAATCGCTACTTTGCGCATGATCTTCTTTATGTAGTTCTCTAAACTGCGCACACCTGATTCTCTTGCATAGCCATTGATAATTTGCTGGATCGATCCGATAGTAAAATCCAGATACGCAGGTTTAATTCCCATCGCTTTTCGATTGCGAGGAATGAGATACTTTTTAGCGATCTGCACTTTTTCTTCTAGCACATAGCCTGAAAGACGAAGAATCTCCATCCTGTCTTTTAGCGGCTCAGGAATCGTATCGAGAACGTTTGCTGTGACAATAAAGAGCACATTAGACAAATCACAACGCACATCGAGATAGTGATCCAAAAAATCTTTGTTTTGCTCTGGGTCTAATACCTCAAGGAGGGCCGATGCCGGATCACCATGATAGCTAGAGCTCATCTTGTCCACTTCATCCAGCATGATCACAGGATTCATCTGCCCTGTGAACTTGAGCGCCTGAATCAGCTTACCAGGCATCGCTCCAATATAGGTGCGTCTATGCCCTTTGATTTCTGCTTCATCGCGCATACCACCTACAGAAAACCTGTAAAAGGGGCGCTTCAGAGCTCTTGCAATACTTTTGCCAATACTTGTCTTACCTACCCCCGGAGGACCTACAAGACCAATGATACTCCCTTTCACCCCCCCGGAAAGCTTACCCACCGCAATGAATTCCAAGATACGCTCTTTAATATCATTGAGGCCGTAGTGGTCCTCTTCAAGAACTTTCTTCGCAAATTTAAGATCGACAAGCTCACTCTCCTTACCCTCTTCTCCATAAATTCCCCAAGGAACAATAGTGAGCCAATCCAGATAGTTGCGACACACGGCGTATTCTGCAGATTGCACCTCCAAGACACTCAACTTATCCATCTCTTCGCGGATCGTCTTCATCACATCTTCGGGCACTTTCCTTTTCTTAAGACGTATTTCAAACTTTTCTAAATCACATGTCTTGTCTTCTTTTTCCAAGCCCAATTCTTTTTTAATTGTTTTGAGCTGCTCTCTTAGAAAAAATTCGCGCTGCGTTTTGCTGATCGAGGTTTCAATTTTTTGATTGATACTGCTTTGAATCTTGCTTAGATCGAGTTCTTTTTTTAATAAGACAAGCGCCTTATCAATTCGACCCTGCAGATCAAAGGTTTCTAACACTTCTTGCAACTCTTCACGTGAGGCGGTCGTCAGAGCCACTGCAAAATCGGCTAGCTTTCCCGGCTCTGTAAAATCGGAGTGCCCTAAAAAGATTTGGAGCTCCTCTTTAAAGAGGGGATTTAATTTAAGAAGCTCTTTAATAGTGGTAATGATGCTAATAGAATAAGCCTTGAGCTCTTTATTTCCTCTTGCAGAAGGATCTTCATGATAAGAAACTTCGGCTCTCAAAAACTTACTACTCTTCACCCTCTTTTTGATCGAGATCCTCTTTTCCATATTGAGAATGACTTGCGCTCCTCCTTGCTCCATAGGGATGATACGCAAAATTCTGGCTGAAACGCCTACTGGGTAAAGGTCATTCAATCCGATTTTATATAGATCAGCGTCTTCTTTTTTAGTCAGAAAAAGACCCATTGTCCGGTGTTCTGTTTCTGCAATTTCTTTAAGCACCTCATAATAAGGGCCAACTTCTATGACAAGAGGGGCGGCCATACCGGGAAAAAAAGGGCGCCGATTTAAAGGGATAATATATACTTCTTTAGGATGCTGAAGCGGCACAGTTTGTTTTTGGTCTTGCTGCACTGAATCGTGAACAGCTTCTACAAGGGCCTCTTCATCTTGATCTTCATTGCTATACAAGGATCCCTCCTTTCAGAATCCACCTAGGTATAACAACTCAAACGAATATGCGCAACTTCTATGGAATCAAAAAAAGAATCCGTGTATACCACATTGAAATGCCAATAGACCCTCCGCTCATCCGTGGGCTAAAAAAAATTGCTTCCTATGAAGGCTGTATTTCTTGCGAAAAGCTACTCTCTTTTTTTAACCACAAGGGTCCTTTTTTACTTCTTACAATCATCAGTGCCTTCTTCTGCATTCCCTTGTCCATCCCAGGACTTTCCACTCCATTCGGACTACTTATTGCCTGGATTAGCCTACACACATTTCTTGGCAAACAGAATTACCCCCTTCCCAAATGGGTTTTAAAAAAAAGAATTCCTCTCCCTCTTGCCCACAAAGCCTCACAGATCTTAATACGCCTTTTTCTCTTTCTACGCCCCCTGATCCATGCGCGGTGCCAAGCTTTGACCCGCTGGCCCACATTCAGCGTAAGCTTAACCTTCATACTAGGACTTCTTTTAGCCTTGCCTCTACCCATTCCCGGTACAAATCTTTTTACGGCGATTCCTTTGTTTCTTATTAGTCTATCGACTCTCGAAGAAGATGGCCTACTACTCCTTCTAGGATATCTCACAGCCTTTTTCTCGCTGGCTCTCTTTACATCTCTTTTCTTTTTCGGCGCGCACTTCCTCTAAATTGAGGATCCCTGCTATGATATCCTGGATATGTTTGAAACAGCTATTCAGTTTATCTGCGATTGGGCTCTTTATATTTCTTGTCTTTTCCTACTTACAGGGCACATCTTCATTAGCTTCAAAACCCGCTTTATCCAACTGAGGCTTTTACCACGTCTTTTCAAGTTAGCCGGATCTCTTTTCTCTGCTAAAACAGAGGGACAATATACGATTAAGCCTTATAAGGCGCTCTTTACCGCCATGTCGACAACGCTCGGGATTGGAACCATTGTGGCTCCTGTCATTGCGATTTGTTTGGGAGGGCCTGGGGCTCTTGTCGGGTTTTTACTAACCTCTTTTTTTGGAAGCGCTGCCACCTATTTAGAAGTAGAGCTTTCAGTAAAATACCGTCAAAAGCTGGACTCTGGAAAGATCATGGGTGGTCCCATGCAATATTTGAGCCATCTGGTTTCCAAGAAAGCCGCGGTTTGGTATGGGGTTTGTTGCTTTATCTTAATGCCTGCCTGGTCAGGGGCTCAAGCCAATCAGCTAGCTGCCATGCTAAGCTCGCCGCTCCTGGGGGCATGGCGTATTTCCACATTCGTTACAGGCTCTGTGATTGCGCTGATTGTTGTCTCATTTCTCATGGGCGGGATTAAAAAGATTGGGAAAGTAGAGTCTAAGCTAGTTCCTGTGAAATTTATTCTGTACGTGACCGCCTGTTTCTTCATTCTTTTCTCTGATTTCCCCCGTTTTATAGATGTGCTTAGCACCATTATTTCTTCTGCGCTCTCTCCTTATACGATGGCAAGTGGAGCAGCTGTTGGAGGATTGATGAGCTCGCTGCGTTGGGGTGTCTTTAAGGGGCTACAGTGCTGTGAAGCGGGTCTGGGGACGCAGACAATCCCTCATTCTATGGCTGAAACAAAAGACCCGGAGGCACAAGCAACACTTGCTATGCTTTCCACTTACGCAGCCGGATTTATCGCCTTTCTGTCGGGGTGTGTGGCTCTAATGACAGGAACATGGCAAGACCCCTCTCTTCCTCTTGGAATGAGTATGGTTGCAGCCTCTTTCCAACTCTATTTCTCTTCTTTTGGAGTCGGTGCGATTGCTGCTTGCGCTCTTGTATTTGCCTTTGGAACGATCTTGGGCAATGGGTACAATGGAAGCCAGGCATACGGATTTTTGACCCAAAATAAAAGAAATGGTTATTACTATGCACTCACAGCTCTTTTTATTTTCTTAGGATCTGTCTGTGATGCCAAAATGGTGTGGGCGCTCACTGATGTGATCCTTGCTGCGATGGCGCTGCCTCACATTACTGCTCTTATGTTATATACCATCAAAAAACCCGCTTTACAATCCACATGACTACCAAAGACTTCATCCACAAAATCATTGAAGACGATCTAGAATCCGGTAAAAACGGAGGCAAGGTTGTGACCCGATTTCCTCCTGAACCCAACGGGTTTTTGCATATTGGCCATGCCAAATCAATTTGTCTTAACTTTGGTCTTGCTGAAGAATACAGAAGTGTTTGCCATTTGCGCTTTGACGATACCGATCCTACCAAAGAGAGCATTGTCTATGAAGAAGCCATTGAGCAAGATGTGCACTGGCTTGGATTCGACTGGCAAGGGAAATTGTTCCATGCCTCTGACTACTTTGAAACGATGTATGAGTGTGCAGTGGCGCTCATCAAAGCAGGGAAAGCCTACGTATGTGGCTTAAATGAAGAAGAGATCAGAGCTTATCGCGGGACTGTGACAACGCCCGGGAAGCGTTGCTCTTTTGCAGAAGCTTCTATCGAAAAAAATCTAGAGCTCTTTGAAAAGATGCGAAACAAAGAGTTCCCAAATGGGGCTTATACACTAAGGGCCAGGATCGATATGAGCGCATCGAATATGAAAATGCGCGATCCGATTCTCTACCGCATTCGACATGTACACCACTACCGCACAGGGGATACTTGGTGTCTTTATCCGATGTACGACTACGCACACCCTATTTCTGATGCCATTGAAGGAATCACTCATTCGATTTGCACTTTAGAATTTGAAAATAACCGCGAGCTATATGACTGGGTTCTTGATAATATTCCGATCCCTTTTCCATCACGGCCGCGTCAGTATGAATTTGCAAGGCTCGATTTACAGCAAACGGTGATGAGCAAGCGCAAATTGCTGCAACTTGTCGAACAAAAAATTGTGAGTGGCTGGGATGATCCGCGCTTGCCAACCATTGCAGGACTGCGCCGTCGCGGTTACACGCCGGAATCGATCCGCGCCTTTTGTGCCATGGTAGGCGTTGCCAAAGCAAACAGCTCCGTAGAAATAGGCCAGCTCGAATTTTGCATACGCAATGACCTAAATACCAAGGCCAGAAGGGTGATGACCGTTTTAAAACCCATTAAAGTTATCATCGATAACTACGAGCAAGAAGAAGAGCTCGACGCCTCTTACTGGCCCCATGACATCCCTAATACAGGCTCACGGAAAGTGCCATTTACAAAAGAGATCTACATTGAACAAGACGACTTTCTTGAAAATCCCCCTGCGGATTTTTTCCGTTTAGCGCCTGGTAAAGAGGTCCGCCTTCGCTATGCTTATTGCATCACTTGTACTCATGTTGATAAAGATCCTGTAACCGGTCTCATTAGAGCCATCCACTGTACATACGATCCTGCTACAAAGAGTGGATCCAATCCGATAGGCAGAAAAGTGAAAGGGACAATTCACTGGGTCTCATCGAAAAGTTTGCAAGTAACAGTGCGTCTCTACAACCCCCTTCTTCTAGAAAATGGCAGTGATGATTTCTTAGAGCAAATCAATCCCCACTCTCTTGAGACTCTGCTTGATGCTCGAGCAGAAACTTCGTTGCAAACCGCGGCTCCCGGAGAACATTATCAGTTTGAAAGACAAGGCTATTTCTTTGTAGATCCGGTAGACTCCAAGCCGGGGCACCCTGTCTTTAACCGGGTCGTGGGACTCAAAGACTCTTGGAGTAAAAAACAGAAGTGATACTTCTTCCCTTTCTCTTTTTAGCACTAGCCTTTGTTAGCGTGTGGATTAAAAAGAAACCCATTGTTTGGGGCTCTTTGTGCTTGCTCTCTGTTGGCACAGCTTACATCCAACACCTATTTTCTCCTTTAGCTCTTCTAACCCTTGGAGCTTTCATTCTACTTTGGATCTGGTACTATCATAGCAGTACATTTCTTCCCTTTCTTGCGCTTACCTGCTTTGGCATTGCATTTAAGCTACACCTTGTTCCATGTAGCGAACATCTGATGATCACTCCAGCTTTTTCACTCAACCTTTCATCAGCGCTGATCGGTCTTTTTCCTTTGGCCCTCTGTGTGCCACTTGTGCGCCACATGAAAGAGCTGCCGTCACTCTTGTTTGGATTACTGATCGGCTGTGCTGGAATTGCTCTACTTGCAGCTGTTGCTATCTTCACAGGTGCTGTCCACTTTCAATACAAAATGGCCTCCTTTCTTGCCTTAAGAAGTGCCAATAACCTTCTTCTTGTGGCTATCCCTGAAGAGGCTTTTTTTCGCGGATTTCTACAAAAAAAGCTATCTTCTTACATGAACCCCATAGCCTCTCTTTTCATTACTTCAGCGCTCTTTACCCTGACACATGTTTACTGGAGCCCAAGTCTTGATATTCTGGCCTTTGTCTTTCTAGCTAGCCTGCTGTATGGTGCAACCTATATGATTTCCAAGCGCATCGAAAGTGCCATTTTAGTCCACTTTCTTCTTAACTTCATCCACTGGACTTTCTTTTCCTACCACACAATGTAACGGATCTAATGGAGCAGTTGATCCAGATGCTGCCAGCGAAGATAGAGCTGCTCGATTTTCGTCTCTGCCAGCGCAATAGCCGCACAGATTTCTGATAGAAGCAGAGCGTTCTCTGCAACGTCTGCCTCTCCCAACTTGTGATTAAGAGTTCTTACTTCCTCTTCTAATTTTAGGATCTTGCCCTCGATCTCTTCGTATTCTTTTTTCTCTGCATAAGAGAGTTTCTGTTTATTAGACAGATGCTCTTTTTTCTTTTCTTTGGGTTTTTCTTCGGAAGAAACTGTTTTTAGAGAAGCTTCCCATTGCGAGTAATCAGAGAAAAGGGTGGTTTGATTGGGGTTGCCTAAGATGAGAAGAGTATTACAGATTCTATCAAGCATACACCGATCGTGCGTGATGAGGACAACAGCTCCTGGAAAATCAAGAAGACTTTCTTCCAGCGTTTCTAAGGTAGCAATGTCTAGGTCATTAGTCGGCTCATCGAGCAGCAAAATATCGGCTGGCTGCAGCATTAAGTGCGCAATTGAAATTCGGGCTCTTTCTCCTCCGGAAAGTGTACCAATTTGCCTATCCAAAAGATCTGGGGAAAACAAAAACCGCTTACACCAGCCATTGACATGAATCTGCTCTCCTCGGAAAAGGACAAAATCCCCATTCGGAGAGAGCGCCTCGCGTAAGGTAATACCATCTCTTAACTGAGTACGATGCTGATCGAAATAGACAATTTGAAGAGGGTCAGCCTTTTTGATTGTGCCTTGGTCGGGAAGAGTTTCCCCTGCAAGCAGACGAAGCAGAGTTGTTTTCCCTGATCCGTTCGGACCGATAAGGCCCATACGTGTACCGGGAGAGAGAGTAAAATCGAGATGATGAAAAAGGATTCCGCTATCATTTTTTTTGCAAAGATTGTGTGCGACAAGCAGTTTACGCGTTTGCCTTTCCGTGGCAGAGAAGTCGATCTCGGCGCGTTTTTGTTGATTCCGCTTTTTCACAGAAGAGAGGTCTTCTAGAAGTTCGTACGCCTTGTCTACACGAGCTTTTGATTTGGATGTACGCGCTTTGGGCGATTGAGAGAGCCATTCTGTTTCTTTGCGCGCTTTTGAAGCAAGCGAGCGCTCTTGTTCAAGTTGCCCTGCCAAAAAGCTCTCTTTAAGAGCAAGAAACTCCCCGTAAGGCCGATCGACTGCAAATAGCCCTTTGGGATAGACACGGTTCAATTCAATGATCCGATTTGTGGCTCTCTCAAGAAAATAACGATCATGGCTGACTAAAAGATAGGTTGGCGCTTCACGAACAAGAAATTTCTCTAGCCACAAAATGCCTTCAAGGTCGAGGTGATTGGTAGGCTCATCCAGAAAGAGCAAGTCGGGAGACAAGATGAGCGCTTGGGCGATGCTGAGCCGCTTTTTCCACCCTCCTGAAAGCAGATGGGCAGACGGCTCTTCTCCCTTAAACTCCAGCTTGCTGAGCCACATGTCGGCCAGTCTCTCTTTTTCATAGTCAGGAGTTTGTAGATCTTTCTCAAGAGCACAAATCAGAACAGAGCGAGGGGACATATCCGGAAACTCACAGGATTGAGGAACATATCCAATCTTGAGATGGCGTCTAGGAGAGATCACCCCTTCATCTGCTTTTTCGAGGCCTGCCAAGATTTTCAAAAGAGTGGATTTTCCCGAACCGTTAGGGCCGATCAAGCCGATCCGATCCCCGGAAAAAATGCTAAGAGATAACTCTTGGAAGAGCAAACGCGTGCTGAATGATTTAGAAAGAGACTGACAACTCAATAGCAAAGACATCAAACCATTTTAGATTGAATTTACAAATTTGGCGAGGGTTCATTTTCTTTTTAAAATAATAGATCGAAGATAAACCTTGAGCACCCCTCCTACAATGACAAGGAAAGCACCGAATAGTGAAAGCGCCCCGGGCCTTTGATTGAAAAAGAGCCAGTCAAAAAGAAGGCCAAGCAAAATGGCAAAGTAGAGAAACGAGGAAAGCCTTGCCGGCGTTCCATGTTTATAGGCAATTGCGCGAGCAAACTGATTGAGTACAGAGGCTAACCCTAAAAAAAGAATGATACCGACAGCATATCCCTGATGCTGTATTTGCATTTTTGCGGAAAAATCAAAAACAAAATAAGGAATCAAACTCAACAATAGGCAGATAAAGAATAGGGATAAAAGACTCTGTTCTACGCGCTCAGTTTTATTACTTAGACCCAAGACGACCTGGGAACACCCTTGAGACAACCCTGCAAGAACGCCGACAAGGCTTAAAACAGAAAAGACGCCTCCACTGGGTTGCAGAATGCACAAAACCCCGACAAAAGAGACAACAAGGCTAACCCACGTCGATTTTCCAATTGCATTGCCTGTAAGCAGCTTTTCAATAAAAGGGATCGTCAAAGGGCCAAGGCTCAACAGCGCAAGTCCGTTCATCAATGAGCCTCTTTGGACATAATAATAAAAGCTGTATTGGGCTCCCAAGACAAAGACAGCACGCATCAAATGTAGCTTCCAACGACCTATTGAAAACACAGAGCGCCATTTTCTCATGATGCCAAGTGCCAGTAGACAAATAAGGAAAGCTGCTAAAAACCTCCAGAAAATCAGCGCCCCCAAAGAAAACATCGAAGCTCCGAGCTTGCCAAAGAGTCCAATCAGCGCCATTCCAAAAGCGGAAAGGAGTGTATAAACAACACCGGAATGAAAAGATTGTTTATGCATAGCCTAAAACTAGGCTATACCCTCATTTACTGCAATAGACACCCCGTATAGTTTACATGGTAATGATCCGTTGATTCCTTATTGCTTTAGGATAGGTTCATGGATTGGATGATACGAAAGCTCCCAAGTTTTGTAGCGGGGCGTGCCAGAAAAGATTTCTTTATACAAAAATGAGATGCGCTGATAGGTTGGATACCAATGTTTCTATATCGCATTTTTTTCTTTATCCTTGTCGGGTTGTTTTTTACAGCTTCCTTAGCAGCTGACCAAGGCATATCAGGTATTGTGACTAGCCAGACAACCGGAAACCCTATTTCTGGAGCTACTGTACAGCTCATTCAAGGCAATCAACATGTCATTGCTACAACTACGACAGCTTCGGATGGTTCTTATTCGATTGTGGGAATCAATCCAGGACAATACACCGTGAATGCCAGTGCCTCTGGATTTCAGAACAGAAGCATAGGCGCCAAAGTGAACAATGGGCAAACCACTTTGGTCAATTTGGCCCTTGTACCTAATCCTGGAACGGTTTCAGGTCAAGTGACCGATTTTTCAACAACACTACCTATTAGCGGCGCCACCGTACAGATTTTTCAAAACAATGTCTTGGTTGGGTCAACGACAACGAATGGCTCAGGAAATTATACGATCACCGGGTTAGCCGCTGGATCTTCTGTTGTGATAGCCAGTGCAACCACCTATCAAACTGCCTCACAAGGCGCGATTATCCAGTCAGGACAAACAACCACTGCCAATTTTGCTCTGTACTCAAACCCAGGCACCGTCTCCGGTACCGTAACCAGCGCATCATCTGGATTACCCATCTCAAATGCGATTGTTGAACTCAATCTGAATAATGAAGTGATCTATTCAACAACAACAGATGGCTCAGGAAATTATTCCATTACTGGCGTGCCTCCGGGCTCTTATATAATGAATGCCCATGCGACAAACTACCAGGCTACAATTACAGGAGCTATTATCCAGGCAGGACAAACAACAACGTTGAATTTTTCCTTAGAGTCATCGCCTGGAACCATATTAGGGACTGTCACTTCAGCTACTACAGGGCTACCTATCGCAAGCGCCTTGGTTGAGGTCAATTACAATGATATTGTGCTTTACTCTACACTCACCGATTCTTCCGGAAACTACATCATTACTGGCGTGCCTCCGGGCTCTTATATAAT
>JBDKFJ010000005.1:0-128068 GCA_039798725.1 Chlamydiota bacterium
GCAGCCGATCGATTCAGATGACAAAGCAAAACTGCACCGCAGGAGAGCGGAGCGTGAGGAGCTGTGTTACACACAGCCCTCCGACGAGGACGCGGTTTGGCGAAGTTAGATGAAGCGCAAGGGGGTCGCCGGGGGTGCGCTCTGCAAGCGACGCACCACCCGACATGTCTATAGCAACCACCCCTCCAACCTTCACCTCAAAACAAAAAATCAAAGGAATCTACCTATCCAACTTCTAGTGGCTTTATTTTATTCGGCAGATAGGCTACGATCTTTGCCGTTTATGATGCTGTTTTTTCCAAAACGCTTCTCTTTGGATCGTCTGATTGTGCACTCCTTTGCAATGAGTGTTGCAATTCTTACGCTCGGCTTTGTTTTTTCAGCGCTTCTTTGGCTTTGCTACGGCAAGTCTATTGAACAAGAAGATGTAATTCCCCTGTATCAAACCTCAAACAAGAAAATGTTTCCTGGAGAATTAATCGGGCAAGGCCCCTTGAGCTTGCGCCCCTCTTCTTTTGTCGGATGGGTCTCTTCTATTGGTGATCAGCTGCAACTATTATCTTACAATAGTCGCCCGGATCAACTACCAAAAGAAACTTCCCTTGTTTTTCAGCTAAAACAAGACAAACAGATCCACACCACACAAAATGGAAAAGTCATTTTTCTAAAAGAATTAAGCGAAGGAAAAGGGTTGCAAATCTCTGACACCCCAAGCGACCTATGGATTAAGCCTATTTTAATCGATGGAATGACAGCGCTTGTAGAAGCAGGAAGAGGCCAGGCCGGAGAAAAGGGGCAATTTATTACAAACTTTCAAGGAACAGCTGTCCGTTATCCGTTTTCTCCACAAGAGTGTGTTGTGCCATTTAAGAATGGCACCGCTTTTAGCAACGATCTTGTGATTCACCGTTATGGAGGCAAAGAGTTTTCAGGATGGAATCAAAAAGTCTGCCTAGAATTGCGTGGAAAAGAAGGAAGCTATGCTCTTAGAGTGTCTGCGGAAGATTATTTAATCTATAAAAATGGAGAGTGGGAAGTCTGCTCATTCGATCAGCTAAAAAAAGAGTGCCCTATAGGTCAAGTGACCTCTGTTTCTGAAAGGGGAGTAGAAATTGTGCTTTGGGACAATACAGGATTGTCCCCTTGGAAGGGAAGAATAGATCTCAAAAAAATCCAAAGACCTCCTTTTGGCGCGGAAGCCTTGCCGGCAAACCCTCAATTTAGGACAGCTTCCCAAATCACTGCTTCCTTTGGAAAGAAGCGACTGATTTTAAAGCCTGGAGATTGGCTGATCCGAGGACAAAGTGGCTGGCGTCATATGCGCACTCTTACCGATTTGCCCCTCTATTTGCAAAGGCGCCTCATAGGTGATCTGTTTGTATTCGAAGGGATTGAAAAAGATGCTCAGGGAAAATCTACCTTAAAGGGTATGCTCTTTGATGAAAGTCGCACTTATATGCAACCTGTAAACGTTCCTATAAGTAGCGATAAGACAAAATCTTCTAAAAGAAAAGGTAAACCGCATCGGGGGATGAAATGAGGCATTGTTTTTTTCTGATGGCACTATCCTGCGCTCCTTTTCTTCAAGGGCAGACAATTGCAGAAAAAATGAGCGCTGCCAAAGGTTCGGAAGGGCAGTTTGATACTGTCCTAAAAGGAATGGATAGAGAGCTTTCCGGATGGCGTTCTAAGCTCGATGCTGCCTATACAGAAGTGAACAAGTTACATTTAGAAGAGACCTCTGAAGAAGAATTTGCAATGCTTGTAGAAGAAATTAGAGGAATCAAAGAACAAATTGCAAACGTTGAAAATCGCTGGAGGCAATTTGTTGTCGATGATTTTAGCCAAGATGAAGAAGCTTATGCTTTGTGGGACCAAGAGGAAACAACTCTTTCTCGTCTTGTCACAGAATATGGAGCTCTTGATTATCTTTTTATTGTTCCACCGGAAATTGCTAGTGTAAAAATCAACATGCACTCCAATCTTCCGATTCCAAGAGATTCTTGGAGCCAGATGCTAGAGATCATCCTTGCCCATAACGGGATCGGGGTAAAGAAAGTGAACAACTATGTCAGACAACTCTACCTCCTAAAACAGGACCTGTCTGCTATCCAATCGATTGCTTCAAGTAGCCGAGATTTACATCTTATTCCTGACCATGAGCGACTCTGTTATGTCTTTAATCCCCCTGTAGAACAGGTAAAAAGCTCGCTGCAATTTTTCGAAAAATTTGCCGATGCTAAGCAGACATTTGTGTACCAAATTGGCCCCAAGATTGCCATTGTGGCCGCAAAAGAAGAGGTAGTGAAATTACTCGATCTTTATAACACGGTATGGGAAAACTCCAAGGGAAAAGTTTCAAAAGTTGTTCCTATTAGCAAAATGGCCGTCAAAGAAATGGAAAAAATCCTGCAATCCTTTTTTGGCGAAGCGCTGGAAAAGGGGCGCCCTGCACTTCCTATGCAAAATAGAACAGAGCAAGAAGGACTGCAGATTTTCTCTCTATCTCAAGGAAACTCTCTTGTCTTGATTGGGCAACAAGAGGTAGTGGACCGCGCAGAGAAAATCATCAAAGAAACAGAAGAGCAGCTGCAAGACCCAGCTGAAATGACAATCTATCTATACCAGTGCCGCCACAGTAATCCGGATGATTTATGTAAAGTATTGCAAAAAGTCTACAACTCCCTTCTTGTCTCATCAACAGAGGCCAATAAAGAGGTTGATGTCAGCTTTAACGGGCAAGGCGGACCCTTTAAGAGTCCACCCGACGGGTACCCCCCGGTTTCCCCTCTTGTTGTATCCCCAAGCCCCCTTAAAAGCGGGTCAAACGCCTCACTAGAACTAGAACAGGGCACCGATCACTTTATCCCCGATCCCAAAACAGGCAATATTTTGATGGTTGTAAGACGGGATGCTCTATCTAAAATCAAAGATCTCATGCGTAAGCTCGATGTTCCAAAGAAGATGGTACAGATCGAAGTGATGCTTTTTGAAAAGAGAATTAGCAATGATAACAGCTACGGCTTGAATATGCTCAAGCTCGGATCCCAAAAAGATGGGATCAGCTACATTTCGGATTTGGCTCCTGAAGGCTCAGGGGTTCTTAAATACATGGCAAGTGGGAAAAAATCGGACCACTTCCCAGCTTATGATGTAGCGATCAGCTTCCTTATGACGCAAGAAGATATTCAGCTGAACGCTGCCCCTTCCGTCATCACTGTCAACCAAACACCTGCAACCATTTCGATTGTAGAGGAGATTTCGATTAACAATGGAGCCGCTCCAATCGATACAAACCAGGGCACAGCATTTGAGAAGTCTTATACTAGAGCTCAGTATGGAATTATCATGAAGATGACCCCGATTGTTCACGCTCCTGATGTCGAAGAAACAGCCGGAGATTCTAAGGGGTCTGTCACTTTGCAAACTGATATCACCTTTGATACTCCTCGCCACAGAAAAGAAGACGACCGCCCGCTAGTACACAGGCGCCACATTGAAAACGAGGTACGAGTAGTGGATGGACAAACCATCATCTTAGGCGGATTGCGCCGTAAAGCTATTATGGATAATGAAGAAAAGGTGCCCTTCTTAGGGGATATTCCAGGGATTGGAAAGCTATTTGGCACATCAAAACTCACAGACAACAATACTGAGATGTTTATCTTCATCACTCCTACGCTTGTACTAGACCCAGAAGAACAACTGCTGCAAATTCGTACAGAAGAGCTCATGAAACGTCCAGGGGACATCCCTGAATACGTTGACAAACTAAAAAAAGCATTAAATAAAGAGCGCAAACGGCAATACCGAAACAGCTTTAAATCATTATTTAATAACAGCAATGTTTAAACTAGAAACAAAAATCAAAGAGCTAGTTGAATCCATTCGAAAGATCAACAAGCCTTTGGGTCATGCTGCCCTGCTCAAAGCCCAAGGAGCAGAAACGCTGCCGAGCATGGAGTTATTAGCCAAGCAGTTTTCTTTTCCCTACTACACAGATCTGTCAGGTTTTCTGTTTGTCATCAACAAGATTACCCCCTTAAGTTACGCGTTCGCCAAAAATCGCCTTGTCTTAAGCCTGGAAGAAAAAGAGGGATCTCTTGTTGTAGCCATGCTGAATCCCTTCGACTGGGAGCTGTTAGAAGAAATAAGATACATCACTCAGAAACCGATCCAGATTGCTCTTTCGACAAAACAAGCTTTGGAAGAAGGGATTGAGCTTACCTATCACCAAAAAGACAATGAAGCTTCAGAATACATTGCCAGTCTTAAAGTCGGCCAGACAAATACAGAAGAGGATGCAGAAGAGGGATACGATCTTTTAGAAAAAGGAACAGAATCTCCGGTTGTGCGCCTATTGAATATGATTCTTACAGAAGCGGTGCAGCAAGGAGCCTCTGATATTCATTTCGAACCCATGGAAAAGGGTCTTGGAGTGCGTTACCGAATTGATGGAGTCTTGCAAGAGCGTCACTCTCCCCCCAAAGAATTACAAGGACAGCTGATTACAAGAGTCAAAGTGATGGCAAGGCTAGATATTGCCGAGCACAGACTGCCTCAGGATGGTCGCATTAAACTGAAGATGGGGGGCAGACAGATTGACTTTCGAGTCAGCACAGTGCCTGTTGTATTCGGTGAACGCATTGTTCTGCGTATTTTAGATAGAAGCCACGTGGTGCTGGGACTGCAACATATTGGCATGGATACAGAATTACTTGCCCAATTTTCCCAGCTGGTCTGTTTGAGTGAAGGGATTGTGCTTGTCACAGGGCCAACCGGCAGTGGTAAAACGACCACATTATACAGTGCTCTTTCAGAGATCAACAGTTCAGAGGTCAATATCATGACCATCGAAGACCCGGTTGAATACAAGCTCCAGGGGATGGCTCAAATTGGCGTAAATCCTAAGATCCATCTCACATTTGCAACAGGGCTGCGCCACATCCTAAGACAGGACCCCGATGTCATTATGATTGGGGAGATTCGAGATAAAGAGACAGCAGAGATTGCCATTCAAGCTTCGCTAACAGGGCACCTTGTCTTGAGCACTCTACACACAAACGATGCTCCTTCTGCTTTGACTCGGCTTGTCGATATGGGAATTGAGCCCTATCTACTAACCTCTTCTGTGGCAGCAGTACTTGCACAGCGGCTCTTACGTACAATTTGCTCCTATTGCAAAGAAGGATATGAACCTACCGACCAGGAGCTGAGGGAATTGGGAATAGATAGAGCTGATCTTGCGGGCAACCAATTATTTCGAGGAAAGGGATGTCCTCATTGTTTTGGAGCGGGATTTAAAGGGAGAAGAGGGATCTATGAGCTCATGCCCATGTCCTCTTCTATCAAGCGACAATTACTCGAAAGCCCTGATGCTGTACAGCTAAAAAATATTGCGTACAACGAAGGGATGCGTAGCTTAAGAAGCCAGGGAGCCAGGCTTGCTATTTTAGGGGTTACAGCTTCTTCTGAGGTTCTCAGAGTCACCCGCGAGGTGGGAGAGTAATTTCATGCCGCTGTTTTCTTACCAAGCAATCAGTGCTGTAGGCAAAGGGATCAAGGGCGTCATAGATGCCGACTCAATTTCTGCTGCCAAAGAAAGACTAGTTAAACAGCGCATCTGTGTTGTCAGTGTCAAGGAATTGCGGCACCATGAGAAAACTCTTTGCCTCAAAGACCCTTTACTGCTCTCATTTACAAGAGAGCTTGCAGGGTTGCTACAAGCCGGGCTTCCTTTATATGAAAGTTTGCTAACCATTGAAGAAAAATATAGGCGTCATCCGGCTCATCCCCTCTTTCTTGATTTGTGCGACCATCTCAAGGAAGGTGGGACCTTATCAAGCGCCTTAAAGAAATACCCTTCAACCTTTGATCAAATCTACCTTTCTATGGTGAAAGTAGGGGAACAAAGCGGTCATCTCTCTGAAGTATTCGATCAGCTTTTTGGCCTGATCTCTCGTAAACAGCGCCTAAAAAAACAGCTCTCATCAGCCCTTACCTACCCTGCATTCCTCTCAATTTTTTGTTTTCTTATTATCTGCGCCCTTCTTTTTTTTATTGTTCCTTCTATGCGCGAGTTATTTGAAGATAGGCCGGTACATCCTGTGACAGCTGCAGTTCTGATGATTTCCCGGTTTGCAAATGATCATATCCTGTCGCTCTTAGGGCTAGGTATCGGGTCAATTACCGCCTGTGTGTTCGGATGGCAAAGGGCGACTTTCCGGCTAAAACTCTATTCTTTATGTTTGCGTATCCCCTTTGTTAAATCAATCTTATTACATACAGCCCTGATGCGATTCTGCACAGCTCTTGCTATGCTTCTTTCCTCGGGAGTCCCCCTTTTAGAAGCGCTTCAACTATCAAAAGCTGTGATTAAAAGCCCTCTACTAGAAGACACTATTGCAAGAGCAGAAAAGAAAGTATTGCAAGGGGAAAAACTGAGTTCTGCTCTTAAAAATGCTGCTTTGATCCCCCCTCTTGTATTAAGAATGTTGTCTTTATCGGAAGAAACTGGAAAAATGGGGGACGCTTTTGCGAATTTGGCAAAAATTTATGATGAAGAGATGGAAAAACATCTCAGCCAACTGAGCGCCTATCTGCAGCCGGCACTGCTGATTACTCTTGGCGCGATTGTCGGGCTCGTCGTTCTTTCGATTCTTCTTCCTCTAACAGATGTGAGTTCATTTAATGCAGGAATGTAAAATGACAATAAAAAGAAGAAATTTAACGCTCCTTGAAATCATGATTGTGATTGTCTTAATCGGCCTTATCGGGAGTGTCATTGGATTTAATGTAAAGGGGAGCCTCGATGAAGGCAAAGCATTCAAAACAAGACAAGCCAAAGAGCAGATCCAAGATATCTTGATGCTAGAGGTTGCCAGAGGGACTGATATAGAATCTGTACTAGAAGACAAGGAAGGCGTCCTTGCAAATTCAGGTCTTATCAAGGATCCAAAGGCCTTTCTTAAGGATGGCTGGGGCATCCCTTTTACGATAAAGATTGTAGGGGCCGGACAAGATCGGATTTCTGTTGTATCGGATAAGTTAAAAAATTATGAACGCACCAAGAAAGCGCGCCTTGGGAAAGCACAACAAGCCAATGACAATGATGATGATGAGGATTAAACGTCCGTTTACACTCCTTGAAATCACTCTGACAATTGCTGTTTTAGCCATTGTAGCCTCTTTTACCTCTATTGGCATCAAGCAGATGGTGGATCGTCATAGTTTTAACAACGAAATCACGACACTCTTCTCGTCCCTCCAAGAAGCACAAGTGATTGCGTGCACTTATCAAACCGACTTGTCGCTTGAGCTTTTTCAAAAAAAAGAGCGTCTTTATTATCGATTTTCAACTCTCGAACCTCTACCGAGGTTGCTTTTTTCTCAAGAGACAAAGAAACTATCGACGGTTGGCAAATTACTGGCCAATGGAATCAAAGAAGCAAAGGTGCGTATCGATATCTACGCAGGAGGGAGAGTCACTCCCTCTACACTCCTTACCTTTATAGCTAAGGGAGGGGGGAAATTGTGTATCGACCTACAAAAAGGACATCTTATAAAGGTGGTGTATGGAATTGACAAGCCCTGCGTTTAAGCATGGAGAGAAAATCCCCGAGAAATTCACTTGCGACCAAGATAATATCAATCCGGAACTTAATATCAGTGGGGTCCCCCCTTATGCGGCAAGCCTTGTATTAATTATGGACGATCCCGATGTTCCTGCCTCTGTCAGACCGGACTGTATGTGGGATCACTGGCTTGTTTTCAATATCCCCCCTCGAACATCTCGTATCCCGGAAAACAGTCAACCTAAAGGGGTCTGTGGTAAAAATACAGCAGGAGAGCTCTCTTACCAAGGTCCTTGCCCTCCTGATAAGGAGCATCGCTATTTTTTTAAACTTTATGCCCTGGATATCGAGCTATCATTGCGTCCTGGTGCCACCAAGAAAGAAATAGAAAATGCTATGGAAGGCCATGTCATGGAAGAAACCGAACTAATGGGCCGATATTTGAGAAAAAGTTGACAAATAAATAATTTACGCCTTAGGGTGAACTTAATGATTCAACCTTAAGGAGGCGTCATGCAAAACGCAATGTGGCTCGCAAGTATTTTTGGGCCCCTATTAGTCATTATGGGAGTATGGATGGTATTTTATCGTGATAACCTAGGAAAGGTACACGCATCTATTAAGTCCAGCCCTGGCATTCTTTATGTTATGGCCGTGATCAACATGGTAATCGGTTTGACCGTGATCAATTGCTATAACCAATGGATGATGGATTTGTCCGTACTCGTTGCTTTACTCGGATGGGTCTTTTTGCTCCACGGATTTGCTTGTTTATTCTTCCCACAAGTTGTACTCAAACAGTGGGCTCGTTCTAAGATATTTAGCGTAAGAGGCCTGATCGGCTTGATCTGGGGGATCCTCTTATGCTGGTTTGCTTTCTGGATGCAGTAAACTTACTTTTTCTGACAACCCGCTCTTAGTTCAAATTAAGCAAGGGCGGGTCTTTTTTTTTTGAGTTTTTGCCCCCTCTTTTGATATGCTTCAGTTTTAACATCAAGGTGGGTCATGAAATTCAAGTCTCTGATCTTTTCTCTCAGTCTTTTCAGCGTCTTATGTTCTATAGAACCGGTCACGCCTGTGGCCCCCAGCCTAAAGCAAAGACAGCCCCATTGGCGCCCCCATGTTATTGAAAGCTATCCCGAAGGCAATCCGGGTCGTGTCATATTTTATGAACAATTAGAAAATGCAAGCGAGCAGCCTGTTAAACAAATTTCCCTTTTTCGGGATGGAAAACTACAAGTAGAAACAGATCTTATCGTTGTTGATGCAGAAGATGAAGCGGCTAAGAACTGGAAATCTAATATTGTACCCCATGGAATGATGGTTTCCTACTTTGAGAACGGTCAGATTCAGCAGATTGCTTTTTATGATAGAGGGATCCCCCACGGGAACCTAAAAGTGTACTATGAAAATGGGCAGCTGCGCGCGGAATGCAGCTTCAAGCAAGGACAGCGGCACGGGCCCATGGTTGCTTATCATGATAATGGGAACAAAGCGGAAGAAGGGTCCTTTGAAGAAGGAACTATCGTAGGAGAAGTCATTAAATACCACCCCAATGGGACAAGATCTACTCTTATCCCCTATAGTCAAGGAGTGCCTCACGGAAATGCGATGGAGTGGTATGAGAGTGGCGCATTAAAATCTTCTCTTTCCTACAAGGAAGGAGTTCTCCATTCCGATGGCAAAAATCCGGCAGCTATCTTGTATGCAGAAGATCATTCGATTACAGAAGTACAAGATTTTCGCCAGGGCAAACCGATAGGCACCCATATCAAATACCATTCGAATGGGAAAGAAGCCTATAAAATGCCGTATAAAGAAGGTAAGCGGCATGGCAAAGAACAGTTTTTTAGCTCATCCGGAAGTCTATTAGGAGAGGGATTATATAAAGAAGGGGTCCCTCAAGGCAAACATGAGCGAAGATCGGAAAATGGGGTCATCGTTTATTCTGCTGAATACAAAGAAGACGGAGCTCTTGTTCGCCCAATTTGTGAATTTAGTTTCGAGGGTGTCAAACTTGCTGAATATTCACCCTATGAAGGATCTTACGATGGTCCATTTTTCTTTTGGTACGAAGATGGTCAAAAGAAGACAGAGTATGTGTACGACAAAGGCCTCCTTGAAGGAGAGCAGAAAGAGTATTTCCCAAATGGCCAATTAAAAGTCAGAGCCTATTGCCATCAGAATGTAAAGGATGGTCTATTTGAAGAGTGGTATGAAAATGGCCAAATAGCGATCAGTTGCCAATTAAAAAAAGGGGTCAAAGATGGAGCCTCACGCGAGTGGTATGAAGATGGGAAGAATAAAAAAGAAGAGTTTTATGTTGATGGCCTGCTCGATAAAACTTACAAAGAATGGCATCCCAATGGGGTGTTAGGTAACAGCTGTGAATATGCTTTGGGAAAGAAAAATGGGGCTAAGCGCATTTACAATGAAAATCAAGAATTACTCGTTGATATCCATTACGAAAAAGATGTACCGGTAGGGATTGCAAAAACATTTTATGGCAAAGGTCGGGTAAAACAAGTCATCCTATTTAATAAAGAAGGTAAAAAAGAAGGGGCCTTTGAAGAATACCACCCGAATGGGCAACTGATGGGAACAGCTTCTTATCATAATGACCTACTTGATGGAGAGGTAAAAGGGTGGTTTGATACAGGGGCTGTTGCCTCTTCAAAATTATTCAAAATGGGCAAGCCGATAGGGGAACATCGCGAATATTTTTCTAGGGAAGATTTGCAAGCAGCCGGAGTCATCGATGCTTCGTGTAAAAAAGTCCCGGTACAACTCATGCGTATATTCCATTACAACAATGATGGAGAAATGGATGGCGAACAAAAAAGCTATTATCCTACGGGAGCCGTACAAACAGAGGTGCACTATGCAGCAGGGCAATTGCATGGCTTAAAAGCACTCTTTGATCCTCAAGGGAACTTATTAGAAGAAGCGACATATACCTACGGAAAGTTAAATGGGCGCTTTTTTGAAAAAACAGCCGAAGGAAGAGAGATTGTCTTTCAATATAAAGACAATAAAAAATCAGGCCTACATGAGGTGTATTATCCTGTCCATGAGTACTTTGGAAAGGTCAAAGCTCTTGAAGTCAATTTCCTAAACGACTTGGCTGAAGGTCTTGCGCTAGAGTATAACGAAGCAGGGGCAAACATTGGAAAAACACCTTATGTCAATGGGAAAAAAGAGGGGATTGCGGAAATCTTCTCTCCTAAGGGAGACCTCTTAATGAAAATCTCTTTCCACAATGACAAAAAAGAGGGCCCTTACCTGCAATACTATCCTAGCGGGAAGCTTTTTGTGGAAGGGAACTACGCAGACGACAAAAAGGAAGGCTTAGAGAAAACTTATTACGAAGATGGAGCTGTTGCCAAAGCCATTCCCTATAAACAAGATCAGATCGATGGCATCTATAAAGAGTGGTCTGCCACAGGGACTTTAACCTTTGAAGGGGAGTATAAAGAGGGCAAAAGGAACGGGATTTTCAATAAATACTATGACAATGGGAAGCCCCACATTTTACAACTATTTAAAGAAGATCTTCTCCATGGGATTAAGAAATCGTATGATGAACAAGGTCACTTGACCGAATCTCGATTTGATAAAGGGCTAAAAGTCAGCTAGAAGAAAATTTTTACCCACAGAGCACACCGAGGCATCATTCGTAAGGTCTTGTTAGTGTGCTCTGTGGGGAGATAGTCTTATGACGGCAACTTTCTGAACTGGTGAAGTAAAGAATCGGAAAATTTTCTGGTATTGACTAATTGAAAAGAGTTGAGACCTTGCATCTCTAAGTGACTTGGAGCCCCTTCTTCTATAAAAAAAGTTCCTTTAGGCTCTAAGAGAGGGTGTGTGTCGCAAAAATGCAACAGCTCTTTGAGAACTCGAGTGTGGGCGTAGGGAGGATCAGCATAAATCAGATCGAACACCTTGCCTGTGGCAACGAGCTTTCTGAGCGCCAAAAAAACATCATAACCCAAAATCGTGCATTGTTTTTCCACTTTTAGCAGAGCCATGTTCTCATGTAGACACCTCAGAGCATCCCTATCTATTTCAACAAAAGTCACATGAGAAGCGCCTCTACTCAATGCTTCAAATCCTATCCCTCCGGATCCTGCAAACAGATCCAAAATGGTTGCCCCTTCGATCCTATCCTGGACAACATCGAAGAGCGCTTTACGCATAATAGCAAGAGTGGGACGCGTGCGTCCTGTTTTTGGAGAAAGCAACTTACGCCCTTTGAAAGCTCCTGCAAGAATTTGTAAACTCATTTGAACGGTATCTCTTTCTGAGACTGAGTGAGTAGCTCTTTTGCTTGATTCAAAGCCGACAACTTTCCGCTATCTAAAAAGCGTTCATAAAAAAGAGATGCCTGCATTTTTTTTAACTTCTTGACGCTAGACGCAGACATCGCATGTGCATCTTTCAAAGAACAGAATTTTTTGATACCGATCCAATCTTCTTGATGACGCCCCTGAATGATGAGTTCAAAAGAAGAAGGGTGATCCATCTTTCCATAAACAACATAGGGCTCATTAGCATAAAGCATAGGTAACACAGAAGAGATGGGATAGAGCTCAATATGCGCATTTTTTGCCTTTGCCGTGATACTGATCTCTTTGGCCAAAGGACTTTTAAGATCTAAGACAAGCTTTGCCACCTTTCTTGGGAAAGCTGCATGAGTGTCAGAATAGACAAGTTTACCACCGCTTTGCGAGGCGAGTAAATCGAGGAGAACTAACTGGTTATTTTCCCCAACTGCTGCCGTATAAAGATTTAACCTGCCGCGATTGGCTTGCAGCAATTTTTTGCAAAGTTTTTGCTGTTTTTGAGCCTTTGCGTTCAGCAATCCATCCGAAAAAAGAATAGCTGTTTGCGCTTCTTCATTGGAGGGGATGGCTGTAATTACATCGGCCAAAGATTCATACACATTCCCTGATGCAAAAAAAGAAGCAGGGGTCTGTTTTTCTAGGAATTCTTCTGCAAGCCGCTTGTTATGCAGCGTTGCTGGAAGAGCACGCTTTGAAAAAGCAATGCCCGTCTTGTCCAGAATTCTAATGTTGAAGTAATCCTCTGCTACAAGAGCGCCAATAGCTTTTAACGTTGCTTTTTTAAATACATTAAAACGGTGACGATGGGAAGAGGCTGTATGGTCAATCAGAAAATGAAAATTCTGTTTGATGTGGTGCGCAGACAGGTCTTGCACAGGGGTCAAAATAGCCGTAAATAAAATGCCTTCTCCCTTCGGGTCTTCTGTAAATAAAAGGTCACAAGAAAAATCGTCACTCCAAAGCGCTTTTGGAGTTAATGTGGGAAGCTCATAGTCATCTTTAGAAGCTGTGAGTGCAATCCCACGCGGCAAAACAGAGGAAGGCGTCTTAGCAGGAACAAATAGAGTACTCTTCTTTTCTGCAATTGCAGGCATATCTGAAGAAACAACGGCAGAATGACCTGAAGAAACAGACTGAAATGCAGGGGAAGATTCCACCGGCATGGCGACTGCACTTGAGAGCTCTTCCGGCAAAGCAGAGGGTGTTGGCACAGCAATTTTTAGAGCTTCTTCATAGCTATTTAGATCCTCCGGAAGAGAAAAAGGCAAGGACAATGTAGCCACTGTATCATCTACCTGCAAAGCGGAGGCTACCCTAGCCTTTTCTTCGAGAGCCTGAAATAAAGGAGATGGAGTCACTTCGTGCATCTGCTCTAAGATCGCTTCTTTGGCAAGAGTATTTTGATCTATTAGCATCGAAAACTGAGGGGAAATATCCGGAAGGGCTCCCTCTTTGATAGATTCTTGGGAAGGGAGCGCTTCTCTTGCCATCTCGATTTCTTTTAGGTCATGGGGACGCGCATGAGGCGAGATGACAATTGTCTCAAAAGCATCGGCAAGCCATTCATTTTTCTCAATTTCTGCTAAATTTTGAGGCTCAGGAAATATTTTAGACTGGGGAACACTTAATCCAAATAGAGAATATAAATGACCTGCTATTTGAGGGGGATAACAATAAAAATAAGCACATAGCACAAGGTGCAAGCCAAGCGAGACAAGAAAACATTGCACCCAAAACTTACTTTTTCTATCTGCCATACTCTTCCACACTCTTATCCAGCCTGTTATAAAGTGTTTGATTATAAACATGGGTCATCAGGTTAAGCAACTCTTCTTTTGCTTTTGCAGCAGGAATCTCTTTTTTGAGCCAAGAGAGTTGAATATCAATATAAGCCAAGTACTGATCGATAATTTCTCTTTTATTTTCTATGGCACTCTTATCCCAACAGAAATTCTGAAGTTCCTGCTTTACTTGAGAAAGCAACATAGATTTTTTCTCTTGCTGCAAAGCGGGATCGACAAGTTTTGTCTTAAGATCAATATAGCAAAGAGCAGCTTCAGTATGTAAAGGCTCAGACTCAAGCTGCCGCTTGACTTCTACTTCTTTCAGAAGATCGCAAAGACGCATCGTTTCTTCCCTTTCTTCCTCCTTAGAAAAAGAAGCCAACTGCTCTGTCTTCAATTTTGCAAGTTCTAATTTTGCTGCCAGAGCAAAATAGGAAGAAACATGAGAAGCTGTAGAAATTAACTCCTGATAAATATCAATAGCCCGATCATGTTGACCGATCAACGCATACAATGAACCGAGCTCAAACTGAGCCATACGGTGATATTTCCAATCCAAATGCGATAGCGCCTTCTGGACCCCTACAACCGTTTTAAGAAGAGTGATCCCCTTTTCATACTCTTTGCTCTGCTTATATAATGTGGCCAGTCGAACGGCATCTACCTCTGTATCTACTGTGATTTGAAAATGAGCTACGATTCTTTCTAAAACCTGCACCACTCTTTGAGAAAGATTTCCTTGCTTTTCATAATAATTTGCAAGCCATCTTTGGTTGTTCAAGGAGCTTAAGTGAGCCGGCACTAAAAAGAGATGTTCTGCTGCCTGAGGGAATAACGACATACGCAAGTAAGCATTAAAAAGAAGAATGTGCCACTTCGGATCCTGTGATAAAGAAAAATCTAGCACTAAAGCTTGCTCGAGATGATGGCTATACTTTTCATCGTCTTTACCCTGGATGCAATGCGCCAAAAGAAGGTGGGCTGCTGCTATCTTATGATCCTTGGCAAGCTCCTCTAACACACCCTGAGCTTCCTCTATACGTCCTTGCCTGATTAACCCTTGAGCCAAAAAGAGGCGGTATTCTTTTTGTTCGGCTTCCGAAAAAAGCTCCTTTTGTTGCAGCGCCTCCGATAAGAGAGCTGTAAAAAGGTCTAATCCCTCCCCATTTTTAGCCTGCAAACTTCTTAAGTAAAGCAAGTTGCGAAGAGCATCGAAGCGGCGCGGGTGGGAGGGATATTCGGCAATAAAAGCAGAAAAAGAGTCGATTGCTTCTTCCATCTGCCCTTCTTGCATCAAAAGAGTTGATAGCTCATAACAGAGTGTTGCATTTTCTTTTCTATTTGGATAAGTTTTGAGCAGTTGCAGCATATCTTCTTTGGCAATTTTCCATTCTTTGTTTGCCTTTGATAGTTCTGCATGTATAGAAAGCGCTGAGGCAAATAACGGATGAGAGGCATCTAATCCTTTGAGGATCTTGTCACATAAGGAAAGATCTTGCCTTTCCTGAGCGCACAACAAAAGTGTCGAGGTGATTTGTTCTTCTAGATCACCCGTCTTACCGGATAAAAATAGCTCCTCTAATATATCGATGGCGCCTTCGAAATCTTTTTCATAAAACAGAGATTTTCCAATATAATACCGCACAGAGACAAGTTTATCTTCAGGAACATGCTCTTTGATATAAATAGAAGCAGCAATCACATTAGAATAGCGCTTTTGCTGAAACAAAAGAGAAATAACGTTGTATCCCGCTTTTTTACTTAAAGGTCCCTGCAATTGAAAGACTCGATCGAATGTATGTACAGCTTCGTCTTTGTCGAAAAGGAGTTGTAAAGAAGCGACATGAAAAAGCAATTCCTCTTCTCTTGAAGGCTCTAATTGTGAGAGCTTTTGATACGCTTTTACAGCTTGAGGATACTCTTCAAAAAAAGTGTAAAGTTCGGCCAGGGGCTGCAGGACTTGCTTTTCTAAGCTAGAATTTCCCAAAAGTTGATAACAACTTAATGCTTTTCTAAATAATTCTGGTTTTTTTTCTTCTTGAGATTGCAACCCTTGAGAATAACTTACATCTCCAAGCTCCAAAAGAATGATGCGCAATTCTTCTTTATGCGCATGAGGATCTTTGAGAAAAAAATCGGCTTTTTGACAAAACTCTTCAAAATGGCCGGCTTCATACAAGCTATGCAAATAGCGAAATGCTGTTTTTCTCTTGTATTCTTTTTCTTCAATCCGAGAGTAAGCATCGATTGCCTGAGGATACCTTTTCTTGCTGAAATGCAAATCTCCGAGAATAGCATAAAGTTGATCACAGAAAGCGCTTTTAGGGCACGAGGCAATAAAGTCTGTGATGGCAGCCTCTGCCATGTCTTCATCTTTTTCTTCCAAGTATTCCGAAAGTTTTTTAAGAGCTACGCGTTCATTTAAAGATGTTGTCACCTCTTTGGAAGCAAGGGGGAAGGCAAGCAAAGTCAGAACGATACATCCCATAGCTGTTTTCATAAGCGACCTCACGATGTATTGGCTATATATGCCCTTTCAAAAAAATGAAGTAAAGTTTTATCCTTCGCAAAAAGGGAGCAGATATGGGCATTCTTCTTATGATTTTGGCCTCTATATTCGTTGCAGCATCCAACTTGTTCATGAGAAAAAGTATCGATGCCGGAGGATCAAGCAAAGCCTTTTTGATGATCCAGCTTTCTATTGTGTTTGTTGTGGCCATTCTTTTGAACCCTGTCCGCACAGGCGATTATGCAATGAGCTCTTGCATGATGTATTTCGGGATTGCAGGCGGCATCATCCTTGCCATCATGATGATCTGCTTGGGAAAAGCTCTTGAAATAGGCCCTCCCGGATTAACTTCGGCTTCTTTAAGCTCTTCAACAGTGATGCCGGCCCTTCTGATGACCTTTCTTTTTGGCTCGAAGTTCGGATACGTATACACCTCATTTCATGCACTTGCCTCGATCCTAGTTGTCTTGGGTCTTTTCTGGGCAGGCTGGGGAGTTTCCGGTTTCGAGAAAAAAACAAGGTGGGGAGCACTTGTTGCCGGCGCCTTCCTTTTGCACACCCTCTTTTTGGTGATGATGCAGTGGCGTGCTCTTTTTATTAACTTCCCTCAAGAAAACGGCCTTTTTCTCAATTTCGATGCCGATGGGGCAAAGAGCACCTGGTTTATGCCCGCTGTCTTTTTTGCAGCCGCCCTGATCCAAATCTTGGTCTATTTCTATTCAGGAAAGGGAAAAATTAAATCCAAAGAGATTACCTCTGGTATCTTAGGGGGACTTACAAACGGTTTTGGCACGTTTCTTATGATCCAATCGACAGAAATAGCAACTCCTTTGCAGCAAGCGATGATTTTTCCCATCTTCTCTGTTGGGCTTGTCTTATTCTGTAATCTGTGGGGCAAATTTCTCTACAAAGAAAGAGTCAATTGGCTGGCCAACGGGATATGCATTGTGGGCATTTTAATTGGAACGCTCAATTGGAGTGCTTTCTAGAAAGAGTAAAAGCTGGCAAATAGCAGCTTTTACTTTGTTTTTTTTGTGCTTTTGGTCTTCTTTTTAGGAGCAGCTTTTTCCTTTGTTGCGCTCTTTTTAGCAGGAGCTTTCTCTTCTGTCCCCCTCTTTTTGAATCCAAACCCCTTCTTCTTTTTAACGTAAGGAGTTTTTGGATGGCTTGGATACTTTTCCTCTAGCTGATCCAGTTGATTTACGATCACATCACAATCAGGGTAGTTAGTGCAAGAGAAAAAGGGTTTACCAAAACGGCTGCGCCGCTCTGTCATCTTGCCATCGCAACCGATGGCTGGACAGGAAGGCATCTCCTCTGCTGGGATGTCCCCTTTTTTAGGGATATTGACAATCCCCTTGCATTCAGGATACTTACAGCAGCCCAAAAAGGGCCCGAACTTACCAAAGCGGACAATCATTTCTTCGCCACACTTAGGACAACTCTGATCCCAATCAAACTCTTCAGCATATTGAGATTTGTCAAAATTTAAAGACTCAACAGGCGCTGTATATTTGCAATTCGGATAGTCAGAGCACCCAAAGAAATACTTACGGCGAGACCAGATCTTTTGCAAGTGTTTTCCGCATTCAGGACAGGGGATATCGGTATCTATTTTGGGAACATGAGCCTCTTTTTCGGCAGCCTTCACAAAGGGGATAAATTTTTCCCAAAAATCCGATATGAGCCCTTTCCACTTCCCTCCAGCTTCTGCGATATTTTCCAGCTCATCTTCCATAGCAGCAGTAAAGCCCACGTCCATGATCATGGCAAAGTTTTCTTCGAGCATCTTGGCAATAACCATACCGAGCTCTGTGGGTTTCAAAGTGCCCTTTTCCTTAGCTGTATAATCCCGGCTCTGGATTTTGTTCATGATCGCTGTATACGTTGAAGGGCGTCCAATCCCTGATTTTTCAAGCTCTTTGATTAAAGAGGCTTCAGTAAAACGAGGGGGAGGACGTGTGAACGCTTGCTCGCTACGCGCTTCAAATAACTGTACTATCTGCCCTTCCTCAAGAGAGGGAAGCAATCGATCTTCATTCTCTTTATCCTCTTGATCCTGCTTTTCTTCATAGACTGCCAAAAACCCGGAAAATTTGATGACAGATCCTGTAGCACGCAAAACAATACCCTGATTGGTATTGATATCACACGACACAGTATCGTAAATGGCAGGGTTCATTTGCGAGGCCAAAAAACGCCTCCAAATCAACCGATAAAGCTTAAATTGCTCGTGCGACAAGTACTTCTCTATCATTTCAGGAGGATGCGTCAGGTGCGTTGGGCGAATCGCTTCGTGAGCATCTTGCGCACTCTTTTTTGTTGCGTACTGTCTGCCTTCTTTGGGCAAGTACTCTTTTCCGTACACTTTTTGAATAAAAGCTCTGGCTCCTTCAATTGCCTCAGGAGCAAGACGCACAGAATCTGTACGCATGTAGGTAATAAGTCCCTCTGTCCCCTCAGCTCCTAAATCCACCCCTTCATACAAACTCTGCGCAATCTGCATGGTGCGAGAAGCTGAAAATCCGAAATGGCGACTTGCTTCCTGTTGCAATGTGGAAGTAATGAACGGGGGAACAGGGTTGCGCTTTTTCTCTTTTCTTTCGATGCTAGCGATTTTATATGTGGCCTTTTGTAATCTGCCAACCACTTCCTTTGCCACTTTCTCGTTGGGGATAAGGAAATAATCTTTTCCAGGAGCCGCTTCCTTCTCTACTCGCTTCCCATCGATTGTATAAACAGAGGCAACAAACGGATTTTCTCTTTTTTGAGCTTGTAGTAGTGCATCGATATTCCAGTATTCCACAGGAACAAACGCCAAAATTTCTTTTTCTCGATCGACAACAAGCTTTAGAGCGACAGACTGCACTCTACCTGCAGACAACCCCCCATCTCTTGAGCCCTGGACCCGGCGCGTTAAAATCGGAGAGATTTTATAACCTACAATCCTATCTAAAAGACGCCTTGCCTGCTGAGCATCGACAAGCGACTGATCAATATCTCGCGGTACCTTGAGCGCCTCTGTGACCGCCTCTTTGGTAATGGCGTTAAATGTCACCCTCTTATACTTGGTGCCTTTGGGTAAAATAGAAGCAATGTGCCAAGCAATCGCTTCCCCTTCTCGATCAGGGTCAGGAGAAAGATAAACGATCTCAGCGTGTTTGGCCGCTCTTTTTAGGCGTTCAATCACTTCTTTTTTATCCGGTAAAATAGTATACTCCGGCTCGAAGTCATTCTCGACATCGATCCCGAAGCCCTTGGCCGGCAGATCGCGGACATGACCGATCGAGGACTCAAAAATATATTTCGGCCCCAAAAATTTTTTTAGGGTCTTGATCTTAGAAGGAGACTCTACAATAATTAATGCCTTACCCATGCCGTATCCAATGAACGTGATTCGAGGTGACTGAACTTTAGAAGGAAATGTGCAAGAATGCAAGAGGTTTCTCAAAAACTGGCAGAAAAAGGGAGGGAGCGCTTTGAATCCCTATTTGGTTTTTTACCTCCACCTGTTCGTCTTGTTGTGGATAAAAAAAATTTAAAGCCTTGGGAAGCAGCAGCTACCTGGATTGGCCCCTCTGTACATATTCAACTAAAATCAGAAAAGCCCCCTCTTTTCTATTCGATAGAAGAAATTATCTCTCATGAACTTGTTCACGTAGTAAGAGCCGAATATAATGAGCCTCTTTTTGAGGAAATCTTGGCCTTTTCCACTTCCAACTCCCGTTTCCGAAGATTTTTTGGCCCCCTTTTCTCTTCTCCCAAAGAGAGCCTCTTCTTCTTGGGATCGCTCTTTCTGTCTTGGGGAGGTTGTGCCACAGGATTATTTTTCGATATTGAACCTTTATTATTCTGTTGGACACTGCCAATTGGCGTATTTTGTTATCTGCTTATCCGCCTTTGCTACTTCCAAGCGGTATTTAAAAAGGCGCTTCTCTATGCGGAACGTGAGAGCGGCAGCAAAGCGCTTGGGATCCTAATTCTTATGACCGATGCTCAAATCAAAGCCTTTGGCTCTAGATTTTAAATTCTCCTTCGAGAAAAAGCGGGAATCCGCAGCTGCCCACGGTATTTGGCAATTGTTCTTCTGGCACAATGAACTCCTCGCCTTTGCAACTCTTCTAACAACTGTCCATCTGAAAGGGGAAATCGACTATCCTCCTTATCAACAAGACTTTTTAGCATCTGCTGCACACTGTCGTTAGACACCCCTTCAACTCCTTGCTTAAAAAATCGCTCAAGAGGAAATATCCCGAAGGGACAACTCAAATACTTAGATGCAATGGCGCGGCTAACCGTCGACTCATGAAGTCCTATTTCTTCTGCCACTTCCCTGCAAGTCATCGGAACTAGCTGCCCCCTTCCTGTGCCCTCAAAAAACACTTTTTGTTTTACAAGCAACCTTTTGCCAATTTTTAAAAGCGTCCTCCTTCTCTGCTCACAAGCTTGGATAAGAAAATGGGCGGCTCGTTTTTTTTCCCGCAAGTATTTGTAATCGATCCCTTTATATGACTTAAGGGTCACCTGTGGGAGTGCCGAAGTATTGATTGCAATCTTCCACTGATCCGCTTCATAGAGAAAGATAAGATCGGGAACCAGTTGCGGGCACACCTGTTTGGGCGCATCTAAAGGGTACCACCGAAGTCCTCTAAGAGCCGTTTTCACCTGGAGCTCCAAGGATCGAATAGATACCCCTTCTAGGGCTGCTACCTCTTTCCATTTTTCCTGTAGCAAGTCGTAAAAGTGATGCTCGACTATCCGGTAAATCCAATCGCTCTTCTGTCCTTTCTCTTCGAGTTGCAATAGAACGTATTCTCTCACATCACGGCACCCTATACCCAAAGGATCTAGATGAAAGAGCTTTTGTCTGATTTCTTCATCAAAATGTCCCTCTAAAAACCCCTTTTCATCCAAATGCCCAATCATCTCTTTGGCACAAGTTAAGGCGTCATTCTTAAAAATAAGAGGAAGCTGTCGAAGCAGTTTTTCATACACACTCTCTTGCCAAGCCTCTTCTTGCACAGCTTCGGCTATCCTTTTTTTCTTTTCCCTTACTTCTATCAGGGGATTGCGAAGACTTTCTTCCTCCATCCATTCTGCAAGTTCTTCTATGGGTAGCTGCAAAATGTGCAGAGCTTGCTGAAAAGAGGCCGTAAGGAGTAGCTGCTGGCTACAAGAGAGTTCTAACTTCATAAACTTTTTTTATAAAAAACTTACAATACAATCAAGAACCCTTGCATCCTCCCCCCTAAATGCCTTAGAATCCATTGCATGGCACGTCAAGCTGTTGTATTCCCCTGTATGGGGCTCGGAGATGGACTCATCTCCCTTGTACTCTCCCATAATTTGCAGCTGAACGGGTTTGAAGTCACAACCTTCCATCCCTCCCTTTTTCAACTCCAATCGTGGTTCCCTAATCTCTCTATTGCCCCCTCGCCAAAAGAATTCATCCCCTATCTTAACGAAGCCGAGGCTATTTTTATCTTCTTGGAAAAAAGCCCCCGCATGCAGCAGATCCTCTCGTATGCTCTTGCGCATCATGGCAAGAAAACAACTGTTCTCAACCCAATTGCAACTGCTAATCGCGATTATCCTTTCTGGGAACAAGGGCAGTTTGACGGGACAAAGAGCTTCGTTGACAATCTCTATGCTTTTTGCAAACGAAAGTTTCCGGTGACCACCAAGTCTAACGGGATTACTCCTCCTGCCTACTTGCGTTTTCGAAAAGAGGCAAGGCGTGTGCTGATACACCCCACAAGCTCCAGACCGAACAAAAATTGGGACAAAGAGAAGTTTATAACTCTTGCATCGGCTTTGAAAGCTCGAGGGTACCGCCCGGAATGGCTGCTTTCAGAAAAAGAGAGAAAAGAGTGGGATGCTGCTTCTTTTCCAGCCCCTCTTTTTGATAGTCTCAATACTCTTGCCCACTACATCTATGAATCCGGTTTTTTGATTGGCAATGACTCCGGCCCAGGACACCTCTCCTCGTGCCTTAACATCCCGACAATGACTCTATTTTGTAATAAAAAAGCCTCTTTATTTTGGCGTCCGGGATGGGGACAAGTTACCACTCTTTGCCCTAACCCTTGGGTTCCCAACTTGAAAGGGATCCGCCTTAGGGATAAATTTTGGCAAAAGTGGATTTCTGTGGAAAGAGTGCTTAAGACCTTCGAGGGATCTCTGATAAAAAACGGCTAGGGCGCATTGCTTTGGGGTAACCAAACAAATAGCGGTAGCTGCTCCCACTTAAGTAGAGGTATTCTTTAGCTCGTGTCATTCCGACATAACAGAGCCGCCTTTCTTCTTCTATAGCTGCCTCATCATCGAGTGCATTGATATGGGGAAACAGCTCCTCTTCCATGCCCACCAAAAAAACTGCCGTAAACTCCAAGCCCTTCCCATTGTGGACGGTCATCAGGCGCAGCTTTTCATGCATCTGCGTCTCTTCATGGCTCCCCTTTAGAGTTAACTCCTCTAAAAATAGCGCCAAAGAGAGCTCTTGTTCTTCTTCTTGCCACTGACTTGCCTTAGATACAAGTTCTGCTACGTTTTCTCTTCTCTCTTTATAGGTCTCCACATCTTCTTTCAAAAATTCCAAATAGCGCGTTTTCTCTAGTAATGTAGAAATCAAATCGGAAAGAGGGATCCGATGCTCGTGTAGTTTTCTTAAAAAAAGCACTGCATCGACATACTCTTTGAGCCCTGAGAATGCTTTTGCTGAAAGCTTAAAAGCGCTTTGGTCTGAAATAATTTTTTCACAAAAATCAAAGATTGCCATTCCTCTTTCTTGAGCGGCCAACTGTAGCTTATCTACTGTTGCAGCCCCAATGCCCCGTTTGGGCAAGTGGAGAGTACGCTCAAAAGCAATGCCATCGTGAGATGTCAAAATCATTTTCAGCCAAGCCAGGATATCTTTGATCTCTTTCCTTTGATAAAAAGAGAGCCCTCCGACAATGACATAGGGGATTCTCTCTTTTAGTAAATAGTCTTCGAATAAACGGGATTGAAAATGGGTACGGTATAAAATCGCGCAATCGTTAAATGAGATCCCTCGATTGACTTTCAGATCCCACAATTTTTTGAGCACAAATTCCACTTCTAACCGATCAGACCCTGCATGGTAGAAGACAATTTTCTCACCCTCTCCTTTATCGCTCCACAAATTCTTTTCGAACCGACTTTCATTATGAGCGATCAATGCATTGGCCGCCTGAAGAATATTAGAGCTACTTCGATAATTCTGTTCCAAAGAGAGTTTTTTGGCTCCGGGGAAATCTTTTTGAAAATTGAGGATATTGTGAATGTTGGCCCCCCTCCAAGAATAGATCGATTGGTCCGGATCACCGACAGCAAAAATGTTGTGATGCTCTTTTGCAAGGAGCCGAATGAGTGTGTATTGAGCCGCATTGGTATCTTGGTATTCATCAATTAAGATGTAAGACCATCTTTGTTGATAGGAAGCAAGGACAGTTTCATGCTCTTGAAAAAGAATCACTGTGAGAAACAATAAGTCGTCAAAATCAAGGGCCTGATAACTCTTTAATTTCTCTTGATAAGCTCGATAAATCGAAAAAAACTCGGTCTCTTCTTTTCCATGAGGCGCATCGGGGCGGATCAGCGCATTTTTTGCATGCGAGATTTCGGATTGAAATTTACGAACATCCCCTTTTTCTGTTTTAACTCCCCGATCAGACAAACACTCTTTTAAAACCTTCTCGCTATCTTCTTGATCATAGATCGTAAAACGGGGATCAAAGCCCAAAACTCCAATCGATTCGCGCAAAATCCGAGCGCAGAGGCTATGAAAAGTAGTCGTTAAAACTTTTTTTCTCGTTGTCTGTAAGACCCTCTCTTCCATTTCTTTAGCAGCTTTATTCGTAAACGTGAGGGCCACAATCCGTTCGCACGGCACCCCTTTTTCGATAAGGTGGGCGATCCGACAAGTGACCACGCGCGTCTTTCCAGCGCCAGCTCCTGCCAATACAAGAAGCGGCCCCTCGACATGGCAAACTGCCTCTAACTGTTCTCTATTAAGGGTATGCATCCTCCCAGTATACGCTCTGATTAAAAAAATAAAAAATAAAAAATTTTCAAGGCAAAAAAATTTTTTAATCCTCCATTTTTAACAGAAAAAACCTTATAATAGAATAAAATTTATGACTTTTAAACTAATTGGCCAAGGTTCTTACAAAGAGGTCTACGCACTGGATGGATGCCCATTCAAGGTATACTACACGGCCACAAACCGCTGCAAAACCGCTTCTCTTGAAGAGGAAATTGCAAAGGTAAAAACAATCCGCAAGAGAGTACTCTCTAATAAGTTGAATCCCAAAAACCTTGCCCTTAGCTATGAAAAAAGCAAAGTCTTGGTAGAGGGGAAAGTCACGTATAGCTGCGATAAGGCAAGCTCTGATCTCGAAAAAACCATCAAAGACCGCCTTTCGCTAACAAAGCGCATTGACCTTTGCTACCAAGCGCTTTCCGGCGTTACTACCCTACATGCTACAGGACAAGTGCACCAAGACCTGAAACCCGAAAATTTTCTTGTGTATGGATCGAATGTAAAGCTCAGCGATTTTGGATGGGCAAGAGATTTACATGCAAAGCACACAGTGTGGCATCGCATCGGCGATGGGGCCCACTCTGCTCCGGAATATACAATGTCTCATAAGGCCGAAGTATTTTCCATGGGGCTTATTTGCATAAACATTTTGGAACAAAGCCTGCTTCAACGGTACAATCAACCCACCCTAATCGCTCCCTCTTCTTCTCTCAAAGGAACCGGAGTGACTGCATATTTGAGTGCAACAAGAAATACAAATAGATGGATGCTCTCTATCAGACCTCTAAAACTGCTTCTTCGCTTGTTTTTTGGGTTCCTTAACGCTTTAGGGATAACCTATCAAAAAGAGCAAAATGAACTGCACAGATATATCGATGCCCTAACATCTCAATTACAAGACGCTCACCTTAGCTCAAGGAAACAAGCTAAAAACATCGGAGATTGCTTAAAACAGATGACAGCAGCAGACCCTAAAGCCCGTCCAACAGCTGCTGCAGCTGCGGCCTTTTTCAGAAGCGAATTACCTTTCTACTACAGAATAGCCGAGCGCTTTTCCTGCTCCCTTAGACCCAGATTGCCATAACGGTGATAGTCAATACTCAGAGCCATTTCTCTTAAATAATGTAAAAGCTCGATACGCCCATGCGCTAAAACTTTAGCAGAAGCTAAATGCACACCTTTTACAGAAGCAGCCTCTACAAGTAGAGAAGAGGGCTTCTTTAGAAGGCGCACTCTTTTGTATTTTCCCTCTCTTACTTTTTGAGCAAATTCCTCTTCTGTCTCATACCGAACAGGAAAGCCTTCTAAATCGACGCCCCCTTTATCGCTACTTATATCAAGCGTGGTTCCACAGGTAAGACAAGCTCCCAGCACACGGAAAATGTCTAAAGGAGAATCCCCTTGTTGAATCCGGAATGCCATTCCTTTATAGGGTAAATACCGAAAGAGATTATCCTGCCCAACAATTTGTGAAGGATCTTGCTCTTGGAAAAAATGAGCATTAAAATACGCATAATTAGCCAAGCTCGCATACAAGATACTCATCTCTTCTTGAGTTAAGTCTTTTGCACGGGATGCCAACTGATTAACCGCTTCATTAAAGGGGCCTCTTTCCTTGGGAAGCTCCAACTCTTTGCAACTTGCAAACTGCATGATGTAGTTGGGGCCACCGGCCTTGGCACCTCCACCAAAACTGCTATCTTTCGTCCCACCAAAGGGCTGTCTTCTTACAATAGCCCCTGTAATGCCCCGATTGATGTACCCATTGCCGACCTCAATCTTTTGGAGCCACACCCTTTTTTCCCTCTCATCTAGACTTTGCAATCCTGAGGTGAGTCCATAGGTCGTATCATTGACAATATCGATTGCCTCTTCTAAGTCTTTGGCTCTGATAACACTAAGAAGGGGGCCGAAAAATTCTGTGCGATGAGAAAAACTGCCTCTCTTAACTCCTATTTTGACACCAGGAGACCAGAGATGGGGATTTTGAGGATCTACCTGAGGACGCACAAGCCAAGATTCTCCTTTTTCTAACTGAGTAAACCCTTTCATCAGCGCGTCTGCTGGCTGTCGAATAAGAGGAGTGACTTTGGCAGAGAGATTCCAACAAGTTCCAACGGTCAAACTCTCTACTGCATCTTTGAGCTGCTTTAAGAAATGAGGGTCATCGTAGACCTCTTTTTCAAGTACAAGCAAGCTGCAAGCACTACACTTTTGTCCACTATGGCCAAAAGCAGAAGAGACAATATCTTTAATTGCAAGATCCCGATCCGAAAGGGCCGTAACAATAATCCCGTTTTTCCCTCCTGTCTCAGCGTGTAATTCTACGCCAGGATGCAACTTCATAAATAACTTCGCAGTCGATGTGGCCCCAGTTAAAATAATACTGTTGATGCGAGGATCTGCAATCAATTTAGAGCCAACCGGCTCGTCTTCACAGCTAATAAATTGAAGGACTGTCTTAGGAATTCCGGCGTCCCAGAACAATTTCACAAGCTCGAAGCCGCTTAATACGGCCTCGGGTGCCGGCTTAAATAGTACACAGTTTCCTGCGGCAAGAGCTGCCAAAATCCCACCTGCAGGAATAGAGATGGGGAAATTCCAAGGGGGAGTGACAAGGACTGTCCCTTTCGGGTTAAATTTCAAAGAGGAGTATCCCTCCATTGCTTTGAGCTCTCGCAAATAATACTCTGCAAAATCGATAGCTTCCGAAACTTCCGGATCTGCTTCCAAAATGGCCTTGCCCCCATCCCTCATCATTACACCAATGAGATCCCCTTTTCTTTCTCGCATCTTTTGAGCTACTTGGCAGAGCAGCTTACATCTCTCCTTAACACTCACACCTCCCCAAGAACTCTCTTGCGCTTTTGCGCAACTAATTGCTTTGTCTATCTCTTCAAGAGATGCAAGCGCATATTCATAAGAGACTGTATTTGGATTCGACGGATCTATTCCCTGCCCCTTTTTGGAGTGGATTTCTTGACCTGCAATGACAACGGGAATAGGAGGAATTAAGCATTTGTGCCACTTGGCTACAATTTCCTTTATCCACTTGCGATTTTGAGGCAGGGAAAAATCGGTGTCCGCCTCATTTTCAAACGGAGCGTCTAAGGCAAGAGGTTGTGGCGTCTTTAGCCGATTTTGATCTCTTCTCGGATGCGTGTACACTGTCTTTGTTTCTTTGCAAGCTGTCTTAAAAAGATTCACCTGCTCATCCCACTCTTTGACATGGGGAGTCAGGCCAAAAGTGACCCTCAGAAAGTTATCTACCCCTGTATTTTCATCAAGCCTGCGAATGAGATAAGCAATTGCACTCTGAAAATCTTGCTTTGTAGCCACAGGACAGTAGAGTAAGATATCTTGAGAAAGACGCTGGACCACACGTCTCATGTGATCTGCCATTCCCTCGAGCATCTCAAAGTTCACTTCCCCTTCGACCTGATTTTCTGCTCGCAAAAGAAGGGCATAGGCAATATCAAAAAGATTATGGCTCGCAACTCCTAGGTGGACAGATTGAGCATGCTCTTTTTGACAGCCATAGGCCACCATCTTCTTATAATTGGCATCGACATCTGCCTTCTTTTGATAGGGAGCCTGTTTCCAGCCTCGCACACTTGCCTCGAATTGTTCCATGGCCAAATTAGCTCCTTTCACAATCCGAATTTTGATTGGGGCCCCCCTTCTCTCAATTGCCCATTCGGTCAGCTCTTTCTGAATTTCGAAGGAGTCGGGAAGATAAGCTTGCAAAACAATCCCGGCCGAAAACTGTAAAAACTCTTCCTCACTTAATACTTTTTGAAAAAGTTCTTTTGTAAGATGCAAATCGCGATATTCTTCCATGTCCAAATTGACAAATTTTTGGACGGCTGTACCATCCGGGCGCACAAACTTGTGCTTCATGGCAACCCGATACAGTTGCCTTAGTCTATCCGAGAGCACATCGAGAGTTTTTTCCCATCCGAGCAAATGAATTT
The DNA here is from genome assembly GCA_039798725.1 of Chlamydiota bacterium. GTDB lineage: Bacteria > Chlamydiota > Chlamydiia > Chlamydiales > Rhabdochlamydiaceae > CAJCIW01. Next base: position 28,247 of record JBDKFJ010000005.1, read on the forward strand.
GGCTGTAAATAGTGGAAATCTTGATAGAAACATATTCTATATTATCTTGCGTCAAATCGTGTAAATAAACCCGTAAGCGCTGCTTAGCCTCTTCTTCTCCTAAAATAGCTTCACCCAGATGATTGATGTTGAGCCTGACCCCTTCTTTACGGCGCAGAGCCATATGCTCTTTTAACTTCCCTTTTTCTCCTGGCAAAATCACTTTTGAGGTGGTTTTTCGCAAAAAAAATGTCGCCATATTCACAAAAAACCAAGGGAACACCTTCCCAAGAGCTAAAAAAACAAAAAGGGAAAACTTTTTAGAAAATCCCAAATACTTTGGAATTCCCATCTGTTCAAGCAGATACACCATTTGATCTGCTACACGAGAACTTGTATGAGAGCGAAAACACTGATCTGTCATTGCCATGGTAAACGCTTTTCCCATAGGATCTCTCATCATGCGAGACAGTTCTTGCTGCACCACTTTCTCAGAAAAGCGCATGGTACGATTGGCTTCATTTAACATGTAGGATGCAAGCTCAACTGCTTTTTTCTCTCTTTCTTCCTCTGTTAGAGGACGTCCTTTTTGGATTTTAAGAATCTCTGTTGCATTTTTTAGATCTTTAGATGCAGACTCGTGTTTGGACATGAAGAACTCCTATCTTTCCATCATTACCATAATTCAATGAGAAACGACAAATATTTTTTTAAATTCATAGGCGTTTTACTTTTTCTATTCGCCTCACTGCAAGCAACAATTGACTTGGGCGTCGATACTTTTTTTAAAGAAGGATACGCTGAAGAGCTAGCAGGTAAACGGATTGGTCTTATTACCAACCAAACCGGCGTTAATGGGAAAATGCGTTCTACAATTGACCTATTCTTGCAACATCGCCTCAAGCTGACGGCTTTTTTTGCTCCGGAACACGGGCTTCATGGGAACGCCTATGCCGCAGAAGAAGTAAGTCATACAAAGGGCCCCTCCGGTCTTCCCGTATACAGCTTACATGGGAAAACAAGACGGCCGACTGCTGCTATGTTAGAAAACATCGATGTTTTGATTTACGACATCCAAGATATTGGATGCAGATCCTATACTTATGCAACAACTCTCCTCTATGCAATGGAAGAAGCAGCCAAACGAAACATCGAAGTTGTAGTTCTTGACAGGCCCAATCCGATTAACGGGACAACCGTCGATGGGCCTATGCTGAAAGAAAAATGGCGCTCTTTTATTGGCTATCTCAATGTTCCCTACTGCCATGGGATGACAATTGGGGAACTGGCTCTTTTCTTCAACTCCGAGTATAACATCCATTGCAAACTCAAAGTGGTCCCCATGCGTGGCTGGGACCGCTCAATGCCTTTTTCTGAAACAGGTCTTGCCTGGATTCCAACAAGCCCTCATATCCCGGAAGCCGACACCCCCTACTACTATGCTACCACAGGACTTTTGGGAGAGCTGTCTATTGTCAATATCGGGATTGGTTACACACTCCCTTTCAAAATCGTTGGTGCCCCCTGGATTGAAGCGGATACCCTAGCCAACACCCTCAATGCCCAAAAGCTGCAAGGAGTCCACTTCGTTCCCTTCCACTTCCGCCCCTTTTACGGCGCGTACCAAGGCAAAGACTGCCATGGGGTGAGGATCATGATTACAAACACCCACACTTTCCGTCCGACCACCTGCCAATGTATGATTTTGGGCATTCTAAAAAATCTTTATCCTACACAAGTTTCAAAAGAACTCAAAGGGCTCTCTTCCTCCAAAAAGGATCTGTTCTGTAAAGCCACTGGCAACGATGAAATGCTGACCCTCTTGCAACAAGAGACTTATGCTGCTTGGAAACTCATCCTCTTTCAAAAAGAAGAAAGGGAGCAATTTCTTGTCTCAAGAAAAAAATACCTGATCTACTAGCCTTGACAAAAACCACTTCCCTTCCTACACTTCAAGGTTTTCTTTTGAAGGAGTTTTTAGCTATGACCGTAAAACAACATATTCGTCCCTTAGGTAACCGCGTTCTTGTAAAGCGCTCTGAGCCAAAAACTAGTAAAGGGGGCATCCTGCTTCCCGAGTCTGCTAAAGAAAAACCACGTCAAGGGGAAATCTTAGCTGTAGGTCCAGGAAAACTGGACGATAAAGGGCAACTAAAACCCCTTTCTGTACAGGTCGGCGATGTTGTGCTCTTTTCTTCTTATGCCGGCACAGAAGTAAAAACGGATAATGATGCTGAAGATAACTACTTGATTCTTTCCGAAGACGACATTCTCGGCATTCTTAACTAATTAAAAAAATATAGGTTTTAATATGTCCAAAATGTTGCAGTTTAACGAAGAAGCTCTAAAGTCAATTCTCAAAGGCGTAAAAACTCTTGCAAAAGCCGTCATCGTGACTTTGGGTCCTAAAGGGCGCAATGTCGTGATCAATAAAGGGATGGGAGCTCCTCTTTCGACAAAAGATGGCGTGACCGTTGCTAAAGAAATCGTACTGAAAGACAAGTTTGAAAACATGGGGGCGCAGCTTGTAAAAGAAGCCTCTTCCAAAACGGCAGATGTAGCAGGGGATGGAACGACAACAGCGATCGTGCTTGCTGATGCCATTTTGAGCTTGGGGATCAAAAACGTCATGGCAGGAGCTAATCCGATGAACCTCAAGCGAGGGATTGACAAAGCCGTTGCCAAAATCAATGAAACCCTAGATGCCCTTGCAACCCCTGTAGGCAAGCCACAAGAGATCGAGCAAATTGCAACCATTTCTGCAAACAATGACGTAGAGATCGGCAAGATCATTGCTGAAGCGATGGAAAAAGTGGGTAAAGACGGCACAATTACAATTGCTGAAGCCAAAGGGATCGACAACACCCTTGATGTCGTTGAAGGGATGCAGTTTGACAAAGGATATTTGTCCCCCTATTTCATTACCAATGCTGAAAAGATGGTGGTTGAGTACGATGACGCTCTGATTCTGATTACCGACAAAAAACTTTCAGCCATTAAAGAGATCGTTCCCATTCTTGAAAAAATCATGGAAAGACTCAAAAAACCTCTTCTCATCATTGCTGATGATGTCGATGGTGAAGCGCTCTCTACTCTTGTTGTCAATAAACTGAAGGCAGGGCTTGCCGTTTGTGCTGTAAAAGCTCCTGGCTTTGGAGACAGACGGAAAGCGACGCTGCAAGATATTGCGATACTGACAGGCGCTCAAGTTGTCACTGAAGAAGTGGGACTTCTTTTATCAGAGGTTGGCATCGAAGTGTTAGGGAAAGCCTCGAAGGTGAAAATTTCGAAAGAAAACACCACGATTGTAGGGGGTGCAGGACATCCTAAAAAAATCGAAGAGAGAGTTCTACAGATTAAGCAAGAAATTGCCAAATGCACCTCTGACTACGACCGCAAGAACCTCGAAGAAAGACTGGCAAAACTCTCCGGCGGAGTTGCGGTTATCCACATTGGAGCTGCAACAGAAGCTGAAATGAAAGAGAAAAAAGCGCGTGTAGACGATGCTTTGCATGCAACAAGAGCCGCTGTTGCCGAAGGGATTGTGCCGGGCGGCGGAGTGGCTCTTCTACGCGCTGCAAAAGCTTTAGATACTTTTAAGCTTCCCAATGCTGAAGAGGGTCTTGGCGTCCAGATCGTTCGTGAGGCGTGCTTTGCCCCTGCTATTGCAATTGCTACAAACTGTGGCAAACAGGGAGCTGTTGTTGCGGAAAAAATCTTCGAAAAGGAAAAAGGTTATGGCTATAACGGACTAACCGACTCTTTTGGGGATTTGCTCCAGGAAGGTGTGATCGATCCTGTGCTTGTAACAAAAAGCGCCCTTCTGAATGCTTCTTCGATCTCTTCTCTCCTAATTACTGTGGCTGCAATGATCACAGACAAACCCAAACCAAAATCCGCAGCTGCCAACCCTATGGGTGGCATGGATATGGACGGCATGGGTGGCATGGGAATGGGTGGTATGGGCGGCATGGGAATGATGTAATCATTCAGAAACGCCAAAAAACGTCTTAGCTGGCTTAGAATCGGAATGCGTTTCGGGCCAGCGTTTCTATCTTTTCTATTGTTGTTTTTTCTCTCTTGCTTTGGAGAGATTTTTTATCTTTTTCTAAAGCTAATTTTAAGTTCTCAAGTGCACCTTTTTCAAGCCTCCCCCCCCCTAGTACAGGTGTTTTTGCAACGTTAAAGGCGCCGATGATTGCGCGGTGAGAGACGTTTTTAGGATCCAATAAAACATCTAATCTATTGCAAATAAAACCCCAGCTTGCTCTCCATAAACCTACTTGAGGATCTTGAGCAAGATTCCCCACCATTTGAATGGTAGCCTCTAATTCGCTTGGCAAACGTAGCATCGCTTCAATCAGATCGTTAAAAGAATCCTGCGCTTCTTTAACATGACAAGCCTGGGCAGTTAATATTAGCCTATTAACAGAACAATCGAAATCCCTATTTTTCGGATCCTCAATTTTCACAATCTCTAACACTGCGGACAGATCGCGAACTAATAACGGTACAATCTCTTTGCACAGAGAAGGGAGATGTTTTCTTAAAAAATCGATACTACCCACTTCCCCAAGTATCTTTTGAGACTTGTCTGCTATTTTTTCCCATCCACAAGCAAGCGCCCTATCTCGAATCTTCCCCAGAATAATCGTCGCCGCCTTCTTCTCTTCAATTGACAAAGGTGCTTTTAACTGAAAAATTGTAAAAAGCAACCTAAAGAGATCTTTGACCTCTTTAGCAACCTTTTCGGGCTTTTGGGTTGGAAGAGACGTTCGAACATCGACCAATTCAGCTGGTTCGCCCTCAACAGGGCCCCAAAGGTTTTGAGCTACCACCTCACGGACTTTCTCTACGCCCTGATCTTTTGTGGGAGTTAATCGCTGTATGTCATGCTGTTGTGGTTTTCCTACTTTTGGGGGATTCATGCAAACCTCCTGCCCTCTTTATTCTTAATTATAAACTATTTTATATATAAAGTAAAAAATTAAACAACCGTTTAATTACAAGGGGGTTACACCCAATAAATTAGATTTCCTTTGCTGAAAAATCGAAAACCCGCGATGATGAGCCCCTTTGGTGCACTGGTAGCTCAGCTGGATAGAGTACGCGGCTACGAACCGCGAGGTCAGAGGTTCGAATCCTCTCCGGTGCGTTTTTTTATGCAAATCAAAATTTTCCCCGCAGGTCCTATTGGGACCAATGTATATCTTCTCATTTGCTCAAAGACAAAACAAGCCGCTATCATCGACGCGCCAGCCGATTGTCTGGATTGGATTCAGTCTGAAATAAAGCAAGAGGGGCTTAATGTTAAAGCGCTTTTACTTACCCACTCTCACTGGGATCATATTGCAGAGGCTGCCCTCATCAAGAAAACGCTAAAGATTCCTGTCTATGTGCACCCGGAAGATGCAGGAAATGTGCAGCATCCGGGAACGGATCAACTCCCCCTTCTTTTCCCGATTTCCCCCTGTAGCGTCGATGGTTTTTTAACAGACAAGCAACATCTTCTTATTGGGAACCTAGATATCGAGGTGATTCACACCCCCGGACATTCAGCAGGAAGCGTTTGTTTCTATTTACAAAAAGAGCATGTGCTCTTTTCCGGCGATACACTCTTTGAAGGCACCATTGGAAGAATTAACTTTCCCTCATCGAGACCCGCCCTCATGTGGTCATCGCTAAAAAAACTCGCAGCGCTGCCTTCCGAGACAATTGTATACCCCGGCCATGGCGATTCCACAACGATTGGGCAAGAAAGCTGGATTCAAGATCCACAGAAACGGTTTGGCAATCCTATCGATGGGTGATAAAATCGTAGAAGTCTCGTTCCGTTGTAATAAGTAGGCTACGGTGTGCATGGCAAATCATGGTTATTGCATCGATGATTTCAGGGTCTCCCACTCCCGGAATGCAGATAGCCGTTAGATGATGGAAGAGAGACCGATTTTCTAAGAGGCGAATTCCTTTCATGTAATCAATCAGACTAAACCCCTCTTCTTTGACTCGAAAAAAAATCAGCTCTTTTTCAAATAAAAGAGTCTGGACAGCATAATTTAATCCTAGGCTGTCTGTTGGGGGATTACCAAATGTTTCTGCCAATTGCGGCAGGGACTGACATACAAAAGGGGTGCAAAATTCTCCCTTCTCCGCTTCTCCAAAAAGAAAGACCCGATGTGACATAGTCCACTTCCTGCTACATCTGATCCTCTTATCACTATCACATTTTTTAAATATAGTAAAATTTTATAAAACTCTCAAAAAAGTTGGAACTAATCCAATTTCAGATTTATAACGAGAGACTTTCAATGCGGAGTCTCTCATGATTTTTTTCTATTTTGCACTTCTATTTACATCAGCGCTCTTTGGATCTTCCTATCTTCCCCTTGATGATTCAGTCAAGGCTACTCATCTGGATAGTGGTGTGAAACTTTACGTCAAAGAACACCATGTTCCATCGGAATGGGCCAGTGTCCGCGTGATATTCCACTATGGGAAAGGAGAACATTCCCTTTTTGCGTTTGATAAAGAAGAGCAAGACTGGGAAGGGCTCGATGAGTTTCTCACTGCATGTGCAGTCGAAGCATCTGATGGCAATTACACTCCAATCAAAGAGCAATATCCCACCAATTTCTCCTCTTTGCTGAGCAATACAACACCAAAAGAGATCTCGGTCATTGCAGTGGGTAGCTTTTCTTGCTCCGAATTAGAAAGTCGCGTTGCTACCTGCTTTGAAGGAGTCTCTTCTTGCCACCGTCATCCTGAGCTCATCAGCTTTTCTTCTGAGCTTCATCCTATGCAAGTGGCTATCAGCCTGAATTTCCCCTATGTACACTCTCCAATTAAAACCGAGCAAGATCTTACTGATTGCTCGAAGAAGCTGCTACTACACGAACTGTTGCAGCAAAGACTCGAGTCCTGCACAAAAAAAATCCATCAAGTCTGGATACATCCCCATCCTCAAGGATTTTATCCTCCAAACGGCTTTGCTCTTGTTAAAGAAGATGAAGCGAAGAATCTGCTAGCATTTTTTCTTTGGCATATAGAGGTATTAAAAGAGCGCGGCTTCTACGATGCCTGTTTCACTGCAAAAAAAAATCAGCTGCTCTACCGCCTTTCCTACCTACTTGCTTGTAAAGACACTTTAAGCTGCGCGCAACTTTCTTCCTACTACGCAGATCTTGTACAGCTTGGAGCTAATTGTTATGCTTTAGAGCCTTTTCTCACATCTGCTTTCAATGCCCTAGAGCAAGTAGAGTTTGATGACTTGCTGCCCTATTTGGATTCCTTTCTTGCCAAAGAAAGGCGACATATCCACATCATCTACTCTAACACTTCTCGTTTACCGATTATGAATGCGCAAGATATCCATGCAATTGAGCAAGAAATCGAAGAACTTGCAGGTTACTATCTCAATGATGAGGAAGAGGCAGAAGAGCCCTTTGAAGCAGCTTTAAGAAAAGTGAATGCTCGTATGGAACCTAAGTTCATGCTTGCCGGCAACAATTCTTTCTATGATCTTCCCTTGTCTCAAGACGAAAAGAAGACCATTACCGCAATCATCACCACCATGGCAGAAAACAACATCTTTCAGCTAGCATTCCACAAAAGTTCTCTTGAGAAAAAGGGCAAGAAAATCGACCATGTGCACCCTTTGCGTTTCATGGGGCATATTTTATCCAACCACACACTGAAAAACCATATAAGAACCATCAAAAAAAGCTCCTTTAAATGGGATGCTCTAATCGATGGGTTTAGCAAAAAGATGAGAGAACAAGTGTCTAAGAATAACGTCTACCAACACCTTCCCGGCTTTGCGGAAGCTGTCGGAACGACCCCCGATAAACTGACCCCCTACATCCAAAGAGGCGACTTTGAAGGGATAGTAAAGTCCCTGTTGTAAATATTTCCTATCTTGCTCATAAGGGGTATTTACTATGCCCCTTAATTTCTTTTTTTTCGGTGCCTACTTTTTCCTTGTTTCTGCTCTCTATATTGCGCATATCTTTCTAACCGATCCCATCCTCTTGCACACAACCTACCTCCTTGCTTTGTATGGAGTTTTGCAATCAGCGCTGGAAACCCTGTTTCTGATTATCATTAACCATGTGATAGCGAGTAGATGGCCCCGTTTTCTTAACCTGTACGCGTTCTTAGTTCTCTTTCTTTTCCTCTCCCACCTTATCGATTTTCCCCTCTCCCGCCTTGTAGACATGTCATTTTGGTATGCTTTGGGTTTTGTCTTAGAAGAAAGCTATGCCAATTTCATTGAACTACTGATCTCGAGCAATATCTCTCTTGTTTCTTGGCTGATGGCTCTAATAGGGGCCATTTTACTGCCGGTGATCGGGATCTTAGCGTTTCGAATAACCCATAAACGCTCCCTCCATATTCGCAAACTGCCACTTGTGATTACAACCATCAGCTGCCTTGGATTTCTGCTTATCCTTGACTACAAACTGAATAACACACTTCCTTTGACACATGTGCTGCATATGCATAAAGCTTTTCCTTGGAAGCAAACTTTTTTTGCAGCTGCCCATCCAGAACTTGCTATCCCCTCCGCTCTAAAAACTCTACCCTCTCAAGAGGAGAGACTGCTATCACTTGACTCTTCCACCTTTTCTCTTTTGCACAAACCCGATATCTACCTGATCATCATCGAATCGCTACGTTCTGATTTCATCAATGAAGTAAACACTCCTAACCTGTATGCTTTTAAAGAACAAAACCTCAATTTTCCTCTCACTTTTTCCAATGCAAATGCAACCCACCTTTCATGGTTTTCCCTTTTCCACTCAGAGTATCCATTTCGCTGGGAAACCCCCCAATCTCTTAAAAACCCTGCAGGCAGTCTTCCTCTAGTTCTTTTGAAAAAAATGGGATATAAGATCCATGTGGCCTCTTCCTCACACCTGTCATATTATCAAATGGATGAAATCCTTTTTGGGAAGGATAGACACCTTGCAGATTCACTATTTACCCCTTCAGACTCCTATAAACAGATCTATGAACGGGATACTTTGGCTGTAAATAGGATTGTAGAACTTTCACAATCTGACTCTGTTGGAAATGTATTTATCCTCTCGCTTGACGCTTCCCATTTCGACTACAGTTTTCCCGACACCTGTGGACTCTTTACGCCCTATGACGACAGCGCCAACTATCTACAAGCTCTCTTCTCTAAACAAGCGCCCCCTTCACTCATCAATCGATACCAAAACGCCCTTCTATTCATCGACTCTGAAATCGGCAGACTGCTCAACCATATTCCTAAAGACGCTGTTGTGATTATCACAGGGGATCATGGGGAAGAGTTTTACGAAAAGGGGAACCTATTTCACAACTCGATCTTGACCAAAGAACAAATTACTCCGCCGATCTTCTACCGCTTTCCTTCCCTGACTGGCCACCCGACCTGCTCTTCTACCTGCCATATGGACATTTTTCCTTCTCTTTTACACTACCTGACAGGAAGCGATGTGACAGCGCACATTCTTGAAGGACAATCTATCTTTAAAAAAGAGAGGTGGCCATTTACTGTGATCGGCAGATTCAACGCGAGTCGCACACCTATTCAATACTGTATCCATAAAGACGCCATCAAACTGACCCTTTCATTCGACACTCCGAACCCTTTTGACTCCAAACAACTCCGCCTACTCTCGACAAAAACTCTTGAAGATGACACAATCCCGTTTTCCAACTCCTCTCTTGATGAAGAGTTTGGGCCTGCATTTGACCACCTTTTTCCGGTGCGATGAAGAAACTACTATTACTACTTCCCTTGACCCTCTTTGCGACTTCCTGGAAAGACAAGGCCCGTGTCCAAGCGCTGCGCCACGCAGATTTTCTTCTCTACTGGAGCCTTCCTATGCCCTCTTATAACCCCTCTGAACAAGAGTCTTTTTCGATTCAGTGGCCGGAACTGGAAGAATTTTCACTTAACCACAACTACTTTTCGCTCTCTTCCCCCCTTATTGGCCAAGTTTCTTCCTCTCCTTTAGACTTGGCTCTTGTCGAGCAACTCCTCTCTTCTGCCACGAGCCTTAAAACCTCTCCTACAACCTTTGACATTGCGCTGACAGAAATTTTGACCAAAGTGCTTGCTTACAGAGATCTGCCCCTTGGTAAAACGCTCCTCATCCCCCGGCACACTCCCTCAGGCATTATCCTTGAAACCTATACGGTCGACCGAATCTTTAACTTGTGGAAAGGGATGCCCGCCTTTGGCCTGATACCCTCTTCTCCGAACACTCCCTCCCTACTTCTCTTTCGCGGCACCGACTTTTCCCTTCTGACTACAAGAGGCCTAGCTTCCATTATGAGCGACCTGGATCCGAAAGGACCGGGGCTTCGCGCTTTCCTGCATGCCCGCAGCGAAATCAAAGCCTGGCTCTCCTCTGTTCACTCCCAAAATAAAAGCGCCCGAGCTCTCGGCTTTAGTCTTGGCGGCTCCCTTGCCACCTACACCTTCATCTACTTCAACCCCCTACTTTCCGATACACCCTCTATTGCCCTCTGTCCTCCGGGCCTCTCTCCCCGTATCATCAAAGCATTCTATACACTCCCCACCTCCCGTCAATCACTTCTCCATACCTATATCAACGCCGGCGATCCCATCTCCCAAATCGGCAAACTCCCAAACCCTGTGTATGTCCTCTCCACCAAAGACCCCCTCCGCCCCTTGACCGCTCACACATCCCTGCTCTCCACCAAAACTCCCTTGTACCGCCTCCCCCTCAAATGATTGACAACTTGATAGAACAACTCATGCAGAAACTCAAGTTCATTATCCATTCAGCACTTCTAGTAACAACCTCTACTCTACTTGCATGCCCTCAAGATCAGTTTTCACAAGTCAATGCTTATACATCAATAGCTAGCAAATGGACTCGCCCTACAACATATGATGAAATCTTGCAAATGCTTGATAATCTTGAATCGGGGTTACTTGAAAGCACATATTCACCTATCGACTTAGAACGCATAAATCTCTACTTAGCAATTGTTGCAAAAGAGGGCATCCTTCCTAACGAATTAAATGAGGAAGCAGTCCTACAAGAAGATACCTATGATCTTATGTGTGGAGAAGACAATCCATTTTTACTCGCTTGCAACCCTGATTACACCTATGCTCTTGTAGAAGACTATGCAGGATATCAGATCATTCAGTGTGGAAAAATCAGCAAAGCGTGGCACAAGACCAAAAAATTTGTAAAAAAACATAAAAAATCCATTATTATAGGCGCTGCTTTAGCTGTAGCTGCTACTGTTGTCATAGCTCTTGTAGCAGCTTCTTCTGCAGGAGCAGCAGTGGCTGGAGCTGCGGGGGCGGCTGCCGCTGGAGCTGATTCTTTTGATTCTAAAGGGCATAAATCACCACCCCATGAAGATCCTCAGGAACTTTCATCCAATACCATAGATGATATACCCGAAACCCCAATCCTCAAAGCAGCAGAAAATGAGCAATTTTCCTTCTATAAGGAGTTCCTTATAGAAGATAAGACAGCCTACCCCGAAGAACCAACCGAGCAATCTTTCTTAGAAAAAATCAGAGAAACAGGAGCTCATATCACGCATAAAGCATATGATGAAATCACTAGCTTAGTAAGTGTTGTTCCAGAGCTTTGTGCAGAAGTGAAGACACTGGTCTCATATTATTTACCCAGCAGCCTGATCCCCTCGCATGAAGATGCTATTGATCCTATAGAGAACTATGAAATGTGGGTTGCTAGAGGACATGACGTTATCGATAGAGTCTTTTCCACAGATCAAGCTGAACTATTTACGCCAGAAGCAAAGTCCCATAGTTTTGCAAACAACTTTGCTATTGGGATGATTCCTCTTCCATCGACATTGTCACAATTTTTTTCTAGATCTAGTCAACTCATAGAAAATGGCAAAGTACTAGATAGAGCCGGATATACAAAAGCCGGAAGAAGCTTAATGAAGCATGGTTATAGAAAAGACAGTGTTTTTCCCAAACCCTTAGGTAACCCACAGGAAATTAATGAACATGGTCAAAAAACTCTGGAGTCCATTATTAATCATCCAGAAAAAACGATAAGCTATAAACAAACAAAACATTTAGGTGACATTGTTGACATTCATGCTCCCGGAATTGGCGGTGTAAGATATAAAGCTTCCGGAGAACTAATTGGTTTTTTGGAGCCAAAAAAATGAACAATTTTGAAATAGAAATAGTCAGTTATAAAGACAAATCGCCCGTAGGAGAAATATATTACAACTCTTTGCAACTTGCTGAAATACGCAAAAACAAAAAATGTATAGTTATCAATATTTTCCATCACCCTTGCAATAAGTTTTGGTGTCTTCCTTTTTATGAGCTTGGAGAAGCCATCAAGACAGTAGAAATCAGATTAGCAAAAACAACAGCGGAGAAAAATCGATTCTGGGATGAGAGTTATCCTGATCCAGAACAAGTCAACCAACAAGCTAAAAACATAATTGAAGCTATCTTAAAACACCCGTACAAAACCACAACTGAGTATACACATAAACTCTATGGCCCGGTCATAGAAGTCGAAGCTCCTAATATAGGAGGCATACGATTCTCAAAGGATGGAGAAGAGATGATAGGTTTTCTAGAACCCAAATCCTCTAAAACGCAGGGAAAAGATAAAGAAAATTTAGATGCATTCTCTTTTAGAGTTGCAAGCGCTAACAATGAGAAGAAAGTGTTTGTGGAAATTTTTTACAATAATGAACAAATCGGCAAACTCGTCCAAGAAGAGGCCGAACCACTTCTGATATTTATGCCTCCCGGCAATCTAGAGTCTTGGGAACTGCCTACAACAACCATACTGGCCGCTTTGAAAGAGGCCCAACACAAGCTAATAGAAGGTTAAATGATTCCACCCGGCACACCCTTTCAACAAAAAGTATGGCGCGCCCTCCTTCAAATTCCCTATGGAGAAACCCGCTCCTATGCTCAAATTGCCACCCTGATTGGGCAACCCACTGCCCACCGTGCTGTCGCTCTTGCCTGCAAGGCCAACCCTCTTCCTATTCTGATTCCCTGCCACCGCGTGATCCGCTCTGATGGCTCTCTTGGCGGCTACGCCTTTGGATCTCAACTCAAACAATGGCTTCTTTTACATGAACAGATGTTTCGGCTCTCATAATCCTCTCTATGCTCACTATCACGATACTGAATGGGGAGTCCCCGTCTATAACGACACCCATCTTTTTGAAATGCTCATCTTAGAGGGAGCGCAAGCCGGCCTTTCTTGGGAAACCATCCTCAAACGACGCGCTGCCTACCGCACTGCCTTCCACAATTTTGATCCCACAAAAGTGGCCCTTATGACAGACAATGACCTCAACACCCTTCTGCATTCCGACATCATCCGCAACCGGCAAAAAATCTACTCTGCGCGCCAAAATGCCAAAGCCTTCCTTGCCATCCAAGAAGAATTCGGCACCTTCTCTGACTACCTCTGGAAATTCGTAAACTACACTCCGATCATGACCCCTCGAAACTCCCTCTCGGAAATCTCGACCTCAACACCGTTAAGCGTTGCCATCTCTAAAGACTTGAAAAAACGAGGAATGACTTTCGTGGGCCCGACGATCATCTACGCCTTCATGCAAGCAGTTGGCGTTGTAAACGATCACCTACTACACTGTCCCTTTTCTCAAAAACAACCGAGCGCCCCAGAAGAAAAACAAGACGAGTAAAAGAGCTGCTATTCCGATCACCAAAGAGAACCCCTGCCAGATGCCACTGATCAAAGAAGAGACAAGCCATGCCAAAAGATAACTTCTCTTTTCAAAACGATCGGGCAATCGTCTTTGCAGCCGAGAGACGAAATAGCCAACCAAAAAGACAATCGACAAATTGATAAGAGCCGCATCAGAAAATGTCAATAACCACTCTATAGAAAACAAGTTCTCAACTAAAATGAATATCGTTGTCAAACAGAGCCCAAGAATCAAATACTCTTTTCTTCCTACAAGTCGAGACGGTGCCAGAATTTCCCAGCCTACCGATGCCGAATAGACGTTGGCGACATTGGCGGACACAACGGAGAGAAATACAAGTCCGACAAGCGCGCCCTTTAATATCCCGACATGTGGGCCTAAAATCCCTTCCATATTCACGACAAAATCCCTGCCAATTAGCTGTCCAAAAAATAAAGCCGCAAGTGCCAGCACTAAACTCACTAACTGAATCCATGTTAGAGCTACAACAGATGTTGCAAAGGAGCGGCTGTGGCGAAAAAATGTAGGCAAATCGGCAGTGATTCCCAAATTCACTCCCATGACAATTGCAAGACCGGAGAGCGACATCTTCCCATCCCCTTTAGGCCATTCAAAAGGCATTGAGAAAAACACAACGGCCAATGCGATAATAAGCAGCGGTAATACGACAACACTCAGCCGCCTTAATACGACCATTCCATTCATACAAAACAGTGTACTAACAACTCCCAGTAAAACGCTCATCTGCACAACACGATCAATGACGCCACTCTCATCTACTGGAATGAGCCCGACGAGGGTCTTACTTGCAGCTGATGTCTGAGCGACAAACCAGACAAGCGCAGATAAAATAGCGAGCACTCCCACACAATACCCACCTACCTTGCCGAGATACCCTGTGGACAGATCTAAAGTACTCTGTCGTCCGGGATGACTCATCAGTACAATGATCAAACGGATGAACCAAAGCAATCCATTACCCACAACAATTGTGAGCGCTGCCCCATAAAAGCTATTTTCCCGCAATACGAGCAAACTTGTTGCTAAAATCGGCAAACTCGTCCACCCACTCAATTGAATGGCTGCAAGCTGCCATGCTGTCTGCCCTGTATCGTTTAGGACTTTCTTATGATCTGCTGCCATTTTGCCCTTGCTACTATTTCACTATGCTTTCTTTAAGGCTTTTTCTAATCGAAACCGTATTTTTCATAACACAAAACTTTTGCCTAATCCCTACTTAAGAGGCCGAGATATACTTTTTATTTTTATATTGTTAACATTTGATTAACATTATGAAAAGAGAAAATGAGAAATCGTGTGACTGCAGGCTATCAAAAAAATCAGAATTTTTGGGAACTCGCTAGCATCCAAAGCTCAGCTCAAGCTTTAGCAGGTATTTTCCTAGGAGGAGTACTTTCTCAACAATATGGAGAGGGCTTTGCCCTGCCCTCGATTATTTTAGGAAACCTTATCCTGTGGTTTATAGGATTTGCCTCCATCTCCATGGGAGCAAGAGGGCGAAAAAACATTATCCAAATCACTCAAGACTATATGGGTCACTCTTTAGCTGTTGTTGCAGCAATCATTGTATCTACAGCTTTTATTTATTGGTTCGTTATGAACTTGGACGCAACGTCTGTTGTTCTTAGTAAACACCTCTTAACTAATTTATCCCCAACAACAATAGGATCTTTTCTAGGATGCAGTGTGGCATGTCTTAGCATTGGAGGAATCCGCCTTATTCGAGGTTTATGTACAGCAAGTTTCCTCCCACTGTTCTTAATACTATCAATAGCCGTTGTCCAATATGGACATCTACCTAAAGCACCCGCTTGGGGAGTATGCTTTGGAGCCGTTGCAGCAACTGTAATCGTATATCTTCCTGGGATTGTCAATTTCTCTACTTTTTTCAGACACTCCCATTCGAGAGCGGATTCAATAATTGGGCTAACATTACTTACAATATTCGACATGTTGTTCGAAACCTCAAGCATATTCATACATGCTCAAGACGTCGAATCATTTTTCTCAAATTACATCTTTTCCACTCAAAATAAATTAGCATTCTATACGTTCATATTCTTATCATTTTTCTGCATAAACATTGTAAACATATATTTTGCATCTCCTGGAATTCAATATATCTTCAAAAAAATAAAACCTAAGACTACCTACTTATCCATCGGCTTAACAGGAACCATACTCTATTTCTTCATACGAACCACACAAATAGTCAACTTTATAGAATCGACAATTACAAATTGGATGGTCAATTTAGGAATCGCATTAATTCTTGGATTTCTTACAAAAAGTGTGATAAGACATCATTCTCTCCTTCTAGAAAGACAGGCTATCACCTTATGCTGGGTTATTGCCTGTATTGCGAATTTCCATTGGCCTATTTTTTCTCAAGATGGATCTTTTATATCGCAGAACTGGATGTTTATGACATTGAATGGCATTTGGGCCTGTCTAATTTCATTTGCAACCATTTTATTTGCAAAAGAAATAACCGAATGCGTTGTATATGCTAAAAAAAACCTATCCCATTCCGGGAAGATTAAAAGAACGAAGAAGTAAGGAAGGGTCCAACACTTCTCTCAGACTAGCAACATGGATATGAGTAAGACAATATAAAGATGGATCTTCTAAAGAAACTCCATTGATTAAACGATACTTTGTAATTAACTCTTGCAATTGCTTTTCAGCAGGAACAATAGGAGAAGAATCAAATTCTGCATCATCTCCAATACATACAAATTGGGGATAAACTGTATCACAAGCCAATACCAATTCTGGCAGTTTCTCTAACCAGGGCTCCATCGACAGCATTACTGATTCTACATGAAAATCTTTGGTATGAGCACATCCTCCTAGAACAATGACAGGTTCGTCTGCTAAAAAATCGTGATGCATTGGTTTCAATCGGTCAAAGGATCCCGATCCATTTCCTTCAAATAGATGAAAATATCGAGTTGGCTCCTTACTAGGATTATACACATCATGTAATATAGCTACCTTCCCTTTATAACAACTTAAGTAAGCCAAGAATATCTGAACGGAAAATAGGGTCGACGCATGCTTGATTCCCCTCTTATCTGTGCGAATCCAGTCTTTTGCTACGTATTTACCCCAAAGAGATACCGGCATACCGCTAATTACTGCTTCCGAATGAATGCTCTCTTTATATTTACTGTATTGCTCTGCAACCCAGTTAGAAAAACATTTCTGCAGAGATTTTACTAAAGCACGATTTTGCTTATTGCTAAGAGACCCCAATTTATGCAATTTATCAACATTTGTTCGCCCCTTATTATTTGAATCATATTCCCGAACAAAACAAAGTATATACAAACAACTCAAATGAATAAGAGAAGATGGGATTTTTATCATAAAATCCCTGCTTAATAATTCGTTTTTTTTCTTAAGAACAAGGATTTCCACTGTTTTTTCACAATCTTTTTTTAACAAATCCAAATCTAGGGACAAAACAGACTGTATCAAATGCCAAGCTAACAGTGAGATTCCATGGCAACAATTAGCCGTGGTATGCCCATCAAAATCAGAATAAACTCCGGACTGGACACTACGAATTGCAGACAAAACAACATTGTAACAAAATAAAAGTTGATCGGCACTGAAACTGGTCTTATTTTTTTCGTAAGGATCCAAAAAGATTGTAATGGGAAAATCAACATCTCCTGGTTCCCCCAAAGGTAACACATCGAGCCAAGGAACTGTTTTATACGAAGTATCTACTACATCTAAATAAACAGAATTCTTCATAACAAACAACCTCTATTAGCCGATAATTTTAAAAAACAAGATCAAACAAGTCAACTTCAATAACAATAAAAACACTAAGCAGTCAAAATTTTATTTTCAAAAAAATCGGATACAAATACCCCTATAAATACCCCTGCAACAGCACATAAAACCCCGCCTAAAATGAAACCAATACATCCTGTTGCACATACGAATGCTCCTCTTCCTAATAACCCATAAAACTTAAAATGTTTTTTTATTTTCTTTTTCACAAAAACCTCCATTTTGTTTACTTGTTCAAGTGTAACAAACACAATCATTAAATTCAATTTTTTTATATATATTAATAAAAAAGCAAAAACAATGGAATTGGATAAAAATGAAAGGGTTATGATATACGGAAAAAAAACACAATTTCCATGAAAAATAACAAGTATCTATCTAACAACCAAAGCGTTGCTTCTTTAGCAACGATCCCTGCTGCAGCAATTGGAATCCCACATCTGTTTACAGGGCCCCATTTAGCTAATGCGTATGGAGCTGGAACAGCTATTTGTTCATTATTAGTTGGCAATCTGGTGCTTTGGCTTATTGCAATAAGTGTCATAGCAATGATGGAGCAACAAAATATTAATGCCATTACAAACATAAAAAAATATCTTGGATTCGTGGGGAGTATTCTTTCGGCAATCATTTTTTTGGTAGGGTTCATAAATTGGTATGCTTTTGAACTTGACCTGTCTATTAATCTAATAACTGCCCCACATTCTTTACGCCTTGGAGCGGGTCTAGGTTTATTCTGCGCTTTGCTATCAATCGGCGGATTGAGTTTATTAAAAACGCTATCAAAAATAGCCCTGCCTTTCTTTATTGCTATCCAGGTCTACCTTACGTTCACCTCTAGTCAACATATTAAATTAACAGAAACCTGGAGTTTATCATTTCCAGCGGTCATTCAATCGGTGTTGCCCTTATTTCCAATAGTTATGATGTTACCAACATTATTTCGATACGCAAAATCGAGTCAACATGCTTATCTTGCTGCTACCCTATTTATACTACTCTCTGCATTTTTTGGAGTTTCTAGCATCTGGTGCAACTATGACTACTTCAAAGAAACAATATTTTTAGGAGTGTTTTTTATTTTATTAAAAACCACATGTTGCAACCTGTTTAATATCTATCTTGCTTCTGCCTGCTGGGAAACAATTATCCCTAAATCTAATGCTGCAAAAGAACATACTATTATTGGCTTATGCGGAACTTTATTGTACACGTTCATCCAGATTACTCATCCGACGCGGATAATTTCTCACGCAATTGATGGGTATCTAGCCAGTCTAGGAGGAATCTTATTAATTGCCTATCTTAGCCGAGCGTTAATCCGCCACAGACCAAAGCCTTTTGAAAAAGCCATTTCCATAACTTCGTGGTTGGTTGGTTGTGCCATAGCTTCATACCATCCCAGTGCCCCTTCGATTGCTATGCTCACAGGCATCATCTTTTTCTTGTGCATTCTCTTCATCGAAGAAAATGTCTGGGCTATCAGAAATAAATTACTGCGTGAAACTTCTCGAATAAAGTCGCTCTGAGAATTCTGTTTTTTGAAAAAACTGCCTATCCTCATAAAATCTCCAACCACATAAATATCAATCCCAACGCACAAAAGGCGCTGCATGCTTTCGGTAAATGCTCCCAATAACGAATAAAATTTAGTTGCCTCCATCAAACAAGTCGTTTAGATTTTGACTAGTATTTTTCTGAAGAAAAGGAGTAACGGGATGCGTTCATTATCGATTGCGTTTTTACTTTGCACTTCAACCTGCATACAAGCAGAAGACGCCTGGCTCGATGAAACCTCTTTTAATCTCATAGAAGCCGCAGCTTCTCAAGGTGAACCCCATCTCCAAGTACTGATGGGTTTTCTTTATGAGTTAGGATATGGCGTTCCCCAGAATACTGATGAAGCGATCGCTTGGTATTGCCGTGCTGCCCAAAATGGTAATGACCTGGCCCTACGGCGACTCGGAATTTTAACCTTCTGCGGAGACGGTGTCCCCAAAAATGAGGAAATGGGCATGTTACTGATTCTTTTGGGAGCGCATGATGATCTTCTTCCCAATTTGACAACGGAAGAAGAAGCAAATATTAATGAATTAAGGCAACTCTGGAGAAATATCCAGACCCAAAACCGCAAGCAAGAAAGAATGACACGGAATTGTAGTCGTTTCAAAAAGCAGCATCATCGCAGTGAGCGCATTCCCATCATGTTAACAACCGAATGGGAACCCCAGGATGCCAATAACCGAATTTATGGACCGGGGACAGGAGATTGGAATGTAGGGATCTTGGCATCCGACTATGAAAAGATGGAAAAAAACTTACGAGATCTTGCCAATCAAATCAATGATGCAAGTACCTGGGCAGATGAGAAAAAAGCTCAGGATTTGCGTGAGCAAATAGAACGCATGCAAAAAGAAAGCGAACAATGTAAATGCGATGCATATAAAGCAGTGTTTGTAGCAGTTGGAGCTGCAGTAGGAATGGCGGGATCAGTTTTGCATCTTCCGATTGCAGTTCCTTTTGCTGCATTTGAAGCCGTAGAAAAGTTCAAAGAGGCCGCAAGAGAGTATGTCAAAGGTGTGGATATTGAAAAAGAGGCACAAAGGCTCTTAGATATTGAACGCTCTCTTGAACACGTCAAATCTTTTGGAGCAAGGGAATGATAAAAGAAAATATTATTTTTATCTTAGAAATATGCGTTCTAGGATGGTACCTTTTCAAGTATATAAGAAATAAAAAAACCAAAGTATTGTATGGAATCATTCTATTCATTGGAATGATGTTATGGTGGTACCCTCTTTTTCTTCCCGTAGAGGCAGGATTCGCTATTTGGGGTGCATTGGGTTCTTGGATTGTATTCAAAGAAGCAAGGGGCCAAGGCAAGGAATCTTCTTTGTGGTTAGTAGGGATCATGCTTATAGGCTTTACGATTGTGTTTTTACTGAGAACCTTGTGGGAAATGAAGGTTTTTTAGAAAGGCGGATGGGGCAATGAGGGTTTGAATCATGGATTTTAGAAAATCGTCATTTTGAGCAATAATGGTCCTCACTTCTCTTAAAATATCTGCTTTGGTCATGGTTTTTGTCCTTCTTGTTTTTTGGTGAAAATAAGGATCTTAACCATGACCCTTTTCATGTAAAGATTTTGCACACAATCTTGTATACTACGACGTCTAATAGCCGAAGGACTTACGGGCGCACAAAAATCTGCAAAAAGCGCTCGAAAGATGCGCAAACAACTCAGGTTAATATAAAAAACACAAGCTCTCTTCTCATCTAAAAGGCCTTCATTTCAAGGAACGCTTTGAGTATCAAAGCAACGGTTATAGCTACTATGATGAAACCAGCCAATCTAAGAGGAGATCCTTTCCGATGCCATCCTTCCCTCAAAACAATCCAGGCAGCAAGCCCGCTCCACACTCCCAGAGACACTTCTATGGGTAAGTTAAAAGGATGCGAACATAAGATTGCGCCAATGAAGATAATCGTAGCATAGAGCATCTTTGGGTTCTTATCTTTAATACATTTAAATATTCCCCATCCCAATGCGAAAAATTCTATTGAAAACAGGACTTTTTCGTTCATGGATCCCTCCTTCCAAACAATTGGAACGCAGTCGATAATGAACGCATCCAGTTATTCCTTTTCTTCAGAAAAATACTAGTCAAAATCTAAACGACTTGTTTGATGGAAGCAACTAAATTTTATTCGTTGTTTTAAGGAAAAGAGAAGCAAGATGAATTTATCTCGATAATGAAGGAAGATTTTTAGCGGAATACTCTTTCTCGCCTCATAAAGAGGGTTATAGATAACCTCATTGCCTATCTTTGTTACTTTTTCTCAAGCGCACAGCCTTGGATGCCTTTTGATAACTTTCTTTCTGTATAAGATAAGGAAATGGAATGTAGTCATCCTTGGGGATAGATTGCAGGAAGTAGTACTCTATTCCATCTTTTTCAGTCATCACATGAGAAATAGAATTATTATAGAAGTAAACCCCTGATGGAGACTCCTTGAATTCCATGAATACCCTTATCTGTTCAGGGCGGAGAGGGTGGTTCTTAATGTAAGGGCGCAATGACTCGTCACTATTGAGTTTTCTTACAATTGTATCTGTAATTTCAACAGTCAATTCTTGAGCTTTTTGGACTTGTGTAGATTTGTACTTGCCTATGAGAAATGTTAAATCTTCGATACCTTGGGTAGCATCCCCACAACAATAAACTAGATCTACATTGCATTGTTTGCGAAGCTCTCTCCTCAGATTGGCAATAGCGGCATCTAAAGGCTTTTCATAGAGTTGCTCCTTGTGAACACGTAATTCAGCTAATGTTTTTGGAGAAAATTGGATACGTTCTAAAGCTTCTTCATAAGATTCCTTTATATCGGTTGAGTCCTCCTTGTCTTTGGGGGAAAAAATAAAAAAATTACTCGCCACAGAATGTGAGATATAAAAAACACCTGTTTTTACATTAAAAGTATAAGACACTGTGCCATCTGTGTAATATCTATTATCATCTCTTTCGAAACTAATAGAAATATTAGCACGACTCACAGGAAATGGATATTCAGCAAGATGAGGCCTGATTTTCTCAGAAGAGTTTACTTCATCTACAACCCTCTTTAAACAGTGCATCATAAGAGCTCTCGCTTCGGCAATAGAAGCACGACGGTTTGCTGTAAAGCTCATGGAAATGCGAGAGATCTCATTATGAAAAGACCCTCCACCCCCATAATATTCTAAATTAAAGTCCTTTTCGAACTCTCTTTGTAGGGCTTCCGTAATTTCATTTGCATAACCAAAGTATGCAGGATCTTCATCATCAGAATAAGCATTGCTAAACAAACACAGAAAAGAAAGAAGGCTACTTATTATTTTCCCAATCATAAAACTCGTGATGCTCCACCATTTTTTGAATTATATCGTGCCGTTTTGCCTCATAAGTCTTGCCTGTAAAGTCGTGATCCGCAACGAATAACATGCGCTTTGTCCAATGGGTTTGGCTTTCTAGATAAGATAACCTCATTTGCTATCTTTGTTACTTTTTCTTGAGCGCACAGCCTTGGATGCTTCCCGATAGGTCTCCTTTTTAATGAGTTCGGGAAATTCGATATAGGAGTGGTCTTCCGGTGTAGATTTAAGAAAATAATATTCAATTCCATCCTTTTCGGTCAGAATATGGGAAATAGAGTTATTACGAAAATAGCCTCGTGAAGGGGTTTTCTTAAACTCCATGAAGACTCTGAGTTGCTCAGGACGGAGGGGGTAGTTCTTAATGTAAGGCCTCAACGACTCGTCACTGTTGAGTTTTCTTACAATTGTATCGGTGATTTCAACAACAAGTTCTTGAGCTTTTTGAACTTGGGTAGATTTATATTTACCTATGAGAAACGTTAAATCTTCGATGCCTTGGGTGGCATCCCCGCAACAATAGGATAAATCTACATTACATTGTTTGCGAAGCTCTCTCCTCAGATTGGCAATGGCAGCATCTAAAGGTTTTTCATAAGGTTGCTCTTTGTGGACACGTAATTCAGCTAATGTTTTTGGGGAAAATTGGATATGTTCTAAAGCTTCTTTATAAGATTCCTCTATATCGTTGGAGGGCTCCTTGTCTTTTGGAGAAAAAATAAAAAAATTGCTTGCCGCAGAATGTAAGATATAAAAAACCCCTGTTTTTACATTAAAAGTATAAGACACTGTGCCATCTGTGTAATATCCATTATCAGCTCTTTCAAAACTAATAGAAAGCTTCACACGACTCATAGGAAATGGATATTCAGCAAGATGAGGCCTGATTTTCTCAGAAGAGTTTACTTCATCTACAACCCTCTTTAAACAGTGCATCATAAGAGCTCTCGCTTCGGCAATAGAAGCACGACGGTTTGCTGTAAAGCTCATGGAAATGCGAGAGATCTCATTATGGAACGATCCTCCACCTCCAGAATATTCTAAATTAAAGTCCTTTTCGAACTCTCTTTGTATGGCTTCCGTAATTTCATTTGCGTACCCAAAATATGCAGGCTCTTCATCATCAGCATAAACATTGTTAAACATGAAAATAAATGAAATCAAACTACTTACTATTTTCCCAATCACAGAATTCATGATCCCTTTTCATTTCTTTTATTAATTCATTTCGTTTTGCTTTGTACGTAGGTCCTGTAAAGTCGTGGTCGGCAACGAACAGCATGCGCTTTGTCCAATGCATTTGGCTTTCTAGGTAGGTGACTTTGTATTGTTCTCTGTCCTTGCATTTTTTGCCACTCCATTTCGTGATATAATCTTTTTTAGAATAAAAATTTTCCGCATTGCCAAGATGTTTTTCTGAGATGGGATGGGCTGGGCCAAAGGAATAGGAGTGAATAATATTCAGTTTTGATTTTTGCTCAGGGGTCATCCCTTTGATTGCATTATGGCAGATTAGGCCCCCTTCAGAATGAGAAAAGTGGACCCATTTCATTTTGGGATTCATGTTATAGAGAAGATCACTACAGGCAATGAGGAATTGACGAGTACTGTGAACAACATCAGTTTCAATATGCGCAATCTCTTTCAACACGCGGAAAGGGTGGAGTATACGATCTGAAGGGTTATATTTACCAACGAAGAGAACATCGTCAGGCAATTCTTTGACTATAGAATCACAACTATCGAGAAAATCACTGTATGAGTTGAACATGCCGTTTTGGAAGGTCACAATGCCAATGAAGGAGCCTTCTTTGGGGATCAGTTCGTAGGTGTGGTCGAAGATGTTCACGGCTTGTTTTTGGTGTTCTTCGGGAGAGAGTTTGAGTTTATAGAGGTTTTTAGAGGCGATGATAAATTGGTCGGAGATGTGGTTGTTCTGCCCTTTGCCGGGAATAAGTTGTGAGCGGGTGTTTAGGGGGATGGTCATGATGCGATGCAGGGGGACTTCGATACCAAATTGGAGAGGGGAAGGAGGTTGGTAGGGAGGACGGAAAGTAAATTCGGAATCGAGGCCAAAAAGGTCGAGGCGGTTGATAGGATTATTGCGGACAAAGAGGTAGAGGTTGGGGCCCTCTGTAAAGCCTGAAGGATCGGGAGTCAGGAAACGGGCAAGGGAGGGGTCATAGAACCTTTTGCCGAAGTAGATCAGGTCATTTTCGAAGCGTTTGGAGGCAAAGCGCCAGGGATTAAGAGAAGGTGTAGTGAGGGTGGATTTGCCAAAGGCGTCTGTCGGGTAGGTTTCGTAAAGGGTACCATCTTGGTTAAGCAGGGCTATGATATTGCCGGAGAAGTCATGGAGGGGGATGTAAAGAGTGTGATCGAGTTCGATGGCAATAGATGTGTCTTTCAGGCCAAGGACATTGAGTTCAAGGATATCGTGATCGAGAGTGCAGGTGCCGATTTCGTGGAATCCATCGTAGAGGTAAAGCGTGTTATTGGAAGCGATCAGGCGGTCGAGGGCATCGTAGGTATAGGTGGTAGTTTGTGTGGGGGTTATAATAGAGGTTAACCGAGAGAGGGCGTCGTAGGTATAGGTGGTGGCAGAAGCGGTACGCTCTTGGAGATTGCCTTGGGGGTCATAGGTGAGGGTCGTGTCTCTAGTTGCAACGATTTGATTATAGGAATTGCACGTGTAGTTCGTGGGATTACCAACAGAGTCGAAGCTATAGGTGATGTCGTTTTCTTGGGTCAGCTGGTTTAGGGGGTCATAGGAGAACTGTTTATTGCCGATCAAAGAATTTGTGGAGGCCGTAAGAAGGCCGGCTGGACTGTAGGTTGCGGTTTGACGCAGGTAGGGAGAAAGGGAGGCAATCGGACGCTCCAAAAGGTCGCGCTCTATATGTGTTATACCAAAGGGAATAGTTTCTGTGGCAATGTGGCCGTTGGGATCAAAGGCATAGCGGTGGATGTAAGAGTTGCGCTCGATTGCTGTAAGGTGCGCCGCTGTATAGTGGTAATGGATGGAAGAACTGTCGGGAAGGGTCAGTGTGGTTATTCTGCCTTGGTTATCGTAGGCCCAAGTGGTGGTAAGACCATAGGGGTTGATCTCTTCGATGAGCTCGTCGAAGAGATTATAGGTGTGGTAAAGAGATGTGTGATTGATAAGATCGTCGATTTGGATGGGATGAGAAGAGCGATCGTAGATATAACGGTAATGGATGGTATCATCAGAACTTTTCTGCTCAAGGAGGCGGCCCAAGCCGTCGTAGGTGTAGGAGAGGGTCGTGCCGCTGGGGAGCGTTTTAAGGCAGAGTTGGCCGGTAGAGGTATAGGAGAAGCGCGTCGTTTTATCGGGATGTTCTTTTTCTTGAGAAACTCGGCCACAAGCATCGTATTCCCAACAGGTGGTGAGGGTGCGCAGGGGAAGTGTGCCTTCAAAGACAGTTGTAATACGGGCAGATCTGTGGCCGGACGGAGTGTACAGGTAGCGCTCAAACGCGACCGTATGCCCTTGTTTATCTTGTTTTTCTTGAGCTACAAGATGGCCAAGGGAATCATACGTGTGTATAGTGCAAAGAGAGGTCGGATCGATTGTGGTTTTTTGCAAGACCCCATCTACTTCGCGATAGATAAATTGTGTGCGATTTAAGAGAGGATCTAGGTGGGAAGAAAGGCGGTTTCTGCCGTCGTAGCCAAAGTGATCTGTTGCAATGCCAGCAGATGTGATCCGCTCCGCTTTGATTTTTCTTCCCTCATCATCATAGAAAAAAGTTGTCATCCCCTCTTGGTGATTCAAGGCGTCTTCTGTGTACTGTTGGATAAGACGGGAGGCGTTGTCATACAGCGTGACGTAAGAGAGGTCCCCTTCTGTTTTTCTTGTGAGATGGCCAAGAGCATCATAGGTATAGGTTGTAATGCGCTCTTCTGCTGTTTCTTGGATGAGTTGTCCATGACCATTGTATGAGTAGTACGTTGTCAACCCTTCACGGTTTGTGTGTGATAGGAGGTGAAAAGCATTATATTGCCAACTTTCAGAAGAGAGCAGATCCCCATCTGATGAGATTACAGTTTCCAAAATCTTGCGATGCATTGCATCGTAAGCGTAGTGAATCGTAGTGCCGTCAGGCAGGATCGTCTCTTTGAGGAGATTGTTTTTAGTATAGCGGTGAATGGTGGTCGATCCATCCGCCTCTGTGATAGTGAGAGGCTTTCGGAAAGAGGTGTAGGTTGTGTGAGTCACATGCCCTTCGGGAGAGACTGTCGCAATCAGATTGCCCTGATCATCATAGGCAAAAGAGGCACTTTGCCCTTGAGGAAATGTAGTCTGTATGCATCTGCCAAAGGCGTCGTAGCATTGGGTTGTTGTATGGCCGTCAGGATCGGTTTGTGAAAGAATACGCCCTTTAGGATCATAGACAAAATGTGTAGTGCGACAGTTGCCTGTGTCCTCGACTTGGCTACGGCTTAAAGGAAGAAATGCGCTGTTGTAAGAGGTCAGCTCTTGCAGCTTACCCTCTTCTTTGGAAGAAATTAACTCCCCTTGCGGGCCATACATGTAGCGATTGGTGTAGCCGGAAGGGGTTGTTTTGGAGGTGATATGCCCCATCTCATCATAGGTTGTCGAAAGAGTATAACAAGGAGCATCTTCTGCATTATAAACTGTCTCTCTAATGATGCGGTTTTGCGAAGAATAGACATATTCGGTCCGCCTTTGCTGGATATAGATACCCTCTTGTAAATTGCTCTCTTTGATCTCAAAGGGAAGGCCCGTTCCGGAGTCTCTTTTGTACTCTTTGACGTGTCTTTGTGTAACGCCTGTAAGATCATCGGCATGAGGGGTTGTACCATCATCGATGATCTCCTTCATAAGAAGATGATCCCCCGGATCATAGAAGAAAAATTCGCGCGCAAGGATCCGGGTGCCGTCCGTTGTCAATTTTGAAGTGACAAGTGTAGTATATGGTTTGTAGGTGTACAGATAAGTGAGCCCCAGCTCTTCTTGTTCTTTAAGATGCAAGTGGGTAACAGGATCGTATTCGTAAAAACGGGAGTAACTTTCAGCTCCCTCAATTGTACCATCTTCTTTGAGAGTGAAGGGAACAAGGGCGTCTCCTGTAAGATTCCCAAAGAAAGTCTCTTGGATCACATCTTTGGCTTCGTTATAAGTAAAAACTTTGGAAAAAATCGGCTGCCCTTGTCTATTAATGAAGGCCTTGGCGCGAAGATGGGGCCCTTCCCAAAAAAAACGGAGCGTATAAGCGACTTGATCGTCTCTATCAAAATACTCAATCCGCTCTAATCTTTTACCATCGTGATGGTAACGAATCAGAAGTCTCTGTGAATCTCTGACATCTGTGTAATTTTCATGATAAAAAAATTCCCCCACTGTCACCCAACCACCATCCGATCCGAGCAGAGCATGCACTTTATGCACTCTATCAGCCTCTAGAGACTTTCTATCCGGATGTTTGGCCCAATTGCGGTATTCCTTCTTAGAGCAAGGTTCATAGTAATCCACAGCGATCTGGGGCGATCCCGCAAGAGAAAAGCTCTTTAGACGCACACCAATCCCTTTTCTTCCAGGAATATAGCTCACCTCTTCTTTGGGACGCGCGTTACTCTCTACTTGTTTTAGGTAGTGTCTCTCTTCACACAGCAATGCTTGATAGTCGATATGCTGGCCTGTCGATGTGTGGAACACAAAATGGTACGGTTTTCTGTGTCTTGCTTTCTGTACAATCTCTACATCGATTGTCGAAAATGTCTTTCTTTCACAGGGCGCTGTATGCTTGATCTTTCGTAGACGCTCTTCTTTGTCGTACTCATAGTGAATCTCGTAAAAGTCAGGATCCATCTCGCATATCAGCTTATAGTGAGTTGGATTGCCTTTCTTAGACTCCCCTTTTGACCTGCGATAAATCCGCTGTCCTCCATCTGCAAGACGGATCACAACTTCCTGTTTCTTGTCACAATACTGCAACTCATGGTTGAGAGGATTGAACCTCGCATTGAGATTGCTCAAATTCTGCACAGCAGAAGCTTCCGGTTTGTAAAAACGGATCTTGCCTTCTTTCCTCTGGAACTTGTAGGTCATCATCGATCCCCCTTTGTCGACAAGGAAGAATTCACCATTTGTTCCATAGAAAAGATGGATATGGGGAAGTACACTCCATCCCCCTTGAATCATAAACTCATGCGCAATTTCATTGAGTTTGATGTCTACATCTTGATCTGTTCTTTCAAGAGCCCCTGTCGATGAATATCCGCGCTGAATTGAAAAGGGAACAGCTCCTGGAATGGCGACATCTTGAAATTGCAAATGCATGTGACCTGAAATCACATTGACATGCTCAAAAACCGCAGGGTCTTCCTCTTGAGACAAAAGAGGATCTGAAGATGCAAATAGCAAAAGAGGTAAGAATAGAAAGAAAAGAATCCGATGCATTTACACCAAAAAATTATCTTTCTAGAATAAATGCAATTTCTTGTTACGCACAAGATTTTTTTACGCTTTTTATCGACGCGAAGGGCAGTCAGGATTCCTGCACTTAATCGAAAAGCTCACTCTTTCCCACCCACAGGAAGGGCAAGGTTTTGTGACTTTAACCCTATAATCTTCATAGGAATCACGGGTTGCTCTCACGAAATAGCCAAACCGATCCCGATAAACAACTGGTAATGACAAATAATCGCCTCTTTCATTAAGAATAAGAAACACACCGTCTGCCGTAGAGAATAGATTGTCAGCGCGCAAGTAGATGTTATCTTGATCATAGCCCCTAACACAAGCTTGTGCATTATCTAAAATGATCTCGATTTCTGCACCTTCTGTTGCTTCGAACGTATTTGCTTGAGCGCAACCGATCCCCGTTGCTAATATGAAAATAATACCAGCTGTTTGTGTAACTTCATGATAAATCCCTCTCTTAAAGCCATTTTTGTCACCAGTGTTACACCCTTGATACTTTTTGCGGCAATGATTTTTTTACTTCCATCCTGTAGCAATTCCAACAAGGACCAAGCTGTACCTTCATACAAACTCTCCATTGAAGAAAGGGAGTGGATGTCAAAGTTTTTTGATGACCTTTTGTTTTCGGAGCAAGCTGTCTATACATTGTGGGGATCAAAACCGATTACCGAGATTGTAATGTATCACTACAACGAGGAGGAATGGTCTATTATTTCCAATGAATTTACCGCAGAAGAGAAAAAAAACTGCCACATTGATAAAGATTATGACCTTCCTCAAAATTGGGAAAAATGGGAGAAAATTTCATTACGATTCCCTATGAATAGATACCTGCTTTTTAGATCTCACTTTGATGATGACGGGAAAGCTTCCTTTTTGTACTTGGTGGACGTTATAAAAACTGCTGTTACCATTGAAGAGAATTATCAGCTGTTCCGAGACGAAGTTGGCTTTGATTTTCATCCTTTGGAGACTAGCTTACAAATATCGAATCCACAGTCTATATTTTGGAACAATGTTAGAAAATCCAAAAAAAGCATGCTTCTTTGGGGATTGTTGTTTGGATACGGAAAAATAAACTCCTACGCATTTTATTGGAAACATTGCAACCATTCAGGTTCTTGCGCATCGTTTATGCGCAACTTTCCAAGTCAGTTTAGCAACCCCTTGCCTATTGGTCAAAAACAGATTTCTTTCGAAAATTTTGAGCTCCCTTCTTTTATTTCATATACCACCAATGACGAAGTTGTAACGCAATATAAGAAGGAACGTGAAGATATTAGGAAAGTTTATTCTAACAGAAACCGACTAGAACTTACTTTACAGAAGCTTATGAATTAGGTGCTCTTGACATCAAGACACAGCGCGATCCATTGCATCGTAGGTGTGCTCAATCATTGTGCCGTCAGGCAAAAACATTTCCTGAAGAAGATTTTTTTCATAGTTCGTGATGCCTTGGGGGTTGTGGTTTACGAACCTTTAATCTCAGGGGATTAGTTTTTGGGTATCATGGTTGTCTTCCCCTAAAATTGTTTTGCTGCATAGATAGATCTGATGACGACAGTAAAAATGAGTACCGACACTAAGGATTAACAGAAAGACCTTCTGTATTTTCAACAAAGTCTGTTGAGCGTCAGACCCCGAGGACAGATGATGACATAAAGAAAGATAAGCCAGCGACCAAGCAACAAAAATGGGCGTTACCGATTTATAATGTTGGATGTGGCAATCAAGCCGTCCCAAATCAAAACGCTCTTGTTTCTCATCAGTAAGCGGAAAATCGTCCTTTGATATGTTGACCATTTTGAAGATTGCATCCTCGCTTCGCTCCGGCACATAAAGCCGTTTGAAGTTAAGGGCGATCCAATGGAGCCGTCTGACACCAACGTAATTTGCTTTAGAGTGCATAGGAGGAGAAGAAAACAATACGCTCCACAAGCTGTTTGGTCCATGTACAACTTGGAAAGCAGTGTCATGAATCGGTCTCATCTGGTTAATAAGACAACGATCCTCATCTGTAAGACGCCGTGTGCCAGCTGTCATTGTCAATCCTCCCGGAGGTTTCTTTAATGGGCAGATTGTACTGCGATAAGAAGTTCAAAGTCAATGATGCACTGCTCGATGTGCGCGGGTTTTCCTCTTTTGTTAAAGGACTCCTTTTTGTGTTGGAAAATGCATTTGAAGACACTCTCTTAGGAGTGGTTCAATGTAATTCAAGTGAATCAAAAAGTTGTTTTCTGTATAGTTTACTGTAGAAATAAATTAAAATCAAAAATATGAGCTTTTGTATGTTCAGAATGTCCTACGCCATTTTTCATTTATCAAAAGAAAACCAATTATACCGGTGGCCTTTAGCTACGCTTCTTGCTAAACAAAATGAGACGCCTAATAAGGTTTTAACAGAGGTTGTTACTGCTTGCCTAGAACTTGTAGAGGACTGCTCAAACACTCCATTTACACCCCTCCAGAAGGAGCGAATAAAGCAGAGTGTTTCAAGCGCTTATCTACCGCGTTTGACAACGGATCTTGCAATGAAAATCCACAAGATGCTCGAAATATCCCCCGAAGGGTTCACGGATCCAGAGATCCGCGCCATGTTAGAAGACGTAAAAAAAACCGGAAGTGTTCAAAACTCGGCACTTAAAGAAAGGCTAGAAGCAATGATGAGCGATAATCATGTGCCCATGGAAGACCATGTCAACTCTAGAATCTTATCCCAGCTCGACCTTATTACAGGCAATATTGCCCATGCAGTCAAACGGGAAGATCCATCCGATTTAGCCCCCGTTGTAGACGATGTTAACATTAGACCTCTTTAGAAATTCGCTTTGATTGGAAAAATTAGCTATTTTTGAGCAGAACTATCTGACCGAGCCACCCGCATGCCTTGTAGCGTTTGCTATAAGATTCAGGGAGTGGTGCGGTGCCAATGGATCTCAAAGTAGTCGGAGTCCTTTTTATCGTCCTTTTTTTCTTCTTCTGTTTTATCAGCTGAGGATCTCTCTTCTTTTTTAAAGCGATGAGTGAATTCGGCGCGATGGACTTCTACTTCGAGCTTTTCATTATCTGTCTCGTAAATCACTTCTTTTCCTTTCTCTGAACGGGGCTTGCCATCCCAACGAAGAGCATACGGATCTTTTTTGCAAGCAGGCCTTTCTTCTTCATTACTTACGTCCCATTCATTGAGAGCCAATAGAGTGCTTTGCAGAGCAAGAAGAGTGATGAAAAGGTGTTTCATAAGGAATGAATTTAATGCATTGCAAAGTTATTTCTCCAGTAAATTTATGCGTCATTTTTCAAAACAAAAAGAGCAAAAAGAGAGATTAGAGCACAGCCAAATAGAATAAAGCAGCTAGGCAATAAGCTGTCATAGGAGTGCATAAGGTAAAGAGAGATCATGGTGATCAAAGAGCCCAAAATACCGTCGACAAGATTAAAACTGATCCCCACTCCTGTGAAACGGATCGGCACTGGAAAAAGAGAAACAAAGCGGTAGGGCAAAAGTGCCATGCAAATGGTTAAACAAATAATAAACGCTATCAGCAAAAAGGAAAATGCCATTGTGCATAAATTTTGCATTGAAATAAATAGAGGATAGATTAACAGGGCAATCCCCGTAGTGCCTGCTATTAGAAGCTTCTTGTTGCTGAAACGATCTCCTAAAAAACCAAATACAGGCAATCCAACAGCACCCAAGAGTAGTACACCCAATCCGGAAAGAAGACCACTATGCCTAATATCGAACATCTTGTGAATGTAGAGAGGAAAAGTCACGCACAGGGTGTAAAATGCAGCTGTGCTACATATACATAGAGCAATGACCTGGAAAATAGAGCGTCGGTTGCGCAAAATCACTTGGAATAAGGAGAGTTTGCATACTTTATGACGCCTTATGATCTCTTGATAGGCCGGTGTTTCATGGAGCTTTCTTCTTACAAAAAAACCTAAAAAAGCAATCAACGACCCTACAATGAATGAAAGGCGCCACCCCCAAGCTACAAGGTCCTGTGGCGGCAGTAGGTATTCAATGCATCGGCTCTCTATTAAACTAATGGCAATCCCTATCTGGCTGCCTACTGCACCCCAGCTTGTCATGTAGCGTCTGTGTGCAGGCAGGGCGGTCTCATAAAGATAGCAAAAAGCACCGGGCAGCTCTCCTCCGGAGGGGAGCGCTTGCAAAAAACGGAGTAGAGCAAAAAGAAGTGGAGAAAAAATGCCAATCTCAGCGTAAGTCGGTAAAAGCCCCATTCCTAAAGTCGGAAAAATAAGCACAATAATCGACAGAACAAGCGCGTATTTCCGACCAAACAGATCCCCAATACGTCCAAATAACACACCCCCTAAAGGACGCGCCCAAAAACCAATCATAAAAATGAGAAAGGAATTCAGTAAGTTTGTGGCAGTCGAGGACGTTTTAAAAAATAGCTCCGCAATGATCGGCGACCAATAAATGTAGAGAAAAACTTCATACCACTCAAGCAAACTGCCAAAACTTACAGCTAAAATTGTGCCATATTCTCTTCGAGAAGCAAGGAGGGTCATATACCTAACGGATACCAAAAGGTGGAGTTTTTGTTGGAAACAAAAATTTCAATCTCTATGATGTCTTTATTTTAACAAGGTTGGATTATGAAAACGGCTCTGTTTCTTTTATCGATGGCAAGCGTTGGATTGTGTGCGGCAAAACAAGAAGCACAGGTGGCTGTAGACAAGGGTGTGCGCGTAGGGATTTATACTGAGTATTTGGCAATGCAGCCTAATGGTAGCAACTTATACTACGGCGCAGAAGCAATCCCCCTTGCTCCAGGATTGACCATGCCGGCAGCCTCTCCCAATTGGAAAATTTTAGAAATCGATCCTGGCTACCATTTTGCATTCGATGTAGGGATCGCCGTTTTGCTAGACAATGTGGGAATCAATTTATCAACAGATTGGCAGTGGATCCACACTCATGACTCTGATTCTTTTAACACCCCAACAGATACCAATATGGTAGGACCCATTTTTGATATTGGACCTCAATCCGCTAATTACAAAAAAGCTAAAGGGACTGCAACCTATCAATTCGATCAGGTCAACTTCGACTGTGGCAAGCAGTTTGTGGCCGGTAAATGGCATGGAAGCGTTTATGGAGGCGCTGGTTTCTTGAGAATTAAAGAGGGTGTAAAATCCCATTTTTCTAATGCATCTACCAACATTGCACGTACCGTCAACACTTCTTCTACATTCATTGGAGCCGGGCCCCAGATTGGATTTGACTATGACTATAAGATCTGTAACCACCTGTTCTTTGTCGGCAACTCGATCCTCTCCCTTTTTATGGGACAGCTCTCTGATAAGTTAACATTTGTTTCCTATACACCAGAGCTCTCCGACATTGGCAATCCCAATCCCAATCGTCAGAAGACATCTGTGCCTAACCGAGCTCAACTTGTCCCCGGCTGGGATCAAAAACTGGGCTTTTCTTATGTGTTATCGTTTAAAAAAGCAGCGATTGCATTTGGCCTTGGATACCAGTGCCAGATCTATTTGAATGCCATTCAGACAATGGATATGACAGCTCCGCAAGTATTGCCGGAGGGAGCAGCTTTCTCTTCAGATGTCGGTGTCTTTGCTGTTGGCTTTGAAAGGACCTTAAGTAACTTTATCTTAACTGGCCCCTATGCCGGTTTAGATATCCAGTTCTAATAATCGGTTATATTTGGCAAGCCGCTCTGAACGAGACAGCGACCCTGTCTTGATCTGCAGAGCGGCTGTTGCTACAGACAAATCTGCAATAAACGGGTCTTCTGTTTCACCCGATCTGTGCGAGATGATCGTTGCGTAGTTGTGCTTTTTGGCCAAATAGATCGTCTCAAGAGTTTCTGTCAGCGTCCCAATCTGATTCGGTTTGATAAGAATCGCATTGGCCACATGAGAATCAATGGCTCTTTGCAGAAATTTGGGGTTTGTAACAAAGAGGTCATCTCCTACAATTTGGATCTTTCCCATAGCCTCTGTCAGAGTTTTCCAGTTTGCCCAGTCATTTTGATCAAGCCCATCTTCAATGCTGTCTATCGGATATGAGGCAATCAAGCTTTTTAAATAAGCGATATGCTCATCTGCTGTGCGTTTGACAAAGGGCATCCCTTTTTGCTTCTTTTTCTTTTCGATATAGAGTCCTGATTCATAAAACTCAGAGGCGGCCAAATCGAGCGCAATTGTCAAATCCACACCTGGCTTATAGCCCGCTTTTTCAATGGCTTGTAAAATGCAATCGAGCGCCTCTTCATTAGAGGTCATATTAGGCGCAAAGCCCCCCTCATCGCCAACCGATGTGGAATATCCCCTCTGTTTTAAAAGCCCTTTCAAAGCGTAGAAGACCTCAGCTCCATAACGCATCCCCTCCTTAAAAGAGGGAGCCCCAACGGGGCGAATCATAAATTCTTGAAAGTCCAAAAGATTGTCAGCATGAGCCCCGCCATTTAAGATATTCATCATCGGCAGGGGAAGAGAGGGTGTATTGCTACCTTTTAAGTACTCATACAGCGGCTCTTTTTTAGAAATGGCAGCGGTCCGCGCTACAGCAAGAGAAATTCCCAGAATGGCGTTAGCTCCAAAATGCGATTTATTGGGAGTCCCATCTGCCTCAATCATTAGGGTATCGATCCGCCTTTGATCAAACAGATCGCATCCTATAAGCAAAGCTGCCAGCGGACCATTGACATGAGAAATAGCTTTAAGAACGCCCTTGCCACCGTATCTTTTGGGATCGTGGTCTCGAAGTTCTACAGCTTCGTGCTCTCCTGTAGAGGCCCCCGAGGGCACGCAAGCGGCCCCGCACGACCCATCGCTTGCTCTGACAAAAACTTTTAGAGTGGGAATCCCTCTAGAATCGAGAATTTCGAGGGCAGAAATTGCGGTAATTGTGACCATGAGCCTATCCCAGTATTATAAGTGTTTGATTTTTGATGCATTTTTTTTCAGATTTTGGGACCGCTTCGCAGGACATACTTAAAAAAGTAGACCAAGAAGCGGTCTCGAAATATGGCAAAAAAGGCGCGAAAAGCAGAGGTTTAGAATACTGGGAAGGCTCATACTATCTCTTTTTGTGTTCGGCTATACAGCTATCCATCAAAGCACAATAAGAGGCAAATCTCAACAGAGAAATCTTGTCTTTATCTAAAGCCTTTTGCACAGCACAATCGGGCTCTTGTCTATGTGTACAATCAGGATAACGACACTTTTTTCCTATTTTAGCAATCTCGTCAAAATAGTGGACAATCTCACTTGGGTTCAGATCCCACACGCCAAAACTGCGAATACCCGGGGTATCAATACAAAATCCCCCTCCCTCTAGAGGAATTAAATGGGTGGTGGTGGTCGTATGCGACCCCTTCTTTGTTTTTTGCACAATGCCCCCTGTTGCAAGATCTGCATTTGTTACAGCATTGATCAGTGACGATTTCCCCACTCCTGATTGCCCGGAAAAAACAGACGTTTTTCCCTTCATCACCTCTTTTAAAGCATCAATCCCTTCTTTTGTCTTAATGCTCAAAGGAATCACACAAAATCCCAAATCCCGATAAACAGTGACAAACTCTTCAAAGAGCGCCTTTTCGTAACTTTCTTCTTCGAGTAAATCGATCTTATTGACCAAGATCACAGGCGTTAACCGCCCTTTTTTTGCTGCAATGATATACCGATCAATAAGAGAAACTTTTAACTCTGGCAATACAACAGAGGTTGTAATTAGCACCTGATCTACGTTCACAGCAATCAGCTGCTCTTTATTGCGAGACAAATTATCAGCTCTCGATAAGATAGAAAATCGCTCCTCGATAGAGACAATAAGAGATGAGGCATCCACAAAGACAAAGTCGCCAACCGCAATCAGGTTTTTCAGCCGTGTGGCCTCTTGTTTTAAAGAGCCCCGCAAGTGACACAGTTGTTCTTTTCCTTCTATTTCAACAACAATCCCTTCCGGAAAAATCGCAAGCACTCGCCCTTTTTGACATAGGGTTATATCCACTTCTTTTTTTTTGATTTGATCCTGATCTGTTTTCTTATATTTGGAGCGATCGCTTTTCGATGCGCGCTTGCTCTCTTTGCGAAATTGCTTACGATCTTGACTGTGGAACTCTTCTTCTAAATGCCAAATGTCGTCGTCTTTAGGCATGTCTTAACTGATCCATTAAAATTGCACCGGCCACCGCCACATTCAACGATTCCATCTTTTCATGCAATGGGATTCCCACTTTAGGGAAATTAGCAAAAGCCTCTCCTACACCGTGCGCTTCATTCCCTAAAACTAAGGCAATGCACCCTTCCCCCATTCCTTTTTCTACTTCTCTGCCACAAGCTTCTGCAACGAAACATGTTCTGTTTTTTAGCAATACAGATAACTCTTCATAGGATCCTAACTGAAATGGCAAGAAAAAGGTGGCCCCTTTTGCAGCTCGGAGCGCCTTGTCATTAAAAAGATCGACACACCCTCTTACACAAAATACCCCGTCCCACCTAAGTCCGAGTGCCGTTCTGAGTAGCGTCCCTAAATTCCCCGGGTCTGCGACCTGATCTAGCACAAGCAGCTTTTTGCAAGAGGATACATCTTGTTCTTTTGGAGCTTCGACTTCTGCTGCGTACAACTCGGGCTGCTCTAATCCGGTAATCTGTTTCAAAAGAGAACTTTTTACGCGCTGTAATGTCTCAAACCGAATCCCGAGGGGAATTTCCACACCCTCTCCTATTACAAGAGTTTTAATAACAAATGCTTTTCCTACCTCTGAGATGAGTTTAAGACCACTGATCACAACGCAACCTTCAGCCTTGCGATACGCTTTGTCAACGCGCAAACGGGTAAGACGCTTAACCAGTGTGTTAGAGGGACTTGTGATCACTTAACGCTCTTGTATGACTTGTAAAAAATGACTCTTCCATTCGGGATCATACCCTAACATTTCAAGAATTTTTTCCCTTGGAATTGGTTGCGCATCTAAAAGAGTGGACAGCTGACCCGGTGCTACAACCGCAGGCACAAAACCGCTTGTTACTAACATATCTTGATACGGTTCATGTCCTATTTGCACGCATGGGATACCAGCTAAGGCCCATAGAGGACTCATGCTTGTTTGATAGTACAAAGCAACATCCGCTAAAACCTGAGCGTCTAAAGAAGATAGGGAAGAAATCACTATCCTCTTTTTCATGTCATCATCTAACAACTCCATCCACGCATTCAGTATGTCGATGTCTCTATTCTCTTTTTTAGCTCCCGGATGTTGCTGGAAGAAAAACATCAAATCTTTATTGTTTTTCATATCTTCTTGCAAAATTTCAAGAGCCGCTGGGAAAGCGTGGTTAAAATAGGTTTCGTTATTGCCGCCAAAATAGACCAAAATTTTTGGGGAAGCGTCCTCTTTTAAAAATTTCTTCCTTATTTCATCTTGATTCTCTGATCTTGCTTTAGCAATTGTTTCAGCTTGATCAATTGAGTAGTATCCAATCCCCCGCCCATCGAATTTCAAGAATTGGGTCACAAGATTTTTGTTAGCAAATAAGACCCGCGTTGATACCTCCATAACCTGACGCGCTGTATCTGAATAACCTCCTGGCACATAAAGCTCAGGATTATCATAATAAGCAAAGGCTCTGATGTTTGCCTCTTTCAAAGCCTGTTGTATTTTAATATCGAATGGATGACCTACATCTGTAATGACCAAGGAAGCAGAGGCGCAAGTTTTTGCAATTTGGGATGCAAGAGAATCTGTATCG
This sequence comes from Chlamydiota bacterium, assembly GCA_039798725.1. Lineage (GTDB taxonomy): Bacteria > Chlamydiota > Chlamydiia > Chlamydiales > Rhabdochlamydiaceae > CAJCIW01. The sequence goes on from JBDKFJ010000005.1 coordinate 66,915, forward strand.
TCAGCAATGCTAAAAGGATAATTTACCTCAACACCAAGATCTTGGAACTGCTTTAATGCTGGACCCGATGCATGAATTTCTACCCGAATATGAGAAGGTAGTTGTTTTGTAAACTCTGCAAAATGAGCTGCAGGCCCGCCGTGGCAAGCAACAAGACTGACTGTTAAACTGGCAATCGACATCACACCTCTTATAAGCGGGATTATACCATAACACCTCATCTTATGTTGAGAGTAAAAAAATTTTTACCCTTTAGGTTATAGTCAAGAATTTGCCATCATATGGCCCATGCATAAAAAGCAACTGGCGCATTTACCTGTAACGATCATCATGTTGCTCCCGGTGGCCATTCTTTTGGTAGGACTTAGCATCTGCTTTAAGAAGGGAGGGTTTGATACAGCAAAGATTCAATCAAATCTTCCCTTTAATGATTACTGGGAAATAGAGCCCCTCTCTGATGCCCAAAAAGAGTGGCTCTCTAAAAAAGTACTCTCTCAGGAATACTATTACTTAGGAGCGGATCGATACTGTTACGTTTTTTCCAGTCAAGACCAAGAATATGTAATCAGATTTTTTAAAAAAAACGGGTGGTCGCCTAAAGGGTGGCTGCAAGAACACCCCCTTACTTTTCTGCGCTATTTCGGCTACCCATCCCATACAGACAGTCCCTATTTATCTGAACACTTGTTCACAAATTACAAAGAAGTATACGAGACATTTCGGCATGAGACAGATCTGATCTATCTACACTTGAATAAACACAGAGAATTTAGAGAACCTTTGATCGTAGTAGACACAAGTGGACTGAAACATCCTGTTGACTTGAATCGGGTGGAATTTGTTGTGCAAAGAAAAGGAGAACCTATCTTTGAAAAATTAGCAACGCTTGCCATGCAGAAAGAGGAAAGAAAATTTAGAGAAGCGGTGCGCTCTTTTTTCAGCCTCATTGCAATCAGTTGCGAAAAAGGATTTGCAAGCCAACACACACTCTTAGAAAACCAGTTCGGATTTGTGGAGGATCGCGCCATATACTTTGACTGCAGCAAACTTTGTAGAGATGTTTCCATGAAATCCCCTTTCAATACCCGAGAAGAACTCATTCGAGCAGCAGATCAGTTGAATGCTTGGATCATGGATCTATATCCCCATTTAAGCCTGATTGTCCAAGAGGAGGCGATTCGAGTGATTGATCAGTCTTTTGAAGCCAAGGAGCATGTTGCTCAATCCAAAGGCGCATCCTTTCGGTTGCTTCAAAAAGCACCTTAGGACAGTCTCCCCTCCGATGGCATGAGCAGTTCACAGGAAGACGGTCTCGCGGATAAAGAGGCCCAATGTCAAGTTGAACGGCTCGATTGTCCACAAGAAAAGGCTCAAAATAGACAAGCTGTTGTGTATCTAACGCCCCTTTTTCAAACAGGCTTTCAAGGAGTGTGTACACAGAATCGACCGCTTCTTTTGCTTTTTCCCATTCTTGGTGATGTATAAAATCTGAAAGCTTAAGATAAAAAAGATCTGCATGTCTTTGGACATAAAATAGAGTCTTGTCAAGATCGACATAATGAGACTCTAGGTTTTCATCTAAAAGCAACACTTTATGATTTAGCCGCTCCTGATTGTCAAAATGCACATAGACAAGCGCCATCTCCTCTTGTAGATGCAAAAACGCTCTATGCCAAGCCTGCATCGTAGCAGTCGCATGTTTTTTGGTGTCTAACAGACGATGATAGTAAGGATTGAATGCAAAGGGCAAATAGGCAAGAAAACTTTTCGCCTTTACACTCTGCCTTCTTAAAAAATGCAATACATAGCGCCCATCTTCAGAGATAAAAGCCTCTGAACGAATCCCCTTATTGTAGGGGAGAAATTTTTGAGAAAAAACTTCTTCTAGCTGCTGTTTTTTTTGAAGGGAAAGAGCCGGAATACTAAATTCCGGAGAAAATAGATTCGATGTGTGGACATGTCTTAAAGAAAACTTGGTTCCACCACGATGCAACAGGCGATCAAGACCTGCTGCTATGGTTAAACCAAACAGAGCGAAGGCGAATAAAAAATAAACTCTTCTTAACATCGAGCGTTAAGTATTCCAGAGTGCCGCTTTTTTCAAAATAGCGATGACAGAATCCGGGTCTTTTAACCGATGCTCAATACTGATTTTTTCCGCTTCTTTGAGAAGCTGCCCCATCTTTTTCCCAGGACCAATCCCCTCTTTAAACAAATGGCTCGATCGAACAACAGGCTCTTTTACAGCACGGATCCAAAAGTCAAGCTCTTCTTGCCGCTTTGCGTGATAAATAAGAAAAGCACCGGCCGCCTCTTGCTCAAGTAAAGCTGCTTTACATTGAAGCGCTAAAGGAGCATGAGGAGATGCGTACCAAAGAACCCACTCGGCATCTGTTAGGGGAAGAGAAAAGAGATGGCGGCTTTTGTGTAAAAAAAGGGCGATCTCTTTTTCTTCGGAAGAAATTTTTAGATATTCGCAAAGCTCGATAAGAGAAGGTTGATCGATTTGAGGAAATAAAAAAAGAACCTCAGCAATTGTAGGAGTGCCATTGGGCATGCGAGAAATAGGCTCTATACGACATTCTTTAAGAGAGGGGAAGATCACCTGAAGAAGACCCACATCATAGAGAGCCGCAAGCCCTTTATCAAAGTGATCAAATTGGGACATTTTCTTGAATTCTTGCCAAATGCGCTCGATCGCAACAGAGGGAAGAAGTGTTGTGGCATAGGCAATAAGCGCCTCCTTTGTCTTCTCTTCGATTTTAAAGCCAAACCTTGTAGCGTACCGGATCGCACGCATCATACGCAGGCGATCTTCTAAGAACCTCGCAGCAGGATTGCCGATTGCCCTGATGATTCCCTGTTCTAGATCTTTCTTGCCCCCCACAAAATCATGCAGTTCGTCTCTTAGAGGATCAAAAAACATCCCATTGATTGTAAAATCACGCCGTTTGGCATCCTCTTGTGGAGAGGAAGGAATCACTTCTGTGGGGCGCCGCCCATCGAGATAGCCACTATCTTGACGAAAAGTTGCCACTTCAAATGAGTGCCCTTTATGCACAACAATCACAATCCCAAAGGCGATCCCGACAGGGACTGTTCTGGAAAAAACAGACTGGATTTCAGCAACACTTGCAGAAGTGGCAATATCAATATCGTCAGAGGGGTGATTCAGCAAAAGGTCTCGCACCCATCCGCCTGCAAAATAAGCGGTGTGCCCTCTGTCAACTAATTGTCTTACAATTTCTTTTGCAGCGGATAAATGATCCATTTTACTCGATCTTTAGCTTTGATTTAAGTATAACGAGAAAATATGAACAAGACAATCCATCTTCTTTCAGAAATCACGATCAACCAAATTGCAGCAGGAGAAGTGATTGAAAATCCGGCAAGTGTCATCAAAGAACTTGTGGACAACAGCATCGATGCCGGGGCCTCTCTGATCACGGTAGAAACAAAAGGTGGGGGATTTCAGTGGATCAAAATCAGCGATAATGGATGTGGCATGAGCCCGGACGATGCTGTGTTGTGCTTAGAGCGCCACGCCACATCAAAGATTGTAAACACCGAAGATCTGCTCTCTTTAACAACCATGGGATTTCGCGGCGAAGCGCTAGCGTCAATTGCAGCGATCTCAACACTAGAAATCCTAACCTGCAAAGAATCGGCAACTTACGTGAAAATAGAGGGAGGGAAAATAGAGAGTGTCCACCCCCACGCGCGAGTCAGAGGCACCACAATAGAGGTCAGCTCCCTTTTCTATAATGTGCCGGCTCGCAAAGCGTTCCAAAAAAGCGCCTCTGCAAGTAGTAGTGAGATCACAAGAATGCTGACAGCACTTGCGCTTGGCCACCCGCACATAGGATTCACTTTAATCCAGCAGGGTAAAGAGATTTTTTCTTTGCCAAAACAGAGCTCTCTTATGGAAAGAGCTGAACTGCTGCTTGGAAAAGAATTTGTGCAAAATTGCAAAAAAATTACACTTTCTCACCCGGAGTGTCGAGGGGAAGGACTCATCTCTTTTCCCGAATACACAAGGCATAACAGGTCTGGGCAACATCTATTTATTAACAGCAGACCCATCCACTCTCTTCCTATCACATTTGCTGTAAAAGAGGGGTATGGAACTTCTCTGAATACAGGCGAGCATCCACTCTATCTTTTGCATTTACACATCCCCTCCGAAGATGTGGATGTGAATGTCCACCCACAAAAAAAAGAGGTAAGGCTCAAGAAAGAATCGGTGATTAGATACGCTCTACAAAGTGCAATCCAAGATGTACTACACTTCTCTTCTCCCTCCAAGATATCGTTTTCTGACTTTACACCTCTTCCATTCGTTTTAAGAGAGGAGCCAAGACAAGAAAGAGTCTCTCAAATCACTTTACCGATCGGCCCATCTATTCAACCCATTGGTCTTTATAAAGAGTATCTTTTGTGTCACAACGAGGAAGGGATTGCTTTTTTTCATCTACCTTCCTGTAAAAAACAGCTATTATCATCTAAGATGATGCAACAGATCTGTTCCTCACAACATCTCCTACTGCCTCTTGCGCTCTCTTTTTCTTTTGCTGAAACTGAAAAACTTATTACCTATTTGCCTTTGCTGCAAGATTTAGGATTGCAGATAGAGCAGGCCGGAAAGACAGGGTTTATTGTTAGCACCCTGCCTTCTTTCATGGAAGAAAATGAGGTGCTTCCCTTTTTAAATGATCTATTACAAAGTGAAAACACCTTATGCAAAGAGGATGTGATCTTAAGGCTTACAAAGCCTGTGTTAACAAGACGCACCTCTTATTCTCTTGGAGAAGCCATTGAACTTGTGAAAGCATCGAACACAACTCCCTTTATCCTCAAAGAGGAGCTAATCTGTGCACATTGAACAAATCCAAGCCACTTTGAAGGCCTCAACGGCTCTTTTGATCGAAGATCCTCTTAATCTACTTTACCTAACAGGTGTTAAATGCTCCTCCGGCAAGCTCCTCATTTCTAAAAAAGCCGTGTTGTTACTGCTAGATTCCAGATATCTTGGAAGCAAGAGCTCTTTGACAACCGCTTTAGATTCGAAGGAAAATTTATTAAATTTTTTCGAAAAAGAAAAAATTTCCTCCCTAGAATTTAATGCTGCGCATACCTCTTATGAGCGATTTTTACAGCTACAATCTTTATTTCCGAACTGTGTGCCAAGGGATTTTCGCAGCTTTCGCGGCATCAAAACAAAAGAAGAGATTGAAAAGCTTAAAAAAAGCGCTTCCCTTCTTTGGAAAGGGTTTTGCTCTATCCGCGCTCATCTTAAACCCGGAATCACAGAGCAAGCAGTTTCCAAAGCGCTTCAACTTTTTGCCTTAAAGCATGGAGCTGAAGCTTTAAGCTTTGAACCCATCATTGCTTTTGGGAAAAACAGCGCCATGCCCCATCACAGAGCCGGAAAAACAAAGCTTAAAAAAAATGATGTTGTGCTGATCGACATCGGCCTGTGTTTAAAAGGGTATCACTCCGATATGACGCGCACACTTGTTCCCAAAGGAGCAGATCCCACTTTACACAAGTTACTGCGAATAACAAAAGCTGCGCATGCAAAAGCCCTTTCCCTTTGCCGCCCGGGCACTGCCATTGGCAATTTGGATGTGGCCGTCCGCTCTATTTTTAAAAAAGAGGGGGTAGAGCCCCTATTTCTGCATGCTCTTGGACATGGAGTCGGACTGCAAATCCATGAATTTCCGCGCATCAAATTTGACAGCCCCGATAAAGACACACCCCTTGAAGAAGGAATGGTTATTACAATCGAACCCGGCCTTTATATTGCAGAACTTGGCGGCGTACGTTATGAAGATACGATAGTCATTACAAAAGCAGGTTACAAGAATTTTTATGACTAAATTTGCCTCCATCCCATTAGCTCCAGCTGACCCCATCTTGGGGCTCACTCAAGCCTTTTTGCAGGACCCAAGAGAAGAAAAGATCAACTTAGGAGTGGGCCTTTTCAAAGATGCTCATCTAAAAACTCCTGTTTTTGCTCCTGTCAAAGAAGCTGAAAAGCGCCTTCTGAGCATAGAAACCACAAAAGAATATCTACCCATTAGTGGCGATCCGGCTTATCTTGAAGCTGTCGGAAAACTTGTCTTTGGGAAAAAGTTATGGGAACAACATAAGCCAAGAATTGCAGCTTTCCAAACGCCGGGCGGTTCCGGCGCCCTCAGAATTGGAGCTACCTTCTTAAAAGAGGAAATCAAAAGCTCTGTGTGGATCTCGAATCCTTCATGGCCAAACCATAGAGGGATTTTTTTAAGCGCGGGCTTGCACGTCGAAAGCTATCCTTACTATGACATCCAAAATCACAAACTTTTGTTTCAAGAAGTTATTGGCACATTGAATACGCTGCCTGAACTCTCAACAGTTGTGTTACATGCTTGTTGCCATAATCCGACAGGAACCGATCTGTCACACAAACAATGGCAAGAGGTTCAAAACATCTGTCAAAAACGGCATCTTTTGCCTTTTTTTGATTTTGCTTATCAGGGTCTTGGTAAGGGAATAGAAGAAGATGCATATGCTGTCCGCAGTCATTTGGAGACAGGAGAAGAGATGCTTGTTGCTGTCTCCCATTCTAAAAACTTGGGCCTCTATTCGGAGAGAGTAGGAACCCTTTTCATTGTTTGCCAGAATGGAGAGGATAAAGAGAGGGTAGCATCGAGAGTCAAGCAGATGATTCGTACAAACTATTCGAATCCCCCCTCTCACGGAGCCAAAGTGGCAGCTATTGTCTTAAACGATCTGTATTCCCCATTTGAAAAAGAGTTATCGCATATGAGAGAGCGCATTACATCGATGCGTCATTTACTAGTCCCCCAATTCCCCCATCTCAAAGAGTGTCAAGGCCTTTTTGCTTTTTTGGGACTACATGAAGAGCAAGTCCATATCTTGATAAAAAAACACGCTATCTATATGCCCTCAGATGGTCGTATCAATGTATGTGGACTGACACCACAAAATGTGCAAAGAGTGATAGAAGCAGTAAAAACTTTATGAGAAGAATTTCATATACCCCTTATTTTTTTCTGATCTTGAGCTTCTTTATCCTCTTAAGCTTTCCTGTGAAAGTCACAGAAAGAATACGCGCTTTTGCCACATCCTCAATAGCTCCTTGCTGGCAAGGAGTTGATAAAGTCAGACAAATGTTTGCATCCTCATCCTCTGTATCTACAAGGGAAAAAGAGGAGCTGCGACAAGAAATTATTTTGCTTCGCTCTCAGTTAGATAATGTCAAACAGTGGCTTGCCCAAGAAGATAGAATCAAGCAAGAATGGCAAAGGTATCAACAACTCTCCCCCTCATTTTCACAATCAGATTTCTTTAAGCGCAGAGTCAATGAAATCAAAGAGATTCTGCGCCTGACAAGCCTGGCCGTTCCCGCACAAATTTCATTTCGAGAGCCAGCTCTTTTTGGCAGTAGCCTATGGATCAATGTCGGAGAAAAACAAAATGTGCGCCTTGGGAAAAAGGTGATCGCTAAAAACAGTCCTGTGATCTTAGGGTCTTGCGTTGTCGGAATTGTCGAATTTGTAGGCGACACACAGTCTCGCGTGCGCCTAATCACAGACTCTTGCTTTTCTATTTCTGTAAGGGCTGTCAGAGGAGGAGAGCAAAATCGCTATCTTTTTGAGCATGTCAAAGCCCTTTTGCAAGCTCTACAAACACGTAACGACCTAGGAGCATTCGAGGAAAAAAATTCCCTTATTTCTTCTCTACTTCTTTTACAAGAGAAGCTCGAGATAGACGCTCCTGATTTCTATCTTGCCAAAGGAGAGGTGAAGGGCTCTGGAACAGCTCTTTGGCGCTCTCGCGAGATGACCTTAAAAGGCGTTGGCTTTAACTACGATTTTCCCGATGCAGAGGGTCCGGCTCATCCTTTACAATCCAAGCATCCCCACTTGCTTGAAAAAGGAGATCTTCTTTTGACCACAGGCTGGGACGGACTATTTCCTGCCGGACTGAAAGTAGCCACTGTGATTACTGTCGATCCCCTCAAAGAAGGAGCCATTGCTTATTCCCTGCAGGCATCCCCTCTTGTATGCGACTTAAGCCACCTTTCTTATGTCTTTGTGCTACCCCCCTTGTAGACAAAATTTGCGTGTAAATGCTAAAACTTTCCTTTTAATCTGGAGAGATTATGCGATTTTTTGCTCTTTTGTTTGCTTGTACTCATATTGCAGCGCTTGACTTAGCGATCCCTGTTGTAGATATGCAGGACTACTACAACGAAGAGAAAAAAGAGGCATTTTTAGACACGCTCTATGATGCGATGCAAACTGTTGGTTTTTTTGCTGTAAGAAATACAGGTATAGATGCTGACATCATCTCTTCTGCATATGATCAATCATACACTTTCTTCAAACAAGGCTCTGATTATAAGATGCGCTCTTTTGCTACCCATCTGAATGGACAACGGGGCTTTGTCCCCAGCGAATCTGCCAAAGGATGCAAAAGAAAAGACAAAAAAGAATTCTACCACATTACAAGTGCAGAGAATCCCTGTCCGAATATATGGCCTGATCAATCCGGTTTTGAAGAGGCTTTTACCACCCTTTTTAAAGAATTAGAGCAGTATACCGTTCCTCTTCAGAGAGCGATAGTTTCTACAATCAACAAACACAGCACTACTTCTCTTGATCTTGACTATCTTAACCGGATGGTAAAAGGGGGAGATTCGCTTCTTAGAGCGCTTTACTATCCTGCTATGACGCAAGAAGAGATTCATGGCGATCAAGGAGAACTATTTTGGGCAGCGCCTCATACGGATATCGATCTTTTGACAATCCTTCCCTACGCAACAGCCAAAGGTCTACAAGTCGAGATCGATGGAAAATGGCTAAATGTCGTGGTCCCCGAAGATGCCTTTGTCGTCAATATCGGTGACATGCTAGAAAACATGACCAATGGCCTCTTTGTGAGTTCTCATCACCGCGTAGTGGCAGAATCGCCGGATCAGGACCGCTTCTCTGTTGTATTTTTTGTTCACCCTTATGACCAAGCCCCTCTTAATCCCCTGCCTGCTGCTATCGAACTGTCAGGAGGAGTCCAAAAGTATGCTGAAGGGACAAGACAAGAATTTCTGTGGGAGCGCCTCTTGGAGCTCGGCATCGCTCCAACTCTTCTTGAGCCCTACTCCAAAACAGGGCACACGGAACGGCAAATGATCTACGGAAGACAAAGCCCGCAAGTGGTTGACCTACTCATCAATAGCGGCCTTGCCAGCCCCACAGTGCGGTCTTTTACTGACGAGTAAGTTCTTTTGCTAGATGCTCAACTTCTGCTTTTAATTGCTCTTTGGTTTTCTCGTGACAAAAGGTCAACTGATAGACCTCTTGTCTTAAAGTGGAAAAATCTCTGAGCTCAAAGTCAAAGAAATGAGAAATCTGCTGGTGGATGTTCTTGAAATCTTTTTTTTCAATCACAATACCGCAGCGAAATAAATAGGAGCTTTTTTCTTCGTGAGGAGAGAGGAAAAACAGAGGCCTATTGAAACTTAAAAAATCGTAGCCAATCGAAGACATATCTCCGATATAGACATCCGCAAGGTTAAGTAGAGAGTAGATAGGAGGATAGTTCTCTAGAAATAAGACGTGAGGATGGGAAGAATAGTGATCGGTAATCTCTTCTACTTCAAACTCTTTTTGCCGCTTTAAATTGGGATGCAATTTTACAATCAGGTTATTACTGTCTGGTAATGTTTCAATAAGAGGTTTGATCGCGTCGAAAAAAGAGCTGTTGTTTTCAGAGTCTTGCCAAGTAGGCGCATAAAGAAAGGTTCGTTTGGCTAGAGGGAGTTTTCTTCCAATATGACTCTCCGCCAGATGCTCATAAAATGTTTTATGCTCATTGAAATAGGCTCTTCTTATGTTGCCCATCATTACATGCCCTTTGAGCTGATGGAACACGTTTTTTACCTGTAAAAATTCGAGCATCCGTTTACCGTAGATCAGAGCTCCTTGTTCTTTGGCAAGCGCTTCCATATAAAAGCTGTGCATCCCTTTATCAGAATTACCGTGTGGACACCAGATAGTCGGCACCTGCCTTTGGAAGAGTTGCTGGGCAAAGAAGAACACCTCATCGAAAATGTCTCTTGGGGTACAGCAAAGAATAGCATCAAAGTGAGCAACTAGTGTCTCTGTGGCAATGTGAGGCTCCAAATGTACAACCTCTAGACCGGGATAATAGGCTTTTGCTTTGTCTACAAGCCCTTCATCGGTCAAGATCAAAGGGACCTGAATCCAAGCACATAAAGGCGCCAGGTGGTCTAGATAGTGCTCCACATCCCCGTAAATAAGCCCTGCTAACTTGAGGTGATCCATAGCACACAAGGATCGGATATTATTTATTTATCTGTAAAGTGATTACCTTAGTTTTTTGCGCTGCTTTTGTTTTTTCATGCAGATATTCAAGATGAGGAAGATAACGGTCGGGATAGAGTGTTAACTTCCTATTAGTTGTAAATTGACGATGGATCTTTTCACTTAGTACATTCAGCTGTTCATACAGAGTGTCCATCTCTATAGAAGAAGGAAAATAGGGCGTTGCACCATGAAGATCTTTGATCATTGTCTGCTTGTTTTTTCGCAAAGAGCCAAGGGTTTCAAGCAGTGAAGAGCGTTTGTCCAGTGTAGCTGCAAGGGCTGCTTTATCCTGAAGCATGAGAGACACCTCTTCTTGATGCATATTGGACAAAAGCTCACGCATCAAATAAACTTCCTTTTCCATCTCTTTTTCGATACAATTTTGCAACTCTTTCCATGACTCTTGATTCATAAAGCACCTCTTTTGGTATTGGTGCTTGTAATAAAGAGGAGCAAGAAGTGTGCCACAAGGGGAGCTGTCCTATGAATAAACCTTTTCTTGCCGAGAAAGAGAGGGAAAAAATTGCCGACCTGTTTTGTGCAAAGCTCTCAGATTGGTTTGAAGCTACCCAAAGAGATTTTCCTTGGAGACAAGATAGATCTCCCTATAGAGTCTGGGTCTCCGAAGTCATGCTCCAGCAGACGCAGGCAAGTGTGGTCATTGGGTACTTTATCAGGTGGATGCAAAAATTCCCGACATTATCTTCTCTAGCAAAGGCTTCCCTAGAAGAGGTAATCCATACCTGGGAGGGGTTGGGTTATTACTCAAGGGCCAGAAACTTGCATGAAGGGGCCAAGTACATCATGCAACACTTTGAGGGCAATATCCCCGATACATACGAACAACTCATTTCAATAAAGGGGCTTGGTCCCTATACAGCAGGGGCGATTTTAAGCTTTGCATTCAGAAAGAAAAAAGCCGCCCTTGATGGCAATGCCATCCGCGTGCTGAGTCGCTATTTTGCAATCCAAGAAAATGTGAGCCTGACAAAAACGGTAAAGCATATGCAAGTGCTTGCCGAAGAATTGCTTCCGGATGAGGCTCCATGGCGTGTTGTCGAAGGGATCATTGAACTTGGAGCCCTCATCTGTAAAAAAAAACCCTGTTGCAATGAGTGTCCCCTTCAAGGAGAGTGCCTGAGCAGACGGCAAGGAATTGAAAAAAGTTTGCCTAAAAAAAGCCCCCCAAAAGCCTTAACTCCTCTTATGCATTCTGTCTTTATCTTGATATATGAAGGGCAGGTCCTTGTCAAAAAAGGAGAAAAAGGGCGGCTCATGGCGGATCTTTATCTGTTTGCTTTTCAACAGCCCCCTCCTGATGCCACCTTCATAGAGACAATGTCCCCTATCACACACCATTTTACCCGTTTTAAGGCCACCCTCCAGCCAACGATATGGCAACTCCATAGCCCGGTGGATCTTGCTTCCCATGAATGGGTTCCGATTGCTAAACTGAAGAGCCTGCCCTTTGCGGCCGGCCACAGGACCATTAGAGACTATATCCATGCGCGTTTTGCACACTGAAAGCTCCTCGGGTTGGGGAGGACAAGAGATCCGCATATTAAGAGAATCGATCGGCATGCGAGAAAGAGGGCATGAGATCCTTTTTGCGGTTCAAAAAGGAGGCAAACTGATTGCAAAAGCAAGACAAGCAGGTTTTACAGTCTATGAGTTGCCCTTTTCTAAAACCAACCCCCTTTGTCTATTTAGACTCCTCCGGATCATAAAAAAAGAAAAAATCGATTGCATCAATACACATTCATCAAAAGATGCTTGGCTCGGCGGAATTGCAGGGCGGCTGTGCAAGAAAAAAGTCATTCGTACCCGCCACCTTTCCACCCCCACAAAAGGGGGGCTTAATAGCGTCCTTCTTTACAGAATACTGTCCGATTTTGTCGTCACCACCTCTTCTGCTATCATCCCCACTATTTGTAAACAAGCGCACCTTTCCCCCTCTCTTATCCGATGTGTTCCTACAGGGATTAACCCGGACGAGATTGACGTGAAAAAGCAAGAGATACTAGCATTTAGGGAATCGCTTAGCTTATCTCCTACGGACATCTTGATCGGTACTGCCTGCTTTGTACGCTCCTGGAAAGGGATCTTAGACCTATTAGAAGCCGCAAGGCTTCTCAAAGATCACCCTCAAATCAAATGGGTCGTTATCGGAGGAGGGTATGTGGATCAGTATGCTCCAAAGGTCAAAGAGATGGGCCTTGAGGGTATTGTGACATTCACAGGGCATCTAGATAACCCTTTTCCGGCTATTGCCGCCCTTGACATCTTTACCCTGTTGAGCACTGCCCATGAAGGGATCTCTCAAGCGAGCCTGCAGGCCGCTTTCCTCAAAAAACCTCTGATCACGACCACAATTGGAGGATTGCCTGAGGTATGCCTTCATGAACAAACAGGGGTAGTTGTCCCCCCCTTCTCTCCTCAGAGTATAAAAGAGGCAGTGCTGCATCTTATCAAAAACCCCGACCTATGCCCCCTCTATGGGAAGGCAGCCTCTGATCTCATCCACAGCCGGTTTCTATTTGAGCACACCCTAAATGCGATGGACACTATATACCGAGGTGTATAATTTTTTTATTGATTAATAATCATTATTTTATATTTAATGAGATAAAGAAGAGGTGTATATGGGAGAGAAGGACGGTATGTCTATTAAAGAGATAGAAGAGTTTGCCAAGAAAAATCGATTCGAAGTCTTTTTATGTTTGCTCTTTTTCTTTGCTTGCATCTTCTCTTTTATCATGTGGGGTACAGGTTGGGCTGTTGTGGCGGCTTTCTTAGGGGTCGTTGGCGGAACACTGTTATCCGGAAAAGTAGAATATATTTCGAAAAAGATACTCCAATTTCTCTTTAAACAAGAGAAAATGACTCAGCTTGTTTTGGCAGTTGTCATCTTAGTGATCGCGATTGTCATTCCTCCCCTGTATTTTCTGATCTTGGGGCTACATGGCGGCAAAAGCATGCACCACCATGTCATTGAGATGTATAATCAGCGGATGAGACAGTAAGCGATTTTTTTCTATCGCGGATGTAATCGAGAAAAGAGAGATCCTCTTTTTCGAAATGCTGCGCAATTAAAGAGTAAGCTTCTCTATCGTAGATCCGCAAATTTTTGGGCGCGCCTTCCCAACCAGAGTGAGCAATGAATTCTTCCCAAGCAGCAAGCTCTCCCTCTTTTGAACCTAGCTGTCGTTCTAGAGCTGCAATACGGATCAAATTGTATGCAAAAAGAAGAGAACCTGAGCGCACCATTTTATCTTGGGCATTCCAAAAATCACTATCTTCTTCCAGATCTTTTTTAAGACACTTGGCTTCTGTTAACGCTTCTTCATAACGAGCGGAGGTGATCATAAAAGTATTAGTTGCAAATCGAACATAGTAAGAAGAGAGCAAGTGAGACTTAGGTGCTTGCATATATTTTTTTGCAGAAGACAGATCACCTACCATCAAAAAACGCTCTGCTAATTCTTGTCCCAAATGCGATTTGAGGAGCGGTTCTTTTTTAAAGGTCTCTTCCCATTTTTTTAATTCCTCTAGATCGCTCTCCAAAGCTGCTGAGTAGAAGGCAGTGTTAATCGGAGAAGAGACGCGCGTAATCTTTGGCAACCACTGAAAAATAACAAAGAAAAGAAGAAGAAGAGTTATGCATCCGGCTAACACAACTTTTCTATGCGAAACAATCCAATCTTTCGAAATCGTCTTTGCAAATACCGTCTTGCCGTCATTTAAAACTTCTTTACTCATATCCACAAGCCCTCCGACAAGTGGAGTGTGTCACAAGATTGTGATAAAAGGTAGAGAAAAAGTAGTGCATCCCCTATACTGCCCTAGCATTGGGGCGTTAGCTCAGTTGGTAGAGCGCAACGATGGCATTGTTGAGGTCAGCGGTTCGATCCCGCTACGCTCCAGGTTTTACATCTGAGTAGAACTTCTGCATCTCTTTAAGCATATCTTCTTTTTTTCCAAAAAAAGTCTTACACTCGGGCAGGCTCTGCAGGAACTGTTTACCATACCTTTTTGTTACAATCCGGTGATCCAAACAGACAACGCACCCTCTATCTTTGTGATGACGCATCAACCGCCCAAACCCTTGCTTAAACTTGATCACTGCTTGGGGAACAGAAAAGTCAAGAAACGGATCTTTTCCCGATTGTTCTAACGCTTCAGCATATGCTTCTTGTAGTGGATCGCTTGGGACTGCAAACGGCAACTTCACAATGATTACACAGCGAAGGGCTTCTCCCGGAATATCGACCCCTTCCCAAAAAGAATCAGTTGCAAGCAGGACACTCCCTTCCTGAGCTCTAAATTTTTCAAGGAGCGCATGTCTAGAAAGATCCCCTTGACAAAGGAGGGGGTAAGGAAGAGAAGAGAGCGAGGCTGCTGCTTGCTTGAGCTGCATGTAGGAGGTAAAAAGTATAAGGGTGCTACCGCGACTGATGTCGATGATGGCTTTAGAAAGGTCGATAAAAGCAGAGAAGAAATCGGGAGAAGAGGGAAGTGGAACATCTAGAGGCACTGTGAACAGGGTTCTTTTGGAAAAATCAAAAGGAGATTGGACAATCAATTCTTTGAGATCGTCTTTAAATCCCAATCTTTTTTTCAAAGGATCGAAGGAGGCGCCGGTTGCAAGTGTTGCGCTACAGAGCAACACAGTTTTCAACTTAGAAAACAGATGCTCTTCTAGTAGCGAAGAGACATCGAGAGAGGCTTCAACCAAAATGAGATCCTGTTCTGTCCATTCTATCCATCGCACATAAGAGGGACTCTGTTGCTCTTCTTTAATGAATACCTCTAAAAGGTCTGCTCCCTTTGTAAGCCTGTCTGCAATTGAAGAGAGCTCTGCTAGGGATGCGCTAAGCGATGGGAAAAAAGGAAGCGTGGAAAAAGGCTGCAGCTCTTGAAAAAGGGAGCTAATCCCTTGAGAAATTTTTCTTAAGGCATCGATCAGAAGGTGTGTAGCTTTTACAATCTCTTGCCACCTCTGATTTTCAAGGACAGAATGGGTAACACGCAGCCTTCCACTTTTTTCAGAAGAAAAAAAGAGAATCACCTCTTTAAACAGCAGAAAGAAGGTTTCTAGAGTCTCTAATGTCAGCTGCTTTTGGGCTGGCAGATCAATTTCAAAACGCACCTCCAAAGAAGGAGGAACAGCTACATGAGAAGCTAGCGTTTGCTTGAGTAGCAATAGGTGTCCTTCATGCGAGAGCTTGGAGAGGGCGCGCACAAGATCCATCCGCTGCCACCTCTCTGCTAGGCTGTCAAGAGCCACCTGCTCGAAGTGATGTGCTTCATCGATGATCAACCGATCAAAGACAGGTAAGATCGACTCTTGACCGGGCGTATCTTTTTTTCTTTTCATGTCGGATAAAAGCAAGTGGTGATTGACGACAAGAAGAGAGGCCTCTTGCGCTTTTTTTCGATCCCTAAAAAACCCACACTCTTTGTAAAACGGGCAATGTACATGATTACAGCTGTGGGATTCGGCACCGATTTTCTCTTTGACACCGGAAGTTACAGAAAAGGGAAGTTCTGAAAAACTCACTTTGCTTCTTCTTTCTACCTGCTCTTCTATCTTTTGCATCTCAATCATTTCAGAAAGAGATGTGAGAAGAAGCTTTTCTAAATATTCAGCCAACTTTCTTTTACAGATGTAGTTGCCCATCCCCTTGACAAGACAGACACTAAGCTCTGCATCTAATGCTTTGAGAAAAAAAGGGATGTCTTTGTGAAGCAGCTGCTCTTGTAGCGCAATTGTTTTTGTCGCAATGACCGTCTTGGTCTTGTGCCGGATAGCGTGGTAGAGTGCTGCAAAAAGATACGCCAGGCTCTTGCCGGTTCCTGTCGCAGCTTCGATAAGTGCTATGTGATCTTTTTCATACGCTTCAAATACAAGGCGAGCCATCTCTTTTTGCTCTTCCCGCTCTTCAAAAGCGGGAAGACAGCTCCCTAACACACCCTGTTTAGAAAAAATATTATCTATCATTCTTCTTCAAGAAGATCTAAGAAGGCCTGCAATTGTTTAGCACGTGTTGGGTGGCGCATTTTGCGTAGCGCCTTAGCTTCAATTTGTCGCACTCGTTCGCGTGTAACTTTGAAACGCACACCTACTTCTTCTAGAGTTTTTGGCTTGCCGTCGAGCAGACCAAACCGCTCGATGAGCACCGTACGCTCTCGATCTGTAAGCGTTGAGAGAACCTCTGACATTTTGTCTTTGAGGATGGCATATCCTGTAGCCTCGGCCGGTGATTCGATGGCCGTATCTTCCAAAAAGTCCCCAAACTGACTCTCCCCTCCATCACCCACCTCTGCTTGTAGTGAGATCGGATGCTGAGCGATCTTATAAATTTCGCGCACACGCTCAGGCGTCAACCCCAACTCTACAGCCAGCTCTTCGGGAGTGGGCTCGCGCCCTGTTTCCATCATCAACTTTTTGGCTCCACGAAGGACCTTGTTAATCGTCTCAATCATGTGCACAGGAATGCGGATCGTACGCGCCTGATCAGCAATTGCTCTTGTCACCGCCTGACGGATCCACCAGGTTGCATAAGTAGAAAACTTGTAACCCCTTCGGTATTCAAACTTTTCAACCGCTTTCATCAGTCCCATATTCCCTTCTTGAATCAGATCGAGAAAAGAAAGACCGCGGTTAGTATATTTTTTTGCAATCGAGATCACAAGGCGCAAGTTAGACTCCACCATCTCGCGCTTGGCTTCTTGGCTCTTATCCATCCAGCGCTGAAACATGCGGACATCTTTTTTAAACTCATCTAAAGATCTGCCGGCAGCGAGCTCTCTTTTGGCAAGCTTTCGTCTCACAGCTCCTAATTTTGCTGCTGCAAACTTGTTTTTCTCGGCCCTTGGAATGAGTTCTTGCATCTCTTTTTCAAGAGTTAAAAACCGATCGTAGGAAGTGAGGATCACTTCGCCAAAATCTTCGATGATGTTGTGCTTACAATGCATCTGGCGCAAATAAGCTTGCGTACGAATGCGGCACTTTTCGATGGCTTCCGATAACTTTACCCTGTCAGCTTTCTTTGTTGCAGGGTCAAAAAGTTCTACAAGATACTTTTCGAGCAGCTGATCTTCTTCTTTCAGAAGCCGGCACAATTTAGGAAGGAGGGTAAGATAGAGATTTTTGTCCGCGACTTCCTTTTCTGCGATGATCTTATCAAACCGCTCTTTATTCGAAATAAGGTATCCTGCAATGGAGATACTCTCGCGCACAGAAAAACGGAAACGCATGATGATTTTTTCGATCTGGATCTGCGCTTTTTCAATCCTCTTAGAAATTTCAACTTCCTCTTCGCGAGTAAGCAGTGGAACAGAACCCATCTCTTTGAGATACATCCTAACAGGGTCATCTGATGTCCCTTCTGCTTTCTTTGACAACCCCTCAAGTTCTTTGGCTTCCTTCTTTCTTTCCTTCTGCCTTTCTACTTCAGCCTGATTGAGAACCTGAATATCCATGCCACTCAAAAAAATCAAAATCTGATCGATCTGCTCTGCAGAATCAAACGTCATAGGCAAGATGTCGTTGATCTCTTCGTATGTGATATGACCTTGCTCTTTTGCAATTGCGACAAGCTCTTCGATCTTCTGCTGATGTTGCTGGCTGAATAACTGACTAAAAGAACCTTTTGCCATGTGCTTCCAAATTCAAAAATAGTATACTGTTCTTATCTTCTGGAGGATTGTCAATGCTAACTACGTTATTGTCAAGGGGTATCCTGTGCAACTTTACGCCCTAAATCAAGAAGGGAGGCCCTGCCTTGTCAAGGACGCCATGAGAGATGCCTGTTACACATGCCCTGAATGCAAGACAGCCCTGCGCATGCGAGGAGGCCCCGCCAAGCAGATCCACTTTTACCATACAACAGCCAAGCGGCACTGCCGCCAGCATCAAAAGACAGAAGAACACATTCAAACTCAACTTTACCTGCTTGACCTTATCGGCTCTTCTGCCCAGATGGAATGCCCCTTCCCAGCCATCCACAGAATCGCCGATATTGTCTGGCATGAAAAAAAAATAATCTTTGAAGTTCAATGCTCTCCTATTTCTCTTAAAGAGGCAGAAGAGCGCTCTTCTGACTACAAAAACGCGGGCTACACTATCTTCTGGATTTTACACCAGCGCTGCTTTAATAGAATGTACGCCTCAGAGGCCGAGCTGTTTTTACGCTCTAAAGGCGCCTACTACACAAATATGAATAAACAAAGACAAGGAATTTTCTACGATCAGTTCGATGTGATGGATCAAGGGCGCCGCCTTTTCAAAGGCCCTAAACTCCCTCTAGACCTCCTCTCCCCAAAGCCTTACCCACGCACAACAGAAAGGCCCTTCTGGAAAACCGGATTTAACGGCGACATCTTCTTGCATCCTTCTTCAGAATACTCTCTAGATTCTCTTATGAAAATCAAAACCGCTCTTCTTAAAAAAAAGCAGCTAAGCCCCCTGACCCTAATCTCTTCCCTCTACCGCAGACTGTTGTTGACCCTAGCTAGGTAACCCCTGTCTGATGTAATGGAACTGTATTTGATCAATCCTTCGACAGACCTCATCGGGATCATACGGTAATGAAACAGGAGGTTGAGTATTCGGCGGAGTTTGTCCTTCTATAGATTTTTGAGAAGCAACAGGCCGACATTGAATCGAATCTGCCGGAGCAGGATCTACACCTAATAGAGATCTGTGGAATTGAGCAAAGTCGACGGCTTTGGCCCTTTCTCTCCAGTCCTCTGCTTGTTGGTCCAATCTAGTTCGTTCATCGTCGTCGAGGTTTGAGCCAACAGCTCGCTGGACTATATTCTGATTTGCTGGGTTCTGTGAGGTATTTGAACAGCCTTTCATTTTTCGTATCACACAACAAAGACCTAAAGCAACAGCACTACCCGCTCCTAACGCTAAGGGAAAGAACGAAGGATTATTAATAAACTCAGAATATAATTGCGTTGCTTTATCCCAATTGGTTGGAGGCAGTGCTACCTCGGGAATTGGAGCATTCAAGTTTTGATTAGGCAATCGATGATAATACAGTGCAGCAACTGTTGCCAGAGCAAGAAGCCCGGCTGTACCTAACGCCACTTTCTTGCCGTGTTTATACAAAAAAGTAATTTGGTATATAGCATCGAGTCGCTTGCTGGCCTCTTCAAAAATAGCTTTTGGCGCCTCAGTTTTTAAAAGGCACTTTACGTAGGCTGCCACACGCTTGTCATTTGTGTCTTGATGATTGCTCCCTAGTTTCTGAATCAGCACATTCTTAATCAATCCATGAAGGTTAACTAGACTAACGTCACTATAGCCATAGCTTAGATCTTGGACACAAACAACAATTTTGTTTTCTTTAAAAAAGTCACTGGAGTAACCAACCCAATTCAAGAATGTATCAAAAGATTTCTGAGCTCGTTCTAATAAAGTCACGGGATTCCTACGAATAAGGAGAGAGGAGGGATCAACAGCCCATGTCTGCTTCTTTGAAAATACACCTCGAATAATGTTCATAAAAAGAACCCTCTATTTTTTCATAATTTATACACATATTATAAAGAATAATAGATTAAAAATAAACAGCAATAAGATCATGTAACAAGCAAACATTTTATTAAAATATTGCGCAATTACTTCAGTGAAATATTTTATATTACAAAAAAAACAATATATATAGAGTGTGGATCTGGAGATGCAAAAGTCAACCGCTTTTGCAGGCTGCAAATTATTTTTAATCTTTGGTTCGACCTTAAAAATACATCCAATAATATTAGCCTGGTCTATTTTAAATTTTATTTATACTATTCATTTTGACTTAAAAATATATTTAATTTTTTACAAAAACTCCACTATCTAGCAGAAAAAATTGCTTCTTACCGCATAAAGCATTATAATCCATGGTATGGAAACATCATTCTATCTCAGAAGCAGATTTTTTCTCTTTTTTGGCAGCTCCAGCTGCCTATCTAAATAAACATATTTTTATCAAATCATTTTTTACACAGATTAAGAGGCTGAAGCCTCAATTAATTTTTTATTAAAAAGGAGAGTATCATGTCTGGCTTAACTTCAAAAATATCACCTTGTCTTAGTAAATGGGGGAACCTAGCGCTTATAAAAAACCCCCCTGTTTTACCAGGCGCTTCCGTCTCACAAGCACTGCAAAGATTAAATCAATATACACTAGAGATTTATGCTCAAAAAAAAGCCCTAGTCAAGGGTGAGTTAGGTAAAAGTATACCCGTCATCATTGCAAACCAAAATCGTCTCTCATCAATGTATCGAGCCAATCGAAGAGATGTGGAATATATACCGGAGGAGTACCACCTACTTAAAGCTTTGGCTCATATCCCTATCGCAGTCCATACTGTTCTTGAATTACAAAACACTCAAGAATCCATCAAGCTCTATGCAGAACTGGAGGGTCTTTTTAGACCTTATCAAGAAATCCCCAACGCTGCATAAATACACGGATCTCTTAGAAACAAACCTAAGGCTGCTTAGGTGCCAAAAAAAAGAGCTGCTTGTACAAGAACTTCACACTCTTGAAAAACCGTTCCACGTCTTAATTGAAAAAGCCGCACGGATTCGTCTTGCTGCTCTACATGCAGAAGTCATGCAGATTCGCAGTGCTATTGATCTTGAAGATTGGAAAAGAGTTTGCGTAGTTGTAATGGGGCCTCCCATGCCAAGAGAAGGAGAGCTAAGCATGCAATACTTCGGAAAAATCCTTGCAACCACTGCTTTTCCAACAAAGTGCCCTTATGCAAGGGCTTTGACTAGCACTGTTCATTTAAACGGGAAACAAAGACTTATCTACGCAGAATCTATCTATGAGGAAGACAAAGCGCTTGATTTGATTACAACTCATATTTGTGATGAAGAGATAGGCCGAGTTTTGTTAAACGATGAATCTTCTATGCGAGCCGATATTTTAAAACAGGCTGCAAAAGGTTGTTTAGAAACAATGTTCCCAGCTTAAAAGTTTTAAACCCCTTCAAAAAATAGGCGAGGACTTTCCTTGCCTATTTTTTATTCAATGTTTTTTAAGATCGGAGAGGATCTAAAAACCATTTAATCGAATCCGTTGATCCTTCGGTATATCCCATATTGGTTATATCAACAAAATCCCCTAGCTGTTCGATAATCTGTTTTACACTATTGTAGTTCCTATTTATAGGAATCTTAAATTCAACTGTTTTTGACTGATTCAAGGGCAATTGCGCTCTTCCTGAAAAGAGCCCCACATACTCTGGCTTTCCCTCCTCTTGTAGAATCTTTACGCTATACATGACACCCTGTGGCACCTCTATAACAGCTGGCTTGTGCTGCCCCCCTGACTTCACAGCAACACGAAGATGTAACTCGAACCAAGGAGAGGACTTGCTCTTGTTCGGCAATATTTTACCAAGAGCTTTTAGCCGACTTTCTTTCGACATTTTAGCAAAAATCCACCTTGCATTTCGCTCTAGTCCGATCAATCCTAATACAGATTCCACCTGTTGGGCCGGAGAGACTAATGAGAAAAATGCAAAGTTTTCCTCACTATCCCCCAGCAAAGATAATAGCAGCATTACGTGGGATCCTTTTAAGCCACTAAAAAGATCTGCTTTATCTTGATCTCTCAATCTCGACCACAACTCTTTACGCTTGGGAACAATCAATGAAAAAAACAGCCGAGATTGCTTCGCTTGGTCTAATCGATTCAGCACAGCGAGTTGTTGATCCAAAGTTAATCGCTCAAACCGACTGTATTGCTCATCCGCACTCAATTGAAGAAATGTTGTGCATTCTTTCTTCAATCGCAAAGACTTTGCAATCGCATCCCCCACCTCTTTGTTGCCAGCATTCAATGTTCGCTCCGTCACCGCTTCCCATCCTACGGACGAATCAACCATCGGAGGACTCTGTTGCTCTGCTGCTTTGTTGCCAGCATGCAATGTCAGGGACGAATCCTCTGTTGGGAACGGATCCTCTTCCAATCCTACGGGCGAATCAACCATTGTGGTAGGCCCCTCTTGCCCTGCTGCTTGGTTGCCAGTATTCAATATTGGCCCCGGCACGGCTTCCAATACTACGGGCGAATCAACCGTTTTTGGGCCCTCTGGGTCACTCAAATCTAAGCCCCAATCGCATGAAAACGCAAGTTGCGAGTTTATAAAACAGGCAGCACTGAATAGACTTAACACAGAAACGGCACCAAATATACTAAAGTGTGAAGGATTTGTCTTAGAGCTTTGATTCAAAAGAGGCTGTATATTATTGAAACGATACCATCCGGCAACTATCATTGAAAAAACAGCTGCAGTCACCGCTAATTTTCTTCTATGGTTATCAAGGAAAGTGATGTTGTTGGCAACATCAACCTTTCTGCAAAGATCGGAAAGAATCTTGCCCTGAAGAGAGGCTCTCAACAAACCTTTTACAGACATCGCTACTTGTTTATCATTTGGACTGAGCCCTATCCGATGCCAAGCGCTTTTTACAGTTTTCTGAAGTTGCTGCAAATGTGCCCCATCCGGATGGTTCTTTACTTTTTCCACTAAAGAGGCAACGTCTTGGGGAGAACCTGTGATCATCCTCAGCATTCTCTTTAAAGAGTCAAAAAGAGTGCGAAGGAAGGAGTCTTGTATAGGGGTAACCAGAGCTCTTTGCGTGGGAAGATGAGTATTGTGTAACCATGATTTAATTGCGTACACTGAGGGAACCTAAAATAACTAATTTTTAAACAAGAAATATACAACAACAGGTGATTATTTGATTGAAAAAACAAAATGCATCACACTAAATAATAGAATTGACCAAAGATGCTGTCTTAGGGTCTGAACGAACCAAGGCAACCCATTTCTTGAGTCGAGTTGGCAAGGGGCGTTTTTTAAACATAGAGAGCCACTTTTGCATGATTTTTACGTGGGACGGCTCTGTAGCTTGAGCTAACTTAAATCTTCGAATTAAGATAGCAGTTCGAGCCATACTTAAAACAACATTAATTACGCCAACAAGGAGTACCGCACCTATCACAATCAAATTGACAAAAGGAAGAAATAGAAGGGCTAAGGAAAGCGCCGTGGAGATGATCGTTAAACCAAAGCGAGCAAGACTTATGGCTTTCACGGAAGTAGGGGTCTTCTCTTTATTAATAAAACAATCCTGATGGACTTGGTATGCGGCTCCAAAAATTCCCAAAAGCAATCCTAAACTAGTAAAAGGTTTCAGGATGTCAAGCGCTAGGCCAAGGCCGGACATGCCCCAAAGCGCAAGGTGATGAAGCACACTTGTAACAATAGAAAGCAACGTTGTTAATACGGAAGCCCCAAAGAAAAGAACTTTGTGTTTTTCAATGGGCATTTGTGATCGATCTAAAATTTCCTGCTTTGCTTGATTTAACACCTTTCTTGGGATTTGCTCCATAAGAAATGTGAAAAACGCATTATATTGCTTGCAATGCAACGGATCTAATAAGTGATGTCTTACAGCTTTTTGAAAACCTTTTACACTGAATAATTTGGGCTGTTTTTTATAGTATAGCGCCTCCAGCTCTTCAAAACGATGCCTTTCTGTGGGGTGATTTTCCAGCGTGCTTAACCAATGAGAAAGCGCCGCTGTATCTGAAATACTATGGATAAGACTACCGCGAGTTGCAAAATAGGAAGCCAATCCTACAAAAGGAACCCCTGTCATCCAAAAGCCCGCCACCCCTATTGCGATAGCTTCTGCGGGAATGTGAATAATATTGCTTAATTTCAAAGCAACATTAGCAAAGTCGTGCCCCGGGAGTTCTTTATCAGCCACTTGTGGGGTTTTAATCGCAGCGTCTAATGGATACAAAGAATTGATCAGATTGTCTGTGCAAGCAAAAGAAAGAAGAGCCGGAGCAAGACGAGAGCGATTACCCTTGGCTAGCCAATGCCCGCCAAGCGCTGCCATTGCAGCATCAACGACTAACATAGGAATGGATCCTGTAAGACTGATCCACACATCTCTCCCTTGAGCCCCCAGAGCTTTTCCAAAATCTGTGTTACCAGAAGGGCTCCCCCGGTTTGCCCATCCGTCTGCGCCATTTACAGAATGCATTCCTAGGATCCAACGAAAAAAAGCGGTAATGCCTTCTCCAAACGAATGCGCCTTGCCAATATCCTTGAAATTTTCCCAGCCTATGACCGTATAAGTCGGGGAACTTCCCCGCCAATAGTAGTTATAAACACTTTTAAACCCTAAAAAACCATGGCCTAGCACTTCGTGCACGGCGGTTGTTACCCCCGTTGTTGCTGCTAAAAAAACAGATAAAATACCCGCTGCTGAAGATAAAAAAACACGGTTCATTTTTTTCTTTGTTTGAGGATCTTCATATTCGCACTGGACAGTCGGCTGAGAGAATAGCGAGGACGCCTTTTTGTAAAATGGAGAATAGAAAAAGTTTATACAATAATTCATGTATAGAATTATAACAAAAACAACTAATTAATGCTTTATTTAATTGATGTAATATATCTTTCTAAAAGAGACCTGGAGAAATAAAAATACAAAAACACACCAAGGGTAAGCAAGGCTTGCCAACATTTCTTATAGGGAAACCTGCGGTCAATCGTTGATTTAGAAGGAGATGAGGGGTCATAAGACACTTTCCACGTCTTTTGCCAAAGAAACAAGTGATAGTTTTCCGCAGCCAGCCTGTTTAAAAATTTAGGGGATTCAAATAAAGTTTTTCCTTGATAAGCTACATTGTTCACAGAATAGGAATAGTAGGCTTCGATCCCAAAGCGGGAAGAGGGAAGGCTCGCCACTTCAAAGCGGGAAATGGTTGCCCTTGTTTCTGCTTTTAAAACCGCAAATCCCCATAACCCAAGCAGAGCATGCCCCAAAAAGCCCGCAGCACAGGCCCCGGATAAGATCAGTAGGACAAGCCAAATTCGATAGAGTTTTTTAAGCACCCTCTTTCCTTCTTTGACGAATTATAGCAAGGCAGAGTATACTTCAACCTCCAGAATTTGTTGTACAAGGAATTGTTATGGCCGCAGAAAAAAAAGAAAAAGCACGCTCAAGAAAACCCTCCGCTCTCAAAAGAGACCAGCAGAGCTTAAAGAAGAATCTGAGAAACCGCATGTTTAAATCTCAAGTAGCTTCCCTAATGCGCTCTTTTAAAAGTGCCCTTTCAGAGAAAAATAGCGCCGAAGTGGCTTCCTCTTTGAATGCTGTAAACAGCATAATGGACAAAGGAGTAAAGAAAGGTGTTTTCAAGCTAAACAAAGCTAGCCGAGTCAAGTCCCGTTTACACGCTGAGACCCAAAGAGCTGTATAATACCGGATCGTTTATAAGAGGTGCGTGCAACCGTTTTTTCTAGTAAGGGGTAGGTAGTCGCCATTCTAACCCTCTTTCTTGCACGGGTCATTGCTGTATATAGCACCTCTTTTCCAAAAATTTCAGATCCTTCGTTTGCAATAATCAGCACCTCTTCATACTCACTTCCCTGACTCTTATGCACAGAGAGTGCGTAGTGAAAAGAAAAAGCCTTTAAGGCTTGCAAGGGCAACTTCCTGTCATCAGAGAAAAAGACCACATCGTCTTCTCCCCGTTTGATGGCCAAAACCCCTTGGTCTCCATTGTACAGACTGCAATCGTAATGGTTCGCTGTCACAAGAAGCGGCACAAGTAAATAGCTATCCTCTTCTGTTTTTTCTAATAACTTCTCATAAAACCAGGAGTTGATTTGTTCTGTTCCCAAGCGCCCTTTTTTCATACAAGACAAAATAGGGGACACGCACTTTCCCAAAGAGAAGATATCTCCCTGTAAATCTTTCACGGTAATGAAAAACCTTTCCCCATACTCTTTCCAGAGAAACCGCAAAAAATCTTCCTCAGAAAGAATAGAAAGATCAATCCACCCACTTGCAGATTCAAGCGCCTCTTTTACCTGTAACGCTTTGCCTTCTAACACAAGAGAGGGAAGGGAAAGCATCTGCTCTGTCTCTGCGCGTATTGTCTTAGAAAGAGTCAAAGAAGAAAGAAAAGGCACTTTGAGAAGATCTGCAAAAATACTACCTGCCTCTACAGGAGGCAGTTGGTTTGGATCTCCCAAAAAAACCACCCTACACCCTGAAGGGATTGCTTCTAATAACTTTGCAAAAAGATCTGCGTCAATCATAGAACTCTCATCAATTAAGATAAGATCGGCACACACCACCTCTTTCTTTAAAAGGGCATGAATTGTACCTGTTTGTATTGAAGCAGATTTAAGTTTTTGGGATAGATGAAAGGCGGCTTTTCCTGTCGGCGCAGCTACAATGATAGAGGCATGATTTAAAGCTTCAATCAGACAAGCAGCTGTAAATGTCTTGCCCGTTCCAGGTCCACCCGCAATGAAAACTAAAGAAGAAGAAAACACCTTTTCTATCGCCTCTTTCTGCTCCGGACTCAATCTTGGATCTAAAGAGGGAAGTTCAAGGGCAAGCAAGGGGACACTTGTGTGCAATCTCAAAATATGATGGGCAATTTTTCTTTCAATATGCGCATTCTTCTGCAAAAAAAGAAGAGGCCCTTCCTTTACAACCCACTCTATATTCTCGTTATCAAACCATGCGGCTTGAGCTCCACTTGTTAAAGAAGAGATGAATGATTCCCTATCTTCAACTTCCAATTCAGAGGCAATTTCATTTAACTCTCTCATATCGAGAACAAGATGCCCTCTTCTAAATAAAGCAAAAAGAGTCTGTAAAAGTAGAGCTTGGTTTTCAGAAAAATGAGAGAAGCGACATTTTACTCTTTCCAAAATCCAGGTATCGATCGGTTCAGCAGGAAATAACATAAAATGCCTCACCTCGAACAAAGTAGTAAATCGCACCACCAAAGCAGGTATCGAAAGGGCGCGTGTCAAACAGCTTTACATATCCTTTAAGAGCTTCTTTATAGATCTTAGCTTGCAGAGTGTAATTGTTTTCTTCGATGGCTTGTTTCATAGACTCTTCAGTGTAATCCTTAAGGGCGTTTGTCTTCCAGTCGAGGATATAATACTTATCCTTAAATGAGAAAAAAAGATCGGCAAACCCTTTCATAAGACCCTTTTGACAGGGATAGAGAAATTCTGTCTCATAGAGCATCTCTTTGACATCTTTTAAACAAAATCCATCGATCTGTTTTTCAAAGAGTCGCTGAATCCAAGTAGGAATAAGAGAAAGCCAAGGTTGCAGTACTGTATCTTTTAGCTCCTTGTCGCATAGCCGTGCGACCTTTTCCAAAGAAAAAGGGTGATGAAGTCCTTTTTTCAAGATTTCTTCCATTAGATGGTGGATCAAAATACCCGTGTCTGCTCCTTTGGGCATCGATAAAATAGAATGCTCTTTGGGAGTTTCTACGAAAGAGTGAGAAGAGGATTCGGCAAGAGAGGTAAAAGAAACAAGAGGGCGGGGAATAAACTGCGGAAGAGGATTTTTTTTAGTAGGTGTAGGTAAAACAGGGGGCTCATAAAAAGGGGGCTGCATCTCTTGTAAACAATCGATGCGATAATTTAAGGGAAGCAATGCCTCGATTACATTCCTTTCTGTCCACGAAGCGTGGGGAAGAAGGAGAGAGAGGAAAAGTTCAGCAGGGGATCTTCCTTGATGATCTTCTTCTAAAAGAAGAGGCAGATAAACCCTTTTTTTTGCACGGGTCAGCGCTACATAAAAAAGGCGGATTCTTTCGGCATCAAACTCTTGGATCGCTTTTTGACATCTCTCATCTTCTTCTTCAAAACACGAAAGCTTTTTATTAAGAGTGATCAGCGCACTTTCTTTAGGTCTTCCACAAAGACCCAAAGCAAACACAATCGGAAATTCAAGTCCTTTACTTCTGTGAATGGTCATCAGCGATACCGCACCTTTTTCTTCAGCAGAAGCCACTTGAAAAAGAGGATTATCGAGCGTAGCATCTGTTTCCAGCTCTTCAAAATCAAATCCTGCCAAAACAATCTCTAAAATCTTTTGCAGGTGCTCATAAATCTCTTCCCCTTGTTTTTCTTCGACTAAAGAAAGTCTATTTTCTCCCCATGAAAAAGAGAGCAATTTGTAGAAAAAAGAACCAAACCCTTTTTCCAAGATGTAGTGCAATTGCTTGAACTGCCCTTTTGCCTTTAACACTAAAGGATGAGTAGAGGGCAAACTCAAAAGAGCTGCATCCCATCCCAAAAGTGGTGTTGCAAGAGCTGTTTTTATATAAGAGATCTCTTCGGGATACTTTGCTGCGCGTACAACCTCTTTCAATGAAGCGTAAGCTTCGGTTGTCGTAATCAGGGCTCCTCTTTCTAAGTTGACCGGAATCTTACACAACTTAAAAAAATTCACAATCTCTTGGCCCTGGAACCTATCTTTGATCAAAATGGCCATCTCGTGAAAGGGAATATGGTGCTTTTTGTGCAAATGTAAGATCTCATGCGCCATATAGGGATACACCTTGCTATGAAGAAGGGAGTGAGAGGGAAACTTGCGACTTCTCCCCCGTTTTTCAGAAGCCAAAAAACAAACTAGTGGATCCTCTAGAGACTCTGTCTTTGCACCGGGCTGCACAGCCTTAACTTCCAAAGCAGGCCGAACTCTTTCAAATAAAGCATTGAGAGCATCGACAAGAAGAACCGACGATCGGTAATTTGTATTAAGATGGGCTGTTTTAGGAATTTTTTGCTTGGCTTGCCTATACACATTGAGGTCGGCATTTCTAAATCCGTAAATGGACTGCTTTGGATCTCCTACAAGATATAAAATGGAATCTTCAAAAAGGGTATGAATAATCGACCACTGGATAGCATCTGTGTCTTGAAATTCGTCTATGATAGCTGCAGAAAACCGGCTTGTGATTTTTTCTTTAAGCAATGGAAGCGCTGCCTGCATTTCTACAAGAAGGCGATCCGGTGTCCAAATCTGATTAAACAATAGTAAAGACTCTTCTTTAAGATAGCCTAAAAGATGTAGGCTAATAAGACCCGGATCGCCGGCTCCTTCTAAAAAGGGAACAAGCGCCTGCATCTTTTCTAGAAGTAAAGAGAAATGCAATCGACTGTAATCTAGAGAAGGTCCCCGTTTTTTTAGCTGAGAGGGGATCATATTTTCTAGCAAAGACTCCTCCTCAAGCAGTCGATCAAATTGCTTTTCTGTGCACGCTTTAGAAGAAATAATGTCTGCCCAAAGCGCAATCTGCTCATTTAGCCCTTTCTTGTCGATTTTTGTGTAGTGCTCAGATAAGTAGAGCAAATCTGCTTCAACCGCCTCTTTTGCAAGCTTTGGAAATAAAGAAAGCTCTCTATTAAATTCTTGCAAATACTCTGCATAGGAAGGCACTTGTGCCACTTCATCGCAAGACAATAGGTGCTGCTTCAAAAAAGCAATCAGAGCTTGGGGATCTTTTCTGTGAGATTTTAAAAGTCTATTTAGCTGAGAGGCACGATAAGGCAAATCGGCTCTTGTCAATACCCTCTCAATCCACTTTTCGACAATTTTATCAACCCGCGCGCTTTCTTCCTCCTGCTCCGGATAGCTGACCCCGGCTTCAAACGCAAAGGCCTTGAGCATCCGGAAACAGAAGCCATGAATTGTATAAACAGCTGCCTTTTCATAAAGGGAAAGGGCTGCTTCTATTTTAGCCAGAGCTTCTTCTTTTACAACAGTCTGCAAGTAGTCGATTGTTAAACAACCACTTTTGAGCTCTTGTTGCACTGTCTTGAGGTTGGCGTGAATCCGGTATTTGAGTTCACGGGTCGCAGCCCTTGTAAACGTTACAACCAAAATCTTTTCTAAAGGTATTCCTTCAAGGATAAGACGGATGACTATGTGTTCTATTGCAAATGTTTTTCCGGTGCCTGCAGAGGCTTCTAAAAAGTAAGACTGCAGAGGATTCCATGTCGCTTTTAAGACATCAAATTCCATACAGGCTCCTCTTGGCATTTTTGAAAAAGAGCCAAAAGCTCCTCTTCTCTAACTCTTCTGTACAAATAGTGAAGGTAGGGATCTTCAGCATCCTTACACGCCTCTAAAAATCCTACACTGTCATTTTTTAACACATATTTCAAAGATCCGGCGGTTACCGGATAGCAACAGGAGCGCGCTTTTTCATAAAAGCGCAAGTATTCGAGCAAAGCGTGTGAAGGATCTGCAATTTCTACTCCCTCATAAGGCTGGTTTGGATAAAGGTGCAAATAGATCAAATAGAGAGGAAAGAGCTTCATTAAATCTTTTTTTTCTACCGCAAATCCCTTAGGAGTGACGTGCTCTAAAACGCCTTCAATGGAATACGGCCCCACTCTTAATGCGGGGTATAGTGTTCCCATAGGCTCTCTTAAATTTTTTACAAAGAGCACCCGATTGGCTGTATACTCTTCGAACTCGGCAATCGCAATCTCTTTCCATTTACCTTCGGGAAGCACTCCTCGTGCAACCTGTTCTTGAAGTCCCATTTTACGAACAATAAACCTGTCGAGTGCAGATAAACACAGGGGACTTGGGGCTGTGTCATAAGAAAGATACACCCCGAGAGTGCAATTGAAATACAATTGCAGGGGACTTCTTCCACATTTTTTTAGATCTGCAATCGAGATGTCCCATTGAGGTGCTACAGCAGTTTTAACAAAAAAGGGTGTTTTCTTTGACTCGTGTGAGTATGTTGCAGGGCAAAAAGACAAAAGATCACATCCTATATACTCCTCTAGCTCTTGCAAAGCTCGTGACATCCTTTTCTCTTTGCCATCTAAAGGATCGATCCTCTCGTAACTAAAGATCAGCCGCTCTTTGGCTTTCATGATCATTTCGATAAAAAGATAGCGCTGCTCATCGGCTTCTGCTTTCGGAAATTTTTCTTCATCAGCTCCGAGACAAAAAATGATCTTGGCCTCCGGAATATGTAACGTCTCTGCACTGATAAATAGAGTGCGATCCCAGCCCGGCACTCTTTTTATTTTACCTACAGCTTCTTTCACAAGGGGAAGAACATCTTGAAGAGAAAAAATCGGCTCTTTTAAAAAAGCGCACCTCTTCTTGAGCTCTTTTAGATCAAAATCAAAGTGATCAGAGGCAATGTTTACAATCAGATCGATCCACTCGCTGGCACTTCTTTTTTTCTCATACGGCTGAACTAAAGAAAACCAGCGTAAAAAACGATTCAAAAGATCGATTTGAGAGTGGGACACTGCAGAAATGGGCCAATAAGTGTGGGGGTCTGCTTCCTTAGGAACCAAGATAAGGCCATAAAGGAGCCGATCGATCCCAGCCTGCCAACTATTTGGATGTCCTTGTAGATCATACCGAATTGCAGCCTCCTGAAATAAATCAAATAACTCATCTGACTCTGGCTTTGAGATATTCCATTTTCTTTGAAAAGCCTCTGACCGCACAATGCCCATCACACTTTCAAGAGAGTACCTATTCTCTTCAAGCTGCAAAAGATCAATAACGACACTCTCTTCACTGTCAGCCTTTTGTCCTTCAATACGAAATGGAAAACCACTTTCAGAAAATACCGCCTCTATAAAAGGCAAATACCCCTTCATATCACTGACCACAACCAACACATCTTCGGGTTTTACTTGAGATTCAATCAGAATCTCTTTGAGCTGTGTCACTTCATTCAGTTTTGTGGCTGCACTGTAGATTTTTATGGAATCATCTTTTGAGAAGCACTCCTTCTCAGAGAAAAGTATTGAGCGCTGTAACTGGCCGAGAAGGCAAGAGGAGTTATGATCATAACACTCTGTATCGATCGCATGGAAACCATCAAGTGCCTTTACAAATTGTTTTCCCACTTTTCCAAACCGATCTAGAAGAGGGTGCATTGTCCCTTCCGACCAAAAAAGAGCACAAGGGGAGAAGAAATAACAAGAAGCTTTGAGCCTTGCAAAAAAATCTAAGTAAAGTGGCGGTACATCGGAAAAACCAAAAAGATATACCTGCCCTTGAAAAGAAAGGGAAAGTCGCTTTTTGATGAAAGCTATCGGATAGGAAAATGGGGGGAAAAGCTCCTCCCATAATTTTTTTTGCCACTCCTCTAACTCCTCTACCCCGTACACACCACAATCTATAAATTTTTTCGCAATCTCTTTAGCAAACCCCGTTGTGTTTTTTAGTTTATCCTGGATACTCAAGACAAGTTCAAAAAAATGGGGGATGATCTCGCTTTGAAAACTCTCTGCTCCATCCGCGATCTCAACTACTGCTTGATGCAGAGGCAAAATAGAGACTCCTCCCACCATTTGCAGCTTGGGATGATCAAGAAATCTTTGCATAAGATAATCCTTCATGATCCCATGTGGCACAATAATCATTCTTTTAAGAAAAGGATTCGCATCAGAAAAAAAACACTCTTCGACCAGAGCATTAGCAAGTTGTTGTAAATCCTGACTATAAGTTATGTTCAACAGCGGAGGACGGTTCATCATGCGTTTTTTAAAACAGTGGTTTGAAAAAATTCCTTCATTTGCAACTTCAGGGCGCTTTTCACTTACCTTTCTTAACATCTCTCAGTCGCTAGGCGTTGTTAACGACAACATCTTCAAATTTTCTATGGCCTTCTTTCTCATTCATCTTTTAGGAGCAAACTCTGCGAGCAGCATTCTATCTGCTACAGGGGCCATTTACGTGATCCCTTTTTTACTCTTTTCTTCTTCAGCCGGGATCTTAGCCGATAGACTGAGCAAACAAAAACTCCTTGCTCTAATGAAAATCGCAGAAGTTCTTCTCATGATCCTTGCGATGCTGGCCTTTGCCACAAAAACTGTTACCGGATGCTACATCCTCCTTTTCTTTTTGTCGACACATAGCGCACTTTTTAGCCCTTCAAAGTACGGTATCATTGCAGAACTTGTTGCAAAAGAATCTGTCTCTAAGGCCAACGGGATCATTACCTCCTTTACTTATCTCTCGATTATCGTCGGCACATTTTTGGCCTCTTTTCTCACAGAAATGACGGATAGAAATTTTGTCTTGATTGCAGGGGCTTGCCTTGTATTTGCAGTCATTGGCCTTGTTGTAACACTGCTCATCCGCCCGACAAAACCACAAGGGGAAGGCAAGACGATGAACCCCTTTTTCATTCGGGACATCTTACAAACTCTCAAAATGGCAAAGGGTACACGCCACCTACTTCCTTCTATCTTGGGTTCGTCCTATTTTCTTATGATTGGAGCCTTTACACAACTTAACATCATCCCTTTTGCCATCCAATCTCTGCATTTAGATGAGGTCGCAGGAGGCTATCTTTTCTTGGCAACAGCCTGCGGGATTGCTATTGGCTCATTTATTGCAGGCAGAGCCTCGAAAAGACGTATAGAACTCGGCCTTTCTTGTGTAGCAGGTCTTGCGATTGCCTTCTTTTTCTTCTGCCTGTCTCTATTTTCCTCATCCCTTTTCTTTGTGATCTTGTTCCTTGTGGGGATCGGGATCTTTGGAGGCTGTTTTATCGTTCCTTTTGACACTTTTAACCAGTTATCTTCCAAAGATGAAAAGCGGGGTCAGACAATTGCGGCTGCCAATTTTTTAGGCTTCTTTGGGGTTTTTCTTGCTTCAGTTCTACTCTATATTCTAAATACTTTATGTGACTTTACACCAGCTACAAGCTTTGCGATCATTGGGGCCATCACAGCTCTTATTACATGTGTCTTTATCTTTGTCCTCTCAGATCTTTTCTTCTCTTATTTTTCCTTCAAAATCTATGCTCGCCTCACTCGTTTTTCTCCTCCTTCGCAACAACAAATCCATGCCCTTAAAACCCCTTTTCTCATCTTAGAAAATGCCTCCTCCTCGCATGCGCTCAATATTGCAGCCAGCTTTCCCTCTGTGCACTTCCTAATCCCCAAGGGAAGCAAGTTATGGCGCTCCTATTACCACCTCTTCCAATCTATTGAAAAAATCGAAGACACCTCTCATGAAACGCTTCTAGAAAGCGCTCTTGCAAGCAAAAAGGAAGGGATAACAACCTGCTTACTTCTCGACAAGCCGCTCGACAGAACAAAAGTGCCTCCCCAAGAAAATGCCTTGTTCTCTTTATTTAAGAAAAACCCGTTTTCAGTGTACCTAGCCAAAATAGAAAAAACCTCTTCCGGCTCCAAAATTTCCTTTGAGTTACTCTAAAAACCTGAACTTCGAGTTTGTTTTATAGAAGATTTGCGCGGAATTCTAAAAGCGCTAAAATATGACGTTATACCATTTATTGCGTTTGGTATAAGTTCAGGTTGAAAGATTGAACCAAATCTCATTGCGACGAAAACAAGGCAAAGTCCAAGGGGGGTTATAAAAAGCAAAAAAGGGATCCCCCTCTGGGTTCAGTCCTTTCTCTTTAAAAAAATTAAGCAGAATATTCATCTGTGCTTCAAGAATATCTTCAGAGGGCGTTCCTGAAAAACGAATCGCAGCGACTTTGCGAGAAGGAGCAGAGACAATCTTGAGCCGGATGTCATTAGGAGAGGGTAGAGTCTCCAAGCGGTATTTTTTGGGCATCACAAAATAGACACTCCACTTGCCATTTTCATGGTGCTCCTGAAGAACAGGAGCTGTCATCCGAATTTTTAAGTTGGATTGATTATCCCCAAAAATATAAGCGGCTATCCTTTTAAAGCCCTCTCGTATTGCTTCCCTACGCTTGCCTTCCACCTCTGTTTTTGCAAGAGTCAAAGCGGAGTATTCTCTAATTTCAATGACTCCTACCCGTTCAACCAACTTGTATTTAGGGCGCTCTGTGCGTTTCCATAATATGTAGCCTAAAATTAATATAACTATCAGCACTATCCACTTCATTATGCACACCTTTTTTCAAGGATTACAATAAGGGCAGTAAGCAGGCTCAGCAAATAGCTGTCCGTCTTCTCTTCTTTTTTTTTCTATATATGAACACTTACAACAACCCCACACTACCCATGCTGTCAAATCAGTGAGAGTATTGCAGTCTTTGCAGGCAAGCCCTGGAATATGATCTATAACACCCCAGCCCGGAATTCCACAAGCAGGACAAGGGACACTCAATCGATAAGCAAGCTTTTGAGCCAGAGCCTCAATACTTTGCATTCGAGTGGGATTTTTATGGGCCCGCATGTCAGTTTCAACCCATACCCTGCCATCAAAAGAGGCAGCTTGCGACATAACAAAAGCCCTTTGCAGTTCCTCTAATGAATCTATGCCCTTAAATAGTAAATCCCCTTTTTTCCACACATTTGGCCGCACAACGAGCGCATGAGAAGGAAATTGCCAAGCAAACACCCGAGCTTCCAATTCCTGCATATTATAAAAAGTTTGACCGGAAAAATTTGTATTAAAAGAGATATCTCTTATTACGAGTTCAAAGTGGTAATCGCAGTCCATGAAAAAAAGGAGTTCCTGCCCACAATTAGTAAAGGGGATGAGAGGATGGGGTCCAAATGATCCTTCACTAGCAACAAAACACCCTTTGGGGCTTTGGCCTTCAAGAGCTCTTAATCCGGCCAGACACTTTTCTTTAGCACACACAGCAGGTGGCATTGTCCTTTCTACATCCCCTGCAAATGTCCCGAATTGATCGGTATCGACTGAAAAACCGATTGTTCTCATTCCTAAGATGGATGCAAAACAAGGGGCTATTGCCTCTTGTTTGCCATGGAGTGTGACCACTCTACAGAGTCGCTCTTTAAACACGATACTCTCTCCACTCATGCCTTTCATCTAACTCAAAAGGAATAAAACTTCCAGGCTCTATCACGACCAAATGCACCCACTGATTGTAAAATAGTCTCTGTAAAACAGGCTGCTTTTCTATAATAGATTTTACAGAAGCTCGTGGTGCAAACACAATGGTCAAAAGGCGGAGCGGCTCATGATAGGCCTGTTGATCGGTTATAAAAACTGACTGCAGAGCCAGTCCATGCATCAGATCACTTCTGTTGCCTTGCATGACGCCGAACTTTCCTACAACGTTTTGTGTGATTTTGCTTCCACTTCCATATAATTGAGGATCGATTGTGGAGAAAAAATACTGGGTATTGATCCACTCGGCTACCACCATAGGAGCCGTCAAGATCGTCTCTAATAGAGATCCTTCTTTATCAAGCTCAAAGTTGTAAGAGTGTAAAAAGGCTCTTGCTTGCAGATCTAAAGAAGAAGACAGCTCCCTTGGCCCCACAATAAATGCCCCGTTTTTTGCAAGACCCCATTCTGGCCGGACCTCTGACCAATCTAAGCTTCTTCTAAGCGGCTCTTTATCTAAAATGGTTTTTCCGAGTGTAGAAGATCTTTTTAATCGATTATTTCTTCCCGCAATTTCCACATCTTGCTTGATTTCAGAAAGAAGAGGGTGATCATCAAAAAAAACAATTTCATCTGTTGTTGTATCGTGCTGAGCTCCTATAAAAACTGTTGCTCTAGGAATTATGATTCCCCTCTGTCCTATCTCTTTTCGGACTTCAGGGCAATTTAAAATTGAAGCCAAAATGTGCGCATTTACGCCACCATGATTGCCCCCGCAAGCTCCACAATCAAGCGAGGATGCTGATGGATTGTTTTGCGTTGTACTCCCATGTCCACACAGAATCACAATCGGAGCAAATTCCATGAACCCCATCATAGAAAGAGCAGAGAGTGCAACATCTATTTGATCGGCCAAAGGAATGGCAGACTTCCAATCAATATGTTTGGAAAGTGTCGATACACTTTTTTTTGCCAAGTAAGGCTTTAAGCTTTTGATCCCCATGGCAACACCGGAAAAAGCACCTATTGTTTCTGCAAGGGCAAAGGGAGACCCGAAATGGTATTTTAATTCAAAATATGCTTGACACCCCCAACTTTTTATTTTTTCAAAAAGAGTATGATTATCCTTGGACTCTTTCACGGCCCACTTGGGCTTCAAAAGAACAGGACAGCAAACAGAACACTCTTGAGAGACAACGGAGATGGGTAATCCAAAAAAGCCTGCAAAACCAAATGTCTGGTAATCGCCAACAGTCTCTAACTCTTTCCTAAAAGGCTCGGACCGGACATCTATACAAAAAACCCACTGAGCCTTTGTTTGCGTTCTTTTTACAGGAACTGTGTCTATTATTTTTTGTACAAGCTCTTTTGCAAAGGCGCTCTCTTTCTCTTCTATCAATCGACGATCCCACTTCAATTTTTTTTCTTTTCTCTTACGAAGAGATTTCTGTTTTTTCGGAGAAGCAATGAGATAAAGGCCGAGTCTCACAGCAAGAAATTCGACAAGATCAATTGATTGCAAACTCCACTCTGAGCAAAAACGAATATAGCCGGCCCATCCCGGAAGTTGGGATATCTGTTCTGATAAAAAAAGATCTATCTCTTCTTCATTGAACTCAAAATGCTTTAAAACAAATTCAATAGCTGCAAGAGGGGTATACGGTAAAAGAGCAAAGAGCAATTTGTCATCCTGTGATCGAATGAAAGCAGAATCAAACTGTGCCAGCTCTTTCCACATGCTATAGAATCCCTTACAGCGACCCGGTATTTTAAGTATCGCAATCTCCTGACCTAAATAACTCTCAAGCCATTTCATGAGCTGACAATTTACAAATCGCGTGGTATCATCACTATCTAAAGTCAATTGATTGTAAGACGCTTCAACTGCGTCCCAAAAAGGCAGATCTTCTAAATGTAAAAGAGGATTACAAGCAACGGCTGTCTTTAAAGGAAACACGGGAGAAATCGCTCGTGCAGCCTTTAAAATCCGAGATTTAATATCGAGATTTTTTTGAGACGTCTCTAAAATTGTATTCATTATGATTGTCCTTAAAATTGATATTCGTTACGGATAGCAGTGATTGTCTTCTGATCACTTTGACTTGCATTCAACATTCTGAGATAAAACTTCTTCCACAGACGTGAGTTTTCCCATAGGCAAGCCCAATGGTTGATAGCCATTGCAAATAAAAAGACAAACATCATGACACTGATGTGCCATGCTGAAAGCTCCTGAGGCTTCCAAAAATGCATCGGCTGTAATACAAACTCGATTAATCGAATACTGCCTCCGTAAAGAGAACCAAACAGCATACTTGCAAGTGCTCCTAATCGCCCAAAAGAAGAGCTGACATAAAAGCTGGCAATAGCAGCAAAGAAAACAAGGACGATTTG
Organism: Chlamydiota bacterium; assembly: GCA_039798725.1. Classification (GTDB taxonomy): domain Bacteria; phylum Chlamydiota; class Chlamydiia; order Chlamydiales; family Rhabdochlamydiaceae; genus CAJCIW01. Next base: position 105,369 of record JBDKFJ010000005.1, read on the forward strand.
AGTATTCAAGGAGATCAAAGACAGACCGGCTATGCAAGCAAAAGCCAGAGCCCCGAGTAGAGCACCCAAAGTAGAATAGAATACGGTTGCTGGAGTATGTGAAATCGGCGTCATTGGTTTTGTATGAACAACAGACCCTGAATTTAAAAATAAAAAGCCTTTAAAAAGACCATGCCAGCACATGTGGGCCATAGCCGCTGGAAATAATCCTAAACCACACTGGACTAACATAAATCCCATTTGGGCCATGGTTGAGCAAGCAAGCATCCTTTTAATATTGGTCTGCATCAACTTCCATATCGTTCCAAGAACCACAGAAATGCATCCAAAAGTAAAAATCAGATGTAAAAATAGAGAGTGGCTGAGTATCAAGGGCGCAAACTTAGCAAGTAGTAAGCCTCCTGCATTCACAAGACCTGCATGCATAAGAGCACTTACAGGTGTTGGCGAATTAAGAGAGCTCATGAGCCAGAGATGAAAAGGCCACACCCCCGATTGAATCAAGGCGGCAAGAGCTATAAATAATAAGGCAACAACTGTGTATCCATCATATGCTACCATCGAGTCTATCGCAAAAGAGTCTGCTTGCCATGCAAGTAAACTCATTCCTAAAATTAAACTCAAAGAGCCGATGAGCCCCCATTTAAGGAATAAAAGTCCTGCTTGTTTTGCTTGATCCCAACAAGATTTATGAATCATAAGACAAGACAAAAGAATTTGGTTTAAAACCCAAAAACCACACGAGAGAAAAACATGATTTGATAGGGCAAATCCGAGTGAAGAGGCTGTTAGAAGAGTCAATTGAGAAAAATAGGTGTTTATTCGTAGATCCCCTGACATGTAGCGAAAAGAAAATAAATGGACAATTCCACTAATAAAAAGGATGAGTAAAAACATAACACGGGCAAGTGCATCTACTTTGAATCCCAAAAAAGAAGAGGGGCCAGAAAATATAAAACTAGACAGCACAACTAGAAAACCTATCCAAACTGCAACAGTAGAAAGCCGAGTTAAGCGATTGAGTTGTATCAATCCACAGATTGCAAGAGAAAGAATCACTCCAATATAAAGAAAAACGTTCATTGATGAACCCCAAAAAATTAAAAAAGTTTTTCATTGCGAAGTATACTAATCTAGAGTAAAATTAGGGAAATTCATTCATCTTATGAAAAGGATAAGAAAAGCTAATGGACATGTTTTCCATACAATGCTTTATAGAAGTTGCTGATACAAAAAGCTTTACAAAAGCTTCTCAAAAAGTTAGACGAACTCAATCGGCTGTAACCCAACAAATTTTGAATCTAGAAAAAGCACTCAAAGTAAAACTATTTGAAAGAGGAAAGTCAGTGACTCTGACAAACAATGGCCAGATTTTTTTGAGTTATGCCCTCAAAATATATGCCTTACATCAAGAAGCCATCGATAGATTTAAAGAGCCGGAGCTAGATGGAGAGGTGCGCTTTGGAGTTCCAGAAGATTTTGCCACCTTATTACTAACTGATGTCCTTGTCGATTTTACAAGAGCACACCCCAAAGTCGCACTCAATGTAGAATGTGATCTGACCTGGAATCTCTTTGAAAAATTCAAACAAGAAAAACTAGACCTTGTTCTTGTAAAAATGAGCTCGCCCCAAGATTTTCCCTATGGTGTTGAAGTGTGGAGCGAGTCTTTAGTGTGGGTGGGAAAAGCCAATACATCCAATGTGATGAAGCAAAAAAATCCCCTACCTCTTATCCTATCTTCTGCACCTTGCGTCTATAGATCGGCTGCATTAGAATCTCTTGATGCGCACCACATCCCTTCAACTGTTGTATTCACATCCCCAAGCTACAGCGGTATTATCGCAGCTGTGCGCGCAAGTCTTGGCATTACAGTTCTCCCCTCTACGATGATCCCAGAGGGACTCGAACCCCTTCAACAAAACAATCTTCCGCTCCTTCCCGAACTCCATGTCTCTTTGCTGACTTCAAAAAACCCCAGCGCCCCGATCAGATGCCTCAAAGACCATCTGCTTAAAACATTGCTACCGCGCAAAAGCCATCTGATTTAAATAAAAAATCGTCATTAGCAGCATTCATCTTTTATACTAAACGCAACAAATAAATTCATATTTGCTGCGTTTGGTATAATTATGAAAAATGTTGACAATCGACTTTTTAACTTCGTTGGGCCTAAGCCTAGAAACCGTAGATAAATTCGATCTCGTACTGCTTATAGCGGTGGAAAGGACCGATGTTTTTATCCAGAGTAATCGATTGTTGCCAGCTTTGCTGGATGTTAAGCTGGTTTGATAGCAAATAGTCAAGCGTCATCTGGAAACCGCGGTAGTTAACATTGCCACCTGCTGTCTTTTGTGTATTAGTTCCGCCTGTACCATCGCTATTTACCGTGTAGAAACCGGCACTTGCCGCATTTCCAAGGCCAATACCCGAGACATCAAAGTCAGGAACGCACTGCGCTGCAAGGAGTTGGTAATTAGCATCAAAAGCCCAATCCCCTTTCTTTTTCAACTCCCCAATAGAAAACCCGATGTAAGCTCCCCAGTTTTGCTTTTTATAACCTGTAAAAGCTGTTCTATGTGCATTGGCATTGAGAAGCCCCCCAGAATAGATCTGAATGATCTTTTTTAGCTTTTCGGGTAGGAACTTATATCCAATGATCAACTGGTTTACAAGGTAATCAAAACGTAAGTTTTGGATATGATTTTGCTGATTTTTTGTATTCCAATCTATAAGAGAATATTTGGTATACAGCCCGGTTCCTCCAATATTGAGAACACCGATTTCTCCTAAGTAACCGAATTGGTTTTTATTTTCGTTGATGATGAACACTCCGGCATGGATATAGAAGTCTCCGATCGGATCATATTTTTGGTCGTAACGGAACCACGCACCATCAAACAAATTGCCAAACTCTAGTTTAGAATCGACAATAGAAGACATACGACGTCTACCGAGCTCTACATCGAAGGTTAGCTCTTCTAGACTCACGGCCCGAACGCCCCAGTAAGCCCTTGTTACTTTTAACTTATTTGTCGTTCCGCTGAGAATACCCGCATCGTTATCAAACTCCAAACGGATCGAGCCCCAAGAGCGATCGGCTCTGTAGTCAAGCATAATATTGACCGCAATATCAAATCCGTTTTGAGGCACAGGAATGCCCTCTTTAGACAATACCGCGCCTCCATGCCCCCTTTGCTTCACTCCATCAATAACTTCGGCTGTCGATTGGAACTCTGTTCTTACCTCACCACTCAGCGAAAGAGCGCCGCCCATCTCGCGGACGGTAACCTGTCTTTTTGTGTTGATCCACTCACGAACCGCATTAATATCTTTTTGATCCCAGTCGTCAGCATCATCAAGGGTTGCAGCGGAGAGAGCCGAGCACATAAGGCCACTAACACATAAAAGAATAACAGATCTAAAGCGCATGGTATCCTCTATTGGAGGCAGAATTCTAGAGCAATGACTCTTTTAGGACAACTGAATCAATATGTTGATTATTTGCCTTCTATCTCATATAAGAAAAAAAAGGGGGAAACATGAAATTTTCACTTATGATAGTAGGGCTGTTCTCAATGAGCGTCCTTTCTCAAATCATGGCTCAAGAAAACCCCAAAAACGAACAATTAATGACCACCATTGAGCAATCTGAAACAGAAAAACAAAATATACAGCAGCAAGTTTCTCTCCTAGCCGATCAAATTCAACAGCTTCAGACAGAAGCCGCCAAATATAAAATAGAAATGCAGACAAAATTCGAGAAACAGCTCCATCAAATTGAAGAAACAATCTCTTCAAACAAAGAAGAATTTAACATCTTTGAGAAAACGATATCTCAGGAAACACAATCGCTAACAACAGAGCTGCAACAAAAAAAACAAGAAACTTACTATAACTCTTCCGGTCGTCCGCAAGTAAAAAAAGGAAAAAACCTATTCATTTCAGCTGACTGGCTCATCTGGCAAGCCGCAGAACAAAATGTAGACGCTTTTGAAGCGAATGGTTTCGGGACAGAGATCCCCAATCCTATTGATGCACAAGAGGGCCATCTTAAATCTCCTCAATTTAGGTGGGCTTCCGGAGCAAGAGTGGGTCTAGGGTATAACATGGGTCACGATCAATGGGACCTAAGTCTTACATGGACCTGGTTTCAAGATCGTGCATCCAAGAGCGCAGCAGGCACTTTGGAGATTCCTATTGTCGGGGTCATTTCCGGTCCATCATTTGGGATAGAGAGTCTTTCTGCCTCTTCTCATCTTAGACTACTCTTGAATCAATTAGACATGGATCTTGGAAAAGAATTCCGCGTGTCCAAGTGGTTTACATTAAAGCCTTTTGCAGGTATTCAGTCCTCATGGACAACTCAATCCTGGACAACAAAATTTGTAGGCCATGTGTCTACTATCTATACGGAAAGTGGCGACCCAGAGTTTATCAATGAATTTGATGTCTATTTAAAACAAAAATTTTGGGGGATCGGACCACGAGCAGGGCTTGGGGCAGAGTTTGGTCTCTATGACGGATTGAGCATCTTCTCGAATATGTCATTAAATCTTCTTTATGGGCAATTCAGAACTGAGCGCACCGAACGCAGCGTTTCTCTTGATGGGGTTCCTACAATAAATTCCCAATCCATTCGTCATGAGCGAAGCGGCCAACCAATCGCTGATGTCCAATTGGGCCTTCGTTGGGATTACGGATTTTCTCAAGACCGTTTTCTAATCCGACTGCAGGCAGGATGGGAAAATCACTTATTCTTCGATCACAATCTTTTTTATACTCAAACATCTAGAACCGCTAGCATCATAAACTCAGGGGGAAATCTTGACTTCCAAGGATGGTTCATCTCGGCTCGCTTTGACTTCTAAAAACTAAGATCAAGAGCCAGTGTAAAAGCTTGCTCGTCTATGAACCGAGACTCTAAAGTCAGACCGAAGTCACTTCCTGTTGTAAAAGTGCATCCTACGACAAGACCAAAGTAATCTCTATTTTTCATAGTGATGTGTCTTACGGGCAATTCTAAATCGGGAGAAATGATTGCTGTTTTAGCCCAAACATTAGAGTATTTAACTGCAAGATAGGGGATGAAAATATCAATTTGCTTGGAAATCCCGGTCCCCACCTGCCACTCTTGATAGTGCAGGTCCGCATTTGTTCTAAAAGTTGTGCCGCTTAATGCATCCCACTTCAAAGGAAGTTTTGCATATTGATAGGCCCCCGAAACCCCGATAGCACAGTATTTTCCATCGTAAACCACAGCTCTTGCCCCAAATCCCCAAGTGGTCTTGTAACTTGTTTGATACTCTCTTTGAAGATACGAAGGAGCAGGACGATGAGAAAAAGTGGCCTGCATAGAGCCAACCGACCCATAAGCCTCAACTCGATTTGCTACCATCAGGGTTAAGACCCCCTGATTGAGCTGGGCTTGAAATGTATCCATCCGAGAGCGAAGCCCCCCATAAGACTTTAGACGCCGATCGATTATAAAATCGGCTTGGTAGCCCAGCTTAACACCTACAAGGGACTCCTGAGGAATCCAAATGCCGGTCGTAATTGCTCCCGGAGAATCGACATTTCCCAAATACAGAGCATGTATAAAACTAAAAGCGAATATCTGTACTAAAAGTAATCGCATTTTCATTGATAAATCGCGCCTCTAAATTAAAATTCCAACCTCTCTCCAGCCCTACGCCTAGCCCTAAGTAAATGCCAAAAGGATCGTGCATTTGAAGATAAAGTTTTTTCTTGCCGGCATCCCATGTCATATTGAGGTAGTCAACTCCCACATAAGGATAAAACCACCCAAAGCGGTATGTCAGCCCCCCTGCTATCTGCCATGCATTGAAATGCGCAGAGAACTTCTCCCCCTCAGAATGGACCGTAACAGAGGAGGGAGAAGAATCAACATAAGAGGCTCCCCCTGATAGCTGCAGGTCTCCCCAGTAGGCAAGGATGGCTCTGCCCCCTACACCCCACATCCAAGAAGTATCGGACTGATAAAAAACAGAGTCCCCCTGATACCAACTGGCAGAAAAAGCGCCCAAGTCCGTAAAAAGCTCTACCCGATCCAGAATATTGAAAGTGACAACCCCAAATTGCGTCAAAGAATTATAGCCATTTACAGCTTTAAGATTGGTGTCATAGCTCCAATCCACTTCGTACCCAACTTTCAAACCCACAGGCGATTCTTTGGGAATCCAGATCCCGATTTCCGGCATCATCGGAAAGCTGGGATTCCCGTTATAAAGAGCAAAAAGCGCAAAAGGAAAAAGCAAAAATAATAAAAACCGTTTCAACGGAGCGCCTCTATAGCCTTGTGATAATGGGGCTCTTCTGAAATCTCCGGCACCACTTCGACATAGAGTACGTGATCTTTCTCATCTAAAACAAAGACAGCGCGAGCAAGTAACCCAGCAATTGGGCCATCTTCTAACAACACGCCGTAACTTTTTCCAAATTCAGGAGAGCGAAAGCAAGAGAGTGTAATTACGTTGTGCACATTTTCTTGTTCGCAAAAACGGTTGTGCGCAAAAGGTAAATCGCAAGACACCGTAATAAACACAGCATTGGGATGTTTCTTTGCTTCGGTATTAAAATGCTTTGTCATGGTAGAACAGGTTCCTGTGTCTAAACTGGGAACTGTTGCAATCACCTTCTTTTTACCTTTAAATTCTTCTAGAGAGTGCTCTTTAAGTTCTCTTCCAACAAGTCGAAATCCTGGAGCTTTCATATGCACTTGAGGAACATGTCCTGCAGTTTTTACCGGTTTTCCTTTAACAGTGACCATTTGACTCTCCTTGTTTAATTGCGATTCCAGAATAACCTGTAAGACAGCTTTTAGAAAAGCAAAACGAAAGAGATTCCGGAATCTTTTTTCTAAAAGGCAGTGTCAGAAGATCCATGGACCATTTTGGAACAAATCCACGCAGACAATCGACTCTTAAGCCCTCTTTCTCACAGAAAGCTTTCAATTCTTTGGGCTTGATAAAAGAAGAGTAAACATGCAAACGCTCGGGAGTGTTTGGCACAAACCACTCCATGCATTTAATGATAAAAAGATAGGAAAACACGTTGCGATTAAACGTGTGAAAGAAAAAAAGTCCACCGGGCTTTAAAACGGAGCTTGCTTGCTCAATCAGTTTTTCGGGAGAAGGAACATGCTCCAGTACATCCATAGCGCATACTACGTCGAAAAAATTTTCCTTAAAAGGAAGGGATGCGGCATTGGCTGCAATATATTCTACACTTTTTGTCTGATCCGAGAGTCTTGCTATCTCCAAACTTTTCTCTGAAAGATCAATACCGACAACTTGATGCCCTTGTAAAGCCAGAGCATTTGTCAAAAATCCGGCACCGCAACCTATGTCAAGAACTGAAACATTTCTTCCACAGCGCTTGAAAATTTCTTGCTCAACCCAAGGATTTCTCACCTTATTTTCTGCACGTAAAAGTGCAATCGGGTGATCGAAAGATGCATACCAATTAGAGCCAAGCTCATCATAAAAATCGTTATTTACTGCTTGAGTACTTCTTTGTCTTTCCATACAAAATTCCAGAAAATCACTTGGTAGAGAAAAAAGAGCGTCATCAAAGAGAGCTGACCTTTAAGAAAAAGGGAAATATCAAAAGGGAAACAAAGAAACTCAGATAGCCCATAGGGCAACTCTATGTTTTGAGATACAAGCCAAAATAGACCTGCCATAATGAGTGTGATCGGATGCAGCGTAAAAAGAACAGCGTGAAGCCACTGCTCAGAAGCCGGACAATGCTCTTTGTGAACAAACTCATCTTTTGTGACTAAAAAACAAGAAAAGGCGCTCAAAGAAATGTAGATCCAAAGAGCAGTATAAGAGAAGGGAGTAAGAAGAGTGAAGAGCAAACAAATCATGACGCTAAGCGTATCAAGCGGATGACCAATTCTTTCCCACTTGGGCAACCCCCTTCTTACATGAAAATACGCTTCATCAAAAGCGATTGCAACAGCTTGCAACCCAAAAGGGATTAAAGCAATTAACCACATACTTTCTCCATAATCGATCCCACAACGGTAAGTCCTGGCCCAAAAGCCAGACTGACCACAACAGAGCCGCTCGGAATTGACTCATCTTTTAAAATACAATCCCAAACGTGAGGCAGCGTTGCTGAAGACATATTTCCACACTCTTTGAGCACATGGTAGCTCCACCGCATTTGTGCATCGGTCAAAGAGAGCTCTTTTTGAGCGTATTGCAAAATTTTGGGGCCGCCCGGATGTATTGCAAATAGCGCGTCTTGAAGAGGGTACTCGGAACAGAGCGCTTTCACAAAGGGAGTAAGCGCTCTTGTCAGTAGGACAGGAATTTCTTTGAGAAGCACCATTTCGAATCCATGTGCCCCGACTTTCCATGTCATCGACTCCATGGAGTCTCTCAAAATTTCCTCACGAACTCCCAGCAATCGAAAGTGTGGCCCTTCAGCTTTTTTGTGAATGGAGTATTTGATAAACCCATCGGCAAAAAGAGCCTGCGATAAAAGCTGATCTTTTCTGTGGTCTGAAGGATGGGTATGTAGGCTACAGATCTCAGTATGGACAACATCCACAGAATCACTATAGGACAAAAAGCCTCTTGCTATGCGCACAGCTGGGATAGCAGCATAACATCCCATATGGTAAGCATGCGTGACAGTTGTCTGCCAGCCTCGTTTTGAGACAATTTTTTGTGCTCCGCTAGGAGAGACATACCCTGTACAACTCACGTGGATAAGATCGTCTGGTGCTTTTGATCCTACAGGATAATAATTCTCAAAAATCTCATCCGCGTAAGCTTCAAAAAAAGAAGAACGAGCAGATAGACTAGCCCCTTGCTTTGAGGCCCTCACATTATAAATATGCATGGCCTCGAAATCTTTATGAAGATAATCGGGGACCATATGGCCGCGTTTTGCAATGTGTTCTTTTTTACATCCCACACGATCGATTGTTTCTTGCAAAGAAGCAAGGCAAAATTCAGGACTTTCTTTTTCTGTTTCGGCATGAATGCAAAAAAGCCAATCGAGAGTTTTTTCTTGAAGAGATTCGAACCTGGGGCGGATCACACGAAAATTGCTAATACAGACCATAAGATTCCAAGAAGATACACCACGGCTTCTTATCTTGTCCATTCATCCATTGTTTCCAAGAGCTCATAGGCACTCCTTTTTGCAATGCATAAGAAACCCTAAAAAGATCGAGTTTAAGCTTAAGCGGATTGACTACAAATGCAAAATAATTGGAGGGCCAGTTGGTATCTGCAAAAAGAAAAGAGCCCGGCTGTACGGTCCCCTTTTTTTTGCCGATGTGCATGACCTGCTCATGCAGATCTTCTCTTAACTCCCCTGAAGCTTGAATGTACAGCTGTTTTACAAGAGTGTGAAAACTATCAGCTGTCAGAAAAGGTGCTGTTTTAAGCTCTGCATAAGAGTGCACTCCAAGCTCAGCTAAAAAAGAGGAGAGTAAGTCCTCCATTTTTTCTTTTGGAATCACAGGAAGCGATTCATAGAGAAAAGAAGACAAACGATCTTCTTTAACAAAGGATAAGGCCTGTTTGCCCCATTCTTCCGGGGAAATAGAATAGGAAGAGCTGATATCGGGGATTCCCAGCTTGTCAGATAAAAAGCGCTGCTCTTCTCTTGAGAGCTTCATTTCTCTATAAAAAATTTCAGAAGGGGTGACAATATGATCGCGCACCCACGTATAAGTAAAAGTATTTCCCTCCCATCCTCGCTTAATCTTGTCAGCAAGAAGTAAAAAAGCATGAGAAGGGGAGTTCATAAGCATGCCTGACTTGACATGATCTGTAATCTTAGGAGGCAAATTTTTCAGCGTATCTAGAATGAAGACAACAAGCTCCTCCGGACTTGCAACCCATTTTTCCTCTTTTAAAAGCTCCTTTTCTATCCGAAAATAAGTCTGCACAAGGGTTGTCATCGTCCCCCCCGACACATAAAACCAAGGCTTTTTTCCCTCTTTTTTCATCCTATCCATAGCACTTTGCAAAAAGAGGGGGTCTTGCAGGTGAAGTAACATCTTAGAAGTCAGATGACCGATGAGCTCTGCCCCTCCTTTCCACGGGCAAAGAGCTTTTATTTCAGGCTCCACTAAAACAAAAAAATCGGAAAGGCAAGAGATGTACTCTTTTCCCTCTCTAATCACAGTCCACAGATTCGGATCTTGCCTGCCATGTTTATACACAAGACGAAATCCAGCAGGACTATCTTCATATTTTTCCTCTTGAATATCCGGGTCATACACCTCTTGAAAATAGAAAGGAAACTGCTCTATGTATCCTTGAAGCAGAATCGAGAATAAAGAGGAAAAATGAGACCCTTTTTCTTCCCACTCCTCCCTGATTTTAAGACAAGCATTCATGTGGTAAACTCTACTTTGATACTCAGATACAAGCCTTCTTGCTTCTAGAGAACTGCCGGCATTCTTAACTAAAATCTCTGTGGCTCTTGCTTGATCAAAAGCCAAAGCATATTCACGCTGGTGCTTCTCTATTTCCCTGTTGATTTCATCGACTTCACATTGAAGTTCTTGCACTAAAATTTGACCTAAGCCCCCCTTTTCCTCATGAGAAAATCCGAGACTTATCGCAAAGTTCCATTTAGAAAATTCCATTTTTACTTCTGAAAAAGAGGCGACGGTAAACTCCCACATCTTGAGGAGTGGATGCTCTTGTTCGGGTCTTATTTTCTGCATAAAACTCATAGGAACAGCATACTGCACTCCTCCAAAGGTACGCTGCAGCTTGGAGGTAAATAAAAGATCATAGAGATCTTGCATTAACTGCTTGGGATTTTCTTTTTGAACAAGGATCGCAGGTGCTGTAGCAAAGCAAGAGCCGACTGTTTGCCTTAAAGGAGTAAAAAGAGCCGAGAGGACAGCTATTTTTAAATCCCGATTGTCAATTTTTCCTTTTCCATGAACTGAGAAACGGACCAAATTTTCAGCAAATGGGTGGCAAACCGGCAGAAAAAAACGCTGCAACAACAGCGCCATTTCTTTATTTTTAAGAGCTTTTAAAATCGACAAAAAATGAGGAGAAAGGATCTCTTCTGTATAGGGAGAAAAGGGAAGGCCTTCCCTTGAGAGCTTTTCAATCCATTTTTCAATTGAGGCCCCATCTAAAAAACCTTTTGCATCTAATAGCTGCTCGCTCAAGATAAGAGCCCGCCTTCTTGAAATAAAAAGAGAAGCATCTCGACCACGGCTTTGCTCTAACTCTTCTTTTAAACGAAAAACTTCATAGCTTGCAGAGCTTGCCAACTGAAGACAGGTGGTGTACAATGACTCTTCATTCATAAGGTCTTCCCATGCTTATCTTTCATAACAATCAAGAAATAGACATCCCCGAAGGATCATTTGCCAAAGACGTCTCTGAAAAACTCAATCTAAGAGAGCCTCATCAAAGTCTTGGCGTAAAAATCAATGGCGTGCTCCGCGATCTTTCAACCCCTCTTAAATCCCAAGATCGGATCGAGTTTATTCATTTTGACACCCCTCTTGGTAAAGAACTCTTTTGGCACTCTTCTGCTCATGTGCTGGCTCAAGCTATTTTGCGCCTTTATCCGGAAGCGATGCCAACAATCGGTCCCCCGATTGAAAACGGATTCTACTATGACTTTGCCAATCTTACCGTTTCCGAGCAAGACTTCGATAAGATTGAAAAAGAAGTGGAAAAGATTCTGCAAGAAAATTTTAAACCCGAGCGGATCGTTTTAAAAAACAAAAAAGAAGCGCTCGATCTATTTAAAAACAATCCTTATAAAAAAGAGTTGATTGCATCTTTTGAAGAGGGAAGTGAAATCACAGCCTACAAACAAGGAGAGTTTGTAGATCTTTGTCGAGGACCACACCTGCCTGCTTTAGGAAAAATTAAAGCATTTAAAATTTTGAAAACCTCGGGAGCTTACTGGAGAGCAGACGCAACAAAAGAGATGCTCACTCGTGTCTATGCGATCTCTTTTCCCGATCGCAAGCAGCTCAAAGAGTATCTTCTCATGCTAGAAGAGGCAAAAAAACGGGATCATAAAATTTTGGGTCCGAAGCTAGATCTTTTTGGCCTCAAAGAAGAGGGCCCCGGCATGCCTTTTATCTATCCTCATGGGATGATCATCTGGAACAGGCTCGTGGAGTTTTTGCGCTCGCTTCAAAATAAAATGGGATATGTGGAAATCAAAACCCCGCAACTACTCTCCCAATCCCTTTGGGAAAAGTCGGGACACTGGTTCCATTATCGAGAGAACATGTACGCCTTCCATATTGAAGACAGACACTATGCTATCAAACCGATGAACTGTCCCGGCTGCATGCTGTTTTACCAATCTCACACCCACAGCTATCGAGAGCTCCCTTTGAGAGTGGCAGAAATTGGACACGTCCATCGTCATGAGGCCTCCGGAGCCCTCTCCGGTCTTTTCCGAGTCAGAAGTTTTCATCAAGATGACGCTCACATTTTCATGAAGCCCTCAGACATTAAAGATGAAATCATGAAAGTGATTGAACTGATTGATATCATCTACTCTACTTTTGGACTCAAGTACCGGCTTGAACTGTCGACAAGGCCAGAAAAAAGTATTGGGACAGATCACGATTGGGAAGTGGCAACAGCCGGCTTAAAAGATGCGCTTGATGCCAAAGCAGTTTCCTATCGCGTAAACGAAGGGGATGGAGCTTTTTATGGTCCAAAAATCGATATTCACATCCGCGATGCTCTGGGCAGATCATGGCAATGTGGCACTGTGCAACTCGACATGGCTCTTCCCGAAAAATTCGAGCTGGAATATATGGATAGTGACAGCACCTTGAAGCGCCCTGTGATGATCCACCGCGCTCTGTTTGGTTCCATCGAGCGATTTTTTGGCATTCTGATCGAGCACTTTGCCGGCAAGTTTCCATTTTGGATTAGCCCAAGGCAAGTGATTGTGATGACAGTTGCCGATCGCCATGAAGAGTATGCAAATAGCGTGGCGGATGTTTTGAGAAACGCTGGATTTTTGTGCGATATTGACACTTCTTCTGAATCTGTAAATAAGAAGGTGAGAAACGCGCAACTTTTACAGTACAACTATATGTTGACAGTGGGCGATAAAGAGGTGGAAAACAAGACGATTAACATCAGAACGCGAGACAACGTTGTTCATGGGGAAGTCGGTTTACAATTTTTTATACAAGAACTTGAAAGAGAATTGGAAGAAAGGAGCCTCACGTCTCGTTTCGCAAAAGAGGAAAGCCATGCATAAGATCGCCGTTTGCAGTTTCAAGGGAGGCACAGCTAAAACATCGACTGCGCTACACCTAGGGTCTGCTCTTGCCAAATTCTACAAGAAAAAAGTGCTTCTTATCGATTTGGATGCCCAAGCTAACCTCACAACCGGTCTTGGGTACGACCCCGATGCACAAGAGAGTATGGCAGCTGTGTTCCAAGGAAAAAAAGGGATTAAAGACGTCATTCTACCGACCTCTGTAAAAAACCTCGATCTCATCCCTGCAGACACGTGGCTAGAGCGCGTTGAAGTCACAGGTCCTCTTGCTGCTGATCGCTACTCTCATGAAAAACTCAAACATCTGCTAAAAGAAGTTAATTACGATGTTGTTATTATTGATACCCCGCCCTCTCTGTGTTGGCTGACCGAATCTGCTCTGATTGCCGCAGATCACTCCCTCGTTTGTGCAACGGCAGAATTTTACAGCATTAAAGGACTTCAAAGGCTTGCCGAATTTATGCACAGTATCTCGCAGCGCCATCCTTTGAACGTGCTGGGAATCTCTCTTTCTTTCTGGAATCCTCGAGGCAAAAGCAATGACGCTTTCTTGGATCTTATTGAAAACACTTTCCCCGGAAAGCTGCTGCAGTCTAAAGTGAGAAGAGATATTGCGATTTCTGAAGCTTCTGTTTACGGCAAACCGATTTTCAATGTCTCGCCTAAAAGCCGAGGAGCTGAAGATTATACAGACCTTACAAAGGAAATCTTAAAACGTCTATGAGCAAAGTTAACTCCCTCCTCACAGAGCGATTCAAAAAAGCGGGCACAGCTCTTTCTAAGATGACCTCTCTTGTAGAGCAATCATCGACAGGAAACCTATCGAGTTTTTCCGGTGTCTTCAAAGTCAATCCGCTAAGCGATACAGAAAAAGAAAAACTGAAAAATCTTCTAGAGACTTACCAAGAAGAAAATCAATCTGTCGATGACGACCTGTTCTTTTTGGCAACCTTAACAGCTGAAGTCAAGGCAATCAATAACCAGGCGATTTTACTGCATGGAGAGCGGATAAAAAAAGCACAAGAGTTACTTAAGTCGTATAAAGAAGGGGCTTTTTCTTCGTGGCTGATTGCGACTTATGGCAACAGACAGACGCCCTACAATTTTTTGCAATATTATGAGCTTTGCACCCTCCTCAACGAGGAGCTGAAATCCAAACTCGATGAAATGCCACGGCAAGCCATCTATAGTTTGGCAAGTCGCGAAGGGGAAGTGAAAAAGAAAATTGAAATCATCTCGCAATATGCTCAAGAAAGTAAGCAAGCGCTCCTCAAACTGATTCGTGAAACCTTTCCCTTAAAAGAAAAAGATAAGCGAGCGCAAAACCTCTCTATTGTGGCAGCAAAGAGTTTGTCTCAGCTGGCCATTCTTCTAAGTTCTTCTACATTCGAGCCTTCCGAAAAAGAGAAAAAAGAACTACTCCGCCTTGTTGGAACCCTTAAAAGATTAATTCAGGAAAAATGACTCTTTCTTCTCGCTATGCTAGTCCCGAAATGTCTCACATTTTTTCAAAAGAATACAAACATTCTACTTGGAGAAAGTTGTGGGTTGCGCTTGCTTCCGAGCAAAAAAAGATGGGTCTTAGCATTACAGAAGAACAAATTCTTTCCTTAAAGCAACACATTCATGACATCGATTTCGAAGAGGTCAAAAGGCAAGAGTCGATCTGTCACCATGACGTGATGGCCCATATCCTAACCTTTGGCAAGCAATGTCCTATTGCAAAAGGGATCATCCACTTAGGCGCCACCTCTTCTTTTGTGACAGATAATACAGATCTTATCCAAATGAAAGAAGGACTGCGATTACTCTTGCATAAACTTGTGCAAGTGGCGCGTAACCTCTCTTCTTTTGCAAGGCAGTATCACGTACTGCCTACCCTCAGCTACACTCACTTCCAGCCGGCCCAACCGACAACAGTGGGAAAACGCGCCTCTTTATGGCTTCAAGATCTGATGATCGATATCGACGACTTTGAGCACCATATCAACACCTTTCCTTTTTTAGGTCTTAAAGGGGCAACAGGGACGCAAGCCTCTTTCCTTATCCTGTTTGAAGGGGACCACAAAAAAGTAGAGACCTTAGAGAAAAACGTCACCCATGCTATGGGATTTTCTCGTGTTTTTCCGATTGCTTCTCAAACATACACAAGAAAGCAAGATGTGAGGATTTTTTCTCTTCTTACAAGCTTGGCTTCCTCCTCTCACAAAATGGCAACCGATCTTCGTTTACTGTCTCACCTGCATGAAATCGAAGAGCCATTCCATGAAACACAAGTGGGATCTTCTGCAATGCCCCACAAAAAAAATCCGATCTACTCCGAGCGGATCTGCGGCCTCTCAAGATCTCTTATGTCCCTTCAAGATAATGCGCTTTATACAGAAGCCACACAGTGGCTCGAGCGCTCTCTTGACGACTCGTCGAATAGACGCCTTTCTATTCCGGAAAGTTTTCTTTTAGCGGATGCCGTTTGCAACTTGCTGCTCTATATTACCTCAGATCTTGTCGTCCATCCCCAAATGATTGCAGCTCATTTAAAAAAGGAGCTCCCATTCCTTTCTACAGAGCCGATCCTAATGGAACTTGCTAAAAGGGGAAAAGATAGACAGAAGATGCATGAAGTCCTCAAAAAACATGCGCACAAAGCTCTTGACACCTGGAAAAAAACAGGAACTCTTCCCGATCTTCTCGAGATCTTTGCACAAGACAAAGAAATTGGGCTGTCATTCCATGAAATTATTGCTCTGTCTTCTCCAGAAACCCTGATTGGAAGAGCCTCGGAACAAACGATTTCCTTCCTAGACAATCACGTAGACAACAAGCTTTCTCAATTCTCTTCCCTACCATCCATTAAACCCACAACGCCTTTATGACGCTCTCTTTCTTCCAAAAAAAACTGCGCTCTTTTACTAAGCGTTTCTTTTTGCCTCTGATTAATCAAAGCAGCGCCTACCTTGTGCAACATTTGCCGGAGGCAAAAACACCTCTTCCCTTTGATGATTACCGCTCGCTTTGGATTACCAATAACAAAAAAAATAACGATGCTGACCTTGTGCGCCTGCTTTTTCTGATCCACAATGTCCAAGAAATTTTAGAAAATAATGTTCCCGGTGCCTTTGCAGAACTTGGCGTCTATAAGGGTAATTCAGCAAAACTGCTCCATACTCTTGCTCCTGAAAAAAAACTGTATCTTTTCGATACGTTCGAAAGTTTTTCTTCCGATGATATCGCAAAAGATCCCAAAGCAAAGATCCATATCCACCACTTCCTTGACACTTCTCTTTCACAAGTCAAAGAGTTTATTGGAGAATCAGAAAAGATCGTTTTCTGCCCCGGGTACTTTCCCGATACTGCATCGAATGTCCCTGTAGACGAAATCTTTGCTCTTGTCCACCTCGATGCAGATCTCTATGCACCTACAAAGGCAGGTCTTGAGTTCTTTTACCCCCGTCTTTCCCCGAAGGGCGCCCTTATCATCCATGACTACTTTAGCGGCGCGTGGCCCGGCGTCAAACAAGCCGTCGATGAATTCCTTAAAGATAAACCGGAATCCCTTGTTCGCATTCCAGACAAATCAGGGACAGTTATCCTAAAAAAAATGGCTGTATGAACCAAAAAATCAAGATATTGGGCATTGCAGGAAGTCTTCGCGAAAAATCGTATAACAAGCTTCTCTTGCACAGCGCACAGAAAATGCTTCCCTCTGATTGTACATTGGAAATCTTTGATCTTTCTAACATTCCTCTATACAACCAAGATTGCGAGGATCCTCTTCCTTCAATAGTTTCCTCTTTTAAAGAAGCGATACGCACATCTGATGCGATCTTGATTGCTTGTGCAGAATACAACTATTCCATTTCTGGCGTTCTGAAAAATGCCCTTGATTGGGGATCTAGACCATCGGGTCAGAGTGCCTGGGCAGGAAAACCCGTGGGCATCATGGGAGCCTCTCCCTCAATTCACGGCTCTTCTCGTGCTCAATATCACTTAAGACAAGTCCTTGTTGGTCTGAATATGTACCCTATGAATCGCCCTGAATTAATGGTAGAATTGGCTCAAGATAAGTTCGATTCAATAGGTCTTATCGATTCTGAAATAAAGAAAAAATTAGAACAGTTCTTGCTTCATTTTGTGAAGCATGCTCAAGCAGGGGTTACAGCCAAGTAGCTACGATATTCCGCTACAGCTGCAAGAAAATAATAAAGAGATTTGCGAAAAGGGAGGTATTCTTTCCATGAGAGGGAAAGGTGCTGAATGGCGTATAGAGAAGAAGTTTTAGGATCCCATTTTAGAAGGACATCTTTATCTGAAAATCTAAAGAGGCCAGAAGAAAAAAAGCAGGAAAGAATTTCTTGATCTTCTTCTTGAACATCCATGACCTTCATCGAAAAGACCCATTCATTCGGGGTATTCCCCTTTTGGATACATAAAAGCCCATCTTCTAGTTCTATAGAAGCATTAGAACAGATTGAAAGCTCGTTAATTAATGATATAAATACGGGGTGTGACATTTATAATAACTCAATTTAGTTGGAGTGATTATATTTAAAAACTCATTACTGTTCAACCCCTTCCCCCCATTCTAACTTTTTAAATAAAGAATATGTGTCTTTATTTTTTTTAGTCGCAGTCTCTGTGACTATTTCATGAGTAGAACAAAATTGAATTTTTACAAAACCACTCCCCTTCAAAGGGCGTTTAAGCACTCGAGAACCACAGGTAGGGTATTTGTTTTTTGAAAATAAGAGGTAAAAATATTTTTCATCTTCGTAGTTAAGGGCGCCTCCTTTGATCTTATGGTGCCAAGAGGAGCGCTCCAGGCGCGCTCCAAAATGGCACCAATCCGGAGAAGGAAGAGGGCAAGGCTTATTATGTGGGCAAGGAGCTAGAAGGTGGGCTCCTTTTTGAATAAGATGCTCTCGAATCTCTTTTAGACACTGGAAGGAAGCGGGAGTCCCCGGCTCTACAAGCAGAAGGTATTGAACTGTTGCGTCCCATAACTTATCGACAAAAGCACCCTTATTTGTAAGCTCATTGATAAGATAGGAGGCTACGACAATATCCGAAGAGGGAAAAGAGATCTTTTGAGCATCTTGACAGATAAATTCTTTGGGGTAATCTTCGAGGACCTTTTTTGCCAGTTTAATAAATCCTGGATCTTGTTCGATAAGAAGAGCCTTTTTAAGGGGAATTGCTGTATCAAAGGCTGCTAAAGTAGCAGTACCGGGACCTGCTCCCACATCGAGAAGGGAAAAACAGGCGGACACATTGGCTCTTAAGCCAAGCTCCTCAAATACCTTTTTCATCACCGCATAGGTAGCAGGAAAGCGGACGCTCAAATAAGCAAGCCGTTTAAGATCGGAATCAAGAGAAGGAAGGGAGCCCGCTCCTCTTTTTTTGTATAGCTCCGTGAGTTTTTCGCTCTCTTTTTTTAAAGCATTCAAAGAGACGGTATTAAAAAGATCCTCTAACCCCATCGGATTTCCTCTTTTCCAAAGCTTTTTAAAAGAGCGTTGATTTTAGAGAAATGGCGGCAGCCAAAAAATCCTGTATGTGCAGAGAAAGGGGAGGGATGAGGAGCTGTCAAAACAACGTGGTGACCTAACTGTTTACCGGCAACTTTTTCCTGTGCTGATTTACCCCATAGAACAAAAATAAGGGGATCTTTTCTTTGCAATAAGCAATCAATCACAGCGTCTGTAAACACTTCCCATCCCTTACCTCTATGAGACAGGGGTGATGAGGGTCTGACTGTCAAAATCGCATTGAGTAAGAGGACTCCCTGGCTAGCCCAAGAAAGAAGAGAGCCGCTGGATGGAGGGCTGATCCCAAGATCCGCCTGCAACTCCTTAAAAATATTTTTAAGCGATGGTGGATGAGAAATCCCCTCTCTTACACTAAAGCAAAGCCCCTCTGCTTGCCCTTCCCCATGGTAGGGATCTTGTCCCACAATCACCACCTTCACTTTATCAAATGGGGTTTGCCAAAACGCGTTAAAGATAAGATCGGAAGGAGGGTACATATTTCCCTTTTCTTCAGATAGAAACCTTTTTAGGTCGAGTAGATACGGCTTCCCTAATTCTGCTTGTAGCTGCTCTCTCCATGAAGGTTCCAATCCTTGAGCCATGTAATTTCCAACAATAGTGATTGACAGAAACCAGTTTAGAGCAATACGATTTCTTGGCATATGAAAGATTTAGCAGAAAACAACCTGATCCGTTTTAAAAACATTTCTAAAAAGAAAGACGCCATCTACGCCAACTTCAAAGTGAAAGGGGTAAGAGCAGGTGTTAACTTTAACGCATCTATCACCGTAGACTTGTCAGCTGCCGAAGTACATCCCGGCGATGTACTTGAAAAAATCATTGAAGAGTGCGCCCGCATCGGTGTGAAAGAATTCAGAAAAGCTGAATTTCAATTCGAAGGCATTTCTACTATATAATCTTATCTGGGTGTAGCGCAGCTTGGCTAGCGCACAAGCATGGGGTGCTTGGGGTCGGAGGTTCAAATCCTCTCACCCAGATTTATTTCCAGTTATACCAAAGACGCAAAAAACAGAAGTTTACAATGCGTTTGGTATCATATCCGGACGCATTGAAAAGTGGGTCTTTTCGACACGGGCAATTCTCAAATCGCGTTATGTATAAAATCATAAAATATAAAGTTGTTTATTGAATTTGGTATAAAATAAGATAAAAATGGAGGGATTTTAAATTGCATTTGGTATAAAATAAGATAAAAATGGAGGGATTTTAAAATGACAGTAGGATTATCACGAAAAAGACCACGCTCACCCTTCCCAGAAACATGCCCAATAACTACATCCAGTCGAGTCTCATCAAAAATATGTGAGTTTCTTGTTCCCCCCTTCAATACGGATCCTGCCCTCTCTAAACGGATCTGTGCGCAATTGCGTACAAAAAGATATAACCTTGAAGAAGGAATACAACTAGTTCAACAACTCGGTGGAAACGGAGGCAATAAGTTCATTTACTCATCTCTTATCCAACTAGATGCACCCTTTGAATGTAAGGCTTTAATGTTTACTCTAATTACTTCAAAACCAAATCTTGCTGATGCCTTTACCTACGCCTCTTTTATCAAGACTGCAGGGGATCTGGGAGATCTACAGGCTGCAAAAGAGGCTTTTGAAAAGGCAAAACAACTCGGTCTTGCTAATGCCGTTACCTACGCCTCTTTTATCAAGGCTGCAGGGGATCTGGAAGATCTACAGGCTGCAAAAGACGCCTTTGAAAAGGCTCAACAACTCAGGTTCGCTGATGCCGTTACCTACGCCTCTTTTATCAAGGCTGCAGGGGATCGTGGAGATCTACAGGCTGCAAAAGAGGCTTTTGAAAAGGCAAAACAACTCAGGTTCGCTAATGCCTTTACCTACGCCTCTTTTATCAAGGCTGCAGGGGATCTTGGAGATCTACAGGCTGCAAAAGAGGCTTTTGAAGAGGCAAAACGACTCCATATTGCTAATGCCGTTACCTACAACTCTTTTATCAAGGCTGCAGGGGATCTTGGAGATCTACAGGCTGCAAAAGAGGCTTTTGAAAAGGCAAAACGACTCCATATTGCTAATGCCGTTACCTACAACTCTTTTATCAAGGCTGCAGGGGATCTGGAAGATCTACAGGCTGCAAAAGAGGCTTTTGAAGAGGCAAAACGACTCCATATTGCTAATGCCGTTACCTACAACTCTTTTATCAAGGCTGCAGGGGATCTGGGAGATCTACAGGCTGCAAAAGAGGCTTTTGAAAAGGCTCAACAACTCGGGTTTGCTGATGCCGTTACCTACAACTCTTTTATCAAGGCTGCAGGGGATCTGAGAGATCTACAGGCTGCAAAAGAGACTTTTGAAAAGGCTCAACAACTCAGGTTCGCTGATGCCGTTACCTACGCCTCTTTTATCAAGGCTGCAGGGGATCGTGAAGATCTACAGGCTGCAAAAGAGGCTTTTGAAAAGGCTCAACAACTCGGGTTTGCTGATGCCGTTACCTACAACTCTTTTATCAAGGCTGCAGGGGATCTGGGAGATCTACAGGCTGCAAAAGAGGCTTTTGAAAAGGCAAAACGACTCAGGTTCGCTAATGCCTTTACCTACGCTGCTTTTATTGACATTTCCTTTGCTCAAGGGGACTTAGAAGAAGCAAAGAACCTTGTAGAAGCAAGCGGCATTACACCACCGATTAAGTATGAAAATGGAAAAAAAATATTTGATCTTCACGATTTATCCCATGCTACAGGAATTGTTCTGCTTTTGAAGTATTACGAAAATTGCGGAGCCTTTCCTTTGACTGTAATTACAGGCAAAGGAATACATAGTTCTAAAGAACCTCTTGCTTTCAAAAAGGCTATCATTGACTACTTCTCCAAACAAGATAAAGTGAAATTAATTTTTAATGAAGACCCAAATAATGCAGGAAGGCTTGTAATTAGAGATGGGAAACACATACCGGCTACACAGATGAACATGTATTCTAAAAATCGCGAGTTTCTCGTATGTGGAAAACTTGATCATAATCCGGATCATAACTCTGTCGACTATTACCGTAGAGTTGTCAGCTACCGAAGTACATCCCGGCGATGTACTTGAAAAAATCATTAAAGAATGCGCCCGCATCGATGTAAAAGAATTCGGAAAAGCTGAATTTCAATTCGAAGGCATTTCTAATATGGTATCTTATCCTGGTTTAGCGCAGCTGGGGAATTCTTAAATCACATTATGTGTAAAATCATGAAACGTGAAGTTATTTATTGCATTTGGTATAAAATAAGATAAAAATGGAGGGATTTTAAAATGACAGTAGGATTATCACGAAAAAGACCACGCTCACCCTTCCCAGAAACATGCCCAATAACTACATCCAGTCGAGTCTCATCAAAAATATGTGAGTTTCTTGTTCCCCCCTTCAATACGGATCCTGCCCTCTCTAAACGGATCTGTGCGCAATTGCGTACAAAAAGATATAACCTTGAAGAAGGAATACAACTAGTTCAACAACTCGGTGGAAACGGAGGCAATAAGTTCATTTACTCATCTCTTATCCAACTAGATGCACCCTTTGAATGTAAGGCTTTAATGTTTACTCTAATTACTTCAAAACCAAATCTTGCTGATGCCTTTACCTACGCCTCTTTTATCAAGACTACGGGGAATTGTAAAGATCTAGAGACAGCAAAAGAGGCTTTTGAAAAGGCAAAACAACTCGGTCTTGCTGATGCCGTTACCTACGCCTCTTTTATCAAGGCTGCAGGGGATCTTGGAGATCTACAGGCTGCAAAAGAGGCTTTTGAAAAGGCAAAACAACTCGGTCTTGCTGATGCCGTTACCTACGCCTCTTTTATCAAGGCTGCAGGGGATCTTGGAGATCTACAGGCTGCAAAAGAGGCTTTTGAAGAGGCAA
>JBDKFJ010000006.1:0-88990 GCA_039798725.1 Chlamydiota bacterium
AAGGAAACAGCAGTAAAGGAAACAGCAGTAAAGGAAACAGCAGTAAAGGAAACAGCAGTAAAGGAAACAGCAGTAAAGGAAACAGCAGTAAAGGAAACAGCAGTAAAGGAAACAGCAGTAAAGGAAACAGCCCAAAAAAAACCATCCGAAGAAGAAGCACAAGCTATAATACAAGCGTTGCTTCCCAAGGGATTTCGTTTGCGTGAGGGTACGGAAGAAACAACAATCTCTGCTTTCGTCTCTACTTTTTTTTGTGATTCCGATGATTCTGATGATAAGCCGCAAACGCTCTGAGCTCAAATGCACAAAGCCCCTTCCCTACTCGGCGGTCTTTTCTCTTAAAAAAGCCCATTTCGACAACCTGACTGTCTGGGCTCCAAGAGCGACACCGTCACCTTCCTGGAGAGCAAATACGGCCCCCATCTAGAGCCTACCATGGTCTGGAATGAGACCACCCAAACTTACGATAAAGTCTTAGATCATCCCTACTACAGGGATGAGTGACAAACTTTCACTCGTAACATCCTGAAAATCAACAAAAAACAAAAAAAACACTATTTATTACAAAAAGTGATATAATTTTAACATAAATAATTAAAATATGACTATTTCCACTTCTGTACTAAATGAAATACATCGACTCCACAGTTCCGGAAAGCAAATAGGCCTTTTCATTGGAAGAAGACCCTATGAAGAGATCCCTAATGAAGAAGGAACAGTATGGGTGTCTCTTGATGAAGGGGTTAGTAAGATCCATCAAACAGGCAATCTGCCAGTCTTACGAGACCTGCATTTACATGCAAACTGTCTTGATCCTCAGATCCTCGAAACATTACATGCGCTTTTCGATAAAGTTGTCGTGGATAGATCAACCTATAAATTTTTTCCAGCGAGCATCGATCAACTAAATCCTGGGCAGAAAGAATTTGTACAAGTTGCTGAAAGGCTCATGGGATTACTAAGACCTGGGGGCACCTTAATTTGTGATTTCTATCTAGCAAAACCTCGTCTCATATCTCTCCCGGGGTCTGCCGAGGAAAGGGAGATGCTAAAGGAAATAAAATTATCACAAGGCTTATCTCTTTTTAAGCTCCAGTTCCATAATAACAACCCCTCAAACGCAAATACCTCGCAGGGCTCTGGATTGGAGTCTATTCGGCAATTATTATCAGAAGAACGTGCTACAAGGAGAGCAGAAAGAGAATCAGGAGTGCTAGTAAATCGGTGGGATATAGTCGATTACTGCTTTGATAATCCTGGGCAGGAAAGAGAGAGATACTTAGAGATCAAGGAATACCTCAAGAGGTTTTTTAAATCCGTAAAATATCATCAACATGAACCCTTTCCTTACAAAAATCGTTATGAACCCAGTCAAGATGCCCCCGAAACATTATCGAAATATAGGGAAGCCAACATGCTCATGCCCTACTTAGTTGCGAGCGGCTTTTGTCCTCGTTGAAGGTGCTTTGAAGCATAAGTCAATTTAATCGGCTATAACGCCAAACGCGACAAATAATACCTTTTTTCAAACTTTTCCTTTCGTTTAAAAAAATTATAAAATCTACGTTCTAAGTATAAAAAGAGCCCTTACCTCCGCAACTATTAAGGGTGAGGCTATCGAATAGACTTTTCCAACTCCAAAACAATTTATAACTTTAATTATATTATCTATCATTGCGACCACCCCAATTAACAATTTTATACCCGGTAATTTAAAAAATGATTTAAATTGAACAAAAAAAACAAAAACAATAAAATATAATAAATAAAAATGGAGTTTGTTCCATGTTACAAAAATTACACTCATTAAACCCATTTGCAAATAAAACCACACCAGCCCCCATAGCGCAACCGACCATCCAAGAAAGAGTTTCAAAGACTGTCCAAGAGTGTTTTACAAAAATCCGCGCATCTATTGCTTGCCTCTGCTGTGTTAAACCTATGCAAAAGAAAGTGGTAGTACAGCAATCTAAGATCAGTCAAATTGCGCAGAGTGCATTACAGATTGCCAGTGAACACAAAAAGAAGACAATTGCAGCCGCGATTGTGGGTGCTGCAAATGGCGTTGCATACTTTAATTACCAAAATCCCTGTGCTCTACAGAAGATCTTCAACCAAATTAGATCCTGCTTCTCTGAGCAAACACCTGTTAGCAATCCGATGCCAACTTATCTGCCATTAATAACAGGTACAGGGTGCGTCGCCGCTATTGCATTGATTAGCTATCTCTCCTACAAAAAAACAAATACCATAGCACCGAATGACTTAGAAGAGACTAGCACAAAAATTTCAAAAAAAGAAGACGTGCGCATTGCATTAATTCCTAGCATCATAAGCGCAGACCCACTTCTTGTAGTCTTACAAGATAAAAAATATTCCCGGCTACTGAATGCAACAAAAAGATTAATTATAAAAGGAACAAATAATATAGATATGCTTTCAAGTGTATCTATATTTATCAAGATGGATTCCTTTGATATTGCTACTGTACTAAGCCGGTTAGACGCGCCTGTAGCTCATACATTGCTATCACAACTGGAATCGAAATCGAACCCTAAGAAGAAGGCTGCTGTGCTTAAGCACATGCAGAGGAATTCGCTTGATGCTTACAATGCTATCGATACTATCATACAAGGCGCAGAAAAACGCTAAAATCGTGGACCTGGACATCAATCAAGCCGCTAATGCGCTAAACAATAGTGGGATCGAAGACGGGGTTATGCTGCTAGAACGTATTATGACACAGGCTGATGCGGTGACTCTGCTAAATAACATAGATATTAGTAGAGCCGCTAATCTACTCCAATATATGAGCGAAAAAAATAATAACCAAAGTCGATCTAAGGCCAAAATTTTGGCAAAGCTAATAGATCAAAGTCAAATTAGTCAGTTCCCAGCTTTGGTAACGCTGGCACGCTCCAAATAGACGTGTATAGCAGATTAAAATTTTTAATTATATACAGAAGACTCTAAAACCCCGGAAGACTTTAGGGATCTAACGGGCTTGATAACGAAGCAGGGAATAATTTCTGAGTGGGGTGAGTTATGGGGAATGCCTTGCAATGAGGAGATATCTATCTTGTAGCCCTTGAAAAAGAGGGCTAGTAGCTCTTCTTTGTCTTTGAAGTGCATCTGTCTGTTGCCAAAAGAAGAGACGACATTCATTGGGATGTTGATAATGCAAGAGGCTAGAGGGCAGAGGCATTTTACTTGCGGGTTTGCAAAGTAGGCCCAAGTAGCTTCTAAATCGTTTGGAAAGGTATAGGGAGCAAAACGGAAAAAGGGCTCTATATCTTTCTTCCTATACAGAGTAAAATCGACATTGTTCGGATAAGCCCAGTCCCCTTGCCCTTGACCGCTATACCACTCAAAGAAGGAAGGGGTCTTAGCTCCTTGGGGAACAGGCGTGTCTGTATTTGTCATATAACAGTGCGTGATATCCAGCCCCAACCGGAAGAAAAAGGCGTAGGCCCCCCTTGCTTCGAGAAGCCCACAAGCCTCTTTTAAGTTCACAGGTCTTGTGACGATAATATCATCAACAGCAAAGAGAGCATAGGGAGCAGGAGAACTCAATAGTGATTCTAGGACCAGCGGTTTAAAATCTTGGGCAGCATGCATGTGTGATTGCGCTTTAAAAGAGATGCGAGGAAAATCCCTTTTGACTTGAAGGTACCCTTCTTCAAAGGTAGCATTGCTAGCTCTATAGATTACAGTTTGCGATGAGAGTCCTGAGACATTCAAATCAATCGATTCGAGTAAAGCATAGAGCTGCATAGGGCGATCGTAGGAAAAGATAGTCAGATCCACCTCTGCTAGCAAAGCGAGGGTATATAAAAAAGAGCAAAGCAGAGCTCTAAACATAAAAAACCTTTTTTGTTCTTCGAGCTCCGTAGGGTATATACGCCCTGAAAGATCATTTCAATTGAAAAAAACAGGCCCCCTTTGCGAAGATCAGATCATTCTAGGAGGAACTTTCCATGAATCGGTTTGTAGCTTCTCTTACAGCGCTCTCCCTTATGACAGCTCCCTTACTTTCCGATGCAATGGACAACTACCAGAAAGCTGCAAATGATATCTTCGTCGATGAAGAAGGCGCAGATGATAACGCATTTACCTCAATTGCCACATCGATGATCGGCTGGGCGGTGGGCCTAGCTTTTGGCATTGCCATCTTAGCCTCTGTGATCCCACAGAGCACAGGCTCTCACGCAACCACTGCCGGTAATGACTAAACATTCGATCCCGATTGTTCTTAAGAAAGTCAAGGTTCACAACTTGAAAAGTGTGGATCTTGAGCTCAATCACCATCAGCTCATTGTATTTACAGGCGTGTCAGGGTCCGGAAAATCCTCTCTTGCATTCGATACAATCTATGTAGAAGGACAAAGGCGGTATATCGAGTCGCTCTCAACTTATGCAAGACGTCATTTGGGAGATTTCAAAAAGCCCGATGCCGAAAGCATCAGCGGTCTTTCACCCACAATTGCCATCGAACAAAAAAGCGCAGGGAATAATCCGAGGTCCACTGTCGGCACCATGACGGGGATCTACGATTTTTTACGAGTCCTATTTGCTAAGGTCGGGATCGCGCATTGCCCGATCAGTAAAGAAGTCGTCACACCACAGAGTGCGTCCCAAATTCTGCATAAACTTCTCAGAATGCAAGAAGGGACAAAGGTGGTTATACTCAGTCCTTGGATCCGTGGAAAAAAGGGATCCTTCAAAGAGGAATTTTCCGATCTTTCCCGCAAAGGGTATACGCGGGTGCGACTCGATGGCAAGCTCATAGAGCTCGACGAGGAAATCTCTTTAGATAGTAAGCAAACTCATACCCTCGATCTTGTCATCGACAGAATTGTGATCCGACAAGAAGAAAAGAACCGCATTGCAGAAGCAGTGAATCAAGGACTTGAAAAAGGGCAAGGGCTACTCACAGTTTTGAACATAGACACAGGTGATGAGCTCTTTTTCTCTCAGCATGCATCGAGTAAAAAGTCAGGCCTTTCCTATCCACCGCTTGAGCCCTCCGATTTTTCTTTCAACCATCCACTCGGCATGTGTGAAGCGTGTCAAGGCCTTGGGGGCGATTGCCCCTCTTGCCAGGGCGGAAGGCTCCGCCCCTACCCCGCTGCCACTACGATAGGCGGCAAGACAATTGCTGAAGTGACTAAGATGGGTGTTGCTGACAGTTTACAATTTTTTGCACAGCTCTGTCTTTCAGAACAAGAAATGCTGATTGCCGAAGAGCTTCTCAAAGAGATCAAAGAGCGACTCTACTTTCTCAAAGATGTAGGCCTTCACTATCTGTCACTAGATCGCACGGCACCCACTCTGTCCGGAGGAGAAGCACAAAGAGTGCGCCTGGCATGCCAGATCGGCTCGGGGCTTGTGGGAGCTACCTATGTCCTCGATGAACCCTCCATCGGCCTGCATCCAAGGGACAACGTAAAACTCATCGGTACGCTACAGCAACTCAAGAGGAAGGGCAACACAGTCATTGTCGTAGAGCATGATGAAGAGACAATCGCTGCGGCTGACACCATCATCGATGTAGGGCCGCTTGCAGGTGAAAAAGGTGGGAAAATTGTTTTCCAAGGAGATATTCAGGGACTCCTCAAGTGTAAAGAATCGATCACAGGGGCCTATTTGAGTGGGAAAAGATCCATTCCCATTCCCAAACGAAGAAAACCCTCTTCCTATCTCACACTTAAAAAAGCCTCTCACCATAATTTAAAGCATGTGGATTTCAAACTCCCCCTCTCTTTATTTGTCGCTGTCACAGGCGTTTCGGGGTCTGGTAAATCCTCGCTGATCACAGACACCCTCTATCCGGCCCTTGCCAACCATCTCCATAGAGCAGAGTTGCTAGTCGGAAAGCATCAAGGGATCGAAGGGATAGAGGCACTCGATAAAGTGATTGCAATCGACCAGACTCCCATTGGCAGAACACCAAGATCCAATCCTGCGACATTCATCAAAGTGTTCGATGAGATTCGAGATCTATTTGCCGAGCTTCCCGAAAGTCGAGCGCAAGGGTATAAGCCGGGCAGGTTTAGTTTTAATGTGAAAGAGGGGTCGTGTTGCCATTGCCAAGGGATGGGAATGGTCAAGATCGACATGGATTTCATGGAAGATGAGTGGATCCCTTGCGAGCACTGCCAGGGCAAGCGGTTTGACACAACAACACTATCAGTTCTTTACAAAGGCAAAAGCATCCACGATATCCTCGAGATGACAATCGAAGAAGCACTTACCTTTTTTTCTCCAATCCCCTCCATCCACACAAAATTAGCTACCCTCAAAGAAGTGGGACTCGAGTATATGCGCCTTGGGCAACCATCACCCACTCTTTCTGGAGGCGAAGCGCAGCGGATCAAGCTTGCCAAGGAATTATGCCGCCCCTCGACAGGAAAAACACTCTACATCCTCGATGAACCAACAACAGGACTGCACTTCTACGACATCGAGCATCTCATCCAAATCTTGCAAAAACTTGTGGACAAGGGCAATACAGTGCTTGTCATCGAGCATAACATGGACCTTGTCAAAACAGCAGACTGGGTCATCGATTTGGGACCCGATGGGGGCGATGCCGGTGGCTATATTATCGCCTCAGGAACCCCTGAAATGCTCGTAAAAGAAAAAAGTCCCACAGCAGAGGCTCTTGTTCCCTATCTTAAAAAAATCCCAATCACATCTCATGCGGCCCCCGCCCTCTCTTCTCCTACTTTCGATGCGATTTATGTCGAAGGCGCTTCACAGAATAACCTCAAATCTCTAGATCTATCGATTCCAAGAGGTAAAATTACGGTATGCACAGGGCCATCGGGCTCCGGTAAATCCTCGTTTGCCTTTGAAACGCTCTATGCAGAAGGGCAGAGGCGCTATATCGAGTCGATGTCGGCCTATGCGAGGCAGTTTGTAAAGCAGAGTCAAAAACCCAAAGTCGACCTCATTGAAGGGCTCTCTCCTGCCATTGCCATCGAACAGAAAAATCATGCAGGAAATCCGCGCAGCACTGTCGGGACGATGACAGAAAGTTATGACTTTCTGCGCATCCTCTACGCGCACCTCGGCATTGCTCACTGCCCGGAAACAGGGACCCCGCTTCGCACGGTCAGCAAGCAATTCATCCTAAATCAGCTTCTGGAGCTCCCCTCTCAAACCAAAGTGCAACTCCTCTCCCCTGTGACTTTGCAAGAATCTTTTGAAGAATTCAAAGAGAGCATGCAAAGGAAAGGGTTCTTGCGGATTCGCTTAAATGGGACGTATTATGAACTCGATCAGGAAATCCCTTTTGATAAGCAGATGAAAAATGCACTCTTTCTTGTCATCGACCGTTTCTTCATCTCTAAAGATCAAGACAAACGGATCTTGTCTGCAATTGATCAAGCGACAACCTTGGCAAAAGGGACGTGTGTGGCGGCTTTGGATGGAGAAGATCTTTTCTTCAACCTCTCTTTCACATCGATTGCAACAGGAAAATCGTATCCGGAAATCACCCCCCACACCTTTTCTTTCAATACAGAAAGCGGAATGTGTCCTGAATGTGAAGGGCTCGGTTTTCACTATGGGATCGATTTGAGGAACCATCCGCGGATGTTAAACCTATCTTTCGATGAGCTGCTCTCTTTATTTTTCAAAGAGCACAGACGGTTTATCAAATGGGTGACATCGCACTTTAAAAAGAAAGGGATTCCCTTTACTGTCCCGCTGTCCCACTTAGAACCTCATCAGCAAATGCTTCTTCTCGATGGCGATGTAGAAGGGATTGAAAAAGAGGGTATGATTCTTAACTGGAAAGGATTTAACCGCCTAACCTATGAGCTAGCTCTTTCTAAACATAGCCGTACAAAAGAGTATTTACTTCCCTACTACTCTAAAAATGTGTGTTCTGCATGCCAAGGGGATAGGCTGCATCCACTGGCACGCCATGTCATCCTTGAAGGGTTGACACTGCCTGCTCTCTGCCGTCTTCCAGTGGACGATGCTCTTATATTTCTCGATAAGTTAACGCTGAATCAGCAGCATGCTTTCCTAGAAGAAGTATTGTCCTCTCTTAAACACCGGTTGCTGTTCCTCAAAAAAATCGGAGTCGGGTATCTGTCGCTAGAACGAAGCGCTCCCACTTTGAGCGGTGGAGAAACGCAACGCATTCGCTTGGCAAGACAGCTTGGCAGTGGCTTGACCGGCTGTCTTTATGTACTCGATGAACCCACAATTGGCCTGCACCCTTTTGACAATGAAAAACTCAACCTTGCACTCAAGCACCTCTCTTCTTTGGGCAACACTTTGGTACTTGTCGAGCACGATCCGCTCACTGTAGCCTTGGCTGATCATATCATCGATTTTGGCCCCAAAGCCGGCAAAAATGGCGGACGCATTGTCGCAGAAGGTTCCTATCAAGAAATTTGCAATAATCCGGCATCGCTAACAGGGGCCTACTTAAGTTGCAGAAAATCGATTCCTATCCCGACCAAACGACGCTCTTGTCCACAGTTTCTTGAGCTGTCAAACGCTTGTTTACACAATCTTAAAAACATCGATGTGAAAATTCCGATCAAAACCTTAACTTGTTTGTCGGGAGTATCAGGATCCGGTAAATCCACACTCCTTGCAGATCTTTTAGAGCCGGCGGCGACTTTAGCACTCAAAGGAAAAAGAAGAGGGCAAAAAGGAGAGGAAACGGTTGTCCACAAGGGCGCAATTCTAACCGGCATGAACCATTTTGACAAGCTGATCGTCCTTTCACAGAACCCCATGGGTCATACACAGCGCGCAGACGTCAGTACCTATGCAGATCTTATGACTCCCTTGCGCTACTACTTTGCCGCTCTTCCCGAAGCAGTCGCCAGAGGACTGAGCCCTCGCTATTTCAGCTTTAACCACAGACGGGGGATGTGTACCCATTGCAGAGGCCTTGGCTATCGGCACATTACCCTGCAGTTTCTGCCTTCTGTAAAAGTTGTGTGTGAAAGCTGCCAAGGATTTCGGCTTAATCCGTTAAGCTTGACTGTCAAAACCAAAGAAAAACACTTGGGCCACATTTTGCAGATGACAGTAGAAGAAGCGCTTGCTTTCCTTCCTCCTATCCCCAAAGCGGTACACATTCTAGAGACGCTCATTTCTGTGGGCCTTGGGTATCTTACTTTAGGGCAAGAGATTGCCTCTCTTTCCGGCGGAGAAGCGCAGCGGCTGCGCCTTTCAAAAGAGCTTGCCAAGCGCTCATCCGGAAAAACCCTCTATCTTCTTGATGAGCCCACTGTTGGACTGCATCCTGATGACATTGCCAAATTATTACCGATCTTCCACTCCCTTGTCGACCAGGGCAATACCCTTGTCATCATCGAACACAATCTCGACATCTTAAAAAATGCCGATCATCTAATTGATATCGGCCCGCTAGCTGCCGAAAAAGGGGGCAAAATTGTTGCAACCGGCACTCCGGAAGAGGTCGCCCTACACCCTACATCTCATACGGCTCCCTACCTTAAAGCATCGCTTGACAGATCTTAAGATAATCGTTACCGTGAAGCCAGGAAGGTGTCTTATGGGAAGGCTTACATCTAAGAGAAGAGCTAAGGCGATTTCAAGTGGGTTGTTTCTTGTCGGACTTGCCATCGTGACCTATCTCAACGCATGGTGGCCAGGGATCATGCTTGCTATTGGGATTCCTCTTGCCTTAAGGCAATATATGCTAGGCCGACACTATGACATGGCCATTTCCCTCTTTGTCTTTTGCGGTGTCTTTATCACTGTCCAATTCGACATCTCGTGGGAAATTCTGCTACCTGTCCTCTTTGCCATTGGCGGAATCTACACCCTGTTTCGCGAGTATCTAGAAAGCAAAGAAGAGCCTCTCGATGAAGAAGAGGAAGATCTTAATAAAGAGATCGAAGAGGACAATCATCCTAAAACATAATCCGCTTAAGATGAGTGAGTTATGCGGATAATTTTTTAAGTTTAAAAAAGAGCAACAATTTGCTATTATTTTTATAAAAAATAAAAATAATGACAATTGTTACATCTTATAATACATGTGAATCCCTCGCTCTTCAATCTCCGGATCTTGAAAAGCCCAACCTCTGCAATCCGGCAGCCGGGCATTATTTCTTTCCGAATGAATGGCACCCTCGCACTATTTCCCCTCACTATGCTCCTCAAAAAGGTGGCATCCATATCACAACAGGAGGAGAGCGATTTTTCTTTAATGCAATTACCTGTACAAACCCAAGACACTTTTTCTTAAACATCGATATCGACTCTCACATAAAAGCATATGTAGACATTAACATTTTGTTTCTGGTCATCTCTAATTCACAAGAAGAATATATTGATTTAATCGAAAAAAATAACAATTGCGAAATCTATAACAAAATTAATGAGAGCACACATCTTTCGGAAACATGGAAATCCTATTACCTCAAAAACCTAACGGGGTATAGCAACATTTACTATAGGCACAAAATCCATTTTATAAATTGCAAGGGATGCAATCCTTTCATTTCCTATCACCTGCCACAAGAAAAAAGGGCTTTTGACACATTACAGCACCTTGCTCGTGAAGGTAAGCTACTCTCTATTTGTCATTCGATTACAGATCTGACCTTTATAAACTGGCAAGAAATTGCAGAAATCGACACTTCAAATATAGAAAACTACAGCCCACTACATTTCCGTTTTGCCTCTATCCCGACCTCTCCTATCCGGATTATTCGGACTCCCGCTTTAGGACCAAGTACTCGCTTTGTCTCCTGGTTATACACGCCTCTTACTGAAGAAAAAAGGGAGGAACTACAAACGCTAAAAAACCGCGTATTCCAAGCATCCAAAACTTCATATACTCAAGGTGAGTTTATAGCTTTTATCTCAAGAACAAGGATGCAAAACAACACAGAACCTGCAACAAACTCCCCTTCGCGCATGTCTGATTGTATTTCAGCCCTACCCCTTTGGGAACAGTTTGTAAAAACACATCTTATCGGCAATCAGCAACTCGGAGAATTTTTGTGTATCCAGCAATATTTTGATGTGGATAGATTTAAAAGGATTCCTATCGAAACAATCACACGGTATGTTGTCATAAACTACCCGCTATCCACACAAGCTGCCGGATTGCTTATAAGCATACACCCCGACTTGCATAAAGTTCTGATCCCAAAACGGCTTGGTACAGCCACTTCCATTTCAGACTCGTCAAAATAAGCACTCCGTCTTAAACAGCCTCCCCCATCAAAAGAAGCGACTGGGTTCCTGCTGCATATCGGGGTACATCTTAAGACTTACAACCCACAAGACTAACGAAAATAATCCAGATGCATTGCAGCGCGGAGCTCCTGCAGCGTAGCGTTAGCCCGCTCTGCCGCTACAGCTGAGCCCTTTTGAAGGATTGACATCACGGCCCCTTTATCTTTGGCAAATTCTTCACGGCGCTTACGAATCGGCTCTAGAAAAGCTTGTAAAACCTCTAGAAGATATTTCTTTACAACAGAATCCCCTAACCCCCCACGCTGATAGTGAGCTTTAAGATCCGCGACTTTAGCAACATCCGGATCAAATGCATCCAAATAAGTAAACACGGGGTTGCCCTCTACTTTTCCCGGATCTTCTACACGCAAATGAGTAGGATCGGTGTACATCCCTTTGACCTTCTTTGCTATTACATCGGGGCTATCGCCAAGATAGATACAGTTTCCAATCGATTTACTCATTTTAGCACCCCCATCTGTTCCGGGAAGGCGCGCTATTTTAGGAATGAGCGCTTCACATTCGACCAAAACTTGAGTTTTATAGGTGCGGTTGATCGCTCTTACAATTTCATTTGTCTGTTCAATCATGGGGAGCTGGTCTTCGCCAACAGGCACAACATTCGCTTTAAAAGCCGTAATATCAGCTGCTTGACTCACCGGATACACCATAAAACCTGCAGATACGCTCTCTCCAAACCCTTTTTGCACAATCTCCTGCTTAACGGTGGGATTGTGTTTGAGTCGATTCCAAGTCACCACATTGAGATAATACACAGTGAGCTCAAAAAGCGCAGGGATGAGCGATTGAATAAATAGGGTTGACTTCATGGGGTCGATCCCCACAGCTAAATAATCTAGGGCCACTTCCAAAACATGCGCCCGCACTTTTTCCGGGTGATCGTAGTTATCGGTGAGCGCCTGAACATCGGCGATCATGACAAACATCTCGGTTTCTTCTTGAAGAGCTACCCGATTTTTCAAAGAGCCCACAAAATGTCCCAAGTGCAAAGGTCCTGTGGGACGATCCCCTGTAAGTACGATTTTTCTTTGTGTCATATATTCCAATTGTTTAGCGTAAGATTATGATCGACCACTACACAGTCATAAAAAGTTTAAACAAGGGTGGCATGGGCGAGATATTCCTTGTCCATGATCCCATCTGCAAAAGGCAGGTGGCCCTAAAACAGATCCTTCCAAAGCTCAGAAACCACCCCGTTATCCGCTCTCGGTTTCTTAGAGAAGCAGAAGTCGGAGCCCTACTTAACCACCCTAGCATTCTTCCCGTCTTTTCCATCGATCCTAGCCATGAAAAGCTCTACTATACAATGCCCTACATCGAAGGGGAAACATTAAAACAAATCCTAAAAAGATGTCTAGAGGAAGAAAAAGAAACCAATGTACTACTCCCCTTATTCCTGAAATTATGCGAGGCGGTTGAATACGCTCATGCAAAAAAAATTATACATAGAGATATCAAACCGGACAATATTCTTGTAGGGCACCATGGAGAAGTCCTCCTTTTTGACTGGGGCTTATCCGATTTTGAAGGAAGCTCTACACAGGAAATAGAAGTAGAAGAGAGCAAAGAAGATCTGACATCTCCTGGCAAAGTCCCAGGAACCTTAAACTATATTGCTCCAGAACGTCTGCAAGGAGCTCAGACTAGCGCTTCAATGGATATCTATTCCCTTGGCGTTATCTTATACCAAATCCTAACGCTACGCTCTCCCTTCCAGAGAAAATCTCTAAAATTATTCAAACAGTGTAAAGAGGAACTACTGATTCCTCCCATAGAAAGAGCTCCCCACCGCTCCATTCCGGAATCTCTAAACGCACTATGTATCAGGTGTTTGCATCCAGATCCTAAGGAAAGGATCGGAAGTGTAAAAGAGATGATAGACACCCTCTTTCCTGTTCTAAACGGGCTACCCCAACCTGTAAAAATCACTCATCTTAACCCTTTTTCCTCCCAAGACTGGGAGTTTCAAGAGCATATCTTTCTCTCTCAGCATCTAGCTATTACAAAGTCGCCGCAAGTGGCAGAGTGGGCACACCTCATGGTCTCTTTGCACCATTTCATACCTCCTCTTAACATCACCTTAAAATTTTCTTTGCCCCAAGATTCTCAAGGGATCGCTCTACTCCTAGGAGTTCCCTCTTTAGAAGAGAGAAAAAGTTTTGTCGAAGGCGTGCAGATTTTTCTTGGAAAAACTTCGTTGCTTCTTTTGCACGGGGCTCCTCTAATGCTGCTCCCAGGAGCTAACATTACAGATACTGCCTTTCACACTCTTACAATTGAGTACAAAGATCACAAAATTCACGTGTCATTAGATGGAAAACAGGTAGGACTCTATCCGTTACGACTGCCACTTCCGGGACAAAAAATAGGTTTTTTTTCGTATGACTCACACTTTGCCATAGAGACATTTGTGATCGAAGAGAAGGGACACACATTAAATGTCAGCTGCCTTGAAATCCCGCACGCTTTTTTAAGTCATCGCGACTTTAAAAAGGGAAGAATTGAATATGAAAGAATTGCCAGCAGCTTTCCTGGAACTCTTCAAGAAAAAGAAGCCCTATTTGGCGCTGGGATCTGTCTTATAGAAGAGAGGCAACCTCTACTTGCTTTAGAGATGTTCGATCGATTGCATAATACCTCTTATGCCCCTTTGGAATATGTGGGAAAATCGCTTGTCTATAAACAAGAAGATATAGAAGAAGAGATGAAATGTTTAGAGCTAGCGTTACGCAAATACAAAAACCACCCCCTCATTCATACTGTACAAGAGCAGCTCATCTTACGCCTTTATGAAACCTCGTTTTCCTCTAGACGTTATGCTTATGAATTTGCACTCATTGCCCTCATGCATATCCCCTGCGCCATCCAAGATGTGCTATTTAGCCAATTAAACGAACACCTAGCTTCCCATCCACTGCTGACAGCTAAAGTCCCGGCAGATCAAGCCCTAGCCTGTAAATGCGCCCTTTACACAGGAAAAATCCACCCTCTCCTTGAACTCTCAGAAAGCGGAGCAAAAGAGATTCGCATCGATGCTTGCTATGCATTACTTCTGTTGGGAACATATGAAGAGGTCGAAGAAAACCTGCCTCTTCTTGAAGCTGGAAAAGAGGAAATCCTATCTGCCTTGTCTTACTTTAAAGAAGGACCGAAGGCGGCCTTTACAAAGGCGGGAGAAAATATCCGTCTCCTGTATTTCCTTCTTCAACGATGCCTCATGGATAGCGTTTATGAAATCCCTCCGCTTCCCAAAGATCCTCTTCTAGATTCCCTGCTTTTCTTTATGTTAAGACGGCAGGGTAAATCATATCCCATTCCTGAAACAAAAGACCCTGCATCCCCTCTTTTTATTCCGTACGCTTATCAGCTATTGGACACTCAAGGAAAAGAGGCGATGCAAGCGCACCTTGCTTTGGCGCCTGCCTTCTCCATCGCCTCCCTTCTACTTGACTCGATGCAATCTTCTCAAAGAGAAAAAGAGTGGCTACTCTTCGAAAAAACCCTCGTTGGACTTTATACAGAATAGATCTGCTTTGCAGTGAAAAAATAGTAGCGCAAAGACGGCCTCCTATAGGTATAGTGGATCCCAATGCCTCATTGCGCAAGCGGTCTAATAAGCGCTTCAAACGGCGTTGTTGCATAAATATGTAGTTTTACCACAGAGATGGGAAACCACAGAGAAAAAATTCATATTTTAAATCGACGCATGCCATCCTTGAGGGTTTTCATGTTGAAATGGATCAAAAGCCCTATTTTGCAATCACAACTTCAAATAAGAAAGCAGCTGTATGGCAGAACTTGGAATACCTGAAAGCTACAAAAGAACCATTTAAAAATTTCCTCTCTGTGGTTTCCCATCTCTGTGGTAAAATTCAAACATTTGTGCAACAAAGCCGTTTCAAACAGCTTCTCTCTTGCTTGATTCGATGAAACCCTCTAAAAGAAAAAGATATGAAACATAAGATTACAAAAAGCGATACGGTTTATCAGGGTTATTTCGATGTCAAAGTAGACCTTCTTCAATCTGTTGATGGTCCCTCAATGATCTATACTAGCATTGATATCAAGGTGCATGCAGCGGCTATCTTAGCCAGAACACCTGACGGCAAATTCTTAATCACCAAAGAGTACAGGCATCCGACCAGACAATGGATACTCGGCTGCCCCGGCGGTCGGATCGATCCCGGTGAATCTCCCGCAGAGGCTGCTGTAAGAGAGCTTAAAGAAGAAACAGGATTTGTAGGCTCTCATCTTATTCCTCTTGGCCAGGTATTTTCTTTACCGGCTGTCACCGATCAAATCATTCACTATTTTTTTATTGATGAAGCAACGCCTACACACAAAACAGCCCATGAGCCGTTTGAAGCCATCCAAATCGATTTGAAAACAGA
Source organism: Chlamydiota bacterium (assembly GCA_039798725.1). Lineage (GTDB taxonomy): Bacteria > Chlamydiota > Chlamydiia > Chlamydiales > Rhabdochlamydiaceae > CAJCIW01. The sequence goes on from JBDKFJ010000006.1 coordinate 15,660, forward strand.
AGAAGAACTCATCCAAGAAATCTTGTCGGGAACTGCAATTGATGGAGTGCTTTGCTCTGCTTTTTTTCTCTATAAGAGTAATACCAAACACAATAAATAACTTCATATTTCAGCTGTGTCAAAGCGGTAAAATATGACGTTATTTGTTGCGTTTGATATTGATATGCAGGTATCTCTGACAAATGACGGCTATTAGGGACAAAAACACAATCAAAAATCATCTCAAATTCTCTATACAGAAAACCCAAAACTCAGGCTGTTAGTGATATAAAAGAGCAGGCTATCTCGCTGAAGAAAGCAAATTCTCAAACCCGGTTTTCAGATCCGCCTTATCTTCTTCTTTAAGTGCTGTTATCTGATCCACAACCTGACTGTATAATGCTTTAATCGTCGTAGATAGCTCTGTGCTGAAATTCCCTCTGTTTTGTTTTAATCGGGCCCCTAAGCTACTCAACTGCTTGAGGAATAACATGAGGTGATTACTAATTAGAGGTGTTGCTAACTGATCCCTGATAGTCTCTATTGCTTCTCTTATTTCTTCTTTCTGAAGCACTTCACGAGCCTTGGTTTCCGCCAATACAACAGCTTGTATTATTTCTACCCTTTCTGTCTGGTCAACCAATGCACGAGCCTCTTTTTCTACCGACATAAAAGCTTCTCTTTCTTCTTCGAGCCGCTTGTTAAGCATAACCTTTTCTGCGCAGTCAAGCTCTCGTATTATCCGCACCCGATCTGTCACTTCTTCTTTCCAAACCGCTGCACGAGCCCCTTTTTCAGCCGACATACAAGATTCTAGTGCTTGTTTTATTACTTCTGCACGAGCCTCTTTTTCCACCGACATAAACTCTGCTCTTGCTGCGATTGCTTCTTGGTCAACTACTGCACGAGCCGAGCTTTCTGCCGACCAATAAGCGTTTGTTATTGCTGCCATTGCTTCTTTATCAACTACTTCACGAGCCTTGGTTTCCGCCAATACAACAGCTTGTATTCTTTCTACCCTTTCTGTCTGGTCAACCAATGCACGAGCCTCTTTTTCTACCGACATAAAAGCTTCTCTTTCTTCTTCGAGCCGCTTGTTAAGCATAACCTTTTCTGCGTGGTGAAGATCTTGTATTATCTTGATCAGATCTGACTCTTCTTCTTTCGAAAGCGCTGCACAAGCCTCGTTTTCTGCCAACATACAAGATTCTAGTGCTTGTTTTATTACTTCTGCACAAGCCTCTTTTTCCACCGACATAAACTCTGCTCCTGCTGCCATTGCTTCTTGGTCAACTACTGCACGAGCCAAGCTTTCTGTCGACACAAGTGCTTGGGACATAATATCTTTTATACTGGATGCTTCTGCTTTATGGAGGCCTTCACGAGCCGAGCTTTCTGCCGACATAACAGCTGCTGTTGCTTTTCTTGCTTGTGCGGCCAACATGGCCGGTTTCAGTATTGACCTCCCGCATATACAAACAACAGCTAGACCTATTGGATATAACAAAGAAGGTAAAAACCACGGTAAGGCAGACTCTTGAGGTGTACTCCTATTAGACACGATAGGAGAGACGTCGGGCATAGCATTGACATAGGAATAAGCGAATAAAGAAGCTCCTACCAGGGTACCAATGAGACACAAAGGCTTGATTATGGATGTCATTGAATAGGGTTTTAGTCCGTTAAAGACATCCTTTTGAACTTGAGAAGAACAACCCTGCAAATAGGGCTTGAGGTAGACTTTCATAAGCTCTTCGGGAGACACGCTATTCTGCGGGATGACTTCTTGGCACCTTTGTGCAAACACCTCCCTAAATGCTTCCAGAGATTCTTTTTTGCTGACATGAGAACCCGCTTTACTATAGGTAGCAATTAGGCAGACCGCCTTCTCTCTAAGTAGAAGAGATGAATGAGGAGCGCAAAGACCGATAGACTGCAACATTTTGAGGACAAAGCGTACAAGCAAGTAGTCCGCATAGCCTTGTATTCGACTTAGCTCCATGTGCGCTTTGCTGATTCCCTTTACTTGTGTCATACAATCCCCTCTAAAGCATCTTTCATCCCTTGATGCGTAGCCATAAGAACCTGTCTCATCATTTCACAGCGTCTTTCGAGACCTCGGCGTTCTTTCTCCTCTTCAGGATTGATTGCCAGGCACACAGAGATCTCGGCTATTTTCTGTTTGTGGTCTCTATGCAATGCTTCTAATGCAGCCTGAAGCTCTTTCCTCTTTCGAGTTTCGCTAATCGTTACCTCTTCCAATGTCTTTGGAGTACCCTGTTTTAACGCCATAAGCCAGGGACGCCTTCGCATTGCATCTTGCTGCGCTTGTTGCGAAGATTGAGGCTTCCCATTTTGATTCAGTCTAAAACGACATCCCACTAACTTAGCTAAACGTTGGAATAGGTCATGCTCATCTTCAGGAAGGAAATAGGCAAAAGCTTCTAGGTGCTTTGGATGTTGTTCTAGCCATGCAAAATTACCTGAGATTAGTTGCGCTACGACACACGCCGTATTAACCTGTCTTCCTATAGGAGACAAATGGTCTTCCCCCCACCCAATGACTTTTCCCGTATAAGAAGAAACAAGTTGCGCGCCCTCAACAGGCTGACGTTTAAACAGGGTATTGAGCACATCGGCTTGGCCTTTGGAGACAAATACAGTGACAAATCGTTCAGGCGCCCTGATGACCAACATGGCATGGACAAGATGATGGTATTTGTGGAAAACAGATACCGTACAACCCTCGTATCTGTGCCAGCCGGAAGTTGCAAAAAGATCATCTACAGGCAGAGCTTTGGCATACTTTTCTCCTAATACCTCTTGTAAAGAAACCACGCTATCCGGGGTCTTGTGTCTTTCAGATTGAAAAAGTGGTCCTGTAACTTCAGCGCCTTGACTAATCCGTTCAATCCACGCTAGCCACTGCTCGGGTGTAGGCTGCTCTAGCTCCGCTTTATCCCCTGGTTTTTGAAGCGCCTTCCACTCTGCTTCTATATCAGCCAGTCCGGGATCCTCAATACTTTGATCTGTTTTTGTATCCGTTTTAGTATTTGTCTGCACCTGTACCTGTACTTGAACTTCGGTGCCAAGTGCAATGCCACCTTCTGTTCCGCGGATCATTGCAGGAAGACAAGGATTTACATTTACCGCAGCTATTAGAACTTCTTGTTCTTCTAGAGAAAGTTGCGCTGCAGCCTTTATCTCCTCTATTAATACCTCTTTCGTATTGCGGTCTCTTGGAATCTCTTTGAATAGCTTGTAGGGGGTGTCGTGTAGAGTTGTGATGAAAGGTACCATGTCTCCCACCTTGCCCGAATCCAACAACTGGTTGAACGTCTGACGCGTCTTGGCAGTCTCTAGAGCGGCTCTTAAAGCTCGCACTTCCCCTTCACCTAGCTGGCGCGCTTCAGCTATAACAGTAGAGGTGATCAGATCTTTTACCGAAGATCCATTGTTAATAAGGTGTTCTCGGGTAGACTCATGGACAACAAACTCCACTCTTTGTTTTTGGAAAAAGCCCCTTGCACGCATTACCGCTTGGAACAGTGTGCGCTTTAAGGTGTTGTGGCTAGCTGTGACAAGAAGCACTGCATCCGAAAGGTTCGGGATATCGGTACCGGTAGCGCGTTGCTCATCATAGAAATTAAACAGATATTTGAGGTCAAGACCTGCTGCCTTCAGCGTATCTAACGTGGTGTCTTTTAAACGCACAACCGTTCCGTCTTTCTTAAGCACGGCCGGGCTCTCATCGATATCTCCCTCAAAACGGTGGAAAAATAGGACGTCTTTGGAAAAGTCGTAATAGCGAGAGATCTGCTTTACCACATCCAGGGTCGTATAGTTTTTAAAAAGACCTGCAGCATCAATGATCCCTGTGACAAGATCTTTCTTAGGATGGCGCTCAAGAATAGAGCGGAGAATCTCATCTGCCCCATCTGTTTTCACTACATGGATAGGTGTGTCATCCTTGATCAGCTTATCGGCGATACTGCCTTCTACCCCGCTATCCAGCATCATTTCTTTATTGATACGAGCATAGTGCGTTACATTCCAAGGCGTTCCTGACATTGCAACGACAGGCCCCAGTAGATCGATGAGATGGTGAGCATTACTTCTGAGCTGCTCAGGATAGAACGTGACATATTTGCCAACCGTATGCGCTTCGATAGACAACCTGGATAGGGGATTGTTTTTGATGTACTCTAAAGCGTTTTTTCTAGCATCTGCAATAGATAAACGCCGTCTGTCAGGATGTGCTAGCAGAGCTAGTTTCTGTCCTGTTAACTCTTTACACTTTCTTGCAGCCTGTGTGCTACCCGATAGGCCCTCGCTTTCTTCATGCTCGCACTTGTCTTCTTGTGCAAGATGCTCAATCCAAAGGTCGAATTGCTCTTCTGTGATACCATACTTTAGTGCATTAAGATAGTGGAAGACTGCTGCTTCATAAGGGTTAGCATACTGCGTTGTCCCAGGACAACCGGCACCGACATAAGGGACAATACGAGGGTCTTGCACCCGTCTACCAAAATGGCGGTTAGCTTCTTTTGTAAGAGCGCTAGGCAGAATATCCTGCAAGATATAGCGCGTCAGGGCAATCCTGTTTTGATGTTTGCTATCAGCTAGGTCGTCTAACTGCAAAAGAAGTGCTTTTTCATCTGCCTCGGTTATTTCACCTGAAAAGTACTTTTCAAGAGCCCCTTTTAGATGGGGTAAGCCCATTTTATCTGCAAAAAACTGAGCCATCTGGGGCTGTAGCACTTTTTCATAAAAGGAAGTGGTGATGACGCACCCCGCTGAGAAATACGGATTAAAGTCAGGATGCCCTATACATTGAATAAACAGCTCTTGCATGATCTCAATGCTGTCTTGGCTAAGAGGGGTCGCCTCTCCTATGGGTACGTTGACTTCTTGTTCGATTTTGAGTGTGCTATCGCACTCATCGATAATAACGCGCGCTTCTTTAATTTTATTTAGAATACGCTTTAGAACCTGAAACTCTTCTCTCTCCTGCCCTTCGATGGCCAGCAAGCATAGCTTATGCCGCAAGATGTGCACCTGCTCGGGTAACAAAAGCAATACTCCCCTCTCTTGGCTGCAGCGATCCATGGTACTTTCTATCCATGTTAATAGGCGCAGATCGAGGCTTTTCAATGTAAAAGGCACTCTATGGACTGTCTGATCCCAGTTCTTTCTTTGGGACGTTGTCAAAGAGGAGCGCAGAGACGATTCTTGCGGCCCATAGGGCATAAAGATAACAAGGCGCTGAGGTTTTTCTGTCCCTTTAGCTGCAATATGAGAAAGAGTCGATGCGATAACTGTTGTCTTACCGCCTCCCATCATCATCTGGAAGACCGTTTCATTAAAGTCGCCCTCATCTGTCAGTATCCTCTCTAAGATCTTGCCCTGCTTTGGTCTGTACGACATCCCGGATAGCGCTTCAAACACAAGGTGAGCTCTGCCCAATTTAGAGCGGCCCTGTTGTATAAAAGCCAGCTCCTCTCCCACCTGCTGTGCAAAAGCAGTCTTCTCCTCTTCGCTTGCCTTTTGATAACCGCTTAAAGCCTTTTCGATACGTGCTAACCGATGCAGCCAACAGGTGTGACGCAGGTGCTGCTCAATCTGAGCTTCTAATGCTTGTATAGCTTGTGGCTCTAAGAAGGGAAAGAGCTGTTCTAAACGCTTGCTGTCTTTGGCTAAAAACAGGTAAGCCAAATCTGTGACCGTATACTGCTTACCCGATATAAAATGCTGCGCCACATAATAAGGATCCATACCGGAAGCTTTATCAGGATGCACTACATGTAGCAGAGCCTCTTCTTGCTTTTTTACTATCTCGCTTAAGGCCTCTTTGGCTGTTTGAATCTTCTCTTTAAGAGAAGAAACGTCATTCAAAGCATGGTTACTTTTTTCCCGGTTGGCCTTGCAACCGGCATTAAAGTCCTCTTCAAAGGATTTAAGAGCGTCGGTAATGGCCTCCTTATATATCGGATCTTCGATCTTTGCGTCCCAAGACACAGCATCCTGTTGAACAGCAGATATAGAGGTCTTTACATGAAGGTTATGCCATTCATCCCATGAGGGTTCTAACAACGGGTCAAGCGGTTTTAGTGCATTGAGTTTACAAGGTGGGACAATAGGGGGCTTGACCGGCTTCTGAGACGGCATAGTGCTATCCGCTTTTGTTTTCTGTATATATGAGCGCAGCAACCCACGGAACAACTGGTGATGTTGTGTGCACTGCGTCTTAAACCGTTTACCATCGTAGTCTCGTATTTCACCATCCTTTGGGATTTCGAGAGACTCCCATTTAACGTCTATTTTTTCTTGCTCATACATATGATTTAATAGCAAAAAAAGGAACGGGTAGTCTTTGCGATTAGAAAAGAGATAAAGCTTCGTGCGGTCTTCTTGCTTCTTTGTTGAATCCACAGGCTCTCGTTGTAAAGTTTGCATCGCTTGTTGTAAATGCCATGGAGTCCACTTCCTAGAATCTAACCGGTAATAAATTGTCTGTAGAAATTTTTCCTGTGGAGTGTCGTCGTAAAACCGGTGTTGTGAGGTCCGATATCCGTCATTAGGGTGGGGAAACTTTAGTACTATGTGTAATAAGAACCAGCAAGCTACATCGATCTGTGCCTCTGTTTCCGGTTGCGATGGTGTTATCAGACACAAAGGAAACGGATCTTCTTCTTTAGCAAGGTGACCTAAGCCTACAAATACAAGCCCCTGCTTTTTCTGCTGATATTCTTCATAAACTGTAGAAGCTGTTTTAACAGCCTTGGAATCCATTACACTCCATAGGTCTACCTGTTCTTTTACCCCCCCTCGAAACTGTGCGAGTTTCTTAACCTCCGCTTTATACCAATTGTCTCTCTTGTTTTTTGCATCTTTAAACTGCTCCACACGGCGTGCGACCTCACTTGCATACCACTCTTCTAAATGCTGCGCATAGTAAGGGGGGCTAGTTGCCTGGGCATCATCGAATCTTAGCACTTTGGGAACATGCTTTACGCCCTGTTTATAGTGCGTTAAGATCTTGAATAAAGACCAAGCCGGTCCTATATCTGTTTCTTCTTTGTGTCTACCAGATTCTCTTAACCTATCAATCCTCTCTTTTAGCGCTCTTTGCCCTTTTTCTAAGGTCGTTTTCTCTTCAATTGTTGCCTCTTCGCCTAGCCTCTTGCTTATAAAGACACCTGGGCGATTCAGCGCTTCTTCCAGCCTACCAAAGACATGGACGTAGATAGCCAGGGCAGAAGGTGTCATATCAGCTGTCTTGGCAGTTAACTCCACAATAGCACAAGATAACTGGATAGCCTCTGCTCCATAATCCCAGCTAGGCTCTATTTTTTTAAGATAGAATAGCGCTTCTGTATACTCTTTTTGGAGCAAGAAAAGGTAGGTAAGATAGAGGTAAGCCTCAGGGGTCTGTGCTTCAAGACGGTATCCTCCAACACGCGCTGAAGATGGAGTGCACGTGTACTTATAGAGCTGCCTTGTATTTTTTCGTTTGATAAAGTCCGGACGGGCCTTATCTATCTGATCTAGGTCATAATTCCACTGATGAGGAAAATCTGTCTGATCCTTTTTGTATTCATCAGGATAGAGAGGATCCTTGAAAGACACAGACCGATCCATAGGATGAGAGCAATTCTCACCTATACGTAGAGGAGGAACAAGAATACCTAGATTACCTCCCGTTTCTATACAAACGTAGTGGTTAACAAATCGACCCAAAATAGAAGGGGTGTGGTGTGTTGCAAGAGTGGTGTTATTCTCCCCTCTAATCTGCCACGGTCCCTGCTCTTTTTTCTCCCATGTTAATCCATAACGAGGCAGCATAATTGCAACGAGCTTATCGTCTTGGTATATACGCTGTATATATCCTGAGCGCAGCTCCAGTTGATTCGCAAAATCCCTATCGTCCGGCTCAGAACGCATCGTATTTTTTTCCAAGGGAAAACCGTTCTTATCGACAGCAGTCCAGAAGTATTGCGTCGAATTTATCTTCTTGAACAACCAAAGAGGGCAGTGTGTTGTTCCATCACAAACATACAAAAACCAATTACATGAGCCTTTTGTTTCTTCACGCACCCAGTGACTGCATTCGTGCAATAATCCTTCTCGATTTTTAAAAGCGTTTTTTGTCGAATCTAAGTGTTGCGGCGCAAACCTGTACCACTTTCCTTGTATCAATCTTTCTATGCATTCAGGGTTAAACTCACTCGATGTATTTTGAATACGCAATTTCCCTAAAGAAGGGTGCTCAACATCTATCCGGTCTTTAGAGGTCTGTGTAAAAGTGATGACAGCATCTCCAAAAAGTTGCTGATAGGCAAGTGAAGCTCTTTTCTCTTTAGGAAAGACATAACCCTGACAATTACCAAGAAGCCCCCCCCTTTCTACTTTCAGAGTCACTGTATTGAAATAAAATATGCGACTGTCTCGCACAATCTTGTAAAGCTTTTTTTCATACACAGGCTCTATTGTATCGCTATCTGATAAACTTAAATGAACAGCATCAAGATATGATTTCACAAACTCCTCATTGATGCCCAGGCTATCTCTGTGTAAATGGTAAAAATCCGTTGCACGCTGCATCAGTTCCAAAAGATACCAAGGATTATCTTGCGTCAATTGGCTACAACATTGTTTGATCCCAATGATGCTGCGTTTGAGAGTCTCTTTATCCCATTCCTTAAAGCGCATCATCTCAATACGATACGCGTAAAGATTGCATAAAACTCCCGGAGAATAATTTATTCTTTCCGCAAGATCTATGGCCTCTTCTACAATTTGATGAGCAAGGTTTATGGCGTCTTCCCACTCTGAGGGATCTCCTACAGCAGCGGCTTTTTGGACTAATTCAATAGCCAGTAAGGTAGGCTCTATAGAAGGCACGGCAGCTTTTAAATACTGATCCCTTGTGACCTCTAGCAGTTGCATGAGTTTTTTCTTAGATCCTTGAGAATCCTCTTGAACCATGTGCCAAAAAGAAGACTGTTGCTGTTCCGTAAAGCCCGTTCTGTTCCCCGTAACAGAATCAACTGTAGTTAAAGAACCAAGAAGAAGAAGTCTTAATTGTGTTTGCCTATGCGGCTTTAGAAGTTGCCGAGCATCCCCTATCATATTATCTATGACAAGAGCGGCTTCTAATGTCCTGCCCTCCCCTCTACCCCCACGAAAACGATCTAATCCTTCATAAAGCTCCTTTTCTTCCTCTATGAACTTCTGAGTGGCAGGACTTTCTTCGTTAGGAGGATGTTGTACAGAGTCATACCGACTAGAAAAGACACCTTGCTGATCATCTGTACCCTTTGCCTGCCACGTAGAACCACTTAAAGAGGGCGTCGCCCCACGCTCTAAATGCCCTGCTTGCAGTCTTATGCTACTATTAGGACGTATGATCTTGCGTTGTAAACGATCAGAAAAGCAAGGGCTCAGCTTCCATGAGTCATCTCTGAGACTCGTGCTGCTTTTCTCTACTGTTGGAGCAATACGTAAAGTGGATTCTCCAGATCTGTTCGGTTCACTGACCCAAGGTCGCGATGAAGATGCATAGCCTTGGTTTAAGGAGAGCGTTGTCAAATCCAAAAATAGCTGGATGGTTTTTAACACAACTAGGTGTACAATAGGGTTGCCTTGTGTTGTTGTTGCAGTCCCTTGGGCATAGTATTCATTTCCAGGATAGGCCAATAGAAACAGGGCTCCCCACTTTACACATTGGAGTGACTCTTCGCTCTGAAATTGAGATATGAATTGAGTAGAAGAAAGAGGGGATGAACGGCTTGAAGTACCCAGATTTCCATAGCTGTCGTAGCCACGAATCAATTCCCTTACCTGTTGATCTAAAAAAACAGGTTGCTGTGCTTTGACATTGAGGGGGCTCTGAACATGAAAAAGGTTGTTTAGCAAGTAGACCGCACTAGAGGACTCTGTCAAACCAGAACCAATAAACCGCAGCTGGTTGTCCTTTTTGTAGCAACCTTCAATCTCAGAAAAATTCCACCCCTTGCCCGAAGTGTCTCTTGGATCTTGTGGTGTAGTATCATTTGTAAATCCCAAGTTCTCTGCCCATTGACGCAGCTTTTGTCTTCTCTGTAAATCCTTTGGGTCAGAAAAGATCTCAAAGGGATCATCAGCGTTAGCAGCAGGGCAATAGGGTAAAGGCAGAAAGTGGTGGGAGGTCTCTGCAGAACAACCTTGAAGTTGCCTATGTACTTGCGAAGAAAAGAGCCAAATAATGTTAAAAAGAGTTAAAAGAGCATTACGCTCTCTTGGTAAGACAGCGTGTGGAGAAGCGTTATAGAGAGCCTCTGCGATCTCTGCTAACCGAAGAAGTCGTTGCTGGTTCTTTTCTAATGATCCATTACATAAAGCCGCTGCATATGCTCTTGTCTCAGCCGGAAACTGCGCCAAAAAATGGCTGATCTGTTGCGAAACAATTTCAACCCCGTTGGCCCCTCTGTGTGAGAGGGCAACCTTTAAGACCTCTTCCAAGTGAGTGTCGAACAGCTGTTGCACATCTGTACAACCTTGATAACCTATGTATAGGTCAAGAGGCTCTAGCGGAGCTTTCTCTGATGTAACTGGTGGGAGAGGGCTGTCCTTGAGTAGGATCCTGGGAAGCTCCATCTTCTTGTCAGTTGGACACCACTCATAGGGTGTGCGAACTTGTCCATTGCTTGTTGCTGTACACGCTCTGTCATAATGCTGCTGATTTCTTCCTGCCAGTTTTATGGAGCGCAATAGCTGCGCTAGACGGTCTTTTGTATTGCTATCGACTCCTTTCATCTTATCTTGATCTAAGAATAGCTCTTCTGCAGACGCAAACCATCTGTCATATACAGCATTCATGACTGTAGAATAGCTGTCTTGTCCAACAACATGAAAAACAAGAGGTTTAAAGATATCCCAGTAAAGGGGAGCGCCTTTACCCACAGGCAAAGAGATATTCTCTGTGGCTTCAGGCTTACCCAATGCCATGTTTTTAAAAAGCTCCCCGATATCATCTTGACTCATGGCGTCAATGTTTTCCGGATCTTTGAGTATTTCCTCGAGAAGGGTAAAAAGCGATGTGCTCCCAAGCTGGTCTCCTGTAATACCTGAAAAGTGAAAAATGGGAATAGTATTCCTTGGACGAGGATGTGCAGCTACGACCTCAGTGCGCGCTTCCCTGCATGCTGAGTACACATACAAGCTATAAGTGTTGTCTTCTTTTTTTTCCCAACGTAGCAGCAGATGGTTTGCAGCATTTTTTCCAAATAAGCCCGGGGTCATTAATTTCGTTTCATTCGATTGCATGGCAAGAAGAGACTGCTTCCATTGATTGACCTTGTTTTTCCAAAAAGCATTTAGAGTCTCAGTTCTACGCTTCTGCCTTTCCAAAAGCAGGTTGCCCCAGACAGACGAGTAGCGGAGACATCCGGAATCTCCTCCTTGAGTCTGTTGCTTACCTTCTATCATGTTTCGGTCTACTTCCAACCAATTGTCGCTGAAACCATTCGTGCCTCGTTTCTCTTTGAAAAGGAGAGCTTCTTCTTTATAGATAGTATCATAGAGCTCTTCTAAATCTTTCCCGGTTATACATACCGTATTGCTTAGCATAGAAACCAGCGATTCCTGCCCTACAAGACTACCTCTTAGACACTCATTCCAAAAAGGATGCGACCCACTTCTTTCTTGATAGACCCGTACAAATACTTCTTTATAGGGGGCATGCACATCCCTCACCGTAGTTACTAATTGCCCTGATTTGTCAAAAAAGAAGGGTAAAGGATGACTGCAACTCTCCATGGGATCGGATTGATTCTGCTGAGAGCTCCTCAAATACAACTGTTGTACTGCATTATAACAAGCAGGCGCCACATTGCTTGTTGTTGAAGTATAGCCACCTGTTACTGAAAGAAGTTGCTCGAGCAGCTCGATACCAAGAGGTCTTAGATGCAGACGTGTTGTTATCCATTCATCTAAATCACTCGTTTGGCAGCGGCTTTTTGTTTTTTTCGAGGCCGATGTTGTCTGATACTTCTCTTCTCCGTATGGAGGAGTATGCTCACTCGGGTTGGTTGAATGAGTAGGGGAAACAAGGAGAGGCTCTAATAGGTTACTTAATCTTAAAGGGATGTCGGGCGTTGTTGCTGTTGTTTTAGGCAGAAAGGGATCTGTAGAACGAGGGTGATCCGTAGATAAAGAGGGTATAGGGGGGCGGACCGACATCGTTTTTCTAAGACCTTTTTAAATAAATATTGATCAAATTATAACACAAAAAAATAAAAAATATAAAAAAAACACATAAAAATGCAAATCTCTGATAGTAAGAGACCTTGTGACACCATTTATCGAAAATAAAATTTAACTCTACAAGAAAGCGGCACAAATTTTTGGGTCTAATATTATTTATTGCGGTTGGGGTGATAAAGCTCGGTTCCAAATACAGCCCAGTCCCACACCCAAAATGCCACCGACTGTCAAGTCGACAATGTCATGCTTTCCAGGAAGATAGCGGGCCAGTGCAAGGCAAGAGGTTAAGGCCACAGCTCCCATACGAGCAAGCGGGTGGGTATAGGCAAAAAATACGCGAATCAGACACTGTGTCCCAATCATAATATGACCTGAAGGAAACGACTCTAAATCATCAGGGAAACAGGGCCTGGGTTTCTTGAAAATCTTCTTAAGACCTAGGGTGCCCCGATTTTGCACCACAATGAGGGCAAGGATAATGCCTGCATTCCGCATTGCTTGACCATATTGCCCACTTTTAATATCGGGAATAAGATCTGCAAATCCAACGACCATGGGAAACGCATACTGCAATATATCGCCCGCGCTTTCAAACCATCCGGGGATTCTTCCCATTTCCAATTCTTGTCTAAGAGCACATACCCTATTTTGCAACTCGTTGGCAGAAAGAGGGAATTTTGGGATTAACATATTCTTCAAAACAGTCAACTTACCCAATAACTCATCCTCTCTTGTCTTTGTAAACACAATATGTTGATGCCAATGAGGAACAGATTGTCCTGCAAGAGCCCCTGTTTTATGGAATATGTGAGCTATTACGCACCCTTTTTGGAAATAGATGTCTACCAGCCTTTGTGTCAGCTGGATTGACTCTTTATATTCTCGCTTTGTCAAATGAGAAAAATTTGTGCGATGCGCTTTTGTGACTACAAGGAAATGCAAACGCTGTATGGGAGAATAATCATACAATACATCCACATAGTGTCCACTAATCACTCTTTGGCGGCTGCGAATCTCCTTATTGCAGAATGCATCTTTTCCCTCTTGCCGACAAAGCGGTTGTGTAATCGAAATTCCACGGTCAACTTGCTGGCGAGTTTGCTCTCCTAACCGGCTTCTTTCCTGTTCGGAAAGCGAAGGACGCCCCCATGTAATGGCTGTAAGAACACAAAACTGTTGCCATAGCTTTCCCAAAAACAAAACGGATTTTGTGTAAGGGACAACTTCCCAATGAAAGGGCTGATCGAGGCTGGCCTTGCCGTAGACCATATAGTCATTAATCCCTTGCTGCTGGAATAATCCAACAACCCACCTTAAGGATACAAAACTATCCTTCCAACCACTCCAAGAAAGAAAAGGAAAAGCCTTACTGTGGATAACTTGTAGAGAACCGAGAGCTAAAGGGGCTTTAGGCACTATTGCACTCAATACACCTTTGTTAAACACAACAAAAGTCATCATCCCACTTCAGTTAACAGATACTGAAATTCCAACAGGGATATGTCGAGACTTGCTTACCACCTACACTTTTGCTGCCGGAGTCGAGCACCCCGCCGGATGTGCCAAATACAACATTCCATACCCAAGCAAGACCAGAGCAGCCTCGAGAAGCCGGTGTAGAGGTAGCCAAGAGATTGGCCTGCATGGCATCGCTTTCATAATCAAAAGCTTTACCTCGATAGTACTCAGAAACCAAGAAAGTCAAAACTGTAACCGATCCGGATAGCAGACCCAAATCCAAATGCAATGGAGCGCCCATACTGCTGAACTTTACATCTTTTGATATGCCGAATACTCCCGCTGTAAGCGCTGCAAAGGCCGAAGAAATAATTCTATAGGTATTCTTTGTATCATGACATTCGTTGCTCAAGCCAATCAATCCTTCGGCTAATGTACGCCATCCACTTCTAGGCAGGGTCGAACTATGTTTTACAGCCTGATTAAATTCTCTTGTCAAACCTACCACTTTGCAATCTGTCATATTACCCCTCTAAAAATTCTTGAGACCGTTAGCTTATCGATTTTTCACATTAAATGTCATACAAGCCGCTGTAGAACAAGTTCTGAGTATAGGGCACCTAGTATGAAATTTTTTATTATATGGACAAGCGCCCTGGAAGGCGCGGTGCTGATCTCCTAATGGCTTATAACACAACGCTAAAGAGGGCCCAAAAAAGCTCAAAGAGGGCGTATTTGTCGTAGCACACAGGTGTAGGGCCGCAGAATCGACACTTAAGACAAGATCGCATTTTGCCATGATATGCTGCAAAAGAGGCAAGCTCACCCTCGGCAAAAGTGCGCTACGACAAGGGAATTGGGCATGCAGCTGTTTTGCCATCTCTTCTTCTTTGGAGTTCCCATGTACAAAAAGCAAAAAGGGGGTCTCTTCTTGCTTTAACAATTCCATCCAAGAGGCAAGTGGGAGTTGCTTATTCTTCCATTTAGAACCTGTGCATACCATCCAGACAGGAGCTCTAAAATCAAATGGAAAGGCTTTTTCTTCGGGGGAAAGAAGTAAAGGGATAGCAGTGGGTGTAAAAGGTGTCTTATCACCAAAATAGGTTTGCACAAGATCCAAGTATTGCACTCTTCGTGAAGGGTTTAAAGAGAGGGGGATTTTGTAATCTGTAAAAAGAGCGCCCCCGATTTCTTGCACACCGGATCGATCCCATCCCACCTTCACTTTAGCTTTTGCAAGCTTTGTAATAATCCCCGACTTCCAATTCCCTTGCAGATCAAAAACCAAGTCATAAGAAAAGGAGCGTAGCTTTGATAGAGCCTGCCTAATACTTCTGAATGTCCGTTGTTTGGTATCGATCTTGTGGACAGTATGCAATAGAGGATGGGCTTCTAAAAGAGCGTGACTTGGACGCTCTGCGATCCAATCGACTTGTGCATCTGCGAATTTTGTTTTCAGGTACTCAAGCACGGGAAATGTCTGTAAGATATCGCCAATAGCGGAGGTTTTTATAATTAAGATTTTCACTTGAAACGCAGCGACAGCGCATCCATCGCCTCCTTAAAATCAGAAGGGATGGGTGCTACAATTTTTATAGGGGCCTTTGTAAGGGGATGCGTAAACTGCACCTCATAGGCGTGTAACAGATTTCTCTTAGGGGCATAGGAACAGGAAAATTTCTTGCAATATTGCCGATCTCCTAAAATCGGATGGGACAAAGCTTGCAGGTGGACTCGCAGCTGATGGGTTCTTCCTGTCTTTGGCTCGCAAGCGACAAGCGAGGCTTTGTTACCAAGACAGAGCGTTTGAAAATGGGTAATTGCCCTTGCTCCCTCATCGGGTGGGACAACACCATACACGGTTTGTCCTGCATAGGAGCCTTTTTTACCGATGGCCCGATCGATAATCCCCTCTTTTTTTTCCATCTTGCCATCGACAATGGCAAGATAGAGTTTGCGCATCTTGCGCTCTTTAAAAAGCGCTTCAAGACAGGTTTTTACCTCTGCAGTCTTTGCGATCAGGAGCACCCCGGAGGTCTCTTTATCCAGCCTGTGCACCAAAAAACCATTCTTGATTCCAAGCTCTTCAAGGGATGTGACAACCCCCGCTCTTTTGTGAATAGCCACAAGCGCATCATCTTCGTACAAAACAGTGCAAGGAGCAATTACCGTTTCTGTAAGGTCCACTGTGACCTCATCGCCTGCATGGAGCTCAAAAGAGGAAAATGTTTCGATATTGCCATTGACAAGACAACATTTGTTATCAATTGCTCTTTTCAGCGCTTTGACAGAAGAAGCATCCTTACACTGCTCTCTTAAAAAGGAAAGAAGGCGCATCCCCGCTTGGAGAGGAGACACGCGCCATTTAAATACATTCATGAGTTAAGAAATCGATAAAAAGTCTGACCCCATACCCGGTAGCTAATGTGGGGTGGTAAGGGTGTTTGAGTTCCGATGGATAAGCCACCCCTGCAATATCAATGTGGGCCCAAGAAGATCCTTTGACAAAAGCATGAATAAACGTAGCCCCTGTCCCGGCACTAGCTCTTCTTGCGCCTCCGGAATTTTTGATATCGGCAATCGGCGACTTCAAATAGTCTCTATACTCAGGATAAAGAGGCAATCTCCATAGACGCTCTCCTGTGCGATCAGCTGCCTTCTCTAAAGCAGAGCTTAGCTTATCATTATTCGAAAATAGCCCTGCAGCATCTTCTCCAAGAGCAATGATCACGCCCCCTGTGAGGGTTGCGAAATCGACAATCGATGTGCACTTATAATGCTTTTCTAAATAGGCAATGGTATCTGCTAAAACAAGACGCCCTTCGGCATCGGTATTGGTGATCTCCACGCTCTGTCCTGTATAACCTACAAATACATCTCCCGGCTTATAGCTTTTGGGACCGATCGCATTTTCAGCCACCCCCATGGCTCCCACAAGGTTGACCTTCAATTTCAGCTCTGCACACGCCTGCATAATCCCCATGACAACAGCCGCCCCTGCCATATCACACTTCATCGTCTCCATCCCGGAGCCCGATACTTTGATATTCAAGCCCCCTGTGTCAAAGGTCACACCTTTGCCCACAACCGCTATCTGCTCTTTAGAGGAAGGGTTGCCCCGGTATTCAAGGATAATGACAGCAGGGTCTCTTTCGGCTGCTTGACCCACTGCCAAAATGAGCCCCATTTTCTCTTTTTGCAGCGCCTTTTTATCTAATACCGTCAATTTAAGACTGGAATGCGCTTTAGAGAGCTCTTTTGCCTTTTTAATCAAAGCATCAACATTGACATCGTCTGCATTGCCATTGACAAGATCTCTTGTCAAGTAGACAGAGCGCATCACCGCTTCTACTTTTTTTACCTCTGCCTCTGCAACCTTTCCGCAAAGACAAATCGACTCAATCGGCTTTTCTTCACTCTTCGATTTGAAATCAAAGCGGTAGGCCGCCATAAGCAGCCCTTCAATTGCTGCTCCATGCATTCCCACACTAGGAAGACATACATTGAGATGGAAAATCGACTTAGAGCGGAGCACCTTCACTGCATGCGCATACGCTCCTCTCACAGTCTCCTCAGTGCACTTCTTCTCTTCCCCTAAGCCAAGTAGAAGAACGCGCGGCTCATGTCCTTTGTGATAGAGGAGCAACGCCTCTTTTTCTTTACCACTAAAGTCACCGATTTCAAGCGGCCCTTTAGCTACCGCTTCAAATTCTGCAAACTCCCCCTTTTTCTTTAAGAAAAAGGGCACAATCACAGCACCGGCACTCTTTCGACTTTTGAGAGAAGCAATTGACAGTTTAACCATTATTCTACCTTAAAAAGGGATCTCATCATCGGAAAAATTCATCTCCACTTTCCCCTGTCCAAAAGAAGAAGTGGCTCCTGCCATCCCCTGGAACACCTCTGCTGTGGATGTAGCAGTTTGTCCTTCATGAGAGGCTTGCGGTGCATCTGGGCGACCAAAGGGACTAAACGCAATGTGGTGCGCTGTGATATTCATCGACACCTGTGATTTCCCTTCTCTATCGGTGAAAATCTCAGGAGGGCTCAGCTCTCCCATTACAATAATGGGGCTCCCCTTCTTAAAATAAGGGATAATCTTATCGAACTGCTCTCCCCAAATGGTGACTTTCCACCAAATGGTCTCATCTTTTCCACTCTTTCTTGCTCTTGCAGCCACTCGCAATGTTGTGACTTTCTTGCCCGATGAAGTAAAACGCACTTCAGGATCTTGCCCCAAATGCCCAGCTATCGTTGACTGATTCATAAAAATCTCCCTTCTCAAAGGCTCATTATGTAATGCCTTAAAGAATTCCTCAAGTCTTTTTACATCCATTATAGTCGATTAATACCAAACGCAATAAATAACGTCATATTTGAGCGCGTCAAAGCGGTGAAAATCAGCGATCGCAAGTGGCATTGTATTGCATTAATACTATGCCACTTGCGATCGCCGATTTGTCCCCAGCTTTCACGCAGCTGAAATATGACGTTATTTATTGCGTTTGGTATAAATTTTGAGATAGGTCTGTAAACAGAAGATTCATGAATGCGCAACTTACAATGTCTATAATAGCCTCACGATCAGCTTGAGAGATTGCTATGCTGTCACAACTTGTACAGATAATATCGACTAAACAACCTCTTAACTCATCTTGTCTATAGAAATATCTTCTGCAAAGAGTCTGGCTTACGCGGTCTATCAACGTGCAACAGTATTGATGATTGCCTCGGATTTTGCAAGGCAAACGATACTCAATTTGTCTGACTAGTTTTTCCTTATCAAAAAACTTATAGTTAAAAGGTAAGTCAAGAGCCTTTCTGTACCGCTGCATGTTTTTATCTTTAATTTAGAAAAAATTTATGCAGAAGGGCTACCACGCTGCCTTGCCGCTGCTTCTGCTATATGTTTAGAAAAGTCGCTCCTTTCTTGCTGAATTCTACGACAATCATTTGATTTAAATGCGCCTTCTACCTCTTGAAGTCTTTTTTGTAATTCTGAGACCTGCCGTTGTAGGTCAGAGTTGCTTTTTTCTAATAAACTTACTCTGTCAGTGAGTCCTTGGACTAAGGCGGCTTGTGCGTCATAAAGACCTACATTGCTGGTAATCTCTTGAACTTGAGCTATTAGTTCCGATAAAGCACTACTCAAATCATCCTGAACCTGTACAACCGCCCTTGATCCCGAAATCTTTACTGGTAACATATTCCCTTTTTTTAAAGGCTGCAACGTATAACATGAAACAATATTTGTAAAACAAAAAACGCTATTAAAATAGAGCTTGGGACAATGCCTGATGTACAAAATTTATAATCGTATCAGAAGAATCAAGTCCCATTTCTGTTGGCCAGTAGTTATCGTGAATTATAAGAAATAAACACTCCTCTAAAGAATCTTGGGTATATCTCTGATTTCCACAAAGAACAAAGCTTACAGCTTTCACCAACTTGTGACACTGTTCAAGATAAGGATTTGAAACTAGATACGACCGAAAGAGTTCAGTCAGCTCTATTGGCTCACTAAACATATAGACGAACTGTGGGGGTTGTCCTTCACTTATTCGGTTCATCTTTCTTCTAACTTATAGCTGATTGAATATAAAATGTTTTGTTTAAAACGCGTATTACACACCCAATCCACCATATTATCAAGAAGAAACAAATTCCCCACTAAATGTCCTTAATAAAGCCCTATGTACGATTTGCATAACTAGCACTTTGTTGTTCTTAGTGATTTGCGTTTTGTTGTAAGCTTCCTCGATGATATCGCTAGCGTGCAAGCGTAAAAACAGCTGCGTACACATTCCACGCTCGCAAAGAATCTCACTTACACTTTTCATTACCTTAGCACATTCTTCACTAAAGGGAATTTCTAAAGGCAGATACGATCGCAGGTCGGCAGTAAGCTGATTTTGACCGTGGAAATGATATCTGCAGTGTGATCCTCTTCTTGTTGCCTGATGCATATTCCTGTTTATTTCAGTTGAGAAAATTGTTGCTCGATGACTGCATCCTCAATGCGAGTAAACAGAAGATGGGCCGGGTTGAGAGGCTGGCCGGTCGGAAGAGAAGACATAATCCCTTCATCCCATCCCCTATCTAAAAGCTCTCTTTGCATGTTAAGTAACTTCCATACGCTCTTTGCTGCATCAGGGATCACAGGATAAGAGACAATAGAGAGCACTTTGATACACTCAAGACAGAGTCCAATGGTATTTAACATCGCCTGATATGTGGAAGGGTCTTTGGCAAGAGCCCAAGGTTTTTTGTGATCAAAATAGACATTACCTGCTTGCGCAAGCTCCATGATCAACTGACACGCTTTTCTTAACCGAAAATGCTCATAAGCATCTCCTGCTTCTTTTGCAATCCTCTGGATTGTATCTAAAAAGCTTTGGTCTTCGGCATCGAGTTTCTGTGTCTCAGGGACAGCCGCTTTACAGTGCTTATGCGCAAAGACAAGAACGCGATTGACAAAGTTGCCATACTTACCAAGCAACTCACTATTGCAGCGCGCTTGGAAATCTTTCCAGGTAAATTCTGCATCTTGCGTCTCGGGAGCATTCGAGGCAATGGCATAGCGGATCTGATCTGCTGTGAATTGCTTGAAAAATGTATCCAAGTCGATATACCAACCATCAGATTTACTGAATTTTTTCCCTTCAAAGTTGTAGAATTCATTAGCGGGAAGCTCATCGACAAGTTTATAGGGAGTGTCTTGTCCCATCACCATCGCAGGGAAAAAGACGGCATGGAAGGGAATATTGTCTTTACCGACAAACTGGACATAGCGCGTTGCAGGATCTAGCCAATACGACTTCCACGCATCGGGCTCTCCGATATGCTCGGCCCAATCTTTTGTAGCTGAAATGTAGCCGATCGGCGCATCAAACCAGACATAAAGCACCTTGCCCTCTGCATGAGGCAAAGGAACTGGAATCCCCCACTGCATGTCGCGTGTGATGGCTCGGGGTTTGAGCTCATCGATGTAATGCTGGGCAAACTGCGTGACATTCGGCTTCCAATCCGTTTTAGAAGCAAGGAAGTCGGAAAGTTGCGCCTTAAAGCGGTCAAAAAGCAAAAACCAATGGCGTGTCGGCTTGCGAACAAGAGAAGAACCGGTTAGCTTGGATTTGGGATCAATAAGGTCTGTGGCTTCGTAGCTAGCGCCACACTTTTGGCACTCATCCCCTCTGGCTTCTTTAAAACCACACTTAGGACAGGTTCCGGTTACATAGCGGTCTGCCAAGAATTTGTGATCTGCTTCTGAATAGAGCTGATCTGTCACTCTCTCTTCAATATGTCCATTTTTTAAAAGGTCATGGAAAAATTGCTGCACCGCCTCCACATGCCCCGGCCAAGTAGTGCGCGAATAGTGATCAAAAGAGATGTTGAGCTGGGAGAAAAATTGCTGTAATACTTTATGAAAATGATCGACATGCTCTTGAGGAGATCTACCCGCTTCTTCAGCTTTTAGGGCAATGGCAATACCGTACTCATCTGAGCCGCAGATGTAGAGCACATCATTTTTTTTGAGTCTCTCATAGCGCGCATAGCAGTCGGCCGGCAGATAAGCTCCCGCAATATGACCAAAGTGCAAAGGCCCATTGGCGTAAGGGAGCGCTGAGGTAATAAGAATTTTTTTCACGCTTCGTCGTTGTTTTCAAGAGCTTCGAGATCTTTTAAATACTGAGTGTTGGGATTGCGCTTGACTTCAGCAAGCAGTTTTGTCAGTCCCACTTCGTTACCTGTCTTAATATAAAAACGAGCCAAACGGATCGCATAATTCGTCAGCTCAAAATTATTAGTGAACAGCCCGCGTAAAGTTTCTGTTGTTAGAGTCTGCTTCATATTCTCTTTCATGTGCTATTCCTTATGTATTCGGTGTTCTTCTGCAATGACAATACTGCGTAGCACTGCGTAAGCATCCTCTAGGTAGTCATTGACAATATGATAGTCATACTGATGCACCCTTTGGATTTCTTGCCGGGCCCACTCTAGTCTTGTGGCAATCACAGCAGCATCATCTGTCCTTCTCTCTTTTAATCTCCTTGCAAGCTCCTCAAAAGAAGGAGGGCTCAAGAAGATGAGGATAGCCGGGAAACCACTCTTCTTAAGGGCAAGCGCTCCTTGTGTGTCAATCACTAGAAACACGTGTTTGCCTTGAGCCAGTTTCTCTTCGACAAATCTTCTAGAAGAGCCGTAATGATACCCGAATACTTCCGCAGATTCAAGGAAATCTGCCTCGCTTCTTCTTTTTTCAAACTCTTGCAAAGAGAGAAAATGGTAGTCTACGCCATCTACCTCTCCTGGTCGACAAGGACGAGTTGTGCAAGAAACATTTTGATATATACAAGGAAATTCTTGTGACAACTTGCGGACAAGCGTTGTCTTACCTGTCCCAGCTGGCGCGCTGATAATAAATACAAGCCCCCTTGCACGATTTCCCAGTAACTTACTCAATGTTTTGCACCTGTTCTTTAATCCGGTCAAGCTCTGCCTTCATAGCAAGCACATGCTGAGTGACTTTCAGCTCTTGGCTTTTTGCTCCCATAGTATTCAACTCTCTTAGCATCTCTTGTGACAAAAAGTCGAGCACCCTGCCAATAGAGGGAACCCCTTGACTGAGGTGCTTTTCAAACTGCACAAGGTGTGCCTTGAGTCGTACAATTTCTTCTGTAATATCGCTCTTTTCAGCTAAAATTGCCACTTCTTTAGCTACACGATTTTTTAATTCATCGTCTAAAAGGCCAATTTCTGCAAGCTTTTCTGACAGTTTTTTTCTAAAAACCTCTTCCGGGGCCCCTTTCAGAGTCTCTACAACCGCTAACTCAGAACCGATTGTTTGAAGCCTTGCTCGAAGGTCTTGAGCTAAAAGAGCCCCCTCTTCTTGCTTCATACGAATACATTGTGCAAGGGCGCTGTCGATTCCTTCCATAAGTAGTAGGGAAACTTCTTTTTCATTGAAGGCGGGTTGTACATGCGAATGGTCGACCAAAAAAGAAAGGGTGATCTCTCGAGAATCTAATCCAAGTTCTCTACATACTTCTTCCCACTGCCCTTTGACTACTTTGAGCTGTGACGCCTGATTGGATACACCCGGAGTGATATTAAGACGCAAAGTCACCTGGCCTCTTTCTATTTTTGAGGAGAGCTTCTTACGGATATCAATATCACAATAGAGGAGTTCTCTTGGCAGATGCAGGTGCATATCCAGCCCTTTGCGATTTACCGAATGAATCTCGAGTGTGCCTGCTCCTAAAGGCAAAGAAATGGCCACACGGGCATATCCTGTCATACTCCTACACATAGCGCTTTACCGGTCCAAATGTTTTTCGGTGAATGGGACTTGGGCCATAAACAGACAGCGCATCAAGATGCGCTTTTGTCCCATACCCTTTATGCTTGGCAAATCCATATTCCGGGAACTGCTCGTCAGATACCAGCATGAGCTGGTCTCGAGTATATTTGGCCAAAATCGAGGCCGCTGCAATGGAAAAACAGAGGCGATCTCCTTGAATGATCGCTTCTTTTGGAATATCTGTTTTTGGAAGAAGAGAGCCGTCAATGAGAAGATAGTCCGGAAGACAAGAGAGCTTGGAAACCGCGGCAAGCATTGCCATGAATGTGGCTTGGAGGATGTTGACTTCATCAATTAGATCAACATCGATAATCCCCAGCCCATAATCTACCCCAGGAGTAGTTATGATTTTCTCAAAGAGCTCTTTTCTCTTCTTTTCGGATAACGCTTTACTGTCATCCAAACCCTCTAGGACAACGCCCTCCGGCAAAACACACGCTGCTGCAACGACAGGGCCGGCAAGAGGCCCTCTACCCGCTTCGTCAATTCCGGCCACTCTCCGAAATCCCTGTCTATGCGCTTTTTTTTCAAAAAAGCGCTCATGCAGCTCATGCTTATACAACAGTGCTTGTCTCGGCTTCTGTTTTTACAATATGCTCTTTAATCTTCGATGCTTTTCCGGAAGTGCCGCGTAAATAATACAACTTAGACTTGCGCACTTTTCCTGAACGGACAAGTTCGATCTTGGCAATTTTTGGGCTGTGGAGAGGAAAAACCCTCTCTATACCGGCACCATAAGAAAAACGGTAAAGAGACACTGTTTCAGAAAGGCCTCCCCCTTTGCGGGCAACCACCGTTCCTGTAAACTGCTGAATACGCTCCTTATCCCCTTCAATGATACGCTGATGAATACACACAGTGTCCCCTACGTTAAATACAGGAAGATCACTTTTGATTTGCTCTTGTTCAATGGCTTGAATTTCTTTACACTGTTTCATAACTACTTATCCTAATAAATCAGGGCGTACACGCCTTGTTTTTTCTAAACCTTGTTTCTCTTTCCACTCTGCGATCTTTTCATGATGACCGCTTAATAACACTTCGGGCACTCTCATCCCTTCAAACTCTTCGGGCCTTGTATAGCAAGGGCCTTCTAACTTGCCCTGCTGAAACGAGTCAAAAACAGCACCTTCTTCATGTCCTAAGACCCCCGGAATAAAGCGAGCCATCCCGTCAATCAACACAAGCGCAGCTAAGCACCCATTTGTCAGGACATAATCCCCGATGCTGATTTCTTCGTCTACTTCTTGCTCAATCACACGTTCATCTAACCCTTCATAATGCCCGCACACTAAAACAAGATGGGGCATTTTAGAAAGATGCTCACAAAGCGCTGCAGTCAGTGGCTTGCCTTGAGGAGAAAGATAAATCACATGAGAATCTTGCCTCTTTACACTTCGTATCGCAAGACTCACAGGCTTGGGCATGAGCACCATGCCAGCGCCTCCCCCATAAGGACGGTCGTCCACTTTTTGATATTTCCCTTCTGCAAAATCACGCAGTTGTGTCTGCCTGATTTTAAGAACCCCTTTCTCCACTGCACGCCCTAAGATACTAGATCGGAGCGGGCTGTCAAAATAGTCGGGGAACAAAGAGAGAACATCAATCAGCATTTACTTTTTGCTATCTCTTCTCTTTGCTACTTTTTTTACTCGACGAACCTGGCGTGCTGCAATCACCTCTTTCATAAAATCGGGAGCCACACGTGAAAGCATCGTCTCTACACTCTCTGTCACTTGCGCGCCAAGACCCATCCAGTACTGGATGCGCTCAATATTCACAGAAGCCTCTTTTTCGCTTGCCGCAAATGGATTGTACCAGCCAAGCATTTCCAGATATTTTCCATCGCGAGGATTACGCACATCAGTCACCACTAATCGATAGGTCTGACGGTTGGTTCGCCCTTGCTGTCTCAATCGAATCTTCAATACCATATACTCCTCATCACTTTAAGAAATCGGTCAAAGAGGGCAGCCCCCCTTTCCCTTTCATCATTTGATTTTTCAAGCTAGGCATCTGCTTACAGAGCATCTTAACCTGCTTAAACCCTTTTACTAATTTGTTTACCGCATCAATCGTTGTTCCACTACCCTCCGCAATGCGGCGGCGGCGAGCAGGAAATAGCTCCACTTTTTCTTGTCTTTCATCCGGCGTCATCGAATAGATCATCGCTTCTATACGATTCAGCTCCTTTTCGTCAAAGTCAAAATCTCCGAGTGCAGACATTCCCGGCATCATCTTCATTAAGCTCTTAAGCGGTCCCATTTTACGGAACATGCTCATTTGCTTTAAATAATCTTCGTAGGTAAATGCCGCTTTAAGGATCTTTTTCTCAAGCTCTTCACTTTCCTTTTCAGAAATTGTCTCTTGAGCTTTTCTGACCAAGTTAACAACATCCCCCATACCGAGTATGCGGTCTGCCATTGAACGGGGATTGAAAGGCTGCAAGTCAGCAATCCTCTCTCCTACCCCTTCAAATTTTAGCGGCTTGCCCGTCACTTCTCGAATAGAGATCGCACATCCTGCGCGCGCACTTCCATCCAGCATCGTCAAAATAGATCCTGAAATCGACAAAGAGCGATCAAATTCTGCGGCTGTCTTTACAGCATCTTGCCCGGTTGCTGCGCTGGCCACAAAAAGCACTTCATCCGGATTTATAGCCTGCTTAATTGCCTTAAGCTCTTCCATGAGCTCTTCATCCACATGCAGACGGCCCGCCGTGTCTACAATTAACACATCAAAAGATTCCGCTTTGGCTTTTTCAAGAGCCCCCTTTGCTACTGCAACCGGATCTAAGGCCCCTTCTTGCACATAAACCGGAACCTGTATCGACTCCCCTAGCTTTTTAAGCTGCAACACAGCTGCAGCCCTTTGCAAGTCACAAGCAGCAAGAAGTACTTTTTTTTGAGAGTCCTTCTTCTTTAAAAAAGCTGCCAACTTAGCCGACTGCGTTGTCTTTCCGGACCCCTGCAACCCACAGAGCAGAATAACAGAAGGGGAATGCTTTAAAGACAAACCCACTTCATCGGACCCCATGAGCGCAATGAGCTCATCATGTATTGTCTTTACAAATTGCTCTGAAGGAACAACTCCCTTAACAACTTGATCTCCTAACGCCTTCTCTTTGACTCGTTTAACGAATTGGGTTGTTACAGAGTAGTTTACGTCAGCATCCAAAAGCGCCAAACGCACCTGACGGACCGCATCGGAGATATTGTCTTCCGTCAGAGTTTTTTTCCCTTTTAACGAAGAACACAACTCTTGTAACTTTTCTGTTAAAGCGCCAAACATATAGGGCACCTATTGTATAACAACAACTCACTCAAATTCAAGAAAAAAGAACCGATCTTGGCCCGACCAGTCTTTTTCAATTCTTTGCTTTTTCCAATAAGGGGCTGAAAAGAGCGCTCTTACGCCCTCCCCTTGAGAAGCTCCTATTTCAAGAAAAATTTTTGCTTGTCTTTTTAAATAGACAGGAAGCTCTTCTTGTAACCGCCTGTAATAGAGCAAACCATCTTCTCCACCAACAAGAGCTTGTTTGGGCTCAAATAACCGCACACTTTCCTCTAGTTGGACATACTCCCCCAAAGAGACGTAAGGCGGGTTACACACAACGACATCCGCCTGCCTTCCCTTAAAAGGCGCAAGCAAATCCCCCTCACACACCTCAATGTCCACCTGATTTTGCAAGACGTTCTGTCTTGCCACCTCAAGAGCTGCGGAAGACAGATCTGAAATAGCCACACGAAACTCCGGAAACATCTTCTTCAAAGCAATCCCGATACAACCGGATCCCGTACACACATCCCACACATCTAATTCTCCCCTTAAAACCGATTTCCCAATCCAGTCCACAAGAATTTCTGTCTCTTGTCGAGGAATTAAAACATCTTTTGAAAGAGTGAGCTGCGCTTGATGAAAGGCAATATGGGGGATGATATATTCTATTGGCTCTTTAAGAGCTGCTCTTTTGAGCAAAGGGCGTATCAGCGCCAGCTCTTCTTCGAGAACAGGGCGATCAAACTGCAGGTAGAGATCCATCCGCTTGAGCTGCAAACAAGAGGCGATCAGCGACTCGGCAGTAAAACGCGCTCTATCTACCCCTCTTTCTTGTAAAAAAAGAACCGACGCTTTCAGAATTTCACTGATCGTCTTCATCTTCCCCTTCCGCTCCAATAGCTTCTAGCTGCTTTTGGTAAAAGTAGGCAACAAGAGGCTCTGTAACATCATCCAAGTCTCCATCCATAACAAGATTGAGCTTGTAGAGCGTAAGGTCAATTCTGTGATCCGTAAGCCGGTTTTGCGGAAAATTGTAAGTGCGAATTCTCTCTGAGCGATCCCCACTACCTACTTGAGAAGAGCGCAATGACGCCATCTCCCGCTCCGCCTTTAACCGCTTTTCTTCAGCAATCTTTGCAGAAAGCAAACGCATCGCCTTCTCTTTATTTTTGTGCTGACTGCGCTCTTCCTGGCAATAAACAACGGTCCCGGTCGGCAAGTGAGTAATTCTTACAGCAGAGTCTGTGGTATTTACGTGCTGACCACCGGCTCCTGATGCACGGTATGTATCGATCTTGAGGTCTCTTTCGTCTAAAACGACCTTTTCCTCTTCGTCGGGCTCCATCAAAACAGCAATAGTCACAGCAGAAGTATGCACCCTGCCTTGCGCTTCTGTCTTAGGAACGCGCTGCACACGATGAGTCCCCGCTTCATATTTCATCAGACGGTAAACGTTTGTCCCGGACAGAGTCATGATGTACTCTTTGAAGCCACCCATCTCTGATTCTGTACAAGAAAGAAGCTCGTGGCGCCACCCTTTTTTATCTGCATATTGCTTATACATCCGCACGCAATCACCAACAAAAAGGGCAGCCTCGTCCCCTCCGGTTCCCGCACGAATCTCTAAAATAAGGGAGCGACTATCACGAGGATCGGGAGGAATTAAAAGAGTCTGCAGCCGCCCTTCAAAAAGAGCCACCTCTGAGACCAAAGAATCGATTTCCTGCCGAATCATTTCAGCAAATTCAGGATCCTTCTCCCCTTTGAGAAGCTCTTGACTTTCGAGCTGCTGCTTTTGCAACTTCTCCAATCGAAGAGCACACTCTCTTACCTCAGAAAGGTAAGCATGTTCTTGGGCAAGCTCTCGATACTGCTTCTGATCAGCCAAAACTTCAGGCTGCCCAAGCAGCCCTTCAATTTTTTCATAACGCTTAAGAAGCTTGCGAACTTGTTCGTTCATTAACTTTTTTTCTTAAGCACTTTTTTCTTTACAGGTTCTTCTTCTTTTGCTTTAGGAGCTTCTGCTTTTTTTGCGTAGCGCTTCACAAATTTATCCACACGTCCTTCGGAGTCGATAAACTGCTTGCTTCCTGTAAAAAATGGGTGCGAAGCCGAAGAGATCGAAACTTTATAAGCGGGATATTCCTTTCCCTCAAATACTTCTTTCTCTTTTGGCTGCAGAGTCGTTCCACAAACAAAACGATGCCCTGTAGCAGAATCAATAAACAACACTTCCTGATAAGGAGGATGACCTTGCTTTTTCATAAATACAATCCTTCAAACGAATAACAAAAGAGTCACAGGATAGCAACCCAACCGGTTAAAAACAAGAAGTCTCTTTTGCTTTGGCTAAATAAGCCATCCTAGCTGTCATGAGCCCCTCAAGAACCCCCTCCTCATAACGAAATAACGGATGATTCTCCAATTCGGTAAAATCGTTGGGCTGAAGCAGGTCATCCTCCGTAATATGAGGCACCATTTGGGAGGCCAACGCCAACATCCTCTTTTTTTGACCACAAATCAATTCATCAAAAAGTTTTTCCATCTCGCCTCTTTCTAAAAAAAGATTTCATCTCTTCCCCACACTCCTCTGCTAGCACCCCCGATCTGATTTCTAATCGGTGCATGGGATGAGGTTTTTCAAACAAGTCAACCCAACTTCCATGAGCCCCGCACCGCACATCTTTAGCCCCCCATACCAGTCTTCCGATCCGTGACTGCAGCATTGCCCCTGCACACATAGGACAAGGCTCCAAAGTACAGTATAATGTTGTCTCTAATAGCCGCCAGTTGTCTAGCACCCCAGCGCCTCTTTCCAAACAGAGCATCTCGGCATGCGCCAGCGCCGACTTTTTCCTTTCCACTTCATTGTGAGCCCGGGCAATCACCTGCCCCTTATACACAAGGACTGCCCCCACAGGCACTTCCCCACAAAGCGCGCCTTGCCTTGCCTCCTCAAGCGCCATCCTCATAAACATTTCATCCATCATGCCGTTTATCCTATCACTTCTCCTTTTTGTTTTTTATTTTTTGTTTTGAGGGTGAAAGTTGGAGGGCTGGCTTCTATAGACATATCGGGTGGTGCGTCCCTGCGAAGCGCATCCCCTGTGACCCCCTTGCGATTCACCTCGCCTCGCCATATCGCATTTTCGTCGGGGGTCCGTGCATAGCACTGTTCCCCCACGCTGCGCTCTCCTCAAATGCAATCTTGCTTTGCGATCTGAATCGATCGGCTGCTCGCGCATTCCTCCCCAGTTCCCACCCCAAAGGGGACCCCAGGAACGGGGCCCCTCCATGTCAACTCGCAGAGCCATCTGTTTTGCCGCTCCGCGTTCTCACTACCTGTTTTAACTACAACAATTGGAAAAGGCCTAAAAGGAGAGCCGTCTGTCTTAACTAAAACAATTGGGGAGGACCCGAAGGGAAAAAAGAAATGGGCTCTGCGAGTTGACATGGAGGGGCCCCGTTCCTGGGGTCCCCTTTGGGGTGGGAACTGGGGAGGAATGCACGAGCAGCCGATCGATTCAGATCGCAAAGCAAGATTGC
Source organism: Chlamydiota bacterium (assembly GCA_039798725.1). Taxonomy (GTDB): domain Bacteria; phylum Chlamydiota; class Chlamydiia; order Chlamydiales; family Rhabdochlamydiaceae; genus CAJCIW01. Next base: position 45,529 of record JBDKFJ010000006.1, read on the forward strand.
ATTTGAGGAGAGCGGAGCGTGGGGGAACAGTGCTGTGCACGGACCCCCGACGAAAATGCGATATGGCGAGGCGAGGTGAATCGCAAGGGGGTCACAGGGGGTGCGCTTTGCAGGGACGCACCACCCGATATGTCTATGGAAGCCAACCCTCCAACTTTCAATAAATGGGGCGCTGCTCACAAATCTCAAAGAAAAAATGTTAACCTCTTGGTCTTTACTAAAAAAATGAAAACAGTCAGCAAATAATTTCCCCGTCGAACTCGCCAAGAGAGAAAGACAAAAGGATTGAATCTATTGGTGTGGTTGGATATAATGGAGGCGTTGTGTGAGATTTTAAAGCTCTCATATCTTTTTTGAACCCAGACAGAGCGGGAGATATTGAAAAATGTCTTTAGATAAAGGTACTAAGGAAGAGATTACCAAGAAGTTCCAATTGCACGAGAAAGACACCGGGTCTGCAGACGTCCAAATCGCGATCCTTACAGAGCGCATCTCAGAGTTGACAGAACACCTGAAATTAGCTCCTAAAGATCATGCTTCCCGTCTAGCGTTGCTCAAGCTCGTAGGACAGCGACGTAAACTGTTGGATTATTTGAATTCAACAGACACCAAGCGCTATCAAACTTTAATTACACGGCTTAACCTCCGCAAGTAATAATTTTTCTTTTCCAACAGAAAAAACCAAGTGAATTTTTCACTTGGTTTTTTTTATGCTTGGCTCTTTATCTTCCCCTATTCTATCATGGCAACTTGAATTTATTTTTGGAGTGACTTTTACATGAAATTTCAACGCAAATCTATCAGTGTGTCTATCGCAGGACGCGAAATAATATTTGAAACAGGCAAAATTGCACGCCAAGCGGGCGGTTCAGTTGTTGTACGATCCGGAGACACCCTTCTACTGGCAACTGCATGTTCTGCCCCTCCTCCTGCAGATGATATCGATTTTCTTCCGTTGCGCGTTGATTACCAAGAGAAATTTTCTTCTGCCGGCAAAACACTCGGTGGATTTATTAAACGGGAAGGAAAACCGACAGAAAAAGATGTACTTACATCTCGCCTAATTGACCGACCGATTCGCCCGATGTTTCCGGAAGGTTACTTTAATGAGGTACAGCTCCTAGCTTACGTATATTCTTATGACGGCGTCCACTCTCCTGATGCTCTGGCTATTTGTGCCGCATCCGCTGCTCTTGTTCTCTCTGACATTCCCCTGTTAAAACCGATTGCGGGGGTACGCGTAGGCATGCTGGGTTCAGATTTTGTCATTAACCCCACTGTTGAGGAGCAAAAACGCTCCCGTTTAGACTTGATGATTGCAGGCACAGAAGATGCCATCTTGATGATTGAAGGATACGCTGACTTTTTACCGGAAGAGACAATCCTTGCAGCCATTAATGAGGGGCACGCAGCGATTGCCAAGATCTGCACAGCTCTTAGTGACTGGCAAAAAGAGATCGGCAAAGAAAAAGATCTGTCTCTTTTAAGACCCCTTTCAAAAGAACTCCTCGAAGAGATCAAAAAGACATCTTCTGAAAAAGTCCAGGCTGCTCTAAAAATTTCTGAGAAAGGAAAGAGGGAAGAGGCCATTGATGCAATAAAAGAAGAGTTAACGGCTCACTTTGAAAAGCAAGCCACCTATCCTGTTCATGAAGTCAAACGCGCCTTTAAAGAGATGCAGTCACACCTCATGCGTCAGATGATTCTAGATGAAAATAAACGCAGTGATGGTAGAGCTTGTAACGAAATCCGACCGATTGATGTAGAATCATCCCTTCTTCCACGCACCCATGGAAGTGCTCTTTTTACAAGAGGAGAGACACAAGCTCTATGCGTATGTACGCTTGGCGGAGAGACAATGGGCCAAAGGGGAGAGAATCTCGATGGTGAATTTCTGAGTAGATTCTATCTGCAATACAGCTTCCCTCCATTTTCTGTTGGGGAAGTCGGTCGTATGGGTGCTCCCGGAAGACGAGAAGTGGGTCATGGCAAGCTTGCAGAGCGTGCGCTAGCTGCGACCATTCCTCATGCAGAGCATTTCCCCTACGTCATCCGACTAGAGTCGAATATCACAGAATCAAATGGGTCTTCTTCGATGGCCTCTGTTTGCGGTGGCTGTCTTGCCATGATGGATGCAGGGGTTCCCATCAAGCGTCCGATTGCCGGAATTGCGATGGGGTTGATCCTAGAAGAGGGGCGCTATGCTATTCTTTCCGATATCTTGGGCGTAGAGGATGCTCTGGGCGATATGGATTTCAAACTTACAGGAGATGCGCAAGGGATCACAGCATTCCAGCTTGATATCAAAGTGGAAGGGATCAATGCCCACATCATGCAAGTAGCGCTTGCCCAAGCCAAAGAAGGGCGCACTCACATCTTGAATAAGATGCTAGAGGCATGTCCCAAATCGAAAGAAAACCTCTCTTCCTATGCTCCTCGTATTGAAACCATGCAGATTAAGCCTAGCAAGATCGGTATTGTGATTGGGCCCGGAGGAAAACAGATCCGTGCGATTGTCGAGGAGACCGGCGCTCAGGTGGATATTGATGACTCCGGACGTGTCAGCATCGCTTCCAACAATGCAGAAGGCATGAAGCGCGCAAAAGAAATCATCTTTAACCTAACGGCCGAAGTAGAAATTGGAAAAACCTATACAGGTCGCGTAGTTTCTATTGTACCGTTCGGCTGCTTTGTTGCTATCTTTGGCAAAGAGGGACTCTGCCATATTTCAGAGCTATCCCACAGTCGCATTGCGAACGTGACAGACGTTGTTAAAGAAGGGCAAATGCTCGATGTTAAAGTCCTTGATGTCAATGACAGAGGACAAATCAAGCTCAGCCACAAAGCTCTTCTACCGGCACCCCAGCGCGGTTAATCTTCAAGTAGACCTCTCTTTATCAAGAGAGGTCTCTTCCCTTTAAGATCCCGTTCATCAAACAGTACTATTTATTAATTTTATTACAACCCACTACCTGTGAAATACTTAACACATTCACAAATCACGCATCAAAAAACCAACCTGATATAATTCCATTTAAAAATAGAATTTCATTCGATTTTATAATAGAATTGCATTTTTAAAATCACATAAATCACATGTCACATCTTGCCAGCTATAGTTCAATTATAAAACCCCTTACAATAGCAGCAGTTCTCACAGGTGCATGTGTTACCTGCTACTATATAGAGTCCTATATTGCCCATCGAAATGAAAAGGCTTTGAATGCCCTATTAGATAACTGGATGAATGACCCCAAGGCAGAAGGCAACAAGGAAGAAGCTAAACACAGGATTCTTGAGGCATTTCTTACTAGAAATACTAGCCTGGATTTAAAAGATCTTGCTCTTACAGAGCTTCCTATCGATGCTCTTACTTACCTCACAGAGCTAACCAGTCTTGATCTGTTTCACAATCAACTCCGCTCGATTGATGGTCTTTCAAAGCTCACTCGGCTCAGATACCTGCACGTATCGGATAACAAGCTCCGCTCGGTTGACAATCTTTCAAATCTCACACAGCTAGAGAGTCTCAGCCTAAGTAATAATGAGATCGACTCAGTTGATTTTTCAAAGCTCACTCAGCTCAGACGATTGTACCTATCGCGTAACCAGCTCAGATCCCTTGATCTTTCAAACCTCACTCAGCTAAACATTCTCATGCTCTCTAGTAACCGGCTCTGCTCGGTGGATCTTTCAAAGCTCACGCAGCTCGAATTTCTACACCTACAGCGTAACCAGCTCAGTTCCGTTGATCTTTCAAAGCTCACGCGACTAAGAGGGCTCTACCTCTTGCCTAACCCACTCCGGTCTGTTGACCTTTCACACAAACCCGAGACGACCGATTTGCAATCCTTCTTTGACTTCTTGGGAAAAAATTAAAACCCAGTATAGTCGATTAAAGCTAAAGTTTAATCGACTATAGAGGGCAATAGATCTGATCACCCCTAGATTTGTTGAGGGGTGGGGGTGTCGATAATGCCTGAGTGAGTGTTATTAGATGCGTCAGGTGCTGTAGGAGCCTTGCGCTGTTTTTCTTCGGAGGCTTTTAGGCGCTGCCGCTTATTTTCAACAGTAAAGGTATTATTCATGATCTCCAAGACATCGTCTTTGTCCAGCGATTCGAATTCCATGAGCATCTGCGTCATTTGCTCTACTTGGGCCTTATGACCGTTTACGATCTCACGCGCTTTATTTAGTGCCTCATCCATTAAACTGCGCACTTGCTTATCGATTTCTTTGGCAGTCTCTTCTGAGTAGTTCTTTTCTTGGAACCCTTGACCCCCTAGATACTGCCCTCCTTCTGAGCGCTCATCATAAGCAACCGTCCCAAGCTCATCACTCATACCCCACTCACAAACCATACTGCGAACAAGACGGGTTGCCTGGGTAATATCCATTTGCGCACCACTCGAGATATCTCCAACAAAAATCTCTTCCGCTACACGCCCTCCCATAAGAACAGCCAGGCGATCTAAAAGCTCTGCCTTCCAGTAGCTCAGGCGATTTTTTTTGGGCATAAAGTGAGTCGCTCCCAAAGAAAGACCTCTGGGGATAATGGTCACTTTTTCCACAGGATCGGCCTGTTTTACACAAAGGGCAACCACTGCATGACCGGACTCGTGATAAGCTGTTGTAAGCTTCTCATTTTGATCCAGTTCAAGACTTCTACGCTCTTTTCCATAGCGCACTTTATCACACGCCTCTGCAGCTTCTATAGAAGTCACGGCCATTCTCCCTTTACGAGCAGCAGACAGAGCTGCTTCATTAAGGATATTCATCAGGTCCGCACCGGAAGCACCCGGAGTGTTACGCGCAATATTCATTAGGTCAACAGAAGGATCTAGCTTAATTTTACGGGCATGAACTTTTAAAATCTCATAACGCCCTTTCACATCCGGCAGGTCAATCACAATACGGCGGTCAAATCTTCCAGGACGCAAAAGCGCTTTGTCAAGGACATCCGGGCGGTTAGTTGCAGCAATCAGGATGACCCCTTCATTCGTATCAAATCCGTCCATTTCAACCAGAAGCTGGTTCAGGGTCTGCTCTCTTTCATCATGACCACCACCAATACCAGAACCGCGGTGACGACCTACAGCATCAATCTCATCGATAAAAATGATGCAAGGCGCTTGCTTTTTTGCCTGGTCAAATAGATCTCGAATACGAGAAGCTCCCACCCCTACAAACATCTCCACAAAGTCAGAGCCCGAGATGAAAAAGAAGGGACGATCCGCTTCTCCTGCAATCGCTTTGGCAACAAGCGTCTTACCTGTTCCCGGAGCTCCCACCATTAACACCCCTTTAGGAATACGAGCTCCAAGAGCCGTAAACTTAGAGGGATCTTTTAAAAAATCTACAATCTCTTGCAATTCTTCCTTCGCTTCATCACAGCCGGCTACATCTTTAAAGGTAATTTTATTCTTCTCTTTTGTCAGCATCTTAGCCGGAGATTTGCCAAAATTCATCGCATTGCCACCCACCCCTTTCATCTGGCGAGAAAAGACAAAGTAGAGAAGAAGGACAACAAAAATGACAGGGAGGAAAGTGAATAAATAGCTCAAGTAATTAGGAGATGGCTCTTCACTCTTAAAAGTTTTCTCTAAAACAAGATTGCGAGGCTGGTCAGGAGCGCGGAATGCCGCAAGGCGGTTGGCGGGAAAATTATTCCACTCTTGCTGGGCCTGGGCAAACCAATGGGCATAGGCTTCAGGGTCCTGTTTTTCTAAAGCTTTTGTAGACAACTCTTGGTTGTTAAAAAACCAGGTGACATTGGCCACCGATTGCCTTGCTTTATCTAATTGAGCTCCATTCTTTTCAACCTCTTCATTCACATAACCAAGTCGCTCTAATTGGGCTTTATAAGTTCTTACGCTTCTTAGAGCTACAAGTCGGACATTCTGTTCCTGAGTATTGAGCTCCCCTGCGATTTCACTCAAGCGTTCTAATGTTTGCTTATAAACAACAAGCTGTTCTTCAGAACTTTTACCTTCCTCTAAAACAGCCATGACTGAGCCGTTCAAACTTTTAAGCTGTTCCTTAAGAGTCTCAGAACCTACACCAAGCGCTGGCGAACGAAAACGATCTATTAGGACAAGCAGATCTCTTCCAAAAGAAGAGACTGCTGTACCGTTGGAAGAAGAAAGAGTGCTATACAGCTTTTGTAGATCGACTAAGCTGGAAATTTCTTGGTCAGGCTTAGGTCTTACAACAATCGCGTTATCTTCGGTGGCTGTATTATAGATAGAATCTACAACCACATACCCACCCTTAGGAACACTTTGTCCTGTAAGGGTTAAGAATAGTTCTGCAGCTTCTTTGGCCTGTGCTCTAGAGGCGCTGATCCCATTTTCTAAGTCAAGTTGTTCAGAATTCAGCTCATGAGAACGGTTGAGCAGCTCCAAATAGCGATACCTCTGCTTGGCATCGTCTGTCTGTTTATCTTTGAATTTACCGCTAAAAGAGACGAGGTTGTCATTGAGAGCCACTTTTCGACTCTCATCCTTTTGGAGAAGATCTAAATTTACCAGATGTTCGAGCTGATAGCTGAAGGCTACCTTTGCTCTTTTCTCATGGGAGAGGTTCTGTACTGTGAGGATTACAAGGACAATCGCGAGCAGCAGAACAAGAAAACCACCCGGAAAGCCTTTTTTGTTTGGATCTGGCTTCATATCGTCATCGCCCATAAGGTTTTGTCTTTCCCAATTGTTAGATTAAAACACTCGGTCGGCATTAAAGTAAAGGGGGCAAAACGCCGACTCTTCAGTTTCTTCATCCTATCAGACAAAATATTAATTTGTCATGAAAAATTGAAAAAGACTAATCCTTTATATAGATAATTCCATTCTTAATTTTAAGATTAATAGACCCTGAAATTAACTCGCCATTCTTTTTATTTAACAATAAATCGACTGCAGCAAATAAAGAATCCCGAGATAAAAAAAGACCTCTCCTATCAAGCCACTGTTGAATCAGATACCTTACTTGTAATGCAGGCAAAGCCGGATCTACTAATAGCTTATCTCCCTGCTCTTGAATAAAGGGCAAATTTATCTGATGAAAATAACTCCTCACACTTTCTGCTTCATCGGCCAGAAAACACAGGTTAGAAGCAATCTGCTTACCAAAAGCCTTCGTTAGCATAGGAATCATCTCCGCACGCATCCTGCCGCGCAAGAAACGGGGATCACTATTTGTGGGATCTTGGAAGTAAGAAACTCCTTCTATTTCTAGCCAGCGAGTAATCTTCTTTTTAGAAAAAGGAATCAGAGGCCTTAAAAGGCGCATCCCTTCCATTTCCGTCTCTTCTCCAAAAGCTCCAAGACGAAGAAAAGGGGCCCCCTCAAATAACCGTTTCAATACCACTTCAGCCCGATCATCGGCATGGTGTCCCATAAATAGCCCCATTGCACCCACTTTCGTGTAAATTTCCTTTAGAAACGCAAGGCGCATAAGACGTGCTTTCTCCTCCCAATTCCCCTCCCCAAAACATTCTAACCTTTTTGAATAGAATGGGATACGCAATGACTCTACTTCTTTTTTCAACTCATCTGCTTCCGCAGAACTCTCTTCCCTCCACCCATGATCTAGGTGCGCCACATACAGTGGCCCTCGATGAACTCGATGCAGTAACATGAGAAGAGCCTTTGAATCGGGGCCTCCGGAGCAAGCAAGAAGTATCGGAGCTCCGATAAGCTCCTTTCTCAGAAGAAATTTCTTTAGATGCGCAATCATGCCGGCTATTGTACACCGTTTCTCCCTTTTGAAAATAGGGCAAACACGCTATGATATCGAAGGTTATGATTCCTTTAGTATGGCGCTATCTTAGTCGCAGCTACTTCCAAACGTTCTTCCTCTCCCTATGCGCTTTTGTAGGGGTACTTATCGTTATGCGCCTACAGGAGATTGCCCGCTTTGCTACCTCCGGAGCCAGCCCCCTAAAAGTTGTTCTTTTTGCACTTTTTCAGGTCCCCTATATCTTACCTATCGCTATCCCGATTTCTTGCCTCATCGCCACCTTGATCCTTTTTCATCGCCTGAGTTTTTCCCATGAACTCACAGCCCTTCGTTCTTCAGGATTCAGCCTAAAAAATATTCGAGCCCCGCTTATCTACATAGCAACCCTGCTCTCCCTTGCCAACTTCACAATCGCCTCAGAACTATCTCCCCGCTGTAAAGCTCTTTCAAAAGAGCTAATCTTTGATCTAGTGAAGACCAACCCCCTGTTCCCTCTTCAGAGAGACAGCCTAGTAAAGCTCAAAAAAGCGTATTACCATATCGGGAACCTAAAAGATAATACCTCCGCTCAAGATGTGCTTCTTGTCACCAAAAGTCGGTCAAATAATGCCATGACACTCCTCTTTGCCAAAGATCTGCATATCGAAGGAGAATGGGTCAAAGGAAACCAACTAGCCTTCATCTCAAGCATGGATGCCAAAAAAGAGGGTTTTGGCCATCTAATCATTGAAAATCAGCATGAAATGCAGATACAAGCACAATCCTTAAGTCAATTTCTACAAAAAGTTGACAACTCAATGCATTCTGACTACTTGTCACTTCATGAACTTGTTGCCTATGGCATTGCAAAAAAAGGATCCCCTCTTTTATGCAGAGATGTTCTTTTTGAAATTACAAGGCGCATCTCTTTGGGTCTTTCCCCTCTGACTTTAACTCTTCTGGGGATCGCTTTTGGCATTCAGATTGGGCGCTCCTCATCGAGAACCGGTTTACTCAAAGCAGCTCTTTTAACAGCACTGCTACTCAGCTGCTTTATCGCTGCTAAATCATTTGAAAAAATGCAAATTGTAGCACTCACTATCTTCCTTATCCCCCACCCTCTTTTAGCAAGTCTATCTCTACTAAAACTTAAAAAAGTAGATCAGGGGGTTGAATGAGCAGCTTTCTTTGGCAAAAATACATCTTTAAAGAAGCCCTGAAAACTTTTTGCTTTATTTTACTCTCCCTGTTTTTTCTTTATGCACTGATCGACTACTCGCTCCACATGCAAGATTTTGTTCTAGATAAAAAACTACAACTCCAACATCTGATTGCCTATTACTCCTCACAGTTTATCAAACGACAAGAGCTCCTAATACCCTTATCCCTTCTTATGACCACTCTAAAGGTTCTTTTCGGGATGAATATGAAAGGAGAACTCATCGCACTGCAAGCATCAGGGATCTCTAAACGCGCCATCGTAAAACCCTTGCTGCTATTTGCTGTGGGATGCTCCCTCTTTAACCTCATTGCAACAGAATTTTTTCTACCCCACAGCCTCAACACACTGGATAAATTTCGCTATGAACATTTCAAACACGCTTCCAAACAAGCAGAAAAACCGGTCCATGTACTGACCTTAAAGGACCGCTCGAAGCTTGTCTTTGGAAGAGAGGATAAACCCTTACAAACCTATTACGACGTCTTTTGGATCCGCTCTTCTCAAGAAATTTGGCATATGCAGACCCTGAATTTAAATGCAGAAAAACCGGTAGGATCTTATGTCGATCTCCTTAGAAGTAACGATAAGGGGATCTTTCAAAAAGTAGACTCCTTTAATTCTTATGCATTTAAATTTCGCTTTGAAATTGACGCAACAGGAAGAGGGGAAATCCCTCTGGAGAACCAATCCATTTCCTCTCTGATTAAGTTATTTGCCCATAGAGATTCGTTATCTGCTTATGAATATCCCCAAGCACTAACACAACTGCTCTTTAAGCTCGTTACTCCCTTGCTCCCACTACTTGTAGTTCTTAGCAGCGCTCCTTTTTGCTTGACCTACACAAGATCCCATCCCCTTTTTGCAACCTATGCACTTGCTCTTTTTGGTTTTATTGCCCTCTTTGCACTCCTTGATGCGGCTGTGATCCTTGCAGAAAATTTAACGCTCTCTCCCTATGTTGCCGTTTTGACACCCATAGCGCTCCTTTTTACCCTTACCTTCTTTCAATATCAACGTCGAGTCATTCGCCTATGAAAACTATCCCCTTCTTTTTATCCCATCTACTCGCCGCCCTCCTCCTATTTACCCTCTTCTGGCCCCCTTCTCATGCTCTGTGGCAAACAGTAGATATTGCCCTGTTTAAATGGCTTAACTCCTCTTTACAAGACCGCCCTCTATGGCAGCTTTTTTGGGCATGCGCTAACCATAAGCTAGCGGATTGGGTCGAAGACATCTGCATCCTTACCTTCTTCATTATTCATGTCCGATCCTTTCCTTCCTTTATCCGTCCTCGTAAAATAGCGGAACTCTTATTCTGTGTTCTCTATATTGCCGCTATCCTCTACTTCATCAACCGCCTCCTCTTTCGCGAACATCTGGAAATTCCACGCATCAGCCCCACTCTCCTCTTGCAAGACACCGTGCGTCTTTCCCATGAAATCCCTTGGCTTTCCATCAAAGACACCTCATCTAATAGTTTCCCCGGCGACCATGCAACAACCGCGCTGCTCTTTGCGACCTTCTTGTCGATCTTGGCCTCAAGAAAAATGGCCATCTGCGCCATTTTATATGGTATTTTCCTCTGCCTTCCTCGTTTGATCACAGGAGCTCACTGGTTTTCCGATATCTTTGTAGGCAGTGGTGCCATTGTTCTTATCACAACAAGCTGGGCTTTCTTTACCCCCTTCTTCTCGGGTTGCACAAAGCTCCTAGAGAAGCCCCTCTTCAAGCTTGCCAAGAGAGATGTAAAAGCATAAACTCCCAAATCAAGGGAGATTATCTATGGGAAATGAGATCTACAAGAAGTTGCATGCCACTTCCAAAAAAGCGTCCTTACTTGGAGCTGTGCACTATTTACTTGACTGGGATCAAGAGACGTATATGCCCAAAGAGGCGATCGCGCTCCGCTCAGAGCAGACAGAACTTGTAGCAAGTCTTGTTCACAAAGAAAAAACCTCTAAAGGGTTTGCTAAGCTCCTTTTTTCTCTTATCGATCAAGAAACAGGAGAAATAATAGATAGCAATCTTTCTATAAGACAGGTAGCTGCCCTCAAAAGATGGAGATCCGATTACCTTAAAGAGATCAAGCTTCCAAGTGCCTTTGTCAAAAAATTTGCAAAGACGACATCAACCGCCTCTCATGTATGGAAAACAGCCAGAGATCATAACGACTTTAAAGCATTTGCCCCACACCTCGAAAAAATTGTATCTCTCAATAGAAAGAAAGCCGAACTTCTCGGTTTTCAAGAACACCCCTATGATGCGCTTTTAGATCTCTATGAACCCGAGATGAAAACTTCCTATCTTTTGCCGCTCTTTAATAGGCTCAAACTTTTCCTCTCGGAGTTTCTTAAGGAAATTAAGGCAAAGCCCGCTTTTCCCACTGATTTTCTTTATGCCGATTGCCCAGCCGATGCGCAGCGCACCTTTGCTTGGGATCTACTCAAATTGATGGGCTTTAACTCCGGCTGTGCCAGATTAGATCTTTCTTCCCACCCTTTTTGCTCCGGAATGCAACCCAAAGATATCCGGATGACGACAAGGATCCAACCGGATAATATCATGATGAATATTGGAGCTGTCATGCACGAAGGAGGGCATGGCCTCTACGAGATGCACCTGCCTATTGAAGAATATGGATCCCCTCTTGGGGAGGCTGTGTCACTGGGAATTCATGAAAGCCAGTCCCGATTTTGGGAGACTTGCATCGGACAGAGCGAGTCTTTTTTACGTCACCTACTTCCCCGCCTGCAAAAAGCTTTTCCGGAAGCTTTTGGGAGCGTTTCTTTCGATGCCTTCTATGGAGCCATCAATAACGTACATCCCGGACTTATCCGTATCGATTCAGATGAAGTGTGCTACAATCTCCACGTCATCTTACGCTTCGAGCTGGAAAAAGGGCTCATCGAAGGCTCTATTAAAGTCAAAGATGTGCCGGAGCTATGGAACGCCAAAATGAGAGAGTATATTGGGACTGCCCCTACCTTTGATGGACAAGGGTGTCTGCAAGATATTCACTGGTCTCTGGGGTACTTTGGATACTTCCCTACATACACTTTGGGAAATTTGTACATGGCTCAGCTCTTTGAAACTTTAGAAAAAACTCTGCCACACTGGAAACAGAGCGCCTCTGAAGGCAATCTAAAGCCCATCTCAGATTTTCTTAATGAAAAGATCCATTGCCATGGAAGAGAATTTCTGCCGGGTGAATTATGTTTAAAAGCTACCGGGAAACCTCTTTCGGAAGCCCCCTATATTGCTTATCTAGAAAATAAGTACCGAAAGCTTTATCGGCTCACTTGAGATGCGGGTTTTTATGACTTAGCTTTTTGAAAGCTCTTTTACAAAAAGAATGTTTTCCAATATTGAATTAAACGATAAATTCATTTATAATGCCTTGAAGTAATGCAAATCAAAAAGCTAAGAAAATGAACATCACTTTATCGCCACAAACTACTCAATTACTTGTAAAAGCATTTGCTGAAGGCACAAAAAAAGAAATTATCAAAACTTTAAAAAATGATAATAAAATTTACGACGTCTTTTATAGTTGCATTATTTTTTCCGGTTGGAGATCTAGTCCAGGTTCTGTTATCCATCTAAGAGCAGCCATTGCTGACTTAAAAGCCGCCTCTACACCTACAGAATTAGAACAAGCAAAGACTTCCTACTGTTACTCTTTGATAAGCCGTGTTGTCAACCTCGGCAAGGATCAGGAATGGAAACTAATGACAAAGTGGACTGCGCCGAACGATCCAACAGGCTGGACAAAAATAAATTATGGAATGATCGACACGATTAGCAATCTATTATTAAATCGGGATAATATTTCTGAAAAAAAGCAACCGACTCAAAGTCAGTTAAGACTCGCAGCATTTCAAAAAACAGTTACCATCATCATTAAAGCCATAAAATCAAAAGAATTCAAAAATAAAGCGACTCTAATACCAAACCTGACCTTATTAAGTTTTATGGGAACCGGCTTAAAATCTCCTTTTTTGACAGTCCTATTTTTAAATAGAGCTCTAAGAGAAGCAAAACAACGCACAGCAGGCTTCCAAGTCAATCGTAATCCTATAGATGCTATTGAAAAAGAGATCGCGCGCTTGATCACATTACAGAGCAAAGAGCTTCTTGACTTAACATACAAAAGATTACGTATTGGAATTATTGTAACAGCGTGCGCTCTATTCATTTGGCCCGATGAGATGCTTTATTACGGTACTCAAGTCGGTAACGCAATCCACTCTAAGATACCACTCCCCATTAGGAATGTGATCGAAGGAATGTAAAAAATTAATAATTATTACTTAAGTAAAATCAAAAAACAAAACAAGTTAAGGAATTAAAATCCCGGAGGAAACTCCGGGATTTTTTGTGAAAACAGATTATCGTTTGCAGAACTGGAATCGCTTACGGGCACCGGCGCGACCATATTTCTTTCGCTCTCTCTTACGAGGATCGCGAGTCAAAAAGCCCACGCTCTTAAGATCTTGGCGTCTTCCTTCTTCTTCTTGAACAAGCGCGCGAGAAATGCCCAAACGAGCGGCGATCACTTGCCCTTGAATACCTCCACCTACCACTCGAATCATCACGTCATAGCGATCAGGAGTCGCTACCTTAACGAGAGGTGCCAAAACAGCTTGGCGCTGAAGGGGCAGGGTAAAATATTCTTCAAATTTTCTCCCGTTGACAGTCACTTGACCTTTACCAGGACGGAGACGAACGGAAGCCACAGCTGTTTTTCTTCGACCGATTCCAATTTTTTCTTGCACTTTTGTCATGTTCACCTTAGATGTTGACGACTGTCGGGTTTTGCGCTTCTAAATCATGCTGGCTACCAGCGAAGATACGCAGCTTTTTCATTTGAGCCTCTGTCAAGCGCGTTTTAGGCATCATCCCTTTAACCGCTCTCCAGATGATGTAGTCAGGCTTACGGGCTAGCATTGTGCGATAAGGCACCTCTCTAAGACCACTCATAGCCCCTGTATGGTATCTATAAATTTTTTGAGCCGCTTTAGCACCTGTTACAACGATTTTTTCCGCGTTGATAATCACAACGCCATCCCCACAGTCCACGTGAGGAGTAAATCCAGGCTTATGCTTGCCTCGGAGGATCTTAGCCACCTCTGCAGCAAAACGACCTAAGGTCTTACCTTCTGCATCCAAAAGAAGCCACTTGCGCACCGCAAGAGCCTCTTCCTTTGTTAAGAGCACTGTCTTGTTCTGTTTGTTTGCCATAGTCCATCATCTCGAAAATGAGTTCAAAGAGAGCTAGTCTACTTTTCGCTTTATTTTTTTTCCACAGGATAATCTCATCTTCCTAAAAAAGAGAGGATGTTTCAGAATAGTTGGCACTATGCGCACACTTAAAAAATTTTTTCTTCGCACCTACGGGTGCCAAATGAACGAGCTCGACTCTGAAATCATGGTAGGACAACTCTTAAAAAGAGGGCTTGTCCGCACAGAAGATGAGATGGAAGCAGACCTGCTCCTCTTTAATACCTGTTCCATCCGAGACCTAGCCGAAAGGAAAGTCATGGGAAAAATTGGCCTACTAGGAAGGAGCCCTTCCAAAAGGCAAGTCATCGGGGTCACAGGCTGTATGGCGATGGCTAAAAAAGATTCTTTATTTCGCAAACTCCCCCATGTCGATTTCGTCCTAGGAACCAACAATATCAATGACCTCAATGAAGTACTTGACGAAGTATTAGAAGGTAGAGCCCAAATCATAAGAACCGGCGATCAGTTTGAAGAAAATGTTAACTACCTCGAAGCCAGTCGCGAAGATCCTCACAAAGCTTTTGTATCAATTATCCGAGGGTGTGACAAGTTCTGCACCTATTGCGTGGTTCCTTATACAAGGGGGCAAGAAGTTTCAAGACCCAAAGAGAGCGTCATTGAAGAATGCAAGCAACTCGTTCAGAAAGGATACAAGGAGATTACCCTTCTTGGACAAAATGTGAACAGCTACGGAAAAGACCATCCTGAATGGAATTACCTGTTTCATGACTTGCTCTATGACTTAAACAATATTCCCGGCATGCAGCGCATCCGCTTTATGACATCTCATCCAGTCGACATCACTGTCGAATTGATGCAAGCAATCCGCGATCTGCCTTCTCTTTGTGAATTCGTCCACTTTCCTCTCCAAGCAGGGTCGAATCGTATCCTCAAAAAGATGCATCGAGTATACACCACAGAGATCTATCTTGAAAAAGTCGCCAAACTTCGCTCTATTGTTCCCCATGTTTCTTTGGGCACCGATATCATCGTCGGATTTCCAACAGAGACAGAAGAAGAATTTCAGGAGACCTATGACCTTTTCAAACAGATCCGCTACTCTGTAGCCTTCATCTTCGCCTACAGTGCCCGTAAAGGCACCCCGGCATTTCGCTGGAAAGACGATATCCCGGAACCGGTCAAACTAGACAGACTACAAAGACTGCTTGCCTTACATGAGTCCCTTTTCTCTGAACAGATGGCAGAATTGATCGGTCAAGAAGTGGAAATCTTAGTTGAAAGGCGCAACCGGGATGAAAAGCACATGAAAGGACGCACTCGCTGCTGGAAGAAAGTCATTTTCCCGGGTGAAGACTCTCTTGTGGGATCCTTACAAAAAGTCAAAATTACAGGTTTTCACCATCAGACATTGATTGGCGAAAGAGTAGACGAAAAGTTGGGATTGCTGTAGATAGGGGCGTATGCCCCAATCAACAAACGGAGTGCTTGTTGCAGCAGACATTACACAGCAGTGGCTTCTGCCGTGGTTTTGGGAGCATTATTCACAGCACAACGCCTATCCTGTAACCTTTGTCGATCTCGGCATGTCTTCTGATATGAAATCATGGTGTCAGGAGAGGGGGCATTATATCGCTCTGAGAATATCACATCTTTTTGTCAAAGAAAGAGAAGAAATCGCAAACGTTACGGTTGCTAATTGGGAACATGATTTAGGAAAATCGATTTGGGAAAGCCGCCCTGCATGGTTTAAAAAGCCTCTTGCCTGTCTACAATCCCCCTATGAAAACACTCTATGGCTTGATCTTGATTGTCAAGTTCTAAAGCCCCTTGACGAACTGTTTTCCCTCTCTCAACAACCGCCCGGTATTGCTCTTTATAAAGAGGGTCTATCCGGACAGTACAATGCAGGGGTCATCGCTTTTCGTAAAGGGCTTGCCCTAATAGAAAAGTGGGCAGAGCTTTGCCTTTCATCAAATCACAAGTTCCCAGGAGATCAAGATATTCTCTGCCATCTTATTGAAGCGCTAGATCATCCGGTCGTCGCTATGCCATCTAGTTACAACTGGAGCCGCTTTCAAAAAGAAACACCCGATACCGCTATCCTCCATTGGCATGGTCCTCAAGGGAAAAGCTGCATAGAACTACTGATGAGACCCCCTCTAATCACTCCGGCACAAGATAAAAAACAGGCTGATACCCATTATACCTGCCAGCCTCTACATAAAGCGCCGCTTCTGTAAATCCAAAGGTGTCCACAACGCGCCACCCTTTCAACAACATCGGAAGGCGCAAAAAGCCATACATTCTGTGAGCATTCCAATACAAGCAATCCCCTCCAATAGGTACCGCAAGTATCATTGCGCCACCCTCTTTAAGTAACGTATCCTTAGCCATTGCCATAAATTCTAAATCGGCAAATGGATTTAATGGATCTCCATACCTTCCCAGACCATCATGCTCAATGCTTGAAATCGACAGTATCACATCGAACTGCCTGGGGTTTTGTTGAAATTCTGTGGCAGTCATCACACTCAATCTGTCATCATCTGTGACAATTTTATTATATTCAATTGTGACCGGCCTTCCCCCATAGGCAATTACAATGCTTTCGTACCAAGGTTGGGTAGAACCAAGGATTGCCACCTCTTTGCCTTCAATCGGATACTTTGCAAGAGCATCATAAAGCCAAACGTCTGTCATCCCATAGTAGGAAAATTCTTTGTTGCGTACTTTCTCTATAAATTGGTTAATCACCTTCCTGGAATAAAAAGAGGCATTTGTCCCATCTGACAGAGTGACTCTATAATCTAGAGTAGGAGTTGTATCATCAAGATACCAACTGAAAACAGGAATCGATCCATTCATTGTATACTGGTTAATCAAGTGCGGCGGTATTTGTCGTGGAGCCTCAGCATACGCTTGCTTGAACATAAAACATGCAACAACAACCGGGAGAAACTTCAATGACATAAATACACCCTTATAGCCGAGGAAATTTTGAATTTAATCGACTATAGGGAGAAGAACCCCTTAATATCAAGGGGTTCTTTGAAACAAAGATTATCTGACTTTTTTGATAATCTTAGCCATAGCAAGACCGGCAAGCGTCCAAGCAATGACAAGATCAAAAATCTGTGTTAGAACAAAATTACCAGGGAAACCAATCCAGTTCCATGCAGGTAGATATGTCAAAACACCCACTGCGAGCCCAAACAGCGCCACAAAGAGTACCTTTTGTCTAAAGGCAAGCCCTTGTGCATGAGAGAGCAACCAGGCAGCTAAAAAAGCGCCGATGATATCGATAATCAGGCCAATCGCCATAGCTTGTTTATGGGTATGCTGCATTCCGTTAGGCAGAACTGCTGCAAACATGAAAGGACCGTGATCCATCATCGCAATGGCTCTTTTCATATCTTCCTGAGAAGAATTTTCATTATAACCGAACGTATAAGGCAATACATACATTCCGGATGCAGGAGCGTTGTCTTTTACAACAGAAGCTACTTTGCTCGGATGTGTAAAGCTATGGATACAGCAGTTATGAATAGGTAATACAGTCCATGAGAGCCAGCACCACACAAAAGCTATAATGCCACCACACACGGCCGCTTTCAGAAGCGATCTATGCATAATTTCTCCTTTTACTTAGCTCCTTTGAGCGTTTTTGCAATGACAAGGCCAGCCAAGCACCAGCCAACTACTAAGTCAAACATCTGCGTGAGAACATAACAGGCTGAAAAGTTAGCCCAATTCCATGCAGAAAGCGATCCCAGCACGCCAATTCCAAGGCCGAACAGAGTCACAAAAAGCACTTTGTGTCTAAAAGAAAGCCCTTTTGTTTTTATGAGCATCCAAGACACCAAAAAGGCGCCAATTACTTGAATCACAAATGCACACACAAGAGGTCTTGTCATCTCCTGACCTAAACCCTTAGGTACAACGGCTGCAAACATGTAAAAACCTTCGTTTTTAGAGCAACCACACTTTTCCGGCATTGTGACCACTTCATAGAGATCCTTACCGGGCGCATGTTCTCTTATAACTGAGGCCACTCTTTCTTCATTTGTAAACTGATGAAAACAATGCTGATGAATAGGAAGTACCATCCAGGAGATCAAACTCCATATGAATACAACAAGCCCACCCAATACAGCAGATTTAAGAAGCGATCTAGGCATTCTTCTTCCTCCTGTCTTAACACTTTAAGCCATACTGCAAAAAAATATATTGCGCAATCACAAAGATTTAGAAAAGGCGTCCTCTGAGAGGATCGGAACGCCGAGCGATTTGGCTTTTTCCCATTTCGATCCCGGTTCTTTTCCCAAAAGTAGATAATCCGTTTTTTTGCTTACAGAACCCACTACTTTACCCCCTCTTTCCTCAATGAGTGCTGTAGCTTCCTCTCTTGTATAATGCTCAAGGGTACCGGTTAACACAAAGCTCTTTTGAAAGAACGGATGATCTGTACGCTGTACAGTTTTTGGAGGGATAACCTCCAATCCTACTTGTAATAACTTGTAGATTTGTTCTTGATTTTTCTTTTGTTTAAAATACTCAAAAACACTGTTTGCAATTTTTATTCCCACACCCTGGATCTCTAAAAGATCCTCGATCTGCATCTGCATGAGGGCCTCTATACACCCTGCTGCCTTTGCTAAATCCTCTGCAGTTCCTTCCCCGACATACTTTATCCCAAACCCTAAAATCAAACGATCCAACGGAACCTTTTTAGAATGTGCAATACTAGTGAGTAGGTTATGGGCTGATTTTTCTTTAAAACCTTCCAAAGAAAGGAGCTCTTTTAGAGTGAGTGTATAAAAATCAGAAAATGTCGTGACCAACCCTTTTTTAAAGAGCTGTTCCACAACTTTTTCTCCCAAGTGCTCAATGTCAAGCGCCGGCTTAGAAGCAAAGTAAATCAGCCGTCTCATCTGCTGCTCCGGACAATGCTCTGTATTCGGACAGCGGACAGCCACCTCTCCTTGCACACACACTACATCTGCACCACAACTAGGACAACGTTTTGGCATTTTCCAAGGACAAGTTCCGTGGGGACGACGCTCCAAAATCACTTCGACAACTTTCGGGATGACATCGCCCCCCTTTTCAATCACCACAAAATCATGCACTCGGATATCCTTGCGCTCTATCTCCTCTTGATTGTGAAGAGTGGCTCTTGATATCGTACTTCCTGCAACAAAAGTGGGCTTGAGCTCTGCGACAGGAGTCAATACCCCGGTTCTTCCTACCTGAACAGTAATTTCTTCAATTTGCGTCATAGCCTGCTCAGGAGCAAACTTGTACGCCACTGCCCACCTGGGACTCTTTGCTGTCGTCCCTAAATGATCATGCAAAGAAAGCTTGTCTACCTTAATTACAATTCCATCGATCTCATAGGCAAGCTGGTCTCTTTTCTTTTCGACACTGTCTGCAAACTCTAAAATCTCTTCCGCTGTCTGACACCTTTTGCGAAATGCTTTTTCAAAAACGGGAAGCCCCCAAGAGTGCAACAGTTCATGCACCTCACACTGAGTGTGAACCCCTTTTTCATGGGCCAGTGCATAGAAGACAATACTTAATCGACGCTTAGCTGTTTCTTTGGAATTGAGCAGTTTCAAAGAGCCGGCTGCTGCATTGCGCGGATTGGCGTAAGGCTCATCGCCTACTTCCTCTTGTGCTTCATTCAACTCTTGAAACACTTTTTTTGTCATGAACACTTCGGCCCTAACCTCTACAGTTTCCTCTGTCTTTAAAGATAAAGGCAGCGTTGCAATCGTTTGCAGATTGGCCGTAACATCTTCCCCAACGTCTCCATCGCCTCGTGTCAGCGCTTGAGCAAACACTCCCTTTTCATAACGAACAGAGACCGCAAGACCATCCATTTTGAGTTCACAGCAAAAGTGGATATCTTGTTTTCCAACCCCTTTGTGCACGCGTGCAATAAAATCTTCCACTTCTTCTTTAGAATAAGTGTTGGCAAGAGAGAGCATCGGCACAGTATGCGCCTTTTGCTCAAATCCCTTAGAAATACCTCCACTTACTCTCTGTGTAGGAGAAGAGGCAAGAATCCAGTCAGGATGCTCTTTTTCAATTCTTTCAATCTGTTTGATTAACTGATCGTAGGCATAATCGGAAACTTCAGGCTTGGCTTCCATGTAATAGAGGCGATCGTGATGCAGCGCTTCTAACACTTTTTTCTTATACTCTTCCCTAGACACAGTGCACCCTAAATATCATCGTTGCAAGAGGAGCCAGCGTCAATTCTATCTCATGCCCCTCATAGAAAGAGTTGAGCTTACCAGATCCTCCAAATTCTACTCTATCTGTGTTAAAAATTTCCTCCGCCTTTACAGCACACGGAAGATGCAAACGATAGTGAAAGTGGGTAGCCGGCGTGAAGTTGTGCACAACAAGCAGGATTTCTTTTGATGCTTTGCGAAAGTAGCTAATCACACTATTTTGCCTGTCTGTAAAGTCGATCCATTCAAATCCCTCGTAAGAAAAATCTTTTTCCCAAAGAGCAGGGTGTGCTTTGTAAAAATGATTGATTTGGCAAAAGAAAGAATGCAGCTCTTGATGTCGCGTATACTCTAACAATTCCCAAGGCAGCTGTTTTGTACAGTTCCACTCTTCCCAACTCCCCAGTTCTCCTCCCATAAACAGCAGCTTTTTTCCGGGCTGACACAACTGATAACTATAGAGAAGGCGAAGATGTGCGAATTTTTGCCAATCATCTCCTCTCATCTTGGAAAGAAGAGACCCTTTTCCATGGACAACTTCGTCGTGTGAAAGGGGCAGTACATATTTTTCTGAAAAAGCGTAGAGGAGAAAAAAAGTCAGATCCTGTTGATGATGCAGACGAAAAAGAGGCTCTTTAGCAAAATAATGCAGAGTGTCGTTCATCCATCCTAAGCTCCACTTCATCGTGAACCCTAAGCCTCCCTGATCTACACGCTGCGTGACTCCTAGAAAGGCAGTCGACTCTTCTGCCATTCTGTGCACTTCCGGATGATACTTCTCAAGAATCGAGTTAAAATGCTTTATCCATTCAATTGCTTCCAAGTTGTGATGCCCTCCAAAGCAATTGGGCATCCACTCCCCTTCTTTCCTTCCATAATCCAAATAAAGCATCGAAGCCACAGCATCGACACGCAACCCATCGACATGCATCTTCTCAATCCAAAAAAGAGCGCTGGCAATCAGAAAATTACTGACCTCTTTTCTTCCATAATTAAAAATGAGTGTGTTCCAGTGGGGATGGAATCCTTGTCGCGGGTCTTCATGCTCGTAGAGATAGGAACCATCAAATTGCGCAAGACCATGCCCATCGACAGGAAAATGGGCCGGCACCCAATCGATGAATACACCAATTCCCTCTCTGTGCATGTGATCTACAAAAAACTGAAAGTCGGAAGGCGTCCCAAGACGGCTTGTGGGAGCAAAAAATCCTGTGACCTGATAGCCCCATGATTCATCGAGAGGATGTTCTAATAACCCCATGAGTTCTACGTGGGTAAATCCCATCTTCTTGCAGTAAGAGCTAAGCTCTAAGGCAAGCTCTCGGTAATTGAGAAAATGTTCTTCTTGTTTTTTCCATGAAGGCAGATGGACCTCATAGATGAGCATGGGCCCCTCTTTTTGCCTTTTCCACTCTTCATCATTCCACTCATAGGCATCGACATCAAACACAACTGAGGCTGTGTGAGGTCTTTTTTCTGAAAAAAAAGCATAAGGATCTGCTTTGGTCAACAGGTGTCCTTGCTTTGTATGAATCTCGAATTTGTATTTCTCTAAACTTTTGAGTCCCGGAATAAAAAGCTCCCATACCCCCGAGCTTCCCAAAGAGCGCATCGGATGCCCTTTCCCATTCCACAGGTTAAAATCCCCAACGACGAAGATAGCCGCAGCTTCCGGTGCCCATACCGCAAAAGCCACTCCTTCTATACCTTGATGTATACAAACCCTTGCCCCCATTTTTTCGTACAGCTTGTAGTGCACTCCTTGAGAGAAAAGATGCAAATCCACATCTCCCCATGTTGGCAGGAAAGTGTAGGGATCATGCGCTAGATGGCCATGATAAAGATAAACCCTGTAATCAGAGGGCGTTGTAGAAAAAGGCACTTCGAGCTCAAACAAGCCGCTCTCATGCTTTTTATGCATCTGTACAATTTTTCCAAACAGCTCAATGTACACATACGGCGCTTGTGGGCGGAAAACTACAATCTTCTTTTTTCCCTCTTCTGTCTTATGCAATCCTAGTACACCATGCGGATTAAATAGACAGACCTCTTCCGGAATCAATTCCAACATCTTGCAGTCCCCCTACCCAACCTCATACTCGCAACAAAAATTTCATTCCAACAGAATCGATAGGGGATCGCGCACCCGGGCTAGCTGTGACTAAATCGATCGAGGGTAATGCATCCTTTGTCTTGCACAGTCAAGGTATGATCTCTAAAGTCACGCCTTTCTTTTCGAATACGGCAAGAAGCAATACTTTTTGGAAATGTGAGAGTGCAGGGCCACCCTTGTGGATTTTCAATGACCACTCGGCGTAGCGCTTTCTTTGTCCATTCGAAATGGACAACAATGCCCCCCTCTAATGCGATATTCACAAACCTTCCACAGTGCAGCTCTTTAGGTAGGCCCGGCAATAAAGCAAGGTGATTAGGGGAAAGTCTTTTATAAAAAAGGGACAAGAGGTGCTCTGCTGAATCTACAAGCAGTGGCAAAGGGTGTGCGTTTTCTTGTGCAAATGGCACAATTCCTTGATATTCGGTATCTATGAGACGAGGGATAAAACAACCATGGAAAGCACTCTGAAAGAAGTTTAAAAAAGGATCTACGCCTCCCTCTTGACACTCCTTGAGAAGAGCGTAGTGTCCAAGGCGCCCCTTTTCTGCATCGACTTTTGGACAAGCAAAAGCCACCTGTAACCATAAAGGGAATAACTCAGCAGGATCAAGCCTTTCTCTTATTCTGCTTAAATCTTGGGCTTTGTGTGATCCGAGGGAGAGTTTTTCTTTGGGCTTTTCTGAAGGAATGACTTGAGCGAGGGTAGTCTCTTTTTTATCATACTGCAATAGCAGCTTTCCCTCTTTGATCTTCAAAACATAAGAAAAGTACCCCTCTTTAGAAAACCCAAAGACCTTGAGCTCTTCTCTGTCATAATCGAGTTCCGCAGTAAATCCCTTTACAGGGCCTGTCCAAGGCCATTCTTTGACCTGTGAGGGGATTTTCTGCATCAAGTCCTCAATTTCCAAGCGAGTAGGAAAGATTGTAATCACAAGTGTTGTGCCTGGGAAAAGGAATTTTTCCCCTTTTACGTGGGAAAAAGGCTTTAATTTCTGCGCGATCTTAATTTTCATATACTCCTATAAGGCCCTCTTCGTCATTTCCAACAAGCTTTACTTGGATTAAGTCATTGGGATTACCTTCTACCTTCACTTCCAAGAAATGTTCTGTGTGCCCTCTTCCCCCCCCTTCTATAAGAACAGAGGCGACTTTACCGACGTACTCTTCTCTAAGAGCAAAAGCCGCTCTTAAAGCCGCTCGTAGTAGACGCTGCTTTCTTTCTGCAATCACCTCTTGGGGCACTTGATTCGGGTATAGTGCAGCGCGCGTGCGCTTTCTTACACTATAGGGAAACATGTGCACTTTGGCAAATTTCACCTTTTCAATCAGGGAGAGAGTTTCTTGAAAATCTTCTTCCGTTTCTCCCGGAAACCCAACAATCACATCTGTTGTAAAGGTAAAGTCAGGATGGGCCGCTTTAAGACGATTCACTGTTTGCAAAAACATTTCCTTGGTGTACTTACGATTCATCCTCTTCAAAATTGCATTTGATCCTGACTGCAGTACAATATGCATAGAAGGGCAAGTATGTTTGCCGGAAATCACAGCATCAAGTAGATCATCATCGACTTCATCCGGATCAATGGAAGAAATACGGAGACGCTCTAACCCGGGTAAAGCATCGAGCACTCTTACAAGGTCAGAAAGTCGCACAGGCGGGCAGCCTTCTTCCGGATTGCCATCAAAATCGCCCACATTAATTCCTGTGATGACAATCTCTTTGTAAGAGGCTGCAATCAGTCCTTTGACCTCTTGCACAATGTCGTCTAGCTTACGAGACACAGATCTGCCTCGAACGTAAGGGATGATACAATAGGTGCAAAACGAATTACACCCATCCTGCACTTTTACAAAGGCGCGCGTATGCCCTTCAAATTGGGAGATCATAAATTCG
Organism: Chlamydiota bacterium; assembly: GCA_039798725.1. GTDB lineage: Bacteria > Chlamydiota > Chlamydiia > Chlamydiales > Rhabdochlamydiaceae > CAJCIW01. The sequence goes on from JBDKFJ010000006.1 coordinate 69,960, forward strand.
GGAACTTGTTCCTCTGGAAGAGCGAGCTGCACAAGCTTCTCTTTATCTTTGTTGGGAACCACCAAAGAGACCCCATCAATAGACTCAGCAAGACATCCTGTGACAACAATCTTGGCGTTTGGATGCTCTTTTTGCAATTTCCGGATTTCATGGCGAGAAGAGCGATCAGCGGATGCTGTGACTGTACATGTATTGACAATACAGATATCCGCTATCTCATGACTTAAGGCTCGTTCATATCCAAGAGAGAACAACTGATCCGCATAAGCCTGCGATTCGTATTGATTTGTCCGGCAGCCGAGTGTGACAACAGTAAATTTTTTCTTTTCTTCCATGAATACATCAATTTTTATGGAAAATATACAGCAAGGCGGTGAAAAATGAAAGTGATACCAAAGAGGTTGTCGATACTATGGCCCTATTTCCGATGATTGCGTCGCTGTTTTTTGTCTTGAATGCCTTAGGGAATATCCCCCTTTTTGTGGGCCTTCTTGCCCACTTTACAGAAAAACAGCAAAGAAAAATTGTGTTTAGAGAATTGTGTATTGCCCTTGTGATTCTGCTTCTTTTTACATTTTTTGGAGACAACATCCTCAACCTCATGGGGATTTCTCAATCAGCGCTAGGGGTAGCCGGCGGGACTCTACTCTTTTTGATTGCACTTGGCATGATCTTTCCCAGAAGCCACGACTCTCAAGAAATCAAACGCCAAGAGCCCTTGATTGTCCCTTTGGCCATCCCCCTTGTTGCAGGCCCCGGCTCTCTTTCGATGGTCATGATTTACTCAGAACAGCTCCAAAACGGGTGGCTTGCTTCTATGGTTGTGATCTTTGCTTGGATTCCGACTTGCCTTCTGCTTCTTCTCTCAACACACATTAAACATTTTTTAGGTCAAAAAGGGCTTCTTGCCTGCGAAAAGCTGGGGGGAATGATTGTGGCCTTGATTGCTGTCAACATGATCTGTACCGGTTTCACACAACTCCTGCAAAATGCATTTGCTAAGTAACGAACACAACCGAGGCTATTGGGCCAACCCTCACTGTAAGATGTAGGGTTGGATTTTGTATTCGAGGCGCTGAGGGATCTCGATCTGCAAGAGAATGTCATTTTCCTCATACTCTGAAGCAATAACCTTTCCCTCTTTCATCAGTTCTGCGACAAGCGCATAACGCTCTTGCGGAATGCGGCAGTGGACAACTTTGCGCAAAGCGGACACTTCATGGATCATGATCTCGGAGAGCGCATCCAGCCCTTCTTTCTTTTCAGCAGAAATAGCGATGGCTTTTGGATATTTCACTCGAAATTTTGTCACCAAAAAAGGGTTATCTATCTTGTCGACTTTATTAAGAACAGTCACAATCGGCAGCTTATCAGCTCCAAGTTCCTTGAGCACTTTCATCGTCTCTTCTGCTTGCGCCTCTGCATCGGGATGACTCACATCGATCACGTGCAGTAAGATGTCTGTGTAAACAGCCTCTTCCAAAGTACTCTTAAAAGCCGCCACGAGCGTATGAGGAATCTTACGAATAAATCCGACTGTGTCGACAAGCAGCACTTCCTGTCGATTCGGCAGCAAAAATTTGCGAGTTGTTGTATCTAGCGTTGCAAAGAGCTTATCTTCTATAAGCACTTCGGCCTGTGTTAGAGCGTGCAGGAGTGTCGATTTACCTGCATTCGTATAGCCCACAATGGCAAACGTGGGAACTTGTGTCCTAAAACGGAGCGCCCGCTGCGTTTTTCTATGCTCTACGATCTTATCGAGCTCAACTTTTAACCTATCGATACGGCGTTTGAGCAACCTGCGGTCAATCTCGATTTGCTTTTCCCCTTCCCCTTTGAGATAAGCGCCTCCTCCGGCAGATCCTGTCCCTGCCTGGCGAGACAGATGTGTCCACATCCGCTTTAGCCTGGGGAACTGATAGCGCACTTTGGCAAGCTCGATCTGCAGCTGCGCCTCTTTTGTGTGCGCCCTTTGAGCAAAGACTTCAATAATTAGCTCTGTACGGTCGATCACAGGCATAGCAAAAATTTTTTCTAAATTACGCTGCTGATGGGGCGAAATCTCATCATCGAAAACAACCACCTCCGCACCCAAACGACTTGCCTCTTGCCGCAGCTCCTCTAATTTGCCGGAGCCTAGATAAGTGCCCGCTTCAAATTTGCGGACTAAACAGGCACGTTTGGCAACGGCTTGCAGTCCAAAGGTCTCACATAGCCGCTCAAGCTCATCTAAACTCTCTTGCTTTTTATCGAGGAAAACACTGACAAGGAATGCTTTTTTTAAACTTTTGAGATCTACGTATGTTGACATTACCACTCTATTTCTAAGCCATCATATCCCATTCTGATATCGTTTGGCAAAAGGGAATTTGTGGCCTCATGATCCAGCTCATGGGAAATGTGAGTCAAATATGTTTTTCCAGCCCCTACTCTCCTTGCAAAGGCAATCGCCTCTTCTACATTGAAATGCAAGGGGGAGGCCGTATGACGCAGCGCACTTAACACTAGCACCTTAACCCCTTCGAGCGCATGGATCACACTAGCTCCATATTCCCGAATGTCGCTAACATAAGCAAAAGAGCCTATCCGGAATCCTGTGACACGCATTCCTGTCTGAAAGTAAGAAAAGTAATGGATAGGAATGCCCTCCACAGAACACTCCCCTGCATCCGCTGGAAACGGAAAAAAGTCGACTTGAGCCGCTACGCTTTTTTGAGGTTGTATTTCTTTAAAAAAATAGTGAAAACGAAGGCGCACCTCTCTTAACGTATCTTCTGAAAGAAAACAGGGCAGTTTCTTTCTTGTGACAAAATAGAACGACCGTAAATCATCCATGCCCCCAATATGATCTGCATGAGCATGGGTTAAGAGCACCGCATCAAGATGAGAGATCCCAAACTTCAAGGCCTGGGCCCGAAAGTCTGGCCCGGCATCAATCAAAATCTGCTTATTGTCCACTTTCAATAAAGCAGAACTACGCCATCTCTGATTGTGAAGAAAGCTCGATTGACACACTTCACAACAGCAGCCAATCATCGGCACCCCTGCTGATCCCCCGGTCCCTAAAAATAGCAATTTCCCCTTCATCCCAAAATCTCCAAAGCAGCTCTTTTCCCTAGTAAAGCGTGGTAGAGCAGCCCCCTTGACCCCAGGCCCGTCACAACCCACACGCCCTCTCTTACTTTTTTGATGATAGGGAAATAATGCCCTTTTACACAAACCCTAACAGCTGCCCTGGCCCCCACAATATCCAATTTTCTGACCTCAGGAAAAAACCGCTCCACATTAGGTAAAATCAAACTCTTAGCCACCTCTTCATCTATGGCTTCACTCTCATAGTACCGCTCATACGTCGATCCCAAACAGATGCAAGAGCCATCTATTGCCATATACCCTTTTCCAACAAGACTATAAGAGGGGATTGCCACCCCTTTAGCACTGGCAAGTAAAACCTGTCCCTTGATAAGGGAAACAGGCAGTGCCCCAACGAGCCCCATACTCTGAGCTCCGGCTGCTATGACAACCTCACCCAGCCCCTCTAGGCTCTCTACACAGCGCCTTTCAAATCGCCCTCCCAAAGCCTCAATCCTCTGCCATAAAGCCTCTAGATACCCCTCACAATGCACTGTTCTGCCCGACTTGATCCAAAAGGCATTTTCCCCACATCTTTCTACATCCCTTTGATTTCCAAGCCGTTGCTTTTTTTCCTCATCAAAGACATAACGCATGACCCCGGGACGACTAACCTTTTCCCTCCGCTCCACACACTCTAACAGCTCCCCTGCGGCCTCTAAAGCCTCGTCCGCCAAAAAACTGCGGCGCACCTCCTCTCCTACATAGGGATGCATGAGCCCGGCAGCGATCCCGGAGGCCCCGCCCCCGATACCCTTTCCATCATAGACCGTGACTTCCACCCCCCTTTTCATAAGAGCATAAGCCACAGCGAGTCCCGCAAACCCCGCCCCAATAACACTTATTTTCTTCATAAATCAATCAACTAAATGTTTACTAATATCATTATAAATGATTTAATTAATACATAAATTAACAAAAATATTACACAAGCAATAACATGACAAATCCTACAACATCAGATGTGGCTCTTAGAACAGCTCGCAATATATCATTAGATTGCCTCCGGCTCGTTCAATCCCACTTGCCTTCACAGGCTAAAACTGTTGCTATCGCAGCCATTGCTTCTGGAGTAGCACTCTCAAATAGCAGCACCGTGATTTCTAATTTATCTTTTGTGATTGCCGCTGGAGCCGCCATTGTACACTATACGGGTAAAGAACAACAAGTGAAGGCTGCCATTGCCACCCTGATTCAATCGAGGAAAAACGTCTTAACAGAGACAACAGAAACAGTAACCAGAATGGCCATTATAAAAGAGGAATACAACTCTTTCACCACTTTACTAAAGAATAATCCTGAGATCACCGAACATCGGTTATAATAAAAAAGTTAATAACACAGGGCAATATATGACAATTTCCACAGAGACCTCTCAACATCTTAGAACTGATAAACAATGGCTTGCGCCGCTTGCGGGCATAGCAATGAAAGCTTTGCCATTGGCAGCCGCTTACCTCTATTCTCCTTTTTTAGTATCTGTTTTAATGGCCGGATACGTCGCAACAGATCGCGCCATAAACCCTCAAAAAATAGCAGTCTTAGCGGGTCTTTATCTTCTTTCCCCCATGTTAACACTCGGTGCTACAGTAGGGTGGGTTGCAAGAAACACTGAAATGGGGAAACAAGCTACAAAAGTTGCCACTAGAATCACTTATGATAGCGCCCGAGACATTACGAAAACACATTTACTCCCTCCATGCAAAAAAAGAGGAGAGGCTCTTGCAAAAAATGTGCAACAAACAGCAAGCAGGACATTAGACGCAACATGTGCTCAACTTAGCTCTTTAACAAAATCTGTGACTAACACCGCATCTTCTGCTTGGGCACCTGTATCTCAATATCTTCCAAGCTATAACGCCACAACCGCTAAGGTTGCGGCGACATGTGTAGCCACCTATTTTTTATTTCCTCAATTGAGCATAGTCGGGGGCATTCTTTCCGGATTAGGCGCAACGTGGTTAACAAAAACACGGTCGGGAAAGAGTACTTGCACTTACTTGACCAATCAATGGTCAAACGCTCGAAAAGAATTACAAGAAGAGAGTTGGAAAACAGCCTGCAAAAATGCAATACACACAAGCGATATAACACCTCTTATCCCTTTTATTATTGACTACGATGCGAATGTGATTCTAGACACAGAAGATCTACTCGACATTTTGCGTGAACAAAAGCCTGATGCAATGCGAGAACTATTAAAAAAACTCCCTGAAGGTAAACGCTCTCAATTAACAGCGATCTGGTTATACAGTCAGTATGAAGAGACTACGAAAGCTGCATTATTTGCAGCATTCCTTTCCCCTTTGAGCACTGATGAACAAAAAAAAATCGTCCTAGATTTGTTAGATAAAAGACGCCCGACAGAAAACGAGCCATTCCTAAAAGCTTACGATTGCATGCTTGCAATAGAAGATAGCAGATTAGACCCCACTAAAGACTATAGAGATTTACTCGATGTCACTGTTCAAAAATTGGAGAACAACCAAGGAACTTTCATGGAATTCGTGGAATCACTTGCTTGTTATGACAAGAAGATCTCAAACGAGAAAATGCTGGAAATCCAAGGAGAAGATCCTAAAACAAAAGAATGCTCTCTCCTAGCCTACATCACCTGGCATAGGAAAAACCCAAGTGATATGATACGTCAAGTACTCGATTTGTACAAAGATCAGCCGGCTCAGATCCTCGTTTTTCTAAAAAAATTAGACGATTTTCAGGAGCTAAAAGAAAACATGTATCCTTTGCTTGAACGGCGTGAGTGTGTGTTCCCCTGTGTTTTAGATCTGCCAGCTGCTACCCTTTCAACTGAAGACCTGTTCCAATATGTCCTAAAGAGGGCACTTAAGAAAAAACTATCGGTAAATTTAGAGGATGCAAAAAAACTATTTAACGCTTGCGCAACCACCGAACAACGTAGAACAGTCCTAGACAATATATCCGGAGCTCTTCAAGGGAAGGTCCCCCAGACTATCTACTCATTTCTTCTCAATGCCTACATCACTCCTCTTTGCAATAATGGAGCTATTTCTGATCAAAAATTAGTAGAAGAGGTGGGGAATTTGGTAAACCATCGAGTCTTTAATGCCTGTAGAAATGACGTGGATCTAGTCAATGCATTATACCTGAATGTTAAGGAAATACGCCGAAGCACCCGCAAATTGGCTGAAACAATACAAAACAATTTAGGTGATGCAGGCATTCAGACAAGATCAATCTTTTCAAAGATAATTAACCCTTCGAGCCGTTTTGAAAAGAAAAAGACCACCTCCCCTGAATCACCATCTACCACCCCAAAACATGACTGGAATGATGTAATTTAATAGAGACCTCTTGCGTAATTAGATTTGCTTGCAAAAATTGCCTTTTTGGCAGATTTTTGGCTAAATTTTTCTATGCTAAAGAAATATTTTTACACATCTTTTTCATAAAAAACTTCACAACACTGCACAGATCTTAAAAATTACAAAATGTATAATTAAAAATAATTTTATTATTTAATTAAAAGTAGAACAATAGTATAATTATTAACATAAAAAGTAAAATTAAAGGTGTTACATGGGAATTCAACTATTAATCAATGTATCTAAAAAATTGACCGCTGCAGCCATTCAAACCTCTCTTAATGGGGCTAAGCAACTTCTCCCTAGCAGCATCACCTCTTTCTTTTCGCGATCTGCTAAAAAAGAAGCAGAGGCTCAGCATCGCGTAGGCTCGGAAACTCTTATACACCGTCTTACTCACCTATCGACTGAGAAGAAACAGAAAATATTCCAGATCCTCGCTGTACTCTATGTGATAGCTAAAGTTGCAGGAATCTCCGTCTCTCCTTCTGAACTTATTTCGAATCCTATGCAGCTAGTTCGAATAGCAACAAATGCACTCAATATCTCATCTGAAGCGGTCGCTTTTCTCTTTAATCTCCTACCGGAAGAAACTCTTAAGACGATGATCGCTTGGCTTCCAAACTGCAATCTTGGAGCAGTTGCCTCCTTTATCTCCTCTTCAGCACTCTCTATCGGGCAAGCAGCACTACCTGCTGTATTCGATGTATACGTCATTTCAATTTTGGCTTTCATGACTTTGGGTAGCCCAAACGAATTTTTCTCTAAATTGATTGAAGAATCCAAAAAAGAGTGTGAAGAGAGCAACAGACAATCTCAAGCTCTGGAAGAAATCGAACAGGGAGCGCTGAATCCCGCAACTACAGAGGACTATTTCAAAGCACGCGTGAAGATCAATCCAAGCGCGCTGGAAAAGGTGCCTCAAGTCCTACAGGGAAACCCTGATTTCTTAATTGCTCTTATCGATGATCCAAAAAATGGCGAAGAAACAAAAAAAAATGAAAACAAGGAAAATCTTGTAGCCGAAATCGTCAAAAATCAAAAAGTCATGCAGAATGCAGGAATTACCGACAAGGCAAAGAAAGACTTTTTAATCAATTTGGCTAAAAAATATCCGCTATCCATCAGTAAAATCATAAGCGTTGTTCCTGACGCTTTTAAAGGTGATATTGACTTGCTTACACAGCTCATTGGAATATCCCCTAAAGATCAGCGTCTTAATATAGCGAAAGAGGTGCTAAAATTCCTTCTGATTCCAAGAGGCACATCTGCTGATGATCTAAGAGAACATCTTAAACAGCTCATGAACGCTGTCCCCTTGATTATTCCATCTATTCTGCAAGATAACACTTGCAAGGGACTGATGCTCTTTACTACTGCAGGAGGAGTCAATAGGCTCCATACGGATTTTATCAAAGGAATCGCAACCTCTGCCTCTCTGATTGAAGAAGAGCTTAAAACAACTAAAGTAACTATTGCAAAAAACCTATTTACTATCATCCTTCCCCATCTGAACTCAACTCCTGCACAAGAGACTGCTTATTTTCTTGCAGAACTATCGAAAAGCTACCCACAAATAGCGATATCGATTATGGAAAATGACACTAAATTACCAAGACCTGTAAAAGAGGAACTCGATCAATCTACAGACTTCCTTGTTGTTTTGGCAAAATACCATGTCGATATAGCTATGAGACTTGGCGCTGGGAAAGGACTTGCGTACCACGAGGAGTTTTCAGTAGAAATTCTAAAACAGAAAGCCTCTTACTTCAAAGAGCTACCCGAAGACCTCTCAAAAAACCTCCCCTTTCTTTCTCGAGCCCTTGTTTACAACCAAGCTCTAATGAAAGAAATACTCGAATCTCTAGATACCAAAGAACGCAGGTCTACATTCCTTTCCCTACTTGGACTTGTACAGACAGAATATAATCAGCTCTCCGAAGAAGAGAAGAAACGCGTGCCGGCTCCATCTACTCTGTTTAAATCAGAATTTGTAGAGATGATGCGATTTAAAAAAGAACAAGAGAAAACTGCATTTTTAATCGATGCTGCAGTGATTGTACCAGACGTTCTAAAAGCTGCGGGAAAATCCCCGTTAAAAGACGTGCAAATAGCTAAGAAAATCATCTTGAGAAACCCGGAGGCCTTTGTACATCTGGATGCTAAACTAAAAACAGATGTCGGATTCTTAAATGGACTGTTGTCTTATGAATTAGAAGATGTACAGAAACAAATTCTTGAAAAAATTGCCAATAACAAAGAAAGCTCCCTCCAGATCCCCTATCTTGAAAAAGATGCATGGATGATCCGAGGGATTGCAGCTAACCCTTCTCTTATGGAAGAGTGGGAGGCAAGTTCAAGTTCAATTGCAACAAGAGCTCGTGAACGGCTTGTCGCTGTTGCAAAAAAACCTCTATTCAAAGAAGAATACAAATCTATCCTGGAAGAGCTTCCAGCCGAAGCTTGGACAACTGCTGTCATTAGAGAAGTTATCAAAGCGCAACCAGAAGGAATACATCGCCTACTTACAACAAGAACTTCTCTTCTTGCATACGGGGGGACTCAACAGAATGCAAGAAATGCTCATCCTAACGACCCGGTAGGAGCAGAGAATTACGTCAAAGAAAGGTTAAAGGAAATAGCGACTCATAGATACAACGATTATGTTGTGGATCATGGAGGGGCAGGGGCTCTCAAAGAGAACTATATCAAACGAGAGTTCGCTCGATATAACCTCTTTACAAGGTACGTAAACCTGTTAATCAAAGAAACAGCAACTACAATGCAAGTTGCACCTTTCTGGCCCAGCATCATTCAAAGCAACAAAGAGATACGATCTAACCGGGTGCATATCGAAAGGTTGTGCAAAGAAAATATAAGAGTCTTGCAGTTTGCGTCCGATGAAATTCGAAGAGATCCGGTGTTCTTGGCTAAACTGGCAAAAAAGTATGGGGAAGGCGTATACCAATATGCAGACCTGACACAGATCAGAGATCCTCGTAACCCGGCTCGCAAAGCGTATGACCGATTGAAAAGAGTGGTCATGGGTTAAAAGTCGAAGCGAAAGCCAATAGTTAGTCCCTGGAAAGCAAGGTCATCCTTTTGGAAGATGAGCGATCCGGGGTCTGACGAGGCGAAATTGAACAGGCGGTTTTGGTCAAAGTAGACATCGAATTCCCAACCCAGTTTTAGACCAATATGGTAGCGGTCTTGGGAAAAGAGATAATCCCACTGCAACCCTAACGCCACATCTGCTTCTACAATCACGTTATTAGTAGTGGCTTCAATATTCATCTTGCGAAAAGCCTGCTGTATGAGTTTTTCCTTCTCGTATACGTTAAAGTGAGACGAAAGCATAGAAGCCGATCCATTCCCATATAAGCTTAATCCTTTTCCAAGCCCCCATAAAGTGTTAAGCCCCATCCTTAAACCCACTCCCCAAAAGTCAGCGTTGAGTTTGACCTGATCGGTGTCAGAAGGAGCAACAGTGCCACCTTCATATTTTACAGTGTAGCGCTGAGCAATCGTCCCCCCTCTTAAGCCAATAAAAGGGCGCAGTGAAAGAAAGCGGCTTGCAAGACAAACACGCCCAAGCTCTAAGTCTGCCATATTCAGATGCATTGTCCAGTTAGCGGAAGAAGATGTAGCATAAAACGGTGTCTCATTGGCAAAATTGGTCGCCCATGTAGGAAAAAGGATTGTGTTTTGACTTTTTCCATGTGCACTACCATAAAGGTAGGTGTAGTTTGCAAATAGATCCCACTGATCATGGGGTATTTTGTAGCCCACTCCCAACCGGTATCCAAAGTTATAATCAAAGTGTGGAGATTTCACATGCCCATTTTGGATGCTGTCTACACTGCCACTATCTGTACCGTAAGAGAGGGAACCGATGCTGGACTGCCAAAAAAGCATCTCTGTATTGACCCATACGCGATGGGTATGCTCCATCAGATTGGGATTGAAAAAGGGGGTGTGAGCATCGTAGGAAGAAGGGGTTGTTTCAGGAGTAGAGACAGGGGCTGCTGCAAGAGGAGCTGTTGCCACAGCAAGAGGCGCTGCAGACCGGTGATGGAAAGACCAGAACCCAAGAGAGATCCCTAAAACAGGAACTAAAGCGAATAATTTGTAATTCATAACCCTATTAATAACGACAATTGTTATTATTAGGTTATTTTATAATTAATTAATTTGTCAAATTCTAACTTCTACTTTTAAAGAAATATTTAGGTCTAATAATAGGAGTTCCCTTGCCCTCTCTTGCTTGATACCTCTCATAAATAATCTGCGTGGAGATCCCCAAGATGCGAGCAAATCCAAAGAGGATCGTATAGTATTCAGGATAAGGAAATCCCGAAACTGTCAGAAGCGTTCCGGAAATTGCATCGACATTCGGATGAGGATCGGAAATCTTGGGATTCTCTCCTAGGATTTTTGGCCCTACTTTGCGCAAAAGATTGGCCATTTTGACAAGAGGGTGATGGGGATAGTGCCGATTGACATAGGCGTATTGCGTGGTAGCTCTTGGATCTTCTACTCGTAAGACCGCATGACCAAAGCCAAAAATCAGCTCATGGCGAGAGAGCTTTCCCCTCATCCAAGCTTCAACTGTAGCCTCATCTGCCTTGTCACCAAGCTCTTTTAAAGCCCCCTGAATGAACTCTAAGCTGTCTTGGTTAGCCTTGCCATGTCTTGGACCTGCAAGAGCGCACATGGCAGCTGTCATCGATTCGTAAAGGTCTGCAAGTCCAGAAGCGGTCGCTTTCCCTACAAAGGCTGACAGATTGCCCCCGCCGTGATCAAGATGCAAGATATGGAAAAGATTCAACGCAGCGGTTAACTGAGAAAGATCAGCGTGCGGCACTTGGAGCATACTGGCAAAGCTTTCAATATACCCCAATTCAGGGCAAGGAGCTGGAGTCATCCCAAATCCTGCATGATGGTTGATCACACAAGCAATAAGGTGGGGGCATTTTCCAATGAGCTGCAGGGCATCTTCTCGGTAATCCCCTGTTTTCACAAACATTCCCAAAATTAGAAGCGCTGCCGAAAAGAGTTTCATAGGGTGCCCTTCTTTGGGCAAACTTGTAATCGCTTGAATGACAGCGGGAGGGCACACAGCTCTTTCCTGCAGCTTTCCATAAAAGGTTGCAACTTCCTCTTTTGTGCCTTCTTTCCCATGATAAATCAGATACATCGCTTCGATGGGCTTCCAGCTAGACACTGTGGAAATCGGACGATCGACATAGAAAAGCCCTTTTTGCGGATCGACAAATGAGGTGGTGCAGTAACCAACCGGCACCCCTCTTAAACCAGTTTCTAGTTTATCTTTTGTAATTTCGAATAGAATCTCACTCATAACATCCCTTGAACTAGTGCTTTTTCTTCGAGCAGCTCTTTTTCTGTCAGAGCGATCTTTTCTTTGAGAAAAGGATCTAAGTGCAATCCTGAAACAATTTCAATCTTGCCTTCCCCTTTTGAGCGGCAAGGAAAAGAAAAGACCAAATCAGGAGCAATACCATACGGATTTTCTGTAGATAGAACGCCCATTGAAAAGTAGTCATTCCCAGGTGTTGGAAACACAAGAGAACGCATGGCGCACACAACCCCACGTGCAGCAGAGGCAGCCGACGATTTGCCTCTTTGAGCAATCACCGCAGCCCCCCTTTTCTGAACAAGGGGAATAAATTGCTCTTCACACCACTTACGATCCGAAATAACCTCTAGTGCCGGTTTAGCGCCAATCTTCGCATTCACAAAATCGGGGACTTGAGTGGCTGAATGATTTCCCCAAACGACAAGATGTGATACCTCCTCCACTCCTCTGTTGGCTTTTGCAGCTAAAAAAGAAGCTGCTCGATTATGGTCGACACGGCTCATGGCAAAGAATTGTCTTTTCGAGATTTTGGGCGCATTGTGCATGGCTATCAGGCAATTGGTATTACAAGGATTGCCTACAACAAGCACTAAGACATCGGGAGAAGCCGCGGCGTTGAGTGCTTTGCCCTGTTCGACAAAGATCTTGGCATTATCCATTAGCAGGTCTTTGCGCTCCATCCCCGGACCTCTCGGCTTGGCTCCTACGAGAAGGGCATAGTGGATACCTGCAAAGAGCGCATAGGGATCAGAGCCCATCTGGATCTCTTTGAGAAGGGGGTAGGCTCCATCTTCGAGCTCCATGACCACCCCTTTCAAAGATTCTAAGGCTCCAGGGACTTCCAATAGATGCAGTGCAATCGGCTGATCCGGCCCAAACATCTCTCCCGATGCGATCTGAAAGACTAAACTATAGGCAATCTGCCCACCCGCTCCCGATACAGCCACCCGCTTTAAAGGCTTGCCCATACCCCCCCCATTTCCTTTCAGAGTAATAGAAAATTTAATTTTTAAATACTCAATTTTAAGAGTTGTGGAGAACAGGGTATCCTGCTACCCTTTTTGCCTATGTTAGTGTCTCTTGTTGCCATGATGTATGCGATTTGGTCCTCTGTCTTTGCACTCGGTAAGATGACCCTTGCCTATTCGCCTCCTCTTTTCTTAACAGGCGCTCGCATGTTGCTTGGCGGGATTATCCTACTCTCATTCCTCTTTGCCTTTAAACGTAAAAGCTTCTCCCTTAACAAGATACAAATTGCCTCTCTGGCCCTACTTGCCTTCTTTAGTATCTACCTTTCTAATGCCCTAGAGTTCTGGGGGCAGCAACACCTATCGGCTGCTAAAACCTGTTTTATATATAGCTTTTCCCCCCTATTTAGCGCCCTGTTCTCTTACCTTCATTTTGGGGAAAAGATGAATAAAGAGAAATGGCTGGGGGTCGGGATTGCCCTAATCGGTTTCATCCCGGTCTTACAAATGCAAACAGGATCAGAAGACCTTTTACACGCTTTTAGCTTCTTTTCTTGGCCCACTCTTGCTGTCATGGGGGCGGCTCTTTCTTCTGTCTACGGCTGGGTCCTTCTGCGCCTTGTAGTAAAGAATCAGCAGATCTCTCCTCTTATGGCAAATGGAATAAGCATGTTAATCGGGGGTTTTCTTGCCTTTGTTCATTCCTATTTTGTGGAAACTTGGAATCCTTTGCCGGTTGCCGCAGAACATATGAGCCCTTTTATTAAAGGAACGCTTTTGATGACTTTTATCTCGAACATCATTTGCTACAACTTATACGGCTTCCTTCTTAAGCGGTTTACTGCCACCTTCCTTTCCTTTATGGGATTATTAAGCCCTATCTTTGCATCACTAAATGCCTGGATGATTTTAGGAGAGCCTCCGTCATGGACAATTCTTCTGTCCACTGCCATTGTATGCATCGGTCTTTCGTTTGTATACAGAGCAGAACTCAAACAAGGGTATATCGTGAAAACAACATGATGAGTATAGTCTCTCATCATGATTGGATTTTGTCCTCTTGCATCAGGATCGAAAGGCAACTGCATTTATATTGGCTCAAAACAGACAAAACTGCTTATTGACGTCGGCCTTAGCGCCAAAGCATTGAAGGAAAGACTTTCCCTTCTTGATATAGATATAACTACCATAGACGCCATTTTAATCACTCATGAGCACCATGATCATATTAAAGGGCTAGAAACTGTGGCTTCGCGCTATCACATTCCTGTTTTAATCAATAGTGATACTGCTAAAGAAGTGCAACGCTCAATCAAAACACCTCTTAAATTTAAAATCTTTGCAACCGGAGAGTCTTTTTTATTTGGAGACATAAAAATTACCACATTTAGCATCCAGCATGATGCCATTGATCCCATTGGATGTATTATAGAAGCAGAAGGAAAACGGATCGGCTTTTGCACAGATTTAGGCATTGCCACAAGACATGTATCAAAACATCTCCTTGGATGCCACCACCTCTATATAGAAGCCAACCATGAACCCTCGATGGTACATGCAAGTAATCGCCCCCCTGTCTACAAAGAACGAGTCCTTGGCAGACAGGGACACCTTTCTAACGATGAGTGCGCTAAACTCATTACAGAAATCGCTCATCCCGATTTGAAATCTATCCATTTAGCTCATTTATCAAGCGAATGTAATTCAGAAGAATTAGCTCTAAAAAAAATAGAAAACACGATCAATTCTCTGAATCTTTCTACAGAAATTCTAATCGCTTATCAAGATAGAATCAGCAAACAAATCAGTTTTTAGTTTACAAAAACTCTTGAATAAACAATAGAGCATATTAAGTGCTCATGGAAAATAAAAACATTGAGAATTTGAAAATTCTCGAAAATACTCTTACAGAAATGATTGAAAAAGGAGAGAATATAGACTTTGAAAAGGTCGATATTCTCTCCTGTTTAGAAATCCAAAAACTAGAATTAATCAAGCAGTGTATTGTTCAAGAATGCATATACTCAGTTTCTGTCGAATGACACACTCTGTATAGCATGCCTGCTCCGATAACAGATACAACACCCCCTGTTAAACACTCTGTATAAGTTAAATTTCTTATAGTATTTGAAATGACATTAGACACAAAGAAGAGCGCACCAAGAGCGATTACCCTTTTTGTTGTAGTATTAGCCATCTCAGCCGACACCCCCAGAAAAGCAACAGAAATTTTCAAACCAGACATCAACCCACTGCCTGCCCATATCCCCCACTGAAGTTGCTTTGCATACAGAGACGGCTCTGATTGCACGCGTTGTTGCCAGCCAGAAAGACTTTTTTCCACTCTTTCAATACAGTTAAGCAGCACATCCAATGCGGCCCCCAATCTAGGATTAGGATGATGTGGATTTTCGTCAACAAACCCCTGATATGCGTTATTCAAAGCAGATACTAAATTCATACCCCCCCCCTTTGTTAATACGATCAAACTGTGACTAAAAAAAAGAGAGTATACACCTTCATTTTTAAGGAGCAACCCTTTCTTTGTCACAGCAGGTTATACAAAAGGTGTATACTACATTTGATGTAAGGTACGGATGCCCTCTTCGATATCTTTGAGTTGAGGCAAGACGCGGTCTTCTAATCCCTTTGAATAGGGAACCGGACAATCTTTGGCCCCAATACGCATGATGGGCGCATCGAGATAATGGAATGCTTGTTCCATGACAGTCGCTGCGATTTCTGCTCCAAAACCACAACTTTTATTGGCTTCATGGGCAATAAGAAGTTTGCCCGTTTTGCGAACAGAGGCAAGAACTGCTTGGCTATCCCAAGGGACAATGGTTCTCAAGTCGATTACTTCGACTTTGATCCCTTCTTGAGCCAGAGAATCGGCAATTTGGGAGGCCATAAAGACAGTCATCCCCCAAGCTACAACCGTCACATCCGAGCCTTCTTTGACAATCTGCGCTTTTCCAAACGGCTGCATCTCATCAGCAAGAGGCTCTTTGCGCGCAGAAAAAACGCGCTGGCGATAGAGAGCTTTATGCTCTAAGAAGACCACAGGATTAGGATCCCGGATCGCCGCTTTCAAAAGGCGTTTGGCATCGGCTGCATTACTAGGGATCACAACTTTTAGCCCAGGAGCGTGCGCCAAAAAGGCTTCGATACTTTGAGAGTGGTAAGGACCACCTTGGATGTAGCCTCCGGAGGGCATACGGATCACAAGAGGACACGTAAATTCTGCGTTGGCCCTGTAATAGAGACTTGCAATTTCGTTGAAGAGCTGATTTACCCCTGTCCACATATAGTCGGCAAATTGGATTTCGACAACCGGCTTGATTCCAGCCATCGCCATCCCCATGGCAATCCCCATAATACTAGACTCTGCAAGAGGTGAGTTAAAGCAGCGCGCTTCTCCGTGTTTTTCTGTCAGATGGCGCGTAATTCCAAATACGCCCCCTTTCCCTTTGGCCACATCTTGACCAAATACGACAACTGATGGATCTTTTGCCATTTCTTCATCAAGAGCATGATTCAGAGCATCCATCATCACAACAGATTCAGAAGAAAGTTCCGCATCCTCTCTGACTTGCCACTCTGTGTCGTTTACCGGAGCAAATACTTTATCTGCCGCTGTATCAGGATTAGGGAATGGCATCTGATCTGCACGTACTGCCGCCTCTTCAACTGCCTGAAAACACTCCTCTTTTAAAATGTCGATATCGCTTTGGGTTAAAAGACCCTCTTTCAAGAGGAACTGCTCAAACCGAGGCAGAGGATCTCTTGCAAGATCACTTGCCACACAAGCTGCATCTTTATACTTGGAAGGATCGTCGCTGCTGCTGTGCGCTCCAATACGGGGCACATGAGCCACAATCACACTTGGCCCTTCCCCTTTCCGCGCTTTTTCCACAGCTTGGGCCACTGCAGGTTGCAGCTCTTCATAATGGCACCCATCGACGTCAAATACGGAAAGATTCTGGTAACCGCGCGCCATATGAGCAATCGATCCCCCGGCTGTCTGCTCGTCACTTGGCACAGAGATTGCCCAACCGTTGTCTTGAATCACAAAAATGACACCCAAACGATGTAAACTTGCAAAATTGAGCGCTTCGTGAAAATCGCCCTGAGAGGTCGCTCCATCTCCTGCAGACACATAAACCACTTCATTTTTGCCTTGCAACTGTACTGCTTTTGCAACGCCTACCGCTTGCAAGAATTGGGAGCCCACACAACTAGACTGGCAAGGAATCCTTAACTCTTTATGCGTAAAATGCTCCGGCATCATACGCCCACCGGAATGATGAGGGACATCTCTTGCAAGACAGGAAGCAATGATTTCATCGACAGGACAACCCAAGCCGATTGCAAAGGCGCGGTCTCGATAATAGGGCAATCCCCAATCTTTACCCGGAATTAATTCAAGAGCACAAAGGGCTCCTACCATCTCATGACCCAAGACGCTTAGATGAAACGTCCCTCCTTTATTCTGACGGATCAACTTTTGCATCTTCTCATCGGCAAAGCGCGTAGTATACATCGCCTTAAGAAGAGCTTTTGTCTCAGTGCAAGAAAACGGAGCCTGAATCATTCCTACCCTTTTGGTTTTGTAGAAGAGGGCAGCTGGGTTACCATCTTCGTTTTTTTCTGCAGAGGCGCAGGTTCTGCAGCCTCTTTCTTTTTACCCCCAGGTAAAATCCCTTTAACCATGCTTGTAAACTTGGGGCTATCATCTTGTTCCACAGCGCGGATCATTCGCACTTCTTGGGCCGGAACCAAATCCTCGAGCCCGGAAAGTCTAGATGACAGAGATCTTAAAGATGCAAGTCTTGCAGAAAGAACTTCGAGTCGAGGATCGATTTTGACTCGAGTGCTGCCTTTTAAACTTGCTAGCAACTCTGCTTCTGTTCCAAATTTTGCAGAGAACGTCACGCCGGATGCGCTTGTAATATCGGGCAAATAGAGAAAGGGCCGACAGGCTGGGGGAACTGTTGTGTACATATCAACCACAACTTGCGGTTCAACTTCTACTTTTACAACCTGCTTTGGCGGGCGCCCTCTTTTAGGACGAGGATTTAACGCTTCATTCGAGTAATAAGTTTTTGCTTTGGCAGCTAACATCTCGCGGACCTGCACAATATCTTTGGCTACTTTTACATCAAATAGATGCCTTTTGAGCTTTTCCATCATGTTCTTATTCACTTCGATATCTTCCTCGAAGACAAATTGAATCTCCTGTGAACGGAGCCACTCAATAATGCGAATCCTAGAGCGCTCAATGTAATACTGCTGCCATTTTTCGAGCTCAGCTAGATGGTCATAAATAAATTCTACGAAGTTCTCTCGAGCCTCTTTTGACTGGATGATATCTAAAAGTTTTTCTTTGGTATCGATGTCATACACTTTTTCATGAACGAATCCCTCCATAAATTTTTTTAACTCATAGAAGGTCATTTTAGGGATCAGCAGATAGCGTCCGACAGAGCTAACCATCTCTTTTTCAACCTCTTCGAGATCTTTTTCCCCTTTATCAAGGTCTACAAAAAGCAAAAAGCCCTCGACCTTGTCCAAGTAAAAATCACGCTCATCATCGGATTTAGCAAAGGCATCCATAAGTCTATGAAAGCGAAGGAGAAGCGGATTCTGCGCAACAGGAAATTTAGCCATGAAAGACCCCTTAACAATTCTTGGGCAAGGATATCACAAATCCCCTCTCTACTCAAGAGAATATTATCCAGCAAAACGCAAGATATGGAGTAAATATTTTACGCCCAAGTATAAGAAAAACAAGACCCGGCACACCTACTTTTTTATCGGTACGCATGCGTTACCCAAGCGCCTCATTATAAAAATTTACCACCGAGCACACCGAGAGCACCGAGAAAAATCCGACATGCTGCAAATTCCTTGAAAAAGCATTGCCCAAGCGCCTTATTATAAAAATTTACCACCGAGCACACCGAGAGCACCGAGAAAAATCCGATGCACTAATTGCCTATGTTTATAATTGAACCCTCTCGGTGATCTCGGTGTGCTCGGTGGTGAAATTCTCTTATATTTTAGACTTTAGGCTCGAAAGCATTGAACCCTCTCGGTGATCTCGGTGTGCTCGGTGGTGAAATTCTCTTATATTTTAGACTTTAGGCTCGAAAGCATTGAACCCTCTCGGTGATCTCGGTGTGCTCGGTGGTGAAATTCTCTTATATT
>JBDKFJ010000007.1:0-83445 GCA_039798725.1 Chlamydiota bacterium
ATAAACCACCGAGCACACCGAGATCACCGAGAAAAGCCTCTCTATTCCTCTCGGTGTCCTCGGTGTGCTCGGTGGTTTGTTTTGCCGGCATTTAAGATTTGAGCCAGTGATCCTTGTCATGAGTAGAGCGCTTTTTATGAAGGGGGTTATCTCCCTCTTTTTTATGCATTCCTTTCACGATATCCTCTCCAAGGTGCTCCATTTTGCCTTTAGAGGACTCAAACTTCTCCCACTGCTCTTTTGAAAAGTTGGCAGGATTTTTCGCAATTTCTGCAAGTTCCTCTTCTGTCATCCCTGTCTTTTTTGCAATCGCTTTTGTCTCTTGCATCATCTGTTCGTACATTTTAGTCATCATCTTGATGGCTTCCAGCTTATCTTCTGCCGACCCTTGAGCCACTGATGTTTTGAGTTTTTCAAAGAAAGCAAGCGACTCTTTGAATACCTCTTCCACATTAGAAATTTTGCCTTCAGCTGCAGCTTTAAATAAAGCCATTAAACGATCAAACTCTTCTTGCAACATAATTAAACCCTCTTAATCAAATTCTATTAGAAACAAACACAAATTACATTAATTATTTTAATTAAACATTACACGCCGTTAAAAATAAGAAAGTTACATCTATATCTTCTTGCCTTTTATCGATAAAATCGTTATGAATCCCTATACCGGTATACAAGATGCTAGCGACTTTGCTTGTCAAACTGAAAGAAGATTTGGAGCTTGAAGAGGTCCCTCAAAAAGACCCGTCGGGACGGTATGTCTTCACCCTGAATCCTGAGCAGACACTGTTTTTTAAAGAGGCACCTCCTTCGATCTTATTGACGGCAAATGTGGGAAGCTTTCCTCAAAAAGATCAGGAAGAATTCTGCTTGCTCGTCATGAAAGGCAACTTTTTGGGACAAGGGACTGGCAATTGCGTTTTAGGGCTAGATGAAAATGAGAAGTTCTTGACACTCTCCTCTTCTTTACCGTATGAAGTAGACTACCCCTCCTTCAAGGTAGCTCTCGAGGAGTTTGCGAACTTTTTAAACTATTGGCAAGGGGAACTCATGGCTTTTCAGGAGCAGTCTTAATACATGACGGGATATCTAATTGCAGAGGAAGGACCGCTTGCGGGCCTTGTTATTCGCCTAGAAGATACGGATCAGTGGGTTCTTGGAAGGGATCCCGATGAGGTTTCTATTGTTTTGGAAGACCCGATGGTCTCTCGCAAACATGTCATCTGTAGACTGACCCCGGAAGGGTATACCCTGGAAAATTTAAGTTCTGTTAACCCCGTGACTCAAAATGGGAAAGTGGTGACAGAGCCTGTTTTACTTAAAGAACACGACATTCTTCAAATTGGAAGCACATTTTTTCGATTTTCAGAAAAAGCGCCTCAACTCACCCCACCCATTGAAGAAGTCATCCGTCCTAAAGAGAGTGGTTTTATAGAAGAAGAGGAAGATCTCTCTTCTGTTAATCTCTCAACAGAGGAGGAGATGCGCTGGTTTCTAAAAGTTGTCTCTGGGCCCAATAGTGGAGCCGAGTTCAACATGCAACCGAATACCACCTATATTTTGGGAAAAGATCCCAACTTATGCGATATCGTTTTCCAGGACTTAAGCGTCTCTAGACAGCACGCCAGGCTGAATGTCTCAGAAGACAACCAAGTATTTATCGAAGATTTAGGCAGCCGCAATGGCGTCCTTGTCAACGCAGAGCCGATTACAGAGCAGCGAGAACTGCTGTCACAAGATCTTATAGCCTTAGGAACAACCAGCTTTTTGCTCATTGACAAAGCGCAAGTCCACGAAACCATCCTCTCCCCTGTGGCTATGCCCATTTTCGAAAAAGAAACGATTGTAGCTGCACCCGTTACAAGCCCGGCAGCTCTGGTTGCCTCTGACTGGAAAGAGACCATCATTCCGACAAAACATCTTATCTTAGCAGGGGCTGCTCTGTTACTTATTTTCATTGGGATTGCAAGTACAGTCACCCTCTTTCGCTCAGAAACAATTACTTCATCGCCGGTAGATGAAAGCGCTTTAATTCAAGAGGCCATCAAAGGGTTTCCTGCCATCCAATTTTCCTATAATGCCTCCACTGGCAAAGTGCTACTGCTCGGCCATGTTTTGACTCCTGTTGACAAACAAGAGCTGCTATATAAAGTAGAGAGCGTCCCCTGTGTACAGGGAATAGAAGATAGTGTGGTGGTTGATGAATATGTCTGGGAAAACATCAACGCACTGCTGACAACCAATCCTCAATGGATTGGCGTGTCTCTCTACTCTCCGCAGCCAGGAAAATTTGTCTTAAGAGGATACATCTCCTCTTTAGAACAACTGCAAGCCCTCTCTGACTACATCAACATGAACTTCCCCTATCTTGATAGGTTAGAAAATCAAGTGGTTGTGGAAACTAATCTAGAAACTCAAATCCAGAGCATGCTGCTAGCAAGAGGCTTTTCGGCCGTTTCCTTTCAGCTTAGCAATGGGGAAGTGGTGCTAGCCGGCAGAGTCGACAAAAAAATGAGCAGCTCTTTTGAGGAAATGGTCGACATCATGAAAAGCTTAAAAGGGGTGCGCTCGATCAAAAACTTTGTGATTTTAACAACTGCCGAAACTTCTCGCATCGACATCTCTTCTCAGTATAAAATCTCAGGATTCTCTAAAAAAGATGACTCAAATCAGTTTATCGTTATCAACGGAAAAATCTTGAGTATTGGCGAGATCATTGATGGAATGACAATCACAGAAATCTTGCCGACCATGGTCTTTCTTGAAAAAGATGGATTAAAATTTAAAATTCAATACAATCCGCAATAATGAACCGTTGTGAGGGAAAGATGTTTGGTTTAGAAAAAGGTAAAAAAGGTCTGTTTGAGTTTGACCTCGAAAAAGATTTCAAAAAAAACCCGCAGAAGGGCAAAGAGATGCTGAAAATGGCAGAAGAGAAAATCAATTCTCTGAAAGCCTCCCTTAGACAAGGAGCGGGCTCTTCTGATTTTGATAAGCTGGGTATTTTACTGCACGGTTACAGTGCATTACTGCGCACTCTGACAAGAGTCGCCAACAAGAAATAATAGAAGGAATTCACATATGTCAGGCAACGGTAATCTCTGGGGAACCCTCACTTTTCAGACTTTGATCACAAGATACACCCAAATGCAATCGCAGGTGATCTCTCAGGTAAGGCAGGTAGCAAGTCGCACATCGAATTTAACTCCCGGCAAATTTTTGCTGCTCCAATTTTCTATGAGTCAAGTCACGCAAATTGGTGAATCTATCTCTAACTTGATTGCTCAGGTGCAATCCACGGTTATGAACATGGTTCGCAACCAACAAAAAGGCGGTTAAAGATGACAAACGTAATAGAAAAGTACAAAACCGATTTCTTTTTGCTTGTCGAAGCCGGATTTGTGGCTGTCAACCAATTTGACGAAGATGCAGCCTTTAAGTTGTTCAAAGCAGCGGAAATACTGGATCCTCACAATACAATGCCTCAACTGGGCATTGGCTATATTCATTTGTGCAAACTCGAACTCAAGCAGGCGATCAAAGTGTTTGATGAGATTTTACACAAAGACCCGCACAACGAAATGGCAAAAACACTGCTCGGCTTAAGCCAATCTTTAAATCCTACAGAACTGGCTAAAGGAGAAAAGGCTCTTGAAGATGCGGCCTCTCACAGCAAAGATTCTTTTGTAAAAAGTTTAGCTGTCAATGCTCTGGATTTTGTACGTAAATTTGTGAAAAAACCGTTAAGTCCCATGCATGCACAGAAGAAGGAGATTAAGTAATGACAGACCCGGTGCTCCCAGGAGACATTGAAGATCCAGGTCGCATTTTTGCCCCAAAGCCTATTGGACCAGGGGATCAGCAAAAAATGCCCATGTCATCTCAGCCCTTTTCATCCTACATGAAAGCAGCTAAGGCTCCTGAGGCACAAAGTTCACAGCAAATCTCCCCTCTTGCGATGATGCAGGGATCGGCTCCACATGTGACAACTCCTAATCCTGATGCTCTGTTGCAACAAGTCGGCAAGCTACAGGCCACCTCTTTACAGCTGCAAAATCACCTTAAAACGCCTCAACTCAAACTCAAAGCGTCGACAAAATATTTACTGAAAAATAAGTTCTCAGAGGTCAATGAGAATTTAAGCGCCATCAATGCCAAAATGGGAGCACAACCTTTTAAGGAAAATCCGGCGACAATCCCCGGACCTCTTGGAAAATTTTTAGGCTATCTCACCTCAGGACAACAGATGCTCGGGGCCACAAAAGAGCAGCTTGAAAAAGTCAAGGCGCTGGGAACTCATATGTCACCGGGAGATTTTCTTCTTATCCAAGTGAAACTCAATAAGGCGCAACAGCTACTGGAATTTTCCTCAGTATTACTTTCCAGCGCTGTCTCTGACATTAAACAATTCATGCAAATTCAGCTCTAGGTATTAAATGGAAGCCTCTCCGTTTGACAAGCTGATCTCTCACCTCGATGAAATCGAGCTAACTACCGTACATGGAAGGATTACAGAAGTCGTTGGTATGCTCATTAAAGCGATCATCCCTCAAGTCAAAATGGGCGAGATTGTGTTGATCAAACGGGAAACCACGCCTCTCATGGCAGAAGTTGTGGGTTTTACAAAAGAAGAGGTTTACCTCTCCCCTTTGGGAGAAATGAGTGGAGTGGGACCCTCTTCTGAAGTGATCCCTTTAAGGATGTCGATGCAGATTCCTGTTGGCAATGGTCTACTGGGCAGGGTACTCAATGGGATTGGTCAGCCGCTTGATACAGATACGAAAGGCCCTCTTATCACAGATGCCCTACAACCTGTCATTGCTCCTCCACCGGATCCTCTAAAAAGAGAACCTATTTCAGAACCTTTATCCGTCGGAGTCCGCTGTATCGATGGGATCTTGACTTGCGGAAAAGGGCAGCGTATGGGGATTTTTGCGGCAGCCGGCGGTGGTAAATCCACTCTTCTTGGCATGATTGCCCGCAATGCTAAGGCCGATGTAAATGTCATCTCACTGATTGGAGAGCGAGGGCGCGAGGTGAGGGAATTTCTAGAAAATGACTTAGGAACAGAGGGTCTTGCACGCTCTGTTGTCATCGTTTCTACATCAGATCAAGCAGCGCAACTGCGTATTAATGCTGCGTATGTAGGCACTGCGATTGCAGAATATTTCCGAGCTCAAGGCAAGACCGTGATCTTGATGATGGACTCCATCACACGGTTTGCAAGGGCGCTACGGGAAGTAGGCCTTGCTGCCGGGGAGCCACCGGCCAGAGCGGGCTTTACTCCTTCTGTCTTTGCAACCCTTCCCCGCCTGCTGGAGAGAACGGGCAATTCGGATCGGGGATCGATTACAGCATTTTATACGATCCTTGTCGCAGGAGACGACCTCAACGAACCTGTTTCCGATGAAGCAAAGTCTATTCTTGATGGCCATATTATCCTCTCTGCGGAGCTTGCAAGGCAATATCACTACCCTGCCATTGACATCTTAAGCTCTATTAGCCGCGTGATCTCTCATATCGTAGATAAAGAGCATCTCGAACTGATCGGCAAGATCCGTGAGGTACTGGCCAACTACAAGAAAAACGAGCTTCTCATTCGGATCGGTGAATATAAACCGGGCTCTGATAAGAATGCCGATTTTGCGATTAAATACATCGATAAAGTCAACCGCTTCCTCAAACAAGCGGTTACAGAAAAAACAAGTTTTGCAGAGACCCTCCAGCAACTCAAAATGTTGTTCAGGTAACCCATGGAGGAATCGTCATACCCTCTGGAACAGCTTGCTACAATCAAGCTCAAAAAGCTTGAAGAAGCAGAGAAGGTGCTTCGTCAAAAAAAAGAGGCGCTTGAAAAAGAGAGAGTCACACTTCATACGCTAGAAAAAGCACGCGATGAGGTCAAAAATCAC
Source organism: Chlamydiota bacterium (assembly GCA_039798725.1). Classification (GTDB taxonomy): domain Bacteria; phylum Chlamydiota; class Chlamydiia; order Chlamydiales; family Rhabdochlamydiaceae; genus CAJCIW01. Next base: position 5,913 of record JBDKFJ010000007.1, read on the forward strand.
AGGACAGAAAAATTAGAACAGCTCCGAGAAGGCTTAGATCAAGGGCTGCCGGCCCTAAAAATTGACCAGATGCGCATTTATCTGAAAATCGTAGATGAAAAATTAAGTGGTCACGAAAAAAAAGTATCCCAGCAAAAAAAAGTGGTAGCCGCAGCGGAAGAAGAGGTAAAAACTGCGCGCGAACAATTCCTTAAAAAACAGCAGGATGTAGAAAAACTGAAACTGCACAAAAATGAGTGGTCAGAAGAAAAGCGCAAAGAAGAATCTAGAAAGGAAACGGTAGAATCAGATGAGCTAGGCTCTATTTCCCACCATCGTCGCCATAACAAAAAGGGAAACACATGACCGATGTGCATCGCACCGATGGCCCAACAGGTAGACCGGACCCTGTCCCTGAGAAAAAATCGCCGGCAGATGCTGCAAAATTTCAGGAAGCGATGCGGATGCAGAAAGTGGGAGAAACAGATCCCGACGAACAAAAAAAGAGAAAACAAAAAGAGGAAGAAACAGAAGAAACATTTCTAGCCCTTCCAGAAGAAAAACTCCTTGGAGCGACAGGCCCCTCATTTTTAGAACATAAAGAGGGAGTCGCAGACTCCATGCAAAGCGTGTCCGAAACGCAGCCCTCCTATACTCCCCCTATTCAAACTAGTGAAGAAATTTCTTATGAATCGCCAATAGACGAGGTATCTACCCCCTCTTATACAGAAGTGACTCAAGAAGAGGGCCCCATCACGCCCCCTCCTATTAAAAAAAAGGGAAAAGGTTCTTTGATCTCTCAGCCCTTTACCGTGCCTCCTCCGGAAAGTTTGATGATCTCAGAACAAGAGCTTGCCAAAATTGAGGCCCCCAAGGAAATAACTTTTGAAACAGCCAAGCAAAAAAAAGAGAACCTATTCGAAGGAGAAGCTTTTGCTCTTCCCTTAGAAAACCTCTCTATAACACCTCAGGCCACGCCACTCATGGGAGCCGATCCCTTTGCGCATCTGCCCACTGCGATCCAAGAAGTTTTTAATAAAATGGTCGGTGTCATGACAGTCATGCAACTGACCCCTGGGATCCAAGAAACGAGCTTCATTTTGAACGGGCCTCAATTTGCCTCTTCTGTTTTTTTCGGGTCTCAAATTATAATCCAGGAATTCAGTACCGCCCCCTTGATGTTTAATGTACAGCTGAATGGCTCGCAGCAGGCAGTCGCTCTGTTTCAAAAAAATCTGGGCGATTTGGCTGCAGCATTTCAAGGCGGACAGTATGCATTTAAGATCAATCGCTTAGAAACAGGCTATTTAAAAGAGCGCCCTTTGTTCCATAGAAAGGGCAAGGCGCAGGAGCAAGACAGTCATGACCATTCCTCTTCCCCATGATCTTTCAACGAAAAAGCAACCCACAGATATCGAAGAACAAAGTCTGCCTATAAGAGGATTTAAAGAGATACTGGCAGCATGTACGACAGAAGAAAAGTCATCCGACGATGAAGAGGGCCCCTTTGGCTTAGTTGAAGGGTGTGTACCCTCCCCTTTTTCTATTGTCACACCGACTGTAATAAACGCACTGCCTTCTATGACAACACCTGATTTACAACCGCTCTTTGAAAACATGGCAACAACCATGATGGTGATGAATATGGGAGATGAAACACACACAACACTGGTATTGAATCACCCTTCCTTTGCCTCTTCTCCTTTTTTTGGAACAGAAATCACCATTAAAGAATTTACAACCGCTCCAAAAACATTCAATATCGAAATCATTTCCAATCCATCTGCTATTTTAGCTATACAAAAAGGGACAGAACAATTACTTTCCCTATTTACGAGGGGAGACTTCGGATTCTCGGTCCACCGACTAGAAACACACATTCAGTCGGACTCCCCTTCTGCCTTTGAGGATAGCCACGAACAACAGCCTCAGGATGAGGATGAAGAACCATGAGTACAGCGCCCCTTAGCTGGATACACACAGTCAGCCAGGCTGCCATCGATACTGTAAGGATTCCTCTGTCCGGATTTATTCCTGCATTTCCTTGGGAAGAGTTTCATACACGCCTCATAGAGGCATTAGAGTATACACCTCTGAATGTAGAGCTTGTACGCGCCACGACTTTAAGCCCCGATGACCTATTTACAGGTCTTGGAAGCAAGCCGATTGTTCTTTCACTGGATGTAGTTCCCTTGAATGGTCAATGCACTTTCCTTATGGCAAAAGAAGAAATCGACGCCTTATGCACAACCATCCTGACCTCTTCCTCTTCTTACAAAGGGTTTTTCTCTCCTCTATTACAAGAAGGTTTTTACCATTATCTTTGTATGCAAGTGGTCAATATCTTAAATGAGATGCAGTGCTTTCCTAATCTGACAATTCAACTCAGCAAAGCCTCTTCTCTGGCCAGAGAAGAGGCTTTGTGCCTTGACCTAAATATTACAACAGGCAAGCGGACATTCACGGCCCGTCTTATTCTTCCTGCTTCGTTTCATGAAGCTCTAAAAACCCATTTTGCGAAAAAAGAGTACAGCAACCTAAAAAATTCCCTTTTAAAAACAACCCCCCTTATTGCGCAAATTTCTCTTGGAGAAACAACGTTGCCACTAAAACTGTACAAAAATCTGAGCACAGGAGATGTTGTATTACTCAATCGCTGCCTATTTGACCCTATGACCAAAAAAGGGACTGCGCACTTACTATTGCAAGACAAGGCCATTTTACGGCTGCGCATCAAAGACAATCACTTAAAAATCTTAAATTATGCGATCTCGGAGGATCTGACTTCTATGACTCCAGAAGAAGACGAATTTGCAGACATTGAGCCTCAAATACAGCCCGAGGATCTACACGAAGAAGAAATGATTTCTACGGAACAGATTCCGATTACACTCGTTGTAGAAGCCGGAAGAATTCAGCTTACACTCGATGAACTTTTAAACCTATCTCCTGGAAACACACTGGACTTAAGCATACGACCCGAACAGGGAGTATACCTTACTGTCCAAGGCAAACGAATCGCTAAAGGAGAGTTAATTAAAATAGGCGATGCGCTCGGTGTGAGAATTCTGTCTTTGGGCAAGTGATGATCGACTTTTACAAGCAAAACACGATGCCCGATCTGACTTCAGGACAGATCGAGCCTACTCTTCCTGACAACATCGGCCCCTACAAGATAGAGAGTCTGTTTTCAAAAGGGGGCATGAGCTTTCTATACTTAGGATTAAACGAAGAGAATAGGACTCCTGTCATTATTAAAGTCCTCTCTCCTGCTTATGTTAACTGTCCACAAGCAGTTGGACAATTTATTAAGGAAGCCAAAATCATTGCCCTATCCAATCACCCCAACATCGTAAAAATCTATGGGCAAGGGGAGTGGGAACAGGGACTTTATATCGCTATGGAACTGATCCGTGGTGTCTCCTTGAAGCAATTTATCTCTCAACATAGTCTTTCGCTCAAGCGCGCGCTAGAAATCATCCTACAGGTTGCCTATGCCCTAGAGCACCTGCATCAACATGGAATCATCCACCGCGATCTAAAGCCGGAAAATATTCTGATCACAGAAGATGGGGATATTAAAGTCATCGATTTTGGGATTGCACAATTGCATGAGGAAAAACACCCATCTCCTGCAGTTGTTGGCACTCCTAACTACATGAGCCCTGAGCAAAAAGAAAACAGCTCTCCTCTGACATTTGCAAGCGATATTTATTCACTTGGGATCATTCTCTATGAACTGATCTTAGGCAAGCTCAGTTACGGTCTTATCACCCTTGCAGGGCTGCCCAGAAAACTCAAAGCCCTTCTTGCCAAAACGCTAGCTATTTCCCCTTTGCAAAGATACCAACAGATCTCTGATTTCATCCAAGATATCTCTCAATACCTGGAGTCAGGAGCCCTTGACAAAGAAAAACCGGGATCCGATCTTGTCAAAGAGATACAAGAGGAGATCCAAAAAGCTTCTCACAGTCTCTCTCTTACAACGGCACCCCACTTTCCCCAAATCGACTTTGGAATTGCCAAGGCAAAAGGGCCGCAGCAACTGGGGCTATACTACGATGCGTTTTCTCTTTCCGATGACACCTACCTTCTTGTCTTTGCTTCAACACTTAGCACCAAGCTCTCCTCTCCCATCCAAGTCAGCTTCTTAAAAGGGCTTATCCACTACGCCATACACACCCATAAGCCCCCTTTATCACTACCTTCTCTTCTGTCAACACTTGGTCAAATGCAACAAGAGCAACTGGCCCTAACGATTGTCCACCTGAACCCACTGAGCAATCTCATATCTTATATTGGCTGCGGTATGCCTCCCTTACTCCACATGTCTGCAGAAAATAAAGCCATTCACTTACTCTCTTCTGACAACGACCCTCTAGGGAAAACCCCCTCCTCTACATTTTCTGAAGCCCAAGACAACTGGAATGAAGGGGATACCCTCATCATACACTCCCTATTTACCTCTTCCGACTCCCTTTCCTTGACAAACACGCTCCAAGAAGCGTTAACTACCAATGCTCTGCTCTCTGCTGGGCCCCAAGCTGAAGCTATTCTAAAAACAGCAGCAGGCTCATCTGCCTATCCCCTCATCCCCTATGCCAAAGCTGTCATCAGCCTCCAGCGCCTCTCTTAAAGACCGCTACAAAAACACTTTTAACTAAAAAAACAAAATCTTTATCTTACGCCTCAAGAGAGCTTCTTGCCTTTTCTGCTATGCTATTCGATTTTTATTGAAGCCCTGGAAAAGAGAAAATTACACGATTTATAACAGAGACAATAGATGACAACTCCCAATAGACGGAAAATTCAAGCTATCACAGCACTTACGACGGCTCTCTTACTGCACCCTCTGCACGCAGATAATCAGGGGAAAATCTATGTGACAAACGTTAGCAATAATAGTGTCAGCATCCTTGATATTGCTACTCTAACAATTACGGGCTCAGTTACTGTTGGCAATACCCCTCAAGGAATGGCTTTTGCAGGAACAGGCCTATATGTAGCCAACTACCTTGACGATAATGTCAATATTATCGATACCACCTCTGAAACAATTGTAGGCACAGTCGAAGTTTCTTTGAGACCCATTGGACTGGCTCTTGCAGGCACTAGCATGTATGTGTCAAATGCTGTAGATCTTAATATCATCGATATCAACTCTCAATCTGTTGCTGGCACTGTTATATCGCTGTTTAACAATGAACAGATGGCTCTTGCAGGCACTGGCATGTATGTAGTCAATAGAGGCTTTGGTCAAGTTGATATCATCGATATTACCACTCAAGATATTGTAAGAAGCATCCCTCTTGACGACCCTAAAGGACTCGCTCTTGCAGGCACTGGCATGTATGTAGCTAATACAACGAGCAATAATGTCAATATTATCGATATTAACACTCAAACTGTTGTAGCTAGTGTCACAGTTGGCTCTGGCCCTCAAGCACTGGCTCTTGCTGGCACTGGCATGTATGTGGCAAATACGGACGGTAACAATGTCAATATCATTGACATTACTACTCAGACTGTTTGCGGCACTGTAGCAGTTGGCTCTAGCCCTGCAGGAATGGCTCTTGCAGGCACTGGCATGTATGTAGCAAATACGAACAGTAACAATCTCAATATCATTGACATTACAACTCAAACTGTTTCTGGCACAGTAACCGGTTTCTTTGGTCCTCTGAATCTTCTTTCAGCATATCTACCTCCTCCTCCTCCGCCCTCCCCGATATCAACATCGGGACTACATGGGAATGTGAGAAAAACAGCAGATTATATCAACGCCTCGGGCGATTCTTCTCTTCTGATACATTTTTCAAACCTCTCTTTTGACCAAACTGTCGATGCACTTAACGCTACTTGCCCTTCTAGAAACCATGCCTCTTTTCTCTCTTCACAATTTGTCTTGCAAATAGCAACGAACTCTATTGCAACTCATTTACGACAGTCCCAAAACTTTTTTGCTTTTGAGCCCAAAACAGACCCAAAAACTACAGCGTTTGTTGCAGACGCAAACAGTGAAATATTGTTCTCAATGTTTTATCTTTCGCAGCAACGAAAAACAGAACAAAAGCAAAATACCATCAATGTATGGGCACTAAATACAGCACAGTATGCTCACCTAAAAGAGAGCCTGAATAACAACCCCTCGCTTGGCTTTTTCTCTGACACAACTATGTTAGGGGTGGACTACCAAACTAAAGAGAGAATGTTAGTGGGCGGGTTGCTTGGTTACTCGCACATCCACAACCATCAGGGAGATAATCGAGGCCACTCAAGGAGCAATCTCTATATGGCAAGCCTCTATGCCGATCTCTTCTGGCAACATCTTTACTTCTCTCCCGGCGTGCTGGGAGCATTCGATGCAACAGAACAAATGAGACGGGTGAAATTTACAGACTTTGATGCCAAAGCGCACTCTGATCTTTTTGCATGGTTTGTCGAGCCCCACGTTGAGATCGGATATGAAGTGGTTTGTAAAGACATAGTGATTGCCCCGTTCTCTCTTTTAGATTGGACCTTTGGGTGGCAAAGAGGATACGATGAAACAGGCGCCTCTCCTTTTAACGAGACAGCTCCTGCACAAAAAGGCTCGTTGCTAAGAAGTGAAACAGGGCTCCGTCTCTTTCAGCATCTTTGCTATGGTTGGGGAGATGTATTCTTCACTGAAAAAGCCTCTTATGTCTTTGAAAAACCGTTTAGCGCAGGCAACATCCAAACAGGATTTGCAGGAACACCCGGGACCTTTTCCGTGGTATATGCCGACCATCCCCTTAACTTAGGAGCAATAGGGTTTGACACCGTGTTTAGCTTTGGCAAAAAGAACCCCACCCAATTGAGGATGAGCCTCGAAGGGGAAGCCGGCAGCAGATACTGGTCTTGTGAAGGCACAGCAGAACTTGCTCACAAGTTCTAAAATCTAAAACTTCCAAGGAGGGAGATATTCAATTCTTTCTCCTAGCTTAATCTCCAGCGCCTCTCTCAAAGGCTCAAATAAAAACAATTCTAATCAAAATATAAATTCGTTATATTCCATCTTAAGAAAGGTTCTTGCCATTTCCCCTATGCTATTCAATCTTTATTGAAGCCCTGGCAAGGAGAAAATTACACCATTTATAACAGAGCCAATACATGACAACTCCTAATAGACGGAAAACCCAGGCGATCACAGCACTTACGACCGCTTTCTTACTGCATCCTCTGCACGCAGATAACTCAGGGCAGATGTATGTATCAAACTATCTTGGGAACAATGTCAGCATCATTGATGTTGCAACGCAAACTATTGTAGGCAGTGTCACAGTTGGCGATCAACCACAGGGACTGGCTCTTGCAGGCACTGGCATGTATGTAACTAATTATACCAATGATAATATCAATATTATCGACATTAATACTCAAACTGTCGTGGGTAGTGTCTCAGTTGGCAACGGCCCTTATGCACTGGCTCTTGCAGGCACTAGCATGTATGTGGCAAATGCTGGCAGCGATAATGTCAGCATTATCGACATTACCTCTCAAACTGTTGTAGGTAGCATCACAGTTGGCGACAGCCCTCAAGCACTGGCTCTTGCAGGCACTCGCATGTATGTAGCCAACTCCGCTAGTAATAATGTCAACATTATCGATATTAACACGCAAACTGTTGTGGATAGTGTTACAGTTGGCAACACCCCTTATGCACTAGCTCTTGCAGGCACTAGCATGTATGTAGCCAATACAGGGAGCAATAATGTCAATATTATCGATATTAACACTCAAACTGTTGTGGGTAGTGTCACAGTTGGCGACGCCCCTCAAGCACTGGCTCTTGCAGGCACTAACATGTATGTTACCAACTTATACGACAATAATATCAACATTATCGATATTAACACTCGAACTATTACAAATACAGTCGCAGTTGGCGACGCCCCTATCGGGCTGGCTCTTGTAGGCACTGGCATGTATGTAGCAAATAACGCCAGTAATACTGTCAATATTATCGATATTAATACTCAAACTGTTTCTGGCACAGTGACGGATTTCTTTGGTCCTACAATCCTTGCTTTAGCATCTCCACCTCCACCTCCTCCACCTCAGCCTTCCCTAATATCAACATCGGGACTACATGGGAATATTAGAAAAACAGCGGATTATATCAATGCCTCTGGCGATTCTTCTCTTCTGATACATTTTTCAAACCTCTCTTTTGACCAAACTGTCGATGCAATGAACGCTACTTGCCCCTCTAGAAACCATGCCTCTTTTCTCTCTTCAGAATTTGTCTTACAAATAGCGACGCGCTCTATTGCAACTCATTTACGACAGTCTCAAAACTTTTTTGCTTTTGAGCCAAAAACTGACACACAAGCTACAGCCTTTGTTGCAGACGCAAACAGTAAAATACCTTGCAAGGCAGAGGAAAAGCAAAATACCATCAATGTATGGGGACTAAATACAGCACAATATGCTCATCTCAAAGAGAGCCTGAATAACAACCCCTCGCTTGGCTTTTTCTCTGACACAACTATGTTAGGGGTGGACTACCAAACAAAAGAGAGAATGTTAGTGGGCGGTTTAGTTGGCTACTCTCACATTCACAACCATCAGGGAAATAACAGAGGGAATTCTAGTAGCAATCTTTATATGGCAAGCCTGTATGCAGATCTGTTCTGGCAACATCTTTACTTCTCTCCCGGCGTGCTGGGAGCATTTGATACAACAGAGCAAATGAGACGCGTGAAATTTACAGACTTTGATAAGAAAGCCCACTCCGATCTTTTTGCCTGGTTTGTCGAGCCCCACGTTGAGATCGGATATGAAGTGGTTTGTAAAGACATAGTGATTGCTCCATTCTCTCTTCTAGATTGGACCTTTGGGTGGCAAAGAGGATATGATGAAACAGGCGCCTCTCCTTTCAACGAAGAGGCTCCTGCACAAAAGGGCTCGCTGCTAAGAAGTGAAACAGGGCTCCGTCTCTTTCAGCATCTTTGCTATGGTTGGGGGGATGTATTCTTTACGGAAAAAGCCTCTTATGTCTTTGAAAAACCATTTAGCGCAGGCAACATCCAAACAGGATTTGCAGGAACACCCGGAACCTTTTCGGTAGTATATGCCGACCACCCCCTTAACTTAGGAGCAATAGGGTTTGACACCGTGTTTAGCTTTGGCAAGAAGAACCCCACCCAATTGAGGCTGAGCCTCGAAGGGGAAGCCGGCAGCAGATACTGGTCTTGTCAAGGCGCAGCAGAACTTGCTCACAAGTTTTAATTAAGAGAAGCCTATTTAGAAAAATCCCGCTATCAGGCAAAATGCTCGAAAATAATGAACCTTATTATAGAAACAAGCACCTCATTATGCGTGCTGGCATTGTATGATGGTAAAGAAATTTTAGAATCGATTGCATTCGAACATAACAATAATCTATCCAAAACACTTTTACCGGCCATCGACCAGCTTAAAAGAACTTCCCTGTTAAAAGGGATTGCACTCGGCATTGGACCGGGCTCTTATACAGGAACTCGAGTAGGAGCGGCTGTTGCCAAGGGGTTAAGCTTTGCTTTGAATATTCCAATTACCCCCTTTTATTCCCCGCTTGCCTTTCTACCTAAAGGAGTTGAGGGGGATTTTACGTTGCTGCTTCCAACCAAGGCCGGCCCTTTTTTTGCCGTAGAAGGCGTTGTAGAGAGTGGCCTAATTAAAAATGTCTCCTCATGCAAATACGACACAATTCCCACATCCGCTAACCTGATTTACCCTATTCCTCAAGAGCCTCATCTCCCGCCTCTGTGCTCATTTCTTGCTGGTGAACGCAGTTTTCCTGCAGAAGAAATCTCCTTATCCTACCTTGCCACTATAAACTGATTGAAAAATATCTCAGCTCTCTTATAACATCGAGGTTCCAACTAGAAACCAGAAGGTGTTTACTGCATGCCTAGTGTTAAAGTTCGCATCGGAGAGCCCATCGACAAAGCGTTGAGAGCTCTAAAAAAGAAACTCGATAAAGAAGGCGTAATGAAAGCCGCCAAGGCACATCGCTTCTACGATAAGCCCTCTGTAAAAAGCCGTGCCAAATCAAAAGCTGCACAAAAATATAAGAAGACTAAGCCTCGCAGCTTCAGCATGTAATGATATTTTTTAGCAAAAAGCCATGCTTTTTGCTAAATTTCTTGCCCCCATTAAGGCATATCAGCTAAAATGGGGGTATATTTCAGGTGATTATGACCGATTATTACTCTACTCTAGATATTTCCAAGAATGCATCTCCAGAAGAGATCAAAAAAGCGTATCGCAAGCAAGCTCTTAAGTACCATCCCGACAAAAATCCAGGCGACAAGGCTGCCGAAAAGCGATTCAAAGAAATTTCGGAAGCCTACGAAATCTTAAGCGACGAAAAAAAGCGTCAAATCTATGACCAGTACGGAGCTGATGCTGCAAGAAGCGGTGGGGCTGGAATGGGAGGCGGTGGAGCTCACGGTTTTTCTTCTATGGAAGAGGCTCTGCGCACTTTCATGGGAGCGTTTGGCGGTGGCGGCGGCGGTGGCGCGCACGATTCTATTTTCGGCTCATTTTTTGGGGTCGATCCGGAAGAAGGGATGAGGGGAGCCCAACAAGGGGCAAGCAAGAAAATGAATCTTTCAATCTCCTTTGAAGAATCGATGCGAGGAGTTGAACGAGAAGTAGCCCTACAAAATTACATGTCCTGCCAATCATGCAATGGGTCTGGCGCTGCAAACAGCCAGGGAATAAAAAAATGCAGCAGATGTAAAGGATCTGGACAGGTCTACCAAAGCCATGGTTTTTTCAATATGGCAACCGTTTGCAATGCATGTCAAGGAGCTGGTCAGGTCATCACTGATCCCTGCAAAAACTGCAGAGGCGCTGGAAGAGTTAAAGAAAAGCAGCAAGTCAAAATAAAAGTTCCTGCCGGCGTAGACTCCGGAATGCGCATGCGCATGGGAGGCTATGGCGATGCAGGCGAGGCAGGAGGCCCTCCCGGAGATCTCTACGTCTATATCACGGTAGAACCCCATTCTGTCTTTCAGCGGGACGGTGACGATGTCCTGATTGAGCTGCCACTGACATTCTCAGAGGCGGCCTTAGGCTGTAAAAAAGAATTACCAACCCCTCTTGGCGCTTCTTGCCGTATCACAGTCCCTGAGGGCACACAAACCGGTAAAGTGTTGCGCGTCAGGGGAGAGGGAGCCCCTAATGTCCACAGCAAAAGCAAGGGAGACCTTCTAGTAAAGTTATCAATAGAAACACCTGTTAGCTTAAGCGAAGAGCAAAAAGAACTGCTACAACGATTTGCCGCCATGGAAAAGGAGCAAAATTCCCCGCGGAAACAAACCTTCTTTGACAAAATCAAAAACTTCTTCGCCTAACAAGACAAGCTGAAGAGGTGGCTGGCCAGCCACCCCTTAACCTCTTGATAAAATAAAAAATAATAACGCCCTACCCCAGCTCACCTTTCCAGCTCACCTTTGTGTTTGACTTATGAGAGATGATATTCTAATATGCTATGTTCCTTGATTTAGGAGAGTGACATGTACGCGATTATTGAAACAGGCGGCAAACAGTACAAAGTTGAGCCGGGACAAACGATTGAAGTCGAACTTCTAGACGCTACCGTAGGTGGAGCTGTCGAATTTAAAAATGTTTTATTTGTGAATCAAGCAGGAGCTGTAAAAGTAGGCGCTCCTTACCTCCCCGGTTGTGTAGTAAAAGGGGAAATGATTCAAGAAGTTAAAGGGCCCAAAGAGATTGCCTTCAAGTATAAGCAACGCAAACCTTACCGCCGCACCGTAGGGCATCGTCAGCGGTATACACAAGTGAAAATTACGGAAATTAACATTTAAAGAGTGATTCTATGGCACATAAGAAAGGGCAAGGCTCGACTCGTAATGGAAGAGACTCGAATGCACAGCGCCTTGGCATCAAAGCCACAGGTGGTCAGCTTGTCACAACCGGAAGTATTATTGTACGTCAGCGCGGAACCAAATGGGTTCCTGCTAAAAATGTAGGGATTGGAAGAGATGACACTCTCTATGCTCTTATCGATGGGATTGTAACTTATCGCAAGACGGATAGAACATACGTCTCGGTGCTACCCCAAGCTTAAGAGTAACGTCTCATGTTTATTGATTCCGCTACGGTTCATTTGCGCGCAGGTAAGGGGGGAGACGGCGTCATTGCGTGGCGGAGAGAAAAATATATTCCTAAGGGGGGGCCTTCAGGAGGGGACGGCGGTAACGGCGGCTCTATCTGGATTAAAACAGACCCCCACACTCATTCTCTAGAACCCTTTCGTAACCGTCGTCAGATTTTTGCTGAACACGGCAACCCCGGAGAGGGAAATCGACGTAAAGGGAAACATGGAGAAACACTTGTTCTCTCAGTGCCTTGCGGCACGCTGATCAAGCGCGCAGATACCAAAGAAGTTCTTTTTGATTTCACAAAAGAAGGACAAGAATTCCTCATTTGTCAAGGGGGCAAGGGGGGGTTAGGAAACTGCCACTTCAAATCTCCAACAAATCAAGCTCCTCACATCTGCACAAAAGGCACAATCGGAGAAGAGATCGAAATTGAAATGGAGCTTAAGTTAATTGCTGATATTGGGCTGATTGGGATGCCGAATGCAGGTAAGTCGACACTGCTTTCAGCTCTCACCCCCGTAAGAGTAAAGATTGGCGCTTACCCATTTACTACACTCTATCCCAACTTAGGCTACGTGTATTATGAAGGAGGAGATCGCACTCTGCTCGCTGACATTCCGGGGCTTATCGAAAACGCCCACCTCAATAAAGGACTGGGCTTTGCCTTTTTGCGACACGTCGAACGATCCGCGGCTCTTCTTTTTGTGATCGATGTATCGGGATGGGAAGGACGACACCCTTTTGACGACTTTGCTGTTCTACGTAAAGAGCTTGAAGCCTACCGCCCGGAGTTACTTGAAAAACCCTTTTTTGTTGTACTGAACAAATTAGATCAAGAAGGTGCTGACCTGCATTTACAAGATTTCATTGAGCGCTATCCTTTTGATAAAACAACCCTATTCCCCATTTCCGCTATCAAAAAGGAAGGCTTGGAATCCCTTAAAAATGCTCTTAAAACTCTTATAGGTTCATAATGGAAAAAAAACGTCTGAGTAAAGCCCTTTCTGCTGCCGGTGTGGCCTCTCGCAGAGCCGCCGAAGAACTCATTTTTTCAGGACGTGTCAAAGTAAACGGATCCGTTGTCAAAATCCCACAAACACTTGTCGATTGGGAAAGCGACACAATTTCTGTGGACGGCGCAGATATTCGAGGTGAAGAGAAGAAAGTATATTTCATTTTGAACAAACCTCACGGCTACGTGTGTTCGAATAAGCGCCTTGGCAAAAAGAAACTCGTGATTGACTTATTTGAAGGCACGGAGTGCCGCCTTTTTACAGTCGGCAGACTCGATCGCGACACAACAGGGCTGCTTCTTGTGACAAATGATGGACATTTTGCCAACCAAGTGATTCACCCCTCTTCGAACCTCACCAAAGAATATATCATTAAGACAACGCAAGAAATTACCGATGTACACCTGAAAATCATTTCAAAAGGGATGTACATTGAAGGCGCCTTTGTAAAACCTGTCAAAGTCGAGAAGGTACGCAAAGGAACACTTCGCGTTGTAGTAAAAGAAGGGAAAAAAAGAGAGGTGCGCCTCTTTGTACAGAACGCAGGACTAGATATTTTAGAGCTGTCTCGTGTGCGAATTGGAGGCTTGCGTCTTGGCCCCCTTCCTGAAGGGACGTTTAGAAAGATGACAGAAACCGAAAAAGAGTCCTTGTTCAATTAGCAAACAGCAAGTTATACTCAAGGCTAACATGCTTAACATTGCCCGCCTTTTTGGAAAGTCTCCATTTGCTCCGCTGCAAAACCACATGAAAAAAGTGGGTCTCTGCATGGAGCGTCTCTCTGACATGTTTGCTGTTTTGCCAAAAGGGGATCCTGCCAAACTAGAAAAGTTGGCAAGTGACCTTTCTCGCATCGAACATGAGGCAGACCTACTCAAAAACGACATCCGCAATCACCTACCCAAAAGTTTATTTCTTCCGATTGATCGCGGACACTTTCTAGAAATTCTGTCTGTACAAGATAGTATTGCTGATAAAGCTGAAGATATTGCAATTTTGCTGACCCTCCATCCTCTTGAGCCTCTCGATAAGTTGCAAGCAGATCTGATTGATTTCTTCAAAAAAAATGAAACGGTATTTTTAGATTCCAAATATATCATTGCCGAAATCGATGAGTTGTTGGAGTCTTCTTTTGGTGGCATCGAAGCTGAAAAAGTCAAAACGATGGTAGAGAACACAGCTTACAAAGAGGAAGACACCAAAAAAATGCAGACAGTGTTGATGAAGAAACTGTTTTCAGAGGGTCACACCCTTTCTGTTCCAGGGTTTCATCTGTGGATGCATCTCATTGAAGAGGTTGGAGCTCTTTCGCACCTTTCGGAAAGACTTGCTAACCGCATTCGGATGATTTTAGAGTTGAAGTGATGGGTATTGAAACGATTTTAGAAATTCTTGTCCTTGCCATCGGTTTTTATATGGCATGGAACATTGGCGCCAATGACGTCTCAAACGCCATGGGGACGTCTGTCGGATCGGGAGCCTTAACTCTAAGAAAAGCAGTGATCATCGCAGCAGTTCTGGAGTTTTCCGGGGCCTTTTTCATGGGCAACAATGTCTCGGAGACGATGCAAAGAGGACTGATCGACACATCCCTTTTTACCGATCAACCCCTTGTCCTCATCTTAGGAATGACAGCTGCGCTATTTGGCACCAGCATGTGGCTGCAAATCGCATCCTTTTTTGGGTGGCCTGTATCGACAACACACGCGATTGTGGGAGCCATCTTAGGATTCGGGGTCTTAATTGGAGGCTCTGATGCAATACAGTGGCACGAGGTGAGATCTATTGCCATTAGCTGGGTTGTCTCCCCACTACTTTCTGCTATAGTCTCTTACTCACTATTTACCGTACTCCAAAAAAACATTCTCTATGCGATGAACCCCATTGATGCAGCAAAAAAGTGGTCTCCTCTTTTTGCAGCTATTGCTGCCGGTACATTTACTATTAGCCTTCTCTATAATGGATTGCATAATCTACACTTCAACCTCTCATTTGCCCAAGCTTTTGGGATTACGCTGCTGGTTGCAATCATGAGCTACCTCATTGCAAGCCTTCTTGTGCGTGCCATCTCTTTACCTTCCATAGAACCGGGCAAACTTCTCTCTCGCCACTCACCACAGCTTGTTGTTAGTTTAGACAAAGCGATTAAACATTTGCAGCGAGTACAGATAGCCTCTTTCGATGAGACAAGGATGCGCGCAGGGGCACTGCTTCAAGAAGCCAGATCGCTTAATGCGCAGCTGCGCAAAGAAACGCGATTTGCGGATCGCTCCTCTGAGTACGGCCATGTGGAAAAGATGTTTATCTATCTACAAATCTTGAGTGCCTGCTTTGTCGCTTTTGCCCACGGAGCCAATGACGTTGCCAATGCGATTGGCCCGGTTGCGGCTGTTTTAGATGTAATCAAAAAAGGCACGATTTCCTCTGTTGCCACAATTTCCCCTTTGCTTCTTGCCTTTGGGGGCTTAGGCATCGTTATCGGTCTTGCCACATGGGGATGGCGCGTGATTGAAACCATTGGCAAAAAGATTACAGAACTGACCCCTACAAGGGGATTTTGCGCAGAATTTGGCGCTGCGATCACAATCCTCATCGCCTCTAAATTGGGACTGCCCGTTTCTACAACTCACTGTCTTGTGGGTGCTGTGCTGGGCGTTGGTTTGGGCCGAGGGCTCAGAGCTCTTAACCTGGGGATCTTACGAGACATCGTTCTTTCTTGGGTGATCACAATTCCTGCCAGCGCAGGAGTTACCATTGGGACCTTCTACCTACTTAAGCTCATCTTCCTATAACCATCGCACAATCCACGGCTGAGTCTGAAAAATAATATTCAGGTTATGACACGAAAAAGTTGAAAAAAGCATGACCATAAAAGCTGAAATTCAAATAACAGGCAGAAAATACGTAGACACAAACCAACCTATAGCAGACTGGTTACAACAAAGACGCAGCAATCCGGATTCCTGTTACTATCACGATATCCAATCTGTTGTTCGCCCTCCTTTGTTACCCATAAACACCACGCAGGAAGATCACAGAGGATGTCAACTAACATACAATGCCTCCAATGGACTTGTAACTAGCGTATCTTGGACGCCCATTCCCAGATTTCTTTCTCTATTTTTACGCAACTCCAGCGCAGATCAAAATTTGATTAATACACCGATCGCACTCTTACATAACATTTTTTCATTTTTAGATTTGAAAGAATTACATTCCATATTAACCATTAACTCCTGTTCATTTAGATTTGTAAGACAGTATTTATCCACTGACAATCCAGATAGTCTGGGCACTTTCTTGTTAAATTATGCACAAAGAAAATACTTTCGTTATTCCGGAGGACAACACGCGTTAGATGGAGTCACGACCGAATGCACTAATTGCATGAATACAATAACTCAAAGATATCAACGAATACATCCGAGGGATCCTATTCCAACTGCCGCTTGCAGCGTATTACAAAGAAGCTATGAACAATTGCAAGAAATATTCACGCTCACACATCATGCTTCTTTTAACATTTTTTGTAGCTCTCCTTCTGCGCTATTGCAATTATTAACTATACACCCTGATTTAAATATACCGGTGCTTTACAGAGAAGCAAACATAAGCAAAATGCTATCCAATGATCCCATTGGATTAAGAATTGCTTTGATTTATTCCATTCAAGCAAGTCTTAAAGAAACTTGGGAAACAGCGATGGAGCCTCAACTATTCGAGTTGATCAAAAAGAATGTCTTTCAAATATCCCCAGCTTTTAACCCAAAAACCCAAACTGAATTCTTACAAATTTTAACAGAGGCATCAAATACTGCGGCTTGGCCTTCCCGTTATGCTAAGGAAATCTCTGGCCTGCAAGCTCTGACAACGTCAAGTCAGCAAAATCAAAAGAGGCAATCAACACAAATGCTCCTTCATCTCATTCGCTCTTGCTTCTTTCAACTTTGTCTCTATAAATGTGTAGCAGCCGGAGTAGTTTTAAGTATTTTAGGAGCTTGTGTATTTCATGCTGGGGAGTCCAATGAACAATGACCTTCAGAATTCGGGCCAAAGTAGGTTATATAGTCGATTAAATTTTGAATGGCATACCTGGACTCAGCGAGACACAGCCAAATTGAAGCGTAGCGTTCCGACCGAAGAAGCCCTGCCCCAAGTGGGCAGGGTGAGGAGGAGGATCTATTTGGCAAAGTCGCAGCAAGTCCAGGCATGTCATTCAAATTTTAATCGACTACACAACAGGTCTATTGCCTTTTTCAAAAAAAGACGCCACGGCACGGACCCACTCTTCATCTAAATTGAGCGCAGGGCAGCGATATCCTTCAAGGCCCCTTTCTCTGATCGAAGGAAGATAGAGATTTTCTATTTCGAATAGAGTTTCAATATGATCAGAAGTGAAGCTTAGAGGGATCATGACTACTTTTTTTCTACCTCTTGTATACTGATCAATGTGGGAGGCTACAAAAGAAGTATAAGGTTGAATCCAGGGTTTATTTCCAAATTGGGATTGGTAGGAAAGGAAAGAGAGGGCTTTAGGAAATCTCTCTTTAATTGCCATGTAGGAACTTTCACACTCCCTGCGGTAAGGATCTCCTGTTTGATCGAACTGTTCAGGAAGCCCGTGGGCAGAAAACAAAAGCATCACCTCTTCTTCTAAAAGATTTTTCTCCCTTAAAAAAGAAGAGAGACGGTTTTGCATTGCTTGTATATAGCAAGGGTGTGTTGGGTATGACTTTGTCCAACGCATTCTTTTGCATACAGAAGCTGGCAAATGTTTGGAAAACCACACCATAATGCTACCGGTTGTTGCAAAGCTGAACTGAGGGAAAAGTGGCACAACCTGAATCTCTTCTTTTATAGAAGAGATTTCATTAATGAAGGCACTGTGAGTGGCCGGAAGATACCGATGGAAGGTATACACCCTTTCCTTTAGAGAAAGACCTACCTGTTCTGCTAAATTCTCTGTATCTTCAAAAATCGGAGATTTTCCCCCGATTAGATCATAATCTTCCCTAACACGTACGGCTCTTTTCTTAGCTACCCGCTGGAATATGAAGCGATGCATAAAAAGAGGAAATGGGGTGCGGATCACCTCTTTATCACAAAGAAGCTCTATTAAAAAAGGCTCGACCTCATCCAAATTGCGAGGCCCCCCAAAATTCACAAGAAGATACGCCATAATTTTTGCACAAAAGTCAAAACTCCCGTTATACTTGAGTGCAAATAGGCGAATCAATGAAATTCCTTCTCTCTTTAGTACTTCTTTTCTGCGCAGGATGCGGAACGTTTTCTCAAAAACAGTGGAGCGTCGGCATGGATCCAAGCTGGTATCCTTTAAAGTTTGGCGACAGAGAAGCCAATATCACCGCCTTTTCCACTGAGCTCCTTTCTATGATTGGATCCAAAGAAGACATCAGTATCACCAAGATCTCAGTGAGTTGGGATGATCTGATGGAAGGATTGCAAAAAGGGGAATACGAAGCGATCCTCTCTTCCATGCCCCCCTATCTTTTTAATCAAAAAGAATTTGATTTCTCCTCTATTTATCTGCCTTTAGGTCCCGTATTCATGGTTAAAGAAAATTCTTCTCTTCATTCCATAGATGACCTTAAAGGCAAAGAAGTGGGTGTGGTTTCCGGGTCCACCGATGATATACTGATTCAAGATAAGTCAGGGGTCATTATCCGATACTACGATTCTATCCCCGCTATGCTAAATGCCCTTGCAAGCGGACAGATTGATGGAGCCATTACCGGGATCTTGCCGGCCAATGCCTACATACAAGACCTCTATAAAAACGAGTTAAAAATTATTTCTCCCCCACTAACGGAGGAGGGGCTGCGTCTTGTAACCCTGCACAATCAAGGGAAAACTCTCTTAAAGGCATTTAACAAAGGACTAGAAGCTCTTAAAAAAGACGGTTCTTATGAAAAAATGCTTACAAAATGGAGCATCAGCATCAATTATCAAAAATAGAATATACGTCTATTTTTGAGCTCACTTGGGGATAACTTCGACCACAGCATGCATAGGAACAGAGCCATCATAAAGATGGTACCAGCGTATAGAACTGCCTTCGCTTCCTTCAGAAACTAGCTTACCAGGGAGTCTTTGAGGATCGAGGCGGAGAACTACATAAGGCCGATCGCTCCAAAATTTTGCTATTACATAAGGCAGCTGATTCTCTTTTGCCAAATGGATGAAATCTTGATCTTTAAAACTTAATTTTACCGCTTCTTTGCCTTGACTCTCTTCCCAATCTTCTACAGACACAATCTTATAAAGATACCCGATGTCGGCCACAGAACTAATTGTCTTATTAGATTCTTCTCCATAAACATAATTCATTGAGAAGAACGCAATGAGTAAAGAAAAAAACCATTTAAACATCGTTTAAAACCTTGGTATAACTCGAGTATTATAACAAATTCCTGGGAGCATAGATAGGGAAAAACGATTTTATGAGCACAATAAATTATTTATTTCACTTTGAAAGGAATTTTGATTAATTTACGAAACCACACCTCAATATATTGTCTTTTTTACCCATTTATGGCACCCTCTAATGCAACTTTTTTAAGGAGAAGGATCGTGAAAACAATTAGGCATTACCGGTGGGTTGTTACGGGTCTTATTTTTTTTATCACGCTGGTCAACTTCGTCGATCGCTCTGCCATCTCATTTGTCATTGGTCCTCTAAAACAAGAGTTCGGATTTACTGATACACAATTTGGATTGATTCTATCTGCTTTTGGCGTGGGCTATGTCCTTCTTACAGCTTTAGGTGGCTGGCTTGTAGATCGATTTGGCAGTAGAGTGATTTGGCCGCTTGCCGCCATCGGTTGGTCTATTTGTGTGGGACTCCTTGGCTTGGCTGCGGGTTTTTGGGGATTTGTAGGATTGCGTTTTTTACTTGGCGTCACAGAAGGCCCCCACTTTCCCGCTATGAGCCGCTCGATTGGAGATTGGCTTCCTGCTCAAGAAAGAGCGCGGGCTTTGTCTCTTGGCCTTGTAGCCATTCCGATTTCTGCAGTTGTGGGCTCCCCTGTTTGTTCTTATCTTGTAGAGGACTTCGGATGGCGCACTATGTTCTTTGCGATCAGCGCCATTGGCATCATTTGGGCGTTTGCGTGGTACTATCTATTTACCGATCGCCCGGAACACTCTCGGTTTGTCTCTGAAGAAGAGAAAAAAATCATTACCGCCTCAAACTTAAAAAAGGCTGAGAGCAAAGAGCCCATAGATTGGAAATTCATTTTAACGCATCCCACCCTGATTGCTAATAATGTCGGCTATTTTGCGTATGGATATATGCTCTTTTTTGCAACGCTCTGGCTTCCGGGCTATTTTTTATCTCAGCATGGACTCAACCTAAAGAGCGTGGGCTGGTATTTAACAATCCCATGGCTTACAGGGGCAATTTTCTTAAAGTGCGGGGGGATTCTCTCCGACTGGATTTTCCAAAAGACGGGTAACCGCAGAATTGCGCGTGCCCACCTGATCTGGAGCTCTCAGTTACTTGCTGCTGTATTTTTCACACTCTTGAGCTTTACAAACAGTTTAGGAATGTCTATTCTTTTTTTAAGCCTAGGACTAGGATTTGGACAAATGCCACAGCCTGCCTTTTTTAGCACTAATATCGATGTTGCCAAAAATCGAGTGGGTTCTGCTCAAGGAATCACCTCAGGGTGTCTGTCTCTTGCAGGGATCTTGGCTCCTGTGTTAACAGGATTAATTGTAGATCTGACAGGGAATTATCGAGGAGCCTTCCTGCTTCTTGCTGGATTTACCTTAATTGCAGTTGTTGCAGTTGTCTTATACCACCATCCAGACCGGGAAGAGAGCAAGCATGGGCAAGCTAATTTTACTTAGACATGGGGAGTCCACCTGGAATCATCTGAATGTATTTACAGGATGGGTGGATATTCCGCTTAGTCGGCGAGGGATGGAGGAATCCACACTAGCCGGTAAACAAATTGCAGATCTACCTATTGACCTCATCTTTACCTCTTCTCTCATTCGAGCACAAACCACTGTTACAATTGCCATGCTCGAGCACAGCTCCCAAAAATCCCCTCGCTTCATGCACCCTTCCGACCCCTCTTTCCACGGATGGGATGCAATCCATTCTAATATCGAGGAGCAGACCATCCCGGTTTATATCGCCTGGCAGCTCAACGAACGGATGTATGGAGAGCTTCAAGGGAAAAACAAACAAGAGATGCGCGAAAAGTTCGGCTCCGAACAAGTCGAAAAATGGCGACGCAGCTTTGACGCGGCTCCGCCTCAAGGCGAGAGCTTAAAACAAACCGCAGAAAGAGCTCTCCCCTATTTCAAAGAGCGCATTCTTCCCCTTTTATTTGCAGGAAAGAATGTACTCGTTGCCGCACATGGCAATTCGCTAAGAGCCGTTGTGATGTTTTTAGACAACCTTTCATCCCAAGAAATTGTACACAAAGAAATTGCTACCGGTAAGCCCATTATTTACACCTTTACAAACAGTTCTTGGGCACAAAATGGGTGAGATCTATTTTGATTATCACACGGCCACCCCCCCTTCTAAAAAAGCGCTTAGCGCTATGCAAAACAGCTTTGAGAGTGCTTGGGGATCCCCCCTTTCTCCTCACAGTAAAGGGCAAGAATTACTTCCCTTGATGTCGCGCTATACGCAGACTATTTTATCTAGTATGGGCGCTTTACCAAGCGATACCTTCTCTTTTTTTTCAACCACCCTCGATGCTATCGAGCATCTCTATTTTTCTTTTTATCTGGAAAAAATCCAAGAGAGCGGAAAAAACCACATCCTTACTCTACACACTCAGGAATCCTTTTTTTCATCGCCTTTGAAAAAAATGGAGATGTTGGGCTGCCAGATTAAACGGCTTCCCGTCAACCGCTTTGGACAGCTTGAACTCTCCACATTAAATAGCGCAATCTCTCCAAGAACCTCTCTTCTTTCTCTTTCTCTTGCAGACAATGCTACAGGGATGATTCAGCCGATCGAACAGATTGCAGCGTTATGCAAAGAGAAAGGGGTGTTTTTACATATAGATGTCAGCTCGGCCATCGGCAAGATTCCGATCCTCTTTGAAGAATGGGGGGCAGATTTTATCACATTTGACGGCTCTTTATCCTTTGCACCAAGAGGGACTGCAGGTCTTATCACACAAGGTAAAAAACTGCCTACCATCCATACTCCTGTGAGCGTTCCCATGATGGCAGCTCTTGCAACAGCTCTGCAAGAGGTCATCTCGCATATGGACACAGTACAACTAGACACAGCACAGCTCATCTGTCAGCTCGAACAAGGCATTATAGAAAAATACAGAGAAGCGAAAGTCTTGTTTCCCAGTGAAAATCGGCTACCGAATATCACAACAATTGCGTTTCCTAAAATACACAGCGATGCACTGCTATTTCTTTTAAATCGCAAAAAAATGTTTGCCTCTTTTGGCGGCAGCCTCTCTCAAAGGCTTTCTCACCATCTTGCGCTCTGCGGATTTGATGCAGAAGTCTCGCAAACAGCACTCTCATTTGCCCTATCATTTCAAACAACTCAAAAAGACGTTGAAGAAGCGATAGCGATTATAGACACCTGTTTAAAAACCCTTCTCCCCTTAACTCTCTTATGAGCCACCGTAAATTTTTCAACTCTTCACCCTGGGCAAGTTACAACAAAAAGCTCATCTCATTGATTGAACATCCGATGCATGGGGGAAGCTTTACAAAAGAGGGAGCAGAGGTCAAGGGGATGCGCTTTTTTAGTTGCACCCTTGATGGGGTTTGGCAACTATCGCTTCTTATCGATGAAAGTGATGGTGTGATTGCAGATGCCAAGTTTAAGCTCTTTGGCCCTTCCTTTCTGATTGGCATTCTGGAAGCTACATGCGCCTATCTTATCCGCAAACCTTGCCATATCTTGAAGCGTCTATCTGCGGAGATGATTGAAAAACAGCTTCAAGATAGCTCTACGAATCTACCTCTTCCCGATGAAGCGCTTTCCCATCTTAACGCCATTATCGACCTTTTAGAAGAAATAGAGCTCGGAAATCTAATGACCGCCGTCCCGTCTCCTCTTGGAGGAGAAGTAGAGCAAGAAGGATTTATTTATCCTGGTTGGGAACTACTACCCAAACAAGAACAGATGGCTATTTTACAAGAAGTAATCGATGCAGAAATCCGCCCCTACATTGAACTGGATGCCGGCGGTATCGAAATGCAAGACCTTAAGAACAACAAAGAACTGACGATAGTCTACCAAGGAGCCTGTACAACCTGCCACTCTTCTACAGGAGCCACTTTAAATGCGATCCAAAGCATCTTAAGATCCAAAGTGCATCCAGAAATTACTGTAATACCTGTCCTGTGACACATCTGACAAGTCCTTGACTTGTCTGTAAGACCAGGTGCCCATCGATATCGATGCTATGAAACACTCCTTCTATGATGTGACTGCCTTCTTTTACGCAAATTGTAGAACGCACAAACTTAAGAAGCGCTGTATACCTCTCTAAAAGAGAAGAAAAGCCGAGTTCTTCTAATTCCTCTAAATCTGACATAAATTGGGGAACGAGTTTTTCAAGAAACGAGGTCACATCCCACGATTTTTGCGTTTCGACAAATAAAGAGGTGGCCGGTTGATCAATTGTGCTTAACATCTCTTGGCTCATGTTCATATTGAGCCCAATACTTAAGACAACGCCAAGCCTTCCATTTAAAGGCGTTGTTTCACACAACACCCCTCCGCATTTCTTTCCGTTTAGCATCAAATCATTGGGCCACTTGATCTGACAGGGAACTCCCTCCTCTTGCAAAAGCGTTGCACAAGAAAGACTCAATACCTGAGGAAGATGGGGCGCATCCCCTTCCTTTACAGTAAAGTAGAAAGTTAAATAGAGGTTCCCTTTTTGAGATACAAAAGGGCGCCCCCATTGCCCTCTTCCTGCCGTCTGTTCTTGTGCAACGACGCATGTCAACATCAAAGGATCGAACTTACCCATCTGCTCTTTTGCAAAAAGATGCGTGGAGGGCAACGTCTCGAAATGGAGCGAGTGTATCTGTCGCTTATTCATAAATCACGCCTTCTATATACTGCAAAAAAAAGGAAGACCATGTGGTGGGATCACCGTTATTTAACAAGAATGGATTTTAGAACAGTGCCTATTTTAGTTGCACTCATGATCATCAGCATTCTTGTCATTTCTGCAACCACCGTAGAATCGATCGATGAGAGCTGGCTTTCGCCTATGACAATAAGTCAAATCCGCTGGTTTGGACTCGGCTCTATCGTATATCTTTTTTTTGCAGGACTCGACTATCGCTATCTTAAAAAATGGACATGGTTTCTGTATCTAGCAATGCTAGTTTCACTCATTGGCCTTTTTTTTGTTCCGGCCATTCAGAATGTACATAGATGGTACAAAATTCCCGGCATTAATTTTGCCTTTCAGCCCTCAGAATACGCCAAACTGATTGTTGTCATGACCTTAAGTTTTTATCTAGAATCCAAAGGAAGGGATCTTTACTACAACAAAACATCCACCTGGAAAGCGATCCTGATTGTCGCGCTTCCCTTTCTTCTCATCCTGAAACAACCCGATCTTGGCACCTCTCTTGTCCTTTACCCCATTGCTCTTGTGATGTTTTATTTTGGAGGGATCCATAAAAAATATATCCGCTGGATGAGTGGGATGGCATTTGCTGGAATTGTATTTGTAAGCATGATGTTTTTGGGATTTATTGATCATGAAGAATTTCGCCCCTATGCCACCACCCTTCTCAAAGAATATCAGTATGAAAGGCTCAATCCGAACACCTACCACCAGATGGCATCACAGACTGCAATCGCCCTGGGAGGGCTGACGGGCAGTGGCTGGCACAAAAGTGAATTTACAGGACAAAAATGGTTACCGGCTGCCCATACTGATTCTGTCTTTGCCTCATTTTGTGAAGAGTTTGGTCTGATAGGTGCATTTTTATTGATGCTCTTTTTTTTCGGTTTACTCTATTTTAGCTTTCAGGTGACGGCAGTGGCTCACGACCGTTTCGGGAGGCTCTTGTCGTCCGGCATTACAACCTACCTGGCAATGCACATGATCGTTAATATCGGGATGATGTGTGGTTTTTTACCGATTACCGGAGTGCCCCTGATGTTAATTACCTATGGGGGCTCTTCGGTGTTATCCACTATGACAGCGCTTGGTATTTTGCAGAGCATTTATAGCAGAAGGTTTATGTTCTCATGAAACATCACCCGTTTCTCTTTACACCGATAACCTGGCTTGGCCAAGGACAGATCTCTTTGAGTATGTCCCAAGAAGAGCTCACTTTTTTTACCCGTTGGACAGTCAACCATATCGATACGGATGGAAAAATCACTTGTGCTCAAGAAATCCAAATCAAGGGACTCTCTGATATCATGCATAACGATTTTCTTCTCTTTGACCTAAAAGAGGGATCTTTCACAATCGATCTAGAGAATGAAGCGCTCGGCAGAGTCACCGGAAAAGGCCTTATTGATGAAAAGATGATTGCTTGGGAGTTTCGAGTGGAAGACTTGGGCTTTGATGGCTTTGAGATCTATGAAAAGCAAGATGACAAAAACTACAACCTGCGTGCTGAATACGCAACCGGCGATCAGTTTCGCACCCTCATTAAAGGAAAGCTATGGCAAAAAAATCTATCCTCTTCCTAATTCTTCTGGCTGCCTGCACCTCTCACCGGATTGTCACCTATTCAGACTATGCACAAGTCAAAACCGATGAGCCGATTGCTTCTATCGAAGAAAAATGGGGCCCCCCATACGCTGTCCGCGACCGCAAAGATGGCTCTCAAGAATATGAATATATAGAACGGATCGAAGTGGGTAACGGCATTGTCTCAGACAACCACTACATCCTTGTTGTCCGCGATGGCAAAGTGATAGGCAAGTACCTTACAAGAGAGCAGTCCCCTGCCTATGACCTGATCTACCAAGAACAACCCAACTACCCCAATGACTAACTAAAAGGACAGTATAATGAAAAACTTTCCACTCTCAAACAAACGGTTTAGTAGTTTAAGTTCCTGCCTTTTTTTACTCTCTATGCTACCTCTTCACGCAGCTGGAACAGGGATGTATGTGGGACACGGCTTTAGCCAAACTGTCAACATCATCGATACTTCAAACAACCAAGTCGCAGGAACGGTTACTGTCGGACAAGACCCTATCAACTTCGCTCTTGCAGGAACGGGAATGTATGTTGCAAATTCTAGCAGCAATAACGTGAATATCATTGATATTAGAACACACCAGGTAGCAGGCACGATCAGCGTGGGAAGTAGTCCGCTGGGTTTAGCTCTTGCAGGAACAGGGATGTACGTTGCAAATAATAATAATGACAATGTCAATATTATCGATATTACAACAAACCAGATAGCAGGAACGATCGCTGTAGGAGATGGCCCGATTGCTTTAGCTCGTGCAGGAACAGGGATGTACGTGACAAATAATAGCGGTAACACCGTCAGTGTCATCGATATTACAACTAACCAAGTGGTACAAACGATTCCTGTTGGCACCAACCCGAAAGGTTTAGCTCTTGCAGGAACAGGGATGTACATTGCAAATAGCACCAGTGATAATGTCAATATCATTGATATTACAACACACCAGATAGCAGGAACGATCACTGTGGGAGATAGCCCAAACAGTTTAGCTCTTGCAGGAACAGGGATGTACGTTACAAATGAAACCAGCAACAATGTCAATATCATTGATATTACAACAAACCAGATAGCAGGAACGATCGCTGTAGGAAATGCCCCGAACAGTTTAGCTCTTGCAGGAACGGGCATGTATGTAACAAATCTGAATGACGGCACTGTCAATATCATCGATATTACAACTAACCAAGTCGCAGGCACAGTCAGTATAGGAAGTGGGCCTCGGGGCTTGGCATTTGATGCGCCTCCACCCCCTCCTCCATCTCCATCTCCATCTCCATCTCCATCTATAGCAACTTCTAATCCTGGGATGCCAGCAACTGCACTGCCAAGTTTTGTGATACAGACAGCCACTCGCTCTCTTGCCACTCATCTAAGACAAAGTCAAAACTTCTTTGCTTTTCAAAACAACGAATCTCGTCCAACTGCGATGCTGGTCAGTGCAAAACGCAACATCCCTTGTCGGCTAGAAAAAAAACAACCATCCATCGATCTCTGGGGTCTCAATACCGCACAATATGCCAATCTAGAGGTAAACAATCACCCCTCTTTTGGCTTCTTTTCTGATACTTCGCTTCTGGGAATTGACTACCAGACCCCAGAAAGAAAACTCATTGGTGGGATGCTCGGGTATGCTCATATTCATGACCACAGAAAAGATAATGGGGGGCATGGAAACAGCAATATTTACATGGGCAGCATTTATACAGATCTTTTCTTTGACCACCTCTATTTTTCGCCAGGTGTTTTAGGGGCTTTTGGAAAAACAGACCAAATGAGAAACGTACATTTGACAGATTTTGATGCAAAAGCTCATGCCAATATCTTTGCTTGGTTCCTTGATCCTCATTTAGAATTAGGTTATGAAGTTGTCCTTGATAAAACAGTACTTGTGCCTTTTTCCCTTTTAGATTGGACCTTTGCATGGCAGCGCAGCTATCAAGAGCATGGAGCTTCCCCTTACGATGAAAGCGTCCCTTCCCAGGCCGCCTCTCTGCTTAGAAGTGAAACCGGCCTTCGTGCGTTTCAGCACTTTTGCCACTCTTGGGGGGACATCTTCCTTATTGAAAAGGCCTCCTACGTCCTTGAGAAACCTTTTAACTCAAGCGATGTACAAACAGGCTTTGTAGGATCCCCTGATACTTTTACCATTGCGTATACCAACCAAATTCTCAACTTGGGCGCCGTTGGATTTGATGTCGACTTTAGTTTCGGCAAGAAAAATCCTACACACTTAAGAGTTGGTATTGAAGGAGAAGCTGGCAGTAAGTATTGGTCTTGTGAAGGGACCATAGAACTGGGTCACAAGTTCTAATCCCAGCCACAGAATCTGATAAATAATTAGGCCCCTTTAGGGACTAGGCTGTTGGCTTCTCTGGAAGGCAATCACTGTTTGAGTGGTTGTGCGCTGAAGTGAGTCGAGTGTTGTCTGATTGCTAAAAGAAAACACCGAGTATATACCTGCAGGCATTGTCCGCTGAGCGTAGGCTGGAGGAAGTATTCTTGTTGTAATCCTGATGTTTTGCTTTGCCATTTCTTCGACAAGAAATACTAAACCCTCTGCTGAGGTTTCTTGGACAAGCTCTTCGAGAGAAATTTTTGACGTTGCCAAAATGCAATTTACCGCTTCATGATCTAGATAAAGTACTCCTCCGGGTGTAAGCTGACTGACCCATTTACCAAAAAGAGCAATCCGTTCCTCTCTTGGAGCCCCCTGAAGTTCAGACTCCGCTAAGGGATACACCAAGGAGCAAGTAGCCAATATTACATCAGCTTGAGGCGTAGTATCAAAAGCGGAATTTGGACCTACTATGCACCCTATATCCTTATTCAAAATATTTATTTTACATCGTTGCAAAGAAGAGTAAGTAGGATCTTCTTCCGCCTGGAAATCTTCAAGTAATTTCCGATGATCACTTGCTATAACTCCATAAGCCTGAACGCGTTCCATCATTTTATACAGTTTTACCGTGGCATTGATCCACCTCTGTGCTAAAGCGTGATCGATCTGATGAGCCGCATTAAGTACATCAGGGTTATTATCAATGATAAGGATCCGGCAAGTCTCTACTTTTCTAAACAAACGCTCCATTTCGGAAAGCTGCGGACAATGACACTGCTCTCTATGCGACGCATCTTGCGTTTTCAATAGTCCTAACCCTAAAATAATGATATCTTTTTCTAGGCAATTACCCCCCTCCTGCAAACAATATTTTTTCATATCCGAGTAGACTTGAATAAAACGCAAGTAGGCCGTCGCCTGCCTACTATAGACAGGAGTAAAACTCTCTAATGGGAATGAGGGATGAATTGGATGCATTAGACCTTTTGTGTAATTACATTTGTTTGCCAAAACCACCCTTTTTGAACGCCAAACACAGCAAATAACTTTGATTTTCACTGCTTTCATGCAGATGAAATACGAAGTTATTTTTTATAAGCAGTATAACTTCGCAAGAAGTCGGCCGTTAAAAAGATAAAACCTAAAGAGCTAAAAAAAGAATAGGATGGCAGAAGAGTGCCATCCTATGTGTATTTACGCTTTTACCTTGATATCAACCCCTGCCGCTACAGGAAGCACCTTGAGTTTATCGATGGTGTCCGGCGTTGGGTTTAAGATATCCAGCATCCGGGTATGAGTCCGGATTTCGAACTGCTCACGAGACTTTCTGTCAACGTGAGGAGAACGAAGAACAGTATAAACTGTTCTGTTTGTTGGCAGCGTAATGGGCCCTGCTACGCGGGCACCTGTACGCTTGGCTGTCTCTACAATATCCATTGCGGCTCTATCGAGCACGCGCTGGTCGTACCCTTTTAAGCGGATACGGATCTTTTTCTTTGCTTGTTTACCCATAGTATTCCCACTTTAAAGGGTTATTTTTTTATAATCTCGTCTTGCACCTTCTGAGGCACTCGCTCAAAGTGCGACGGCTCCATCACATAAGTGGCTCTTCCAGAACTCAAAGAGCGTAACTGAGTGGAATAACCGAACATTTCACTGAGCGGCACTTCAGACTCAACCAATACCACGTTTTTCTGCGTGATCTGGTTCATGATGCGTCCTCGTCTGCGGTTAATATCGCCGATCACATCACCCATAAACTGCTCTGGAGTTGTGACAACAACTTTCATCACAGGCTCTAGAATGATGGGTTGGCATTTGCGTGCTGCGTCTTTTACAGCCATCGAACCGCAAATCTTAAACGCCATCTCACTGGAGTCGACTTCATGGTAAGAACCGAAGACGATTGCCACCTTGACGTCAACCAGCTGATAACCAGCAAGAACCCCTGTTGTAAGACCCTCTGTGATCCCCTTGATTGTAGGAGAAATATATTCTTTTGGAATGGATCCCCCAACAATCTTGCTGACGATCTCATTGCCTTTCCCTTTTTCATTCGGCTCGATCTCAACCACCACGTGAGCGTACTGACCACGACCACCGGACTGCTTGACATACTTTGTCTCTGATTTGCCGGGCGCAGTAATCGTTTCTTTGTAAGCCACTTCAGGTTTCCCGACATTGGCTTCCACATTGAACTCACGCTGCATACGGTCGCGCAAAATTTCCAGGTGCAACTCGCCCATACCGGCAATGATTGTCTGTCCTGTTTCTTCATTTGTAGAAACGCGGAAGGTCGGATCTTCTTCTGAAAGAGCACCAAGGGCAAGCGCCAACTTCTCTCGGTCGGCCTTTGACTTGGGCTCAATGGCCATCGAAATCACAGGCTCAGGAAACTCCATCTTCTCTAGGAGAAGCGGTGTGTTTTCTGAGCAAAGAGTATCTCCTGTACTTGTGTACTTAAGACCAATGCAAGCAGCAATGTCCCCTGTAAAAAATTCGTCGCGATCTTTTCTCTGGTTTGCATGCATTTCAAGAAGACGCGATACCCTCTCACTTTTACTCTTTGTTGTATTCTCCAAAGAAACTCCCTTTGAAAGAGTTCCTGAATAAATACGAACAAACGTCAAACGTCCCACATAAGGGTCCGTCATAATCTTAAACGCAAGAGCTGCAAGCGGCCCCTGATCATTGGGCTCGAGCTGCATCGGCTCATCGGTTTTACAATTAACTCCCTTGATAAGTCCTCGATCAATGGGAGACGGCATCCAAGCGACAATTGCATCGAGAAGAGGTTGAATCCCTTTATTTTTAAAGGCTGTACCACAAAGAACAGGAGTGATCTTATTAGAGCAAACACCCTTTCTCATAGCTGCGTGGATCTCATCTTCTGTAATAGCGTCTGCATTACCCAGCACCTTTTCCATGAAGGCATCATTGGTATCATCGATAGTAGCAAGCTCTTCTAGCATTGTCTGTCTCATCTGCTTGCACTTATCAAGTAAATCCGCAGGAATGGCTTCTACTTCATACTTGGCACCCATTGTCTCATCTTTAAAGAGGTACGCCTTCATTGTGATCAAGTCGACCATCCCTTTAAAATCAGACTCTGAACCAATCGGACAATGCACCATCACAGTGTTAGCCCCAAGCTTGTCTTTCATGGAATCCACTGCCATGAAATAGTCAGCTCCTACTCGGTCCATCTTATTGATGAATGCGATCCTCGGCACATGATAGCGCTCAGCTTGGCGCCATACTGTCTCAGACTGAGGCTGAACACCTGCCACAGCATCAAATACCGCAACGGCACCATCAAGCACGCGTAAGGACCGCTCTACTTCAATAGTAAAGTCGACGTGGCCCGGAGTATCAATGATATTGATTTTGTGAACACTACCATCTCTTCCATTCCAATAAACAGTTGTAGAGGCAGAGGTAATAGTAATCCCCCGCTCCTTTTCCTGCTCCATGAAGTCCATAGTAGCAGCACCTTCGTGCACCTCGCCAATCTTGTGCAGTTTTCCGGAATAAAAAAGAATACGCTCTGTCGTTGTCGTCTTGCCCGCGTCGATGTGAGCCATGATACCGACGTTTCTTACGTTATCGAGCTTGTCTGTTTCAGGTCTTTTTGCCATAGATGATTACCACTTGTAATGAGCGAAGGCACGGTTAGCTTCTGCCATACGGTGCGTGTCGTCTTTTTTCTTAATCGTTGTCCCTTGATTGTTGAAACAATCAAGAAGTTCCATAGCCAGCGCCTCTTCCATAGGACGCCCTGCTTTCTCTCGAGAAAACTTAATAATCCACTGCATCGCCATTGCAGTCCTGCGATCAGGAGCTATCTCTACCGGAACCTGATACGTCGCACCACCAATACGGCGAGACTTTACTTCTAGTGCAGGCTTTGCGTTTTCTAAGGCCTGTTCAAAGGCTTGCAAAGGATCTTCCACCTTTGCTTTTTTGGCAAACTGCTCTAGAGCGTTATAAACAATTCTTCTTGCTAAAGACTTCTTGCCACTGTACATCAGCTTATTGACAAACTTGGCAAGCGTCACACTATTATACAAAGGATCGGGCTGAGCTTCTCTTTTAAAAGCTCGTCTTCTTCTTGACATGTGTTATTCCTTACATCTTTACGTTTCACTTGGATTAGCGGCACCAAACACCTCTAACCCGACCCGCCATCGACCATTGACTTTCAAAAGACGACAGCGGATCAGGATACCTATTGAAGATATCCTAATATTACTTAGGCTTTTTAGCCCCATACTTAGATCGCGACTTTTTGCGATCTTTTACGGCAGCACAGTCCAAAGCACCGCGCACAATGTGGTAGCGCACACCAGGCAAATCCTTCACACGACCTCCCCTTACAAGCACAATACTGTGCTCCTGAAGGTTGTGCCCTTCTCCACCGATGTATGCAATCACTTCCTGACCATTGGACAACCGAACCCACGCTACTTTTCTTAGAGCAGAGTTTGGTTTTTTAGGAGTTTTTGTCTTTACCTGCAGACACACGCCTCGTTTCTGAGGACATTGCTGCAAAGCTGGCGACTTTTTTCGCTTTGCTTTAGTGCTTCTATTGGCTCGCACGAGTTGATTAATAGTCGGCATCTCTATCCCGTTTTCTTTAGTTAAACTTCACAGAACACCGATGCACTATAACTGGAGAGGGAGATTTATTGCAAATGCACAAATTGCTATCAAATAAATATTTGATATTGTAAAGAAAAGGAATATGAGAAAAGCGTTGTGCATCCTACTGTTGTTCTCCTCTTCTCTTCTTTTAGGGGGCGCCCCGCCTCCTTTAAAGAAGGGGGATGTAAAAAGCACCCTGGATGAGATGTTCAACTACCATGTCGAATACCATGAATTTTCCCCTCTGATTGCAACCCGTTCTATGAAGGTCTACCTAGAACAATTCGACTCTGCCAAGCTATACCTGACCTCAGATGAAGTCAGACAACACCTCGACCAGCCGGCTGCAAATATCATCTCCCACTATTACCAAGAAAATTTTTCAGATTTCGAAGCCCTGAATTCAACCATTGCCTCTGCCATTGAGCGCTCAAGATCTTACCGCCAAGAAATCGAGGCGGATCTTATCACTCATGCAGACAACCCTACCCTCTCCTACATAGAACCCTATTCTAGCTATGCCTCTTCAGAAGCTGAAATTAAAAAAAGAATGAAAACGCAACTCACTCAACTTCTTGCCTTTGAAAAGCAAAATAGACCTCCCTTGAAGGGCTGGACGCCGGAAGAAAGAAAGAAGATTTTTGAGTTTTGGGAGCGCAAATTTGCCCGACATGAAAACACCTACCTCTCTGCTCCTGCCCATTACACCTATCTTCATATTCTTAAAGCTGTTTCTAAAAGCTTGGATGCCCACACTACTTATTTTAGCCCTGAAGAAGCGTATGAAATGCGAACAAGTCTAGAAAAACAATTTGAAGGGATTGGGGTTGTCCTAAAAGAAGGGGTAGATGGCGTCTTCATTCATAATATGGTAAAGGGAGGCCCCGCTGAAAGATCTCAGCAAATTCAAACCGGAGACAAGATTGTAAGCATCGATGGGACCTCAGTGGAAGGGGTGTCTTATGAAGAGGTCCTAAAACGTCTACAAGGTAAAGGGCAAGTGCGGCTGACCCTCTTGCACCCTAAAGAAGATACACCTTATAACATCTCTTTGAAAAGAGAGAAAATTGTAATGCAAGAAGAGAGAGTCAACTACGCCATTGAACCCTATGAAGGGGGAGTGATTGCGAAAATCACTCTTCCCTCTTTCTATGAAGGAGGAGGAGGAACTTTAAGCTGCGAACAAGACCTCAAAGAAGCACTTCGATCGATTCGCAAACAAGGAGAAATCAAGGGTGTTGTTCTAGACATGAGAGATAATTCGGGCGGCTTTCTAACCCAGGCTGTAAAAGTCGCAGGGATCTTCATGTCTTCTGGGGTTGTGGTGATCTCCAAATACGCTCATGGGATGACACAATACTTAAGGGAGCTCGATGGAAAATCTTACTATGCAGGCCCCCTTGTTGTTCTCACCTCAAGAGCCTCTGCATCTGCTGCAGAAATTGTCGCTCAAGCGCTGCAAGATTATGGTATTGGGATCATTGTCGGTGACGACCGCACCTATGGTAAAGGCACGATTCAATACCAAACTGTAACAGACCCAAGAGCGACCAACTTCTACAAAGTGACAATCGGCAGATATTATACTGTTTCTGGAAAAACTACCCAAATCGAGGGGGTTAAAGCGGACATTATCACCCCTACCCTATACTCTTCTCTACCCATTGGAGAGCGCTACCTAGAATATTCCCTGAAAAGCGACCGGATCCCTTCTGCCTACACCGATAACCTGGCAGATGTTGACCCTCGCCATCGCGACTGGTTTCAAAAGAATTACATTCCAGCTCTCCAAAAAAAACTGTCACTCTGGACCCAGCTTCTTCCCGAGCTTAAGGAACACAGCTCTGAAAGAATTCGGCAAAACTCTGCCTACCTTCAATTCATAAAAACGATATCCCAAATCAAAGACCCAAGCCAACTTTTCTCGCAATATCCCCGCTCTCTTGAACAAGATTTCTCTATGGAAGAAGCGACCTCTATCGTTAAAGAGATGCACTCTCTTAAAACAGCCTCTGTCCACTAATTTCTTGCCCTAAATCCCTCTCTGCCTTAACCTGGCTGTTTGCTATTCATGGCCGGATAGCTCAGTTGGTAGAGCAGAGGACTGAAAATCCTTGTGTCGCTGGTTCGATTCCAGTTCTGGCCAAAATAAACCCACCTCTGGTGGGTTTTTTTTTGGTCAGAAAAGAAGCCAACAGTTTGGCTTCTGTCTGAGAATCGAAGTGCTGCGGCCTTCAGGACGCACACCGGAAGGATTCCAGTTCTGGAGAGAAAAGAAGCCAACAGTTTGGCTTCTGTCTGAGAATCGAAGTGCTGCGGCCTCCAGGACGCACACCGGAAGGATTCCAGTTCTGGAGAGAAAAGAAGCCAACAGTTTGGCTTCTGTCTGAGAATCGAAGTGCTGCGGCCTCCAGGACGCACACCGGAAGGATTCCAGTTCTGGAGAGAAAAGAAGCCAACAGTTTGGCTTCTGTCTGAGAATCGAAGTGCTGCGGCCTCCAGGACGCACACCGGAAGGATTCCAGTTCTGGCCACCATTTTCTAAAGCATTCTACGCATAGACTCTGAATATTTTTTAACGCTAGGAGTCATCATATGAGAGGTGATTCTGAGTTGTTTCGAGATGAAAGCGCAGCAAAAGCACTCAAGCTCAAATTGATTGATGCGGCGCACCAAAAAGGATTTATCGATGATCAGGCCCCCTTAAGAGCAGGAGTTTGGCACATTAACAAGAAGTGGTTGATTATCTCAGGCAAAAAAGCCGCTATTGTCAAAGGAAATCAATTTCGGTTCAGCATTACGGCATGGTGGACATACTAAGCTGGCAAAAGCTTACCATCGGGAAGCGATGGCTCTAATCCGTCAAAGAAAAAAGTTACTGCAAATGTTTTAAACACAATTTTCCTTCACAGAGGTAGCTGCTTTTGGTGTGCTGAAAAATATCTTGGCAAGATAGAAAAAAAGTTATATAAAAGAGAACTTTTCAGAAGAGGAGTGAGCGACATGAAATGGTTTAGAATGCTAGCTGTATTAACTCTTTGCATAAGTTCTCTGGCATATGCCGAATGGAATCCTAGTTTTTTACTTCAAGACGAATCGAAGTCACTCGACATTTTAAACAATCGCAAATATGCAGATTTAAAAGCCAAGGTAATACAAGAATTAAAAAACAGTTGGTGTTCTGCCGAAAAAATCAACCTTTTAATGGATTTAACTCTATTAACTCACCCAAAAATATGTGTTGAAATTGGTGCTTTTACAGGCTCTTCAGTATTACCCGTTGCAACTACTCTTAAATATTTAAATTCAGGAAAGATTTTTGCTGTTGATGCATGGTCCAATGCAGAAGCGACTAAATATTTAGCCGACAATGACCCTAACAAACAATGGTGGTCTCAATTAGATATGCAGTCTGTGCATAACAGTTATCAGCATTTGATAAATAAGTGGTCTCTAAGGAATTTTTGCGCAGAAATTTTTAAGCCTTCAGCGCAAGCAGTTTTCGATATCCCCTCTGAGATTGATTTTCTACATCTAGATGGTAATTTTTCTGAAAGAGGTGCGTTAGAAGACGCGGAATTGTATTTGCCTAAGGTAAAATCAGGGGGATATATATTACTTTCTAATTTCTATCTTATGATTGGTAGAGAACAACCAAAAATGAAAGCCTTCGTTGCTCTTTGCGATGCGTGCGAAGTTGTGGCGAGCATCGAGAATGATAACGCTGTTCTTTTTAAGAAAAATTAATACAGAAGGCTACTATGAAATGGAAATCTACCATACTCTTTACACTTACATTGGGACTAGCAACATTACAAGCTGAAATTGTTGAAATCGTATCAAATATGTATACCGAGGAAATTCTAGCAGATGCCTGTTTTGAAAAAATTAGAAACACCTACGAAATCCGTATCACCGACCAAAAATATCACCTTCCGATTACTTCCGATTATGCATCGATCAAACGTTATATTATTTTCAATGGTCATGACAACTTAGCGCATCTCGATAACTGTTCTCCAGGCAAGAAAGTCTTATTCATGATGGAACCAGAACGTATTTCTTATGTTGATGCGGAGCCCTTTTCTAGAATTTATACATGGGATGATGAAGCTATTGACAACAAAAAGTTTTTCAAGTTTTTCTTTCCAGATTTAATGCCCATGATCGATGAACTTCCAGCATTTGAAGAAAAAAAACTATGCACAATGGTAGTTCGTAATTGGCATGCAAAACATCGTGGACCTATCGTTGAATTCTTCTCCAAAAAACCAAAAGGAGAATTTGAGTTTTATGGCTCCCCGTATCCAAACTTAATTTATAATAGATGTTATAAAGGACGTATCCCTGGACTAAATTGTGGAAAAGAGAAAATAGATACCCTAAAAAATTATCGCTTTTGCATTTGTTTTGAAAACAGAACTCATTTGAATGGGTATATCAGTGAAAAAATTTTTCCCTGTTTTGCAGCAGGTTGCGTGCCTGTTTACTGGGGAGCTCCTAATATTGAGGAATATATTCCCAAAGACTGTTTTATCGACTATCGAGATTTCCAAAATGTGGAAGAGCTTTATGTTTTTCTCAAAACCATGCCTGAATCAGTGTATGAACAGTATCTAGATTCAATTAGACAATTTTTAAGTAGTGAGCAGGCACAGTTGTTCTCTCCTCAGTACTTTTCCCAAACGCTATATGAAGCAGCAACACAGTAGGACGGCATTCACATGAAAATAGCTCACTGTCAAAGCGTTATTACAACAGTACTTATAGGCATCTTTTCCCTAATGAGTAATGTTTGCTTAGGTTCAACAGATGATCTTAAGCTGCTTTATGAAAAATATAAAGGCACAGAAGGATTAGAGTTCCATAGTCAATTCGATCAGGACAGGTATCTTTATCAAAAGTTTTTTAAAGAAAAAAGAAACGGCATTTTTGTTGATATTGGAGCTCATGATGGGGTTACCTTCAGCAACACCTATTTCTTTGAAAAGACTATGGGATGGACAGGGATTTGCATAGAGCCTATTCCCGAAGTCTTTCAATGCTTAAAAAATGCGCGAGATGCTTTGTGTATACAGGGATGTATATCAAGTCATCAAGGTACTGTACCCTTTCTGCGAATTAAGGGAGATAGCGAAATGCTGAGTGGCATTTTGAATAATTATGATCCCGAACATCTAAATCGAGTTCAACAAGAGTTAGAAGCCTATGGGGGATCAGCTGAAATTATTACGGTCCAGTGTTACGATCTTACTACACTACTTCTTAGCCAGGGACTAACTCATATAGATTACATGAGCATTGATACTGAGGGTGGTGAATTAGAGATTCTAAAATCGCTTGATTTTCGGGCGATTGAGGTTGAAGTTATCGATGTTGAAAATAATCTAGGGACAGATCGATTTAAAGATTTTCTGGAACCTCTTGGATATAAGAGAGTCATTAAATTAGGTGTCGATGAAATATATGCCCGAGAAAAATAAGAGGTTATAAATGATCAAATATGTTTGTCTCGTCTGCACTCTCTTTACCAGCATGAGTTTTGCATCCGTAGAAAGTCTTAAATTGCTTCATCAAAGACAAACTAATACCTATGGCTCCGATTGGACCTATCATGAAGATACGGAAGAACATAGACAAGAATTTTTCAAATGGATTGCTTCTCATGGTTTATGGGATTCTTATGCTAGGGTTATTTTAACAGTCGGATGTCGCGATGCAGATTATATCCCTAAATGCCCAGACGCAGGAAAAGTATTTTACGTTGATAATCAGACTTCTTACCAAGTAATGCATAATGGAGTAAAAGTCGTAAAAGATTGTTACTATGGCAATTGGATGACCGATCTTATCTATGGACTAAAGGGACATCACGAGCCTCAAGAGGAAAAGGCTTTCTATGAAGTTCTTAAGCACATACCATCTAATGCGGTGATGATAGAGTTAGGCAGTTATTGGGCATATTATTCTCTTTGGTTTGCCAAAACAATCCCTCAAGCGCAAAACTATTTGGTCGAACCCGATCCTGAACGTCTTAATATAGGAAAACGCAATTTTGCTCTTAATGGTTTAACAGGCACATTTATTCATGGTTATGTTGGAGAGTGTAACGATGATTCAGGAAATTCACAAGACGCAAGCTCTGTGTTTATTGATTCCTTTTTAGAATCCAACAATATTGAACATGTGAATATTCTGCATTCTGACATTCAAGGGTCTGAATATGCTATGCTCCAATCAGCTGTTAAATCGATACATGCAAAAAAGATTGACTATCTTTTCATCTCCACGCATTCACAGCAACTTCAAATGGATTGTATCAATTTTTTGGAGTCCTGTGATTATGTCATTTTAACTGAACATTCGCCTGGAGAAAGTTTTTCTGTTGATGGGTTAATTGTTGCAAAAAGAAGCGATCTTGTTGGCTGTGAAAAAATTTCTATCAGCAAAAATAGATAGCCCTTTTTCCGCAACTGACCTGAATTTAAAAGGATTTTAAGGCATAAAGCAGAATCAGGCAATGCATTTCTTCCCTAGAAAATTTAGCTCTGGCATATTCTTAGGTGTTCAGAGTTTTACGCCGAATGGGTCTGAAAATCCTTGTGTCGCTGGTTCGATTCCAGTTCTGGCCAAAATAAACCCACCTCTGGTGGGTTTTTTTTGGTCAGAAAAGAAGCCAACAGTTTGGCTTCTGTCTGAGAATCGAAGTGCTGCGGCCTCCAGGACGCACACCGGAAGGATTCCAGTTCTGGCCACCAGGTGGTTTTTTTGGTCAGAAAAGAAGCCAACAGTTTGGCTTCTGTCTGAGAATCGAAGTGCTGCTGCTTGCAAGCTATATGGCCTTAAAAATTCAAATGCTTAAGAATAAAGAACTAAAGCAGGTACTTCGCCTCTTGTTTTTTGGGGAAATACAGGGTATTATTTGAAGCTATGAAAAAAGCTCTAGATATAGAAATACACGAAAAAAAGCCTGAAGATTTTTCACCTCAAGTGCACGTTGCAGCTTGCTATCTTGAGATAGACCGCAAGCTTCTTTTACTGCAGCGCGCCAGCAATAAATCGGAGCCTGGCAGATGGGGCGTTCCTGGAGGAAAACTGGAGAAAGAAGAAACGCCTGAACAAGCTGCAGTTCGTGAATTATCGGAAGAGACTGGGATCTTTCTTGCGCGTCCATCGCAAGTTCAATACGTAGGAGCCTTATACATCCAAAAACCAACAGTCGATTATGTTTACCACCTGCTTAAAATTCAGGTAGATCAAAAGCCCGATATTTGTCTTTCCAACGAACACGAAAACTACAAATGGGCCTCTTTAAAAGATCTGCAAGAAATGCCATTGATGTCTGGAGGACAAGAAATTTTAGACTACTATCGAAAAACGCTCTGGTGCTAGCGCAAACGCTTATCTTATTTTAAGACAAAAAGACAAGATTCTTTTTCACTTAAGAAAGAATACCAGTTATTGCGATGGAATGTGGAGGTTAGTAGCTGGTCATGTTGAAGATGGTGAGCCGGCATCGGCAGCAATGATCCGAGAAACTCGAGAAGAAATTGGGATAGAACTCTCTTCTTCGCAAATTAAGGTTGTTCATGTGATGCATCGAAAAACAAATCGATTGAACGTTGATGTGTTTTTCGATTGCCGATCTTGGCATGGGATAATCAAGAATCTTGAGCCTGAGAAATGTGAAAAATTGGAATTTTTTCCTGTCAGCAGGTTGCCTTCAAATATTGTTGACTATGTCGCAATGGCTTTTGATCATATTATGAAAGGAGAATTTTATTCTGAGATTAGGTGGGATCGATGATCTTAAAGAAGGAGTTTTACTTTGTTCGGCATGGACAGACAAATCATAATATCCTAGAAGGTGCGGGGAACGGAGACCATCCTAAGGATATTTCATTAAATACGGTTGGAAGAAATTAGGCCCCAACTATTGAGCCTATGATTGCTCTCCTGCCAATTCAAACCATTTGTCTAAGCCCGATGAAACGAGCGCAAGAAACCCAGGAAATCACTGCTGCACGATTGTCAGTACCTCACTACGAAATAGGCAATCTTGGGGAATACTCCGGAAAAATTTGGACAGAGATAGCGCGTTTGGGAATGTATTCTCCTTTTCCTAGTGGTGGCGAAGCACGTCTTTTTATGGATCGAGTACGAGATGGAATCAACCACGCTCTGTCTTTCCCTGGGCCTTCATTGATCGTAGCTCATGGCGGTGTATTGGGCTGTTTGTTGCTTGATGGGCATTGAAAATCATGAGTGGGCAGTTAGTAATTGCACAGTTGTTTACTTTTCGATTGGAACTCACGAAAAATGGAATGCAACTAAGCTCTCATAAAAGAACAGAAGATCGCTATGGCATATCAATGGGAACCTCAGCAGATACTAAAACCTCCCTTGGCGCTTGAATTGATCAAGAACAATTTCCCGAGGCTTTGTTGCAAAAATGTTTGAATTTTACCACAGAGAGAAAATTTTTTGGTTCTTTTGTAGCTTTAGGAGTCCTTGTGAAAAATAGAGCAGTAGTTTTCTTAGTGCTGAGTATCTTTTTTGTCTCTAATGTGAGGACTGAAGCTTTAAACGAACTGTCTGTCCGATTTGAAAAAGCTTACCGCACCCGGTCAGATATTTGTGAGCATATCCCCCTTTTACATCAGTTATCTCAAGAAGTTTCCTCCCTCCAAAGAGAGTTACCAATGGGCTATATTCGCCAGGTCAAACAGTCTCACTGTAAATAGTTTTGTCCACCATTATCTGATGGAGCCAAAGGAAAGTTAGAAACAACGTTGTTCACAACGGTATACATTTTAAGCCCCGGCGGTAGATAAAAATCCATATCGTAAGGATGAAAAATGGAATGACTTATAATGAAATTATATATTTTTTTCACGCCGCTCTTCCGTAGAATCATAGAATACGCTCCAAAACGAGCCCCAAGGCGGATAAAATTATTGTCGATTTGAGTACATGTTAGATATTGTTCGATACTTCTCGGATTAAAATTAGGCCGACGAGCCATGCCTCTGGCTGGGATATCTTGTCCCTGAGGATCTCTTGAATTCCGATCTGTAAACAAAACATCCCAGTTATTTTTCCCAACTGCTCGATCTAGCTTCTCGATCAAGGAGGAAAGTTCCTGCGGATTGGATAGCACCTCAATGTCATCTTCCATGATCCATATCGTATTGTAATTGGATAAAAGCGCATCGCGTAAAACAGAAAGATGACTTAAAACAATCCCAATTGTTCCTCGCGCCATGCAATGGCAAAAATAGACTTGCCCTTCCCTATTTATAGGTCCATGTATTTGCTCAAGCGTGGGATCAAGGTAGCTGGTGCCTAGATATCCTCCTAACATACTAGCAGGATGAAATTTAAGACCGATATCGTTGATTACTTCTAGTGTTAGTTTCCATCCATTTACTGCAGAAAAGCGATAAGGAAAAATACCATATGGATTCAACTGGTCATTACAAAATTGCCATTTTTCAGGACGCTCATCAAGGTTAATCATGTAGATAAAATCGATATTCTTCATTCTGTGAGCATCAGACCGTTCACCAATCACTTTTAGATGGTCTTCAATATTTCCAAAACCCCTTGTAAAAATGAGTAAAAATCCTAACAAAAAAAGAGTTCTAAGCATCCCATTATCCCATAAAAAATAAGAAACCTGTTTACAAAAAATTAATTTCCAAGTCAACATGACCAGAAGTTTTCCAAGACGTTTCTCAGATTAGTTAGAAAGGTGAATTTTTGACAAAAGAAACGATGAAAAAAACTACAAGGAGCTTGAAATGCGCGTTTTGTTTACTCTGTTTACTTTTGCAATAATCAATCTCTGCTTTTGTGATCAACAGCCTCATGAATTTGAAGGCGTGTCTGAGGTTTATAATATTCGCAACTTAAGAGTCTTGGCGAAGTTCCTTCCCGAAGATCCCATTATTGTTGAGGCAGGTGCATACCAAGGTCGTGATACTCTTAAAATAGCTCAAAGATTCCCTAACGGAACAATCTATGCTTTTGAACCTCTTAGCACGGCTTTTTCGAAATTATGTGAAGCAGTTACTGCATTTACAAATGTTATTTGTTTGAATCAAGCTCTAAATAACACTTCGGGGATGAAGAATTTCTACATCTGCCATGGGACCTATGGCCAGTCTCCTGTCTTTGAATTTCACAGTTCGCTTCTTCCACCCACGAAGAATATGGAAGTACACCTTCTTGGTCCCATCGAAAAGGTCTCCTGTATTTCCCTTTTGGATTTTTGTAAAAAAGAGAAAATCCAAAAGATTGATCTGCTCTGGCTATCAGCCGAAGGCAATGAGAAACAAATTCTAGTAGGCATGCATCATTTATTGAGTAATGTCTCCTTAGTCTATATACGTTCTCAACTTTTTCAATCTCGCTTATCTATGACACTTTTTCAAGAATTAAGAAAATTCATGGAAAAAAATGGGTTTGTTTTACTATCTCACTTTTTTTTACCGAATATCCATGGCGATGCCCTCTTTGTTAAAAAGGAGCTATTTGAGTGAATTTTGTCTTCAACCTACTCTTTGTTTTAATCAGTTCCTTTTGTTTTAGTGAACTTCATGATCATCTACCCATTCTTAATGACAAAACAGAAGTCATGACAATCCGCAATGTTGATTATATGTATGTTATCAACCTTGATCATCGCAAAAAAAAATATCAACTTACTTTAGACGAATTTGCTCCTTATGGGATTGTTCCGTATCGCTTTTCAGCTATCAATGGCTGGAAATTGCCCATAGAGACGCTTTGGGATGTAAGTCTTGTTTTTCAAAAAGGAATGCGTCCCGGTGGCATGGGTACAGTTTATCGCATAGATCCTGTAAATGGTAAAGAATATGTAAGCCACGAAGTTGTGGAAGTAGAGGGAACCTCTTATCTATGCCATTGTTCAGCCCGTGGGGTGATTGGTTGTATTTTGAGTCACTTAACTGTCATCAAAGATGCCTTAAATTCTGGTTATGAAATCATCTGGATTTGTGAAGATGATGTTGAAGTCGTTAAAAACCCTCATATCTTATCTGATTATATTGATCAATTAGATCTCCTGGAAGGTCGAGAAAATTGGGACGTGCTGTTTACTTTTCGTGATTACCG
Source organism: Chlamydiota bacterium (assembly GCA_039798725.1). Taxonomy (GTDB): domain Bacteria; phylum Chlamydiota; class Chlamydiia; order Chlamydiales; family Rhabdochlamydiaceae; genus CAJCIW01. The sequence continues at coordinate 49,871 of JBDKFJ010000007.1, forward strand.
AGGCCCTGAAGGTCAGTATTATACGCCTTATGGGGCAAACTACCGTCCTAATATTGAAACCCGTTGCCAAGAAAAATTTAACATTAATAAACCTATATCTTCAGATTTAAGGCAATCAGGCTCAAGATTTGGCACCCAGTCAATGATATGGACAAAAAGAGGCATGGAAAAGGTATTACGCTACTACGAAAATTACAAAATTTTTATGCCTTACGATTTGGATATCATTTTAGTCCCTGATATCCACATCTATTCTGTAATCGAAGATGTGGTAACCAATAAGCTGGATGTACAATCAGATTTAGGTTCAAACGAAGGTATTTAATTAAGTGAGCAAAAGATGAAACTTTTAAAATGGGTGTTGATCACATGCCTGTTGACCTATTCTACTTATGCTTTAGATATTAAGAAAGAAGGACTGATTCCCTATTATAAACCCTATGAAGTGGGCGTCATGTTATTCTTTCTTCCCTATAACCCAACTGTCATAGCGATTGGTGATCGTATAGCTGATTTTACTTCGTCGGTTGCACAGGCTAAAGAACGCGCAAACGTATATGGATTCTCAGCTGATATCAATGATTTTGAAAGATTGAGTTACTTTGGCAGTCAATTACCTAATCTTAAGCCACATTTTGGTCTTTTAAATGAACTTAGAAATGGATCTCATCTTTTTTATTCCACATTGGCGCATGACGCCCCAGACGAATTCTATTACCATTTTTCAGGATCTCTATTAAAGCCTACAAATTCAAAAATATCTTTTTTATTCGGACCTTCTTATCAGGTCCCTACATTTAATTTTTTAGAGTTTTGCAAGTCACAAAAGATTGATAAAATTCATCTGATTTATCTTGACTGTGGTGGCAATGAATTAAGCATATTAAAAAGCATTCCTGAATATTTGAAAGATGGGATCGTTGTGCATTTAAAAACGTATCATCAACGGATCCGCAAAGGAATAAGCCAGTTTCAGCAAATTCATGAACTTATGACAAACCAAGGGTATGAACTCTTTTCTCATTATATTTACGATGATGTTATTGGAAATGCCCTTTATGTCAAAAGCAAATATGTAAGCGCTGTTTTTCGCAGTAAAGAACTTTAGGAGAGATATGAACAAGTATACAAAATTTAGCTTTTTAGCAAGCATTCTATTATCCATAAACGTGCCCTTGGTTGCATCAGAGTCCTATTATGTTTCCTCTCATGGTTACTTTATAGGCGATTCTGAGCATGTAACCGACTGGAAACTTGCTGACGCCATTGTTGATTTTCTAAGAAAAGAAAAAGCAGAAACCTTGGTAGATTTTGGATGTGGCGACGGTGATTATGTAAATCATTTTATCAAAAACGGGATCTATGCTGTGGGCTATGATGGCAACCCAGTGACAGAGGACGCCAGTGGTGGCACCTGTTTTGTTTTAGATCTTAGTAGCCCTGTCGATGTACAAAAGCACTATGATTGGGTGATGAGCCTTGAAGTAGGAGAACATCTGCCTAAACAGTATGAGACCATCTTTATCGAAAACCTTGTACGCCATGTAAAAAATGGTTTAATCCTTAGCTGGGCAGTCAAAGGGCAAGGTGGCACAGGTCATTTTAATGAACAAAACAATGACTACATAAAACATATTTTTGCGAATATGGGCTGGTATAATGATCTTGAAGCAGAAAATCATTTAAGAGAATTGGCAGCTGTACACTGGTTTAAAAATACTGTGATGGTTTTTCGTCCTTCTAAACCCTAACCTTGCTCTAACCATGAAAGACCTCATACTTCCTTGAAAGGGTTAAGTTCCCGGGAATTTGCAAAGGGCTTTGAGAAATTAGAGCGCTTTTCTCTCAATGCGCTTGAGACTAGAGAGCAACTCTTGTTTGTCTAAAGTCACCATCTTGATACAGGAGTCGTTCTCCCCGCAAAAGAGTTGTATTACCTCACGACCTTCATGCTCTTCTATGACAAAGCCAGAAGGGAAAATCACTCGTCTTGCAGAAAAAACGGTGTGGCAAAAGGGCGTTGTGTAAATCTCTTTAAATAGAATGGGGTGAGAGGAGATAGAGGTAATTCTAAAGGGGGGATGCGCTTCAAAAGTACAAGCTCCCATACAGTACCACTGCACTTCATCTTGATCGGAGAAAGAACTATGAAAAAAAGCAAGGTACTCATCGCCTACTTTTTGGGCAGGGGTCCCACCGCGCAATCTTCCCCATAAACGGGGCCACATCACAGCCTCTAGCTTTTTACTGTAAGAGGGCGCCATATAATCAATTTTCACAGGCTGATCTTTTTTCCAATGGATCAGTTTATGAGGAGCTAGGGTGTGTTGAAAATAGATCTCGGAACCCCCTTCTGCGGTGCAATACTCTAAAGGAACCCAGTTTTTTTCTTTAGACTGTAGATGAGGGTCTAAAGCTTTGATATCCTTGAGGGCAAGATGCTCTCTATCCCATCTTGCAACATGCATCACTCGCTTATTTGCCACCTGGTCGTTATAGATAACAAGGGGCTCATTTTGCGTCTTTAGCACGCGCGCATCTTCTGCGCTATTGGTATAAGAAGTGACAACTACCGCTTCTTGAGCCGTTTGACAAAATGTGTCGTCTAACTCCGCATAACCTATGTACGTCGCAATCAGCGATTGCTTATTTTCATCCAACACATCATAGCGAAAAAAAAGATCGTACCTGCCATCTTCTCTTTTGAGAATTGCAGGGTTGTAAGGATTGGATATCCCTCGGATGGTAATTGTCTTAGTCCCCAATGTCTCCATATAGGGCACATGACTAAGCTCTGCCGGTAATACTTCGTCTCCATTTACCTGTCTTGAAGGCTCTTCTTTTTTAAAAGCAAGCGCTTTTTTCTGAAAAAAACGGAATTCCTTATGTAAATGAAAAAAACCAAGAGTTAACAAAAAAATGGCAATATAGGGCAGAAATCGCAAAAATTTCATGGAGGATATTTTTCAGAAAAAGGCAATTTAAAGCAAATTGTAAAAATTCTCTTGATCCATTTACTGCAATGGGGCATCTCTTGAGACATGAGAAAAGGGATTTCACTCTTTACCGTTGCCATGATCAATGTCGCTGCGATCATGAGCTTGAAAAATCTTCCCGTTCAATCGGAATACGGTCTTAGCTTTATCTTCTACCTACTCATTGCCTGCATCGGTTTTTTTATTCCTACAGCCTTGGTTTCCGCAGAACTCTCTACAGGCTGGCCAAAAACAGGGGGCGTATACGTTTGGGTCAAAGAGGGGCTCGGAGAAAAATGGGGATTCATGGCGATCTGGCTGCAGTGGATCGAAAATGTGATCTGGTATCCTACGATGCTCGCCTTTACAGCCGGCACCTTGGCCTACATCATCAGTCCCGACCTTGCCCACAATAAAGCTTTTACCTTAAGCGTTATCCTCATCTCTTTTTGGGGTCTGACGTTCTTAAATTTTTTAGGGATGAAAGCTTCGGGCTGGATTAGCTCTTTTGGAGTCATTGCAGGGACAATTCTTCCCGGCGCTTTGATCATTGCTCTTGGGATAGGTTGGGTTATGGGAGGCAATCCTCTAGAGCTCCAGTTTACTTTCGAAAACCTTATCCCTGACTTTTCTCATCTAAATAGCTCTGTACTCCTTGTAGGGATACTCCTTGGCCTAGCAGGAATGGAGCTATCGGCTGTCCACGCAGGCGATGTCGTGAATCCTCAGCGCGACTACCCAAGAGCCATGGTGATTTCTGTTATCATTATCATTATTCTCTCCCTTCTCGGCTCCTTAGCCATTGGGATTGTTGTCCCTGTATCACAGCTTAGCCTTGTTGCAGGTGTGATGGAAGCTTTTGCCATCTTCTTTCAAGCCTATCACCTTGAATGGATCACGCCCATTATGGCAGCTCTTATTGTAGTTGGCGCACTTAGCATGATCAGTACATGGATCATCGGCCCTAGCAAAGGACTCATGGTCACAGCGCATCAGGGTGACTTACCCCCCTTTTTTCAAAAGGTCAACAAGGAAAAAATGCCGATCGTTCTGCTCTATTTCCAAGCAGTTCTCGTCACTGTCTTATCCCTTGTCTTTCTCTTTATGCCCACAGTCTCTTCTTCCTACTGGATTTTAACAGCGCTTACAGCCCAACTCTATCTTGTCATGTATCTGCTAATGTTTATTGCAGCCATTGTATTGCGTTACAAAAAGCCAAATGTACAAAGGGCCTATCAAATCCCTGGAGGCAAGAAATGGGGGATGTGGATTGTGGCAGGAATTGGCATCTTAAGTTCTCTTTTTAGCATTGGGATTGGATTTATCCCTCCCCCTCAACTCTCTATTGGCAGTCTGCTATTCTATGAGCTCTTTTTAGGATTAGGGATGGTTCTTATGTGCGCCTTCCCTTGGGTTGTCGAATTATTCAAAACAAAAAAGTGGATAAGATGAACGTCATCCATATCATTGATCCTGACTTAAGTAAAGCCTCCGGTGAAGAAAATGCGCTTGCCCTCATTGTGAAAACTCTGCACGAAACCGGATTTAGCGTCATCGAGTCGACAGATCCTAAAGAAGCGCTTCTCTCTTTTCATGGGCATCCGGAAATTGGCTGTGTTCTTGTCAATTGGGATCTTGGCTCTAAAGCACATCTATCTTCTGAGCAATATATCCATTCCATCCGCAAAAGAAATGACCTGATTCCGATCTTCATCCTCACAGAAAAACATCGCCTTGAGGAGATTTCCTATGATCTGATCAGCATGACTCAAGGCTGCATTTGGAAGATGGAAGATACTCCCCACTTCATTGCCGGTAGGGTTGAGCGCGCCCTCTTTGATTATAAAGACAAAATCACGCCCCCTTTTTTCAAAGCGCTCATGCAATATACAGAACAATATAAGTATGCCTGGCACACCCCAGGTCACATGGGCGGCGTTGCCTTTTTAAAATCTCCGATTGGTCGGATGTTCTATAACTTCTTTGGAGAAAATGTATTCCGCGCAGACCTCTCCGTTTCTGTCCCAGAACTTGGCTCTCTTATGGAGCATGCAGGTGTCAACGGAGAAGCAGAAAGACATGCAGCAAAAGTATTCCATGCAGATAGGACCTACTTTGTCACTAACGGCACCTCCACTGCCAACAAAATCGTAGCCCTTTCCTGTTTGAAACGAGGAGATATTGCCCTGATCGATCGCAACTGCCATAAGTCGTTGCAACATGCGCTCACAATGACAGGCGCCATTCCCATCTACTTTATCCCCTCTCGCAACGCTTATGGGATCATTGGAGGCATTCGTCTCGAAGAGTTTGATCCGAAAGTAATCCGCGAAAAGATCTTAAAAAATCCTCTGATCAAAAATAAAAAAGCAAAAATTAAGCTGGCCGTAATTACAAATTCAACCTATGACGGCCTGATCTACGATGTGGTGGAGATCAAAAAGAGGTTAAAAGAAGTGTGTGATGACCTGCTTTTCGATGAAGCATGGTATGCTTATGCCGCCTTTCATCCCCTCTACCACGACCGCTTTGCCATGGGAAAAACCCATGATAAAACAATCCATCCCAACCTCTTTGCCACGCAATCGACCCACAAGTTGCTCGCCGCCTTTTCCCAAGCGTCAATGATTCATGTCCGTAGTGGAAGTACAGGCGTTGATCCTGACCGCTTTAACGAAGCATTCATGATGCACACCTCCACATCTCCACAGTATGTTATGATTGCTTCTTTAGATGTAGCCACGCAAATGATGGAAGGGAAAAGTGGTAAAATCTTGATCGAAGACTCCATTGATGAAGCCATCATCTTTAGAAAAAAACTGCTACAGATGCAACGCCATGTGAAAACAAAAAGCGACCCTTGGTGGTTCTCTGTTTGGCAGCCTCCGTTCTCTTCGAAAAGAAAAATGGACCATGAACCCAAAAATTGGGAGCTCAAATCGAGTGACAGCTGGCATGGCTACACTAAGATCCACAATGGATTCATGATGTTGGATCCCATCAAAGTCACTCTTCTGACCCCAGGGGTCAACCTTGACGGCTCTATGGCAGACTTCGGTCTGCCGGCCCCGATTGTCTCCAAATTCCTTATGAATCGAGGGATTGTCGATGAAAAAACAGGTTTTTATTCCTTCCTCTTTCTTTTTTCTATCGGCATCTCGCAAGGCAAATCGAGCTTCCTTCTCTCTGCTCTTTCAGAATTTAAAAAACGATTCGATAAGAACGCCTCTTGCGAAGAGCTATTTCCCGATCTTGCAAAACTATACCCCGATGTCTATGGAACCTTAAACGTTCAAGATCTTGCCAAGCAGATGCATACCCACCTAAAGAAAAAAGAGATTGCCAAAACGACAATGAAGGTCTTTAGCGATCTGCCTGTGCCTAAGATGGCTCCTTATGAGGCCTACGAACACATCATTGACGGGTCAACAAAAGAGCTACCCCTTGATAAACTTCTCGGTAAAACAGCAGCTGTGATGCTGGTTCCCTACCCTCCCGGCATCCCTATTGTCATGCCGGGAGAGCCAATTACCCAATCCGTGCTTGATTATCTACTCGCATTCGAAGATTTTGATAATGCCTTCCCCGGATTTGAAACCGAGACGCATGGCATTGTCCCCAAAAAAGAAAATGGCAAGCTCCGCTACTACACACAAATCATCTCATAAGATACGGCACTTGTCATGCTCGCTGTATTCAGCGCGCACTCGCGCAATTTCCTGTGGATCGCAAGGGCAGATCTTAAGATCCCAGATCTGTTTTGCGTAGTTGTGGATCGATTCGTCTGAGGAAAAAGAGCCCATGGCAGCGATATTTTGGATCGCGTATTCTGCCCATTTGGAAGGATTTTGGTACAACGCTTCCACCTTTTTTTGCGTCTCGTAATACTCTTTTAAGTCATTTAAGACAAAGTAGCGATCAGGCAGTGTTCCATTGCTAGAATCGAGAAGCAGAGAATAAAGAGCTGTACAAGCATCGTGCTCTAGATCGTTTGTTGCAAAAGTGCGATCATGCAGCGTATTAACTGCGGCATGGATAAGAGGGTCATGAATATAAATATTCCACGGATTGTACGATCCTTTTAGCACTTGATTTTCTTCTGCCTTTTTTCCAAAACCAAAAGGCCAGTAAGTAGCCCCGATCGCCTGATGCATTTCTATGTTGGCGCCATCCTCTGTACCGATAGTGAGCGCTCCGTTAATGGCAAGTTTCATGTTACCGGTGCCGGACGCCTCCATTCCGGCTGTAGAGATCTGCTCGGACAGATCTGCTGCCGGGATGATTTTTTCTGCGAGAGAGACGTTATAATTTTCTATAAAAACCACGTGTAGCTTAGCTGAGACAACAGGATCTTCATTAATTTTTCTTGCAACAAGACAAATCAACTGCACGATATTTTTTGCAGCTGCATAGCCGGGTGCGGCTTTGCCCCCGAAAATGACGCATCGCTTGATACGGGAAGAAGGATTTGCTTTGATTTCTTGATATAGCATGACGACATGCAAAATATTCATCAGTTGCCGCTTGTATTCGTGAATCCTTTTGATCTGTACATCAAAAAGAGCGTCTACATCTAGCTTGTTATACTGCCCTATCGGCTTTCCTTTATTGTCCCGAATCGGATTTTTTACTTCGATAAAATCAATCAAGGCTTGCTTATTTTGTTTTTTGATCTCCAAAAAACGGTTCTGACTTGCCGGATCTTGTGCAAAGGCTTTAAGACGCGCCATCTCTTTAAAATCTGTGATCCATTTATTACCGATTCTCTCTGAAATGAAATGAGACAGATGAGGATTACAATGCAAAAGCCATCTTCTTTGCGTCACTCCATTTGTGACGTTGATAAACCGATCCGGGAAAAGATCATTAAAATCTTTAAACATGGTCTTTTTAAGGATTTCTGTATGCAGCCCTGCGACCCCATTAACATGGTGCGATCCGTAGACTGCCAGGTGCGCCATCCTCACTTGTCCCTCTTCTAAGATGGATAAACGTCTCACCTTTTCTTCATCCCCCGGGAATTTCTTCCGGACAAGCGTACACAGATCGAGGTTAAGTCTTTCAATAATTTGGTAGTGCACCGGCAATAAGTGGTGCATCCGATTTTGATTCCATTCCTCTAAAGATTCTCTTAATACCGTATGGTTAGTAAAGTTACAGCATGTTTTGACAATCTCAAAAGCCTCTTCCCATCCTAAATCGTGCTCTGAAATCAGCAGTCGCTGAAGCTCTGCAATGGCAAGAGAGGGGTGAGTGTCATTGATATGAATTCTAACCTTATCAGCAAAAGAAGACAGATCTGTATGTGCATGGAAATAGTGGCGCATCACATCTTGGAGCGAAGCTGAAACAAGAAGGAACTCTTGCTTCAGGCGCGTCCTTTTGCCTGTTTCATTATTGTCATTGGGGTACAGCACATCGGTCAAAGAGGTGTTTTCTGCTGCTTGATCAAGTAATCCTGCATTATAACGCTGCAGCTGGAAATTGCGGGGCGATTCTTTGGTAGTCCAAAGGCGCAGTGTATTGACTGTAAAAATCCCGTTGGCCTTATACCCAATGATCGGAATGTCGTAGGCCAAGGCTCTGACCTCATCGCAATCGACAAGATCCCATACCTCCGTGCCCTTTTTGTTGTTTCTCCCTTCAATCCTACCCCCATAATGAATGGAGGTTGCATGAGTATCGCGCCGGTATTCCCAAGGATTTTCATGAAGCAACCACATTTCAGGCCGCTCTACCTGGTTTCCATTCCAAATTTCTTGATCAAAAATCCCATACTGAAACCTGAGGCCATAGGCAAGCGCCGGATATTGCTGCGTTGCAAGAGAGTCAAGAAAGCACGCAGCAAGGCGACCCAACCCCCCATTACCTAACCCCGGATCTGACTCATAACAAACCACCTTCTCAAAATTTCTATTTAAAATTTTGAGCACATGGTGGACTAAATCTAGAGCATGGATATTGGTGATATTGTTCCCCAAAAAACGACCCGGCATATACTCCATGCAAATGTAATAGAGCATCCGTGCTTTGTTTTTTTTGTAGGTGTGGGTACACGCTGTCCATGCAATCATCACCTCTTCTCGTAAAGTCAGTGCAAAGGCGCGATAAAACTCTTCATCGGTTGCCTCATCTAAGGTCACTCCCATTGTAGTAATCAGATAATGCTTAATTTTGCTGGCAAGACTTGCCGACTGTGCTTCTAATTGTAGTTCCATCTCTTGACTTGATCCTTTTATCCCTATATACACCAAATTCAAAAGAGTTGTATGGAAAAATTTGACCTCATCGTCATTGGCACAGGGCCTGCCGGAGAAAAAGCTGCCGTCAAAGCCGCCTACTTTGGTCATAAAGTGGCCATCATCGAAAAAGAAAACTCTCTTGGGGGAGCTGAGGTCAATACAGGGACCTTACCTTCAAAAACACTCCGAGAAACCGCTCTGTTTTTATCGGGAAAGTTTGAAGAGGGCGTATATGGAGTGGAAAGGAATCTAGAACATCCGGCCTCAATCCAAGATTTCATGTACAGAAAAAATTATGTCTGCTCTGCTGTCAATGAAGCCATTGAAGAAAATCTGTTAAAACACCATGTGACAATTTTTCATGGGACAGCACAATTTGTAGACCCCCATACTATCGCTTTGAGCACAGGTAAAACCCTCTATGCTGACTACATCATCATTGCAACAGGCTCTTATCCTTACCATCCACCCCTTATTCCCTTTGATGGGAAAAAGATTCACGACTCAGATACCATTTTAAATCTTACTCGTTTTCCTAAATCGCTTTGCATTGTAGGGGCAGGTGTCATTGGCTGCGAGTATGCCACGATCTTTTCTGCTATGGGAACAAAAGTGTTTCTCATCAACGATAAAGACCATATTCTCCCCTTTGTCGACTACGAAATTTCTCAAGAGCTGATGACTCAAATGCGCAGTAGCGGCATCGAGATTTTATTCGATGAGTCGATTGCAAGCGTTAAGGCCCCTCTACAAGATGCCGATCCCATAACCATTTGCTTGAAGTCCGGAAAAAACATTGTGTCTGACATGTTTCTTTTTGCTGCAGGAAGAAGTGGCAACACAGAAGCTCTGCAATGTGAAAAAATTGGCCTCACTATAGGCAAAAGACAAACCGTTATCGTTGATAAACAATACCGTACCAATATCCCCAATATCTTTGCTGTTGGTGATGTAATCGGATTTCCAGCTCTTGCCAGCACTAGCATGGATCAAGGACGAGTGGCGGTGGCTCACATCTTTCAAACCCAAGACCTTGAACACCTCCCTTCCCACTTCCCTTATGGCATCTACACCATTCCAGAAGTATCGATGGTGGGCATAACAGAGGAAGAAGCAAAAAAACAAAATATCTCTTTTTGCATTGGAAAGGCCTACTACACCGATATGCCAAGAGGCAAAATCTTAGGGGTAAAGTCGGGCTTTCTAAAAATTCTTTTCGCAAAAGACTCTCTAGAAATCTTAGGTGTACATATCATCGGTAGAATTGCCAGCGAACTGATTCACTATGGTGTAAATCTTGTAGAACAAAAGAAAACGCTACACCATGTCATTGGCGAAGTATTCAATTTCCCTACCTTACACGAACTCTACAAGTATGCAAGCTACAATGGACTCACTACATGTAGCTGCCGCCACAAGCAATAAAAAAAGCTACCCTCCTTTTGGAAGGTAGCTTTTTGCTTTAAGATGCTTAGAAATCAAAGCGTGCTGAAAATGTCCAGCCTTGGAGCGTTAAGTCGCCTTGGTTGGCAACAAAAGCACCTGCATTTGCCTCATCTACAAACACAGGGAACTGATTTTGACTCAAGAACAGATGATGCTCCCAGCCCAAATCAAATCCAATGTGGAAACGATCGTTGCAAAAGAGATGATCCCAACGCAGACCTACAATAAAATCGAGCATAGGGTGCGTGATATGATAAGAATCAGAGAGTGTGGCAAATGTAGCCCCATCAATCAGATTGTTCTCATTTTCCATCTCATGCAATCCGTACAACACAGCTGCAGACATATTGCCGAAAACACTCCAGCCGCCGCCAAGACCCCACTGAGTGTCCAAGCCGCCTTCAAGACCCAAACCCCACCAATGATCACTCATAGTTACATTGGCATTAGGAGTAGCAGGGAAATCAGTCGCTGCTAAGTGTCCATAGAAAATATGCATATTCTGGTGGATCCAGTTTGTTCTAAGACCACCATGAGGGCGGAGTGTCAACCACTTGCTAACAAAAAACTCTCTTCCTAAATCAAGGTCAAGCACGTTAATATTCAATCCCCAATAAGCACCCACGGAAGTTGTAGAACCCCCAGTACTTACGTCTTCAACAAAGCTAGGCATAGCTTGTGTTGGGAAAAATTGAGCACCGGCTGTATTAGGATTGCGATGTCCTGTATCAGTAAAGCGCGTCCAGGGCATTCTCAAATCCCAGCCATCATGCATCGTGTTATACCCAAGCCCTACACGAAAACCCCAATTCCACTTACCGGACATGTTTTTTACTACAGAATTTTCAAGAAGATTATCATGAACAAGAGAGTTTGTGCTTGGAGCCTTCACAGCAACGCTTAAGCCATTTTCATGGGCATTCCAGTACAGCAAGCTGCCAAATACAAATACATCAACTCCGTGACACACTTGCGGGCGGCCTTGAGGATTGATCATCCCGCCTGCACCTTTACGTTGTTCAAGAGCACTTACTCGGTTTTCCAAATTGCGCATTTGCGCGCTATTGGAAGAGTCTGCACTGGCAACACTTGTAAACGCAACGAGTGCTGTCAGAGCAAAAGGAAGAACGTTTTTCCAGTTCTTTTGCATAGAGATCCCCCTAGGTTTGGATCGGTTTCTGTTCATCGGTTCCTAATGCCGAATGATCTCAGTGTTGTAGCTGATCTGTAAAAAATCCACAAGACTTTTTATGAGAGGGTGATTTGTCAATGCGCGCAATGTGAAATTGCGCGCATGAAAATACTAGGAAATAAACCGAAGATATCGGTTAAAAATCAAAGCGTACTGAGAATGTCCACCCTTGGAGCGTTAAATCGCCTTGGTTAGCAACAAAAGCCCCAGGGCTTACATCATCTAGAAATACAGGAAATTGATTCTGACTCAAAAACAGATGATGCTCCCATCCCAAATCAAATCCAATGTGGAAACGATCCTGGCAAAAGAGATGATCCCAACGCAGTCCTAAAGTGAAATCCAACATAGGGTGCGTGATGTGGTAAGAATCAGAGAATGTTGCAAATACAGAACCATCAACTAAGTTATTTTCATTTTCTATCTCATGTAATCCATACAACACAGCCGCTGCTATGTTGCCGAATACACTCCAACCACCACCAAAACCCCACTGTGTGTCTAGGCCGCCTTCAATCCCCAGACCCCACCAATGATCACTCATAGTCACATTGACATTAGGCGTCTGTGGAAACGTAACAGCACCTAAGTTCCCGTAAAAAATATGCATATTTTGGTGAATCCAGTTCGTTCTAAGACCGCCATGAGGACGGAGGGTTAACCACTTGCTGACAAAAAACTCCCTTCCCAAATCCAGATCGAGCACGTTGATATTCAAGCCCCAATAAGCGCCCACAGAAGTTGCAGATTCTGTTGCGCTCTCCAAATCGCTAATAAAGCTGGGCATAGCTTGTGTTGGGAAAAATTGCGCAGTAGCTGTATTAAGATTGCGATGTCCTGTATCCGTAAAACGGGTCCATGGCATTCTCAAATCCCAACCATCGTGCATCGTGTTATAGCCAAGACCTACGCGAAAACCCCAGTTCCATTTACCGGAGAGATTTTTCAGTATAGAATTCTCTAAATAGTTGGACGAATCATTTGCAATGGGAGCTTTTATAGCAACGCTCAAACCATTTTCATTAGCATTCCAATAAAGCAAGCTGCCAAATACAAATAGATCAGCTCCGTGACACACTTGTGGGCGCGCTGCAGGATTAATTACTACCTTTGATTCTTGACGTGGCTCAAGAGTTCCTACTTGGTTCCCCAGTTTGCGACTTTGCACGCTGTGGAAAAAATCTGCATTTCCACTACTTGTAAACATAACAAGCGCGATCAGCCCAAAAGGAAGCACATATTTCCAGTTTTTTCGCATAACACCCCTAAGGTTATCCCGTTTTATTAAACCTAATATTGTAATATAATATTTTTAATATATATACAATATTTTTAACGCAGCGATAACACAAGAGTGTAAAATTTTTCGAGCCACAAGAAGGTGTGCTTCTGCATTTGCTCCAAGATGAAATACCAGGCAAGACACAGGATCCCAAGCCCCACAAGAGATTTAAGCGACATCCCCAAGAAGGCAATTTGCACTTGAGGCGCTAGTCGGTTTGCAATTCCTAAAAATGTCTCTGTCATCAAAATGGCAAGCAAGGAAGGGGCTGCCAGCTGAATACTGATTGCCATAATCTGGTTTACAATATCCCAAAGCTGTGTCCACACAGGATGATGGAAAGAAAAAAACGAAAGGGAGAGCCACTGATCGGGGGGCACAATTTGATAGCTATCGATCATCGCACTATAAAAATAAAAAGGACCGTTAACTTCATAGAAAATAACAATCAATAGATAGTTGTAAAGAACCCCTAGGTCTGATGCCTGTACCTGTGTTGTGGGATCGTTAATTTGCAGTGAGGAAGAGCCGCGCAGGAAATCGATGGTAATTCCAGAGGACTGCGCAATATAAAAAGGAATGGAAATTAAAAATGCCAAAAGAAACCCAATGAAGAGTTCTTTGCCGCAAAGCATGATGAACTCTGTATTGAAATTAAGCGAGGTCTTGCAGGCAAGCGTCATACTCGGCAAAAAGAGAATCGTCAGCATAATCAGCATGCCCATCTTAATCGGGCTTGGAGTCCTGGCTCCAAAAAAAGGGGCTGTGACAATCATCGGCGCCACTCTCATCGCTGCCAAGATAAATAGACAAAGCAGCCCCCATGGATCTAGGGCCGATAGTTCCGAAAAAAAACTAAGATAAGATTCTGTCGGCGAGGTCACGAGGACCACTTAGGAAAATTCGTTAAAATGTTTTGAGTAAATTGCATGATTTGGGACGAAAGCCACCCCCCCATAAAGAAGAGCACAAGGATCACAGCAAACAACTTCACCATAAACGACAACGTTTGCTCCTGAATTTGCGTGGCGGCCTGAAAGATGGCCACGCAAAGACCCAAAATCGTACTGATAATAATAGGAGGCCCCGATAGGATAAGAATCAGAAGCAGAGCATGATAAGAAAGCTGATATATCTCTGTACTATACATATATTACCTAAAAGAGAGAACAAGTCCCTGAATAATCAACGTCCACCCATCTACCATTACAATCAAAAGCAGTTTTAAAGGCAATGCGATCGTAAGAGGTGAGAGCATCATCATCCCCATAGCAAGCAAAATATTGGAGGTCACAAGGTCGATCACAAAGAAAGGTAAATAGATAAGAACTCCTATCTCAAAAGCTGCTTTCAACTGGCTTGTAATAAAGGCCGGAACGATGACAATAAAGTCGGTCGGTTTTAAACTTTGGCGAAACTCTTCCGGGAAAGAGCGATAAGCCAGTTGATAAAAGCTGGTGATATGTTTTCCTGCAGTATTTCTCTGCAAAAACTCTTTTAGAGGCTCTTTACTCACATCCATCATTTCGACAATGTAAGCTGCACTCTCCCCTGAAAACAGATGAGTCGGAGGATTAGTTTTACGAAAATCTTCGCTAGCCTTATACATCCCGAGCATGGTCGGAAACATGACATAGATCGTCATCAGCAACGCAATGCCGCTAAGGACAGGATTTGGAGGGGACTGCTGAACACCCAGCGCACTTCTGAGCAATGAAAGAACAATCACTATCTTGATATAAGAGGTCAGCAACATCACGGCAAACGGCAAAAGCGCCACTGCTGTAATGGCGGCTACCTGCTCGATCATGGTAGGAGGTTCTGCAATAGAGGGGGTGATTGCTTCTTGAGCTATCAGCGCATGTGAACTGAATAAAGGCTCATCTGCATAGAGAAAGGAGAGCGATCCTCCCAGGAGGCATAAGAAGAAAATAAAAAAAGAAATAGGCCGTAGCATAAACACGCACTATCGCATGTTTGATGCTATTTTGTCATATATTTTTCGAAAGCCGCTTCCAATGCACGCCACTGATTTTCAATTGTTGCATTGATAATCCCACTTTCTGTTTCGATAATACATCCGCCGGAAGAAACATCCGCTCTTTCTTGAATCACAAGAGATTGCACATGCTCAAGAACTTCTTTTAATTTGGGCCGGTGTGCCTCTAAAATTTCTTTATCTTCCCGGCTAACATAGATAGTAAAACGCTGGTTTTGCACAACAGGAGCGAGCACTTGCATTACAATATCTACAATCGTATCAGGCTTTAAGGCCAGCTGCTCCGCGACAATTTTCTTGGCAGCCTTGAGCGCAAGAGGAAGGACCTGCTTTTGCATTTCAAGTTGAAGAGCTGTGATCTGTTTATCAAAGTGGATCAGATGCCGATTAAACACCTCTAACCCCTCAGCAAAGCCCTCTTTTTTAGCCTCTTCCTTTAAAAGCTCACACTCTTTTCTGACCTCTTCTTTATACCTTTCGGCATCCTCTAACGCTTTTGCAATCAACTCTTCTGCAGACACTAATTGACTACAGACTTCTTTAGGAATCACGAGCTTATCCTTGTCAAGATGCACATCTCCTTGGTAAATCAGAGAAAAGAATTTCATAACATCTCCTTGAGCCCATGCATCAACTCGAGCACTTGCTCTTCTAAGAGTTCATAAGCCTTTTCATGATTCAAAGGGGATGTCAACTTAAGCAACATCTGCCCTTTTTCGATATCTAGACGATGGGCCACATGCCAAGATAAACTACGATGTTGCGGATAAAGCGCTTTTGCCAGTCGATTAATCCCTCTCTGTACAAGCATCCCATGCAACATTTCCGGATCTTTTTCCCAAGCAACGAGTCCCATTTTCTTAAAAGTAATCGGTTCTTTTTTGTGCATCAATTTTTTTAAGAAATGCAGTTGTGGCCGAGTGAGGAGTCCATGAATTTCTTTGAGCTTCATGGTATCGATGATATGCCTAATCTCTACACTTAAGTCATGCATTGCAAGCAAATCAATAAGAGCTAACAGCTCATCTGAGGCAAGATCAAGCAACCGATTTAGAGGATGCGGTGGCAAACAAGTAAGAGGTAACAGGTCCTCGGGGGCAATTGTTTGAAAGAGAGTCTTTTGCAAATATCTTTTTCCCACAGAAGAAAGAGAGGGCAGTAGATTAGAAAGAAGCAGAGTTTGCTTGAGTCCCTTAGCTTGAGCCGCCGACAACGCTGAAATAAACAGTTTGATTTCTTTTTCGGGAAGTGTGCGCAAAAAAGGAGAAAACCAAGAATAATGGATCTGATCTAAAGAATCTTCAAGTGGTCTTAATTCGAATAGCCGGTCAACGGGAAGAGCGGGCTGTCTATCAAGAGTTTCTCTTAACTGAGGGGATAGACCAAGCAATAACTTTTCTTGCACAGACGGCGACTTCCGTCTTAAAAAAGAATTCCAAACAACCGCAGCAGTAGTGTCCAGCGTCATTCTTTAGGCTCTTCTTGTGGAAGCTCTTTATTCTCTTCTTTTTCTTGTAAAGGGATTGGATGGAACAAGGTTTTGAAACCACCTCGTGCACGCAAAAGCGGGTAAAATTTCCAGACCAGCCAAGCAATCCCCAGCGTTAAAATCAAAGCCGCGCTAATGAGCACAAAGAAAATCACGCGGAATCTAGCAGCAGAGTTTTTACTTAAGATAATAGACCAGATACTGACGTATTCTTTCCCTTTGGACTCCAAAGGTTCTATAGCAGGAGTTAAAGTGACATCGGTAAAGCGGGATCTGTCTGAAATCACTGTCACATCGTTGACATCAAGCCCAGCTACACTCCCTGACACAAGACGCTTAATCTTAAGCACTAAATGACTATTAGGATCGTCTAAGATCCCTTGGTGTTTTACATAGACTGCAGCGGTAATCTTCTTGGGCGCCTCTTGAGCCGCCCCTGGAAGAGCCGGCATATTCGATTCTGTTGGAAAAGAGATCTGAACATCAGCGTCAATCACCCCATCAATTTTGCGGATCATGTTCGCAATCTGCTCTGCAAGTCCTGCCTGATAACGGATACTTTCTTGCTTATCAGAAGACATGAGCCCTTGAGCCGCAAACAAATCAAGAAGTGTTGTCCCCTTTTTACGTGGCAATCCATTCTGATTAAGCACAGCCATTGCCTCTGTCGACTTAGAAGAATCTACAGAAATACTATACTTGGCACCTCCTCCCTGAGCACTAGGCGAAGAGCTCACCGTTGCTACCTTCTCAGATGCAATCCCTTTACTTGCCAAAAAGACGACAATCTCATTGGCTTCACGTTCATTTACATCATTGATAATCATCATCTTATGCTCGCATCCGCACAAAAACAAAACGGACAACAAGCAAATAAAGGGGTAAAGAAAGCGGTTTCGTATTAGGGCCATACCCCGATTTATACCATCTTCTCAACTACTTAGTCAAACGTCTTTCGAAAGACCGAAGCGGGCGCAGGCCCCAACCTTCCTCTAAAATAATCGGAAACACCAAGGAGTGCAGCCCCTGTTTTAAGCAAAAATGCCTCGGCCTTCCTTGCCTTTACTTCATTTTTACAACTTCGGTACCAATAAAACTGCAACCTTTTGAGAAAAAATAATTTACAAAGCTTGAAAATCTCCGGCAAAAGTACACGGATCCATAGACTCATCTTGGGCAAAGCCCCTACATTTCGCGAAATAAAAAGCAGCCTATTTCTCCACCAAAAGTAGGTAATATGCGGTCTGCCCCCTATAAAAGAAGCTGATACCTTATGCAAAAACTTAGCTTGTGGAGCCGTCATACTAGAAAAGCCCGCTTTCTTAGCTCGGCTGCAAAAATCGGCCTCTTCCCAAACCAAAAAAAAGCGCCCTTCAAGCAATCCAATGGCTTCAAACACCTCCCTTTTGATGAAAACAGCTGCACCACAGACATAGTCAAGCTCTAGGGGAACCACCCAATCCACCTCTTTTTTTCCTGCCCCCACAAGTTCAAACAGCCCTTTTTTAGGATTCCACCTTCCTCCAAAATGATCTAAGGTGTCAGGTTGAGAAAAGAGAACAGGCTTACCACCGACAATTCCTGCCTGGGGATACCGCTTCATAAGTTTAAGCAACTGTTCGATCAGATCAGGCAATACATCTGTGTCATTATTAAGAAGAAGCACATGGGTGGCCCCTTTTTGCAAAGCAATCCGAATACCCACATTATTGCCTTCCGCAAACCCTAAATTGTACCCGGCCTGTATCAGAGTGTATTGAGGAAATTGACAAACAATTGCTTCTACAGAACCATCTGTAGAGCCGTTATCCACTATAATGACATCAATGTTTTCAATAGAATGTAAAGACTTCAGACAAGCTAAGGTGTCTGTCTTGCCGTTCCAATTCAAAACAATAACTGCAATTTTTTCCATCTTTATGTGCGATATAGAATTGAGAAAGCGGCTTGATAAACTTCATCTATGCCAATCTGTCTTAAGCAGAAAGGTTCTCTGCATTTTTTTTTAAGACAAGGGGTACATGTGGGCTTTTTATGGATAGCAAGAGCCTCTGTATTTCCATAAGGACCACATAAAACAGGATCCGTTGCAGAAAAAAGACCGATGGCCGGCGTCTTTTGAGCAAATGCAAGATGCATGGGCCCTGTGTCATTGCCTATAAATAACTGCACATGCTTGAAAAGAGCAGCCAAAGAAAGCAGTGGTAAACCGGTCAATGCCGTCGCATCGGGAATAGAGGCTGCAATACTATTACACAAGGCAGCTTCTTCCGCATTCCCCGTTACAATTACTTTACACCCCACTGTTTGACATAAGCGCCGTCCTAACTCTACAAAATGGGAAACAGGCCATTGCTTAAAACAATCTTTAGAGCCCGGATGCAAGACAACTAACGGTAAATAGGAGGGCATCTGTAACTTAGCAACCATTACTTGAGCCTCTTTTTCTTCCTCCAATCCAGGGAAAACTTCCATGGAAGGGTCGGGAGTATAAGCACCGAGGGTTGCCACAAGATCAAGCCGCCTTTGGATTTCATGCACACGGCCATGGTCGACCGCATGTGTAAGTAAATCATCGAGTCCCTTGTTAATACCATAAGAACCGATGACAGATCCAGCCCCAAGCAAGCATGCAAAAGGGAGAACAGCCCGCTGTGATGTATGAAAACTAATCACATGAGTTATCTTTTCTTTCCGCAAACGAAAAAACAAAGGGATAAGTGCATCTTTATAACCAAACAATCCATCGATGTTTCGATTATTCGCAAGGAGTTGTTTGCCGATCAGACTTGTCAAGACAAAGATCCGGCTGGAGGGAAATGTGCTTCTTAGAGCGCGAAGCGCAGGTGTTGCCCACAGAGTATCCCCAAGACCGGTTGTAGACAAAACAAGAAACCGCTTTTCTCCCTCTTCACACTTTCTTCTTTTAACCCGCTTTATAATTTTTCGGATGAGAGAATTTTTCATTAAAAAGACATCGAGGGATGAAGTAATAATCTGGCTTCTCGAAGAGCTTCTACAAGCAGATCGATTTCTTCATGCGTTGTATGCACAGCAAATGAAATGCGTACAAGTGAGGGCACTCCAAAATGGGCAAGAGTGGGTTCTGCGCACAACTTACCTGTGCGCACTGCAATCCCTTTCATATCAAGGAGCGTGCCAATATCTAAAGCATGCAAATCATCGATTACAAAACTGATAATACCCCCTTTCTTGGGAGCTGTTCCAATAATGCGCAAGCCATCGATCTTTTTGAGGGCAGAAGTAGCATACTCTAGCAGTTCGTGTTCCCATTTCCAGATCTCTTCTCTCCCAATACTCTCAATAAAACAGAGCGCTTCACCTAGGCCTATCACCTCTGCAATCATGGGGGTGCCCGCTTCGAACTTTAAAGGAGCCTGTTGAAATACAGAGTAATCCACAGAGACGCTATCAATCATATCCCCTCCGTATTGGTAGGGAGGCATCCTATCTAGCAATGTTTTTTTGCCATATAACACCCCAATCCCTGTAGGGCCATACATCTTGTGACCGGAAAATGCATAAAAGTCGACATCTAATGCCTGCACATCAATTGGCAAGTGCCCTGCACTTTGCGCTCCATCAATCAGCACTTTAGCACCTTTAGCATGTGCCATAGCGATGATTTGCTCTATAGGATTCATCGTCCCTGTGACATTAGAGATATGAGCCACACAAACCAGCTTTGTTCGATCTGAGAGCATTTTCTCGTATTCTTCCAAAATCAGCTGTCCCGAATCGTCTATAGGCACGCATTTAAAGATAAGCCCCTTTTCTTGGCAAAGCGCTTGCCAAGGCACAAAATTAGAGTGGTGCTCCATCTGTGTGACAATGATCTCATCTCCCGGGACTAAAAACGCCTTACCGAAAGAAGAGGCAACAAGGTTAATAGCCTCTGTTGTGCCTTTTGTAAATACAATCTCTTCGGCAAAAGCTGCCCCGATAAATGCCCTGACTTGCTCTCTGACTTTATTGTATCTCTCGGTTGCAAGACTTGCAAAGTCATACACGGATCTATGGACGGTTGCGTATTCTTCAGAATAAAACTTGGCAATGGCATCAATGACACAGCGAGGTTTTTGCGATGTGGCAGCAGAATCAAGATAAATGAATGGTTTGCCATGCATCTTTTGCTGCAACATGGGAAACTCTTGGATCACCTTCCAGCGCATGAGCTTTACCTATAAGAAAGATTCAAGTTGTGAGAGGATTTCGTCGCAAAATCCTTTTAACAATAACTGCTTACCCTCTATTTCATCAATCCCCCTTGTTTTGAGATAAAACATCTCCAATGGGGACAGCTGTGAAATGGTAGAGCCATGCGATGCTTTTACATCATCTGCACGGATTTCTAAATTTGGCTCACTTGTCACAATAGCATGGGGTGATAGCAAAAGAGTTTTATTCAGCTGATATGCCTGTGTTTTTTGAGCGATAGGATCCACTACAATTTTGCCGGAATAACCAAAACGAGACACTCCATCGAGCACGCTTTTAAACTTCTGCATCGAATGGGTATGAGGAGCCCGGTGTGCAATTTGCCCGTAGGCATGCGCGGAAAAATTTTTATCGAGCAATGTAAGTCCGCTGATATCAGCTGAAGCTTGCTCTTCTTTTAGTGCTATGTCATAACTCAAGCGGCAGGTCTTACCTCCGCGAGTAAAATACACAGCTTTGAAACTAGCGCCTTTTCTTACCTGTACACGTAAAGCATCTATTAGATGCGTTCCTTGAGCTAAATTAAAGACTCTGCAAGAGCTTCCCTCTTCACATATAGCGTCAATGACCGGCAGTTGAAGGTGAGATCCTTCTCCTTCTGTTTTGACTGTGCACTCCACCTCACTATGCTGTCCTACGATCAGATGAACACGAGGTGCAACTACCTGTTGCGTTTGTCCCGATTGAACATAGACAATCTTAAGCGATGTTTTCTTGTTTTTTGGGATATACACAAAGGCTGCCCGCACATTCAAAACCAAATTAAGAAGAACGAAAGGGTCCTCTTCTTGTTTAACGAATCGCTTAAGATGGGCTTGTAAAAATGCAGAGTGTGTTCCAAATGCATCTTCCAGAAAAGAGCAGATGACTCCTTCTGGAATAGAACTGAGCGAAGGGTCAAAGTACCCGTTGACAAACACCAGATTTCCATTGGTGTGCTCTATATCTTCTTGTACTGCTAGTCGGAAAGGATCTGCGTAAAGATGACGTAGAGAAACACCGCGCAAAGCGGGCAACTCCTTAAGAGAGATGTTTTTAAGCTTCTTCCGGCTCTCTTCCTGCACACTGTGCAGAGTTGCATGAGAGCTTAAAGCAGTTGTCTCAAATGAGCTTAAGAAAGGATCCATCTGTCATACCCTTGTTCTTCGAGGGCAAGCGCTAAGTCCGCCTTGCCGGTTTCTACAATCCTTCCATCCACCATCACATGCACAAAATCCGGCTTGATGTAATCGAGAAGGCGCTGATAGTGCGTAATAAGCAGCAGCGACCTTTTCGGATTCATTAAGTCAAGCACGCCTTGGGCAATTGTCTTCATCGCATCAATATCAAGCCCCGAATCTGTCTCATCGAGAATGGCAAGATGGGGCTCTAAAAGCGCCATTTGCAAAATTTCGTTTCTCTTTTTCTCTCCTCCAGAAAACCCGGTGTTAAGAGCTCGTTCTTTCCATTCAGGGCGGGCTTTTAAAAGCTGCATCTTTTCATCTAGAATAGAGTGAAACACCTCTTCTGAAACAACGGCTTCTCCTTTGGCCCTCCTTTGCGCGTTATACATCGAAAAGAAAAACTGGAAGTTCGAAATGCCCGGAATTTCTAGTGGATATTGAAAACTCATGAATAGTCCTGCATGAGAGCGCTCTTCCGGAGGCAGACTTAAGATGTCTTTGCCGTAAAACGAAATCTCTCCTTCTAAGATCTCATACGCAGGGTCTCCTGCTAACACTTTTGCAAGAGTAGACTTTCCTGTTCCATTGGGGCCCATAATTGCATGGATCGATCCCTCTTGTATCTCAAGGCAAAAGCCATTGAGAATCTTCTTCCCCTCTACAGCCACGTGCAAATTTTTTATAATTAACATTATCCCACCGAATTTTCTAACTTAATAGCTAACAACTTCTGGGCTTCTACTGCAAACTCCAAGGGAAGCTCCCGAATGACATCTTTACAAAAACCGCTGACGATCATATTGATCGCATCTTCTCGAGAAAACCCACGCGTTTGCAGATAAAAAAGCTGTTCTTCATTGAGTCTGGATGTCGATGCTTCATGCTCCACTTGCCCGCTTGCACAGGCTACATCGATTGTGGGAAAAGTGTTTGCGCTACACTGATTGCCGACAAGCATCGAGTCACACTGCGTGTAATTTCTTGCCCCTTCTGCATGCGGACCTATTTTAACAAGCCCTCGATAAGTGTTATCCGACTGATCTGCAGAAATCCCCTTAGAAACGATCGTAGAGCGCGTGTTTTTTCCGATGTGAATCATCTTGGTACCAGTGTCTGCTTGCATACGCCCGTTTGTGAGCGCCACAGAATAAAACTCTCCTACAGAATGATCGCCTTGCAAGATACAGCTAGGGTACTTCCATGTGATAGCAGCGCCGACCTCGACTTGGGACCAGGTGATCTTAGAAGAGATTCCTTGGCAGCGACCGCGCTTGGTTACAAAGTTGTATACGCCTCCCTTCCCCTCTTTATCTCCTGCATACCAGTTCTGGACAGTTGCGTATTTGATCTCTGCACGATCAAGCGCAATTAATTCAACAACCGCTGCATGCAATTGATTGGAAGTAAATGCCGGTGCTGTGCACCCTTCAAGATAACTGACAAAAGAATCTTCTTCTGCAATAATCAGTGTCCGCTCAAACTGACCACTCTCTTCATCGTTAATGCGAAAATACGTGGAAAGTTCAATCGGACAGCGCACGCCTTTTGGCACATAGACAAAAGAGCCGTCAGAAAAGACTGCAGAATTAAGGGCTGAAAAATAATTATCACCAATCGGAACAACTGTCCCCAAATACTTTTCGATAAGTTCCGGGTATTTTTTGACCGCTTCCGATATAGAACAAAGGACAACCCCCGCTTCTTCTAGCGTTTTACGAAAAGTTGTGCCGAGTGATACAGAGTCAAATACCACATCGACTGCCACATTCGCAAGACGCTTTTGTTCATCTAAGGGAATGCCAAGACGCTCAAATGTTTTTAAAATTTCGGGATCTAGCTCATCCAAACTCTCTAACGATTGCTTTTTCTTGGGAGCAGAATAATAAGAAATATTTTGATAGTCAATTTTTGGATAGCGAATATGCCCCCAAGTCGGTTCCTGCATAGTTTGCCACTTAGCAAACGCTTTGAGTCGAAATTCTAAAAGAAAAGGGGGTTCTTCCTTCTTTAAAGAAAGCTGCCTGATAATTTCCTCGTTCAAACCTTTAGGAAATGACTCTTTTTCAATTGGGGTAACAAACCCATATTTGTAATCCATCGCGAAGATTTTACCCTGTTTTATGACTTTTGCTCAACAACGCATCCGCCTTGACAAGGTGTTCTTTTAAATCAATCCCAAACACCTCATAATCTGTTTCATGTACTTTGATCTTCAAGCCGTTATACAAAAAGCGGAGCTGCTCGAGCTGTTCTGCCAATTCCAAACCGCACGGATTTAGGGTATAAATTTTTTTAAGCGCTTCACTTGTGTAAGCGTATAGACCCACGTGTTTATATATTTCTTTTTTATCAAAAGAGGCCCCGTCGCGATAGCAAGGGATCGGACTTCTAGAAAAATAAAGCGCACAACCTAACCGATCAGAGACCACTTTAGCAAAGTGAATGCTATCGACCTCTTCTTCTTTTTTAATTTTTTTCTTTAACGTCCAAAGATCACTTCCATCAGAAATTGACTGTAATAAAGTGTCGATCATTGCTTTGCAGATAAAAGGCTCATCTCCCTGCCAGTTTACCCACACATCCGCTTTGACAACATCTGTTGCGCAAAGTTCTGCTAGGCGATCCGACCCGGAAGCGCAAGAAACACTTGTCATCCACCACTTGCCCTGAAAAGAGTCAATAAGATCTGCCACCTCTTTAGAGTCTATAGCAAATCCCACTTCATCAAAGTAGGGGACTGTCTTTGCCGCTTCCCATACCCATTGTAAAAGGGGCTTTCCTTGAATAGATGAGAGCATTTTCTTAGGGAAACGTGTGGAATTTAATCTTGCAGGAATAATGCAAGCCACTTTCTTACCTGCTAACATATGTTTCAAGTCCTTTGATAAGTGTGTATTTTGGCGCCCACCCAAGCTCTTCTCTAATGCGAGAGCTATCAATTGCATACCGAAAATCGTGACCCGGGCGATCGTCGACATAGACTATGGGAACATCTATACCGAACATCTCCATGAGAAGGTCGGCCACCTCTCTATTTGTCTTTTCACAGCCTCCTCCGATATCGTAAACCCGCCCTTTTACTCCATGCTCCAAAATCAACCACAAAGCTTCGACATGATCTTCGACAAATAGCCAATCGCGCACATTTTCCCCTGTTCCGTATAAAGGCAAAGGCTCTTGCCTTTTGAGGGCTTCAATGAGACGAGGAATCAGTTTTTCTGTATGCTGGTAGGGCCCATAATTGTTGGAGCAATGAGAAACAGTGTATGAGATGCCATACGTTATGCCATACGCCTTTACAAAATGATCGGATGCTGCTTTTGAAGCAGAATAAGCAGAACTTGGCGCGTAACAAGATGCTTCATTAAAGCTGCCCTCTCTTAGAGATCCATACACCTCATCCGTCGAGACATGATGAAAATGAATATGCGGAAACTTTCTGACCACTTCCAGAAGAGATAAAGTTCCGAGTACATTGACTTCGGCAAAGAGCTTGGGACTTACAATACTGCGATCTACATGGGTCTCTGCTGCAAAATGCATGATAGCATCGATATGAAATAAGCTGCACAGTTGTTCAACAAGCTTTTCATCTCGAATGTCTCCTTTGACAAAGTGGTAGCGCGAGTTTCCTTCCACTTCTTTCAAAGCATCTGGATGCGCTGCATAGGTCAAGCTATCTAAGTTTACAATCTGCTCACATGAGCCAAAATTTTTTAGCCCATAACGAATAAACGCAGAGCCAATAAATCCCGATCCGCCGGTAACAAGTATCCTTTTATAACGCATGACTTAAAAACTCCTTCAAAACTTCCTTGCCTAATCGAGGAGAGGATCCTGTGATCTTAGTATATAAAGCTGTAGAAAGAGCGCTATAGGAAGGACGCTTGGCCTTTGAGCTAAACATCTCAGAAGAAACCGGCAAGACCTCTCCTCCTAAACACTTGGCCACCTCAAAACGGGACATCTGCCCTTCGTTTGCAAAATGGATAATCCCTTCATGATTCAAAAGCTTAAGTAGTGCATCACAAAGATCCGGGCAATAAGTGATTTTTCCTACCTGATCATACGCCGCTTCTATCTTCTCTTTGCGCTTTATCTTATGCAAAAATGTGGAAACAAAATTGCGCCCTTTAGCATCAAAAACCCAAGAAGTGCGCACAATACAAGCGGAAGGCAAAATAGAAAGAACGCCTTCTTCTCCTGCCAGCTTAGAAAAGCCGTACACATTAACCGGACCACAGCGATCGTTTTCTTTGTAGGGAATCAATCGCTCTTCTTTTCCAAAAACATAATCCGTTGAAATATGAATAAATTTGCTGCCGGCTTCTCTAACAGCTTCAGCAATATAACAGGGGCCATCCCGATTGATCGCAAAAACCTGTTTCTCCTCCTCTTCTGCACGATCTACATTGGTATAAGCTGCGCAATTGATCACGTGAGTGGGATTGATTTGACGCATGCATCTTCTTACCGCTTCTCTATCCGTGATATCGCACTCTTGATGAGTGGTTCCCACTGCACTTCCGATTTTCTTTAAAAGCGTGGATCCTACAAGCCCACCTGATCCTATTATCCACAGCTTCATTCCACAACCTCGCAAAATAAGGGCGCGTTAAGATCTTTATCGGAAAGGATAGGGTGAGATTCTGGCCACTTTATCCCTACAAACGGGTCATCAAATCGAAAGGTCTTCTCGCAAGCTGCCTCATAATAAGACGACACCTTATAGATCACATGCGCCTCATCACTAACTACGCAAAAACCATGGGCAAATCCCACCGGAATCCACAACTGTTCATGGGCGGTTAAATACACCCCATCCCACTGCCCTTTTGTAGGGCTTTGCTTTCTAATATCAACCACAACATCAAAGATTTCTCCTTGAATCACTTGTACGAGTTTGACCTGACCTGGAGAAGATTGGAAATGCATCCCTCGAATAACCCCTTTTTTAGAAAAGGAATGGTTGTCCTGCACAAAAGAGCTGGCAAAAGAAGACGCTCGAAAGGTTTCTTCAAAAAACCCGCGGCCGTCCCTAAAAGGCAAAAGGGAGATTTTTTTGACCTCAGAAAATTTCATGACGACAAGATTATCTAATTATCCGCTTAGAGACAAGTCGTAAGAAGAGGGCATGACTCTAAAAAATTGATCGATTGCCTTTCCCAATATCGTATCATCCGCTCCAATCAAGCCTGCATTTCTTAAGTGATTTACCAGCCCTGTTTTTGTCTGCTCGTCAGATACAATCATCCCTTCGACTGCACTTGGAGGCACACGATGCTTAAGCATCACTTCGTGTCCTAAATAATCATATTCTTTCTCCATAGCAGCATTCACTCTATCCACAAAGTCAAAAATATTGAGCCGCTTTGCATACGTATTATTGCTATCGAGCCAGTCATCCTCGACATCTACCATGCGATTTCCTGCACCACAACGCAAATATTGATAAGAACCCAGCTCTAATTCCTTTAGAGAAAACAATAAACGTATCTTCCCTTGATAATGAGTAAAATCCCGAAACGGAAATGTGCCATCTAAAACAGTCTCTGGAAGCAACTGAGCAAACACACTATCAGCCCCTCCCACAGAATAATCCGCCCAGCGACTTAAACCTCCTCCTCCAATTCTGTATTTATCTCTCCACTCTGTCGAAAGCGCTCCCATCGAAAGAATGGAAGTAATTCGATCGAACAAACGCTTGTCATCTTGAGGGCCTGTGACGGTAGCTGTCAAATAGGCAATCCCCTTTTGACGTAGATCGTCAGCAACTCCCTCAATGCGATAGCGAACATGACCGGGAATTAGCTCTGTAGGGGTTATGCGATGAAAATACCGATTGTAAAACTCTTGAAATAGGGGGGCTTTTTCCACCATTTTCTCTCTTAACTGCTCGACCGTCATCTCAAAACAATCTTGGGATCTCTCTAACTCAAGCGCTTGGGTAGGACAAAGGGTGTGAAAAAGATGGGTCAACTTTAGACGGCTGTAATCCTCGGGAGAAAACGGCACAAGAGCCTGATCCAAATGGAATAAAGAAAGGAGTGCATGAACATCAAATAGTGTTTTTCCTTGCCCCATTTTTACAATCACTTTGTTATAGAGATTAGGAAGCGTTTCTCTACAGTTAAAGACAGGCGTCCTTTTACCTACAACAAGCGAACCTATCCCTTCTGCTTGCAAGGAATAGACCGGCACACTCTGCCCATCGCTACCAAAAAAATCGATCAAATCGCTAATAGAACCCTTTTTTTCAATCTTTAAGGAAGCTGCATCACAACCCGATAACTTCAAAATATCCCGCACTTCTTCTGGAGAAAAATAGGAAAAATCTTGTATCCGCTTTTCGAGCAGTTCGCGCTGTGCATGGTTCAACTTAAACTCTAACTCAAATCCACCATCGCCTGTTTTCCTCAGCTCTACATTCCCCCCCTTAACAAGACCTCCACCAAAGCCATGCAGATGTGCTCCTAGATCATATTCGCGATCAGCCGACAACACAACCTTCCCATCTTGCACATTTTTATCTATATCACGGAGCCGATTCTGCAAAAGATGAGATACGCTTTTTGCGCACCTTGCTCCCTCAATCAACTCTTGGTATTTCTGCAAACGAAACAGAAAGTTTCTTCTTGTAATTTCCACATGGTATTGCTTGACCTGATAGCCTCTTACACAAGATAGCAGCACTTTACCGAACGCTTCGATATAGTGCCCCTTCTCCCACTCTCCTTTTGACTGATAGAGCGAAACTAATCCTTGGATTGCAGTAGAAATGAGGATCAACTCCAATCCCCCTGTGAACATGAAGCCCAAATAGCAAAGGGAAGCCACCGTCTGAACCAGCTCTTCCAAGCTCCTTTTTTCAAATGCGCGATAAGAGCCTTGAGCCACATCTGCTGCAGTAGAAATAAAGAGCCCTGTTGTAAAATGCAAAACGGAGCCTGCAACTGCAGCGACCGCGATAATAAGCCAAGCACACTCTCCTGCAAGTTTGCACAACTCCCCTCGATCTTGAGCTGCAAAAGCTTCTGTTAAATGAGAAAATATGCGGCAAGAACCGAGCCCAACAGACAAAGCCAATCCTGCAGGGCGATAGAGCGCTATAAACGGCAATACTGTATTGCATACTCTTTGGGCTAACCCTTCCTCATTACCCCTCCCTAGAGCTGTATCATATCGGGCATAATAAGTACGAGGAGCAAACAAAGAGTGATTAAGAGCCTGGAAATAGTTCATTGTAAAAGCAAAAAATTTTTAACTCCCGATATTATATTTAAAAACATTAAATTAAATCAACTTACAAAAAACATCCTTTGACATCAAATGGTTTATATTGTTGTATTTTATCTACAAAGCTCCTAAAATCCGGGCCCTCAAAAAGGAATTTTATGCATGTTTTTCACTCGCTCGGCCACTTACTAGGCGGAACCCTTCTTATCGCCGGCACTATGGTTGGGGTGGGCATGCTTGCACTACCTGTAGCCACTGGCGCAGGAGGGTTTTTACCTGCAATTGTTGTCTACATTTTGTGCTGGCTCTTTATGCTCTCTACCGGACTGCTTCTACTTGAAGTGTGCACTTGGATGCCCAAAGACGCCAACCTAATCACAATGGCCCACCGCCTTTTAGGTCCTGTAGGAAGAGGGGTATGCTGGGTTGTTTACCTATTTCTCTTTGTCACCGTGATGATTGCCCATGTTGTGGGCGGAGGCACTATTTTCAGTGAGATTTTTGGAAGCGGAACCCCCAACGGGCTGTTTATGGTGCTCTATGTAGCCCTTTTTGCTCCCATCATCTATCTAGGAACGCTGTGGGTAGACCGTCTAAATATTTTACTGATGCTTGGAGTCATCTCTTCTTACCTGTTATTTATTCCCGTCTCCTATAACCAGGTCAATTTCGAATTCCTAAAACGGGTCGACTGGTCTTATACTTTCCAGGCCCTCCCCGTTCTCTTTACTGCCTTTACCTTTCAGGTCATCATTCCCACACTCATGACCTACATGAAACGAGACGTAAAAAAAATTCGACTGGCCATTATCCTTGGGACATCCATTCCTCTTGTTGTCTACCTCATTTGGGAGTTTTTGATACTTGGAATCGTCCCCGCAGATGGGCCTCACAGCCTTGCAGAAGCTGCAGAAAAGGGGTGGAATGCTGTTACACCATTAAAAGAAATTCTTAAAGACCCTCTTATCTTCAAAGTAGGCAAAGCATTTGCTTTCTTTACAATGACGACCTCCTATATTGGGCTTTCTTTGGCTTACTTCGATTTTCTTGCAGATGGCTTAAAAATCACAAAGAAAGGGTGGCATAAACTGGCTCTATGCTTGATTGTTTTTGTCCCTCCAACTCTTATTGGAATGACCTATCCGGACATCTTTTTGACAATGCTTGGATATGCCGGAGGATTTAGCTGTGCCATTCTCTTTGGTCTTTTTCCTCCTTTGATGGTATGGATAGGCAGATATGTAAAAAAAGAAACCCCACATCCGCAAATTCCCGGTGGCAAGATCTTTCTTTTTGCGCTCATGCTATTTGTGGTAGTAGAGGTCATCTCGCAATGCAAAAGCACCTTCTTCTAGAAGAAAAATAAGCATTCTTTTAGAATGCATTTTTATTTTTTAGAGAGTGTGACATGCGATCTTATCTTTTTTCTCTTTGCGCTATATGTTCGACGGTTTTAGCAGACGGAAAAAAGGAGGAGCCGATTATCCCTCCTTGGCTTACAGGCCCCCTTCTTACCCCAAGTGCCCACACCATTCCATTTGGCCATGCCAACATTGAACCTTACACATTCGCAAAGGATAATTTCGGCACTTATAATCCGCATTGGAATGGAGTGTCTGCCAAACACAACGTCTACAATGTCGTAATGAATGGTTATACCCAGGTAGGGCTACCTGCAAATTTTGACTGCTTCTTGACTCCGCAATGGGAATGGAACCATACGCATGGAGCCTCTCATTGGGCTCTAATGGATATGGCTTTCGGCTTTGACTATCAGATATACAAAAGAGGGCCTCATAGCCCCTGGCCATCAGTCAAACTCAATGTTTCTTTCAATGCTCCAATTGGCAAATACGAGAAACTGAAGCCCAGACTTAAAGAAACAGATGCAGGCGGCATAGGGACATGGGCCCCAAGTGTTGGCCTTGTTTTTTCTCGTCTTGTGCATATCAAAGGCCCCATCTTTTTTGCTCCTCGGTGGAATATCCAGTACACCATTCCCACTCCCGTGTTTGTAAAGGAATTGAATGTTTACGGCGGTGGACACGGAACAAGAGGCACAGTATACCCAGGTCAGTCTTTGACATTCTTGTTTGGTTTTGAGATCCCAGTAACTCAAAACTGGGCATTTGCTGGAGACATTCAGTATGTCCACCAAAACAAAACCCGATTTAAGGGAAGAAAAGGGATGACCGATGGAGTAGAAAATGTAATAGGGAGCCCCTCTTCGGAATCTTTAAGCCTAGCTCCTGCTATCGAATACAACTGGAGTCCCAATTACGGCGTCATTGCTGGGGCATGGTTTACAGTGGCCGGAAGAAATGCTGGGGAATTCATCAATGGAGTTGTGGCAGTTAACATCTACCACTAAAACCTTGAGGTTCGGGTTAAAAACTGCATTGAATAGCCCCTCGAATAGCAAGTAATGAAATATCGCCCTGGTTGCCTATAGATATCCCACTAGATGCTGAGGTGAACCTACGCAGTTGGTTCTGCGCAAAAAAGAGCATCTCCTCACAACCTAGCTCTATCGACACTCTCTGTGATTTGTCTAGGTACCCGCATAAACTAAGAGCAGATTTTACCATTTGCGTTCCGAGACGAAAAGAATCTAAAAAATTGACCGCTGTAAGGGATTCAGACTGCAATTTTTTTTCTTCATGCAAATAAAACAACCCGTACAAGCAAGCAATCCCTCCATACATTTTGATAGAAAATCGCTTAAAGCAGCGCCACTCTATCTCCGCTCCTCCTTCTGGCCCTATGCCCCAGTATTTGTTTTTATTTAACCAATCTACTTGTTCTGCTCCGCTCGAAGCTGAGAAAAAATACTTTTGCCGAATCGATGCATAGACAATACCTAAAGAAGGACGAAAAACAAAGGAAGGAGTGCACTCAATTGCTTTGTCCAATTGACACCCTAAAATTCCCAAATGTAACCGATAGTGAGCATCAGCCGTTTGTATGTAAGAGAGCGGAGAAACATCCCAAGTGGACAGCAGGTGATTTCCTGCATAAGATTGATTTTGATGCGCTTTTGACAAAAGCGCAGTCACCCCCAAGCACATTTCTGACGGTAGTTGTCCGCTTAAACTAAAGTCTACCCCCCAACCGGGCGTATAAGGAAGAGAGCCGGCTTTGTCCCCCTGAATCACCGGCACAAGGCCATTTACCGTCACAGCCGTCCACATTCCTCCTATATCGATCTGTATCAAGGAAGAAGCCTGCAACATCACCCCAAAACAAGAAAAGAATGCACTTAAAAAAAGTGTGTTAAAAAACATTTTACTTTACACGGTTTGACCTAAAACAAACTTTAGAATAAAATGGTTGGGATGATAAAAGCAATCAATCACTTCCAATCAACAAATGCCTGGACAGCCCCCTTTAGGGTACCACTTTCAGCGCTTTCATCAGCGCTCAATCTTCCCCATCTGCTCTGCCAAAAGGTTGCAAATATCGCAACGAGCGCCATTGTCTCTTCCACCTCTTCTCTTTGCGAACTCTGTTACCTAGATCGCTTATATCACAACTACTGTACAAGACAGACCAATATCCGCTTTGCCCGGTTTGAGACAAAAATTCTGAGCGAACCTATCCTTTTGCGAGCTCTCATTGTCATGGCAACCCTTTACGAAACATCCTACATCAAAAAAATATCTTTACTCTTCCGCATTCTGCCTCTCTATTTGAGAAAAAGTGAAACCTACGAAAAGAGACTTCTCAAAGAAATACAACCCAAACTGGTAGAGAATCTATTTACCCCTCCAATGGAAAAGTTTGGTAAAAAAACTTTCAAATCTGTAACGACATTTGTCATATCTTGGACCCTTCAATGCTCTTTGGCTTCTTTAGGGCATAAGCATCTCAATCAGACCGTGCCTTCTTTACTTAATACATGGCAATATACAGAACGAAGCGTTACCTGGACACAGCGGGGAATAGCGCTTTACCTCTATCTACCCCCACTCTATTACCTTGCAAAAGGATTGAGAGCCGCAATCTTTACATACCGTAAAATCCACAATACAGAAGCCCAGATTGCTGCAGCCCAGAAAAAGATCCGTAACCTCTCTGTCTCTTTTCTGCTTTCTTCCCGGGAAATCTACAAGCTCTCTACAGCTCTGGCTTCACTAAAACACGCCTAACACCACAAGTAATAAATAACTGCATATTTCAGCTGCGTGAAAGCTGCCCAACTACAAATTGTTTTTGGTGTTTGGCATCACTATTCTTCCCCGAGATTGCTTTGTATAAGTCCGGTATCTTTCTCGCTCTTTTCTTCTAAAAATTTACCACCGAGCACACCGAG
>JBDKFJ010000008.1:0-81956 GCA_039798725.1 Chlamydiota bacterium
TCGGTGATCTCGGTGTGCTCGGTGGTGAAATTCTCTTATATTTTAGACTTTAGGCTCGAAAGCATTGAACCCTCTCGGTGATCTCGGTGTGCTCGGTGGTGAAATTCTCTTATATTTTAGACTTTAGACTCAGAAGCAAATGCTATTTTACCATAGGATTTTAAGGACCTGCCCCGTATGATGCTTCTTATTTTTTAGGTGACTCTATGCTCGACATCAAAACTATTCGTACAGACAAAACTGGTATTGAAAAACGACTTAAAACCAAAGACTCCTCTATCGACCTGTCTCCTATTCTTTTCCTAGACGAAGAGATTCGTCAGGGCAAAGGGGTAGTTGAAGAACTCAAAGCGAAAAGAAACCACCTTTCCAAAGAAATCGGTGAACGCAAACGGCTAAAAGAAGACACAACTTCCCTTATGGAACAAGTAGGAGGATTAGGAGATCAAATCACCGAGCTCGACCACAAGCTGAATGTTATGGAGTCTCAATTAAAAGAAGCTCTCAGCATGCTGCCTAATGTACCGGAAGAAGGGATCAAAGTTTCCCCTGACCCCAAAGACAACGTCTGCATCAAAATGGTGGGTCAAAAGCCCTCTTTCTCTTTTCCCTTTAAAAACCATGTCGAATTGAACGAAAACTTACACTTGTTTGACTTCAAAAGAGGAGCTAAGGTCTCCGGAAGCGGTTGGCCTGTGTATAAGAACTTGGGAGCAAGACTTGAATGGGCCCTTATTAACTACATGATTGACATTCATCTAGAAAACGGGTTTGAGATGTTCATGGTACCCCATTTAGTCAGACCGGAGATCATGTTTGGCTCTGGGCAACTGCCTAAGTTCGAAAAACAACTATTTAAACTCACAGATCCTGATTACGAACTCTATTTAATACCGACCTCAGAAGTGGCTCTTAATGGACTGCACTACGATGAAATTTTCAAAGAGGAAGAGCTTCCAAAAAAATACATCTCTTACACCCCTTGCTTCCGAAGAGAAGCGGGAGCTGCTGGATCTCAAGAAAGAGGGCTTATTAGGATGCACCAATTCAATAAAGTCGAGATGTTTGCCTTTACAACCCCAGAGCAAAGTCAAAAGATGTTCGATGAGATGATGGCAAGCGCTGAAATGGTGCTTAAAGGTTTGGGTCTGCACTATCGCAATATGCTTCTTGTAACAGGAGACATGTCCTTTGCAGCTGCAAAAACAGTTGATATCGAAGTGTATTTGCCGGGACAGAATCGGTATTACGAGGTGTCTTCTGTGTCCCTTTGTACTGACTACCAAGCCAGAAGATCGCAAACGCGCTTTAGACACAAAGAAGAAAAGCCGGAATACGTACACACTCTCAATGGTTCCGGACTTGCCACTTCTCGACTCATGGTGGCACTTCTAGAAAACAATCAAAATGAAGATGGATCAATAACGCTGCCTGTTGTATTACACAAGTATTTGAATGGTATAAAGGAAATACGCCCTCTATGACACAAGCTCTACTTTCTTTTTTGGATCAAGCAATCACCTCTTGGCACACAGTCGCTCTTATCGAAAAGGCGCTTAAAGCCAAAGGTTTTACTTCTTTAGAAGAGAAAGACAAATGGTCTTTGGAGTCAGGAAAGCGTTACTTTGTAAAACGGGGAGGCTCGGTGGCAGCGTTTTGGATGCCGGAAAAAAAAGCTGTGCGCGCCAAGCTCTTAACTGCTCATAGCGACTCACCAGCCCTAAAACTCAAGCCCTCCCCCCTTTTTTCAACAGAAAATTATCTGCAAATCGCAACTGAACTCTATGGAGCCCCCCTCCTTTCCTCATGGCTAAATCGGGATCTGGCAATTGCAGGAAGAATCTTTGCACCGGAAGAAAAACTTGTCTACCTGAAAGAACACCCTCTGTGTATTCCACAACTTGCAATTCACTTGGATCGAGAAGTAAATGAGAAGGGGCTTATTTTAAATAAGCAAGAGCATCTCAATGCCATCTTGGGAATGACGCAAAAGACCCTAGAAGAAGTACTAGGAGTGAAAAAAATTCTTGCGCACGATCTTTTTCTAGTAAGCTCGGAAAAAGCTTCTCTAATTGGGTTTAATCAAGAGATGGTGGCTTCTTCAAGACTTGACAATCAGCTAAGTACTTGGGCTCTTTTAGAAACAATCTCTTGCCAAAAAGCGCAAAAAGATTGCATGGTGATCGCCTTCTTCTTTGATCACGAAGAGATTGGCTCCATGACAAAAGAGGGAGCTAGCTCCTCATTTCCTGCGGACATATTCTATCGCACACTAGATACTGAAGAGCGGCAGATCGTTAAAGCGCATGCTACGTGTCTTTCTATCGATGCTGCCCATGCACTCAATCCGAACTACGCGCAAAAATATGATCCAAGACACTCTCCCTTGCTCGGTAGAGGAGTTGTCTTCAAGTGCCATGCAATGCACAAGTACGCCACAGATGCTGCCTCTTTAGCACCTCTTGTTTCCCTTTGCCACGAGCACGACATCGCGCATCAGTTTTTTGCTTCTAGATCTGACACCCCATCTGGTTCAACAGTGGGACCTGTCATTGCTACAAAGCTGGGGATTCCCACTGTTGATATAGGAGTTCCTCTTCTTTCGATGCACTCAATTAGAGAAGTGTGTGCTATAAAAGATTACCTAGAACTAACCAAACTACTCACGCTATTTGTCACAAAAGAATAATGGATCATTTTAAAGGAAAAACAGTCCCAGACCACCTCAAAGATGCCAGAATTAAAGGCGCTACCGCTTTCTCTGAGATCCATGGAGTGGAAATGTCCGGAGCCCTTTCCTCCGGTATAGATGCTGCAAAAGAGTGTGCCATCCTTTTGGCTCTAATCTCTTTAATTCCCTCTTTTTCTTTTAAGCTACTTTTACTCTTTGGGGTAACCTGGGCCCTGTGGAAAACAGTACGCAGTGCTCTTTTAGGATACCATAGGATCGAAAGACTTCACCGTCTGATCGAAGAGGAGCGGTGGGAAATCGAACATCACAGAAAGCAAGAAAAAGAAGAGCTCAAAGAAATGTATATGGCAAAAGGGCTGACCGGCAAACTTCTTGATGATACAGTGGAAGTGCTTATGGCAGATGATAATCGACTCCTTCAAGTCATGCTCGAAGAAGAGCTTGGCCTGTCGCTTGAAGTGTACGAGCACCCTTTGAGACAAGCAGCAGGAGCCCTTCTAGGCTCTCTTGCCGCCCTTTTTGGGGTGCTTCTATGTGCTGCATTTTTTGGGCATGTCGGGTTGATCTGTGGGTCTTTTTTAACATGTGGTGTGACAGCTGTTTTACAAGCGATTAAAGAAAAAAATCGACGCCTACCTTCCCTTATCTGGAACCTTTCGGCTCTTGCGCTTCTTCTCTCTGTACTTTATTATTTGCTCCATGTACGTTTTTGATGAGTTTTTTGCTTCAGGAAAAGAAGAGAGCATTAGCCCCTTTCTGACTCAGAAATCTAAGCGATGGGGTCGACATCTTTCTTTAAAAATAGCTTTTCTTTCCGCTTTTTTTCTTTTATCTGCTTTCATTGCTTCTTTTTTTTCTATGGATCTGTCTTACCTTTTGCTTGTGTTTGTCTATTTTTTCTCAGGGACTCCGGCACTCTTGGGATGCATCGAAGACTTAAGACAATTTCAGATCAATATCGATACGCTGATGACATTTGCAGCTTTCCTTTCAGTACTCATTGGCAGTCCGATGGAAGGAGCTCTTCTTCTTGTCTTATTTGAACTATCTGGTGCTATCGAAGAATTTGTATCAAAAAAGACAAAACATACCCTTGTCGATCTGCATCACCTTTCTCCCCGTTTTACATGTGTTGTCTCTTCGGATGGCACAATCTATGAAAAAAGTGTGAAGGAAATTACAAAAGACACCCTTCTTTTGATCAAGGCAGGGGAAGTGGTTCCTTTAGATGGAATTGTTGTAAAAGGGAGCTCCTTTGTAAACCTTGTCCACCTGACAGGTGAGAGCCAACCGATCTCTAAAACCGAAGGAGAAACGGTGCTGGCCGGCTCTTATAATCTCGATGGAGCCTTGACCATTCGCGTAGTAAAAACCTCCCAAGACTCCACTTTAAGCCGCATCATTCACCTTATCACTGAAGCACAAGAAGCAAAACCTAAACTGGAGCGCTTTTTAGACCGATTCGGAAAATGGTATGCCATCTTGATCATTACGCTCTGTTTTTTGTTTGCCTTAATGCTGCCCCTGTTTTTTTCTCTTCCCTATTTAGGTGATGAGGGAAGCATCTATCGAGCTTTGAGTTTTCTTATTGCCGCCTCTCCCTGCGCACTCATCATTGCGACGCCAACAGCTTATTTGAGTGCGATCAGCAGCTGCGCTAAAAAGGGGATTCTTCTTAAAGGAGGGGCGGTTCTTGATGCGCTCTCTTCATGTAAAACTGTGGCTTTTGACAAAACAGGCACTCTGACAACCGGTAAACTGCATTGTTCGGAATTCAAAAACCTCTCTTTAAACTCTTCTGTGTCTACAGAAGAGGCTCTCGGCATCGCTTACGCTCTTGAGCAAAATGCAACTCATCCCATTGCAGAAGCAATCATTCAAGCTGCAAAGGAAAAAGGGATACGCCCTTTTCCTCTACTCTCTTTTCACTCCGTCCCGGGTTTTGGACTAGAAGGCAGCTGTATACTAGGTGGGCAAACTGTGAATGTCACAATCGGCAACCGTAGGTTCATCGAGCAAAAAGCACCCTTACTGATTAAAAATACTTCCCTACACGCAGTCTGCACATTCCTCCTTATCAAAGAGTCGCTTTTTGTCTTCTATTTCCAAGACACTCTACGGCCCCAGACAATCCCCCTTATCAAAGCCCTGAAAGACACAAAATGGCTCACCCCCATGATGCTGACAGGAGACCATGCAGAAATCGCTGACACCATTGCCAAAGAGGTAGGGATTGATAAGGTCCATGCTGATCTGAAGCCGGAAGATAAACTCCACCATGTCAGTGAGCTGTCTCAAAAAGAGGGTCTGATCATGGTGGGCGATGGGATTAACGATGCTCCGGCGTTGGCAAGAGCCACCGTTGGTATCTCTTTGGGCAAGATTGGGAGTGCAACAGCCATCGATGCTTCCGATATCGTCTTTTTAAATGACGACCTCATGCTTCTCTACTGGGTATTGAAAAAATCGAAGAAAACACTCCAGATTATCAAGCAGAATATTACGCTCGCACTGATCGTTATTGTATTTGCAACAACACCGGCTCTTCTAGGTTTTATCCCTCTATGGCTCGCCGTCCTTCTTCATGAAGGAGGCACAGTGCTGGTTGGCTTAAACTCCCTGCGCCTGCTCTTTAAAAAGTAAACCATCCGCGAGGAGGTGCTTTAGGATAGAAGGATCGGTAGGCCATATTGCCAAAAAAGGCAAGCATGCCGAGTCCTTGCCCTAAACCGCCAAGTGCTCCTATGACGCTTGCAATCGTATTTATTCCATTAGCCAAGGGTCGGAGTTGCCGGATCTGTGAGATAGGCTCTACAACAACAGAGCGCACAAGAGATGTAGCTCCCGGGACGATATTGCCGGCCATCATCATCTCGTAGAACGAACACTCCTCAATCTGTTTGGCTCCTGTATAAAAGGGAGCAACTGCTTGCAATGCAGCGCGCAAGAAGTAAGCTTGTTGTCCTATGAAAAACCCTTTGACGGGAAGAAAATCATTATTCTGGTGCAAAGCAGAAAGTACAGAACCCTGGGTTGTAATGAGCCCAAACAAAGCAAACACATGTGACCAAGCAGGTAAAAACGACTCATAAGAGCGGTGGGTTAATGCGTAGGTTGTTCCTGCGGCAGTCGCTGAAAGCGCAACCAATCCTAGCTTTTCCTTAAAAGAGCGGTAAAACAACTGGTTAATCTTTTTCTCAATTGCTGGCCCCTGAATGCGATTCCCCTTATCATCGACAAGCAGGATTTGCATACAGGTTCTATAAGCCTTAAAGCTCACATGAGAATCGGGATAAAGAACAGAAACCCTCTCACGCAAAGCAGTCGCAGCCTCTTCCCATAAACGATCTACATCGGTAGAGTTTTTTTTCAAGGCCACCTTCAATGAATCCATGGCCTGTTTAAGCCAGGCTCCGGATCCACGAGCGGGAGTTCCGCAAGAACAGCCACACAAAAACCGCTTTAAGAATGACTTCTTTTTAGGAGTATCAAGCAGTTGATGGTAAAAAGCTGATTGTACAGGACTTACTCTTGTCATATTCCCCTCTTTTTTATAAAAATTATAACTAATTCAAAATAAAAAAGATAACAAAATAAATTTATATAAATATGTAAAAAAAAGATTTATAAAAGCAATGTTGTATAAATTATATTTTTTATTTGATATACATAGAAATAGGAAACTAATAGGGAGAAGAGGCCATCCTCATGCCCGAACATGCCCGACTGACACAGAAGGAGTTAGAGCTTGCGACCCAAAAGGAGAGTGAGCTCTTTAGAACCTACTATAGCTGGATTGAAGAGCACATGCCCCTTGGCTTCTTTGAGCAAACAGACACAGAAAGCGTTCTTGCCATCGTCCATGCTCTTATGGGTTTTGAAAAAAGTGACTACTTTTCTCATATCCATCTCAAAGATCGGGCGTTTGTCTTAAGTCTCGACAGCCCGGATGCAGATTTAAAAGTATTAAGGCACTATAGGGACTTTGGAATCAAAAATTACCGCTGTTTTGTCTCTAATACCCCTCCCCCCTTTCCGAAAGCACATTCTCCTTTAAGGATTTCTCGGATTGTTTTTACCCATGCAGTCGACACCACCTCTTCCTGCCCTCTGCTCTTAAAAGACCAAGAATTACTGGCACATGTCCAAAAGCGCAACCCTCATGTGACAGATCAAGATATCAAACAGCTACTTGGGCAACTTAGCCCTCTTTTTATTCAATCGATTACGCAAGAAAGATTGAGCATTGCCTTGGACTTGTTTTTTAGGGCCAAGTCAAGAGATAACTGCCAGTATGAGGTCAAAAGGAATGAGGACTGGGCTGTTAAACAAAAACCCTCATTACAAGTTGTGTTAGCCTGGAGAAATGTCCCCAAATACAACTTTCTTTACCGTCTGGCGTCTATTGTCTTTCGCCACGGCCTGATTATCCGTAGGGTCAACGCCACTTACGTAGATCCTTACGGGCCTCAAAACACCCTTATTTTATCGATAGGGTTGCATGGAATGAAAGAAGGAGCTGCATGGGAAGAAGCGGACCTTAGTGATTTTTTAAGAGAACTGGTGTCTCTTAAGTACTTTGAGGAGATGGAATCGATAGAGACAGCTTTTGTAGATACCAAGCTGCTCACCGGCAACCAAGCCAACCTCCTTAAAGCGATGATCTGTTTTGCTCATCAAGCACTTGTTGCTATAGATCCTCATATTTACACGCTTGTTTCTGTTGAAGAAGCGATCACTCGACATCCTGAGCTATCTATTAAGCTTATTCAAGGGTTCGAAGCCAAATTCCACCCTCAAAAGGTCAATCTTGTAAGATATGAAGAAATCAAGAGTAAATTTGTTGAACTTGTAAAAAATATAGATACAGGCAACCCGGGCAATGACAAGCAAAGAAAAGAGGTCCTCAGCTGCGCTCTGCTCATGGTTGACTCGATCCTTAAGACAAACTACTACCGCAAAAATAAAACCGCTTTGTCGTTTAGACTAAAACCCTCTTACCTTGATGCTCTTCCCTTTCATCGGAAGGAAAAATTCCCGGAGATTCCCTTTGGTATCTTCTTTATCAAGGGATTTTATTTTACAGGATTTCACATTCGTTTTCGGGATCTGGCTCGTGGGGGCTTAAGGACTGTCATTGCCAAATCAGAAGAGCTAGCAATCAGTGAGAGAAATAATCTTTTTTCTGAATGCTACAATCTGGCTCTGACTCAAAATAAAAAAAATAAAGACATCCCTGAAGGGGGGTCAAAAGCTGTTATTTTTCTAGAACCCTACCCGCATCTACAAAAAGAAGAGGAAATCTACAAAAAAGAGCTAGAAGAGCTAGGTCTTTCCTCTGAAGAGGTTCAAAAGAAAATCGCTCTTATCCATAAAGAGCAAAGTCTTGAATACCTCTATCAGGCGCAAAGATCGTATATCGAAAGTCTTCTTGTACTCGTCAATTGCACAGACAATGGAGATCTTTTTGCAAAAGATATCGTTGATTATTGGAAAAAACCGGAATACATCTATTTGGGTCCCGATGAGAATATGCATAACATCATGCTCGAGTGGATCGCAGCTTTTAGCAAACACTACGGCTACAAACCGGGCACAGCCTTCATTTCGAGTAAACCAGGTACCGGGATCAACCACAAGGAATTCGGTGTGACGTCTCTTGGAGTTAACGTCTATGTAGAAGAAGTTCTCAAGTTTTTGGGAATCGATCCTAAGAAGGACCCCTTCTTCATCAAAATGTCAGGAGGCCCTGACGGAGATGTTGCAGGCAATGAAATGGCCAACCTTTATAAATTCTATCGCAATACAGCACATCTTGTGGCCACAATTGACATATCGGGGACTATTTATGATCCGGAAGGGTTGGATTTAACAGAAGTGTACCACCTTTTTGAAAAAGGAAAACCTTTGAGATTCTATCCCCCAAATAAATTACACAACGGGGGATTTTTACTCGATGTGAAGGAAAAAAAAGAAGAGAGTGCCTACGTACAAAAGACAAGATGTTATAAAAAAGAAAATGGACAGCTGATTGAAGAGTGGATTTCCGGCAACGAAATGCATACTTTACTGCGCCATAACGTCCACGCAGCAAAAGCCGACATCTTTGTTCCGGGCGGGGGACGCCCCCGGACACTTAATGCCGATAATGTGCAAGAGTTCTTAGATCCGGAAGGCAAACCGACAGCACGAGCCATTGTTGAAGGAGCCAATCTCTATCTTACCCCTGAAGCGCGTCTGTTTTTGGAAGAAAAAGGCACGCTCATCATCAAAGACAGCTCCGCCAATAAGGGAGGGGTTATCTGCTCTTCTTTTGAAGTCCTTGCCGGCCTTGTCCTGTCAGAGGAAGAATTTCTCAAAGAAAAGAAGATCTTAGTAGAACAGATCCTATCTCTTATCCAAGACAAAGCAAGGCAAGAAGCAAGACTGCTATTAAAAAGTTACGAAGAAACAGGTCTGCCCCTTACTACCCTCTCTGACAAAGTCTCAGAAAGAATCAACCTATATAAAGATGAGCTGCTCTCTTACTTGCAACCCTTAACCCTCTCTTCAGACCCCAAAGACCCCCTTATTTGCTGTCTGCTGAATCATGCCCCCCTTCTGCTGCGCACACGCTATGCAGATCGTCTACTGACCCGTATCCCCGACGTCCATAAAAAGGCGATCATCGCCTGCCATATCGCCTCTAGGATTGTTTATCTAAGGGGTCTATCTTGGGAACCCTCCCTTGTCGATGTGCTCCCCCTAATCACAAAAGACTCTCAAATAATTGGCAATCAAACAGATACAAAATAAACGAGCAGTTACAAGACAGGACTGCTAATTTTTTGCTTGCGCAATCAGGGAGAGGTTTGATATAGTGACAGATACACTTATGAAACCACTTGCCAGAAAGAAACCAGCCAAAGATGAAAGGGAAAAAACGATCCTCTTCGGACTGATCGATCTTTACCTAAAAGAGGGTAAGCCGGTCGGTTCAGACACCCTTAGAGAAAAGGGTTTTGACTCTTTCAGCTCAGCCACCATCCGAAACTACTTCATGAAACTGGAGGACGAGGGTTTTTTGAAGCAACTGCACTCTTCTGGAGGCAGGATCCCTACCACACAGGCGCTCCGCCTCTTTGCTCACCACCATCTTTTATCTCCTGAGTTTTCCCAAGAACGAGCCAAACAGATCCAAGAGAGGTTCAAAAAAGAGACAAGAGAGGTTACCTCTTATCTACAAAAAGCAACCGAAGAAATCAGCGAGATAACAGGGTGCGCAGCCTTCTTATCCGCCCCCAGATTCGACCAAGACTTTATCCTTGAGGTCAAGCTCGTATTGATTGATCACAGCCGATTTTTAGCGGTTTTAATCACGGATTTTGGCCAGATCAAAACCGAAGTGCTTTATGCAGAAAAAAAAGTATCTCCCGTGTTACTTAAAAGAATAGAAACTTACTTCAACTGGAGAATCACAGGTCTTGAAAAACCCTCTCTTAACCGGGAAGAAGAGGTCCTAGCTGACAATCTTTATAAAGAACTCATGCTCCGCCATATCGTGGGTTATACGCACTTTAGCTCCGAAGATATTTTCCAAGCAGGATTTTCAAAACTACTATCGCATGCCGATTTTAACCATGCAGCGGCGCTAGCCGCAGGCCTTAGTCTCTTTGAAAATAAGACTATGTTAAAAACGCTACTTTCTGATGTGGGCAGAGAAGGAAAGATGCGTTGCTGGATTGGAGAAGATTTGGCTCCTTTTATGAAAGAGGCTGCCTCATGCTGTGTGATTGCCATCCCCTATAAAATTAACCAAACAATCTGTGGATCGCTTGGGATTTTAGGACCCACGCGACTGCCCTTCAGGGAGCTGTTTGGCACTTTGGAAATGATCGCAAGTATGCTCTCTGAATCTTTAACCCAAAGCGTCTACAAATTTAAACTCTCATTTAGAAACCCTGAGTCCCCGCTTCTCACTAAACACCATGCTCTGCTGCTAGAAAATCAAAAGGAGACCCGATGACAGAAGAAATGAAACCTGAAGCACAAGAAGCCGTCGAAGATTACAAAGACAAATACTTGCGGCTACTAGCTGAGCTAGATAACACGCGAAAGCGGATGCAAAAGGAAAAGCAAGAAATGGTGCGCTTTTCTGTCGAAAGCGTCATTAGCGATATGCTTATCCCACTTGACAATCTTGAAAATGCGCTCAAGTGCGCAGATCAGATGAGTGGGGAAGTGAAAAACTGGGCTCAAGGGTTTTTGATGATCTTAGAGCAATTTAAAGAAGTTTTACAAGAGCATGGCGTAACCAGCTTTAACTCGGAAGGAGAGCTCTTTAACCCCGAATTACACTACGCCATCGAGTCAGAAGAGGGGGAAGAGGGCAGAATCCTCAAAGAATATGTCAAAGGATACCGAAGTAAAGAGCGAACCATTCGCCCCGCAAAAGTAAAAGTCGGTATAAAATCAGTTAATCAATCAAAGGAGAATTAAAATCATGTCGAAAAGAAAAGGAAAAATCATTGGAATCGACTTGGGAACCACAAACTCCTGTGTAGCCATTATGGAAGGAGGGTCTCCCAAAGTGATCGCAAACGCAGAAGGGGGAAGAACAACACCTTCTGTTGTTGG
This sequence comes from Chlamydiota bacterium, assembly GCA_039798725.1. Lineage (GTDB taxonomy): Bacteria > Chlamydiota > Chlamydiia > Chlamydiales > Rhabdochlamydiaceae > CAJCIW01. The sequence continues at coordinate 11,309 of JBDKFJ010000008.1, forward strand.
ATATAAAGGTTCTGAGCGCCTTGTGGGAATTGCTGCCAAAAGACAAGCGGTAACAAATCCGGAACGCACCATTTTCTCTTCTAAGCGCTTTATCGGAAGAAAATGTGATGAAGTTCTAGGAGAAACCAAAACAGTTCCCTATAAAGTCACAAAAAATGCAAGTGGCGATGCCGTTTTTGAAATCGAGGGAAAACTGCTGACTCCGGAAGAAGTTGCAGCACAAGTTTTAACAAAAATGAAAGAAACAGCTGAAGCCTATTTAGGTGAGCCTGTTACAGAAGCTGTGATCACAGTACCAGCTTACTTTAATGACTCCCAGCGCCAATCTACAAAGGATGCAGGCAGGATTGCAGGCCTCGACGTAAAAAGGATTATCCCGGAACCAACTGCTGCAGCTTTGGCTTATGGCTTAGATAAGCAACATGACAAGAAGATCGCTGTTTTTGACTTAGGAGGCGGTACGTTTGATATTTCCATCCTAGAGATCGGAGACGGAGTCTTCGAAGTGCTCTCTACAAATGGAGATACCCACCTTGGAGGAGATGACTTTGACAATGCAATCCTTCACTGGATGCTCGATGAATTCAAAAAAGAAAATGGCATTGACTTAAGCAAAGATAAGATGGCATTGCAGCGCCTGCGCGATGCTGCAGAAAAAGCAAAAATTGAGCTTTCCGGCACGCAAACAACAGAGATCAACCAGCCATTTATCACAATGGATGCCACAGGCCCAAAACACCTTAACCTGACACTTTCCCGTGCCAAGTTGGAAAGCCTTGTCCATGATCTAATCGAGCGAACAGTCGAGCCTTGTGTGAAGGCGCTAAAAGATGCGAACCTATCAAAAGATAAAATCGATGAGGTCATCTTGGTGGGCGGCATGAGCCGTATGCCGGCTGTGGAAAGAAAAGTCAAAGAGATCTTTGGAAGAGAAGCGCACAAAGGGGTCAACCCGGATGAAGTTGTCGCTGTTGGCGCTGCCATCCAGGGCGCAGTCCTTACAGGGGATGTAAAAGACGTCTTGCTGTTAGATGTTATTCCTTTGACTCTTGGTATTGAAACATTGGGCGGTGTGCTGACACCGATTGTAGAGCGCAACACCACAATCCCGACCCAAAAGAAACAGGTCTTCTCGACAGCAGGAGATAACCAACCCGCTGTGACAATCGTTGTTCTCCAAGGAGAGCGCAAAATGGCCAAAGATAACAAAGAGATCGGCCGTTTTGATTTGACTGATATCCCTCCGGCTCCGAGAGGCATGCCTCAGATTGAGGTAGCCTTTGATATTGATGCAGACGGGATCTTGCATGTCTCTGCAAAAGATAAACAGACAGGCAAAGAGCAAAAAATCAAAATCGAGGCAAAATCTGGTCTTTCAGATGATGAGATCAAAAGGATGCTTAAAGACGCAGAAGATCACCAAGAAGAGGATAAAAAGCGCAAAGAGGAAGTTGAGCTGCGCAATGAAGCAGACTCTCTTGCCTTTAGAGCCCAAAAATCTCTTGACGAACATAAAGAGAAATTGCCGGAGCACATCACAAAAGAGGTGCAAGGCAAAATCGATGCCGTCAAGCAAGCATTAGAATCAGGTGATTTCGAGCGCATTAAATCCGCTCACAATGATCTAAATGCTCATATGCAAAAAATTGGCGAAGCGATGCAACAAGCATCCCAAGCCCAACCTCAAGGCACTCCTTCTGATAAGAGCCATAAAAAGCCCGATATCGAAGAAGCAGAGGTTGAAATTCTCGATGACGAAGAGAAAAAGTAAGCTTTCCTTCAGGGGTCTTTTCTTTAGACCCCTGAAAAATCTGATTAACGAATTGGCTTTGCTTGGATCCAAATGCGGTTGGTATGATTCATCAAATGAGTCAGCATCGCATATACAGCTGTCATTGCCACAGGATAGACTCTAGACAATTTCCCAAACAACATCCCGGTCGCAAGACTACACGGGCTAATATTAAAAAGCTTTATATTTGTAGTAGCACATCCATCGCCCAAAACTCCTGCTGCAAGTATTTTTATAATTTTTAAAGAAAAAGACCCAACAAAAAAAGCAACGAATCCGTCAACCGCTGAATACTTTATTAGACGACAACAGGAGGTATATGTAAACAAATCACAAAGAATAGATACAAAATGAAAAATCATAACATCCTTTAGACCTGAATTACCTGATGTATTTTTTATAAAATAAACGGTCTGATAAAACATTGCTAAAATGAATAAGCCCATGAGAGTCTGCTCGCCAAGATCAATCCCTCTATTTTCTAAGAAGAATGTAATACCGGCAGCTAGTCCTCCATTGAAAATCGTTGGAGCAAAAAACAAAAAGAATTGAGTGTCGAAATGCGCATTAGGAATGTTTTCAATAAATCTAACCAAACCATTTATAATTCTTTTTTCTCTTGTCCTTTTTATTAAATCCTCAAGAGAATTTATCAGTTCTATATATTCGCATGAAAGCGAATTGTCGTCTAAAACTTTAAGAGAGCTGACCAGATTATTAATTTGATTTATTATTTGTCCATTTATTGCGGATAAATCAAATTTTATCAATTCTTCTTGTTCTTGCCGAGAAAGAGGAGAAAAGCCAGGTGACTTTTTTTGGACGTTTTCAAGAAAAATGAATCGGCATTTGCTGATACAAAGCACTGTTTTTTTTAATTCTAAAATCGCATCACGTATTGTGACGTACTCTGTCAGTAAAACACGCAAATTTTTTGGGAGTCTATCTAGATTAGGATCTGACTTAAGGGATTCGATTTGCGCGCACAACTCTGCCATAGGGTTCCAACGCCAAGAGTTTAATCCTATCTTTGCATTAGGCACAAATGGCCTTAACCCTCTTGTCAAAGGATATACATGACTGCGGGTAATTATACAGGTTAGCTCCTCTTCGAGCGTATTTAAAACCTTTGCCAACCTGTGAGCTTTATTTATACCCTCTTTACAATCTATTAAGAGTTGATTTTTGCTATAATTAATACGCTTTGCGCAAACAAAACATTCCAAAGGCTGTTTCTCACGAACTGGAGAACAAATCCATTGGATTAAACAAGGACGATGCACTGCTAAATGCGCTCCTGATTCATGACTATACACTCTTTGCCGGGCCTGAATATCCTCAAAGCAAACGGGGCACTGCCCCTCTTCATCTAAAGCTTGCCTTTCTATCAGAAAGGGAGCTTGTGTACCGGATGAGGCTGTAACAATCATGATTTGATAATAAGGATTTAGTTTAAAAAAAGAAACTAACGGTGTTAATTGTGTAATTTTCCCACATAACACGTCAACAAAAACTACGAAATCTCAATGAAAAACCGAGCTGAAAACAGTTAACCTATTTATAATAAGTCAGTTGATTGCAAATTCCAGAACCCCTTTCAAAGGGAGGAACATTAACGGGAAGATGTCCGCTTGATGGATAAAGTCCCAGGAGTATTTCGGCTGCAGCTTTCTGCGCCGGCTCTGTTTTTTCATAAGCGATAACAAGGCCAGGAACATGTGCAAAATCGGCTGCTGCATAAGGGGGAGTAAAAAGGACAACTACCAAAGGGATACCGGTTGGGAGCAACTCGAGCCACCTCTCCTCTTCTGGACGGGTGACCGCTGCAATAATACAGCTGTACCGAGTTAAGTCCTCTTTCCATCCTGTATCAGACAAAGTATAACAATCCACCCCGTCTCTCTCTGAGAGAAATTGCGCAAAATGGCCTGCATCTTTTCCAGCAATCACGGCTACAGGACCAAAGGGCAATGGGACTAGGTCTTCTCCTTTGAGGACGGTAATGGCACGGCGAAATACTTTTCTTGTTAATTCTGTTGTATCAATGGGTGTTATGTCATCTACAGGTTTTAATTGCCTTTTATATGCCAAAATCCGTTCGACATGCACATTGAGCTCTTCTTCAGAAAGCAAACCACTCTCTACGGCTTCTTCTATGGCTTTCATTCCTTCCGGGACAAGAACAAATAAGATATGGTCTACAGCTGGAGCAATATGATCCCCGTAAAGCAGCAAATCATGTCCGGCTTGAAGTGCTTTTAGCGCAATCTCACGTGGGGTATATCCTTGCAGTGCTTTCATATTCAATCCGTCTGTAATAATCAAGCCTGGAAATTGCCATTGTGTCCGTAACATCCCTTTGATCACCTCGGCAGAAAATGTGACCGGCAAATTATCCTCTCCTGTTAATTCAGGAACAGCCAGATGAGCTGAAACAATAGCATCTACAGAATCTAAACCCTCTTGAAAAGGATTCAGATGATCGACAGGAAAAGGTCTAATTAAGGGCAAGTTCTGGTGAGGATCCACAGAGACATTCCCATGACCGGGAAAATGCTTTTGGGCAACACCTACACCCTGCTGCTGAATACCTAAGCGTAGCTTTTCCTTTCTTAAAGAGACTTGTCCGGGGTCATCTCCAAAAGAACGGGTACCAATGATCGGATTTCTAGCGGAGTTAATATCTGCAACCGGGGCCAAATTAAGATCTGCAAATACAGAGCGGCATTGCTTGCCAATAGCTACACCTACTTCGTAGATCAGCTCAATATCGTCTACTGCTCCCAATGTCATCTGGCGAGGCAGAGGTGGAACATCACGCAAGCGCATAGCGATACCCCATTCGGCATCCATGAGAGAGAGTGGTCGAATTTGAGCCAGCTCCCAAATCTCTTGAAGCAGCTTTCTTTGCCCAGCGACCGTCCCTTGCTTAAGTAGAACCCCCCCAATCCCCTGGCTAACCAAATCTTTTACGGCTTGCATCTGCCCTTCGGTAAAATCCTCACCAATAGGGACAACAAAGAGCTGAGCCACTTTTTCATGCAACGTCATTGCATGGACAGATGTAACGGTCCACACAAGCACACCTAGAAAAATTCTATACACCTAGAATAGACCTTTAAATATACGGATAAGGTCATTGTAGGTAAGGTAAATAAAAAGTGCAATGAGGAGAACAATGAAGGGGACGATGAGCCTTTCCATTGCTTTGGAAGATAAGGGCTTGCCTGTGATTTTTTCGAATAAAGAAAAGCAAATATGCCCTCCATCGAGCACAGGAATGGGCATCAAATTCAAAATGCCCAAATTGAGACTAATCATGCCAAGCCAAAAAATCGCTTCTTTGAAACCAAGCGCCCAGCTTTGCTGCATCACATGGACAATCCCGACTGGCCCCGATAGATATTTCGGTGTTACGCTCCCTGTAAAAAGAGCCGCAAGCGTTTTCCAGGTTTCTTTAATCACCTGAGCAAATAAAGCAAAAGGAGAGGGATTATAGACCACTTTTGCATCTTGCATCACAATGCCAAGTTTCAACTGATGCTGTTCTTGATCAAACAAGGCTTGCGCCATTTCTTTTTGCTTTGGGTCTTTAATGCTATCGATCATCTTTTGCTGCATCTCTATCTGCTGGGTCAAGGCGACCCGTTTTGCAGAAGAAAGCGGCAGCGCTTGCATAGGAAGAGGCTCAACAGGTTTGAGAAGCTTTAAATCCCCTTTCTCTTGCAGCTTGTCTTCCGTTCCAATCATGGCGATCAAAGATTTCAGATCTTCCCAATCAATGCCCTCGAAAAACGCCTCATCAGCCTGGTTCCATAGAGCTGGTGTATAAGGCGCAGCTTTTTTGACAATAATCTGCAAATGGCGTGTTTGTAACAGTTGCATGATCTCATATCCGGAAGAGACTGGAATTCCATCGACCGCCACAATCTGATCTCCTTTTAGAAGCGGAATCTCCACATCAGATCTTGAAGAAGAAGTAGGCATCTGTTCGATACTCTTTTCATTGAGATAAGGGACAACTCCCTCTACTTTTCCTACGGCAGAAAGGTCATAAGGAATAAAGAAAAGTTCTTGAGTTTTTCCGGCAAGACGTGCTTCATGCTGCCAATCTGAGAGCTCAGACTTCTGTAGTCCATTGATCCTCAAATCTCCAATCTGCACACGAGGCACTCGCGACACAAGCAAAGCATCTCCTCGCTTCACCGTTAAGAGGGCCTTGGGTTCATTGATAATTCTAACTAGTTCATCTCTAGAAAAGACTAAAGAACCATCTACCCATAAAATCCGATCCCCCTCTTCAATCCCACTATCCCGCATAGGAGAGGGTGTTTTCTGTGAAAAGCTGGCTTTTGCATTATAAATTAAATAAGAAGCAGGACGTACCATGCTAAAGATGGCCTGGATTCTTTCGACAGGAGAAGCCTTAGGAGGATACTCAATTCGGTACTCAAAAGGCAGTCTACTATCTTGCAAATAATCGATTTGCTCTCCTTCAATAACAGGGGCTTTTCGATCTAAAACAGCCGCATAAACAAAATCCTGAAACTGGTGAAACGGCTTCCCGTTAATCTTAACGATCTGATCTCCGGGTCTTACTCCTGCTGCATAAAGACCAGATTCCGGCTCTACACTTCCGATCAAGCTCGTATAATCAGCAAAGGGCTTTTGACGCCCGCCAATTGCAAATAAAAAGCAAAAGATAAAGAAGGCAAACGCAATATTGACAATGGGGCCGCTCAAAGCAACTTTAATACGAGACCAAGGGGACTTGGCATAAAACCCCCCTGCGATCTGATGAGGCTCTAGCGCCCCCTTTTTTTCCATTCCGGCAATTTTGACATAGCCACCAAAAGGGATCCAGCATAGCTGCCAACAGACATTTCCCCGCATCCACGTATAGATTGGTTTACCAAACCCAATAGAGAATACCTCGACAGTCATCCCCTCTTTTTTAGCCATCCAGTAATGGCCATACTCATGGATGAAAATCAGTAATCCCAACCCTAAAGCAGCTAGCAGCGCATACAAAATAGTAAATGGCATTGCCCCGCGATCATCTCAGATCATTAGATTTTTGTCGATATATGAGCTTATAACCTGAGTTTTGAGTTTGTTTTATAGAAGATTTGCTTGGAAGGCATGCAAAGATTCTATGAAAGCTCATGCTCTAAATTAGAAATAAATTTTTATTTAGAACAGACCGATGTATCTTCTATAGAGAATAAATTGCTTTTGTTAATATACCTCTCCATATGCGACATAAGTGTTTTAATACCATATCCTCTTGCACGCGAAGCTATCTCTTCTGCTTTTTCCTTAGAAAGAGTCCACTTCTCAAGACGATGGCCTTCATCAAGAATCGTCAGCATCATCTCTTCATCCCCCCTGTAAAAGGCCCGATCAAAAGCCCTTATAATATCTGCCTCCTCAAGACTCGAAAAAGAGAGAGCTTCAACAACTGACTGTGAATCTCCTGCGTCAGCCGCAGCATGGAACACTTTTGTTACATCGACGTCCCACTTCAACATTTTGAATTGAGACAGAAGCAGTGGTATTATATCAGAATTCCATTCCTGTCCATCGGAGAGCAGCTTCTCTAATACCCCTTTTCTCCTATTTGACGGGAAAATCCCTGCAGAAAATAGTTGTATAATAACTGCTCCCTTTTCTTGTTTAACAGCTCTACTTATAAGTGCATCTTGGAATTCTAAGGAACGCGAAGATTCTGTAGTTTGTTTATACACCTGGATATACTTCTGAAGTAAGGGCTTCACAAGCACTGCATTCTCTCCATCCATAGCCGCATATATTACGCTCTCCCATTCACTGCAATCCATCGACTTTATAATCGATGGTAATATCCGCTCCACAACTTGCAAACGCCCTTCAAAGGCAGCCGTCCAGAGAGCCTCTTTAATATCACTCTCACTAAGCTTCTGTCTCCTGCTTTCTAGCACTAATGAAACAACCCTCGTATCTCCCTTCTCTGCAGCCTTATATAAAAGCTGCGCAATATCTTCCTCGAATTCCATCCATTCACATTCCAGTAGCATCTCTACCATCTGCGTATTGTTATTAGACAGGGCTATATTTAGGACAGCTAATAGATACACCATTCTGTCCCTATTTTCTGCCAAACTATTTGGATTAGAAAGCTCTACCGCGTGCTTGGGAGCTATTGTATCTTCATCAGATCCTAAAGAAGAGAGCTCTACCGCGTGCTCCGGAGCTATTATATCTTCATCAGATTTCCATGGAGGAGGCGCAGTGCCTATATGTCGAATCGCACAAGCAACCAACTCTGTTTCCCGGAAGGAAAGCTCGCGCTTTTGAGCGCAAGATAAGATATAGATCTCTGGGGGAAGTCCCTGTTCATTGAGATTATTGACCACAAGAAAGGGAAATGTTCTAGCAGAAACATGTGTTGCAAGGGCGGCATAATATCTAGAAAAAATCTCCCTTGCTTTTGAATGACCCAACCTAAATAACTCAAATTCCTTCGGATCAAAAGTAAGGAACCCGCACCTAGGGCAGGGCACTATACGATGCCACCTATCTGCTCCGAATACATCTTCAGGAAATACCGTTTCAAACTTAACAGTCGTTGACACTTTACATACCATACTCGACTCCAAGCTGAGGATAGCTTACACCAAACGCAATAAATAACATCATATTTGAGCGCGTCAAAGCGGTAAAATATAAAGTTATTTATTGCGTTTGGTATAACCTTAATCCACTCTCTGATTTGGGAAAAAAAATACCCCGCTTGTAGGCGGGGCATTTGACGAGCATAGGGAAACTGGCAAGGCGTTTAAGCTTTGACAGTCTCTGTAGCAGTAGCCGCAGCAGGTGCTGCAGCTTTGGCTTGTCCTTCTTTCTCTGCATTGAGCTTTTGGAACTGCTTGCTCAATGTGTTTGCAGCGTAAAGCCACGCAAAGATAATGAAGAATAAGATCCCAGCAATATAGGGTGTGATAGCCGCAAGCGATCCGCAAGCAACAATCAAACCTTGCTGTACAAGAGATCCTCCGGATTTACCCAGACGCGCTCCAACAACGTCGATAGCGGCTTTTCCTTTAACCTTGGATTCTTGGTCAAGAGGAATATAGGCCATCTCTTTTGTAGGATCGAAGAGAGAGTATTTGGAAGACTTACTCATGATATTCTGTGCTGTACCAAAGACAACAGCTAGCATGAGAGGCGTTGTACCCAACATGGCAATTAAAGCTGTTAGGCTGTCTCTAAAGATAACAAAAGAGAAAAAGCCCACGCCTGTGATCAAAAGAACAACCGGCGTAATCAATGCCCCTGTTTTCCAGCCAAAACGACGGATTACGTTACCACCCACAAAGAGCATCATAAAAATAGTCACAGCTCCTGTGATTGTAGAGAAATAACCCATGAAGGCTTGGTATTCATTTGGATTAGAATACTGAAGCTTCAGCTGACCTTTCCAGGTAACTTCCACAAGGTTAATTGCAATACCGTAACCGATCACAAGGATTGCAAGGCATAGGATATATTTTGATCTCATCAAGAAAAGGAAGCTCTCTTTTAAAGACATTTTTGGCTTCTCTTTCTTTGCTTTCTGCATTTCACCCGGATTATAAAAACGAGTGTCTGTTAACACGTTTTTATTAATCCACCAGTAGATACCCATAATGATCAGTCCTGACAAGAAGACCATACCCACCATGTAATTGAGGGTAAGACCCCATGCATCCACCTCGGGTGGTAAGTGAGCTCTAATATTAGAGAAATAAATAATAGCCGGACCTGAGAACAACATCGCCACGTTGGCTCCTAAGCCAAATAGGGCATAGAAACGCTTTGACTCCGATACTTTTGTAATATCGTTAGCAAATCCCCAGAAAAGCAAAGAGATCGCAACACTACCCCAAAGCTCTGACATCACATAAAATAGTGCATAAGACCAGTTTCTAATCAAAGCGACAAGCCCTGTAAACCCGGACGGCAAAAATGCTTGGATCTTATCAGCCACATCAGTAGGGTGAAGTGTATCGCGATTCGGATACATAATAAGGGCAAACAAAGCAAAGTAAGCAATAAAGAAGCTAATTGTTGAATAGAACAACTTCTGCTTACTAAATACGTTACTCAGCTTGGAGTAAACGATCATGAAGATAATAGCAAGAGGAAGCACCCCCCAAACTTTCAAAAAGGGAATCGCTTCGGCTCCAGAACCCGGAGCTGTAACAATTAACGCATCTTTTGTATCTCGCAAGATGGTATAATTGAAGTTAATAAAGAAGAACAGGAAGAACATCGGAAGAAGCTTCTTGAGCTCAAAGCCATGTACTGGCCAGAAGAAGGATCTCCACTTCCCGAACTCTGCTGTTTTTGTCTCAGACATAGTGATAAGTTCCTTGAATAATATAGACAGTTAATCTCACCCGCACATGAACCGTAAGGCTCATATGAAGGGGACGATTCTAGCAGAAAAGGGGTAAAAAAGGCAAGGGAAGCTTGCAGCTTCCCTCTAGAATTGAAGTAAATTATTTACGTTCAACCAAAGAATTCATAACATCAGCAAACGGAGAAGAAGAAATCTGTTGAGACATGTTTACCGCTTCTACATAGGCACTCCATAGCTCAGGCTCAATCTTCCCATGACGAATAGAGGCTATCAACTCTCTTTTACAACTTGCTAAGGATTTTTTTGGAGCAAGAACGGCTACCATCTCCTTATCTCCTGCAAGGCGCGCGATATTCAACATGCGATCTAGCTGAGAACGAGTAAAATTCATTTGATCGCGACGTTTTCTAGAACCCCTTGCAGCTCTTTGCTTTGGAGGAACTGTTGAAGGACGATCTGAATTGATAATAAATTTTTCGATTAAAGAGCTTAATTCAGAAGGATTGCGATTCTTCATTTTACGTAAAGTAAAATGATGCATATAACCGCCCGAATTCATAGGGATATATCGACATAGATCATTTTCTTTCCGCCCATTGATTTTTTTAATCGCTCTTGCAATTACATTTTCAACTTCAGCTAGAGTTTTTGTTTTCTGTTCCATTGTCCCCTCAGTTTCTATATTTGAGTCTAGATTTCATAATAGTTCCTGATGTCAAAACAGGAAAAACTATTAATGTTGATACTTGATTTAACTCATCTTGAGTTTATTTGCAATTTTTATCTCTAAAAATTTTTCCCCTCCCCCTGAAAAATACTATCGAAAAACGAACAAGAAGACTAGTATGATATTCTTATGAGACTGTTTTTTCTTTTAACCATCTTCTTTTCCTCTTGTTCTAACCCCATTTCCGGAACAGCGGAATGGATGAAAAAAAACAACAAGTTAAAAGTATTATGCACAACTGGAATGATTCATGATCTTGTTTCAGAAATCGGGGGGGAAAGAGTCGATTCGATCGCGCTGATTCAAGCAGAAGTTGATCCTCATAGTTACGAACTTGTTAAAGGAGATGACGAGAAATTTTCACTTGCACAAATTATCTTTTATAACGGCCTTGGTCTAGAACACGGCGCCAGTCTTCACTATCAACTCCAATCCCATCCGCATGCTATCAATTTAGGGGGATCTGTAAAGCAACAGTTTCCGCAAGAAATTATTTACATCGACAATCAAGAAGACCCACACATATGGATGGATATTCGTCTGTTTAGCCTTGTCATTAACCCTATCATTGAAGCGCTCTCTGCCCAAGACCCCGACGGCCACTCCTTTTATGTAAAACAGGGGATTGCGCTAAGAGCCAAATTGCTAGAAGCTCACGAGATCACTTTTTCTATTATTCAAAGTATTCCTGAAGAGAAGCGCTATATCGTTACAAGCCATGACGCTTTTAACTACTTTACAAAAGCTTATCTTGCGACAAAGAAAGAATTGGATAATGACGACTGGAAAAAAAGATTTGATGCACCTGAGGGACTTGCGCCTGAAGGACAACTTTCTTCTTTTGATATTGCAGAAGTGGTGCAACACCTCATGCAATACCACATTCATGTTGTATTTCCAGAGTCAAATGTCTCTTCCGATTCCTTAAAAAAAATCATTGATGCATGCGCTCAAAAAGGGTTCAAAGTCACTCTTTCTTCCGATGTATTGTATGGGGATGCTCTAGGACCCAAACACTCTATTGCTGCTCACTATCCGGGAATGATCGAGTACGACGCAACGACTCTTAAAAAAAACTTAGGAATCCAGCCATGAAATTTGCTCTAGAAGTTGAAGAATTAAAGGTTGGATACGATAAAACCATTGTTCTCTGGGATATTTGCTGCAATATTCCTCAAGGTAAAACAGTGGGAATAATAGGGCCTAATGGCGCCGGCAAGAGCACGTTTTTAAAAGCGCTGCTTGGCATGGTAAAATCTTTTTCCGGGAAGGTGCGCTTCTTTGGCCATTCCTACAAAAAAATGAAAAAAAAGATCGCCTATGTACCTCAACGCTCTTCGGTCGACTGGGACTTCCCCATCACAGCCTTTGAAGTTGTATTGATGGGAAGATCTTACAAACAGGGATTGTTCCCCTTTCCATCCCGTGCAGACAAGCAAGCTGCAACAGCAGCTTTGGAAATGGTCGGTATGAGCGCATTTTCTGATAGACAGATCAGCGAGCTATCAGGAGGACAACAGCAACGACTCTTTATTGCAAGAGCTCTTCTGCAAGAAGCTGATCTCTACCTTATGGATGAACCCTTTGTTGGGGTAGATATGGCCACAGAAAAAGAAATCATCGCTCTTTTTGATAAGCTGAAAATGCAAGGAAAGACCCTCCTTATCGTCCATCACGATCTTTCGACAGTTAACGCCTATTTTGACTGGGTCATCATGCTTAATACATGTCTTATTGCATGCGGCCCTGTTGAAGAAGTATTTTCGACAGAAACTCTTCTACGAGCCTACGGCAAAGGGATGTCTCTTTTAGACGAAGCCGCTATTCTCTCTCATCGCAAAGAACAGGGACTCTCTACGTGAACAGACCCTCTTTTCTTGACTACTTTTGTGATCCTATCTTACAAGCGCCCACTCTTGGCAGCATGCTTATGTGTCTGTCTTCTGCGATCGTTGGCGTAGCCTTCTTTTTAAGAAGACGATCTCTTATGGGAGAAGCTCTTTCTCATGCGGCTTATCCGGGGGTTGTCTTAAGTGCATTTGTCGCCTCTTTATTTTTTTCGATAGATTCTGAAAAAACGGCCTTTACAACACTGGCCCTAGCTTTTCTTACAGCCTTTTTAGGGTTATTCACGATTTTAAAATTAGAGAGCAAAGTGCGCATGAAACCGGACTCTGCCCTCTGTTTTGTCATAGCCTCTTTCTTTGGTGTTGGAGTATTACTCGCCAGCCGTTTACAACTGAGCCACGCTCTATTTTATAAAACAGTACAGCTGTTTTTATATGGACAAGCTGCAACCATGAGGGGTATCCACGTCCAAATTTACGGTTTTTTTACCCTCGCCATTTGCCTATTTTTCACCTTTTTTTTTCACCCCATTCGCGCCCTTCTATTCGATCCTCACTACCCGACACATGAAAAAATCCCCTCTTCTTGGATCAGGGCAAGCCTGCTTTTTCTACTGACACTCTCTATTATCATCGGCATCAGGAGTGTGGGGGTTGTCCTCATTTCAGGCATGTTGATTGCCCCGGCCATTGCCGCATCCGGTCTCTTTCATAAGCTACACAAAATTTTCATCTCGGCAGCCCTGATTGGCGCCCTCTCCGGTTTTCTTGGGAACTACCTTTCAGTAGAGTTACCTTTTTTAGTCTCTTCCTCCCCTTCTTTCTCTCTGCCAACAGGTCCTATGATTTTACTTTCATCCGGCACCATCTGTGTACTTGTCCTGCTTTTTGGCAAAAGAAGTGGTTTAATCAGGAGATACTGGAGAATTTTTCAGTTTAGAAAACAGTGTTTAGAGGAAAATATATTAAAATTTCTCTGGAAGGCTTCCGCTCCCTTTTCTGCTATCCAAGCCTCGCAAGGACTCTGTTCATGGAAATTGCGCTACCTCCTCTTTACTCTAAAACAACAAGGATGGATCCAAGGAAACAATACAATCCATCTCACATCCGATGGGAAAATTAGAGCCGGCAAGATTGTACGACTACACCGTTTATGGGAAGTCTACCTTGTATCGTTGGGCGCCGGTGCTGAAAAAGTACATGCAAGCGCAGAAGAGATGGAACATATCATCAGCCCTGAATTAGAAAAGCAACTCTCTATTGTCCTAGGGGATCCCCACAAAGACCCCCATGCGCAGCCCATTCCTCCTGAAGGGGGACTGTTATGATCAATCCCTACTCAGGACAAAACTTCTTTTCCTCCCTTTTACTGTTTTTTACAAGAATGGGAGAATGGCTATTCGGTTCTTTACATTTTGATCAATTAGCAACGGATGAGATCCAGATTTTGACTCTTGCCCTTCTGTCTCTTGCAGCAGCTCTTGTGGGCACATTTCTTGTCTTAAAGAAGATGACGATGCTTGCCAATGCACTCTCCCATACAATTCTTCCCGGTCTTGTTCTTGTATTTATCCTGTGTGGAACCACATCTATTGCCGATCTTTCCACAGGGACCTTGCTACTTGCAGCGGTAATCACAGCTGTGCTTACGACTCTTGCCACGCTTGTTTTTAGAAACCTATTTAGACTACACGAAGATGCTAGCACAGGACTCATCTGTACCATGATGGTTGCAATCGGTATTGTCTTGGTGACCCTCTTTACTCGTAGTGTACATTTGGGAGTAGAAGCTGTGATGGGCAACGTAGATGCCCTGCATCCTCACGACTTAAAAGATATGGCGCTTGTTGCCTGTTTAAACCTGATTGTGATCTGCCCCTTTTTTTCTAGATGGCGGCTTATTGCTTTCGATAGTGGGTTTGCCAAAACCCAAGGAATCTGCATACCCCTCTTTGACACTCTACTCCTATTTCTGGCAGCTCTCACTGTCGTCGGAGCCTTCAGAGCGGTCGGCATCCTCCTTGTCCTCTCTCTTCTTATCGGACCGGTTTTGATTGCTCGCCTCTTTACACATAGGCTACATATACTTATTATTCTAGCCTTTACAATCGGAGCCACTCTAAGTCTTGTCGGCGTGTGCTTTTCTCGGCACATGCTCTCTGCACACCAAATGCCCTTATCAACAGCGGGCATTCTCTCCACCCTGATCGCACTCACCTACATCACCTGCTGTTTCCTTCGTAGAAACTAATAACCTCTTTGTGATAACCTGCCCCTTATGTTCAAGTACGATAGAAAATTTATTCGCAACTTCTCCATCATCGCACACATTGACCATGGAAAGTCTACAATTGCTGACCGTCTTCTCGAGCTGACAAATACGATTCCTCAAAGGGAGATGCAGGACCAAGTTCTTGATGCTATGGATCTTGAAAGAGAGCGTGGCATTACGATCAAAGCTCACCCTGTGACCATGGTCTATACAGCTGACGACGGAAACACCTATCAAATCAATTTTATCGATACTCCGGGGCATGTCGATTTCTCCTATGAAGTATCCCGCTCCCTTTCTGCGTGTGAAGGAGCGCTTCTTGTAGTTGATGCAGTCCAAGGCGTACAAGCTCAAAGTTTGGCTAACGTTCATCTTGCTATTGAAAGAAACCTTGAAATCCTTCCTGTCATTAACAAGATAGACCTACCCTCTGCTGATGTCGAAAGTGTGAAACAGCAGATTGAAG
Organism: Chlamydiota bacterium; assembly: GCA_039798725.1. Lineage (GTDB taxonomy): Bacteria > Chlamydiota > Chlamydiia > Chlamydiales > Rhabdochlamydiaceae > CAJCIW01. The sequence goes on from JBDKFJ010000008.1 coordinate 26,796, forward strand.
AGGTCATTGGGCTTGACACCTCCCATGCGATTCTTTGCTCTGCAAAAACAGGTATTGGCATCAAAGAAATTCTAGAACAGATTCTCCTTACCGTCCCACCACCCAAAGACCCTAGCGATGATATTTTGCGCGCCCTTGTCTTTGACTCCCACTACGATCCCTACCGCGGCGTGATGGTATACATCAGAATCATCAGTGGTGAAATTCAGAAGAAAACATTGATCTCGATGATGGCAACCGGCAAATCGTTTGAAGTATTGGAAGTGGGCATCTTTTCTCCCGATGAAAAACCGGTGGATGTCCTTCGGCCGGGAGAGGTGGGCTACTTACTTGCCAATATTAAACTGACAAGCGATGTAAAAATTGGCGATACTATTACTTTAGCAAAAAAGCCTGCTCCTCTTCCACTGCCAGGATTCCGCAATATCGCCCCTGTTGTATATGCAGGGATCTACCCTGTCGATTCTTCCGACTTTGAAGTAGTCAAAGATGCGCTCACAAAACTGCAGCTCAATGATTCTGCTTTGCATGTCGAGCAAGAAAGTAGCATGGCGCTCGGCTTTGGCTTTCGGTGCGGCTTTCTTGGACTTTTGCACTTAGAAATTGTCTTCGAAAGACTTCAAAGAGAATTTAACCTCGATATCATTACAACAGCACCAAGTGTTGTCTACAAAGTCACCCTCACAGATGGCAAAACGATATCGATTGACAACGTCGCTCACTACCCAGATCCGACCTTCATTGAATTCATTGAAGAGCCATGGGTCAAAAGCCATATCATGATCCCCAATGAATATTTGGGTGCCATCATGAGTTTGGGAATGGAAAAACGGGGAGAACTCACAAAAACAGAGACGATGGACGCCAAGCGCCTTCTTCTTACCTACCGCTTTCCACTTAACGAAATCATCACGGACTTCAACGATAAAATGAAATCCGTCACACGCGGTTACGGCTCTTTTGACTATGAGTTCGACACCTATGAAATCGGCGACATCGTGAAACTTGAAATCCGAGTCAACGAAGAGAGCGTCGATGCCTTCTCGTGTATGGTGCACAGAACCAAAGCCGATGGAAGAGGACGCGCCATTTGCAAAAAACTTGTGGAAGTCATCCCCATGCAGCAATTCAAGGTCCCCGTACAAGCTGCCATCGGGGGCAAGGTCATTGCAAGAGAGACAATCCGCGCTCTGACCAAAAACGTGACAGCCAAATGCTATGGGGGCGATATCACCCGCAAACGGAAACTCTGGGAAAAACAGAAGGAAGGCAAGAAGCGGATGAAAGAGATTGGCAAAGTCAATATCCCTCAATCTGCCTTCATGGAAGTCCTGAAGGCCTCCGAGTAATCATAGACACTGACCTCAAGAACACCTCCAAAATTTTCGTTTGTGAAAAATTAAAAATATATGAGAAACTCGAGATCTCAAGACAGTGGGTGTAAACATGAAGAAAGCTGTTTTTTCTTACGGGCTGATGCTGTGCACCCTATGCAGATCTGTTTTACAAGCAGACTCGTACCCCTACTCTTCTCCAGAAGCACTGCTAGCGTTTGAATCACACCAAATCGCATGTACAGATCCCAAAAATTATGCACTGTTGTCTGAGCGGTATCTTGATCGCGCTGAAACATATCTAATATGCAGTGAATATTCGCTTGCTTTCGATGATTTTTACAACGCGTATAAAATTGCGGTAGATTACGTCTATACAACAGAGAACATCAGTGAAAAATTCCGCTCCCTTTTTGGCATAGCTCTATGCTACGCAGCCTACGATGACATGGATGCATTTCATAAAACAACGGAAGAGCTTGCTAAATTATTAAAATCTGCAAAATGTTGCGCGCAATCGGACTGTGTGAGAGAACCTACGCTATATCTGGCTAGCGACTCGAATAAAAATGTACCTATCCATGGACCCGATCGTATTTCTATTTCAGATTGCTTAGAATTTGTAGATGGCACCGTAAACAAGTGTCGATACCTCATAGAATGCGTGCCTAAAGCAGAAGCTCAGGTCATTTTAAATATAATGATTGATGGGTTAGCTCAAGAGGCTAAAACCTGTTGTAGAAAGGGAGGCATTTGGAAGGCGTGCCTGCAACCTCTTGTAAATAAGTGGTATTTATGGAATCAAAAGTGGAAGTTGTTTTCTATTCCTCCAGATCCAGCTTGGGACTAACAAGCATTCTTTAGGTGAGACTATGATAAGACATTTTATAAGCACTGTATCCCTGTTATGTATGTTCGTTATGCCAACTGACGCAAAGCAGACAGCCGATGATGTTGTCCGCGTCATTGATGATAGACAAGATCGCCCCAGTGCATCCCTCACAAATCCTCTTCAAGGGTTAACTCGATTTCTTTTTTTTCCTCTTGTCCCTTTCCAAACTAAGGAGATGGAAAAGAAGGTACAGGATGTGGTCAAACAGCAGCTGCAAAAATATGGGCTTGTGGAACAGACAAGTATTCTTAAGAAAACAAAACAAAGAGAAGCAGTAGATCTGACTCCTTTTGCTAACAGTAGCACTCTGATCTATCAAATAGCTCAGTTATCTTCTGTGCAAGGACAGGAATTGGGCCTTATTAGAGCTTCTCTTAATGCGTCCACTCGAGTAACTATCGATAAAACGCAATATCAGTGTGCACCTTACATCTGGTCTGCAAATTGCTTTGTGAAAGGTGCTATCTCTAAGGATCTCGACTCGATAATTTCTATATCTCTGCGCAACCTTCTGGAGCAGTTCATGAAAGACTTCTCTCTTGTTAATCAGGATAAGCCTATTTTTGATCTGCAAGGAAGCGACTAAAGACACCAGATTTATTAGGTTTCACAATAGGTCTACCTACCTTCATGGAAGTACTGAAGGCCTCCGACTAGATCTTCGCTTTAGATTTCTGGATGCGCTTTACGGATTCATCAAGTCTCTTTCGAGAAATTCTACCCGCCTTAACAGCATGCATAAGACCTTTCTGCACAGCAACTACCCCATCCGGAGTAAGACCCGGAATACACAAAACATCACATCCTGCCTGAAAGGCCTTCACCGCAGCCTTGACTATATTGCCCTCTGTCTGTGCTAACACCCCTTCCATTGTCAAAGAGTCGGAAATAATCAATCCTTGAAATCTTTTCCTTAAGTCCCCAAGGATTTTAGGGGATAATGTCGCGCAAAAATCAGGATCTAAGTTGGGATACATCACATGGGCTGTCATAATCGCATCTGTTACAGAAAGAAGCGCTTCAAAAGGAGGCAACTCGCTTTTTTCTAATTCCTCTAAACTCTTATTTACTGTAGGCAATGCATAATGTGAATCTGTGGTTGTATCTCCATGACCGGGGAAATGTTTGATACACGTTTGGATATGTTGCTCATGAGCCGCTTCAATCTCTTGATAACAACAACGAATGACAACTCCTGGCTCTGTTCCAAATGAGCGGTCGCCTATCACAGGATTGTCTAGATTTGTATCTACATCTGCCACTGGCCCCAAATTCATTGTAATGCCAGCCACATGCATTTCAAGGGATTTGTCTCTAGCCATTGTTCTGACTTTGTGCCCTGTATCTGCTATACATCTAGCAGAAGGCAAATCGGTAAACCCTTTTCCTTTGAGCCTGACTACTCGGCCTCCTTCCTGATCTACTACGATATGCAGAGGCATAGTAGCACGGCTCTGTAGAGCCCAGGACAGTTTTTTTAACTGGTTGGGAGACTGCACATTATCACCATAGTAAATAATGTGACCAACCCCTAATTTCATCAATCTCTCAGCAGTAGTACTCAACTTTAGCCCCGGGAACGAGACCATGAGAAGTTGAGCCACTTTTTGTTTGAGGGTCATATCTACAACATTCATACATTATATGTGGTAGATGTTACATTACCGCCGGTTCCTGTCCAATTCGTATGGAAAAACTGACCTCGTGGTGCATCGGTACGTTCATAGGTATGTGCACCGAAAAAGTCTCTTTGAGCTTGGATCAGGTTGGCCGGCAAATCTTTGGTGCGATAGCCATCAAAAAAGCTTAAGCTTGTGCTAAAGCAAGGCACAGGGATCCCCATCTCAATAGCAGATGCAACCACCTTTCTCCAAGGCGCCTCTACCCTCTTAATCTCACTTGCAAAGAAAGGATCAAAGAGCAGATTTGCAAGGTCTGCTTTCTTATCGTATGCCTTTTTGATATCGTTGAGAAAATGGCTGCGAATAATGCATCCTTCCCTCCAAATGAGCGCTATTTGTCCATAGTTAAGATGCCATTTCATTTCACTAGCTGCCGCTTTCATCAGCATAAAACCTTGCGCGTAACTAATGATTTTAGAAGCGTACAGGGCATGTCCTATCGATTCAATAAAGGCCCCGCGATCCCCTGAAAATGCCGGGATGGGCCTTTGAAATAGAGACGATGCTTGTGTCCTCTCCTCTTTAAGAGAAGAGAGGCACCTGGCAAATACCGCCTCGGCAATGAGCGTCACCGGCAGCCCGATATCCAGCGCACTAATACCCGTCCATTTTCCTGTTCCCTTTTGACCTGCTACATCAAGAATTTTTTCGACAAGAGGAGAGCCGTCTTTATCTTTATGCTTGAAAATCGATGCCGTAATTTCTATCAGAAAGCTATTGAGAGGCCCCTTATTCCACTTGTCAAAGATTGATGCCATCTCTTCGGGCGCGCATTTCAGAGCCCCTTTAAGCAAAGAATAGCTCTCTGCTATCAGCTGCATATCTCCATATTCGATCCCATTATGCACCATCTTGACATAGTGACCAGCCCCCCCCTCTCCTATCCAATCACAGCAGGGAAGCCCATCTTCTTTTGCCTTTGCGGAAATTGCTTGTAAAATCGGCTTCACAATAGGCCATCCCTTAGGATTGCCTCCTGGCATAATTGAGGGTCCATGGCGCGCCCCTTCCTCTCCTCCGGACACCCCTGCACCAATAAAGAAAATCCCTTTAGCATCTAGCTCCTTTACGCGACGCTCTGTATCTGGATAGTGGCTATTTCCCCCATCAATTATCACATCTCCACTTTCCAAAAAGGGAAGACACTCTTCAATAAGATCATCCACAGGCTGGCCTGCTTTGACCATGAACATCACTTTACGAGGCCGCTTTAATGCTGCGAAAAATTCTTTTAAAGAAAGCGCTCCAATGACATGCGTTCCTTTAGCAGAAGAGGCTAAAAAATCAGTGACCTTCGATTGAGTACGATTGAATACTGCAACTGTAAAGCCATGGTCATTCATATTGAGGACAAGGTTTTGTCCCATTACGGCAAGTCCAATCAACCCAATATCTGCTTTCATTTTTTCATCCTCTTAATCTAAAATGATCCATCCTGTCCTCGTAGCTCAGGTGGATAGAGCGGTCGCCTCCTAAGCGGCAGGTCGCGCGTTCAACTCGCGCCGAGGACGTTTTATAACTTCATATACCTATCAATGCCATCTGCTATCCCGACGGCCAGTTTATTGAGATACTCCTTATCTCGCAATAGGGCTCTTTCCTCTTTGTGAGTCATAAATCCCCCTTCTACAAGGACAGCCGGCATATCCGTTTCTCTGATGACATGAAAATTGCCTTGTTTGACCCCACGAGAGACCGCCCCCGTTTCCCCAATTAATCCTCTCAAAATACAGTGCGCTAGCCTTCTGGAAGCCTTTGTGCGCCATAGTTCCTTCGAATCAAAGTAAAAAATTTCTATTCCTTGAGCATCGCCTCCAGGAGATGAGTTGAAATGAATGCTGACAAAAAGAGAGGCCTTTGCTTTATTGGCTACAGCCACACGCCGTGGAAGAGGAAGATAAACGTCTTTACTACGAGTCATGAGCACGCGATACCCTAACTCCTCCAGATGTTTGCGCACCATAAGAGCTGTTACAAGCGTGACTTTTTTTTCCATAAAGGCATTCACCTTAGCGCCTTCATCGGTCCCCCCGTGTCCAGGATCAATAATGATAAGTGGTTTTAAAGAGGAGATCGAAGGAGTAGGAGCGGCTTCGTAACCACTTTCAACCGCTCTTACATGGGGTCGATAAGACGCCCCACAAAGAATAAAAGTTGCCAGCAAACACAAAAGCGAGAAAAATTTTCTTCTCATTGATTCCCAAGAGTTGCAGCCACCTGCCGATCATCAAAAGGATATACCTTACCTTGAACAATCTGTCCTGTCTCATGCCCTTTTCCGGCAATTAAGACGATATCTTCGGGGGACGCCAAGGAAATAGCATGGGCAATGGCTTCATAGCGATCGGGGATCATATGGATGCTCCCTTTATTTGTCATCCCTTGAGTGATTGCCTCAATGATTTTTTGCGGATCTTCGGAGCGAGGGTTATCGCTTGTGACAACTGAAATATCAGATAGCCTTTCCACAACCGCTCCCATTTTAGGCCGCTTATTCTGATCTCGATCTCCCCCACATCCAAACACCGTAATCATTTTCCTTCTTTTAATTTTACCAAGGGTGTTGAGTACAGATGCCAGAGCATCTTCTGTGTGAGCATAGTCTACAAAAAGGTGAATCCCTTTCTTATTTGCAATCTTTTCTAAACGCCCCGGAATAGCCACAGGTTCTTCCATCCGTTTTTTTATCTCTTCTAAGGGCATCCCGTATATGAGAGCCACACCTGCTGCTGCAAGTAAATTGTAGACATTGTGCTGTCCAATCAGACAGCTTTTAACACGCACTTTTTGCCCACCATAATTTAGCTCAAAACTCATCCCCTCTGAAGAGAGCTCAACAGATGAAGCGAATAGATCAGCCAACGGTTGCAACCCATAAGTCATCTTGGGACAAGCACAGGGAGGGATATATGAAGAGTCTAAATTTACAACCGCTCTTTTTGCCTGAGAGAATAAAAGCGCTTTTGCTTCTGCATAGGATTGCATGTCGTGATGATAATCTAAATGGTCTTGAGTCAGGTTTGTAAATACAGCGACATCGAAAAGAAGCCCTCTTACTCTGCCCTGCACAAGAGCATGAGAAGACACCTCCATCGCGCATACACTAGACCCCTCTTCTTTCATCTTTGAAAATAGACTATAGGTTGTCAAAAGATCGGGCGTGGTATGTGTCGATGCAAGCGTTGTTTTGCCTGTTTTCCACTCGATAGTACCAATCACTCCACATCTATCTTTGAAAAGGTGCGCGATTAGATAAGAGGTCGTTGTCTTGCCATTTGTTCCAGTTGTTCCTACAAGAAAGAGTGAAGAGAGAAGATCTTTGTAAAATAAAGAGGCAACCCTCTCTTCGGCAAATGACACATCGGGATAAACAAGTTGCGGGATCTTGCTGTATTCCGGACGATACGAAGAGAGCAAGAGAGCGGATGCAGAAGAATTGATGACCTCTCTTATGAAGCTCTCCCCTCTACCTTTGGCCACAAAGAGGGATCCAGGTTTGACTTGTCGCGAGTCAGCTGTAAGAGATGAGACAAACCCCTTTCCATACAACTTAAGACCGGGGAAGCAAAGCTGCTCTAGCGGAACTGGTTCCATTGGGTATACAACTCCTTGAGCGCCTTGAGATCTTCGGCAAAATCTGCCTTGGCTGCATCGCGACGCGGATCCCCTGCAGGATATCCGAAGGGATCATCGGGTTCAACTCCCAAATATTCTAGCGTCTTGAGCCCAATTTCAGCAAAAGCCGGCCCACAGCAATTCCCTCCCATCTGATTCCTACCCATTCCCGGAACATATTTCCACTCCGGCTCGTCTACTACAACCATTAAGACAAATTGGGGATCTTTTATGGGAGCAAAACCGATAAATGTCGAAATATGATCCTTCTTTGAATAAGTTCCTCCAACAATCTTTTCCGATGTGCCGGTTTTGCCCGCTTCAGTATAACCCATAATGTCTGCTTTAGGAGCACATCCCCCCGGTTTTGTTACCGCTCGCATGGCGAATCTGACACGTTCGACAATTTCTTTTTCCACAAGACATTTTCTTTCTTTTGGCTGGATATGATTAAGGAGGATCTCTTCTCCGTTGTGAGTTTTCTTTACAATCTTTCTGACAAGCGTTGGATGCACATCATACCCTCCATTAGCAAGGACGCCATATGCTCTTATCATCTGCATGCTATTTGTCAAAATATTGTGACCAAATGCGATAGAAAAGGGAGTCGGAGTCGACCACTCTTTCTTCCCATTTTTATGCAGCCGCCCTGGCATAGGCAAGATGCCCGGGCTTTCAGAGGGCAACTCGATCCCCGTCTTGACCCCAAACCCAAAAACTTCCTGCAACGCATTGCGGTACCACTTTTCTCCTAGCCTATCGATAATCCTTTGTACAAGTCTTGCCATGTAAATATTAGAAGACTTCTGCAACGCCAGGTTCATATTCAGATAGTGATGTACCCGAGTGTCCCGAATCGGCTTTGACCTTCCTGGAAATGCGCCATTGGCCGTAGCTATCTTCTCTTCAGGGGAAAATAGAGGCGGTTTGCCTTGCCTTTCTAACTCTGCGTTTGCTTTGAGTGCAAGCACTAACGTTAGCGGTTTCATTGTAGATCCGGGCTCAAAAGGATCAGTAATTGCCTTGACTTTGGTCTGCTCCACTTTTTCTGGAGAGTTGAAATAGGAGCGGTAGTCAGTAGGATCAAAAGGAGGATATTGAGCCAGAGCCCAAATCTCTCCGGTATCCGGCTGCATCATCACTGCCCACCCGGCCTTAGCATTAGCCTTTTGAACCGCTTTTGCAATCACCTCTTCAGACACAGCTTGCAAATAGTGGTTAATTGTAAGGTATACATCTGCTCCATCTTCCGGATAAGACAGAATTTCTCCTGCCTCTAGCGAGTGACGAGGAGAACGTAGGATCCTCCTTTTTCCATCCCTTCCCTGTAAGAGCTTATCGAATACCATTTCGAGTCCACCTGTTGGAATGAGCTGATGCGTCTTTTGATCTCGATCATCCCTAACGGTATGCAACACTTGACCGAGCAGCTTGCCAAAAGGATAGGAGCGTTTATAATCTTTGATAAAGAAAAGGGCATTGCGTGGTAAATGGTGGGATTTAGCGTAAGGGTACCACCATTTTTCTATGCTATCCACCTCTTCTTTTGAGAGCCACATCGCCAGCTTCCGAGAACGGCTTTTCTTTTGCAACTGAGCGACCCACTCCCCTTCTTTTTTTCCAAGCAACCCTTCTAAATGGCGCGCTACTTCCTCTTTACAAGGAGTTAATATGGCTCCCGGGTCGGCATAAAGATGAAAAAAAGGGCGATCAGTGACAAAAGGCTGGCAGGTTTCCGGATGCCCCTTTTTAAGAGATGTATTCGAATAAAAAACACCTCGCTTAAAAGGCTCTACAACAACGAGCTGATGTTGCTTTTTGGCTTGCGCTTTCCACTTATCTGCTTCAATGACCTGCAGCTTAAAAAACTGGACGATAAGAAGAGAAAATAGAGCAAATAACCCTATAGTCACTGCGACAAGACGCGTATTCAATGGTTTGTCCCTACAACAACAGAATGTAACGACGACACTTTATGCAAAGAAAGCTGACTCTTATCCGGTTCAATAGAAGAACCCTCTCGGACAGCTAACACATCTTTAAGCCATGGCTGCTTGAGATGAGCATATTCCTTTTTTCCTACAAACGTCATAAGATTTTCAGGGCTTTCAAATAGGTCAATCTGATACCGCAGACACGTATTCTTCTCTTTAATCTCTCTAATTTCTTTAGATAAAAGCGGGATCTCAAGCCGTTTCTTTGTAATCTCATTTTGCAAAGAGAGGTACCCATACAAACAAAAGATGAGCGCTCCCATGCACAGACCGACTTTAATCCCTCTCATTTGCTTCAAGCTCCCCTCTTACATTTTTCAGCAAAACGGAGCTTTGCACTACGAGCTCTCGGATTCTCTCTGACCTCCTGCCACTCCGGCACTATCGGCTTTTTGGTCAAAAGACGAAGTATAGGAGTTGTCGTAGAGCGTTTGGGACTAAAAGCGGCTTCTTTGAAAATCGTTTTTACGATGCGGTCTTCTAAACTATGGAAGCTGATCACTCCCATCCGTCCTCCATCAGACAAAAAGCTGATCGCCTTCTGAATTCCCTCTTTAATGGATTCGAGCTCTTCATTGACACACATACGGAGAGCCTGAAAAACCAGTGTTGCAGGATGCCACTTACCCCTTAAAGGGGTTTTCAACGCCTCTACAATTGTTGACGCTAAGTCCGTTGTTGTCTGAAACTTCTTTTTTCTTCTTCTCTCAACAATGGCCTTGGCCGCTCTTTTCCAACGAGGCTCCTCTCCGAGCTCTTTAAAAATCTGTCCTAACTTCTCTTCAGAAAACGTGTTCACAATCTGAGCGGCTGTAAGATCTGTACTCGGGTCCATTCTCATATCGAGAGGCCCTTCATGTGAAAAACTAAATCCTTTTTCGCCTAAGTCTAGCTGCATAGACGACACTCCGAGGTCAAAAAAAAACCATCAACTGTTTCAATCTCTTGTTCCTTTAGAATGCGATCGAGATTTCTAAAATTCGCATGCACAAGTACCACTTTATCTTCCCAGGCTTTTAGCTTTTCTTTTGCTAAAGACAAAGCTAAAGGATCTTGGTCGCATCCGATGTAGCACTCGATTTCAGGATGCTCTTCCAAAATCTTAGAGGCATGACCACCGGCCCCAACTGTCCCCTCAAAAAACACCTTCAAGGAAACGCCTCTAAAATGGGACAACATTTCGTTTACAAGAATCGGCGTATGCGGAGCCTTATTCGCATTCTTCTTCATCTTCTTCTCCTAAAAGCGCAAACGCCTCTTCCGTTAATTTCTTCAAATCAAAATCGGGGTCTTGACCTCCCAGCACCGCAGAGAGCTGAGTGTCATACTTCTCTTTGGGCCAAATCTCAATCTTATTCAATACCCCTGCGATCACAATTTCGCTCTTAATTCCTACAGCCTTTTTCAGAGTAGCCGGCATTACCACACGGCCGATCTTGTCACAAGTGGTCTGGTGGAGCGTGGAAAAAAAGAGGGTAAAAAACTTTTGGTATTTACCCATATGCTGCTTTGATCTGAACCGCTCAACAATGGCATCAATATCACTTTGTCGATAGATCGCAAGGCAGCCACCAAGCCCGAGCCCCAAACTAAACTCAAGTTTTCCCTCTTCCACAAGCCCAAGACGCATCTCTTGGGGCAGCACGAACCGCCCCTTCACATCAATCCGCGTCTCTGTAGAGCCACTGAAAAAGAACTTACCCATTAATTCCCACTCTTTCCCACAATCTAACACCACAACCACAAATCGGCAACTTTTTTTGTAAAACACATGGAAGAAATTAAGTGGGAATGGGTGGGAATCTCTAAAAAAAGAAAGAGTAAAACCCCTTTTTTTGCGTTTCTTTTTTGTTGATAAGGTTAGGGAGTGGAAGTCCTTTTTCTTGTTTGTGTTATTTTTTGGTAAAGGTTAGGGGGTGGGGGTGGTTGTCATTTACTGTCTTCTTTTTAGTGAAGGTTAGAGGGGTGGCTTCCATAGACATATCGGGTGGTGCGTCCCTTCGAAGCGCACCCCCTGTGACCCCCTTGCGCTTCACCTCGCTGCGCCATATCGCATTTTCGTCGGGGGTCCGTGCACAGCACTGTTCCCCCACGCTCCGCTCTCCTCAAATGCAATCTTGCTTTGCGATCTGAATCGATCGGCTGCTCGTGCATTCCTCCCCAGTCCCTGCGGGACGGGGCCCCTCCATGTCAACTCGCAGAGCCCATTTCTTTTTCCCTTCGGGTCCTCTCCAATTGTTATAGTTAAGACAGACAGTGAGAGCGCGGAGCGGCAAAAACAGATGGCTCTGCGAGTTGACATGGAGGGGCCCCGTCCCGCAGGGACTGGGGAGGAATGCACGAGCAGCCGATCGATTCAGATCGCAAAGCAAGATTGCATTTGAGGAGAGCGGAGCGTGGGGGAACAGTGCTGTGCACGGACCCCCGACGAAAATGCGATATGGCGCAGCGAGGTGAAGCGCAAGGGGGTCACAGGGGGTGCGCTTCGAAGGGACGCACCACCCGATATGTCTATGGAAGCCACCCCCCTAACCTTTAGTAAAAAACAAAAAAAAGGAAAAGGATTCCCACCCCTCTAACCTTTAGTAAAAAACAAAAAAAAGGAAAAGGATTCCCACCCCTTTAACCTTTAGTAAAAAACAAAAAAGGTAAAAGGATTCTCACATCCTAACCTTTAGTAAAAAACAAAAGAAAAATAAAAAAAACCTAACTGCCTTATTGATTTTTTTTTAAAAATCATATAACGAAAAGAGTATGGCAAAGACAATTGATAACTTAGGGCCGGATGCTTCAAGGAAGTATGCAGAAGGCGACAAGCAATACGACCCTTCCTTTAAAAAGGAAGCCGGCAAGATTCCGGGACAAACAGAGGTCAGCGTCCTGACCCCCACACCCACACAACTAGAGCTGTTATTTGCGGACCATGCCACGGTTCAGCCTCAAGCCCAGTTCTCCCCTCCCCCCTCCTATTATCAGCAAAGAAGAAATGTGTTTACCTATCAGTTAACCCCGCACATTGGGCCTACGACCAATTGGGAATCAAATTCCCAAAAAATAGTAGAAATCGTAAACTCCCTTCCTGACGACTCTCCTGAAAAGAAGTCATTAACCTCCTTTATTGAAGCTGTCAATCGGATCAATCGTGCGCTCATTTCAATTAAGGCAGAAATCAATCGGTATCATAGAGGATAAATGACAGAGTGGCTCTCCATCTTAGGCTGGAATCATGAGGACATCGAAGACTTGCGTTTTGTAGGATACTCCTATTTAAAACAGGGCAAGTACGATATTGCCATTACCTTCTTTGAAGCGCTCCTTGTCTTGAGCCCCAACTCCGCTTATGACTTGCAAACTTTAGGAGCGCTCTATCTACAAACAAATAACAACCTGATGGCTCTTAACTATCTAGAAAAAGCATTGAAGGTCGACCCGAAACATTTGCCTACACTTCTCAACCGCACAAAAGCGCTTTTTGCTCTCGGCTACAAAAAGCAAGGTCTTATGCAAGCTAAAATGCTGGAAAAATGCGCTCAGGAAAATATCGCCCTACAAGCACAAGCACTTCTCATGGCTCACGGTAGTGCTACCTAATTTCTTGCGCAGTTTATGATGCAATGGTAGTCTGCTGTTATGCTGACAAAAACCCCCCAAGAGACCTGGTCAGAATTTCTGCAATTTATCCAGGAAAAATGCTCTGCTATCGAAGTGGAAAATTGGTTTGCCTCTATCTCCGTTTTAGACTCTTCAAAAGAAGATGAACTCTGCCTTGAAATCCCCAACATCTTTGTTCAAGATTATATCCTCACTAATTATAAAAAAGAACTGCTTGCTTTTGTCCCAGCAAGACCATCAGGAGAACCTGCGGTACGCTTTATCATCAAGCAACCTGCTCCACAGAAAGCAAGAGAGGTCCCCAAAGAGATTCCTCCTCCTGCAACACAAGAAATTCTCTTTAATCCCGCCTACACGTTTGATAATTTTATCGAGGGACCTTCAAACCAATTTGTGAAATCAGCAGCAATGGGCGTTGCAAGCAAACCCTGTAAATCGTACAACCCCCTTTTTATTCATGGCGGTGTGGGACTGGGAAAAACACATTTGCTTCACGCCATTGGACACCACATACAAAGGTATCACAAACGGCTCAAGATCCACTGCATCACAACCGAAGGCTTTATTAACGATCTTGTGGAGCACCTACGCAGTAAATCCATTGATAAGATGAAACGATTTTACCGCTCTCTTGACGTTCTTATGGTCGACGATATTCAATTTTTGCAAAATAGGCTCAATTTCGAAGATGAGTTCTGCAACACTTTTGAAAGTCTTATTAACCAAAACAAGCAAATCATTATCACAAGCGATAAACCCCCTTCTCACCTTAAACTATCAGAAAGATTAGTCGGAAGAATGGAGTGGGGGTTAGTGACCCAAATCGGCGCTCCTGAATTAGAAACCCGTGTTGCCATCTTACAACATAAAGCAGAAGCCAGGGGATTTCACATTCCTCAACAGGTGGCCTTTTTCATCGCTGAGAGGATTTTCAATAATGTCCGTCAGCTAGAAGGGGCTATCAACCGGTTAAGCGCTTATTGCCGCCTAATGGGCCTAGAAGTCACAGAAAATGCGGTCGAAAATATCTTAGGAGAGCTTTTTTCTTCCGGTTCCACCAAAAAACTCAGCGTGGATAACATTCTCAAAAGCGTGGCTTCTATTTTTGGAGTGAAAATCAATGACCTGAAAGGCAATTCGCGTACTAAAGATATTGCTCTTCCTAGGCAGGTCGCTATGTACCTTGCCAAAGAACTCTTAAGCGACTCTCTGTCCCGTATCTCATCAGCTTTTGGAGGGAAAACACATTCAACGCTCCTTCACGCATGGAAAAAAGTAGCGGGACAAGTAGAAAAAGATGAAGACTTGCGCAAACAAGTCGATCTTGCTAAACGTAAATTAGAAGATGAGTGAGGTAATATGTTAAAACGACCCCAAGCTGTGCTTCCTGCAGATCTAACAGCTGAGCTACCCTCAGACACCTATATTGGAAAAGAGGTATGCATCATTGGCTCATTACACTTCCAAGGAACTCTTACTCTTGATGGCTCCTTTGAGGGAGAAACCCTCTCCTCCGGCACCCTCATTTTAACGCGCTCTGGCACCGTGATTGCCAACTTGCATCTTGAAGAAGCCACTATCTTCGGCACTGTCAAAGGTAACATTTCCGTGACAAAAAGACTGACTCTTAAAAGCGGGTCTAGCGTTGAAGGAGACATCTTAGCTCCTATCCTGCACGTAGAAGAGGGAGTTCAACTAAAAGGACGCGTCGACATCCAAGAGCCCAAAACGGCTGTGGATGAACTTGACGACGATCTTTATTCTAGCGACAACTAACATCATATTTGAGCGCGTCAAAGCAGAAAAGCAATCCCTATTGAAAGATTTCCACTTCTTGTGCGCAATATGTAAATTTTGTTACGATGCCAGGAAAAATTTATTGCAAATGATTAACAAAGGATATCCCTTATGAAAAAATCATATTTCTTCCTGCATATTTTCCTTCTGATTGCTCTAAAAGTGAATGGGAGTCTTGCAGATCACTTAAAACACGCTGAAAACAAAACAGGCCTTCATCAAATACCTGGCATAGATTTTATCTATATGATTAACCTAGACCAGCGACCAGAAAAATTTCAAGCGAGCATAGATCAATTAACTCCCTTTGGCATCTATCCCTACCGTTTTTCAGCCGTGAATGGCTGGGAGCTTACCTTAGATACAATCAACGATATAGGGGTAAAATTCACAGCGGGAATGCCCAAAAATCTCATGGGCACAACTTATTCAAAAGAGGGTTGTGAAGACGCTTATGATGAAATCATGCATAACCCTAGATACACCTACTTTTGCCACCGTATGCCAAAAGGAACTCTGGGTATTTATCTAAGCCATCTATCGGTACTACAAGATGCCTATAATGCTGGTTATGAAACGATTTGGGTAATGGAAGATGATATTTATGTGTGCATGGATCCCAATAAAATTTCTGAGACTATTGCACATTTAGATAGGTTAAAAGGGAAAGAGGGTTGGGATATTCTTTTTACCGATCGCGATACTCGAGGTCAAGATGGCAACTATGTCCCTTGCATAGGATATGCAAGACGCCCTAACTTCTCCCCTGTAGACCTATCCCTTGCTGCAACAAGAGAAGAAATCGGTCTTGGGTTACGTTCAATCGGAGCTCGATATGGAGCCTATTCTATGATCATCAGGCGCTCCGGGATGAAAAAAATTCTTGATTTTGCATTCAAATACAACATCTTCCTCCCCTACGACATGGAGTGGCAAAACATCCCTAATCTAACGATGTTTACTGTATTAGATGATATAGTCACAACTGTACCTGATGCACTGAGTGATAATGGGGCGCCTGGGTACAAGGCCAAGAAAAATCACACCAAGTAAATGTTCTTTTTATGTCACCTTGGCGCGCATGCGCGCGCCCAATCTTTTTGTTTTTCGGAAGATCGCTTCATAAGGATCCCTTAAAAAACGATTGAACTAAGAACTACAGTTTCATATAGTTGCTACCTTTTTAGACTGTTAGGGGGGGTGTTGTTCATGTTAGAGCCGAGCAGAAAATGGTTGTCTTATTTAATGATGTGGTTGCCCGCACTTACAGCGCCCGCATTGATTTTGTATTTATTACATTTTGAAAAGGAGATTCGATTTTTTAAGAAAAATGCATTGATGTATCAACAGTTCGTCAAAGCCTCTTTTGAAGCACCGGGAAAATCTGTCAGCTCTTTTCCTATGGAACTAAGAAATTTGCCGCTTGGAGAAAAAACAGGAATTGTAATAGGAACTCACAGTGTAACTATTAAAGGCGTTGATAGCCCCTATAACGCTTCTTTATTGAAAAAAGACAAAGACACCTATCATCTATTTTTTCGCTATGATCTTGTTGATGAAAACGAGTGGGGAGGGTTAGCTGCCTATTTAGGTCACGTCAATTTAGATCGTAATTTTTATCAGATAGGTTCAGAATTCACTCCTTTGAATACAGAAAGCTCCCATGCAGAAGATCCCCGTGCTTTTACGGTGGGAAGTAATATTTTGATAGAATATAACGATCTTGTAAAAGAGCCTCACTTTGACGGTCGAATGATGCACTTTGCAGAGTTTGACCCCAAGAAAACAGATCTAAAAAACATCCGCCCGTTGGATTTGCGGCTAAGACCTATTGAAAAAAACTGGGCGCCATTTGAATATGTAAATGAGCAAGGGATATCCCAGATCTATTTCGCCTATACTTTGTCACCTCTCAAAATAGTGAAATGGTCCGACGACAAGAAAATTGTATCTAACACTGATTTTTCCTCTTACACCCGTGACATCGACAATATGCTATGGTCTAAAATATGGGGATCTTTACGAGGAGGAACCCCGGCACAGAAAGTAGGCGATCAATATCTGGCCTTCTTTCATAGTTCATTTACGGATGTAAATGGTATCATTTGGTACTGCATGGGTGCATACACATTTGAATCTCATCCTCCGTTTAGAATTACAGGAATCTCTCCCTATCCTATTTTGTTCGAAGGAATGTATGACACTCCACCGACAAATACAGCAAGCCCATTAAAGCGGGTTATCTTCCCCGCCGGCTTTGTAGTAGAGGATCGGGATGGGAAGGAAGTGATTCAGCTTTCGTGTGGAGAAAATGATGCGGGAGTCAAGATTGTGACTTTAGATAAAGACGCTCTCTTACAAAGCTTAATGAAAATCAAACGCAGAAAAACAAACATCTAAAGACAATTTTTTAGAAGGAGATAAACATGCTTCCTCGGATTACTGCACTGCTGGTACTATTTAACACATTATATTGCGCGCCCATTAGTTGGGAAGACTATAAGGGAAAGGCATTATTACACCAACACGAAGCAGATGGTTGGTGTTCTGTAGAAAAAGCTAGCAAAATGATGGACCTAATCTATAGTGTGCATCCTACGGTTTGTGTTGAGGTAGGTGTCTTTGGAGGCTCTTCGATCTATCCGACTGCTATGGCTCTTAGTTATTTAAACGAGGGTAAAGTATATGCTATCGACCCCTGGGAGCATGCCCCCTGTCAGGTAGGCTACGATACCAGCAATCCCAATTACATATGGTGGACACAAGTCAACCTCGAGCAAATTTATTGTAATTTTCTACGCCTCTTAAAAAGACATCAACTCACTTCCTTCTGTCAACCGATGAGGATGACATCCCAAAAAGCTGTGCACTTTTTTGATGATGAGTCTATAGATATCTTACACATCGATGGAAATCATACAGAAGAAGTGGCTCTTGAAGATGCTATGACTTGGCTGCCAAAAGTCAAGCCAGGAGGATACATCTGGTTTGATGATGTGAATTGGAGCTCTACCGCTAAAGCTGTGGCTTACCTAGAAGAACACTGTGATATTGACTTTGAGCATTCTATAGGAAACAGCTGCTTGCTTTTTCATAAACTATAGCCACAAGCAAAAGCCAAGGCATCGATTTGCTTAGGGAAAGCAGGCTGCAAGGCAATTGCAGCCTGCTCAAATAGGAAGCGATCAAAATCTAGAGCCACAAGCAAGATCCGTTTATCCGTCAGGCCCGTTTTAAGAGTAAAATGGGGAGCAATAATCGCCTCTCGAAAGAAACGGCGATAGTCCCAAGATTGTTTTATTCCGCATTCTACAGGTAGATCCCAAAGAGAAGCAAGGTGGGTGGCAAGAAAGGTATTGGGATCAAATCCAAGGCGTATAGAGGAAGAGGCCAGAGGAACAATGCAATCTGGCAAAGGCAGATCAAAGCGGAGCCACTGATAGGAAAGAAGTGATGCAATAGCAGCAAACAGATGCCTGTCACCTCTTTTAGCACAGAGAAAAAGGGAATAGGCAGGACCGATTTTTTCAATAGTGGCAAGAGAGCGTCTGATCAGAGATGAGGGGCAATATTTGGGATTTTGGTGGTCAGAAGAAAAGCAGCGTGGACATCTGCCCTCTTGAGTTTCTAATATGACAAACGAAAGACAGGAAGAGCAAAGAACAGAACCTTCTGAGATACGATCTTGACAGTGGGCGCAGAGCGTAGGATAGATGAATTGTTTAAAATTGAAGGCCATAGCGAGGCTTATCCAGAGTGCCGCGGATCGTCAGAGTAAAAGGCTCTATCACTTTGAGAACAGTATCCTGGTGCATCTTGAGATCGATATGCATGTTCCCAAAAAGGTCGATATAGGAGGGTTCTTTAGAGGCTGCTAAGTAAAAAGAGGAGCGATTAAGATCACTAAAAGATTTATCAAGAGAAAGCAGGTAGAACTTACTGCCTCGCCATTCTAATGCAACTTCTCCTTGCACAGGCGTCAAAACCCCAAGATCCAACCCCATTTTCTTAATCATTTCAAGAGGGAAATCAAAGAGAGAGGACTCTTTTTTAAATTGATTGACAAACGTCAGCATCCCCTCGGCTTGCCAGGTATGAATATCGTCTAGTTTACCCTGTATATTTGCTAGAGTACATTTTTCGATTTTGAAAGGCTTAAGAGAAGAAGGCGCACTACGGACTTTTCGAAGAGCACTAGGCTGCAGATTTTCTAAAGACAGTGTGGGGATGTGCAAATAATACCCCTGCTGTTTTTTGGATATCTCACAGTGAGGGATCTTAAGACGCAATGTCCCTTCTTCTATATATCCATTTGTGATAGATAATTTTTCGAAATAGCCGGAAGTTGTGGCCTGCATTTTGGCAAATTTATAGCCAAGAAGAGAAAATTCTTCTGCATGAAGAGCCCCCTGCACCAAAGACTTCTGTGGATCTTCCATACACAAGAAAAGATCCCCTGTCCAATGATAAATAGAATCGATATGAAGCTGTTTTTTCGTTAAAAGAGGAAGCACTTTTTGGACATCACAAGAAACGGTTCCCGAAAGAGGAGTCACCCCTTGAGTTCTTTTTTTCGCATTTAGCGCTACGTTCGCAGTTACACCACAACAATTTCCTGTAATTGAGTCGATTTGCCATTTGCCCTTTACCGAACGGAAAGTGGTTTTGAGACCGGAAGCTTTGGGGTGGTCTAAAATGAGAAGGGTTCCATAAAGCTCACCTTCGCGCTTGATTTGCAGTGTACTAAATAGCGGCTGCTCTTCAATTGCTGTCTTCATCCGAAGATGCAGAGTGTTTGGATCCAGAAAGCATTGGATCTGCTCAAAAGACAGCCGGTAATCCTTCCACCCATACCGCCCCTGTCCCAAAACACCTTGAAAAGCATACGTGTCGGGCTTGATGTGCGCATCTCCCGAAAACGTCACCTCTCCATCCCAAGTAAAAGGGGTATCAAGAAAAGAGACCGCCTTGCCTTCAATCCCTGTCAAAGAAAAAAAACCCCATTTCGGCATGACAATCTGGCTACAAACGAATTCCCCTACATAATCCGATTTACTCCTGGCTGTAAAACGAGGAGAGGTGATTTTTAACCCTTCTTTTCCTCCGTAAGAAAACAAGAGTACTTTATCGTTAGAAAGCGTGCATAGAGCAGGCTCCTGTAGATCGCAAATGAGGTGCGCTTGCCCGGTAAGCCAATTCGTTGTTTGCCCAGACAGATCCGCATTACATTGCAAAGAGGCAGCGATTTTCGCTTTGGCCTTCGAATGATTTAATGTGTATTGAATATTTTCAAAACTACACCCTAGCTTCTCATCCCTAAAATAGGCGTTTCCTCGAAATGCAAGCCCTTCTTGTTTTCCTTCTATGTTCTGGATGCGGAACCCCTCGTTTTCCGCAATAAGGGTCGCTTTAAGTGCAAGAGTCCCAACCTGAAAGCGATCGACTTGCCAGTTGCCTTTTTGATAGCGCATTTCAGTCTGCAAAGGTGGAATCTGTGTTCCTTGGATAACAAGATCGGCACAAGAAGCTGCCACCTTCCCATTTTGACCCGCGATAACGTGTAACTTGAGAAGACCTTTCATCTCTACAGGAGGGAGTGTAAATTCTCCAAAACCCATATTGTTATAAAGGGACACAAGATTTGGAATCTCTTCTAAGGGCACTTGCGATTTTATATCCATGTGAAGAGGTTGATTCAAACAGATCGGAGCACAATCCAGTGGAATTTGGGCTATGTGAGAGGTCTTATCCAAGATGACTTCTTGTTGACGGAAAATCCCCTCCAATCTGCCCATCTCCTTTCTTCCTGCAAAAAAGGAAAGAGTAAAAGGCTGACATATCTGTTTAGCAAAGGGAAATTGAAAAGGGCGCAGCTTTACTGTAAGAGCTGTCTCATCCGCCAGTTTCCACTTTCCTTCACAAACATCAATTTTCAACTGAGAAGAAGAGAGCGTCCAACTGATTTTGCCCTCTTCAAAAGTCGTCTTTTTATTAATAGGGAAAGTTAAGTGCGTCATCCTCCCCTCAACAACCGGTGAAGCTTTGACATCAAAAGATCCACTCATCTCACAAGAAATAGGAAATACTGTCTCATAGCTTGCCTCTTTTATGGGAAAAGAAAAAGAGATCACTCCTTCTTTATAAAGAATGAATGAGGAGTCTAAAACCGGAAGTGATAGCCCTCTGTATTCGATCTGTTGCCCTTTCAGGCGCAGTAATGCAGAGCCTGATTCCAGCTCCGCTTTCACATCGACACTCCCTTGCAACTGTGGGAAATAAGAGGCAAGGAAAAGGGAAGGAGCGTGAAGTTGTCCCCCTTTGAATTTGAAGGATGGTACTTCCCCTACAAACAAGTCAAAAGCAGGCACTTCCCATTGAAGATGTCCCCCAACCCGATCTTGAAATAAAACCGCATCGAGAAGACAACTAAATGTACCATCTTGCCATACCCCTCGGGCGACACCCTTTGTCGGAATCGACTTAGGAATCTGCGGTAATATCTGTTGTAAGTCACAGTCGTAAGAGAGCTCCCAACTTTTATCTTCCTCAGAGCCTAAAAACGCGATTTCAAAAAGAGCCTCTTTCCATTTTCCCTTACAGGAAGAAGGAAGCCACTCCTCACGATTTTTCATAATGTGAGCTTCTGTAAGATGACACTCTGTATTCCCATCAGAATACCTTGCGCCCAAAAGATGAATTTCCGATTGCAGCAGGGCATTATACGCAATATGACTTCTGGGAATAAGTAATTCTTGAGCCTCAACCTCAAAATTTTTCTTCGTAAAATGGATATCTTTGAGTGCAATATCTTGCAGTTGCACCTCTTCTAAACCCTCTTGTGAGAAAAGAAATGTTGCTTGTCCCCCGACTTTCCCCTGCTTAGAAGAGAAATCCGCAACTGTTTGTAAGCGGCCGGGCAAAAAGAAGCACTGAGCCTCTCCTTGTATCCCTTGCAAAGAAAAGGTTTGATACAGAGCATCGACATCTTGAAAGAAGGCTCTGCATGTGAACTCTTTTAAACCAAAATGGGAATCTAACAGCACTTCACCTTCTGCTCGCATTTCTCCTGTGCAAAAATAAGGGTGATCAGGAAAAAAATAGCGAGCAAGAGCAGCTGAGCGCTTGAGATCTTTTTCATCGATTTCAAATTCGAGTGATAATTCTGCCCCTCTATCCATTATTTCAATCCGAAGCAAGGGTAAGATGTTGAGATCCGGATCAGAAGAAAGTATGAACTGATTAAGCGCTCCCTCTTTAGGAACAAGCGCATAATAAAGCCTTGTTTCCTGCAATTGCAAGACACCGTGATGCACTGTAAAAGAGGGTTTAATCCATGAAGAACGATATAATAGGGGAAGAAAGGAAGAAGCTCCTTTTTCATCTCCGATCAGGAGCTCCGGATGAATGATCTCGATATGAGGCAAAAACTTGAGATGACGCCAATCGACATGCAATGTCATTCCTATGCTATCGATAGTACATTCTAACCCGGGGTGTTTTACGCTTAGCCCCTTAAGAACAAGCTGTCCTTCCTCCCAGTCTAGAGAGTCATAGACAAGCCCTTGTTTGTGTAGAAAAGAATAACAACAAGCACGAATAAGCGGCTTGTGCAAGAGCACGATAGCGCCCGGGATAATAATAAAAAAAAGCAGCGCTATCTTGATTTTTCTCATACCATTTCGCGATCAAGCAGTGTACCTAGTTCTGCCGGATCATGCAACCGTATTTTAAACAACCACCCTTCTTTTTCAGCAGAGCGGTTTACTTGGCGAGCAAAATCACACAAACTTTGATTGATTTCTGTAATCTCTCCTGAGACCGGAGCATAAACATCGGCTGCTGCCTTAGTTGACTCAATCACGGCCACCTCATCACCAGCCTTGACTTTCTTTCCCACAGAGGGCAGCTCAATATAGACAATTTCACCTAACTCTTGCTGAGCGTAATGAGTAATGCCGACCGTCCCTACATCCCCATCAATGCGGATCCATTCATGCGATGCTGTGAATTTCATGGCTTCCTCTCTTTCTTTGTTACAAAAGAGAAACTTGCCCAAAACTGCGGTTGTTGTTCAAGAGAAAAATGCGCATTCCCTACAGAGAATTGTTGAGGGTGGGCCTTATGTCTGTGAATGCGATAGGCAATTCCTATTTTCGGAAATCCCAATGGATCAAAGCCATGTAAAGCGGCAGATTCAATATGTATTTTCATCTCATAGCCGCTGCGTTTATGTTCCGTTTTGCAATGCAAAAATTTTGGCGATGCAAGAGGATGCGTCTGTTCTCCGCGAAATACAGTAATTTCTTGAGCATTCATCCCCTGCACTTCTTTGGGTAAAAAAACAAAGCGGTGGCAAAATGCATTAAGAAAACGGCTCGTCTTGGTATCACGAGTATCCAAAAACAGTTCAAAGGCGTCCCCCTCTTCAAAGCTTGGATAAGATACCTCTCCACAGGCTACATCCACATCTACCGTTATAAATAACCCCTTTTCATTCCAAGAAATAGAGACATCTGCAAATTTTTCCTGGTTTAACATTTCAGAAAAATCGGGGAGAAGGGTGCGTTTATTGTAAGGAAGCTTTCCACTCAAAGAAAAGCCCTCTAACGGCAAAAGAGGAGGTGTGTACTCAAGAGTGTCAATGAGCATACTCTTCCATAAGCGCCATCATAAGAGAGCGCCTTGCATCCTGAGAAAGCAGCGCGTGGGACTCAAGCGCTTTGGGAAGTGATAAGGGCGCCCTTTCTTTTTTTTGTAAGTAAAAATCGGACATAAATGTCGGGAGAGTCCCTTCTATCAGCGGGATCTTCTTGAGATGACGACCCTTAAGTTTGGCCTGTTCGACAAGGGCAAAAAGTCCATTAGGCAAGCTCTCTTCAAGATCTGCAAAGGCAACATGCGCCATCTCTTCTACCCCTTTCTTTCTGACTTCAGGGGACGCTTTTTCTAACATCTTATCAAACTGCCGATCAAAATAACCGATCTTTAGTGCTTCAGAAAAAGAAAGAATCTCCTGAGAAGCATTCACAAGGACAATCTCATAAAAATGCTCTCCATCTTGTGTGTAACAAGTAAGTTCCTTCTTACTCTTTAAAAGAGCTATCAATTCCCCTTGTTTTTCAAGTGCAATCTGATTGAAAAGAGAACACCCCTCTTTTAAGTCTCCTGACCATTTCTTTTCTTTTTGCCCGTGCAAAACAGATTGGATACGCTCTTTGTCAGTTGCTACAATCTTGGCTACCGCAAATTGGTCTACCTCAACGCGCTCTTTGCTACTTAATTTATTTAAAGCAGCCACTCTTTTTGACTCAGTATCCGCTACGCCCAAAACAGGAAATGTCTTTCTTAAAAGAGCAAAGTGAGTATCTTCTACTTCCCACCGCATGACGTCTTTTAAACTGATATCTTTTGCTAAATCATGGATAGAAACAGAGCGAAAAGAGATGTCTACAGAGTGTTTTACAAGCTCCGGAGCTCTTCTTGCAATTTCTTCTTTGCTAAAAAATGTGTTAGGAAGCAGCCCCGTCTTACGCAGCATATACGCTGCCGGCGAGACTTTGTCTAAATAAAGCTGCAACTTACAAAGAGAGATAAAACTCGAAACATCAAATGGTAATTCATAGAGATCTTTCTCTTTTCTCTCTTTTACAAATTCTGCAAATTGATTTTCTGCAAGGGGGTCGGTATAAACACAAGACTCCTGCAGCATAAATCTTTCAAATAACAACACTCTTTTCCACGCATCAAGAAGCGCTGTCTCATCTAATCCCAGTTTATGCATCTCTTGAGTATAGTAGCTATGCACATCTTCTTGAGAAGGGGTTTTTCTCAAAACCCGCGCATACCCTTCTGCTACATTACGGAAAAGCGCCTCTCTTGCCTCTGTATTGGACACTTTATACCCTTTCTGCTCTGCGAGCTTTGCCACCTTGTAAATAAAGTCACAAGCAACCGTTTTAAAGGAAGGGCCTAACCAGTCGTCCATTGTTTTAAGACCAAACAAAGAAAGATCTGCATACGCAAGTCGAGGGTCGGGAATCAGCCCTTCCTGCTTTTCTTGCATTTGCAAAAACTGTCTAACTGTGTGCTGAGCAGGGATTGAAAGTTGTTGAATATAGAGATGGGCCATAAGAGCCCAGGTCTGCATAGTAGCCTGATCGCTTCTTGCTTTTAGAAATAGGGCCTGTTCTGCCAGCTGTGGAGCAAAAAGACGGATCAGCGGTAGTACTCCCACTTCAGCAGAAGAGGGGTGTTGATAGATCACATGGTCTTTTACTTTGCGCATACATCTATCGAGCTCCCCCTTAAGCCGACTGAATTCAGGGCGCATGAGAATAGGCGCAAGACCTGTTGCTACAAGCTCTTTCTCAATAACACCTGGGTTCAAAAGATTCGGCTCAGGATCCCATAAAGAATGCGTAAGAACCGCACGGAAAGCAGATTCAGGGCTGCGAGCTACCTCTTTTGTAGAGAGCGTTCCGTAGGTACCGAAAAAACAAAAGGAAACAATAATTACAACTGTTACAAGAGCGAAAATCGCTTTTTGATACTTACGCAATAAATATAGCACTGTTAGTAAGCCTTTGCATAAATTGCTTGTACACAACTTGGGTTGCCGGTAAACGGACATCTCCCCTCTTGTCCTGTCTGTTCAAGAGGAATACACCGAACCGTTACCCCCAAATCTTTTTTGATCTGTTCTTCCACTTGCTTGTCTTCTACATAATGGCAAACAGCAAATCCGCCATGGATCTCATCCCCTTTTGGAGTAAAGAACGCGTAAAATTCTTCTTTAGTTGTGATCTTGTGCAGGTGAGTATTCCTAAAGGAGGATGCTCTTTCAAAAAGCTTTGCTCCCATCTCTTCAAGAATTGCAACCACATCTGATAGAATTTGCTCTTTTGAAACCGTTTGCTTCTCTTTATGTGGGCGATCTCTTCTGCTAAGAGGAAATGCATTCGAAGCCATGTCTCTTGGCCCCACTTCTAAGCGAAGCGGCACCCCTTTCTTAATCCAAGACCACACTTTATCTCCACCGCGCATTTCTCTTTCGTCAACAATCACACGAAGAGGGGATCCTTGATAAAAAACGCCTCTTAAACTTGCTGCTAATTCTCTACAATATTTCAGAACCTCTTCCTTTGATTCTTCTTTATGAATCACAGGAATGATTACAATATGAGAAGATGCAATCCGAGGCGGAAGAACAAGGCCATCATCATCGGCATGGGCCATGACAATGGCTCCAATCAGCCTGGTCGTTACACCCCAAGAAGTAGTCCATGCATATTTGAGCTCAGAATCAACATCTCGAAAGCGGATGCCCGATGCTTTGGCAAAATTTTGTCCGAGAAAATGGGACGTACCGGCCTGCAGCGCTTTGCGATCTTGCGTCATGACTTCAATGGTGTATGTATTTTCTGCACCCGGAAACTTCTCAGAGGTCGTTTTCTCTCCTTTGATCACAGGAATACAAAGCCATTCTTGCACAAAACGGGCATAGATATCGAGCATCTGCAATGTTTCATCTATCGCTTCTTTAGACGTTGCGTGCGCTGTGTGCCCTTCCTGCCATAAAAATTCTGTTGTCCTCAGAAAAAGGCGGGTGCGCATTTCCCAGCGAACTACATTGGCCCACTGATTAATCAAAAGAGGCAAATCGCGATACGATTCAATCCACTTTGCATACATCTCGCCAATGATTGTCTCTGATGTGGGACGGACAATAAGAGGCTCTTCTAACTCTCCTGCAGGCACAAGCTTCCCTTCTTTTCCCTGCTCTAAGCGATGATGTGTTACAACAGCGCACTCTTTAGCAAATCCTTCGACATGAGCCGCCTCTTTTTCCAAGAAACTCAGTGGAATAAATAAAGGGAAATAGGCATTGACATGACCTGTGGCCTTAAACATCCCGTCGAGGACTTGCTGCATGTTTTCCCAGAGGGCATAACCCCAAGGCTTGATCACCATGCACCCCCTTACAGGAGAATGCTCAGCCAGATCGGCATGCTTGACAACTTCCTGAAACCACTCAGGATAGTTTTCTTCTCGTTTGGGCGTAATCGCTGTTTTTTGAGTGCTCATAAATGAGGCGAGGATACCAGGGCTTGCTTTAACTGAACAGACAAAAATTCTTTCAAAAGACTCTTTGCCTCTTTAAGATCTCCGCGAACAAGGGGCGCTGTATATTCCTGCATCGCAGCTACAACATCTGTTTTCAGTATTTGCCGCAAATATGATTCATCCGGAGCCACAAGCGCAATCATACCCTGGTGCAAAAAACCCTTCTTTGTCTTACGCTGAGCCGCTCCTGCTACCTTTCTTCCCTTTCTCATCACATCAAATTTAGTGGGTCTTGCCATGCAAAAATTAGAACACAACTCCCCTTTTGGGATAGCGTCTTCCGGTGTCAACTCTAATACGCTTGACTCCAAAAATTGTTCCACAGCGCGCAGCACAGCTGCATTGATGAGCGCATAGTTATCTAAGGTGTTTTGAGAAAACCAAGGAGTATGTGCCGGAACAACAACGGAGAACGCCATATCAAACATGTGAAATACCACTCCCCCACCGGTCGGTCTTCTTGCAATATCTATTCCCAATCTTTCTACAGCCGCCATATCAAGCAGCTTTTCCGGACGGATAAAATAGCCATAAGTGATACTTGGACGCTCCCACTCGTAAAAGTGGATGCAGGGACCCGGCAGCGCATCTGCTTTCTCAAGCAGCTCCGCATCAAATTGCATGATTGTTTGCGCTCTATCCACACCTGTATCTTTAATAATCCATTCCATTTTTATAACACTAAAGATTGTTCGGAATACTTATAAAACAGAGTTTTATTTTATACAAGAGAGTCTGATTTGCCAAAAAAAGGGAGAATCCCTACAATCCGAAAAAGGGGGAGTCTCTCCTATAAGGGTGGTATCATGTTTGATAAGTTTACCAATCGCGCTAAACAAGTTGTAAAGCTTGCTAAAAAAGAAGCTCAACGCCTGAATCACAATTACTTAGGCACTGAGCACGTCCTTTTAGGGCTGCTCAAGCTCGGCCAGGGAATTGCAGTCAATGTCCTGCGCAACTTTAGCTTGGACTACGAAATTGTAAGAACAGAAGTAGAGCGTTTGGTAGGTTTTGGCCCTGAAATGCAAGTGTATGGAGACCCTGCCCTTACAGGAAAGGTAAAAAAAGTTTTTGAATTCTCGAATGAAGAGGCGATGCAACTCAACCACAACTATGTAGGAACAGAACACCTCCTTCTTGCTCTTTTAAGACAAGCTGATGGCGTTGCGGCTCAAGTTTTAGAAAATCTCAATATCAGCCTCAAAGATGTAAGAAAGGAAGTTCTCAAAGAACTTGAAACATTTAACCTCCAACTGCCCCCCATGGGATCTCCCCCTATCAAAGGAGACGTCGGCTACGGACAAAAATCGCAAGAGCGCGCAAGTGGTAGTGACAAGACTCCAGCTCTCAAGGCTTACGGCCACGATCTTACAGAGTTGTGTAAAGAAGGAAAACTCGATCCTGTCATCGGGAGAAAGGAAGAGGTAGAACAACTCATTTTGATCCTTTGCAGAAGGCGAAAAAACAACCCTGTGCTCATTGGAGAAGCAGGTGTTGGGAAGACAGCTATTGTCGAAGGATTAGCACAGGCAATCGTTAAAGGAGATGTCCCTGATCATTTGGCAAAGAAACGACTCATCTCTCTAGATCTGACATTGATGATTGCAGGAACCAAGTACCGCGGCCAATTCGAAGAGCGGATCAAGGCAGTGATGGATGAAGTGAAAAAAAGTGGCAATATCCTCCTTTTTATCGATGAGATCCATACGATTGTAGGCGCTGGCGCTGCAGAAGGAGCAATCGATGCCTCAAATATTTTAAAACCGGCCCTTTCTCGCGGGGAGATCCAGTGCATTGGAGCCACCACACTGGATGAGTATCGCAAACATATAGAAAAGGATGCTGCTTTAGAGCGCAGATTCCAAAAGATTCAAGTAGCCCCTCCTGCACTCGAAGACACTATCTGTATTCTGAATGGACTGAAAGCCAAATACCAAGAACACCACAAATGCATCTATACCGATGCTGCGATTAAAGCCGCAGTTTATCTTTCTGATCGGTATATTACCGGAAGGTTTCTTCCTGATAAAGCGATCGATCTGCTCGATGAAGCAGGAGCCAAAGCGCGTATCGCCACGATGCATCAGCCTCAAGACATTACTCAGCTAGAAACTGAGATCGAAGAGATGCGGGTGGGCAAAGAAAATGCGATCAACAACCAAGAATTCGAAAAAGCAGCCAAGCTACGGGACAAAGAAAAAACGCTCCGAGACAAACTCGCAGAGATGAAAACCGAATGGGAAAACAGCAAGGAAGAAAATCAAGTCATTGTTGACGAAGAAGAAGTGGCTCAGATTGTCTCCAAACAAACAGGTGTGCCACTGACGCGTCTGACAGAAGCAGAAACAGCAAAGGTCCTCAAGATGGAAGAAATTCTCAAAAACACCATCATCGGACAAGACGATGCCATTGGCACTGTATGCAGGGCCATTCGCAGAAGTCGTGCTGACATTAAAGATCCAAACCGTCCGATCGGCGCCTTTTTATTCTTAGGCCCCACAGGCGTTGGTAAGACCCTTCTTGCCAAGCAGCTAGCCATCCAAATGTTTGGTGGCGAAGATGCCTTGATTCAAGTTGACATGTCTGAGTACATGGAGAAATTTGCCATCAGCCGGATGACAGGATCCCCTCCCGGCTACGTCGGCCACGAGGAAGGAGGGCAGCTTACAGAACAGGTTAGAAGACGCCCCTATTGTGTTGTCCTGTTTGATGAAATAGAAAAAGCACACCCCGATGTGATGAATTTGCTGCTGCAAATTTTAGAAGAAGGACGACTGACCGACTCTTTTGGGCGCAAAATCGACTTCCGCAATACGATCATTGTGATGACATCGAATTTAGGCGCAGATCTCATTCGAAGGTCCACAGAGGTGGGCTTTAGCGTACAAGAAGGGATGCTCGATTTTAAGGCGATCCAAGAGAGAATTGACACTTCAGTAAAAAAGACCTTTAAGCCCGAGTTTGTCAATAGGTTGGATGGGATTGTAATCTTCAAGCCCCTCGATAAAGCGCACCTGATTAATGTCATTGAACTCGAAATTGCCAAAGTTAAAACACGCCTTGCAAGAAAGCAAATCTCGATTTTCCTTGATGATAAAGCAAAAGATTTTCTTGTCGCTAAAGGGTTTCAGCCTGAAATGGGGGCAAGGCCGCTACGCCGTATCATCGAGCAATATCTCGAAGATCCTCTAGCTGAGAAGCTTTTGCAAAATCCGGGGAAAACAAGCCATTACCTTGTCTCTATCGACCAAGACAAGTTAACCTTTACCGAGCAAGAAACAGCCGAGCTTTCCTCTATCCCATAAGGAATTTGTTATGGTAGAATGCTCAGTCCTATGACTGAGCAAAAAACCATTATTGTCGGCATGTCGGGAGGCGTAGACTCCTCTGTTTGCGCTTACTTGTTAAAAAAACAAGGGCACCGCGTTATCGGTCTTTTCATGAAGAACTGGGATGAGGTCGATGCCGATGGTCATTGCCAGGCTACCAAAGATTTTGCAGATGTGGTTTCCGTGTGCGAGCACATCGATATCCCCTATTATTCTGTAAACTTTGTCAAAGAGTATGAAGAGAACGTGTTTTCCCACTTCTTAAAAGAGTTAAAAGAGGGGCATACACCCAATCCGGATATCTTGTGCAATCGAGAGATCAAATTCAAAGTCTTTCTAGAAAAAGCGCTGTCACTGGGAGCTGACTTTCTTGCCACAGGGCACTATTGTCAAATCAGTCCAACCTATGAACTGCTGCGTGGAAATGACCCCTCTAAAGACCAGTCCTATTTCCTCTACACCCTCACCTCTTCGATCCTTAAAAAAGTGCTCTTTCCTATAGGACACCTTCCCAAAACGGAGGTGCGCAAAATCGCACAAGAGGCAAAACTTCCAACTGCTCGAAAAAAAGACAGCACCGGTATTTGCTTTATCGGGAAAAGAAACTTCAAAGAATTTACAGGCAAGTACCTTGGCTACTCTCCTGGCCCTTTTGAAACCCTTGATGGAAAAATCATTGGGGCCCACGATGGAATTGCCTTCTACACTATAGGACAGCGCAAAGGACTTAAAATTGGGGGCCCCGGCGATGCGTGGTTTGTGATCGACAAAGACCCATCACGTAATGCTGTCATTTTGGCACAAGGAGAAGACCACCCCTCTCTTTACCGTTCTACCCTGATTGCTACCGACCTTTCTTGGGTCAATGGCCCCCCTCCGAAGCCCCCCTTTCCCTGCACAGCCAAAATTAGATATCGCGCGAACGATACCCCTTGCGTTATCGAATCGATCGAAGGAGGCCTTGCCTTCCTCCGATTCCTTTCTCCCGAAAGAGCGATTACCCCCCGCCAATCCGTTGTATTCTATTCAGGCTCAGTCTGTTTAGGTGGAGGGGTCATATTAAAATAGAAAATAATTAAACAATTTAATATAATTCATATGAAAAACACAGGATTTAACTTATATTATGTCAATTAACCTAATAAGACCCTGCACCCCGCCACCGCAAGCGGTCTCCCCGTTCACCCAGCCCCCGTCCGCCTCCCCCAGCAAGCTAATGGACACTCTTGACCTCCACACTCCTCCTACGAACAATCTAACTCCCCAGAAGCGATCTCGTAACCGTGACGAAGAACACAATCCCCTCTCAACTCCTCCTACGAACAATCTAACTCCCCAGAAGCGATCTCGTAACAATGACGAAGAACACACTCCCCTTTCAACTCCTCCCTCCGCTACAAAACGAAAAAGACCAATGGCTCTTCCTACTCTTCAAAAAGTTGATTTAGAAGGAAGCCCTTTAAAAGAAGAAAAACCTAAATATAAATGTATTATTGCCTCTTCTACTCCCTTTTTTCCTACAGCACTTTTAAATAATAGTAGTCTACCGAAACTTAACACATTACAAGGCGGCACATCAGGGGCTCTTTTACTCGACCAGAATTTAGTAGTAAAATTTGCGCACGGAGAGCTTGGGACCCCCTATAGACAACTTAAATTTCCAAACTCACCCTGCGCCAAATCCGGCATCTTGCCAGGTGAAGGCACTTTTGGAGAATTCTTAGCAGCTCGTCTAATGCAGATCTGGCTTGCTCAGTGTCCAGCTCATATCCTCATTCCTGAATCTGCATTCGTTAATTTAACTCATCCAGAGCAACTTACACTTGCTGAAAGTGAGTCTGTTAACTCGATACAAGACCTCTCCTCTTTGATCGACTCTAAAGCCACTTTACATGTATTTATTTCACAGTGTCGTTCTTTCAAAGCGCTGGATAAAGAAGGGGTAGAAAAGCTTGATCTGAAAGCATGCCAACTTACTACTCTTTTTGATCTGGTGTTGTTAAATGCTGACGGTAATAGAGGAAATCTTCTGATAGATAAAGAGAACCGCCTTGTTCTGATTGATAGAAGTTGCATCCTACCCAGAAATGCAGAGTCAGCTGTTGTATCCTGTACAGCAGAACTTCCCCAAGTACAAGCACCCATCGACCCTCTAATCCGTGATTTTATTTTAAAAACACTCTCTTCCGACTTACTGCCCTCTCTCTTAAAAGAGATGGAAGCCATCCCGGATGCTAATAGCTTTGATGAGAATCGGATTCAGATGCATAAGTGGGCTGTAGCTCTTGTCAAAGCAGGGACAATTGCAAATCTTTCGCTATCTCAAATAGCCTTTCTTTTTAAAGCCACTTCTAGAAATGAAGATTTTGCAGCTCGTTCCGTGTTCCATGTGCTTATTAACACTGCAGGAAAAAGGACTATCGAGGAAGCCTGTAAACACTGCATCGCATTATTTCAGAATAACGCAGGAAACAGAACTCTTATTATTCAATCCATAGAAGAAGACTGTAGCAAGCCTGTGTAAAATTAATGCAAATCTAATTAGAACCCCTATTTAAATTACACAATTAATTTTTTTGATTCTTCAAATCGAACTGACCCGACCCCAATATATTTTCTAACCAAGAGTCATTCGCTGCAAAAAAATATGTATTTAATTTAATATATTCTTTATTAAATTAAATATGAGATGGCTCTATCTTCTTCCGATTTTTGCGCTATCCGGATGCGGCAAAGTAGCAGATCAGGATCTGGCTAAAAGGCTAGAAACAGTGTCGCTGCAGCCTATAGAACAGCAAGCGCTTTCTACCCCCTGCTTTGAGCCAGGAGATTTTCCTGAAATCGCCTGGTGGGAGATGTTTGGCGATCCGCAGCTCAACCACCTTGTAATAGAAGCAGAAGAAAACAACCCAACACTACAGCAAGCGTTTGCCAAGGTGGCGCTTGCCGATCAAGAAGCCAGGCGCGTAAGAGCCACCCTCATTCCCTCTCTTGGAGCAGATTACGCAGAAAACTGGCAGTATTTTAGTAAAAATGGATTCGTACGCTCGTTTTATCCCATAGGATCGGGAGTTGCAATTCCCTCAAAAATCAATCAGATAGATCTTTCCTTATCATTCAATTATGAACTCGATTTTTTTGGCAGAAATAGACACAGGTTTCAAGGGGCCATTGATGAAGCAAGATCGATGCGTGCCGAAGCAGAAATGGCAAGGCTTTTGATTACAACGCTTGTCTGTCAAACCTATGTTGAACTGCAAATGAAACGGCTACAAAGGGATCTTGTCTTAGGAAAGATTGCAGTGGCAAACAAGAGACTAGAGCTGTCGGCAAAAAAATTTGACGCTGGGCTTGATGCGATCTTTTCCCCTCTAGACAAAGAGGCTCATGTTTATTCCTTGGAGCAAACCCTTTTTTCTCTTGAAAAGCAGATCGCTCTAGATGAACACATGCTGGCCTTTCTTGTGGGAAAAAATGCAGGTGAGGTTGTGATCGAAAGCCCGATGCAAGTAGAACTCAATCAGCTGATAGCTCTTCCTAAGGATCTGTCGTCCGATCTTCTCGCAAGGCGTCCCGATTTATCCGCACAAATTTGGAAGGTAGAAGCCGCAGCAGAGCAGATTGGTGCGGCAAAGGCGGACTTTTATCCAAGAGTCAATCTCATGGCTCTGGCCGGCCTTGAAGGGCTCAATTTCAATCAACTCTTCCACCTCTCAAGTAAGCAGGGAGCTGTTGACCCTGCCATCCACTTACCGATCTTTACAGGAGGAGCCCTTACAGCAAATTTAAAAAAACAAGTAGCTCTATTTAATGAAGAGACCTACAAATACAACGAAATGGTACTACAAGCTGTCCAAGAGGTGGCAGATGATGTGTCTACTTTGATTGCCACCTTCGAAACCCTTAACTACCAAAAAGCAAACGTGGAAATTCTTCAATTAGAATGCGAATTGCAAAAAAAAAGACAAACATCCGGCCTCGATAGCCTATTAACAGTGCTTCACAGGGAAGAAGAGCTATTAAGCGAAGAGAGCCTTTTTGTGGAAGCACAAAGAAATTACCTTCTTGGGGTCATCAAGCTGATCAAAGCGCTTGGAGGAGGATATAGCGAAACATGACAGAATCCCCCAAAAAACGCTCTCATGCGATGTTAATTACATGTGCGGTATTCCTGTTCCTTGGCGCAGCTTGGGGAGTTTACTGGTTTGCCTATGGACAATACCATGAGTATACAGATGATGCCTATGTCGATGGCAACCAAATCATGGTAACAACCCAAGTGCCGGGCATTGTCCTCTCATTTTCTGCCTATGATGGAGACTTTGTAGAAAAGGGGCGCATCCTTGTTGAACTAGATAAAACCGATGCCCTTATCCAACTACAAAGAGCAAAAGCCGAGCTAGGAGATACTCTCCGACAGGTGGCCGCTCTTTTCGATAATGTCGAGCGCGATGCTGCCTATGTAGAGGTGCGTCAAGCAGAGTTTGTAAAAGCGGCTCAAGACTATGAACACAGAAAAGCAGTGATTGAAGAAGGGGGCGTTTCTCTAGAAGATTTTGAGCATGCAGTGGCAGCATTGCACGCCGCATTTTTTGCGCTTCAAGCAAGCGAGTTCCAATACGCTGCCTCTGTTGCTGCGGTAGAAAATAGCACCCTTTTGACCCACCCGCTTGTAGAAAAAGCAAAGAGCCATTTGAAAGAGGCTCTTGTCTTTTATTTCCGCTGCACAATTCGCGCTCCTGCAGCAGGGATTGTCGGTCAGCGTACTGTGCAGGTCGGCGAACGAATTCCCCTTTCCAAACCCCTACTTGCTATCATCCCTCTAGATCAGTTGTGGATTACAGCAAACTATAAGGAAGTACAACTGACCCATATGCGCATTGGGCAACCGGTTGAAGTCACCTGCGACACCTATGGATCTTCTATTCTTTTTCAGGGGACAGTCGAAGGAATTGGTGGGGCAACAGGTAGTGTCTTTTCTGTTTTACCTCCCCAAAATGCTACCGGCAACTGGATCAAGATTGTACAAAGAGTCCCCGTGCGAATCGCTGTAGACCAAGCTATGGTCAAGCGATACCCTCTTAGAATGGGTCTTTCTGTTGAAACAACAACCGATACCCATAATCGATTAGGGCGCTATGTCCCTCTTTCAAGATCTGAGTCCCCACTACAAGCAACCGACATCTTTGAAAATGAAGAGGAAGGTATTCAGCAGCTGATCGAAGAGGTAATCCGAGCCAATTTAGGAGAAATGCTGCCGAATGCATGAGACCCCATTTTCTAGAGGCGTTCTTTTTCTCCTTGCCTTTGCCATTTCGCTTGGATCTTTTCTCTTTGTACTTGATTACTCTGTTGCTAACGTCTCTATTCCCTATATTGCAGGAGACCTGGCTGTATCAGTTGATCAGGGCACCTATGTGATTACATCCTTTACTGTGGGCAATGCCATTGGCCTGCCCATCAGCGGCTGGCTTACGCGTCGAGTGGGAGCCATTCGCCTCATTTGTATAGCACTCCTACTTTTTTCCTTTTTCTCTTTCACTTGCGGCATAGCTTCCAATATCGAAATGCTTGTGATCTCTAGATTTTTACAGGGACTGGCAGCCGGCCCTATCATCCCTTTATCTCAAACGCTGATGCTCAAGATACATCCTCCAGAAAAAAGAACATGGGCTATGGCAATGTGGAGCACAATTGTGATTGCAGCCCCGATTGTAGGTCCTATGCTAGGTGGATGGATTTCGTATGATTACTATTGGCCTTGGATCTTTTTTATCAATGTCCCTCTTGGGATTTTAAGTGCCTGTGTTATCTGGTTTTTCCTAAAAACACAAGACACTCCAAGAGAGAAAATCCGCACCGATTATATGGGACTGATTTTTCTTTCTGTCGGCGTCTGTTGCCTACAGTTTCTACTCGATAAAGGAGAGCAGTACGACTGGTGGCGCTCTGACCTTATCCTATCTTGTGGTATTATCTCCACAATCTGCTTTGTATTTCTTATTGTATGGAGTCTTACAACAGAGGATCCGTTAATTAACTTACACCTCTTTAAAAAACCCACTTTCGCAGTCTCTGTATTCTATATTGCCATCATCTATGCTCTCTACTTTGGGACTGTGATCTTAGTGCCGCTCTGGCTGCAAACAGCCATGAACTACACAGCAATTTGGGCAGGACTTGCTGTGGCTCCCATGGGCGTTGTCCCCTTTCTTCTCGGACCTTTTATGGGAAAAATGGTCACCCGTTTTGGAACCGCCTCTCTTCTGGCCCTGGCTTTTGTCTGCCTTTCTTTCTCCTGCTTCTATGCCGCCTATCTAGATACTGATGCCGATTTTTTTCATGTCGCCCTTTCTAGGTTTTTACTTGGCCCTGGAATTGTACTTTTTATCACTCCCCTCTTTGTCCTAAGCACTGTCGGCATTCCTGACAAGGAACTGCCCTCTGCCACAGGAATTTTCCATTTTGTAAGAAGCATGATGGGGGGCGTTGGCGCCTCTGTATTTACAACACTGTGGATTAGAAGAAGCTCTTTTCACCACGCGCGCATCAATGAGAGCCTGACGCCTTATTCCCCAAATACCCACGCGTATTTGGACAAGCTTTCAGCCCAAGGCCTATCTTCGGATCAAACATGGCAAAGCCTCAATGATACCCTTACCATTCAAGCCTCTACTATGTCTATTAACGACTGTTTTTTCCTTATGGGCTGGCTTTTTTTGGCTCTGATGCTCTTTCTTCCCTTTGCAAGATCCTCTCGCACTCAGGTAACCCATTCCGTTTCGATGGATTAATAGCAAACGCACCAAGACAAATACGAGAGGATGATCAGCTTAAGTGACAGACCGGCTATTTTCTCGTATTTGTCTTTGGGTTTGCTCAATAGTGCGTTTTATTTTTTCTTTGGATTGGCTCCAAGAAGACGCACCTTGCTATGCTTGATCCCGTAAGAAAAATAGATCCAGCACCCTAAAAGCATCCAGATGAAAAACTGCATCCAAGTGACCCCCGGCATTGCAAACATCTGAACTAAGCAAATCAGAGTTCCCGCCAATGGCACCCAAGGGACAAACGGCGTTTTAAAAGGACGGTGCAAAGTCGGCTGCTTATAACGCAAAACAAGGATTGCAAAGCAGACGATTGCAAATGCGAGTAAAGCCCCCATATTTGTTAACTGGCCTAAAATAGCCACCGGGAAAGTCCCCGCTAGCAAAGCACAGATAAGAGCCACAAGCACCGTTGCATTAAAAGGAGTCTGAAACTTTCCACTGATATGCGACAGCTTAGGAGAAAGCAGTCCATCTTTTGCCATAGTATAAAAGATCCGAGACTGCCCAAGTATCATCACCAAGATGACAGAGGTCAACCCTGCTAAAATCGCAAGCTTAATCACAGGACGCAGCCACATAAAACTTGGGCCCA
Organism: Chlamydiota bacterium; assembly: GCA_039798725.1. Lineage (GTDB taxonomy): Bacteria > Chlamydiota > Chlamydiia > Chlamydiales > Rhabdochlamydiaceae > CAJCIW01. The sequence goes on from JBDKFJ010000008.1 coordinate 64,596, forward strand.
AAGCTTGAATGACCACAGAAACAGGATCTGGGACATTCAACATCGAATAGCTAACAACCCCGAGCATTACAATAGCAATTAGCATATAAATAATTGTGGAAATCCCTAAAGAACCAATCATTCCCATAGGCAAATGTTTTTGCGGGTTCTTGCACTCTTGGGCCATTGTAGAAAGAGCATCGAAACCAATAAAGGCAAAGAATACAAGGCCTGCACCTCTTAAAATCCCACTAAATCCATATTCGCCAAAGGTGCCTGTATTAGCAGGAATAAAAGGAGTTAAATTGCCCCACTTGATATACGCCACGCCACAACCGATAAATAGAGCAATCGCTACAAGTTTTACCACAACCATCACGTTATTGAAGCTTGCGGCCGCACGAATACCCACCGCCACTAAAGTTCCCATTAAGAACACAATAAACACAGCTGGCAAGTTAATCAAAGAACCTGTGTGCGCCCAACCGGTTAAAGCATCATAAGAAAAGGGAGCTGATGCAATAGAAGCCGGTAGACTGACTCCAAAATCAGAAAGCAAACTACCCAAGTAGGCAGACCATCCAACCGAAACGGTTGATACCGAGCACATAAACTCCATGGTCAGCCCCCATCCGATAATCCAAGCCATAAACTCACCCATCGTAGCGTAGGCGTAAGTATAAGCACTGCCGGAAATAGGGATCAAAGAGGCAAACTCGGCATAACAAAGTGCTGCAAACACACAAATCAGAGCAGCAAAAACAAATGAAAGAAGAAGAGCCGGTCCTGTGTAAAGAGCTGCAGCCGGTCCTGTGAGCACAAAAATTCCAGCGCCAATGATGGCCCCGATACCCATGGCAGTAAGTGTTGTAAGACCGAGAGAGCGTTTCATGCCGCTTTGAGAAGCCTGTGCTTCATCGAGTAGAGATTTAATGCTTTTTTTTACGAATAGCCCTTGCGCTTTTTTCATAGACACCTGAATGTTTCATTCGCATTCTATCTGAAATCAGGATACACAGACAAGAGAATCTTCCCACTCTGAAATAAAAGAGAGAAGAGCCGGTTTATCCGGACCGGTTTGAAAAAAAGTTAGCGCTTGTGAACTTTGTGAAAGATGGGAGAGCTTTGCAAGGATCTGTAAATGCCGTTTGTCATAACTTGCGAAAATAAAAAATAAAGTATGAACAGGTTTCCCATCTAGAGATCCATATTCAAGAACTGACTCCGGATAGGCGACAAACAGTCTGTCGATAGCGCTTTTTGAAAGCAATTCCCGAGTGTGAGGCAGCGCAATCCCAGATCCTATTCCTGTCGACATCAAAGACTCCCTATCAAGAAGCATCTCAGTTAAAATTTCAGGATCAACCCCCAAATCTTGAGCGATGCGACAAGAGGCATTTTTGAGAACCTCTCTTTTAGATTTCCCGGGAATTACCCCTAGAACCTCTCCTTGATTTAACGCACGAAACAAGCAAAAATGAGAAACTCCCTTGCAAGCAACGGAACTTTGATTTTTCTTAAGCAGCCAATCTTCTATCTCTACACGGGAAAAACGGAACTCTTCACCAAGACGGTACGCCGGAAGAATTCCTTGAGATGCCCATTCTTTCAATACATTGATTGGCAATTCCAACAAATCGGAAACATCATCTATAGTCAAATCCATAACACCTTTATTACTTCTTCTGCAGAGGTAGCCTCTAATAAACTACGTCTCTTGCTTTCATTGCGGATTACAGCCGTCAAAGTCGATAAAATCTTTAAATATTCGGTGTGCCGATCCTCCGGTCCGCCAATAAGAAAGATAAGATTCACAGGGAGGCCATCCAAAGAATTCCAATCTATTCCCCTACCTTTTTGAATGCCAATTGCTACAAAAAAATCGGAATAATTCTTCAGTTTAGCATGAGGAATAGCCACTCCAAAGCCAATACCGGTTGAAACGATTTGCTCTCTATCCAAGACCGCTTGTCGAAAACGCCCTTCATCCTGGAGCCTTCCCTGTTCAGAAAGACTCTCTATAAGAGAGTCAAGCGCCTCATCTCTAGAGTCTGCGTCCAGAAACAAGACAAGGTTCTGGTCCGCAGGAATTTGATTAATGCACTCCAGTGTGACCAAATCCGCCTCCACCTCTTGTTGTCATCTCTAAGGCCTTTTCCTGCACAAAGTGTATTTTCTCCACTTTAGCAAGTACAAGCTGCGCAATTCTCATCTTTGGCTGTACAACAAAAGGGTTCTTGCCATGATTAATGAGTATCACTTTGACCTCTCCTCGGTAATCCGCATCGATGGTACCAGGAGTGTTGAGCACGGTGATTTGATGCTTCAGAGCAAGTCCGCTGCGCGGCCTTACCTGGATTTCAAAGCCGGAGGGAATCGCAAGAAAAATGCCCGTCGGAACAAGACAGGACTCTCCCGGCGCGATCAAAAGATCTTCTAAAATATGGGCCCGCACATCAGCACCGGCCGCAAGAGACGAGCCATAGGTTGGAATCAACTCTTGGTCTTCAGTCGCAATTAACACATCCACTTCATTCATGAGGCGCTATCCTTTTAGCAATATCAAGCAATTCTTTGAGTTGCTCTGTTACCGAATCATCGTCACTATCGCCCAAATAAAGGCGTTCATTCCCTACAAGAAAACTAAGAACTTCTGCGATTTTTTGTTTCAATTGCGCTCTTGGAACAATGCAGTCAACCATTCCCTTATCAAGCAAAAACTCCGCCTTTTGCGCCCCGGGAGGCAGTTTCTGACGCATTGCCTGCTCTACGACACGAGGGCCTGCAAAGGCAATAAGCGCATCGGGCTCTGCAATAATTACATCTCCAAGTGTGGCAAAAGAGGCTGTAACCCCCCCTGTTGTAGGGTTTGTTAGAATAGAAAGATAAGGAAGCTTTGCCTCATGTAACTTGGCAAGAGCTGCTGATGTTTTGGCCATCTGCATAAGCGACAAAGCCGACTCTTGCATCCTGGCGCCGCCAGATGCAGAGACAACGACCAAGGGCAAACCTTCTTCAATTGCAAGCTCTATCAAACAAGTCAGTCTTTCTCCGACAACAGATCCCATGGATCCTGCCATAAAAGAAAAGTCTAACACGCCAAGCGCAACCTCACGACCACCTATCTGGCAAGTTCCTACAAGAATCGCCTCATCTCTTCCAGAACTTTTTTTAGCTTTCTCAAGGCGTGCTGTATACGGTTCTGTATCAACAAAAGCTAAAGGATCCAAAGGTTGATATTCTGTAAAACGCTCATGAAAAGAATTAGAATCCGCAAGCAATGCAATCCTCTGCCTACCAGAGAGTCGATAATGGTGATTACATTTGGGACAGCAGTGCAGATTTTTTTCGAGCTCAGAAGCATGGATCATCTCTGTACAATGCGTACACTTGACCCAGCCACTATAACCATCTTTTTTAGTCGTTTGTATTTTAATCTTTGGTTTGTTTCGGGAAAACAACCCCATATATACCCAAGGTTAAATTTGAAAACAGGGCGCCATTGTACACAAATAACACCCTAAAATCAAGAACAACTTAGAATTAAAATTTTTCAAATCACACTTGAAGAGCGGGACTGGAGTCTTTCAAAAATGCCTGCTATTTCACGGGTTTTCTGTTTTGCTAATTGATGAAATCCCATGGCTCCGATACTACACCCCACGAACACCCATCCAACAGACCAAAAACTCTCTAGACTCTTCTTGTTGATTATCTCATGGACAAGACTAGTTACCAAAACACCGAATGCACCAGATAAAGCGAAGTCCCTAAAGCTCTTATAATAAGCACGATCACTAGCGGCTTTTAGATACTTACCCTGCTCATTTGCCGCTAATAATTTACTGTAAATTTCTTTAGGCAGGTCAATAAAGCTGCAATTAACATACTCAAACAAATTATCTCCGGACACTTGTGAATTACGAACACCCGTGATTTGCATAAAACTCCATTAATTATTTTTTAAAAGAAGGGATTAAGCAGGCGTTTGTCCGCATTTTGCCAACAGACAAAACCTAAGATATTTTTTACACATCCTGCGCGCACATCCTTATACCACGAATAATAAGCGTGCTGCTGCACATCAACCCCCAAACAAAGAAACATAGTCCAAAGTATTTAAGAGTTTTTTTGCCTTACAGCCTATTTCGGAAATAACCTTCTCAATGGACAAAGTTTTAATTCTGAAATAGCCTCTTATTATACACTTGAAAACAGTAACATATTTTAATCAAATTAATCACTAAAATCAACAGAAAAACATAATTAACAATCTTTTTTCTAGAGAATTTATTTTGAAGTGTTTCACAATTTATCGATTCCCTTGCCAGACAAGAAATTCCTGAGTTACAATAGAATCATCTAAATCTTAAAGGAAATAAGATCGGAATCTTCCATTGCCACATTCAACTATTGCAAACAATTACCACCCCAAATTTCATAAAATTAAATTTTCTTAACTGGTTTTAAGAGATGTTTTCCAGCAAACGTTTGTCTACGTTATGCCAATTCACAATGTTCCAAATATTTTTTACGTATTCTGCGCGCATATTCTTATACTGCAAATAGTACGCATGTTCCCAGACATCAATCCCCAGTAAAGGAACATAGCCTAAGGTACTTAAAGGATCCTGGTTTGCACATGTAGCAATAATAAGACGACCATTTGCTTTATTAACCCCAAGCCAAGCCCAGCCAGACCCCTGAATAGCCACTGCCTGAGCACTCATTTTTTCCTTGAAAGCCTCAAATGATCCAAATTCTGCTTTACACATCTTTAAAAGCGTTTCGCTAGGATGCCCCCCTTGAGGAGATAAGTTATTCCAAAAGATAGAGTGATTGATGTGTCCTCCCCCATTGAAACGAATGGCAGGCTGCAGAGCAATCATTGCTGCAACATCTCCACGGCTTTCTGCTTCTTTATACTTTTCAAGCGCTGCATTGAGATTGGTCACATAAGCTTGATGATGCTTAGTATAGTGAAGCTGCATGATCTCAGCTGAAATCACAGGCTCTAACGCGGAAAAATCGTAAGGCAATTCAGGCAACGTATATGTCATAAGAAGCTTCCTTTATAGTCATTAAATCAGCAAAAACTCTTAGGGTTCCATGCGCTTTAAAACAGTAAACCCATGATTATTCTCTTTTCTTTCTAAAAGAGTCCATTCAGGATGCGTCGACAAAAAATCTGTGACAGCCGGCCACAAACCTTTTTTTACCCTGTTAATATGGGCAGGATACTCTGCATAATCCCCATGATAAGAACTGTCGTCTTGGTATCCCCAAGGAGGACTTGTGTCATGCATTGCGATATATTTTTTCACTTTTGGGGAAAATTTTTCTAACTCATAGGTTAAATGCGCATAGGTATGCAAAGAATCTATAAAAAGCATATCAACCGGGTCGATATCCATATCCATATCGTTTGCCAAAGCAAAATGAAATTCTACACCGCTATTCTTAGCAAAGCGCTTGGCGGCATTATAAATATTTTGGGGCGGCAATACTAAATCAATCCCCAAATAATAAGGAGCATCCGCTTTACTTAAAGATAATCCATATAAAATCCCGGAGGTTGACACCATGCTTCTTACCCCAATCTCGACAACAGAAGAACACTCTTTTGCAAGCTCTTTTAAGACAGGAACATGCTCATAAATATCAGAATATTGCGAACAACAAGCCTCATACCAGCCTTTAAGGCCTGACTCTACCGGGGCAGCATGACAAGACAATGCCAAGCAACAACCAAGTAAAATTGAACTCCATGATCTCATAATACTCTCCTACTACTTGAATGTAGATCGTATGACAAAGCACCTATTTGTCTCTAACAAAAAAGAGCAGCTTCTGTGATAGGGCCTATAGGATAACATTTTTCCTTTTGTGGCAGCTTCCCAAACACCTCCTTGAAGGCTGTGACCGTTGAGGGACTTGTAAATACAACAAGAGCAAACTCATCTAAATTCGGCAATAAATGCGGATACTGAGTATAGGTATCATACACATCGATTGCTGTATAAGGGATGTTTTTTGAATCTAACCAATCAAAAAGCAAAGAGCGAGACAAAGAAGATTTCGGGATAAATAAAGATCGACATGGAATGCTTTTTAAAAGAGCAACCACACCCTCTTGCGTTGCAACTTCAGAGAGGAAGGTGGGCTCGATGCCCTCTTGTTTAAGATGAAGCGCGGTAACAGGTCCTATGCAAATCCACACCTTGTCTTTAGGAACTTCCCTATTTAAAGTTTTGAGATGGAAAAAAAAAGCGCTGACAGCATTCTTGCTTGTAAAAATGACATGAGAAGACACCTCTAATTGTCGATATTTGGCTTCCACCTGCTCTTTTGAGCGTACAACTGTTTTAATCAATGGACAGTGAACAATCTCCGCTCCTTCAATAGGAGAAACAAAAAACTTAGGGTCTGTCCCTAAGTACAAGATCTTGCATCGATTAAACGACATAGGGAGAGCATCTCCTCATCTGCTTTTCTACATACACAAGCAAGCTTTCCTTGCATAGGCAGAGGTTGCCCAGGAAGAGCAATACGATTACGACAAGTCAGATTTAAACGAATGAGCGCAGCTTCTGCAATCACCACAGCATCCACGATTTTTTCATCTAATAAAGCAAGCCTCTCCTCTATGGTGCCTCGAATATCAACACACTGCAAATCAGAGCGCACCCCCTGAACCATGAGATCCCGACGCGCACTTGAAGTTCCGACCTTAGCCTGTAAAGGCAAACTCTCTAAAGATTCCCCTTCCCTAAAGACAAGGGCATCAGAAGGATCAATCCCCGCTGTAATCGCCGCCACAACAAGCCCCTCATTAAGAGGCTCCGGCAAATCTTTTGCAGAATGAATTGCCAAATCTACTTGGCAAGAAAGCAAGAGCTCATCGATTTGCTTTGTAAAAAAGTCTGTTTTTTCTAGTAGTCTTAAAGAAGTTTTCTTATCACAATCTCCTGTCGTCTTAACCCAAGTGACGTCGAATTGAAGATGAGAGTCGTATTTTTGTAGAGCCTGCAGCACCTCTTGCACTTGAGCTTTAGAAAGAGGGGAAGATCTTGCTGCCACTCTTTTACAGCAACTCACGGATGGCCTCTTCCACAACATCGACACCAACCAGTTTGATCTTGGAACGCAAGTCTGAAGAAATCGACTTGAGATTCCGCTTCGGGCATACACATTTCTTAAAACCCATATGAATAGCCTCTTTCAGTCGATTTTCTATACGACTCACACCTCTGACCTCTCCACTTAACCCCACTTCCCCCATCGCCACTGTTTCTGCATCGATCGGACGGTTGCAGAATGAAGAGCCAATTGAAAGCAGAATTCCCAGGTCAAGCGCGGGCTCCACAATCTTCAAACCACCGGCCACAGAGACAAATACATCCGAATTGTAAAGTGGATACCCCATTTTTTTCTCTAGGACTGCCAAAAGAAGCGTGAGCCGATTGGTATCGAGCCCGGCAGACTTTCGAGTGGATGTAGAAAAAGCGGATTTAGCCACAAGGGATTGCACTTCAATGAGAATCGCCCTTGACCCTTCGATTGTGGGCACAATCACAGAACCGGGCAGCTCTTTGAGTCGCTCTTCTAAAAATAGAACAGAAGGATTACTCACTTCTTTTAAGCCTTCTGCATGCATTTGAAAAAGAACGATATCATCTGTCGGTCCGAATCGATTTTTTACAGAGCGCAGTAATCGATATCCATGCTGCCTATCTCCTTCAAAATCCATGACTGTATCGACAATGTGCTCAAGAACTCGTGGTCCTGCAATCTCTCCTGACTTTGTCACATGCCCTATTAAAAAAGTTGCAATCCCCATCCCCTTGGCAATATGCATAAATTCCATAGCAAGCTCTCTGACCTGAGATACAGATCCTGGAGCCGAGGGGATTTCTCCTTTGTAGAGAATCTGAATAGAGTCGACAATCATTACATCCGGCTTGAGCTGCTCTAATTGAGCTTTGATATTAGAAAATAGGGTGTCGCTAAGCAGATAGAGATTGTCATGATGAATGCCAAGCCGTCTTGCGCGAAGTGTTGTCTGCTCAATCGATTCTTCCCCACTGACATAGAGAACAACAAGGCCTTGCGCTGCAAGATTTTGAGCCAGCTGCAGCATAAGGGTGGACTTTCCAATACCGGGATCCCCTCCAATCAGTGTCAAAGAGCCCGCAACAACCCCGCCACCCAGTAACCGATCGAATTCGCTCATCTTAGTAGACAGTCGAGAATTCTCTTCTAAAGTGACTTCTTTAATGCGAACAGGCTTTGGAGACTCTTTGGCCAAAGACTCAAATCTCTTCAGCTTGTCTACAATTTCCACCTCTTGCTCAAAAGTATTCCACTTTTGACAAACAGAACAGCTACCTGTCCACTTAGGCTGTGTATGTCCGCATTCGATACAGTTCCAAATCACCTTTTGCTTAGCCATGCCAGAACCTATTCGAGTAAAATTTTTTGTCGAGCATCTTGTGCAGCGGATTGTTCTGCCTCTTTTTTCGATGACCCTCTGCCGACCCCTACCTCTTGTCCAGCTATAATGACAACCACTTCAAATGTCTTACTATGATCGGGCCCTTCCTCTTTTATAATTTTATAAAGAGGCGGTTTTTGATATTTCTTCTGAGAGTAGTCTTGTAGCTCAGCTTTCCAGTTGCGAAAGGGAGTCGCCAGAACCTCTTTGATTTTTTCTTTAAAGTGAGACAGAACAAAATGGCGCGCCTTTTCTAATCCTCCATCCAGGTAAATAGCACCAATAATGGCTTCAAAAAGGTCTGCTAGAATCGTCTCTCGCCCTCTTCCATCATTCATCCTCTCCCCCTTGCCTAAAAGCACATAAGGAGCAAGCGATAGATAGTGTAGCAAGGCTGCACACTGAGATGCTTCCACGATCTGAGAGCGCAAGGAAGACAACTGTCCTTCTTCTTCGTTGGGTAATTCTGAATAAAGAAAATCTGAGATGATGAGTCCCAATACAGAATCTCCTAAAAACTCCAATCGCTCATTAGTAGAAAACACCGTATCTCTATGCTCATTGAAAAAAGATCTGTGTATAAAGGCCAATGCAAGGTTTTCTTTCACAGAAAACTCGTATCCAAGTTTTGATTCAATCTCCGGCAGATGTTGTATAAGTACTTCCATCGAGTTCATGTTGACGTCAATCCAAATTTACCCTACTGTACCGTCTTAATCTGCTAATTGCAAGCCCTATGGTTCAGTTAAATCCTCACTTTCACCGCCTCAAACGACCCTATATCTTTCCTCTTATCGAAAAAAAACTTGAGGAACTTGAGTCCACTATCCCTAAGAGTTCTCTGATTAACCTCGGCATTGGGGATGTTGCGCTGCCGCTTGCTCCGTCCGTTGCAACTGCCATTAGTCAAGCTGTCCTTGCAATGGCCTCCCCTCAAGGGCTACACGGGTATGGACCCTCAGAAGGGTATCCGTTTTTAAAACAATCGATCCAAAAAGAGCATCCCACCCTCTCTACCGATGAAATTTTTATTTCCGATGGCATCAATAGCGATGGATGCAACATCCTGGAACTTTTTGCGCTCACTAATCAAATAGCTATTGCCGATCCCAACTACCCTGCCTACTTTAACTCCATCCTCATTCGCGGTCACCGCTCACCGCTTCTTATTCCTTGTACAGAAGAAAATCTGTTTGTTCCTACTCTCCCTAAAAAACGGTGTGACCTTATCTATCTTTGCACCCCGAACAATCCGACAGGTATGGCCCTTACACGGCAAGAATTGCAAGTATGGGTAGATTATGCCTTAAGCAATAACGCTCTTCTTCTTGTCGATGCTGCTTATGCCGCTTTTATCCGATCCAAAGATGTACCGAAAAGTATTTTTGAAATCCTCGGAGCCCACGAATGCGCAATTGAATTCCACAGCTTCTCTAAATCGGCCGGATTCACAGGGCTCCGATGTAGTTACACTCTTCTTCCTAAAACTGTGCGCGCTTATTTGAAAGGCGAAAAAATAGCACTGCACCCTTTCTGGAAAAAAAGACAGGCTGCTAAATTTAACGGGGTTGCCTACCCCATCCAAAAAGGAGCAGAGGCGGCTCTTTTGCCTCAAGGAAAAAAAGAAACAGAGGCCCAAGTCACCTTCTATCTACACCAAGCAAATAGACTCAAAACGGCTCTTTCCTCCCGGGGAATGACCTGCTATGGCGGCATGGACTGCCCCTATATCTGGATAAAAACACCGAAGAACCGCTCTTCCTGGGATTTTTTTGAAGACTTAATTAGAAAATTTTACATTCTCTCTATCCCAGGTTGTGGATTTGGCCCCTCGGGTGAAGGATTTGTGCGCTTGTCTTGTTTTGCCACAGAGGAAAAAATCACTCTGGCTTTAAATCGTCTCTGTCAATAGAATCCCCCAAATATGTTTGCCGTCTCAAGAGAGCAAGTCTCTTTTTTTAAGAAAAATTTATACATATCTTTCGAAGGACTTTTCCTTCCCACAAGCTGCAAAGAGCTCAAGCACCTTCTAGAAAAATCTCTTGCAGAAAGACTCGATACCCCCGCCTCTCGACTTGAGCAAAAGCCCAACATCGATCTTTTTACTTCCGGCTACGATTTGCATCTTGTTGACGATAAGATCCGCAAGTTTTCCCACAAACCTAAACTCTCTAACCTGGCGCAAAATCTTTTCGATACCCCCCTGATACGGTTTGGGTTTTCGCAGTACTTGATGACAACATCCGACCCAACCGCTCCTTTCAAAGAAAATCTTCCCTTTAGCACGAGCTGCTGCCTTTCTCCTTTACTTGGATTACTTCTTATTAATCTTTCCGAAGTCCATGGACTGCTGGCCCCCTTCTCTTTGCCACAGCAACCCGGTAGCGCTCTGTTTCTCTCACCGGATTTCCCCTTTCCCTGGAAAGAGATCTTTAGCATGTCCCATTCCCACTTTTTTCTTGTCGGCTTTGCAGGCAACAAAACATTTTTTAGAGCCGAGACTCCGGACCCTCTGGCATACGAACTCAAAAAGCTCGGCTATGCCTTCAACGATCTTCTCCACGAACCTCTCCATCCTCTTCTCCACACACCCTTCTAGGAACCGCTTAGTTTTTAGATTTTTGGATTTTTGGATTTTTGGATTTTTGGATTTTTGGATTTTTCTAAAAGTTAGAGGGTGGCTTCCATAGACATATCGGGTGGTGCGTCTCTTCGAAGCGCACCCCTTAAGCTCTTACTAAAACAAAAATCAATAAAATAAAGAGCAGCCACCCATTAAGCTCTTACTAAAACAAAAATCAATAAAATAAAGAGCAGCCACCCATTAATCTCTTACTAAAACAAAAATCAATAAAATAAAGGACAGCCACCCATTAAGCTCTTACTAAAACAAAAATCAATAAAATAAAGGACAGCCACCCATTAAGCTCTTACTAAAACAAAAATCAATAAAATAAAGGACAGCCACCCATTAAGCTCTTACCAAAACAAAAATCAATAAAATAAAGGACAGCCATCTCTCTAACTTTCACAATGCCCATTGGGTTGCGATGACATGTTGGGCTCTTGCAATGCAGTCGTTAACACTTACACCGCTAATGTAGTTACCCACTAGATAACATTGGGGGAGCTTAAGACGTAATTGCTTGTCGAATTGCTCCATTTTCTCTAAGTGAAAAGTACAGTATTGAGGAATGGCAGCTGTTGCTTTTTTACAGCAAATAGCATCGGGTGTGCGCGAAATATTCAGGTGGCGCCGAATCCCGGAGAGCGCAGATCGAATATACTCGTCCTCTTGCCTTCCATTTTCATCGAGTTTAATGGTCAGACGCGTCTGTTCTATTTGCCTGTTATGCTCTGGAAAGACAGAAGAGTCAAACACTACACCTAATACATCTTCATGAGCATGCGTGGCAGTCAGGTACCCAAAGCCCTCTACCGGCAGGACTCGTGTATCATACCCTGCATTCACAACAGCAATTCCTTGTGAATGCACAGAAAGCAACTCCTTTCCCATCTCAGGAAAATGTTGTTCTAAAAGCTCACCTGCAGATTTTACAGGGCAAGCTAGAATGACGGCCTCCGCCTCAAAAAGCTGCTTGTTTGTATGGATGCGTACAGTACCATCAGGAGAAAATTCGAGTTTTTTTGCAAAAGTGTCGTAGTGAATCGTGGGTTGCATTTGCGTTAATAAAGCCTGAGGCAGTGCTTCTATTCCTGCTTTAAAAGAAAAAAGCGCGTCGAGCGATAAATGAGGCATATCCAATGCATAGCTTGGACACATGCGCCTCTCCTTCCGTGTGCATAAAAAACCTTTTGTCACAGAACCAAAACGCTCTTCCCATTCTTTTAGGATGGGAAAAGCAGCTTTAACGGAAATTCTGCGAATATCGCCTCCAAAAATTCCGACAACAAGAGGGTCAAACAACTTTCTTGCTACATCATAGTTAAATCGGCGGAGGGTAAATTCCCATACAGTCTCATCCCCTATTTTACAGGGCTGTCTCCACTCAGAAAGCAAAGCTTTCACAAATCCTTTTGTAAGAGAGGAAAACAGGAAAGCCAAGGGGTGAGTCGGAAATCTATGTAACTCCTCTTCATGCCACAAATAGCGATGGTGTGGTTTGGCATTGGATGAGAGAACTTCACTATGTAATTCGAGTTCTGCAAGTAATCGGATTGTTGCAAGAGAACGACTGACTTTAAAAGCTCTGGGTCCTTGTTCAAAATGAAAGCCGGTTGTATGATTCGTCTGTAGCCAGCCTCCTACACGGCTTGTTTTTTCAAGGTAAGTGATATCTAGCGGCTGATGAGTTTTTTTAAGATACCATCCCGCAGCAAGCCCCGAGATCCCGGCTCCAATAATGATAACGCGCTTTCTATGCATTTTTATACCAAGTAGGTCCACCATGTTAACAGATTGTAAAAAAGATGCAATCATTGCTTATCTTAAAACCTTAAGAGACACCATCGTCTCTACATTTGAAACACTGGAGCCTGCAAAACGTTTTGTTCGCACTTCGTGGAATTATGAGAAAGGAACCGGCGGCGGGGAAATGAGTGTAATCAGGGGGGATGTATTTGAAAAAGCCGCTGTCAATTGGTCCGGTGTCGGAGGAGACACGTTTCCTATGCAAGATGGAAGTGGTCCCTTTTTTGCCACAGGCGTCAGCCTCATTACCCATATGCATAATCCGTTTGCACCGACTGTACACTTTAATATTCGCTATATTGAAACTGAAAGAAAATCATGGTTTGGCGGGGGCTATGACCTAACCCCTATGGGTTTTGAAAACAGAGAAGATACGATCCATTTTCATCAAACTGCAAAAAAAACACTCGATGCCCTGGATCCAAACCTCTATCCTTTGTTTTCTAAGCAAGCACAAAAGTATTTTTTTCTTCCACACCGCAACAAAGAACGAGGGATTGGCGGGATCTTCTTTGATCACCACAATACAGGAGACTTTGCCACAGATTACGCTCTATTCCAAGCTGTGGGGAACACTTTCTTAGAGGCTGTTATGCCGATATACAGCAAAAGAATCGCAACTCCATTCTCTAAAGAAGACAAAGAAAAACAGTTGCAGCAACGAGCCCATTATGTCGAGTTTAATTTACTCTACGATAGAGGGACAAAGTTCGGAATTCTTTCAGGAGGCAATACCGAAGCGATCTTATGTTCTATGCCCCCTCTTGCTAAATGGTAAAAAAATAATTCACAACAATCCTTGCATATCTTATGAAGAGTGATAAGATGTCTTAACTTTTAAGGTGCTTGGTCCCTTATGAAAACTACACTCCCTTCTCCTTTTGTTGTTTTATTTGCTCTTAGTGTATGCTGTCCGTTTTATTCCTATAGCGAAGTTGCAGAAGTCGAGTGGATAGAAGAAGAGACAACCGATGAAGATCTTTTTGCTCTTTTTGAAGAAGAACTGGAAGAGCTGGCCTTGCAACCGGAAACAGAGGAATCTGTTGTTTTAAAAGAAGAAAAGCTAAAACTCAGAGCTCCTGCAACACAACCTCTAAATACTTCCCTCTTTGCAGACACCGAAATTACTGTTTCTTCCTTACCCAGTGATCTCATGATGCGCGATCACAACTCTTTTTTGTCCATTGGAGGCAGCTATACTTACGTCCATCTCAAGCCTGATGACAACCTCTCATTTCACGGGAATTTAGGAGGCGCGCAAGCACTTTACGAATATCGACCGGCTGCAGGATTTTACGGTGCCATTAAGGCTGCCTGGAGACAAGGCGAGACAACAGCTGGAAGCACATCACGATTTCTTGTCGACGTAGATGCTCAAGAGCGCATCGGGTTTACTATAAACGGTTATGACAAAAAATGGCTGTGGACCTTCTTTTCCGGCCTGGGATTCCGCTACTTAAATCAACATCTCAAACAAAGTGGCGTAGCGCCTGTACGGTTCATCTATAATGAGTTCTATTGCCCACTGGGGATCTTTACAGATTACGCTGTCTTCCCTTGGTTTTCCTGGGGGATTCACGCCACTTGGATGCCACAAGTATTCCCTACCGTTTCGATTAGCCCTATTAAAGGTTCGCGTTGGAAAACAACATCTATGATAGGTAATGCCCTCGTAGAGATGCCCTTTGTATTTTTTGCAGGCGAAAAGAAACACTTTTTTGCCTCTTTTGTGCCCCACTTTGAATACTGGCAAGATGGGCATACAACGGCTGTAACTTCTACAGGAGAAGCCCTAGGCTTGCGCGGCAACACTTACTTTTTCTGGGGAGCAGACTTAAACTTAGGATGCGCATTCTAATATGAGAAAAACAAAAAACAGGCTTTTTATGAAACTACCCGCTTTACTCTCCCTTATTACATGCTCTTGCCTGATGGCAGACCCTGCTCCAAATCCTCCTTCTTCAACGCCTACAGGTTATACAAAACCCAGTGGATTTACTCTGGCAGATCGTCCCTGGGATGTACATATCACAACAAACTTTACCTACTGGGAAGCCATCCAAGACAACATGGAACTTGGCATTATCTCAGTACCTGCAGCCCCTCCCCTTCTTATGAATGGCAGCTTTATCAATGATAATGTCGAGTATAAACCCGGATTCCAAGTGGAGCTTGGGTTTAATACCAACTACGACGGATGGGACACAGCTCTTACCTATACCTGGTATAAAAGCACCCACAACACAAGCGCCTCTATTGATACATCAAGTTCAGATGTCATCTATGCTTCCTGGCTTAGCCCCATCACATCGATCTCATTTCAGTCTGCTTCCGAAAGCTGGAAACTGCAGATGAATATCGTAGATTGGGTTTTAGGCAGGTCTTCTAGTTTTGGTCAAAAGCTGCTACTTCGCCCCTTTTTAGGAATGCGAGCTGCATTGATTGACCAGCATGCTTCTGCAGAATACTATAATGTCGCAGCTGCCCAAACCTCTTTCTATAAAGGCAAATCCGAATCGTGGGCTTTAGGACCGGAAGTGGGGATCAAAGCGGAATGGAAGTTAGGAGCTGGTTTTAGACTCTATAGCGATGTAGAAGCCGATATCCTCTACACTCGTTATACATCCCTTGACTTGCAAGAAGGAAGAACCTTGGCTGGGGTGACATCTATCCGCAGACAAGTCGATCAACACAATCTTTCATCGCTTCGTCCACACTGCGACCTTGAACTGGGATTCAAGTGGGGCACCTATTTTGCTGATCACACAGCTCATATCGATCTTGCCTTAGGCTATGGTTTTCAGATCTTTTGGTCTCAGAATATGTTTCGCAAATTTGTAGATGACACAGCAACAGCTTCGAGCTTTTCACCCAACGGCGATCTATATCTACAAGGGCTGACAGCTTCAGTGCGCTTTGACTTTTGATGTGAAGTTCAGGTTTTTAACCTGAACTTCGAGGTTTTTAATTAGCAGGACCTAGCACGATCCCTAGGTAAGCAGTAGGTGCAAGAGTTTCATATCCGGATCCAATCACAGGATAAAGAACATCATCCCACGCATATGCGTATGTCACATTATTCATACTTGACGGGACATGGATCGACTTATCGTACAAGTTATACCATGGCCCTGTGTCTTGACCTCCTTGCGAAAGATTCGGATTGATTCTGTAGTAAGGCTCTAATGTTTGAATGTTAGCCCTTGATAAAGTGGCTGTCGCGCCTCCTCCACCAGGAAAATTCTGAGGAACCAATCCAATCACCCAAGCAGCTTCAAATAATTGAGTAATCTCTACTGCATCTTGAAAGGCTTGAGTAGGCGGCTGCCCGGGACCTGGGTAAGGTAAAGCCGCTGTTCCTTCCGTTGGAGTCCCTGTCGACATATCAGTAAACGGACTATTGGCCTCAAGAAAATCTATGCCGGTTTGCTCATTCCAAGGAATTGTATAGGTTGTAGTGCTGGCCTCTTGTGGCTTGAATATGAAATAGTAAACCCCATTAAATTCAGACACCTGCCCTTGGAAAAGGGCTGAATATGTTGTTGTTTCTATCAAAAACAAATTACCGGCTTCTGTTCCATAGAATGCTGTCAGAGAGCTCCACACATTATTTGCCCAGCTGTACCCATATTCCACTGCATTGTCAAGATAATCGGGATCAAATGTCCCGCCATTAGCAATGGAGCCCTCTGGAGACAAGACTCTAAGAACCGTTGCTCCAGGCTTCTGTACAAGTCCATTCCACTGGCTACTAGCATTTCCGATAGCATCAGCAAATGTCGCAGTCATATTCTGAATGACACAATCTCGAGGTTGATACACACCGGATGTAATAGAATCCGGTGTATCTCCAGGATTGGCAAGATACAAATAAATGGGTAATCCAAAAAAATCCACTGCCGTTACATTCAGCCCTATTTGGTTTAACCCACAACCTGCTGGCACAAAGGTAAACTCCATCTTATCGTAAATGGTGTTATAATTAGCATCAGTTGCTGTTGCTGGATTGGGATTTTGATAACTATTCGATCCGGTTTCAATGCTTAAAGGAGTGGTGTAAGAAATAAACATCCTTCCTGCATTAAAAGGAGGCATGTAAATGTATTGGCCATCTCCATCACTGGCAAAGTCAGACAGAGGATAACTATAAGCAGTAACCCCTGGATTTGTAGTCATCACAGGGCTATAGGTTCCTCCTGCAGCACCTACACTTGGCAGCGCCATAAATACAAAAGAATCTCCCCAGCCGACACAGATTGAAGCACTCGATCCTGTTGCTGCATTTCCTAACGTCGTAATAAACACCTCTGCATCTGATAATCCCGTATTGTTGACAAAACGGACAGGCAAATACCCAGCGTACTGGGGATCAGCCGGTGGGATTACGGGACTAGCAGGCGGATTGGTAACAATACAACTAGGAGGTGGCGGAGGAGGCGGTGGCGGAGGTGGAGGT
>JBDKFJ010000009.1:0-68796 GCA_039798725.1 Chlamydiota bacterium
TCACCGATCCTTCCGGGGACTACATCATTACTGGCGTGCCTCCGGGCTCTTATATCATCCATGCCCATGCGACAAACTACCAGACTGCAATTACAGGAGCTATTATCCAGGCAGGACAAACAACAACGGTGGATTTTTCCTTAGAATCATCGCCTGGAACCCTATCGGGGACTGTCACTTCAGCTACTACAGGGCTACCTATCGCAAGCGCCTTGGTTGAGGTCAATTACAATAATATTGTGCTCTACTCTACGCTCACCGATCCTTCCGGGGACTACATCATTACTGGCGTGCCTCCGGGCTCTTATATCATCCATGCCCATGCGACAAACTACCAGACTGCAATTACAGGAGCTATTATCCAGGCAGGACAAACAACAACAGTGAATTTCTCCCTCCAATCTGAGCCTGGATCTCTGTCTGGAACTGTCGTTGATATAAATACTGGGTTGCCTGTTTCCGGAGCCTTAATTGAGTTAAATCTCAACAATATTCCGATTTATAGCACTTTAACCGACTCATCTGGGACCTATCTCATCACGGGAGCTGCTGTAGGTTCCTATGTAGTTCATTGTCATGCAACTGATTATCAGATAGGCATTCAAAACGTAAATATTGCTGCCAATCAAACCTCTGTGGTCAACTTCTCTCTCCAATCTTCTTTTGGCACTGTGGCAGGAACAGTCACCAGTGCTGTGGGCGGGTTACCTATTGCTGGAGTAACAGTTGAGGTTAATTTAGATAATGTCGTCATTGCGTTTACCCTAACAGATAATTCTGGCAATTATAGCATATCCGGAATTGCGCCCGGCTCTTATGCCATTCACGCCCATGCATCCACTTATCAAATTGGAATTCAGAATGCCACTGTTACATCCAACCATACAACAACAGTGAATTTTTCCCTGCAAAGCGACCCCAGCACAATCCAAGGGCAAATTACAAATACTTTAACTGGGTATCCTATTTCAGGTGCATTTGTCCAAGTATTTCAGGGCACATCTTTGATCACAACTGCAGTTACAGATAATAACGGAAATTACACTATTTCCACCTTGTTTGCAGCAAACTATACACTCACCGCGAGTGCAACAGGTTATTATACGAAAAGCCAATCATTTTCTGTTACTGCAGCAGAGACAAAAACTCTTAATCTTTCTCTTATGCCTGATTCTCCTCCAATGAACTTGAATGGTAATGTAATTAACAACCGATTTTTACTTCAGGATGATCGAATTCACCATATTCAGTGGCAAGCCAGTCAGGACCCGACGGTGATTCAATATCAAGTTTATCGCAATGGAGTGCTTTTGGCGCTCATTTCTGCAAATGCCCCTTTGATGTATGATGATCATAATCGAAGCAAAAAAGTGACTGACGTTTATTCAGTTACTGATACGAATGGGAATGGGAATACGAGTTCTGTTGTTTCAATCTCTTTGAGGTGATAATTGAGAAATATTTTTAGAGCATTGATTTTCTTATCTCCTCTCTGTCTTTATTCATTGGAAGGGGCAATTGAAGGGCGAGGGGGATATTTTTATTTTGCAAACTCTACAGCAAGGGAAATTTATCACCAAGGGGCGCCAGATGTAGAATTAGAGAGCTTTTTACTTGTCTCCCGCTATTTTACTCCTTGGCTTAACATAAATTACGTGTGGAAAGAAGGACAGTCTGAAGCTCTATCGGATAGAACAGACTTAAAAATGGGGCTCTTTAGCTTTGGCTCTAAGATCTTGTTTCCCTATCTCAATTCAACTGTGAAGGGATATATAGGTGTTGGCCTTTGTGGAGCCTATGTGCACATCACTGACCATTCTGCGTATCTTCCTAATAAAACTATTCGATGGGGTGGTGGAGTTGTGGGTAAGTCGGGCATGCTCATCGACATAAAATGGGGGATATTTCTCGATCTATTTTTTGATTACTATTATTTGCCAATCAAAACTCGGTCATCCGTTTCAGAAAATTTTATTAATTTAGGAGGTTTTCGTACTGGCCTAGGCATAGGCGCTCATTTTTAACGAATTTTTTAGTTCAAATATCACTAGACCTCTTGCATAACCTCAAAAAACGTGCCCTTCTCCAGACAAGAAATTTTCGCAACCTGGACTCAACCCATCCACACGCCTTTTCACTTCAACTCTCTGACACAAGCCAAACTGTTGGCCTTCTTTCCAGGCAAAAAAAACACCCGAGAGGGTGTTTTATTTGCTCGGAACAGGAGCCTGGCTACGCCGCCGGTTCGCAGCCCGTATGCCGCTTTACTTCAACTCTCAGACACAAGCCAAACTATTGGCTTGTTTTCCGAGCAAAAAAAAACCAGGCTGGGCCTGGTTTTTGTTTGCTCGGAACAGGAGTTGAACCTGCACGGCTTATTCAGCCAAGGGATTTTAAGTCCCCAGTGTCTACCATTCCACCATCCGAGCTAAGGAGAAAAATTTAACAGATAGGATCTCTTTTCTCAATGGAAAAAAGAGCATGAAGAGAAGTCTCCATGCTCAAACAAGTTAAAAAGAATAGAAATCTCGGTCGCTCTCTACCGGCAGAAAGTAAGTAGAAGAGAGCATTGGGTCTTCTGTCGTTACTACACGCTGCACAGCAGCATCGCCACCTGTCTCTTTTTTCTCTTCGACAGTTTCTGTGGCTTCCTTTGGCTTATAGCGACTTAAGGTCTCAGAAATGAGGGTTGTCGGAGGAGGAATCAGAGAGGGCATTTTTGGAGGCTCCTCTTGAGAAACCGGAGCTTCTGCGCCCTCGGGTACATTACCAGAAGACTCAGGTTTACGAGGAGTCCATTCAGCATGCTCCGAAGAGCGGCGATGACGGCGACGTCTGCGATCGCGACGTCTATCAGATTGAGCTGTGGGTTCCGCTTGAGCCTCTACAGAGGGCTCTTCGGAAGAAGCCTCTTCTTCCTCTTCTTGAATTTCCACCTTAGGACGCACTTCCTTGCCGCCCCCAATTTTGATGTTTTGACGCTCTAAAGGCGCGGTCTTTAATGTCAGGCGAGGCTCTTTCACTTCCAGAATTTCGTAGTCAGAAACAGGAAGCAAAAATGCCTTGGGTTTTTCTATAGAACGAAAGAAAAAAGCTTTTCCAAAAGAGACAACTTCTACAGCATCAACATAATGCTCTTCGGTTTGTTCTCCTCGGCTATTGCGCAAAAGGAGCTTACATCCCTCCTTAGGAGAGATAATAGTTTCAATGATGGGTTCTCGTGTAAAATGCACGGGTCAATTCCTAGTTTAATTGTTAAGTGAGAGGAAAGCAGTATCGAAGTTAGCCTCTCAAAGTTTCTTTGGATGCCATATAGTACATTAGGTCGATTGTCCGACTGGCGTATCCGACCTCATTATCATACCAGGCAACCAATTTATAAAAACGGGGATTTAAACAAATCCCCGCCTTTTTATCAAAAATACAGGAGGCTGTGCTGCCGATAAAATCGGAAGAAACAACCTCTTCTTCACAAAATTCAATAATTTTTTTCATAGACCCTTCTGCCGAAGCTTTTATGGCAGAACAGATCTCTTCATAAGAGGTGTCCTTCCCCAAACGCACTGTCAGATCAACGACAGAAACATCGGGAGTGGGAACTCGGAAAGCCATACCGGTCAGCTTACCCTTAACCTCAGGGATACATACACCTACAATCTTTGCAGCTCCTGTAGAGGCAGGGATGATGTTAAGACCGGCAGCCCTTCCTCCTCTCCAATCTTTTTTTGCAAAACCGTCAACAGAGGGTTGAGACGCCGTCATAGAATGTACCGTTGTCATTAGCCCTTCTTCCCATCCAAAATGAGTCACAAGTACTTTAACAAGCGGCGCCAAGCAGTTTGTCGTGCAAGAGGCGTTCGAGACCACAAAATGTGCCGAAGGATCAAACCGGGCTTCGTTAACCCCCATAACAAAGGTCGGACACTCGTCTTTGGCCGGAGCTGAAAGAATCACGCGCCGAGCACCGGAGGCGATATGCACTTTTGCCTCTTCTACATGAGTAAAGCGACCGGTTGACTCAATGACATAATCGATTTTTAATGACTTCCAAGGCAGTTTAGTCGGGTCTTTTTCGGAAAACGCTTGCGTCTTCTGCCCGTTAACGATCATGAAATCCCCTTCCGTACGAACAGGGAAAGGTAATCGACGGTGAACACTATCATATTTTAGTAGATACGCCAGCTGATCTACGGGTATCAAATCATTAACAGCTACAACCTGCACATCAGGATACGACTCGCAAATTCTGCGAAATACCAGACGGCCAATCCTGCCGAATCCATTAATTGCAACGCGAATTACCATTTATCCTCTCGGCGCAAGAATAGCTAAATAACTATTTGGAAGTAAAGCCTGAGTTTTGGAGAGATCCAAAATTCAGGCTATAAAGAACTATTGCAGATACTCGATGTAGCAGGAAGGAGCGTTGTCTCCTACGCGGAAATCTTTTTTAATAATCCGTGTATACCCACCGTTTCTTGTCTCAAAACGCGTACGCAAATCGTTAAACAATGTACGAACCACTTTGCGATCCGCATTATAAGCATCAAGAGAACCGGCTTTAGCTTGCTTTGCCTCTTTAGATGTCAGTCGGTTAAACGTGATCATCAGCTCAGCAATTGCCTGTCTACGGCTTGCCAAAGTGTTTTTCTTGGCAAGAGTGATCATGTGATCTGCATGGCGCCGCAGCTCTTTTGCTTTACGCTCTGTTGTCTCTATACGTCCATGCTCAATTAGCGACTTGAGCATGTTCGCGATCAGACAACGGCGATGCCCTGCTGTCCGACCAATTTTAAAGGTGTCTTTACCGTGTCTCATACCTGCGTTCCCGCCTTTTCATTTAAATAATCTTGAATCACTTGCCTAACGTTTTCACGTGTGATTCCTAGCTTGCTTAAATCCATTCCTAAAGAAAGCCCCATTTCTTCAAGCTTTGCTTTGATTTCATTAAGTGATTTTTTACCAAAATTTCTAAACTTGAGCATCTCGGACTCGCCCATAATGACAAGCTCCCCGATTGTACCAATATCAGCGCCTGACAAACAATTGGTTGAGCGCACAGACAACTCGATCTCGTTGATGCGGAGAGCAAGTTTTGCCAAAAGCGCATCTCGATCGGTATTCAATTCCACTTCCCCTTGATCAAAGGACAAGGAGTGAAACTTCAATTGCTCAAATACATTAAAGTGTAAAATACCAATTTGTGTTGCAAATGAAAGCGCCTCTTCCGGTGTAATTCTTCCATCTGTTGTGACCTCAAGGATCAAACGGTCAAAGTCTGTATCCTGACCCACACGCGTATTTTCCACATAATAATTCACAAGTCTCACAGGAGAAAAGGCAGAGTCAATCAGGATCTCTCCTACACCTTTACCTTCTGCAGAGTGACGCTCGGAAGGCACATATCCACGACCGAGTGCAATTTTCAACTGCACGCGACGTGTCATTGGTTTTGTGATGTTAAAGATAGCCAAATTCGGATTCACAATATCAAAGTCGGAATCCCCTGCAATATCCTTAAGAGTGACAGTATACTGCCCCTTCGATTGCTCGAGCATCTCCGGTGTTACCTCTAAGGTTTTTGTAACCACCTTCGGGTCGCGAGATCCATGCACATCGTCTGTAGGAAGTTTACGCAAAAGAGCGTTCTTCAAATTGAGTACAATATGTGTCATGTCTTCGACAATCCCTTCTACTGCCATATACTCATGGGATACCCCTTCTATCGAAACAGAGATAATAGACGGAGCTTCAAGAGAACTAAGAATGATTCTCCTCAATGCATTACCTACTGTGTGTCCAAACCCTCTTTCAAAAGGCTCCGCGATGAAGCGGACAAAGTTTACCGACCGGCTAGATTCATCGATTGTGATTTTGGTCGGCAACTCAAACTTGCCATACTTTACGGCCATGAACGATCTCCTGCAAATTGACAGATTTTCTCTTAAACTCTTCTTCTCTTACGCGGACGACATCCGTTATGCGGAACAGGCGTCTTATCGCGAATAATGCTAATCGCAAGTCCTGAACTCTGAATGCCGCGCACCGCGGATTCACGACCAGCCCCAGGTCCTGAAAGATTAATTTCCACTTCTTTCATGCCCAGCGTCATTGCTGTTTTTGCAGCATCTTGCGCAGCCACTGTTGCTGCAAATGCTGACGACTTACGAGAACCAACATAACCTACCTTCCCTGCAGAAGCCCAGGCCACAACGTTTCCTGTTAAATCTGTGATGGAAATGATTGTATTATTGAACGTTGCTTTCACGTTGACAATGCCAGTTGGCACATTGCGAGCGATTTTCTTGCGCACTTTGCCAGCGGTAGGCTTCTTTGCCATTGAATTCTTTTGTGCTTCTTGTTTAGACAAGGTCAATCTCCTTTACTTCTTCTTGTTCGCCACAGTCTTTCTTTTTCCTTTTCGAGTACGCGCATTTGTACGACTACGCTGACCTCTTACAGGCAGACCCAAACGGTGTCTCATTCCTCGGTAGCAATGGATGCTGACAAGGCGCTTAATATTATTTTGGACTTGTCTACGCAAATCCCCTTCTACAACATACTCAGAAGAGAGCAGTGCGTTAATCTTCGCAATGTGATCTTCTGTTAAATTATGAGCTCTCATGTTTTTATCAAGGCTCAACTTTTCACAAATATCATTTGATAGCTTACGACCTACTCCATAGATGTAGGTCAAGCTGACCTCTAGCCGTTTCTTGTCCGGGATGTCAATCCCCATCACTCGTGGCATGTCAAGATTCCTTGTTAATTTTCCTTTTTTGTCCTGTAGAATCTAACAGAGCGGGTATTTATTCTCAATCACCGACCTCTTAACCGCCCTGTCTTCATAAAACCTTCATACCGCCTCATCAACAGATGAGACTCTATTTGTTTAGTAGTATCCAAAATCACCCCAACCAAAATCAGAAGCGATGTGCCCCCAAAAAAATAGGTGATAGAGGAATCTACATGTAAAATTTTTCCAACCAATGTAGGTAAAATCGCAATGAGCGATAGAAAAATAGCCCCTGCAAAAGTAATCCTTCCCATTGTCAATTCAAGATATTCCTGTGTAGGAGAGCCTTGTCGAATGCCGGGAATAAACGCTCCATTTTTCTTCATATCAGAGGCGATCCTTTCAGGATGAAATTGTGTAGCCGTCCAAAAGTAAGTAAAAAATATAATAAGCCCCACATAAAACGCCATGTAAACCCAAGTCCCGGGAGAAATCAGACGCGCAACTTGGCCTATCCAAGAGTCTTGTCCCATAAACTGCCCAATTGTGGCAGGAAACATGAGTAAAGACGAGGCAAAAATCACCGGAATGACCCCTGCGTGGTTAATTTTTAAGGGAATGTAAGCAGACTGAGAGTCTTGCGCTTCTCTATTACCGACAAGACGACGCGCATACTGCAAAGGAATTTTACGCTGTCCTTGAATAACAAGAATGGTTCCTACGATAATCAAGACGAACACCACGCTTAAAACAAGCACAGAAGAAAAGGTTAACTGCCCAGCTGCTTGTGAATCCAGATTCAATTGACGCACAATCGATCCGATTGTGCTTGGCAAAGAGGATAAAATGCCTAAAGTAATAATTAAGCTAATCCCGTTGCCTACTCCTTTTTCAGAGATCTGCTCTCCAAGCCACATCAAGATAATAGTTCCTGCTGTCATTGTTGCAGCCGTAATTAAATAAAACAGCCAAGGGAAACCGGCAATTTGCACATCTAAAATATGATTGACTATGATTCCCGGAGTTCCTGCATTTAGCTGAAGTGCATACTTGGCGTATAAACTCGCTTGAAAAAGAGCGAGTAAGACGGTAAGCAGACGAATCCACTTACTCATCTTGCGCTTGCCTTGATCAGGATTTTCTTTTACTTCTTTTTGCATGGAAGGAACAAGAGCAACAAGCAGTTGCATAATGATAGATGCAGAGATATAAGGCATGACCCCTAAAGCAATCACCGTCATCTGAGCAAACGCTCCACCAGAAAATACATCCATTAACTGGAATAAGTTCTGCCCTCCACCGATAGTACTACGAAATACCGAAACTGCCAATTCGCCATTAATACCGGGAACTGGTACATAAGCACCGATACGACAAGCTAGCAACACGAGCAGTGTAAATGCTATCTTTGTCTTTAATTCGGGAATTTCCCACACTCGCTTAAGAGCTTGAAACATCGATGCTTGGCTCCAAAAAAAGTTAAGAGACCTTTTCAAATACAATTCCCGCGACTTTTAGCTTCTCTTCAGCAGAAGCAGAAAATGCGCGAGCTTTAATAACCAGCTTCTTCGTGACATCCCCAGAAGAGAGAATTTTCAATCCTCCTGGAACTAAGCGAGGAGCTACACCCTTTTCTTGTAGTGTCTCTAAAGATACTGTATCTCCATCGACAAACAAGGCATCCAATCGCCCTAAGTTGATGGCAAACACTTCACTTTTAAACATGCCGTTTGTAAATCCTTTAGTCGGCAGCTTTTTATAGAGAGGAATTTGACCCCCTTCTTGGCCATAATGGTGTTTATAGCCTCGACGGGACTTATCCCCTTTTACTCCACGACCGCATGTCTTTCCACATTTAGAACCCATCCCTCGTCCTACGCGGTATCTTTTTTTCTTGGGGCGATGGGAATTAGATAAATTCCAAAGTTCAGCCATGTTTAAGACCTCTTATCTCTTGATTTTTCCCTCGATTAGTAAGGCTACAGAGCGCTTCAACGGTTGCGCGGACAAGATTCATCGGATTATTAGATCCGAAGCTTTTTGCTACCACATCTTTTACTCCAGCAAGCTCGAGTACAGAGCGCACCTTAGATCCAGCAATAACGCCGGTTCCTTCAGGAGCTGGCTTTATCATTACGCGAGACCCATCAGCATCTACTGTGATTTCATGGGGGATTGTCGTCCCTTCCATTTCAAAACTCATCACATTTTTCCTTGCGGCTTCTGTCCCTTTGCGAATAGCATCCGACACCTCGTTTGCCTTAGCAAATCCGACCCCCACTCTCCCCTGACCATCTCCTACAATCACAAGAGCAGAAAAACTAAATTTTCTACCCCCCTTGACTACTTTGGAGCATCGGTTAATGTAGAGAACCTTCTCTTCAAATTCTGTTCCGAAATCTTCTGCACGCCGCCTGGCTTTTTGTTGCTTGGACATGTCTACTTCCTCGATCTAAAATTGTAAGCCTGTCTCGCGAGCGCCAGCAGCGACTTCAGCGAGGAGTCCATGATATTTACGAAAACCGCGATCAAAGACCGCAAGCTCAATATTCTTCTGTTTTGCTAATTCTGCAATCCGAACACCTACTTGGCGAGCTGATGCTTTTCCCTTCCTTAAATCACGATCGCGAAACTCTTTACTAAGAGTTCCAGCACTTGCCAATGTGATCCCTTTCTCATCGTCGATCAGTTGAGCACAGACATGTTTGTTGGAACGGAAAATACACAGACGCGGCCTTTCAGCATTACCTCTTACTGCTTTCCTGACGCGAAAATTTCTTCTCTTTCTTCTAACATTGCGTCTTTCTAATTCTTTAATCATACTTTAAACCTTCAAGCCGTTTTACCTTTAGCTGCCTTTCCGTCCTTCTTGCGGACGTACTCACCTTCATATCGAATCCCCTTACCTTTATAAGGTTCTGGAGGCTTCATGCCACGCACTTGCGCGGCAAACTGTCCTACCAGATGCTTATCGATTCCGGAGATGATAATTGTCACACTCTTATCGACTGTCACTTGAATTCCCTTAGGAATCGGAAGTTGTGTAGGATGCGAAAATCCCAGCTGCAAATCCAACATTTGTCCTTGGACAGCGGCACGGTATCCAACACCTACAAGACCGAGTCGGACTTCAAAGCCTCGGCTTACGCCCTCAACCAAGTTATTTACAAGAGCTCGGTATAGGCCGTGTGTTGTCTTCGGCATGGCGATTTTTTCATCTCTTTCTACAAACAGTTTCTGTCCTTCGATACGAACAGTAATACCCGGACGTGCTTGCACAGACAAAGACCCCTTAGGACCTTTTACAGTAATCGCTGCTTGATCTGCTTTTACCTCTACCTTGTCCGGAAGAGGGATCGGTGTCTTTCCAAAACGTGACATAAGTTATACCTCTCTTATTACCAAACAAGACACAGTAGTTCGCCACCCAGCTTTTGCTGACGAGCTGTCTCTCCATCCACCACACCACCTGGAGTCGAAAGGATTGCTATCCCCATCCCTCCATAAACTCGGGGGATCTTACGGTAGCCAACATAACGTCTCAATCCAGGAGATGACATGCGCGTCAAGCCCTTAATAACCGGCTCTCTGCCTTCTGCGTATTTCAAGAAAAGACGGGCCTTACCCTGCTTTTCATCAATCAATACTTTTTCTACAAATCCTTGACTTTGTAATACTTTAACGATTTCCACTTTCAACTTACTTGGGCGAAAATCGACAAAGCGCTGTCTTGCTTGTTTTGCGTTTCTGATTCTTGTCAACAAATCAGCAATGGGGTCATGTAACATGCCTTTTTCTCCCTTCAGCTATTATCTGTTTTAAATGGAAGTCCAAGAAACCCAAGCAAATCTACACACTCTTCATCTGTTTTCGCAGATGTAACAAAAGTAATGTTCATCCCTTGTGTTCTTTTGACATCGTCTAAGTTAATCTCGGGGAAAATCTGTTGCTCATCTAACCCGAGTGAGTAGCTACCCCGACCGTCGCATTTTTTAGGAAACCCTCTAAAATCGCGAATACGAGGAGCAACAATGTGACAGAAGCGATCCAAAAAGTCGAACATACGCTTCTTTCGCAAAGTCACCTTGAGACCGATCGATTGATCTTCTCTTAGCTTAAAATTAGCCACAGACTTCTTGGCTTTTGTAAATACAGGCTTTTGACCGGACAACTGAGCCATTTCTTTAAAGCAGTCCTGCAAAGCATTCTTGTCTTTTGTCGCTTCAGCAAGCCCCATGCTAATCACAATTTTCTTTAGAGAAGGCACCAGCATGGAATTGGCATACTGGTACTTCTTTTTCAATTGCTGCTTTACTTCTTCTTTATATTTTTTCTGTAATCGAGACATCGTACCTATCTACCTTATGAACGTTTACTTACTTGTCGCAAGACAACAGGTTTGCCTTCTTCTAAGTAATATAATTCTTTCACCCCTGCATCACTAATGCGTATCTTTGCCTTTACAGGCTTGCCATCCGCATTACATAAAGCCACTTTGCACAAAGCAAGAGGCATTTCCATTTCAAGAATTTCTGCTCCCGGACTTTTCTGCTTACGCTTAGCGTGCTTTTTACGGATATTAACGCCTTGAATTACGACGCGATCCGCGCTTTTCTGCACCACATTGCCCACTTTGCCTTTTTCATTGCCCGAGATGACAACGACTTTGTCCCCTTTCTTAATCCATTTGCTCATAGTGCCCCCTATATCACCTCTGGCGCTAGCGAAGTGATCTTCACAAAGCCCCGTTCGCGCACTTCTCTGGCCACAGGGCCAAAGATACGAGTGCCTCGCGGATTATCTTTGTCATCGATCAACACGCAGCTATTGTCATAAAAACGCAACAGAGAACCGTCGGGTCTGCGCACATAGCTACATGTCCTTACAATAACAGCCCTAACAACATCTCCCTTCTTAACGCTTCCCTTTGGATCTGCTTCTTTTACAGAGCAAATCACGATGTCTCCTACGTGAGCGTAGCGTCTCTTCGAACCTTTCAATACTTTGAAACAGCGAACTCGCTTTGCTCCCGTATTATCCGCTACTTCTAAATCTGATTCTTGCTGGATCATGTCTAAAACTCTCTTATTTTAGTTAAGAATCTCTAGCACTCTCCAGCGCTTCAGCCTGGATAGTGGACGAGTTTCTACGATACGCACTTTTTGTCCCACTTGAATCGCAGGATCTTCATTATGAGCATAGTATTTCTCTGCACGCGTAATCACTTTTTCAAATTCAGGATGGCGAATCGTGCGCTCTACCCGAACCGTTACCGTCTTTTGCATCTTGGTGGAAACAACCACACCTTCTCGAGTCTTTCTCTTTCCTGCATCCATGGGGGCCTTATCTCCTTTAGTTACCAAGCTTCATCTGTTTTTGACTTAAAACTGTCATTACTCGGGCTCTATCTTTTTTCTTTGCTTTCAACAAATGAGGCTTCTCTAGTTTACGAGTCACTTTCATTTGATTGCGCAGTTCGAACAATTCTGAAGACAGGTCGTAGTAAAGAGCTTGTAACTCCGCCTCCGACTGATTTCTCAATTCTTTTGCTTTGACCATAACTTATTCCTACACCCTTTCTACGCGTTCGACAAAACGTGTTTTAAGACCCAACTTGGCAGCAGCTCTTCTTAAAGCACTTTGAGCCATTGCTTTGGGAACTCCACCCACTTCAAATAAAATTCTTCCAGGACGTATCACTGCTACCCAGTGATCAGGCGCCCCTTTTCCTTTACCCATCCGTGTTTCGGCAGGCTTCTTAGAAACTGACTTGTCCGGAAAGATACGGATCCATACATTACCACGTCTATTGAAGTAGCGGTTAATCGCAACACGACAAGCTTCGATTTGGTGATTTGTAATCCTTCCTCTCTCTAACGCTTGCATTCCAAACTCGCCAAAATCGACAAACTGTGCCGCCTTACTCAGGCCAGCATGTTGCCCCTTTTGCATTTTTCTAAATTTTGTACGTACAGGCATCATTGCCATAAATTAGCCTCCTGCCGCCTGGCGTTTTACGTGGTCTTCACCCTTATTGATCCACACTTTTACACCAATAGAACCATAAGTAGTTTCTGCTCGTCCCATCGCATAATCAATGTCAGCTCTGAGAGTGTGGAGAGGAATACGACCTTCTTTGTACCACTCAGTTCGCGCAATCTCAGCGCCACCAATACGGCCTGAAATTTGCACTTTAATCCCTGCAGCTCCTGCATCCATAGAAGACTGAAGAGCTTTTTTCATGACACGTCTAAAAGGAATTCTTCTCTCTAACTGCTTGGCAATACCATCCGCTACCAGTTTTGCATCCAGATCGGGTCTTTTAATTTCTTCTACTTCGATCCAAATGTCTTTACCTGTTAACTTTTTAAGCTCGCCTTTGAGAACATCTATCTCAGCCCCTTTTTTCCCAATAACAAGACCGGGTCTTGCTGTGTGGATGGTAACCTCTACCTTTCCACTCATTCTCTTAATAGATAGGCCTGAGGTAGCTTGGCAACAGGGCTTAGCCATCAAATATTTTCTAATAGCCGCATCCTCGCCAATTAAGTCTCCAAATTCTTGCGCATTGGCGTACCACAATGAACGCCACCTCTTATTTCGAACTAACCTAAAACCTGTTGGAGATGTCTTCTGTCCCATTTATTCTCCTCTCTGTGCTACAACAATCGTGAAATGGCTTGTTCTTTTCATGATAGGGTGGCTACCGCCTTTATTCTTCGGTTTTGCCCTTTTCATAGTCGGACCCACATCCACTCGAATTTCTTTGACAAACAGATCTCTTCTCTGCACCTGAAACCGCGTTTCCGCATTTGAAACTGCAGAATGCAGTGTCTTGTGTAACAGGCGTCCACCGCGCAAACGAGAGCAGAGGAGCTGTACGAACGCCTCTTCTACTGAACGACCACGAATCAAATCCGCTGCTAATCGAACCTTACGAGGTGTGATGCGAACAAATTTGGACTTTGCAAAAGCCTCATGCATAATTCATTACCCCTTATTTACCGTTTGATGCTGCGGATTTCGCTGCGGGTGCTGCTGCAGGAGCAGAAGCCGCCTCGGCTGCTTTCTTCGATCCATGCCCTTTAAACACTCGCGTTGGAGAGAACTCGCCTAAACGATGCCCCACCATGTTTTCAGACACAAAAACAGTCACAAACTTTCTACCATTATGTACTTCAAACGTATGCCCTACCATTTCAGGTAGAATCATAGAGCGACGTGACCAAGTTTTGATCGGATTCTTTTTTCCACCTTTATTTTGCTTATCCACCTTGTCCATTAGGTGATGGTCGACAAAAGGACCTTTTCTTAATGATCTTCCCATTCTACTTCCTGCGATCTTTGACGATCATTTTGTTAGATTTACGCTTACATCGAGTACGGTATCCTTTCGTATACATCGCCCAAGGAGTTTGGGGTAGATAACCGTTATGCTTTCCTTCACCACCACCATGGGGGTGATCTACAGGGTTCATCGCTGTACCTCGAACTGTCGGACGGATTCCCTTCCAACGAGAGCGACCTGCTTTTCCTTCGACTCGCAAATTCCTCTCTGGATTAGAAACCACACCGAGGGTAGCTCTGCAATTCTCGCTAACAAGACGCACCTCTCCCGAAGGCATCTTTAATGTAACCATTCCTTCACTGCGAGCCATCAACTGGGCAGATAACCCGGCTGAACGCACAAGCTGCCCTCCTTGACCCGGAGTCAACTCGATATTGTGCACCACAGAACCTAAAGGCATTGCCTTAAGGCGCATGCAACAACCCGGATTAAACTCTCCCTCATCATGATTTGTAACCGTATCTCCAGGCTTTACACCCTGAGGAGCAATGATATACCGCTTTTCGCCGTCCGCATAATTTAGAAGAGCAATAAAAGCAGTGCGGTTAGGATCATATTCTATAGAAGCAATCTTTGCAGGGACTAGCTTGTCTCTTATAAAATCCACCACACGGTAGAAGCGCTTGTGTCCTCCACCTTTGTGCCTACAGGTCACATGTCCGTGGTGATTGCGTCCATTCGTTCTTACTTTCTTTTGCAGAAGAGCTTTAGTCGGACGAACCTTAGCAAGCCCTCCTTTCTGCGCTTTTGTCAACTCATCCCGCGTCGTCAAAATCAGGTGTCTTTGACCGGCTGTTGTAGGACGAAACTGTTTCAACATAATTTTCCTTCAAGCTTAAACGTTATCTTCGATGCTTTCGCCGGGACGAAGCGTAATCACAGCCTTCTTAAACCCTGCTTTAACACCGGGACGACCACGAACCACCCGCTTTTTGGGCTTCACGTGAATCGTATTCACGGCAACAACCTTTACATTTTTTTTGCTATAAATCTCTTCAATAGCAGCTGCAATCTCTTGCTTGTTTGCATTTTTGCGCACAACAAAGACATACTTAGGAGCATCACACTTCTTCACAGAAGGGTTGCTTGAGTTAAACTGCAACTGTTGAAGAACGGTAGCTTTCTCAGTCACATGACGAGACAAAATTACATCAAATGGCGTTTTCTTATGCATACTTACGACCGTCCTGCTAATAAAGATTTTAGCTGATCAAACGCAGAGTCTAGAACCACAACTTCCTGGTGAGCTATGACTTCATACCCATTCAACTGAGAAAGACGAACATAACTCTGTCCTGGAATGTTACGCATGCTTCTCTTTAGATTCTCTCGACAGGTTGCCTTATCTTGAGACTCCTCTGCGCACTGACTACTGCCTACAAACAACACTTTTTTTCCAGACAAACCAAGCGCTTCAAGAAAATCAGCCACTTTCTTTGTCTTAGGAGATTCGATCTTACCGCACTGCAAAATGTGCACTCGGCTCTCACCCATTCTATCTACAATCAACTGACGGATAACCGCTTGCTTTTCCTTGCGATTCATCTTGACATGCTGATCAAATTTTGGACGAGGAGTATGCACACGTCCGCCCCCTTTGTACTGAGGAGCTCCTAGATAACCTTGACGTGCACGGCCCGTTCCTTTTTGAGGATGAGGCTTTTGACCGCTATGACAAACCTCTGCACGAGTTTTTGTGTTAGCAGACCACTGACGAGCATTTTCACGCAGAGCCACGATATAATCTTTCACCATTTGGGAGTTGGCACTGCTCTGCATCCAACCCTCTTCAATTGCTTCTTGTCCTACTTCTTGACCGGACAAATTGTATTTTTTTAATGAAGCCACAGCTCAACTCCTCACACTATTTTTTCTTACGGCTTTTCTGATTCGCTTTCTTGATCGACTGCGTAATATACACAAGACCGCCTCGCGCTCCAGGCACAGCCCCTTCAACGAGCATCACTTGTTTTTCTTCATCAATCTTCACAACACGCAAACTTTGCACAGTCACTACTTCAGCTCCCATATGCCCAGATTTCTTTTGACCCGGCAAGCAACGTCCAGGAGATGATCTCATCCCCGTAGAGCCACCATGCCTGTGAAAACTAGAACCATGCGCCGCAGGTCCACCGGCAAAATTATGACGCTTCATTACCCCTTGGTGCCCCTTTCCCTTAGAAACGGCCTGAACATCCACGTGAGATACTTCAGCAAATGAAGTCACTCCAATTTCTTGGCCAAGCTGAAATCCTTCAGCAGAAGCCACTCGAGTTTCAATTAAATGACGGCGAGCATCTACACCCGCTTTTTTGAAGTGCCCCTGCAAAGGCTTTGCTGTCTTTCTTTGCTTAGCTGCATTCAACTTTACAGCGCCTAATTGCACCGCCTCATAACCATCGCCTGCCTGGCGCTTGATTTGGGTGACCACATTGGGCTCCGCCAGAATCACTGTACAAACAATCTGATTGCCATTCTCATCAAAGATGCGAGTCATTCCCCGCTTTCTTCCCATTAGTCTCAAAATCATACGATTCCTTATCTACACATGCATTGGAGAACACAAGAGCGACATATCGCTACGACTTAACCCTTTCATTGAAGGGTGATGACGAGCGACAAGTAGTATGCGAAATAGAGAGCGCACTTGCTTGTCCTTCTGGCCCAATAAAATAGGCTAGACAAGCGAGGCTATCAAAAGCCGTTATTTTTCTACAACTTAAAAAAGAAGAACCGCAAAAGTTTGAATGAGCGGTCTCTATAAACACACAGAGGGCGCACCAACCAAAAAAAGAAAGTTTACAATCAAAAACACAAAAAGCCGCCAAAAAGAAGCAACCCGAACTTTACATCAAACGCGGTTCAAAAACCCACTGGAGTAATGTATTATTTACTGCATTTGGCATGAGACCGCCCCCAACTTGGCACGCTCTTTCCAATGATATACACCCTTGAAGAATTATTGGATGATCTTCTTTTATTCCATTGATTTAGGGCTCAGTGCTTTTGAAAAAGCCCCCGATCATTCGATAATTAGCAGATTTTGAGATCAATTGATCAAGCAAGGGAGGGGTTCACACGACAAGTTACTTGACGAGCTCAATTGCTAAATGGCATAAAAAAATATTTTAGACACTCGTTAGAGAGCACGAATACTTTATGCAACGATGTCATTTTTTCCTGCTATAACGGTCTTTTTTGCTCCGCCAGAATCATAGCATGCTCATGTGGAAATGCAGCTGCAGCATCTAAAACCTGATTTTTTTCAGCTGGACTCAGATCATTGAAAAGAGTCATAAAGCTAGCTAGATCTATTTCTTGTAATAATCTTTGGGGGGTTTGTTTTCTGTCTATGCACTTTTCGAACTCTGCTTGTTGGCTCTTGCTTAACTTGCTTAGGTTGCTGTCTTTCTCACACCATTGTGCATATAAAACACCGGCTGTGATTCTAGCAGAGTACTGCTCCCCCGCGGCATCTAGTAGAACTACGAGTTCTCCAATAGGAATCTTTGTGTACAGATCCACAAGCTTAGTAGGGAAGATGGACCTGCCCTCTTCGTCCCTCGATAACATGTCAGCCAGAGCTGCTATTTTTATTCTTTTAGGCTCTTCTTTTTTATTCAAAAACATATAAGAAAAGGCAATCAATGATATGCCGGAGATCATTGTTGCGGATAAATAGAACGGATTGGAATTAAAAGAAGTATTAACAGGTGCCTGACAAGCTCTCAAGTATACGTAATAGGCAGCGGTACTGATTGCCCCAACTGTTGCTATTCCAATGAGTGCTTTTTTATGCGTTTTTACGCACTGCGCTAGGTTTTTAAGAGCATCTTGGGCGACGGCCGTGGAGGTTTTTTGCACTACCACTTCCTTTTGCACAGGTTTGGTGCAAAAAAAATCGATTAGACATCGGCTGAATTTTGTAATCATAGAAGAAACTCTCTAAATGAAAATATTATACTGTTTTTTCGATTTATAAAACTAAACTTATTTTTTTAAACTAATAGAAATTATCGAAGGCACTTAGGATTAGGGGGGTATGCCTAATTTTCGAACAACTCCTTTTACAGGTTACTATGTGGCAAGGACAGGAGAAGAAGAGTGTTCTGAAGGGCTAACTAGCATTTTTTCCACAAAATAGGATGAAATGCGCGCCGCTGAAAAAACAAACCCTAAGCCTAATACGACAAAAGCAGAAAGAGGCGTCGCCCCAACCCATAGCACGTAAGTTAAGATCCCTCCAATAATGACGGAGGCCACATTTTTAACTACATTAATTAGAGCAAGAAGAGCCGATTCCCAGTTATGAACTTCTTGAGTTAATACCCAACAATCACGAATAAGATCGGAACTATCTGCAATCAGAGTGGAGACGGTTGCCGCAAGGCTAAATTTGAATAGCGCAGGCCCTGCCAATCTACACACCTGAACAGTATTTGCCAAAAGAACACTCTTTGCAATAGAGCGCACCGTTAAGAGCCCACTAACAATGGTATTTTTAATTCTTCTTGAAAAGGGTTCTTGCGCATAGGAAGAAGGCTCTATACAAGAGAATAGATGTCCTGCCAAGGAATAGGGATCGGTCACCACACGAGGCAAACTGACAGCGTCTGCTACCCCATCACAGGCGGCCTGCGCACGCTCCGCAATAATTGCCAAGTCAGAAAGAGGAGCACTTGCTAATTTAAGCACCTCAAAGCAACGAGCGACAAGCTCAAATGAAGCTTGCACCCCTTCCGTTGATTCAAAATAATTTTCTATATGAGAAAGGGGTGTTTTTGCGCCGGGAGAAAATAACGCTCCCCACCACCCCTCTTTGACCGAATCTATATTCACTACAGTTTAAGCCACCTGAACCATTTTCTTGAGTTTGCTCCAATCCAGGCTCTCATTAGTATTGTAGGGGTCATACACTTTCTCAAAGAAATATCCCGCAAGACCAAAGGCTGTAGCAGAAGTAAGGCACCCTAACATAATAGGCACAACAGGCGCAACACCCATAGCAAGCCAAGAGAGCATAAACACACCGAATGCGACATAGCATACATTCATTGACATCTTGAGAAGAGTTAGCGTTGCTTGCTCTGGTGTCTTAGCAGCTACCATGTTGCCACACTGCTCAACAAATCCATCAGAAGAATAAAACAGAGTAGCCCCTACATTCAAATTGTTAATTACAGGCAATGCAGCAACAGGAACATAACGATTTACATAGGAGGCTGCGTCTGCAAATGAGTTAAACCATCCAGCAGACTTAACGGCAACTCCGTATACAGCACTGGCTGTACCTTTAGCCAAAGCCTCGCTACCTGCTGTAACTACTTCTTTGCTTTTTTTCAACAGCTCTAAGCCAGAAAGCAGGTTTTTAAAATGTACCGCATCTGTTGCAGCTGTTGCCACCCCAACAATAGACTTAGCTCCTGTCCAATAGGCAACGTAATTGAACATTTTGAGCAGGTTTTTAATTTGGTCAGAAAAAGACTGCACAACCAAATCTATTCCAGCCACTTGAGGCGGTTTCGCACCAAGAGAAGACACTAAGCTAAACGCTCGAACTTCAGACATAAAAACCCCCTGTTAATCGGCATCAAAAGCCATGTAAGCAGAATAGCATAGCGGAAACGCCACAAATAAGCAAAAGGTTTTTCGAAAAAAGAAGAAATGGTTTAAAATTTTATTTTCACTTCTGAAGGAAGTCCACGAAAGCAGTCGGAAGCCGGCATACTTTTTTTCCCTTCTAACTGAACTTCTAAGAGTTGCAAAGCATCTTGACCACAGGTAACCAACCACTCTGACTTGCTTTTTTGAATTAACGTCCCCGGAGGCCCTTGAATTCCAGAAATTATTGCTGTTTTTTTAATCTTTAATCTCTTGCTTCCAGAAGATCCTATCTCGATAAGACACCACGCCCCGGGAGACGGCGACAAAGCTCTAATTTGATTATGAATTGTTTCTGCCGGTAAATTCCAGTTAATTTTCTCTTCCTCTGCATGTAATTTAGGAGCAAGCGTAGCAAGAGCGTGATCCTGCTCTTTCTTGACCACACTTCCGGAGACTAGCTTCTCGATAACCTGCAATACCAACTTTACAGCTAAAACACGCAATTTTTCTTCCAGCTCCCCTAAATTCACAGATATCGGGACCGGAATCGCTTCGATAGCTAAAATAGGACCTGCATCCATCTCTTTTACCATCTCAATGATGGTAATCCCCGTCTCTTTAACACCTTCCATCAAAGCACGCTGCATGGGAGCCGCCCCTCGAAAGGAAGGCAGCAAAGAGGCGTGGATATTGATACATCCCAAAGAGGGCATGGATAAAAGGTTTTCTTTGATTATCTCGCCATAGGCAACAACAACAAAAAGATCTGCATTGAAAGAAGCCAGCTGCTCTGCAAATGCCGGGTCTGAGGCTTTAATTGGTTGAAAGAGGGGAATAGAGGAAAAATGAGAAAGAACCATTTCTTTGACAGGAGAACTGGAAAGCTGCAACTTCCTACCCTGTGGTCGATCTGGCCTGGTGATTACAGCTACTATGTTGCATCCTTGCTTCATTAGCTGCTCTAAAACAAAAGCAGCAAAAGAAGAGGTGCCAAAAAACACAATCCTCATACTTTTTCTGCAAGAAGCTCTTCTAATTCTTCGAGATCTTCATCAGGAAGAGGTTGCGCTATAGCCGGCTCTTGAAAACCAATCAATCCACGCTTAGATTGGCGACAAAAATCTAACCAGTGCTTTACATGTCCATCGATCTCCACCTCTTTCTGAATGCTATCTAACGCATCCAACAAGCGCAAGCCCGAGCGATAAGTGAGTTTAAAAGCTTTTGCCAAACGACGCCTTACCTCTAAAGGAAAGCCGTGTCTCTTTAATCCAATGAGATTTAATCCCCCCAATTTATATGGGGCCCCAGCTCCAATGGTGTAGGGAGGCACATCATGAGTAATACGACTAAATCCCCCTACCATAGCATACCGACCAATCCGAGAAAATTGATGCACAGGCGTCATCCCACCAATAATGGCGTTATCTTCAACCACTACATGCCCAGCCAACATTGCATTGTTAGCCATAATGACTCGATTTCCTATTTCACAATTATGCGCAACATGACAATAAGCCATAATGAGGCAGTGATCTCCAATACGCACAACAGACCCCTCTTGGCAAGAGGAATTGATTGTGACAAACTCACGAATATCGCAATGCTTGCCGATCACCACGTAAGTGGTTTCCCCCTGAAATTTAAGATCCTGAGTCTTAGTTCCTATGCTCGCAAAAGGCCATATCGTTGTGAAGGAGCCAATTGTAGTATGCCCATCGATATACGCATGCGATTTAATAACCACGTCGTCTTCAAGAGTGACGTTCTTTTTAATAATCGCATAAGCTTCAACAGTGACATTCTTGCCGATCTTAGCTCCCGGCTCAATGACAGCTAGAGGATGAATATTTGATTGCGCCATGATAGTCCAATGTGAATATTTTTTGGTCTAAAGTTGTTCCTTGTCTACTAAAGCAAATCCGATCTCTGCTTCCACAGCCACTTGATCGTTAACTATTGCTTTTGCCATCACTCGCCCTCCCTTGTGGCTAATATACAATCCCGTTGCATGCAGCATCAAGACATCGCCAGGAACCACAGGCTTCCTAAACTTCGCGTTTGCAATGTTAAGGAGAACTGCAATTTTTTTAGAATGACATTTTTTATGAACAAGCACGCCCCCTGCCTGCGCGAGGGCCTCCAAAATAAGAACTCCCGGCATGATCGGAACACCGGGGAAGTGCCCTTGGAAAAACTGCTCATTCACTGTGACGTTTTTCTGTCCAATGATAACATTTTCATCAAGATTCAAATACACAATGCGATCTACAAGTAGAAACGGATAACGATGCGGTAGGATATCGAGAATCTCTTTCACGTTCACAACTACAGACGTATTGGATGTTGTAACGCCCATTACAAGCTCTCCACTTTGACATGTTTCAAAAATTGTTTAGCAAAACCATGATTAGAGGTGTGCCCAGAACAAATCGCTATAACATGCGCCACAAAAGGTGGCAGCAAAGAAAGGTCTCCTATCAGATCAAGCAACTTATGTCGCACCATCTCATTTTCAAACCGTAATCCTTCAGGATTGGCAACACGCCCCTCTTTGATTAGTACAGCACTGTCTAAACTTCCCCCCTTGATCAAGCCTTTGTCTATCATAGGAGCAATTTCCTCATAAATAGAAAAGGTTCGGCAAGGAGCTATTTCTCGAGCAAATCTCTCCTTAGACAATTCTATAGAATAGAACTGTGACCCAATAGAAGGACAGTGTGGATAATCCAAAGTATAACTTAAGCAATATTCTTCTGCCGGAATAGCAATAAGAGACGCCCTTCCCTCCGAAAAAAACACAGGCTCTTTCAACCTCAGAATGTCCTGCTCTTCTTCCATTTCTACAACCCCTGCCTCTTCCAGCATCTTTATAAAGCAAGAAGAACTTCCGTCAAAAATAGGGACCTCTTCTGCTGAGAGCTCGATAAGAACATTATCTATGCCATAAGATCGCAAGGCCGCAAGCAAATGCTCTACCGTCTGAACCTGGACATTCCCATGACCTAAAATGGTGCACCGAGGAGTGGCTCGCACAAATTCTACAGTGGCAGGAACAAGAGGTCGTTCAGGCAAATCCACCCTGCGAAACATGACCCCCGCCCCTGCTTTATGCGGCAACAAAGTCATCTCAACAGGTTTTCCGGTAAACAATCCCACACCAGATACAGAAACAGAGCGAGCAATCGTGCGTTGCAACCTTTTTTCAATAGAGACTCGCTGTTGATTCCAACTAGAGTGAGGGCAACACGTAAAAGACAAAATAACCTCTTTCCCAGAATACAATTTCGGCGAATTATCTGCTCTTACCCCTTTTTAATTCAAGAAATTTAAAAAGCACACTTCGACATAAAATCATGAAACAAACCAAAAGGATACCGGCCTCGCCCCAAATAGAGAATATTTTTTTTTGCCTAACCAACTCAACCTCTCCAAGCAAAACTCCCTCTTGACCGCTTTTTAAAGAATTCACAAGTCGCCCTTTACAGTCGAAAATAGCAGTCCCCCCCCCATTAGAGCTGCGCACAAAAGGAATCCCATTTTCTGCAGCACGCACCCTAGCATGAGTTAAATGCTGAGAAGGCAGAAGAGAGCCCGGATAGTAATTATCATTTGAAATATTAATCAGCAGCTTTGCTTTTTCAGCAACATGCTTGCGCGTGAATTCAGAAAAAGTGTCCTCATAACAGATCGAAGGCGCCCAGGCTTCCTGCCACACCCCCTTGCCCGCAGTAAAAAAGGAGGGGAATCCTTGCCGATTAGCCCAGGACCTTAACCCTTCAAAAGGCAAGTATTCAGCAAGCGGCAACAAGATATGCTTATCGTAACGCATCACTTCTTCTTGATGTGGAAGTACGCAAAAAAGAGAATTATAAGAATCTTTTTCCAGCCCCAGGATAATGGTAGCATTAAAATAATTGGCCAGTGTTTTAGCAAAAAATAGAGGCGACACGACAATTCCAGTCTCTCCACCACCTATTGACAAAGTGGCATAGGGCAACTTTAAAGGAAAATATTTAGAATCTAGCCCGGGAAAAATTTTAAGCACTTCTCTGACCGAATCAAGGGAAAAACGCATTTGCTCAGCTTGTCCCGGCACAACCGTTTCCGGAAAAACGACAAGATCTACAGAGCGCTCGCATAAACTGTTTTTTATAAGCTGACAAAGAGAGCGCCACTGCTCTAAAGGATCTACAACCATTTTTTCGTTTGGAAATTTATTTGTTTGAACAAGAGCCACTTGCAGCTTGTCAAAGGGCTCTTCTTTCCCATGATACCCAAAACAGTAAGGAACAACTGCAAACAAAAGAGCTATCCCATAAGACCGCCTCTTCCGAACAAGACAAGCGTGAAATACTGCCAGATTTGTTAACATCACCCAAAAAGAGAGCCCCAAAACACCCACAATACCGGCAAACTGCAAAGAGATATCAAAATGGCACAGCGCAAGCCCTACCGGATTCCAAGAGAAACCGCAGAAAATCCACTGACGCAACCATTCTATAAAAACCCAAACAGCCGCGCCAACCAGAAAATTAGCCCGGTAAAATAAGGAAAATACCCCCCACTGCAATCCAATAAGCAAACAGAGCAGTGAATAAAGCAGGAGCACAGAAAGCCCATCGAATACAAGCGAAGTCATCCAAAATAATTGGATGAATTGAACGCAAGTGCCCCAAACAAGAAAAAGAGCAAATCTTTTCCCTCTAGAAGCATTGTCTATTGAAAGAAAAAAAAGGGCGTAACCCGCACAAGCAGCTATACAACACAATGCGCCTGCTAGGGCCGGCTGCCCCAATGAAACAATCAATAAACTAGCTAGAAAAAAAACGCTATTTCGGATCTGGCTTTTTAACTTCTTTGCGACCACCGGACACCATGAGCAATAACAGCCCCCCTGCAATACTCAAATTTCTCATAAAACTTTGCATTTCAAGCTCATTTTGTGGGGGGGCCATGTTCCAAAAATGATGACACAGGATAGTGGTTGGAACGATAAACACGAAGAGCAAAAAAGCTCCAAGTCGAGGAGAAAGCCCCAAAAAAACAAGCAACCCACCGACTAGCTGCAAAAGAGAGGCCACAAGCAATAAGCCGGAAACATGAGCCAGCCCAAAATCTACCCACTGCTGCACCCAAGGATAATCGATTGCCAAAGACGCCCATGCATTAAAAGTTTGAGCGACAAATGTTTCTGTCCCTGACCATTCGATCATCGTATGAACAGCTGCTACAATAAAAATTAAACTAAGAAAGGCTCTGCCCAAAAAACTCAAAAATGATTGCATCATATCTCCGATCCCTTTATTATACTTATAATTATATTTTATTTTTTCACAAACATAAAATGACTCTTCCTTTTAGAGAACACCACTTATTACAAATCTTAGAAGCCTTTGAAAAACAAAATCTGCCTCTTGACGTTTTCCTTCGCTCTTATTTCCGAAGCCACCCTGCTATTGGATCAAAAGACAGGAAAGAGATCTGCAACACGCTTTATGTTCTGATCCGCTATCGTTTATTACTTGACCATTTTCTTCAAGAACCGAATTGGCAGAAAAGACTCTCCTTATACAAGTCGAAAATTCTAGAAAAAGAAAGAGGTGACCTTCCTCGTAATGTAGAAGTAAGCTTCCCCCTTCCTTTCTACTCTTTTCTAGAAGAAACTTTAGGAAGAGAGGCAGCCCACACCTTCTGTCTTGTTTCGAATGAACAAGCACCAACTACTATCCGCGTAAATACACTCCTGACAACCCGTGAAGCTTTAGCAAAAGAATGGGAGAA
The DNA here is from genome assembly GCA_039798725.1 of Chlamydiota bacterium. GTDB lineage: Bacteria > Chlamydiota > Chlamydiia > Chlamydiales > Rhabdochlamydiaceae > CAJCIW01. Next base: position 25,473 of record JBDKFJ010000009.1, read on the forward strand.
AACGCATCGAGTTTCTCTTTGCAAAAAAAGCCCCCAAGGAATCCAATTTAAAGAAAAAATTAACTTTCTTGAGATGACAAGTTTTAAGCAAGGCCTCTTTGAAGTGCAGGATGAACATAGTCAGCTGATTGCAGCCCTTGTTGCAGCCCGTCCAGGAGATCTTGTTCTTGATTACTGCGCAGGTTCGGGTGGAAAATCGCTAGCTATCGCTCCTCTTATGAAAAATCAAGGACAACTCTTTTTATACGACATAAGAGAAGCACCCCTTAGGGAAGCGAAGAAACGATTAAAAAGAGCCCAAGTACATAATGCTCAAATTGTAAAAGACAAAAAACAGCTGAAAGGGAAAATGGACTGGGTTCTTGTCGATGCTCCTTGCACTGGCATTGGAACTTTACGACGCAATCCCGATATGAAGTGGAAATGGCGTAAAGAAGATGTCTTCCGTCTTGTCCAAGAACAAAAATCCATCTTTGAAGAAGCTTTAACTTTTTTAAAACCTCAAGGCAAGATCGTGTACGCCACATGCAGTGTTCTGCCTCAAGAAAATGAAGAACAAGCAAAATTTTTCTCCTCACATTTTTCTTTGACCCCAACCGGACAGACTCTTTCGCTATTTCCGGAATCTCAAGGAGGCGATGGTTTCTTTGGAATTGTATTTCAAAAAACAACTCCACTGAGGTATAACAACCGCATATGAAACGCTATCTTTTTCTTATCTTCTTAGCGCTCCTCTCTACTTCTGTTTCAGCAGATTTTCAAGAGGAACCACAAAACTTGATTATTCAAAATCGGGTCCTTACGCAGGTCAATGGAAAAACTATTTCTGTAATGGATCTTGTGAAAAGGATGGATCTTTTCCTACATAAGCAATACCCGGAACTCGCCGACTCCCCTGTAGCACGCTATCAATTTTTTAACGCTCAGTGGAAAACCTACTTGCGGCAAATGGTCGATACAGAACTCATGCTTATTGATGCAGAGCGGCTAGAAATCAAAGTCGCAGATGCTGAGGTAAGAGAAGAAATCTTAACCCGCTTTGGGCCCAATGTGATGCCGACCTTAGATAAAGCCGGTCTTTCCTACGAAGAAGTCAGAGAAATGATCCATGATGAGATGATCGTTCAAAGAATTCAATGGTTTCGAGTCAATTCAAAAGCCCTGACTCAGGTCAACTCTCAAGATGTCAGACTAGCATACAAAAAGTATCTAGAAAAAAACCCTGAAACCGACGAATGGGACTATCAAGTCTTATCGATCCGTCCATCTAGCTCAAACCCTTCCGCCGATCTTCTTGGATTCACTTCCGCTCTTATTGCTTCCAGCTCTTCTCTACAAGACCTTGCTGAGCAGCTAAAAAAACAAGAAAACATTTCTGTTTCGCTATCTGATGATATGCATGCAAATAACCAATCTCTTTCATCAGCTCACTACCAAGTATTAAAATCCCTTAAACCGGGCTCTTACAGCCAGCCTATTGAACAACTCAGTAGATCTGACGGCTCATTAGTATACCGCGTATTTTATCTCAAGCAACATCAAGTAAAGAAACCTCTGCCTTTCGAAAAAATGGCAGAAGAGCTTCGTAACACTCTTTTATCCGAAGTGGCCACAAAAGAGAATACTCGCTATCTGCTTAAACTAAAACAGCAGCTAGGTTATGAGGATAAGTACTTGCTAGAGGGAATGGCGGCAGACTTCCAACCCTTTGCGCTCCGGTGAACCTACATAAGCCCTCTTACCTCCGTTCTTTTTTAAAGGAGAAAAATCTTTCTCCCAAGAAGGGGTTATCGCAAAATTTTCTGATTGATGGAAACATCATAGAAAAAACACTACAAATAGCCGGTGTTACAAGAGGGGATACAATCATAGAGATTGGCCCGGGTCCCGGTGCTCTTACAGAAGCCCTTCTTGCAAAAGGAGCAAACGTCATTGCAATTGAAAAAGACCGCTCTTTTGGAGCAGACCTCTCCCGATTGCAGACAGAAGATAATAGACTCACTGTAATATGCGATGATGCGCTGAACTGCTCTATAGAATCTCTTTTGAAAGGAAGACCTGCTAAGGTAGTTGCAAACCTCCCCTACCAGATCACAACACCTCTCTTAACCCGACTTTTACCTCTATTTCCCCATATCCTATCAGTGACTGTCATGGTCCAAAAAGAGTTTGCAGAGCGACTTATGGCTTCCCCAAAAACTTCAGCTTACGGCAGCATCACTATTTTTCTGAGGTTTTATGCAAAGATTACAGCGCAATTTACAGTCAGCCCTAACTGCTTCTACCCCAAACCTAAAGTCTACTCCAGCGTCATTCACTGCCTATTGCATAAACCACCCCTTGAAGCAGATGTTTCTGATTTTTTCACCTTGACACGGACAGCTTTTCAACAAAGGCGCAAAATGATTAAAACTTCTTGCCGATCCCTTTATCCCCATATAGAAAAAGCTCTCATTGCAACTCATCTTCCTGCTACGGCGCGCCCAGAAGAACTCTCCCTGAATGATTTTCTTGCTCTCTATAATCAATTACGTGGGTGATTTTTATATGAGCGCCTGCCGTATTTATACCCAAGCCCGCCAAGAATCATCAACCCAAGCGCACCCATAAGAATAGAGCCTCTAGCTCCCTGCCACAGTTTTAAGAAGCGGTAACCCCAAGCAGCCCCCACAGATTTGACAGCAATAATAGGAAAGGAAGCAACCAATCTTTGCCCCTCTTCTTTTACCTCAAGACACCCCACTTTTTGCCCTTCTCTAACAGGGAAAACTACAGGATCCCAAATAAGTTGTGTCTTCAATACAGGTTCCTCAGAAGGATAATAATGAATGACAGCCGCTTCTTGAAGCACAGCTTTTAGAGGCTCAGCCCCTTCTTTGTAATTATGTACAAATACGTCACATCCCTTAGGGAGTAATACCCGCTGCACTAATTGTTCATTAAAAGCAGCATCAAATAGCGCAATGGCATCTTGATACCTCTGTGCAAGCGAACTGCATCCTAAAAGCACAACAACTAATTCTCGGTGTTCATCTTCTGCCGCTGTGACAATACAATACCCCGCATCTACGGTATAACCTGTCTTAATCCCTTTTGCTTTAGGATAATAAAAACGACCCGGCCTTAATAAGGCATTATGCTGGGATAAAAGGGTCTCTCCTTGCTTATTTGTTTTAGGACGAACAGCCTGACGTAACCCAGCGATCTGTGCTAAAGTAGGATGACGCAAAAACTCCCTTGCGAGCAGCGCCAAATCATAGGCTGTGGTCTTGTGTTCAGGATGGGGCAACCCATGAGGTTGGTATAGGGTAGTATGAAAACATCCCTTCTCTTTGACAAACCGGTTCATTTCATCCATGAAAGCGTCTATAGAGCCGGATACATAATGGGCAATGACATTAGCAGCGTCATTTCCGGAGGCTAAAAGAAGCCCCTCTAAAAGGGAGCGGAATGAGAGCTCTTCTCCTGTTTGAATCCCCATATGTGTCCCTCCGAACTCAAGCCGGTAGGGTGGATGGTTCATTCCGGAATTTCTTTTTATATGCGGCGCAACAGCGCAGACCGCATCATAGGGAGCTACAACTGTCTCATGTAGGTGGCCCCCCTTTTTTTCATATGCATATAAGGCTGTAATCATCTTGGTCGTGCTGGCCGGATACATCAACTCATGAGGCTTTTTTTCCCAAAGCACAGCCCCGGTCTTGGCATTAATCAAAATCCCCGATTTTGCACTTACATCTACCTGTAAAGCAGTCGCATAGAGATTTAATCCCGCAAAAAAACAAACGTGCAACCCTATGATTTTTAAGAAGATATGTGAAATTTTTGCTTTTTTATAAAATTTTTTTACACTTTTGAGACCAAACCTGATAAATGTAAAGTTTTTAAGAGAAAAACAAAAATACATTATTGACAACCCCCCTTTCGGACAGATAGAATGAGGCTATGACCGGCAGGGTGCAAACAAGGGAGGAAAGCTATCATGATTAACCCCAATATCTTGGAAAATGCCTTTCAAGACTTTTCCCAGGATCCCAGAAAATGGCTTCACGACAGCATCATCCAAGTAGATATGAAACTGCTGAGTGAATTGGGGCTACTTAATAGCAAAGAACTCGAAGCCACCGTTTCAGACGCCTATCTTAATCAGCATTTTCATATTATTGAAACCCCGGAAAAAGTCACCTTATTCAACGAACAATTTGCGGTGTGGATTGTTCCGGATGTCTTTGATGAAATTCCTACCACTACAACGTTCATTGCACTCCTACAATCCAATAAACCCCATCTGGAAATTGTCTACACAACAGCCGGAGTATACAATACCCCAAAGTACATTCTAAAAATCTTGCAGCACTTTCTTGCGGAAGTACAAGACAATGAAGCGGTGATATCAGCCTTAGACAAAAAACAGGCCTCATAACAAGAGGACTGCTGTCTTCTTTAACGCACATCCACCTTGCCTTCTACAACCTCTGTTGGTAGAGGATGGGGCTCTTGTCCTTCTTTCGCTTCATTTACAATCGGAGCACTTGCTTTTACCACTTCGATTTCAAACGTTAACAGAGAGTTGGGGGGAAGTAATCCTGATGTACCATATGCGAGATCCGGGTGAATGTAAATGGTGCGTTTTTCGCCCTCTTTCATTCCAATTAGACCAGCTCGAAGACCCGGTATAATTTCATCAAGAGATACTACTTCTTCTTCCTTAGACGCTCCAAAAACGGCTCCGTCAAGATATTTTCCAGCATATTTCACAAGTGGAGATGCATGAGCATCGACAGTCGCTCCTGTTCCCTGAGCTGTAATCGTGTATTGTACTTTTCCTTCTTCTAAAGCAACAACATTAGCCTCTTTTCCATTTTCAGCGAGAAAAGCCTCTGCTCTTTTCAGATTTTCTGAACACTGTTGCTTGAACACAAATTCCTGAGCTGCGGTAATAGCTTGAATGCACTCAATCTCTGTCATGGGTGATTCTTTGCCTGACATGCTATCTTCAAATCCTTTTACAATCTGCGCTACATCGAATTTCACGCCAATTGTTTCAAGATTTTTTGCCAAAATATGTCCGAAAGCTTCTGATACTTTTCGAATGTCCACTACCTGCTCTGCCACTTCTGTAACAGGTGTTGTAAGTTCTACTTGTTTTGACTCGACAGCGGGAGCCTCTGCTCCATCAGCATATAAAGAAACAACCGTCATGCACAACGCAAGGGAAAAGAGTGTTCTCATACCATTCCTATGATTTCAACTTGCCTAAAAGGTTAATCAAGATCTTATTTAAAGCCAAGTAATCTTTGTAGGCTCGGCCTTTACACCTAATTCTTTCAACTGAGAAGGGCTTGCAGGTGAGGGACACTGCATCATAAGATCACTGGCTTTTTGCGTTTTAGGAAAAGCTATTACATCCCGAATATTATCAGTGCCTGCAAGAAGCATGATCAGACGGTCCAATCCCAGAGCAATCCCTAAATGCGGAGGCGTCCCGTACTGCAGAGCTTCTACAAAAAAACCAAACTTCTCTTTAATGTCTTCTTCAGAAAGATTAAGTGTCTTAAAAATGGTTTGCTGCAATTCAGGATTGTGAATCCGCTGTGATCCACCCCCTAACTCATATCCGTTAAGCACAATGTCATAAGCCAAAGCCCTAACCTTTAAAGGCTCTGTTTCTAATAGATGCAAATCATCAAAATGAGGAGAAGTAAAGGGATGATGCTCACTTTCCATCCGGCCTTCATCTTCATTCCACTTGAGCAAAGGAAAGTCAACAACCCACAAAAAGGCAAGATCACCTGGGCGGATCAACCCTCGATCACGACCCACTTTGCGACGCAAATGATCGAGCGCTTGATTTACAACTGAACTAGAACCTGCGGCAATAAAGAGAAGATCTCCCTCTTGCATATGCGTGAATTCTGCAAGCTGCTCTAACACGGATGGCTCAAAAAATTTCACCAAGCTCGACTGAAACCCCTCTTTCTGCCGTTTAATCCATGCAAGACCTTTTAAACCCAGCAAAGAGACAAACTGAGTATACTCATCTATGTTTTTGCGAGAAAGGTCAGCGCCTCCTTTAACACAAATTGCCTTAACACACCCCTTTTGAGCCAAAACATCTAAAAAAATAGAGAAAGAACTTTGAGAAGCTATCGCATCTATCCTTAATAAAGGCATCTCAAAGCGCAAGTCAGGACGATCTGTTCCATAATTTTCTATGCAATCCTGATAGGTCATCCTCCGAAAAGGGATCATAGCTTTTGCATTAAACAGAGAAGAAAGAAGCTCTTCTATAAGCAACATCAACTGCTCGGGAGTCGCAAAACTCATCTCCAAATCGATTTGGGAAAATTCAGGCTGACGATCTGCCCTTAAATCTTCATCTCGAAAGCAAGAAGCTATCTGAAAATAGCGATCTAATCCTGAAACCATGAGTAACTGCTTGAAGATCTGTGGAGATTGAGGCAAAGCATAAAAGTTACCGGGATAGACGCGAGACGGCACAAGATAATCACGAGCTCCTTCAGGGGTAGATTTTCCCAAAACCGGAGTGGTCACCTCAATAAAGCCCTGCCCACTAAAAAAAGTACGAACTTTTTGCATGACCTCATGACGCAAAATAAGATTGTTAAGAAGAGGCCCCCTACGCATATCGAGATACCGATGCTTTAAAAGCAGCTCTTCACTTGTATTTTCGTCTTCATTAACAGAAAATGGTGGAGTTTTTGCAGCTGATAATATTACAAGCTCACTCACTTGCACTTCAATCTGCCCGGTCTTTAGCTTGGGATTGTTTTCTAGCTTGGCTGACACCCGACCTTTTACATGAATCACCCACTCATTGCGCAATTTATAGGCAGCATCAAAAAAATCTTTGGAAATGGCGTCGGGATCGAAAAGCAGCTGAGTCACACCAAACCGATCTCTTAGGTCAATGAAAATAAGTCCGCCTAGATCCCGCCTTCTGTGCACCCAACCGGATAACGAGATTGCTTTTCCCACATCAGAAAGGGACAACTCTCCACACGTATGCGTTCTTTGATAATCGGTCATGCCATCCTCAGATTAGGATTAGCATACTATCGATTCTCCTGAGTTTTTTACAATAGACCTAAATCTCATCTATAAGAAGTATCCAATGATACAATGTGCTTTGAGAAGGAGCCCTAACAAATTCGTCATGTAATTCTTTGAATAATTGCATGCAAGGAAAGGGATTCCAATCCCGGCCAATTTCTTGTTTTAAATAGTAGCCTAAGGCGTAATCGGATCCGATAGGAAAATTTTCTATTTGAGAAATTAAAAATTTAATTCTGTCTAAAACCTCTATAGAAAGGGTGGAAGACGGCTGCAATCTGTTGCAATCATCCAGGAAAATATGCCATAATTCTGCCATTTGATAATTAAATTGAGGTTGATAACTGCAATCTTCATCGGCAAGCTTTGACAACAGTTTTCTTAAAACCGTGAGATGTTCTAAAAGCACTGAAGGAATTGTAAGTGTTTGAGCTCGAGAAAGAATGGGGGCTAGGATTTTCTGCAGACAGGTAAAAACCAGAGCCAACGAAGACAGCTTGCCCCTTTCCGAAGGAAAGGGAGCTGCACCCTCTCTTTGCCGCTTGTCCTTTCCAATGGGACTTGTGACGATGGGGTCGTACGGGGAGTCTCTGCTAGTATGGGGGACTTGTTTATCAACGTTGCTCATGGTGGCTACACATGCCTTACCCCCAAGAATAAATCAAGCAAACTTTGTTAAGGAGATCAACGAGGTAAACGCATGCGTCTATTGAACTTACTGAAAGCAGCTCCCGTGATTCCTGAAATGGAAGATCAGCAAGAAGTCAAAGGTCAGTATAAATACTGGCGCTGGCGTATTTTTTATAGCATGTACATCGGCTATATTTTCTATTACTTTACTCGCAAAAGCTTGACCTTTGCCATGCCTTCTATGATGGAGGACATGCATTTTCAGATCAGTGATTTAGGATTACTTAGCAGTCTACTCTCTGTAACCTATGGTATCAGCAAATTTTTAAGCGGTATGCTTTCGGATCGCTCTAACCCTAGATTCTTCATGGGGATTGGGTTGATACTTACAGGAGCATTCAATATCTGTTTTGGCATGTGTTCATCTCTATTTTTCTTTGCTATTTTTTGGGGATTAAACGGATGGTTTCAAGGGTGGGGATGGCCCCCTTGCGCTCGCCTGCTGACACACTGGTATGCTCAAAAAGAGCGAGGCACATGGTGGGGCATTACCACAACTTCGCATAGTGTGGGTGGCGCTTTGATCCCTTTTGTTGTGGCCTACTGCGCTTATGAGTGGGGATGGCGCTCTGCAATGTACATTCCTGGAGCTATCTGTATTGTTGTTGGTCTGATGCTTATGAACAGACTTAGGGACACCCCTCAATCTTTGGGACTGCCCCCTATTGAAAAATTTAAAGGCGACTATCCTAGCGATACTAAGCATGTACAAAACGAAGAATTGTCTATGAAAGAGATGCTCTTCAAGTACGTTCTTACAAATAAATATATTTGGTTACTTGCCATCTCTTACTTTTTTGTGTATGTCATTCGTCAAGCGGTCAATGATTTTACAGTACTGTTTCTCGTAAAAGAAAAAGGGTATTCGATGCTAGCAGCCTCGGGCAGTATTTTTTGGTTTGAAGCTGGAGGGATCTTAGGGGCCCTGGTAGCCGGCTGGGGGTCGGACAAAATATTCAAAGGACAAAGAGGACCTGTTAACTTGCTGTTTTGCCTAGGTGTTGTCGCAGCTATTGCAGCTTTTTATTTTACTCCTCCGGGATCGATTTTTGTCGACTATGCCCTGATTTTTATTATCGGGATTTTAGTCTTTGGCCCTCAGATGTTAATTGGCATGGCAGCAGTCGAGCTTTCACATAAAAAAGCTGCGGGGACAGCCAACGGTTTTGTGGGATGGATTGCTTACCTGGGAGCTGCGACCGCCGGGTATCCAATCAGCAAAGTCATTGAGCTACAAGGCTGGAACGGGTTCTTTCTTGCACTGGGAGCGTGTGGCCTTATTGCCGCCTGTTTACTAGCACCTCTTTGGACAGTTACAAGCAATCCAAAACCTGCAACTACCTCTTAGGAGAATGAATGGACTGGGTGCCGCTGCATCTTTATTCGCAGTATTCCATTTTGGAAGCAACGGCATCCATCGAAGATTTAGTAGAAAAGGCAAAAGAAGAAGGGCTTTCTCATCTTGCTCTGACAGACAGAGGCAATATGTATGGGGCCGTAGAATTCGCCAAAGCCTGTAAAAGCGCTCATATTCATCCCATTATTGGAGCAGAATTTTTTGTAGCTCCTGGATCCCGATTTGAAAAGAAAAAAGTGCCCGGCCAACCCCACGGTTTTTCTCTTGTTCTTCTTGCGAAAAACACGCAAGGTTACAAAAATCTTTCCATTCTTAGTTCCAAAGCGCATCTTGAGGGATTTTATTGGACTCCCCGTATTGACAAAGAACTTCTTGCTTCCCATGCAGGGGGGCTTATCTGTCTTGCCGGTTCACTCGAAAGCATCTTCACTCAGCCAATAGATCTTTCTCAAGAAGTCGAATGGTTTCAATCTATTTTTGGGGCAGATTTTTATTTAGAGATCATGCGCCATTATTCAAATGGATTGGAACTAAATGAAGAAAACTGGTTAACAGAGCTCCACAAAAAGAAAGCAGCCGAGGAAAAAAAACTCAACGACACGCTTATCCATCTTGCAAAAGAAAAAAACATCGATCTTGTAGCAGTCAATGCCTCTCGCTATTTAAAAAAAGAAGGCTGGAGAGCCCATGAAATAGCAATGAATGTCCAATCAGGAGAGCCTGTAGAAATTTGGGAAAAAGATTCTTATGGGAACCCAAAAAATAAGATTTTAAACCCGAAACGACTTGTCTGCCCCACTCACGAGCTTTACTTTAAGTCCAAAGAAGAGATGTACTCTCTTTTTTCTGATTTACAAGACGCGCTTGCAAACACTGTAAAAGTTGCAGAAAAATGTGTTTTTGAATTCGACTTCAAAACCAAGCATTACCCTCTTTTTATTCCTCCTCATCTTGAGGGCACCTCATTTACTCGAGAGGAGCGAGAAAAAGAAGCAGAGCATTTTCTACGCTCTCTTTGTCAAGAAGGGATCAAACATCGGTATACACAAGAATTGCTCTTAAAGGTACAGGAAAAATATCCAGGAAAAGACCCCTCTGCTGTTATCAAAGAAAGGCTCGAATATGAACTGAGTGTCATTCTTCCTAAAGGAATGGGCGATTATTTATTGATTGTCTGGGACTTTATTAACTGGGCAAAGAGACAGGGTATTCCGATGGGACCTGGCCGAGGATCGGGAGCTGGCTCCATCATCTTGTATCTGATTGGAATCACAGATATCGAACCGCTCCGTTTTAACCTCTTCTTTGAAAGGTTTATCAATCCCGAGCGTCTATCCTATCCCGATATCGACGTAGACATTTGCATGGACAGACGAGCTGAGGTCATCGACTACACAGTAAAAAAATACGGCAAAGAACGTGTAGCACAGATCATCACGTTCGGCACCATGAAAGCCAAAATGGCAATCAAAGATGTGGGCAGAATGCTCAGCATTCCTTTGACGCGCGTCAATCAAATTGCCAAGCTCATCCCCGAAGATCCTAATATGACAATCGATGAAGCTCTCAAAATCGATCCTGAATTCTCCACGCTTTACACACAAGATGAAGATGTCAAAAGGTGGATTGACCTCTCCAAAGAGTTAGAAGGTTCTGTACGCAATACAGGAATCCATGCCGCAGGAATGATTATTAGCGGAGAATCTATTGCAGAGCTATGTCCCATCTGTCATGCCAAAGATTCTCAAATCGCAGTCACTCAGTATTCGATGAAGCCGGTAGAGGCAATCGGCATGCTCAAAATCGATTTCTTAGGGCTAAAAACACTGACCTCCATTCAACATGCAGTTAATGCAATTGAAAAAAGCCAAGGAAAGCTAATTGATTGGATCAATCTACCGTTAGATGACGCTCCAACCTTTCAACTTCTTAACCAGGGAAAAACTGCAGGGATTTTTCAGCTTGAATCGGGAGGGATGCAAGATCTTGCCAAGCAGCTGCACCTTGATAATTTTGAAGAATTGATTGCGGTGGTTTCCCTCTACCGACCTGGACCTATGGAGATGATCCCCTCGTTTGTGCAACGCAAACACAAAAAAGAACAAATCGAAATTGATCATCCTCTCATGGAAGAAATTCTATCCGAAACTTATGGCATCATGGTCTATCAAGAACAGGTCATGGCTATTGCGAGCAAACTGGCCGGTTATAGCTTAGGGGAAGGGGACGTCTTACGCAGAGCCATGGGGAAAAAAGACAGAGAGGAGATGGCCAAGCAGCGAGAAAAATTCCGGTTGGGGGCACTTGCTAAGGGGATCGATGAAAAAACATCGATGACAATCTTTGACAAAATAGAAAAATTCGCCTCTTACGGATTCAATAAATCACACGCTGCAGCTTATGGGTACTTAAGCTATGCAACAGCCTACTTGAAAGCCAACTATACGCCAGAGTGGCTAGCTGCGCTTATGACGAGCGATCGCGACGATCTTTCCAAAGTGGCAAAACACATGTATGAAGCCCGCCATTTTCAGATAGATATCCTGCCTCCGGATGTAAACGAATCGGGTCAAGAATTTGTAGCAACCCCTAAAGGAATCCGATTTGCAATGGGGGGAATCAAAGGGATCGGCACAGGTGTTGTAGATGCTATTTTGCAAGAGAGAAATAGTAAGGGTTTTTTCGTCTCCCTTTACGACTTTGTATCTCGCATTGACACGCAAAAAGTGGGAAAAAAAACAATTGAACACCTAATTGAAGCGGGATGTTTTGACTTCACGAAACAGTCTCGCATAGAGTTGCTCGTTACCCTAGAGCCGATGTATGACAAACTCTCAAAAGAACAAAAGGAAAGCTCTAAAGGGATCTTATCGCTGTTTTCCCTTTTAGATACAAATCCCGCGCACGCTTTCGATCTTAAGTCCTCCCAAATCCCAACCGTTTCTAGACAACAGGTTCTCAAAAGAGAATATGAACTGCTTGGCATCTATCTTAATGAACATCCTTTAGATGAATTTCGGCCGCTATTCCAACAGCTGTCCTGCGTTCCTTTAAGCGAACTGGATAACTTGGCGCCAGCAGCGGTATTTAGGACCGCTTTTATTATTGAAGGGATTGTGATCAAAATTTCCAATAAAACTCAGCGTAAATTTGCTATTCTGAAAATTAGCGATGGAATCACACATTATGAACTTCCCATATGGTCTGATTTGTACGAACAAAAAGGAAGTCTTATTGTAGAAAATCAACTCATCTATGCTATTTTGCAAAAAGAGATGGTTGAAGGGGAAGTCAAGCTACAGTGTCGCTGGATGGCGGATCTTAACTTGCCCATTGAATCGATGATCTCTGACTGCGATGCAGCTTATGAAATCGCCAAAACCCAACTCAAAAAGATACAGATGAGAACATCGATGGAAAAAACAAACCCACCGCCTGTAAAAGAGAAAAAAATAGTTTGTAATGTTCTGTTGGATGCTGAAAAGGCAACCCTTTCTGACATCCTCGCACTAAAAAAATTATTCTCCTCCCACAGCGGTTCCACACCTGTGACCATTCTCTTTGACAGAGAAGGGCCAAAACAAACCCTTAAAATCGATGCCAACTGGGGGATTACGCTCTCAGAGACATTCGAGAAAAAGATCAAAGCACTGCCTTGCATCAAAGGCTTTGAAACCGCTTGACAAAATGCTAATTACCCATTACTTTCTTTAGCCATATGAAGCCGTTTTTTTACCTAGTCGTTGCTTGCTGTCTCTCTTTTTCTTTGGAAGCAGCTTATCTGTTTAAAAACGGCAAGCTCACTAAAACAGAAGAGGTTGCAACTCTCTCTGTTCAAGAGCATTATGCTCTCGCTATGATCGCCTACGAAGAAAAAGATTGGGATGAACTTGTACACCAATCAGTCATATTAATTAAAAATTTTGAGTCCACCCCCTTTGCCTTGGAAGCTCACTACTATCTTGGGGCTGCCTATTTTCACTTAGAAGAATTTGAGTATTCTAATCGCTTTTTAACAAAATACTTAAAAAAACAAGCGACCCCCAAATTTTTTGAAGAGGCTATTACTTATAAATTCCAAATCGCAGAACAGTTTCGTAAGGGGGCCAGAAAACATCTATTTGGCTTTGAGACACTGCCAAAATGGTTGCCGGCAAGAGAAGATGCTATCTCTATTTATGATGAAGTGATCACAGCCCTTCCCCACCATGACCTTGCAGCTTATGCGTTATTCGGAAAAGCACAGCTTCTTTTGCAAGATGAAGAATACAAATCTAGCATAGAGACGTATCAGGTACTTATTCGCCGCTTCCCCAAACACCCTCTTGCTATTGAAGCCTATATCGGCGTTAGCGAAGTTTATCTTATCCAGTCACAGCAAGCGTATCCCGACCAAGATTTTTTAGATTTGGCAGAAATCAATCTTCGCAAATTTCGCGCAGATTTTCCTTCTGAACAAAAGGTGATAATCGCTGAAGATCTTTTTTTAAAAATGAAAGAAGTATACGCCAGTGACCTCTATGATATCGGCAGATTTTACGAAAGAACGAAAAAACCACAAGCCGCCCAAATCTACTACACACGTATCCAAATGAAATATCCTGAAACTGAAGTGGCGGTGCTTGCAAAAAAACGAGCAGATCATCTCCAACCTCTGATGCTCCCTACTCCTTCGCTTGCCACTCCTCCCGCAGAAGAACTTCTTCGCTCCCCTCTTCTGGAACTTCAGCCTAATGATTTGACAGTGCAAACAGAAGAGTCGAGCGCCCCACATGAAAGTTCTCCGTAAAATCCCCTTTCTACTAATTCTGATACTTGCAGCCTGTGGCTATCGCGTCGAAGGCGATGATTCGTCTCAAGGCACAACGAGTGTTAGCATCCCCTACATTAAAGGAGATCGCGATGGTCTGCTTATTAATGCTCTTGCTGAATCTTTAAGCTCCTCCTCTTTATTTCAGTACACCTATTCAGGAGGGCATTGCATCCTAGAGGCTTCTATTATTGCAGACGGAGACGATCGTGTGGGATTTCGCTACGACCGAAATCCCACAACAGGGGAACTCAGAGACAACATTGTTGGCACTGAAAATAGACGCACTTTAGCAGTCGAAATCAAACTTATTGAAGCCCACTCAGACAAGGTGCTTTTTGGCCCAGAAACCATCCGAGTAGAAGCCGAATATGATTACGTGGATGACAATTCAATCTACGACCTTGTCTTTTACGGAAACGGATCACCCCAAACTGTGCTAAACTTTTCGATGGGACAACTTGACTCTTTCAAAGGCGGTCATGATGACACGCACTCCCTCCTCTATAATCGAGCAGCAGAAAAGATTGTCTCCCGACTTGTACTCCATTCCCACCTATAGAGGCAATTTCTTCTTTTGAAAGCCTGCCTGCTCTAAAAATAAAACAGAAATTCATCGATATGTTATAGATCAACTCATATGAAACTTTTTAAGATTTCGCTCGCTCTACAAATGGCGATTGCCACAGCTTTAGGTATTTTGTGCGGCCTGTTTTTTGGTGATCTCTGTGACGTATTTGCTCCCTATGCAGATGCCTATATCATGATCTTAAAAATTACAGCTCTTCCTTACCTCATTGTAGCCATCATGCACGGAGTGGGACAACTCACAGGAGGGCAAGCTATACAGATTTTGAAAAAGGGAGTGCTCTTTATCGCGCTTGCTTGGAGCATTAACCTCATCATGATCTATCTGATTCACTATCTTCTTCCTCAACCTACATCTCCTCAACCCGGCGGTTACATCTCTACAGAAACAAGAAATATCCAATTTGCTGATTTACTGATTCCCGATAACATATTCTACGATCTTTCTAACAATATCGTTCCTGCAACTGTGATGTTTTCTCTTCTTGTGGGCATTGCTCTTTTATGCATCAAAGAAAAAAACACACTGATGCAAAGCCTTTCAAATCTCTTGAGTGCTCTCACCCAAGCTACCGCCTGGATTGCCAGGATTACACCTCTTGGGACTTTTCTTATCATGGCCAACCAAGCAGGCACCATCCAAGTAGGCACTGTAAAACAAGTAAGCACCTATATCATTTTATATACCCTTGTCGCTTGCGCTGTGATCTTTTGGGTCTTTCCTAGGCTTACCAGCATGCTTACTTCTATTTCTTCTTCTCGTTGGCTTCAACAGACTCTCCCTATTCTTGTTCTGGCTTACACAACGAATGTGGTCATTGTCTGCCTTCCTTACATCATTGAGCTTCTCAAAAAAGAGACCGAGCAACTTATGGCTCATGATGACAAGGCACAAAATCAAATTCAAGGAACCGTGTCTGTTGTATTCAATCTACCTTTAGGGTCTTTGTTTATCATGGCTTTTGTCCTGTTTTCTTCTGTATGCTACAACATCCCCCTTAACTTGATGATGCGGGTTAAGCTGTTTGTTACAACATGTCTTACAGGCCTTGGAGCCGTAGGACTTGGTTCTTGGATCAACAGCTTGACCTTTACTCTGGACTCTCTTGGGATTCCTTCTGGGGCCATCAATCTATTCTTGACAACCCTACCCTTTACATCCGGCTTTCAGTCTATGATCTCTGTCATCGAAATTGCTACCATTTCACTATTCATTACACTTGCTTGCCGAGGTAAGCTCTCTTTACGCTGGAAACCCTTCTTTAAACATGGCGCCATTGCTTGCATTCCCCTGTTTCTGCTTTTTGGAGGAATCAAAATATTTAATCCTCTACCAGAAATCAAAAGTGAAACTAAAAGCATTTATGAGCTAAGCATTGCTTCTTCAATTCCTACAACTGTTTTAAAAAATCCACAGCCTCGCTCTTCTGAAGATGTATTTGAAAGAGTACTTAGAACAAAAACTCTAAGAGTAGGCTTCCATCCTAATACTGCTCCTTTCTGTTTTTATAATGCAGATCATCAGATTGTAGGTTATGATATCGCATTTGCCTATGAACTGGCCTATGATCTTGGATGCTCGTTAGAACTTGTCCCTCTTTCCTATGCGCATCTGATTGATGAACTCTCTTCTGGCCTCTATGATATTGGAATGTCCTCTATTTCTGTTGATGAACTGCGTCTAAAACATCTGACTTTCTCTAATCCCTATTTGCATCCTCGCTACTGCCTTGTGACACATGTGGAAACAAAACATCTATTTACTTCGATTGATAGCATCTATAAAAATAAAGAAATCCAAATTGCAGTGTTAAAAGGCTCCACCTTTGAAACACTGGCCACGGAGTTTTTCCCTCATACTCCTATTGTGATTCTAAATAGCTATAACGACTTCCTTACATCGAACCCCTACACAGCCCTGCTTTGGGATGAACAAGAAGCGATTACTTGGTCCATTGCGCATCGCAACTTTCGCGTTATTTTCCCACAACCGCCTCTGGGCGTCGATACATTTGGGTATGCTTTGCCTTCAGGGAGTATCCGGTTTAAAAATTATCTCGACGAATGGCTCTCTTTGAAACAAACCCAAGGCTTTACAGAAAGACAACAAGATCTGTGGATTCATGGAAAAACAGAGATTGCAGCTCCTCTAGAACCCCGCTGGTCTATTATTCGCAATATTCTGCACTTGGTCGAATAGCTCTCTTGACTAATAGTTAATTTTTTTTAATATAGACATAACCTATAAGGTGCACTATTGCCTATAGAGTCATGGAACAATGAGGATCGCCCGTCACATCCTCTATATGATTATCATTGGCAAGACGCTGATGAGATCCCCTCATGCCTATTTTTCCTGGTCCAAGCGCTAAACGATTCCCCTGTTATCGAAGTCCCGTCAACAATGGTTGCACCATGCAAAGCGATTGCTCTGATGACATCTCTAGATAGTTTGTTGTTATGCCTATTCAATCAAAATGCACAACGATACCGTCAAGATCAATACTGGATGATTTCTACTGAAAACCACGTGGTAAGCTCTCTTGGATTGAATATGACGTGTGCAGCTATTCTAGATCCAAATAGTACAACAGAGTGCTTGGAAGTGGTTCGAGAATCTTATAACCGTGTATTTCAAGAGCTCATTAATCATTGGGAACACGCGGAAGCCAATACCTATCCGGATCTGGCCTCACAAAAGGACCCTGAACTCTACTCATTGTTTATCAAAAAAAAAGGCACATCATTAATGCAAGAACACTTAATGATCCAGGCCATTGCATATAAGTTATTCCGTCCAAGTACAATTATCAGCTCCAACTCATGGCGCTTGCCATCGACACGAGAAGACACCTACTTTTGGGTAAAGAAAGCCTCGATCTCTCTTATCAAAGAAAAGATGGGCCTTAAGATTTAAAAAGCTACAGAGAGCTTTTATCAGGATAAGTTTATAAGAAAAATGCGGTCAAGATGACTCGAACATCCACCGGTTGCCCGACTAGAACCTGAATCTAGCGCGTCTACCAATTCCGCCATGACCGCTTCGGTCCAGCAATTTTACGCAAGAGATCCTTTTTTTAAAAGAAACAAACGCATATCATCACCCATATGGAGATATTTTATGAACGAACAGACCGATATTGAACATTTTGATGAAGCCAGTTTTCAGCAAAAAATCCAAACAGGTACAACACTTGTTGATTTTTACGCTGACTGGTGTGGCCCTTGCCGAATGATGAGCCCTGTGCTAGAAAAAGTAGCAAAAGAGGTTAAAGCAAAAGCTAAAATCGCAAAATTAGACATCGATCAGGCCCAAAAGATTGCCTCTCAATACCAAGTAACCTCTATTCCGACCCTCATCCTTTATAAAGAAGGTAAAGAGGTAGGACGATTGGTAGGCTTAAGAGATGCCGGTGCCATTAAACAATTTATAGAAAGCGTCTAAATAAAATTGTTATGGAGGGGAGCCCTTGGCCCCCTCACGGTACCACGCTTCCAAATTCTGAATAGAAAGCGTAAGCTTTTGTAAAAGAGCTTGTTGCGCCTCTTTTTTATCCAGATGGGCAAAGTCAGACCAAGGAATGGGCGATCCAAAAACACAAGCTGTTTTTCCGGAAAGTTTTGGAAAGCGACAGAACCGATTAAAAATAGCAAATGTACCGTGAATATAGGTGGGTATAACAGTAGATTCTGCTCTGGCAATCAAAAGAGCAATACCCGGTTTTAAGGCACTCAAGTGAGGGGTATCTCCACGAGCACCTTCAGGAAATAGCACCACTTTTTCCCCTTCAAGAAGCAGCTGATGAATTGTTTTGAAAACGGTAATATCTGCTGCACTCCCCTTTACAGGATGAGAATTCAAAGAACGAATCAACCAGCCAAATAGTGGATTTTTAAATAACCCTTGTCGCGCCAAAAAATGCACCTCTTCAGGACTGGAAACTGCCAGGACAGGAGGGTCGTAAAAAGAAGAATGGTTTGCAGCAATGATAGCAGATCCTTTTTTGAAATGGCGCAATCCATACACTTTATGCCGATAAAAAATCTTAAAAAAACACCATACAACAAACACCACAAGGCGATACAACAATGTCATTCCCTTAGACCTTCTAGCCCAAGCCGGTTTCATCGCTTTACTCTCCGATATTCTTTTACAATACGATCTACAACTTCGTCGATAGAAAGAGTGGATGTATCGAGGACAAAAGCATGCTCGGGGCATTTCAGAGGAGCTACTTGTCTTGTAGAATCTAATGCATCTCTTTTTTCTAAATCTTCGAGCACCTCTTCGAGTGACACCCCTTTGATTGCAATCGGATCTTTTAACAAAAGCTCTTGTAAACGCCTTTCCGCCCTTATACGAGGCTCTGCTGTTAAAAAAACTTTGAACTGCGCTTTAGGGAAAACGACGGTTCCCAAGTCTCTTCCTTCAAAAACAGCATTTTGCCCTTCGGCAAACCGATGCTGTATAGAAAGTAAATGAGAACGCACCTGTTTTAAAGCAGCTACCGCTGAGACCCGCGCTGTGATCTCTCGAGAACGGATCGACTCTGTCACATCAACAGAACCTACAAAATAGTGTTTTTTGTGATCTTTTTCCTGAATATTAAAAATAAAATCGTTTAGCACAAAAGACAAACCCTCAGCATCCTCTAGAGAAACTTGGGTTTCCATAACCCACCATGTTAATGCTCTATACATGGCTCCTGTATCGAAATATACAAAGTGCAGAGCATCAGCCACTTTCTTAGCAACCGTCGTCTTCCCTGTACCAGATGGACCATCAATTGTAATTGTAATCGTCATGATTAATGCATACGGATAAAGAAATAAAGGATGGGTGCAGTAAAGAGTAAAGAATCTAGCATATCAAGCACTCCCCCAAATCCTGGCAATCGGTTGCTATCCTTTACAACAGCATCCCTCTTAAGCAGTGATTCTGCAAGATCTCCAATTTGACCAAATACACCAATTAACATACCAAGCCAAATAGCTTCTATCAAAGAGAGGCTAAATTCAGCGCCAAAGAAAAAAACACCCGATTGTTGGACCGCAATGCTACCAAGCAGAGCCGATATAAACCCGGCAAGTGCCCCTTCCACTGTTTTTTTAGGACTTAGCAAAGCACAAAGTTGGCGCCTTCCAAAAAGCCTGCCGACAAAATAAGCCCCAATATCTGTAATTTTTGTGACAAAAATAAGATACACAAGCCACCATCTTCCTTCTTGAGGCACACCCAAATGATCGATCGGATAGAGGATCCCTAACATGAGACTGAGCGGAGCTGCAATATAGGCAATTGCAAAAAATTCTACAGCAATGGTGCATAGAGCACCCGTTGAGTCCTTAAAATGCAGTAAAAAGAAAAGCACCATAGCCGCAAAGAGCACCAGGACAGGAAATTGAGGGAAATCCACAAATACAAGAGAGGCATAAAGCGCCACCACCTGGCAGACAGCCAATGCCATCATCCACCTGTCAGCCGGGACAATCCCCTTATTTCTGCATAATTTTGCATACTCCCAGACACCAATAGCTGCCAAAAGAGCCACAAATAACATCAAAAGGAAACTGACAAAGCTACTTGTCGAAAAAGCAATAAGCAGAGCCACAACTATGCCTACTACACAAGAAGCTCCAATCCGTTTTTTTAAGTCGGCCATATTCCGTTTTTTCATTATCTACCTAACCGTTTTGCACGAGACTGCCATTTACAAACAGAGGTCAAAAGATCGGATGGGGTAAAGTCGGGCCACAAAACATTTGTATAATCAAACTCACTATAAGACAACTGCCAGAGAAGAAAATTACTCTGTCTTCTCTCGCCACTTGTACGAATCAAAAGATCTGGATCTTGCCAAAGCGCCGTATCCAAATAACTGTTGATGAGCGATTCTGAAATTTGATGTTTTGACAGTTTCCCCTGTTCTATCTCTTCTACAATCCTCTGCACTGCTCGTTTGATGTCATCACGGCCACCATAATTGATCGCCAAAACCAAATCAATCTTTTTGCTATCGGCTGTAGCGTCCTTGGTTAAGCGAATCTCTGACTGTACAGAAGGAGGAAGACGAGACAGATCGCCGATAGTTTGCAAGCAAACACCCTCTTGGCTCATCCGATCTCTTTCCCCTCTCAAATAAACCTCAAACAACTCCATGAGCCCATCGATCTCTTCTTGAGAACGGCTCCAATTTTCCGTAGAAAAAGAATATACAGTGAGTGTCCGTATACCGATCTGAGAAGCAGCTCTAGTAATTTGCGTTAATACGTCTGCCCCCTTCCAATGCCCCATAATAAGAGGGAGGGAGTGATTCTTAGCCCACCTTCGATTCCCATCCATAATAATCGCTACATGGTTGGGGATGGCACTCCGATCAAGCAGACTTAAATCTTCGTCGGAAAAAATCACATTCTGAAGAGCAAAATTGTCAGTCATGCATGTAAATTGTTTTTTCTCTTTCAGGCCCAACTGAAAATATACTTACTCTTACCCCTACAAGCGCACTGATTCTCTCAATATACCGCTTTGCTTGCACTGGTAACTCTTCCCAACAAGAGACATCCCGAGTCGAACACTGCCATCCGGGCATGACTTCGTATATAGGCTCTACCCGCTCTAAGTCTTCAGTGAGATAAGGAAAGCTCTTCATGAGCTTACCGTCCAACCGATATGCAACACAAAGTTTAATCTCCTTAAGGCTATCTAAGATATCGAGTTTTGTCAAAGCCATTGAGTCCATGCCGTTTAAAAGCGCAGCTCTTTTGACTACAGGCGCATCAAACCACCCGATTCTACGCTTGCGTCCTGTAGTAGTTCCCACTTCCCTCATGGAGAGATGATCTGTAAATAGTTTAGCATCTTCATCAGACAATGCTGTTGGTAAAGGCCCTGATCCTACGCGAGTTGTATATACTTTAACTACCCCTATTGTGTGATCAATCCGGCTAGGACCAATCCCGGCCCCTGCTGCCACTCCCGCTGCAATTGTACTTGATGAAGTCACAAAGGGATATGTGCCAAATGTAGTGTCTAGAAACGTCCCATGAGCTCCTTCAAAGAGCACTCTTTTTTCAGAAATCAGAGCCTCTGCTACGATCGCCTCTGCATCACAAACAAAATGAGAGAGCTGCTTGGCATATCCCTCATACTCTGAAATGATCTCCTCTATATCCAGACCAGGATGACCAAAAAGTTTCTGTAATTCTTCGTTTTTTAACTTACAAAATAAACGCCATTTTTCAGATCCGGCAATGAGATCTCCCAAACGCACCCCTATTCGATTCGCCTTGTCAGAATAAGTAGGACCAATCCCTCGCTTGGTTGTGCCTATCAACGCAGACCCTTTTCTCTCTTCTGCCAGCCCATCAATGAGGGGGTGAAAAGGAAAGATCACATGAGCATAAGGAGAAAGATGCAGCCTGCCTTCTAAAGAAACCCCTTTCGATTTTAAATCACTTATTTCTTTGAGTAACACTTTGGGATCGATCACTGTCCCACCCAACACAAAAGCTTGCACATGAGGGTATAAAATGCCGGAAGGAATCAGGTGAAATCTCACCTCTTCACCTTTAACTACGATCGTATGACCCGCATTATTTCCTCCTTGGGCACGGACGACGCAATCCGCTTTCTCTGAAAGCAGATCGACAATCTTTCCCTTCCCCTCATCACCCCACTGAGCCCCGACGACAATGACATTTTTGCTTTTCTTTAGCATGCTTCCCTCGAAAACACGACATTTTAACGAAACAAGAAAAATTCCACCACCTATTATTCTTAACTAGACATAATCCTTTTTTGTGCGTATCCTGAGCCAAAATTGGACGTACTTCATGAACAAAAAACACAAGTGGCCCTTTTTTCTCATTGTTGCTGTCATAGTCCTCACGATTTACAACATTCTGCCCACACTCTTTTTCTACTCCAACCCTCTCAAATCTCCAATCGATAAAAAAAGAGCTGAGTCCATTACAAAAAATCTCATGGAAAGAGTCAACGATCTGGAGCCGCAAGCAAAAGAGTGGTTAACATCTTTCTGCGATCTAATTCGGGTGCACCCTCAAAAAATCACTTTAGACCCGATTGACCCTCAATTTATTACCATCCACTTTAAAAGCATAGATGAGGCTCGAGCTTTCTCAACCTTCTTACCGAGAGCCGGAGCTTTAATCCCCTTTGTCCCGGCTTCCTTGAACCTCTATGATAAAGAAAGCGCTGACAAAACAGTGACTGTGCAAAGGAAAATTCCTATCCATTTTGACACAAAAAACCAAGCTTCATATGCTCAATTTGCGTTTAAATTTGATAGCTCTCATCAGCCCACTCCTCTTTATCGCTCCCTCGTAGAAGACAGAGTGCTTCAACTGGGGATGGCCATTGCAGGCCCCTCCGCAAACAGCCAACTGGCTTACGCGGTGATCGAGAACGCAGACGAGGATCATTGGGAAATGGCGGATGAGCTGGCTCAAAAGATCACCTCCTTTGCAAAAGGATACCCTCTAGACTCCGGAATGGCAAATCGATTCTTTGCCTCCTTCTCAAGGGGACAAGAAACGGGAATTGGAGAGAAACTCATCACCTCTTTGCAGCAAATTGCAGAGCAAATGCAAGCAAAAGGGGATTTGCTCTCTTACAGGCAAAAAGTGATTGAAGAGGCGATTTCCGTCATCCGAAAAAATCAAAAAAAGTTTCGCTCCAATCTGAATGCAGAGACGTTTTCTTCTTTGAACCAAAAACTGCAGCAAAGCACATCGCAAGAATTTCAATTACTCTCCTTAGAGGGATTCGATCCTTTTATTGAATCGATTCTAGTCGACTGGAAAAGTGAAAAAATCACCCTGAAGCCCTACGCAGAAATGGCCTCATACAGAGCAGAGCGGGATCGCAATGTAGAAAAATTTGCAGGAGCGGAGCTTGCTGACAATATTTTATATAACGCACTCAGTGCCATTAGCAGACAAACTCAAGAAGAAATTACACCTCATGCTTACAATTTTGAGATCTCACTGTCTTCTCTTGAAAACAGTCAAAGCTTCTTAGCTCTCAGGCTTGGAAGCATTGCTTCCGCAGACCTTGGTGCTCTTAAAAAAATTCTTACCCAAGCCTGGCACCCGCAACACCCTGACTTGATCAATACAGCTTTTCCTGTCTATGATTACGAAACTCACCAGCAACTTGGCCCTGTAGAACAGCAATTTGGCCTTGTCCTCTATGCCCCATCCGTTGGGAAAACAGTCCCTCCCTATGGATTTAAGATGAGCTCTCTTTATATCATCGCTAAGGGATTGAATAAGATGATCCTGCGTGCTGAAAAAGGGGAATCCGCTCTTTCTCAAGCATTTCAGCGCGATCTAGAAAACTTATTCCAGTTGCTGCAACAAAATGGGTTTATTGGATATCCCGGAACCTCCTCTTTCTTAGGACAAGAATTCAAAGAGGATTTTATTTTTGAGTGCCCTCAATATTATCAAAACGTCCTTGCTGCTTCTAGGGAAGCTTTCCAAGTCCACGGGACGAAACGATACGCAATACTAGAGTTTAGCGATGTCCAACAACGCATTCTTACAGACAATAAGATAGATGATCAAATTCACGAGGATCTTCTTAAAAGCCGCGATGACTACTCTGCTGCTCAAGGAGGATTAAGAGGGGTAAATAAGTTTGATGTTCCCAAACCGACAAGCAGCGTTTTTTGGAACAATATCCGCCTCAGTATAAAAAAATACTTCAGAGGGGACGAGCGAAAAATCCTGAAATGGGGATTGGATCTTTCCGGAGGTAAAACGGTTCAAATTGAACTCAAAGATGCAAGCAGCAGAAAAGTCACTGACCCCGCTGATCTTAAGCAAGGAATCAATGAGCTGTATAAGCGCGTTAACAAAATGGGGGTCTCTGAGGTCAGCATCCGTCAAGAAGGCAACTTTATTACATTGGATTTCCCCGGATCACAAGGACTTTCAGCCGGAGAGCTAGTCAAAGCTTCTCAAATGTTCTTCCACGTGGTAAATGAACAGTTTGGCCCTCAAAATAGCGAGCTGAAAGATGCTGTAGCAGAATTCTTGCAGACGGTATGGAATGAGGCTGTTGTCACCAACCAAAAAAGCCTCGATGACTTAAACAGAATTGCCTACAGACACCTTTTTGGAGAAAAGGGTGACAATGAAAATGCCTACCCGTTGAGCACTTCTGCTAAAAGGTTGTATAACAGCGGCCTTAGACTCGCCCTTTCCGGAGAAATCTTAAAAAGCTCTCAGCCGGACAATACCTATTCGATGATTGCCAAACTCCGGGGAGATGATTTTACAGAGTGGCACGGGCAAACCCATCCTCTTGTCATTGTTTTCTATAACTTTGCACTCGAAGGGGCAGAACTCACAGAAGTACACGCCTCATATGATCCATCTAAAGGAAATTTCCTCTCTTTTGGAGTGAAGGGATCGTACACAAATAGAGAGGGAGTAAAAGTCAGTCCCCAAGAAAACTTGTATGCATGGACTTCTCTGTATTCTAAAGAACGGATTGCGGGGACTCCTCTTGAAAACTATTCCCATGGCAGAGGCTGGAGAATGGCTGTTGTTTTAAATGAATCTATTATTAGCTCTCCCACGCTAGACTCTGCACTCAAAGATAGCGCCATGATTTCCGGAAGTTTTACGCAAAGAGAGATTTCTCAACTTGAAGCCGACCTTAAAGCTGGCTCTTTGAGTTTTACTCCCCAGATTGTGTCTGAAAAAAATGTGAGTCCAGAACTTGGTGTTCAAGAGCGTAATTGGGGAATCATTGCAACAGCTCTATCTCTTTTATTCGTTGTGACTGTGATGATTGGGTATTACAAATTTGGAGGTCTTGTTGCATCGATCGCCGTATTCTTTAATTTACTCATCATGTGGGCTACCCTTCAGAATTTACAAGCTGCCCTGACACTGCCAGGGATTGCAGGAATTATCTTAACCCTTGCGATGGCAGTGGATGCCAATGTACTTGTCTTTGAAAGAATTCGGGAAGAATTTGGCAAAAGTGGCAAGATCGCTCAAGCCATCCAAGCAGGATATAGCAAAGCTTTTTCTGCAATTCTAGATTCCAATGTGACAACTATGATTGCGGCCCTTGTCCTATTGCAATTTGACTCAGGGCCCATCAAAGCTCTTGCCGTAATGCTGCTTATAGGGATTGCCTCGTCTCTATTTACAGCCCTTTTTGTCACCCGCTTTTTCTTTACAGAATGGGTCAAAAACCCACGCCATACAGCTCTCAATATGCTGAACTGGTTCCGAGCCAAAGGATACGACTTCTTAAAACACACTCGCAAAACAGTCATTTTCTCTGCGATTGTGATTTTAGTAGGCTCTTTTGCTCTCTTTAAAGAACGACATACCTTGTTTGGCATGGATTTTAGAGGTGGCTATGCGCTGAGCATAGAACTTAAAGCAGATGACAAAGCAGCTTATCGCGAGCGCGTTGAGCACGCTTTGACCAAGAAAGGAGCCACTCCACAAGACCTTCATATTCGAGAGCTAAGCCCGGCTAACCACTTGAAAATCCTTTTGAGTTATAACTTGCAAGAACCAGGCAAACCATTTTATGGGATGCCGATCGAAAATAACCTGAAGGAACCTACCTATTTATACGAACTAAACCCCAAGATTGTCTTTGTAGTAGATGCGCTTTCGGATGCAGGCTTGAAAATTGAGCCCTCTTCCTTATCTTCTTTAAACTTACATTGGACAGAAGTCAGTGGGCAAATGTCTGATACGATGCGTAACAGCGCTCTGATCGGGCTCAGCGCAGCTCTTCTTGCTATTCTGGTCTATATCACGATTCGATTCGAATTTAAATACGCCATGAGCGCAACACTCTGTCTTGCTCACGATGTACTTTTTACTCTTGCAGCAATCGCCCTTCTGCACGCCTGCGGCATTCCAGTACATATTGACCTCAATACGATGGCGGCACTTCTTACAATCATCGGATACTCTCTGAATGATACAATTATCGTATTTGATAGAATTCGTGAAGAATTGAAACTCACGCGCTCTACCCCTCTGTCTACTATGATCAACCATGCGCTCAATGTGACCTTAAGTCGCACCCTAATGACCTCCGGTACAACCCTTTTGGTTCTTCTACCTCTAATACTGATGGGGGGATCCACCTTATTTGGGTTTGCGCTTGTCTTAGGAATAGGTGTGATCTTCGGCACGCTCTCTTCTCTTTTCATTGCAGCCCCTCTCATGAAATATTTTCACGACAAAGAGGCCTCTTCCGGGAAGGTTGAAAATTTTGCCCATAGGCAGGATTGAATTTCACTATCCATTGAACGTTTGTCTGTGTTATATAAAGCCTAATTTTAGAGAGATAAAAACATGTCTATCGGCCAACACGATCCGCTCTGGATCTATCCCAAAGTAGACCCCGCATGGCATCAAACAATTATTAAAGAATTTAACATCCATCCGGTAACCGCTCATATTCTGGCAAGGCGTTCTTTTTCTGCTCTAGAAGAGATTCATGAATATTTATATGGCAAGCTACCCGATCTTTTAGACCCGCAATTATTTCCCGATATGGATCGAGCAGTCGAAAGAATTCTGGAAGCTCTACATAAAAAAGAGGCCATCCTCATTTACGGAGATAATGATGTAGATGGAATGACAGGCACAGCATTACTGACCGACTTTTTGCGTTTCATCGGCGCTTCTGTATTTTTTTATATCCCACAGCCCGCATCAAGAGAGCAGACGCTTCTTCTTGATGCCCTAGATTATGCCAAGGCAAATCAGTGCAAACTCATTATTACAGTCGATTGCGGTATCACGTCAGCCACACAGATTGAGCAATTGTTACGTCATAAAATTGATGTAATGATTACCGATCACCATGAACCGACTCATAAACTGCCTCATTGTATTGCCACTTTAAATCCAAAACTGATTAATAGCACTTACCCCAATCGAGATCTTACAGGTGTAGGTGTGGCTTTTAAACTCGCCCACGCAGTGACCAATGCTCTCATTGCAAATGGAATGATCAGCCCATCCAAAATAGACCTGAAGAGATACTTAGACCTTGTAGCCCTAGGTACTGTTGCTGACATGGGCGCATTACTCGGAGAAAATCGCATCTTAGTCAGGTATGGTCTACGCCAGCTACGCAAAACAAAACGGGTAGGATTGATCAAGCTGTTTCAGTTGTGCGAACTGAAACTCGGAGAAATCAATACGCTAGATATCGCTTCTAAAGTAGCTCCTAGGCTCAATAGTTTAGGTCGCATTGCCGACCCCCAAAAAGGCGTAGAGCTTCTACTTATCCGCGATCCCACCCAAGCAGAGGCTCTGGCCCAAGAGCTTGACCTGAATAACATGCAACGGCAAAAAATCGAACGTACAGACTCTGATGACATAGAGAAATTTTTGCAAAAACACCCTGAAATCTTTAAACATAAAGCGCTTGTTTTAGCGTCTGAAAAATGGCATCCTGGGATCATTCCCATCATTACTGCACGCATTGCTAAGCAATACCATCGCCCGATTGCCATCATTGCACTAGAGAATGGTATAGGGAAAGGATCGATGCGAACTATCCCCGAATTCCCCTTGCTACCCCATCTAAAGGAAAGCGCTGCTCTTTTGGAAAACTTTGGAGGACACGACTTTGCTGCAGGCTTAACCATTCGGCAAGAGAATCTGTCTCTTTTTAGAGATTTTTTTCTCAAAGCTGCGGATACAGCTCTATCAGAAAGTGATATCGTTCCTAAAATTCATCTCGATGCAAAAATTGAATTCAATGAGCTCACTTTTGACTTTATGGAATCTTTTACCTTACTTGAACCCTTTGGCAATGAAAATCCTCCTCCGATTCTTTACTGCGATGTCAAACAAACTTGGCCTCCTAAGATTGTCGGAAAAACGCACCTTAAATTCTACCTTGAGCAAGACGACCGCACATTAGAAGGCATTGGCTTTGGAATGGCCAATAAAAAAGAGCGATTTGCAAAGAAAGGTCTAAAGCTGCATCTTGCATTTACTCCGTATGTCAATACGTTTCTAAGCAAGACAAGCCTGCAATTACAAATAAGAGACTCTAGAGTTATTCCAACGAATTAAGCTTTTTCTAGATAAGGAGCGCATTTGGTGTAAGCAAAAGCGCTCAAGAATACCGGAGAGAAGCCTTTTAACTAACTTCTTCATCCAAATTGGAGATGAGACGGTTGAGGTAATTCTCTTGGTAGCGCTTGAGATCGTCAATATGAACAACCCAAGCAGATCCTTTTCTTGTCGCTTTTAACAGCCCAATACGAGTGGCGTAGTAGATCTTCTGATAGGGGACATCTAATAACTTAGAAGCCTGTTGAATGGAATAAAAACCCTTAGTATTATCAAATACAAGTTCCCCGTTTTGCATTGATTTGGAACGAGAATACCGGGATCTTCGATAATGATCTAAGTCATCGATATCAATAATCCAGCGAGTCGGATTCTTATAAGCACGCAATTTCTTTTGCTTAATTGCTACGTAAATTGCCTGACGGGTTACGTTATTCATACGCGCCGCTTCCGACAGTGTTACAAACCGCTTTTCACCTTCTTGCTTTGTCACATCACCCATACTCTTGTCTCCTCTGAAAATGTCTTGTCTTACTGTAAAGACAAGATTTTTTCCCACAAATGTATCACAAGAAGAATAAAAGTAAATCTTAAATTTATACGGTTTGCTTAGGATTGAGTGCTTGTACGATTGGTTTTAAAGCAGGCTCCGCTTTTACAACACTGATATCTGCCCCCAATGCTGTGAGTTTATCTACAATTTTTTCATAGCCACGATATAAATAATGCACTCCACTAATTAAGCTCTCATCGGGAGCAAGAAGTGCTGCCATTACATACGCAAACCCGGCTCTCAAATCTGGAATAGCGATATCTTTGGATTGCAAAGGAGTTGGGCCTTTGACTACCACACTGTGATAGAAATTATGAGAAGCAAACCGACAAGCTTTACCTCCTAGACATTGTGTAAACAGCTCGATATCCGCTCCCATCAGCTTCAACATATCTGTATAGCCAAATCGGTTCTCATAAACTGTTTCGTGAATGACCGACACCCCATGAGATTGGGTCAGTAGAACAACAAAAGGTTGCTGCCAGTCTGTCATAAATCCAGGATGCACATCTGTTTCTATGTGCATGCCTCCCTTAAGCGCCCCTTTGTAAAAGAACTCAATGCCCCCCTTTTTCACCTCAAAGCCGGCATTAATCTCGCGCAACCGATTTAAAAAAGTGATCATATGAGAATGATCTGCACCTTCAACAAACACTCTTCCTTGCGTGCTAATAGCTGCAAGACCGAGTGATGCCGCTTCAATCCGATCTGTAATTACTGTGTGCTCTACTTCCTGGAATGTGGTGGCTTGCTGAATGCGGATTGTGCGATCGACATCCACTCCTATTGTCACCCCCAGCTTCTGTAAAAAGAGAATCAGGTCAATGATTTCAGGCTCTGTTGCTGCATTCTTAATAACCGTTGTCCCTTTGGCGCGCACAGCCGCTAAAATGGTGTTTTCGGTGGCTCCAACAGAAGGGTATGGCAAAGCAATCACCGTGCCTTTTAAACCCTGATGAGCTCTTGCAAGGTAAGCTCCCTCTTTTCTCATCTCGCGATATTCGATATTTGCACCCAGCTTCTCTAGCGCTGTAATATGAAAATCAATGGGGCGTTTGCCGATTTTGCATCCTCCAACTGTTGGAACAATGATATCCTCGTCTGTTCTTCCAAGAAGTGCACCTATCATTAAGATCGGAATGCGGTTCGATCCAGAAAATCTTTGGGGAATATAGGCGGTTTTCAGTGTTTTTGTTTCAATTTCAAGAACCCCCGCTGCACGATCCCACGTCACTTCAGAACCGATTTCCTCACATAGAGCAACCGTTACTTCCACCTCTGCAATGTCTGGAACATTGCGAAAAATACAACGCTTGTCTGAGAGCAAAGAGGCAACAAGTAATTTGGTCACTGCATTCTTAGCTCCCGCTGCTTTTACTGCACCTTGAAGAGGTTTTCCTCCTCTAATCTTGAGAATATCCATGCCAAATCCTGTTTCTAAAAAAAGAGAGACTACTTTTAGGCTTATCCCGAAAAGTGGATAATTGTAAACAGGTTTTCTGATTTTTAGACACACCCTTTTGTAAAAAGCGGAATCTTTATACAATCGGTTCTTATGACACACAAAAAACTACGCGTCGGGGTTCTCTTTGGAGGCAAGTCCGCAGAACATGAAATCTCTTTGGTCTCTGCGAAAAACATTATCGAAACGCTCGACAAGAACAAGTACGATGTGGTTCTGATCGGCATCGATAAACAAGGAAGCTGGCGCCTCCAGCAAGCCGGCTCCTATCTTCTTAACGAAACCACTCCATCATCTATTGCTCTTACAGAAAGCAAAGAGATAGCTCCTCTGACACCTTCGCAAGATAATCCATTACAACTTGATGTTATTTTTCCGGTTCTTCATGGCCCTTACGGAGAAGACGGCTCTGTGCAAGGTTTTCTAAAGCTTGCCAATGTCCCCTTTGTCGGCGCAGATATTTTAGGATCTGCTATCGGAATGGATAAAGACATTACCAAGCGCCTTTTGCGCGATGCAGGTATTCCTATAGCTCCATTTGCCGTCATCTATCGTCATGAAAAAAACGGCTGGAGTTTTGAGCGTGCTGAAAAAGCATTCGGCGCTCCCTTTTTCATTAAACCTGCAGGTCTTGGCTCCTCTGTAGGTGTTGCA
The DNA here is from genome assembly GCA_039798725.1 of Chlamydiota bacterium. Taxonomy (GTDB): domain Bacteria; phylum Chlamydiota; class Chlamydiia; order Chlamydiales; family Rhabdochlamydiaceae; genus CAJCIW01. The sequence goes on from JBDKFJ010000009.1 coordinate 56,767, forward strand.
AAAGTCACATCCGAAGAAGAGTTTACTCAAGCTTTAGATAATGCTTTTCTATACGACAGAAAAGTGCTGATTGAAAAATTTGTGAGAGGAAGAGAACTTGTCTGTGCAGTGCTTGGCAATGAACACCCCATTGCTTCACTTCCAGGAGAGATCGTTCCGCATCATGCATTCTACTCTTACGCTGCAAAATATCTAGATGAAAAAGGAGCCACCTACCATATTCCGGCAAACATCTCCTCTGAATGCGCCTCCTCTATCCAAAAAATGTCGATTCAAGTCTATAAGACCCTTTGCTGTGAAGGAATGGCTCGCATTGATTTCTTTCTTTCAGAAAAAGAAGAGCTTTTCGTCAACGAACTCAACTCGATTCCCGGATTTACGCGCTTTAGCACCTACCCAAGGCTCTGGGAAGCGACCGGCCTTCCTTGCTCTCAGCTACTCGATAGACTCATCGAGCTTGCTCTATTGCGTCACAGGGCTATTGCTGATCTTTCTAGTTGTGTGCTCTTTAAGGATCACTAAAACGGCTAGCTTGACTCTTTACAAGAGCTACCGAGTATACCAAACGCAACAAATGATTCATATATAGTCGATTAAAATTTCTCGAGGGTGTCCGGGCAAAAGCTGAACGCTACCCGCTAATCCTGAATCTGTGCGAAAAGAGAGCTTTGCCCCTTGGAGGGGGATTCCCATAGGTAGTACTAAAGACCCATTCCCAGCTTTGAGCATCTGCGTCCCTACCTTATAGAAATCCTGATCATCTAAAAATAGCGACAGAGATTGAACTGTATCTTTCACTTTTTTGCTCAGGCAGAATACAACAAGAGTGGGAATCTTCTCTATCACGCTTTCCACCGGAATAACAGAAAGAGGAAACAGCGTGCATACCCTTCTTTCATTTATCAGACAGTGTACACCTCCTAACCCTTCCAAATGAGCAATCAAATTGATATAAACAACATAAATATTATGCGCTGCCATTGCTTTTGAGAACGCTTCAGAAAGCAGATGCAAATGACGAACAAATGGAGTAAAAGGCTCTTCCCCTATTCCATGCTGTGCTGCGGCTGTGACAAAAATCTTGCGCCCCTCATGCTCAAAGAATAAACCATTTAAAAAATATGTTTCTTCTAATGGATTGTCCGTTAAAGATCCGTAATACCCAGCTATAGGAATCACGTCAAAGCCGTATTGCTTTAGCGTGTTAGAATTGCGCTCTGTAATCTGTTGATCCGCTTCTAGCAACTCTTTTTTTGCATACCTTATACCTCTTGGATCTACTTTCATTAACTCATCTTGGGCAAGCTTTGGACTATGAACAAATACCTTGTTATTGGGACCTAATGCGATATTTAAGTCGATATGTAAACACAATGCTCTAGAGTCGAGTGCTAAGTTATGTTCCAAGCAAATCACATTCTGGAGACACACTCCTAGATGCTTTGCTATAGCTCTTAAAGACAACCTCCATTTTGCCATCCTAACAGGATCATCATAATCGGGGATTTTCTTCTTCCGCATAAAGCGTTTTTCTTTATGCAAAACAGGCATGGTAAAATAACCCACACTTTCTAAGTGTGCTCTTGTCCATAAAACAGTTGTAATTCCAATAATGACAGCTAACCTATCCTCTAATCGACCTTTCTTATTCAATAAACAATAGAAAACATTACCTCCTTCTACATAACCTTCTGCATTTTGCAAAACAGGACCCTTAATATCTGCTACATCTATATAATTAACCAACCCGATAGAAGGATATAACCGAACGTCAAACTTCCCCGTGTCTAGAAGAAGATCTTTGTTAAGACTAAATACGGGTAAAACAGTGTGAGTCAAAGGATTTTGGACCCACTGATCTCTTTCCCACTTACTGGGATAGTCTTCAAATTGTTTAAGAACAGCTAAATTCTGCACCTGTAAATTAGGGAAAATAAGCCTAAGTTTCCTAGCTAATTCGTAATCCCCAACATCCAATGTTAAAGAAGAGGTTATTATGGAAGGCACCTGCATTAATCTTGTTGCTATGTCTGGGCCTGCCTGTAAACGCGCGAGTTGATTCATAAACTTTAAAAGTAAGTATTAATAACATAATATAACACAAACAAGACTTTTTTGAAACAAATAGCAAATAAAATGCAACTGTTTGACTAGGAAACGTTTTCGTAACTCCTAGCTAATACCAAACACAATAAATAACTTCATATTTCAGCTGCGTGAAAGCTAGGGACAGTTGAAAGACTTTGATCCTCATTTCTATCCAAAAACAACTGATAAGGGTGCCCGGGCAACAACTGCAATCGAGGATATTCCATGTGATTTGTCCATAAAGTGGCAAGGCACCCTCCAATAGGAACTTTCAGTTCCATAACAAGAGGTTTGTCTTGAGTCACAGCACAACGTTTTTTTTGATAGGATTGCTCGTTTAATTGCAAACGGACAAACTCCAGGGCAACCTCTGCTTGCTCCTTGACTCGCAGTACAACACGCGTAGATATCTCATCGGCCATTCCAGTAATAGAAATTGCCTGAGGTGGCAAGAGAGAAGGGCTTCTTACCTCCGTTGTCAGACAATGCACTCCACCATCGAGAGGGGTTTTTTTGAGGTCTACGTAAACTACATCAATCCCATGCTCATGCATCTTTTGAGAAAATCTCGAGGATAGCCCATACACACACTCTGATGAAGGTTTAAAGGGAATGCTCTGTTTGTCGCTTGCATGACATCCTGCACCTGTGACAAAAAAATGACGCTTTTCCATTTCAAACAACAATCCATTCAAAAAGTAGATCGCCCCATCTTCAAATTCATAATACCCTTCAATAGGAACTACTTCAAATCCATGGCCTTCTAATATTTTCTTATTACGGTCAGTAATCGCTTGATTTTCAGTTAACACCTTGGGGTTTTTAACATCGTCACTCATAGCCCCATTTCCTGATAACTGCGACACTTTAGATTCACTAGGGCTATGTAAGAATACTTTGTTTTGAGGCCCCAGTAATACGGTTATATCAATATGTAAACACAGACTCTTCCCATCAGCTTCAAGATGATGTTCTAGAACGATCAAATTATCTACAGAAACTTCCAGCTGCTTAGCAATCGCTTCTAGAGTCAACTGCCACATGGCAGCATAGCGATCCAATAGACTGTTTCCTGACCTTTCTTCCTGGATTATTTTGTGATTGAAATATTTGAGGCTTTTGAGTTTTTCTAACGTCAAAATTGCAGTTGTGACTCCAATAATAGCCCCTTGTCTGCCTGAATGACTCCAAAATAAAACATTGCCGCCTTCAAGATAAGGGGTTGTCTCTCCTAATGAAGGCTCCAAATGTGCTGAATTGATTTTGTATATGGAGGAAATTGAATGTAATGAAGGAAACATGCCTCTCATATAAAATTTTGTAGAAAAGCCTATATCTTGAGGCAGGCTCTTTACAGGGATTTTGTTTCCTGTGAATGGGTTCAAGACTTGCCAATCCCTAACCCATAGAAGATAGGTAGCATCTGCGGGCAAGCCCGCTGTCCTATCTATAATCTTTGCTCCCCAAATGTGTTCAAAAAGATATGCAGCCAATACTTCGTGCCCGACGTGCAACTCCAAAGGACTCTCTAAAGCACAATTTCCAGGAAGAGGCGTAATCATAGAATAACCTCTTGAGGGTGTCCGGGTAAAAGCTGAAAACTACGTGTTAAACCTGTATCTGTTTGAAAAGAGAGTTTTGCCCCTTCAAGAGGCACCTGAAATTTTAATCCTAAAGACCCGTTTTTTTTGAGCATATTTGGCTCTACCCGATAGACATCCCTACCATCAAAAAATAGCGACATAGACTGAAATATATCATCCGCTTTTTTCTTCACACGAAAGACAACAATAGTTTCAATCCTCTCTATCATGTTTTCTACAGGAAAAACAGCGAGAGGAAATAGTGTGCTCACCCTTTTTTCACATGTCATGCAGTGTACTCCCCCACCCCCTTGCAAATGTTGCAAGAAATTGATGTAAACCACAGAAATACGATGCTCTGCCATCTTTTCTGAAAATGCCAGAGAAAGGGCCTGTAAATGAGATGCATCTGGAGTAAAAGAGCCCCCTTTGTTTGTGTGCTGGGCTGCAGCTGTCACAAAAATGTGTCGCCCTCGGTGTCGAAAGAATATACCATTTAAAAAGTGTGTTTCGTGTTCCGGACATCCTGTCAGGGATCCATAGTATCCGGCTATAGGAATCGCCTCAAAGCCATGGTTCTTTAATATTTCACAATTCCTTTCTGTAATTTCTTGATCAGCTTTTAATAAAGCAGCTTCTGTGCACCCTCGACCATCTTCGCCTAATTTCACTAATTGCTCTTTGGCCAAGCTCGGACTATGAACAAAGACCTTATTATCAGGACCCGGTGCGATGGTTAAATCGATATGTAAACAAGCTGTGGAAGCAGAGCCAACGAGTAGGTTGTGCTCCAAGCAAATCAGATTGTCAATTTTAACTCCTAACTCCTCTGCTATGATTCGTATAGTCAAGCTCCATTTTGCCATCCCATTAGGATCCCCGTAATCAACCGCTTTTTCCTGCTGTATACGGCTAATTTCTTCATTGAGAAGGCGATCCGTAAAATAGCCAGTTTGCTCCAAGTACATTTTTGTCCATAAAACAGTTGTCACTCCAATAATGGCTACTAGCCTCTCTTCCAGATAGCCTGGTTTATTCAGTACAGAATAAAACAGATTACCGCCTTCTACATAAGCTCCCGGCTTTTGCATAGGAGGGGCTAGAATATTAGCTCCCTGTATATCATTTATGAATTGCAGCGAAGGATACAGGTGAGAATCAAAACAAGAATGAGGCCCCCAAATATCGTCCTTAAGACTCAACACCGGCAAAATAGTGCGAGTCAAAGGATTTTGGATTTGACAATCCCTTTCCCAAATACTTGAATCGTTTTCAAGCTGTTTACGAACAGACGTATCATTTATCGGCAACCCCGGAAAAATAGTCTTGAGTTGCTCAGCTAATGGGCCATACCCAACATCCAATGTGAAAGAAGATCTTATTACAGACGGCACCTCCACCAATCTTTTTGCTAGATCAGACCCTCCCTGTAAACGCGCGACTACACTCACAAACTCTCCAATAAAATATTAAATATAAATTATAACATAAGTAGTTTTTTATTAAAACAAGGAACGAATAAAACGCAAGCTGTTGATTATGAGATGTTTTTAATACACATCTGCAAGGTAGCGCTTATCAAGGCGCATCTGTTTGACATAGGCATGAGCCTGTTCAGGGGGCATCCCCCCCTCTTTGACTATAATAGCATGAAGAGCGGCGTCGACATCTTTGGCCATTTTTTCAGCATCGCCGCAGACATACACAATGGCCCCCTCTTCTAACCACTTCCAAAAAGTGGCAGACTGCTTTAGCATCAGATGTTGAACGTAGAGCTTCTCTTGTTGATCTCTAGAAAAAGCAACATCTACTTTTAATGGAGCTTGCGTGGAATAAGTGTTCCATTCTTTTTCGTAGAAGTAGTCGGTTGCTCGATGTCTCTCTCCGAAAAATAGCCACATCTTGCCTTTAGCTCCTTTATATATCCGCTCTTGGATGAAGGCTCTAAAAGGAGCAATCCCTGTTCCAGGACCGATAAGAATAATCGGGACGCTTGGGTCCTGCGGCAGTGTAAAGTGAGGATTCGGTTGGATATAGAGAGGAATCGGCGTTGTATTAAGTTCTGCAAGAGAGCAAAGGAAGTGGCTTGCCACTCCATACCTTTGCTCTCCTTGATGTGAAAAAGTAAATAGAGCCACCGTCAAATGCAACTCACCCGAATAAACAAGCGGTGATGAAGCAATGGAATAAAAGCGAGGCAAAAGAGGCCCAAACTGATTGCAGACAGCTTGCAAAGGAGCCGCATTACCGCGATACTCTTTAAAGAGATCCAAAGGATCGTGCTCTGCCAAATAAGCAGAGAGAGTCGGCTTATTATCGGCATCGAGCAAGTATTTCAATGTTTCTTTGCGAGAACCGCTTGTTTCATACTGATAAAAGAGTTTGAGAAACGAAGAGGTAATTCTAGCTAGATTTGCTTTTGAAGAAAGAAACTCTCTTATTGTGTATTCGGTAGAGGATCGAGGGTCTTTAATCATCTCATCCCCCTTTGCCTGCAGCACATCTAGAATATGATCGACAAGAAGCGGATCGTTTTTTGGATAAATACCTACAGCATCTCCTACCTTAAACTCCAAAGAGCTGCCTTTTGTATTCAAGACAAGATGGAACGTCTCTTTGGTAGAACCAGGACCTGTCAGACGAAATCGCTCCTTTAAAGTGGCACGCAAAGGATTGAGTCGATCTATTTTCGTGGACATTTGATATGATCTCTTAGTATACAGGCGTTATGCATTGGATATTTTTAATATTAGTTCTACTCTTAAGTTCTTGTTCCACAGGGTCACATCGAGCTTATGTCATCTCAGATGACAACCAAGTAGAAACAGAACTACGGTAATCTCCACTCTTTTGTGAGCGCTTCCATTTTCTTTTTGGAAAGCCCACCCAAAAACTCAATGGCATTCAGAAGGCGCGCGCGTGCTCTATCTTTACCCAGCAACTCTACTGCATCGTAAAGAGGTGGCCCACTTTTTTTACCCATAAATGTCCCATAAAGAAGAGGAATTGTCACCTTTTTGAGCACAACGTGAAATTTTTCTGAGATTCTGTGAACTGCTTTCTCTATGCCACCTCGTCCCCAATCCTCTTGCTCATCCAAACTCCAAATGACAGCTTGTAAAAGAGCAGCGCTTTCTTCTTTTGCAAGTCCTCCTGGGCAGAGAAGCTCTTCTGTATAGGGCAAATGATTTACAAAGAAAAACGAATTAATCTCCATGAAATCTCCAAGCGTTTTCATCCTTTGCCGACACAAGGGGACTAGCTTTTTAAGGAAATCATCTCGATAGAACCACTCTTTTAACTGCAAAAAGAGCTGCTCTTCTGTCAATGTGTTGATCAAATAATGCTGGTTAAGCCAATCGAGTTTTTGCACATCGAAATAAGCGCCTGACACTCCAATTCTTTTTGGATCAAAAGCCTTAATGATTTCCTCCAAAGAATAAATCTCTTGATCGGAGGGCATACTATAACCCATAAGCGTCAAGAAATTGACAAAAGCCGTACTCAAATATCCACTGTCTCTGTAATAAAAAATCGAAGTGGGATTGCGCCGCTTAGATAGCTTACGCCCATCTCTACCTAGCAAAAGAGGCATATGCATAAACTGTGGAGGCACCCATCCAAAGCTTTCATAGAGGAACAGATGCTTTGGCGTAGAAATCATCCATTCATCACCCCGAATGACATGGGAAATTTTCATGAGATGATCATCAACAACGGCCGCCAAATGATAGGTAGGAAAACCGTCTGACTTCATCAGCACTTGGTCATCGATATCCGCCCAAGGCACAGACACTTTTCCTTTAATTCCATCTTCAAATACACACTCTCCAGATAGTGGCACTTTTAATCGAACCACAAAAGGACGCCCTTCCTTTTCCAGCTTCCGCACTTCGTCTAAAGGCAAATCTCGATATCTGCGATCGTATCCGGTCTTTGATCCCAGCTCAGCTGCCCTTTTTCTCATTTCAGCAAGCTCTTCTTGAGTCGCAAAACACTTATACGCTTTTCCGGCATCTAGCAACTGCTGACAATACTCTCTGTAAATCTCTGTTCTTTCCGATTGGCGGTACGGCCCAAAAGGCCCTCCCACATCGGGCCCCTCATCCCATTGAATATTTGCCCAATGAAGCGCCTCAAAGATCGACTGCTCATATTCAGGACGAGAACGTGTTTGGTCAGTATCCTCAATTCTTAGGATAAATGTTCCCCCAAAATGCTTTGCAAAAATATAGTTGAACAATGCCATGTAGGCAGTCCCCACATGAGGATCCCCTGTAGGAGAAGGAGCAATGCGAACGCGAACGGGTATATTCATACAAAAAACTTCTTACAATTTAGAGAGGGAAATTTTCTCCTTTCCCTCGATAGAAAGCAAGAGTAAATCCTTCATAATGTTTTTAGCTTCGATCAACTGCAGATCGGTTTTACTAAAGGCATCAAACATCTCAGGCCCCTCTTTTACACTTTCTTCAAGCAACTCCTGGTAGTATTTGTTTTTAGAAAGGCGCTCCTCAGAATTGCGTTTTAACCGGTCAAGATAAGGCTGATACACTGTGAGGACGGATTGCTTATTTGATCTATACACTTTCTCAAAATAGGCGCGATGCAGGGCAGGCACATCTTCAAGATTATCCTCAAAATGAGCAGAAATTTGATCTGTTTCTACAGGAAATTTCGAAAACTTTTCTCCGACTTCAAGACGAGCGAAAGGCCCTGGAACCACAATATCTGCTTTTACCCCAACAAGCTGAGGGCTTCTTCCCGATACTGTATAATACCTACCCCTTGTCACCTTGTATTCCCCTTTAGGGTTGACGTTACCAAATTGGCTTGCCTCCAAAGTAAACGTTTGAAACGTCCCCTTACCAAACGTCTCCGCGTCTCCTACAACAATAGCTCTTCCATAATCTTGCAGTGTTTGGGCTACAATCTCTGCTGCGGAAGCACTTGTTCGAGAAGTCAGGGCAATAAGCGGTCCATCCCAAACTCTTCGATCTTCCAGATTGCGTAAATGCTGCACTTGACCTGTGTTATCTTTAATCGAAACAATCACACCCTTAGATAAAAATAGACCCGAGACAGCCACCGCTTGAGGCAATAGTCCTCCCCCGTTATTTCGAAGATCGAGAATCACTCCCTTTATCGAATACTCCTTCTTTAATTTTTCAATGGCGCCCCTTAAATCATCTGCTGAAGATGTATTGTTGTCCTGATAGAAAGAGTGTAAATTTAATAGAGCAATAATCCCATCGCCACAAGGCTCATAACTGACCTCAAAACGGGAATCTTGTAATACAATTTCATCGCGCACAAGAGTCACGACTAACTTTTCTTCCTTTCCTTCTCTTAAAATCGTAAGGTCTACTTGAGAACCTTGAGGCCCCCGCACAAGAGCCACTGCATCAATAATATCAAGACCCATCACAGGTTCGTTATCTACTGCAATGATCTTATCGCCCATTTTGACTTGATTGGATCTTGCCGCAGGAGATCCCTCGACAATTTTTACCACAGTGAACCCATCAAGATCATCGCGCAGTTGAGCTCCAATACCAAACAACCTCTGCTGCACCTGAATCATAAATTGATTGGCTTCTAAGGGGGTAAAATAGACAGTTTGCGAGTCAAGAGCAGAACTCATTGCTTTGAGAACAAATGAGAGAACAATTTGCTCCTGCTCTTTGGGGGAACTCCCTATCATATCACTTTCTTTGGCAAGCCGTTTCTTTTGCATTTTCTGCAAAAATTGCACCCGATTTTCCTCAGCATCGAGCTTATCGGAAACTTTGAGTTGTAAAGAGCGAATATCGTGAAGCCTTGTTTTGAGCTCATCCACAGAAGAGGCCCAAGACATTTCTTTAAGATCCGCTGCTTGCACTTTATCATTTAAAGGAAGTAAAAGAACCTGTTCTTCAAGCACGCCTCTTCTCTCAATCGCACTGACCATCACGCGGTGCATCTCTTTAAAAGGAGCAAACGTTCCTTGAGAGTAACTATCGGCCACCTGCTCTAAAAATGCCTCGGAAGGATTCAACCACTCCTCTAATTCAGTGGACAAAAAGTAGGTTTTTGCAGGATCTAGCTCATCTATGTAGTTTTGAAGGGCTCTTTTAAAAATATCCGGAGTAAGAAGCTGATGGCTTACGTGGGCTTTTAAAATCTCTTCTACTTTATTCTTAGCATCTTGCGGTGTAAGGAGCGGGGGCTTTGTGGCCTCCAATCCCAATACCATCCAAAGGAAAATCGATAGATACAACCACCCTTTCTGAGCCATACCAACCTTATAATAAACAATTGATAATAAGCAACTTAAATCGAAGGCATCCACGATCCAGGCTATGTTTGCATCTTATAGCAAATCAAGACTTTATCTCTCATGTAAAATTATCTTTTATTATTCGTAGTAACTTGATTATACGCATGTTAACAAAAATTCTCCTTCACCTTGATAATTAATCCAATAATATGGCATAATTATTTCTCAAAGTGCTTGAGATTTGTTTTTATATGAAAAAAAACGCATCGCTCGATGGCACTTTTGCGGTGCTTTGAGCGACGCATAATTTGTGTTAAAAGAATGAAGTAAAAGGAGATTTAGGATTATGATGGAGGGAAACTTTAATACAACTCCGCATCAATCGCCAAAAAAGAAGGTGGTTTCGATTACAGAAGCCGCTAAGATCAACAATGTTACAAGACAGGCGATTTATGTGGCAATTAAGCAAAAGAAATTAAAAGCGATGAAAGACGCTACACGTTGGGTCATTGACCTCGACGACTTAGAGACTTATCGCAACCAAAAATATTCTCGAACAAAATCGATGTTTAACGGAGAGCTCTTGTTTGACAACAACAAAGGGTTTTATTCCATTAACCAAGTTGCTAAAATGCTGAATGTTCCTGCGCAAAAAATCTACTACGCAACACGCGTTGGTTTGATGAAAGCGCACCGCAAAGGCGCAGCTTGGGTTGTTCATATGACTGATGTGAAGCTATACCAAGAGAATTATTTGGGCAAAAGAACTCATAACATCGAAGCGATGTAATCCGCTTTGCGTTATAAATTTTATTAAGCAATAAAAATAAAAAGTTTCTTTCCGTTCATTCTAAAAACCACCTAGATTATTAGGTGGTTTTTTTATATCATAGCCCCATGTGGAAACAGACCCTCAGAAAAAACTTCACTTCTTGGGAAAAACTCGCCTCATTCCTCAACATTGACCCCTCTTCTATCCTTAAGAAAACCCCGTTTTCTCTCAATCTCCCTTTAAGACTGGCTGAAAAGATAGAGAAGGGACGGCTGGACGATCCTATCCTCCTCCAATTCCTCCCATCAACGCAGGAACTCAATACCTCTCCCCTTTTTTCCCGGGATCCCGTCTCTGACGCTTCTTTTCGCACAGCACCCAAACTACTACATAAATATCAAGGTCGAGCCCTGATTCTTGTCTCTTCTGCTTGCGCCATGCACTGCCGGTATTGCTTTCGAAGACACTTTCCTTATGAAACTGAAGTAAAAGGATTTGAAAGCGAGCTCAATGAAGTTGCCTCCGATCTAACCCTTTCAGAAATCATCCTGAGTGGTGGCGACCCTCTATCCTTGTCAAACGAGACTCTCTCTTCATTATTCAAACAGATAGATCTTATCCCCCACATCAAAAGAATCCGCTTTCACACTCGATTTCCCGTTGGCATTCCTGAAAGAATCGATGATTCTTTCCTCACTCTTCTTAGAAATTCTAACAAACAGATCCTATTCATTATTCATATTAACCACCCCAAAGAATGTGATGACACGCTGTTTGCCTATCTCAAAGAAATCCAGAAATTGGGAATTCCCATCCTGTCGCAATCTGTCCTTCTCAACAAAGTAAATGATGATCTCGACACCCTCGAAACCTTATGCCTTACACTCATCGACCACGGCATCCTTCCCTACTACTTACATCAACTTGACCGTGTGGATGGGGCTGCTCACTTTGAAGTGACAGAAGAAAAGGGACGCTCTCTAATCCTAGAGTTGCGTAAGCGCCTTCCCGGCTATGCAGTCCCACAGTACGTCAAAGAAGAGGCTCACGCCCCCCACAAAACCCCCCTATAACCAAGATTAGCGCATCATTTTTTGATTTTTTGATTTGAGGTGAAGGTTGGAGGGGTGGCTGCTATAGAGATGTCGGGGGGTGCGTCGCTTGCAGAGCGCACCCCAAAGGGGACCCCAGGAACGGGGGGCCCCTTTGGGGTGGGAACTGGGGAGGAATGCACGAGCAGCCGATCGATTCAGATGACAAAGCAAAACTGCACCGCAGGAGAGCGGAGCGTGAGGAGCTGTGTTACACACAGCCCTCCGACGAGGACG
>JBDKFJ010000010.1:0-39042 GCA_039798725.1 Chlamydiota bacterium
GTCCTTACTAAAATATAAAAAAATTGCGAGCTAAACAATCTGAGTTGCCTCAAATTGTCCGCTACAAGCTCTTGATTATTGCTTGCACGTCACTTCTCTTCTGATGTTAAGAAAGTTTGCCGACTCTTAGGCCGACTTTTTCTCTTTCGCTTTTCTTTTCAGAAATTCTCGAAAGGAAGACAAGAACATACAAAAACGTCTGATTTTCAGCAAACTTTTTCCGATTTTTTTATTTTTCCATAGAGAAAAATCAACCAATGCCCGCTTGCACAATGTCGTGCATCCGCAAAATTCCCGCCACCTTGCCTTGATTTAGAACCGGAAGAACCATGATAAATTTTTTAGGATCCTTTTGCATGATCTTTAAAGCGTCCCATGCCAAAGACCCAGCTTCTACAGCTTGAGCTGAAACCGTCATGAGCTCATGCAAAGGGCGTTCAAGAACGCTAGCCCCTTGAGACTGAAGAGCTCTTCTTAAATCTCCGTCTGTAAAAATCCCAAGGAAACGATCCTCTTCATCCGCTACAAGTAGCGCTCCACACTTTTTTTGCGAGAGCTCGACAAGGGCATCTACTAACCGATCAGAGGGTCTTGCCAAGGGGACATCCTTCCCGCGAGACATCAGCGCATCTACTGTGACAACTATTTTTTTTCCTATCGCTCCAAGAGGATGATTTTGAGCATAGGCATCCAAAGAAAATTCCTTGCGCTCCATCAAAGCTATAGCTAGAAGATCCCCAAAAAGAAGCTGCACTTCCGTGGATGTCGTTGGCGCCAGATCAAAAGGACAAAGTTCTTTTTGACAAGGCAACTCAATAGACAAATCGCTCATTTTGGCAAGACGACTTGCCCCATTGGAAACAACAGAGAGTAAAAAAGTATTTCGTTTTTTTGCAAAAGGAACCAAATTAAGAAGCTCCTCTGTCTCTCCGCTGCGAGAAATCAGTACGAGCATATCCTGATCCGATAAAATCCCAATATCGCCATGCAAAAAATTTGTAGAGGGAAGATACAGTGCTTTTGTTCCTGTCGAAATGAGAGTAGCTGCAATTTTTTCTGCGATGATGCCGCTTTTTCCCACGCCAGTAAAAACAATAAGGCCCCGGACCTCAGCACACGCCTCAATCACCTTTTCCACCCGGACGCAATCCAAGGTGTCAAAGTAATGGGCCAGACTCTCTTTTTGCTGCTGTAACAGTGCTTTAATCATAGAGCGGATTATATCCATTGCGCGGATTTGAAGAAATAGATATAAAAAATTTTATATGTCTTATATTCCTATTGCTGTAGCGCATGGAGATGGAATCGGCCCGGAAATCATGAAGGCCACTCTATTTGTACTCCAAGAAGCGGGTGCTCCCCTAGATATTCACACAATCGAAACCGGAGAAAAGCTATATTTGAAAGGGATATTGAATGGGATCGAACCCTCTGCTTGGGACACCCTCCGCAGCACGCGCGCTTTCCTCAAAGCCCCTATCACAACGCCTCAAGGAGGCGGATTTAAAAGCATTAATGTCACCGTACGCACAACAATGGGACTTTACGCCAACGTTCGCCCTTGCGTCTCTTACGCCCCCTTTGTTGCCACAAAACACCCCTCGATGGATGTGGTCATTGTTCGAGAAAATGAAGAGGACCTCTACATAGGGATGGAATACAAGCAAACAACAGATGTACAAAAATCGATCAAGCTCATTTCCCGCCCAGGGTCAGAAAAAATCATTCGATACGCATTTGAGTATGCAAGGCGTTACAAAAGAAAAAAAGTCACCTGCTTTACTAAAGACAATGTGATGAAAATTTCCGATGGGCTTTTTCATAAAGTCTTCGATGAGATTGCCAAAGAATATAGCGACATCGTAAACGAACACTGGATTGTCGATATTGGCGCTGCAAAACTTGCAGACACACCCGAGGTCTTTGACGTCATTGTAATGCCAAATCTGTATGGCGACATCTTGTCAGATGTCGCAGCCCAAATTTCGGGGTCTGTGGGACTTGCCGGCTCTGCTAATATTGGAACACATGGAGCGATGTTTGAAGCCATTCACGGCTCTGCCCCAAGACGCGCGGGTCAAAATGTAGCCAACCCTTCCGGCCTACTCCTTGCAAGCATCCAGATGCTTGTCTACCTAGATCTTCCGGATGTAGCGGAAAGGATTCATAACGCTTGGCTTGCAACCCTTGAATCCGGCATTCATACCTATGACATTTTCAAACAAGGGGTAAGCCTGGAAAAAGTGGGGACACAAGAGTTTGCCCATGCAGTGGTTAAACACCTTGGGAAAAAACCAAAAACACTACACGCTGCACACTACGGCAAAGCTCCTAAAACCGAAACAATACACCCGCTTAAAGCCTCATCTCCAGTAAAACGCACACTTACAGGGGTCGATGTTTTTGTATACGTCAAGCAAGAGCCAAAGCAATTTATCGAAAGAGCCTCTAAAGAGCCTTGGAAACATCTCAAGCTAGAAAAAATGAACAACCGCGGCGCTCGCGTATGGCCAGAGGGACATCCAGAAACTTTTTGCGTTGATTTGTTTACACTCCGTTTCAAAAAAGCAGACTGCAGCCCGACTGATATCATTAGGCTTCTACAAGAGTGTTGCGAAAAAGGGTACGATGTCGTTAGCACCGAAAACCTATACGACATCGATGGCAAACCCGGCTACTCTAACTAATAGCAGAAGTTTCGATATGCTTTTTCAAAGCATTCAAGAAACCACAGCCGTACATCCCGTCTAACACGCGATGGTCGAATGTAAGCGAGATGTGAGCCAACGACCGCACGCCCCAAGTCTCATCGTCAAGAGGAACGATTTTCTTAGAAACAGCCCCCACCCCAATGATGGCAACTTCTGGATACCGAATAATTGGCACACCTATCTGCACTCCAGACATTCCAAAGTTTGTGATCGTCACTGTGCCATCTTTGACATCATCGGGAAGCAATTTATGCGCTCTGGCTCTTGCGGAAAGGTCTCCAATAGCCGAGGCAATTTGTGGCAATGAAAGCGTTTGCGCTTGCTTAATGACCGGAACAAAAAGACCCTGATCGACACTCACTGCAATGCCGATATTGATGAATTTTTTTACCAAAATCGTATCTTGCTCAAGAGAGGCATTCAAAAGAGGATATTCTTTAAGAGCTTCTGTAAGCGCTTTGGCAATAAATGCTGTGATTGTCAGTTTAGCCCCATGCTGTGCAAGAAATGCCTCTTTTTCTTTTTGGATCCTCTTTAAAATCGCTGTAACATCCACTTCTGTGACAAGCGTTGCATGAGGCGCTTCATAAAACGAGCGCACCATGTTGTCGGCAATGGCCTTCCTCATCCCACTCATCTTGAGTCGCTCAATATCTTCAGAGGGCGCTTTAGCAACAGAAGGGGTTTTAGCAAGTGGACACTTGGCTTTTTTTGTCGCGATGTATTCTTCCAAATCGCTTTTTGTCACACGACCGCCCATCCCACTTCCTGGAATTTTGCCCGCTTCTTCAAGCGACACGCCGCTTTCCCTTAAAATTCTTAAGAAAGCAGGGGAATAAAATCCTTTCATCTCTTCACTACTCTCTTTGGCACAAGATGCCACAACAGCAGGTTCCACAGAGGGTTGTAAAGCCGTTGCAGAAGAAGAAATGATTGCAACAAGAGCGCCGACAGGCAATTCCTGATCCACATGAGCGCACTGCTCCAAAAGAACTCCTGCACAAGGAGAAGGGATTTCACTGTTCACCTTATCGGTGGATACTTCAAGAAGAGGCTCATCGAGACGCACACTTTCCCCTTTATTCTTGAACCAGCGCACAACGGTTGCGCTATGAATGCTTTCTCCGAGCTTTGGAAGAAGGACTTTCACCTGGTCGCTCATGACAGTTCACCTTTTTTACAACTGTTTTCAAAAATTTTTCCCATGCCTCTTTCCCTTGGGCCACTTTAAGTACAATAGGCAACGCAAGAACAGGAAGAGGCAACTCTTTGGACACTAACTTAATCTGATCTTTTTCTGTACATATCAAAGCCTCTGCTCCTTTGGCCTTGCAAGAAAGTGCATAACCATGGAGTTCTTCAAATGAAGGCACCTTGTGATCCAAAGAAAAGAGAGTGTCTACAATATCTAATTTTAAGTCACGCACTGTCTCTACAAATTGCTCCGGCTTTCCAATACCACAAAATAAGCCCACCTTCTTGACATCATGCGTCCAAATGGGTTGCTTATACATCCCAACCAAGGGCGCCTCTGACACAGCTCTTAATTTTTTTCTGACCGCGCAATATTCTTTCTCATTGCAGACAGAGAGGGCGATGATTACATCCGCTTTTTTTAAAGCGCTTACCTCATCTCTTAAGAAACCAGCCGGCAAAAACCGGTGCGAGCAAAATGGATCTTTGGCATCTACAATGGCTATTTCCAAGTCTCGATGGAGTTTGCGATGCTGCATCCCATCGTCTAAAAGAATGCACTTAGCTCCCTCTTCTATAGCCATCAATCCGCTTTTAAAGCGATTTTTACCTACAAAAACGGGGACTTTTGTCTTTAAAGAAAGAAGCATGGGCTCATCTCCATATAGAGAACTTCCATTTGGCTCTTCTATATCAATACGCACATTTCTGTGCTCACTTTGCGATTTAAATCCACGTGTGACGATTGCAAGAGGAAATTGAGAGGAAAGTTCAGATGCAAGAAGCTCGACAAGCGGAGTTTTTCCCGTACCGCCAACCGCAATATTGCCAATACTAATCACAGGACAGCCAAGAGTGCGCGTTTGAAGAAGTCGTGTGCGATAGCCAAACCGGATCGCTTTAACCCCGAGTCTATATATCCAACTTAAGCAAACCCGAAAAGGGGTTGGAGATGGACTGTAATGAAAATTTTTATTCACTTTGCCATTTTAACACAGGCCAAGAAAATCCTCAAACCCCAAAAAGATGAGCTTCTACCTGCTCGACGATCAGGTGCAAAGCGGCCATGTGCGCCTCTTGAATACGATCTGAAAAAGAAAACCCATCAACAACCCATTCTAAGTCGCAAAGCCCCTTTAGCTTCCCCCCATTTTTCCCAAGGAAAGCCACAGTGCTTAAGCCCTTACGATCAGCCATCTGTTGTGCTTGTAATAAATTGCTTGAATTGCCACTTGTAGTCATTAAGATCAGCACATCGCCCGCTTGCCCTAAAGCTTCAACCCCTCTTGCAAACACATTTTCAAATCCCATATCGTTTGCCACACAGCTCATATGAGAAGGATCTGAAAGAGCAATGGCTGCAAGCGCTCTGCGGTAGGTACGGAACTGACCGGTGAGCTCTTCTGCAAAATGCATTGCATCACAAAGACTGCCCCCATTACCTGCTATCAATATTTTCTTCTCTTGCTGCAAGCAGGAAGCGAGCATCCGCACGACATTCTCTATAAAAGATAAACTCTCTGGCTTCTTCAAAAAGTGAGCTGCTCTGATGACATCTTCTACAGAGGCTTCGAGGGAAGTAATCACAGTCATAATCAACCCATACCAAGAATACTTTTTGCCACAAAACAAGTCATCTTAACAGGCCCATAGAGCAACAACCCAGTCACCGGAATTCCTACCCAGTAACTGATTCCACATTTGAATCCATGAGAAGTAGGAGATCTTTCTTTTTCTGAAAAACCGACTCGCTGAATCACATCTAATACAGCCCGACAAAAAACCGCTGCGACGAATGCCTTTACTACTAAAGGAGCTCTACCGGATTCTGAATCACGAATAGCATGCATTTTGCCCTCCTATATTAAAATGGAGAGGGCCGAGCATAAAATGCTTGTACTTTCTTAGCAAGATGTTTAACAATTAGAAGTTATGCAACCCATTTCACTTGGTCTCATTGGCGCAACCGGAGCCGTTGGACAGGAAGTCCTTCGCCTACTAGAAGAAAAAGGTTTTCCTTTACGTGAGCTACGCTGCTTTGCTTCCGCGAAATCGGCTGGAACTACACTCCCTTTTCGTGGAGAAAATCTTGTAGTCCACACTCTGTCCAAAGAAGGCCTTGCAGGCCTCGACATCGCGCTGTTTAGCGCAGGAAGAAAAATATCCTTTACTTTTGCTCCAGAAGCTGTTGCAAAAGGTGTAAAAGTTGTCGATAACAGCTCTGCTTTTCGGATGAGAGAAGACGTTCCTCTGATCGTTCCGGAAGTCAACCTCCAAGCTTTACAACCTTCCCATCAAATCATTGCGGTACCCAACTGCTGTGCGATTTTGCTCTCGGTTGTGATCGCCCCTTTGATGCGAGCAGTCCCTATCGAGCGTCTTGTGATTGCCACCTATCAGGCTGCAAGTGGAGCCGGCCTACGAGCCATGCAGGAGCTGCAAGAAGAGACAGCAGCTGTTTTAGAAGGCAAATCCTACAAACGCTCTATCATGCCACACCCCTACGCCTTCAACCTTTTTCCCCATAATTCCCCCTTTGACGATGCTGTAGGCTATGCAGAAGAAGAGATCAAAATCCAAGAGGAGCTACGCAAAATTTTAAACGCCCCCAAGCTTCCCATTCATGCCACTTGCGTGCGTGTCCCGGTGCTTCGAGCACACTCGATGGCTGTAAATATCACTTTCTCCCATCCTTTTGAAGTAGAAAGGGCTTATGAAGTGTTAAAATCTGCAGAAGGAGTCGAGGTTGTAGAAGAGCGCGCATCTAACCGATTTGCGATGCCGGTCGATGCCACGTGCCAAGACAAAGTGCTCTGTGGCCGGATTCGAAAAGACCCTTCTTGCCCAAACACACTAGACTTGTGGATTGTAGGCGATCAGCTACGTAAAGGCGCCGCTCTCAACGCCCTACAAATTGCGATGATGCCTCAAATACTAAAGGCTCCTTTGTCACAGGGTGGGTAAAGCGCATTTCTGTATGATGCAACGCAATCCCTTGACCCTTCCATGCTTTCCCTCCATATTTGACATCCCCCCGAAGAGGGTGACCAATGTATGCCATCTGGGCGCGGATTTGATGGTATCTGCCGGTTAATAAAGCCACTTCGATCAAAGTCTCATGCGATCTGCGCTCTTTGACTTGATACTCTAATTGCGCTAATTTCGCTAAGTGGGAATCCACAACTTCGGCTCGATGGGAACCGTGCACTAGTTTATGTTCTAAAAAACCACTGTCGGTAGTCAAGATCCCTTCGACAAGAGCGACATACTTTTTATGCATTCTTCTCTCCCGCATCTCACACTGCAGACGAGATAGCGCCTTTGATGTCCTTGCAAAAAGGACAATACCACTTGCTGCTTTATCCAACCGATGGATTGGCTCTAAAAAAACAGCGCCCGGCTTTTTGAATTCCTTTTTGACCCACGCTTTCACTTGTGGGGTAAAATCCTCTTGCGTACTTAAGCCTGCCGGCTTGACAGCTACAAGAACATGATTGTCACAAAATAGTATCTTCATCGCCGCTGCCTCAAAACTTCGTAGAGAAGAAGCGTTGTTGCTGTGGCTACATTTAAAGAATCTGCAACCCCATGCATCGGGATTTTGACTTGAATGTCCGCTGCCTGCATCCACAGGGGGCTAAGACCTAGCTGCTCTGTACCGACTGCAATCGCAATGGGGCCTCTTAGATCCACTTGTGTAAATTCTGCTTGAGCCGAAGGGGTTGCTGCGACAATTTGCACTTGCGATGCCTTTAAAAACTCAAGTAACTCCTTCCCTTTGACTTCAAAAACAGGGGTTGTAAAAAGCGTTCCAACACTTGCTCTAACGACATTCGGGTTATACAAGTCTGTGCAACGATCTGCAAGAAATGTCGCGTGCACTCCCGCTGCATCACAAGAGCGCAAAATAGTCCCTAAATTCCCGGGCTTTTCAATCGATTCTGCAACGACAAAAAAAGGAGGAGTATTTCTTTTTGGCAGCTCCTTCCAGGAGCGTTTCATCTGTTTTGCAATCGCAATCAAGCCATCCGGACGATCTCGGTATGACAGCTTTCTTAAAACAGCCTCCGTACACACAACTACTTGAGCCCCTTGACTGCGCATACGAGCAATGAGGAAGTCCTCTTGTGTTCCCAAAAAAAGATCTCTACAAATAAAGAGCGTCTCAACAATCACCTGCCCTTCACACGCTCGACAAAGCTCTCGATAGCCTTCAATCAGAAATAAACCGGTTTCATCCCGCTCTTTACGGTCGAATAGGCGAAGTGCGGCTTTTAGTTTAGGATTTTGAAGGCTTGTAATCTCTAACATGGGGACCACTTGGCAAAATGCCCGGAGGGAAGTAGCTGAGATGAGGTAGAGGGCAATAACAACTCGCCACCTGTCACAGAACCTTTTAACTTTTGAGAGAGCAGTTGCTGTAGTACAGCACCCGTCATTCCCGGCGTATGCGTTGTCAATAGGAGAAAAAGAGGGGTGTCAGATAATAGTTCAATACACAAATCGAGAAGAGGGTGGATATCTTTTTCAATCTTAAAGACCTCTTGTTTGGTTCCTCGGCCAAAACTCGGAGGATCCAAGAGGATCGCATCATAGCGCACCCCTCTTTTCACTTCGCGCTTTAAGAATTTAAAGACATCGTCAATGATCCAACGAATGGGAGCAGAAGAGAGATCATTAAGCTCCGCATTTTCCCTTGCCCAAGCAACCATGCCTTTTGATGCATCCACATGGCACACCTTAGCGCCAGCTTTTGCAGCCGCAAGCGTTGCTCCACCAGAGTAAGCAAATAGATTGAGGACAGATGGGTTTTTTCTTTTTTGCAACGCCTCTTGCATCGGCTTCCAAAGAAGGCTATGTTCAGGGAACACCCCTACATGTCCAAAATCGGTAGACGATAGTTTAAATGAAAGCCCCTCAAGTTCTACAACCCAGTTTTTCGGTAAAGGATGACGCGCAATCCACCCCTCTTTCCCATCTCTAGAAAACATTGCATCCGCTTTTCTCCATTCCGCATCGGGAAGCACCGGCTTCCATAGCGCTGCACTGCAGGGGCGCACAAGAGTCACATCGCCAAATTTTTCTAATTTTTTCTGATAGCCTGTATCCAAGAGCGCATATTTATTCATAAGGGAGTCAATTTTAACCCTTCCCTACATAAACGTCTATTCATGAAATAATATTTTTAATATCCTGCATAAGCCAAACATGGAAACCCATGGAGGCAGCCCATGATTATCGAAGCGATCCATAGCATTGTTCAAAGTGTAAAAAAATCTTATGCGTTGAATACCATACAGGTAGATTCCCCCTCTCACTTACCACGTTCTGATTTTTTGCCTTTTTGGCGACTCCACGTCCACTTTGGGCACAATAACTACAGAGAAAATTTGATTGCCTTTACAGGAAAATCTCCTTCTCCAAATAGAGCACACGCACATCATGTGTTTGCTCGCATATTCAAAAAAAAATTTCAATTAAGCGGGATTAATATCAACGACCCTTGCTATCTGACTTGGTGGAGTGCCAAAAACCACCTTGACTGCGCAAGAGATTACAACAAAGAGTGGATCAAGTTTTTCACAAAACACCCTTATCCTTCAAAAGGGAAGATTTTAAAAGCTGGCAGAAAAATCATGGCTCTTTTCGGACAAAAAACACACTACCCCATTCCATCAGCTCTTGCGAAAACGGAAACTCAGGCCATACCCAAGAGCTGCGACAAGAGAAATAGTCGCTCCAGGCGGCCAATTCAATCGGTATGAAGCGTATAGACCTGAAAAAGTAAATAGAACACCAAGAAGAGTGGCAAATAGCATCATGGAAGAAAGCCGGGATGTAAAGCCGCCCGCAATGGAGGCCGGGATTGCAAGAAGAGCGATTACAAGAATGGCTCCTACAATTTGAATCAGTAATACAACGGTGATTGCCACAAGAGAAAGGAGAAGAAGATAAAGAAAAGAGACCGGCAGTTTTTGCAGCACTGCTTGCTCCTCATCAAAACAAATCGCAAGAAGAGGGCGGTAAAGCCAGAAAATCGCAGCTAAAATCAGAGCATCAAGGGAAAAAAGCCATACTAGATCGCTATGGCTCACCCACAGAATATTGCCAAAAAGAAAATTAATGAGCTCTACATTAAATCCGGGAGTGAGCGCAATAAAGATGACTCCAAGCGACATGCCGGTAGACCAGATCGCCGCAATGATTGTATCTTCCCTCTCTTTATACTTTAAATGCACAAAGCCCATGAGCCAAGCAGACAGAATGCCAAAAACAAGGGCTCCTTGCAAAGGAGTTAGGAAGTCAAATCCATAGGTACGTTTCAAAAAAAGAAAAATTCCCATACCACCTAATACTGAATGGGCAATACTCCCGCTCATCGAGACAATCTTTTTGACCACAACATAAGAACCGACTACACCGGAGGCAATCGACGCTGCAATGCCTGCAAGAAAAGCCATCCAAAGGAAGGGGTGGGAAAAAAAATCGATCATGGGCGATTCCTGAATTGGACAAGATGGGAAGAATCAATGAGAGGAGAGTGATAGAGTCCGAGTGCAAAATGCTCGCAAATCTCTTTGGCATGAAGAACTGTCACTTTCTTTTGAACGCAAAGAAGACGATCTACCTGCCCAATGACGGTCTGTAAATCATGCGTGACCATAAGGATTCCCATCTGCGCATTGAGCTCTTTGAGGAGCGCATGAATACACTTTTCCCCTTGCTCATCGACATGCGCTGTCGGTTCATCGAGGATTAATAATTTCGGAGAATTAAGAATCGCTCTTGCAATCAGCACTCTTTGAGCTTCCCCGCCGGATAAAGACCCAAAAGAAGAGTGGCGATGTGCACTCATCCCGACACGCTCCAGCGCCTGCTCCGCCTTAGTTTGAACCTCTTTAGGATATCTGCCCCAAAAGTTAAGCTGAGACAGCGCCCCCATCATGACAACCTCTAGGACAGTCACCGGGAATCGGCGATCGAGCGCAATCCGCTGGGGCACATACCCAATCTGATCACGCGCCTTTTCAGGAGGTCCCCCTAACAGTTGAACCGATCCACGGCTGGGCTTTAAAAATCCTAAAATCAATTGAAGAAGCGTCGTCTTTCCTCCCCCATTGGGACCAAACACGGCGACAAACTCCAAAGGGGCAATTTCAAACGACACATTCTCTAAAATGGAGGTGCGATCATAGGAGAAGAAAAGCTCAGAACTCTGAACTGCGCTATTTGTCATGGGCGATTAAGTTGGTCAGTTGCTCTAATGTGAAAAAATAATTTTCAGCATAGGGGTTAATTTCTTGAAGAGGAATATTCAGGTGCGCACCCAACGCCTCTGCCCCCTTACTGCTATGCTGAGGCTCTGTGACAATCACCTGAGCCGGGCTCAAATGAAGCCTATCAACTAGGCGCTCCAAGTCTTGCGGCCTTGGATCTTTCCCTTCAATTTCAATCGAGAGTTGTTCGAGTCCATACTCTCTACAAAAATAAGCAAATGCAGGATGAGCAACAAGCAACACAGCCCCCTGTTTTTCCTTTAATCTCTCATGAATTGAAAGATGGACTTGCTCTAACTGCTCCGATAACAGCTGCGCCCTTTCTTTTAGTAGAGAAGCTGATTCAGGACAAAGGTCTATCAAAGCTTCTTTAATTGTAGTAATCTGTCTTTTTACAATTTGAGGACTCATCCAAATGTGCAGATCTTGGCTGCTTTCTGCATGATAATGGCACCCACATTCTCCGATGAGATCCACTCCTTGCGCCAAATTGATCGCTCTGATTTGCGAGCCGCTCTCTTTTAAAACTTGTAACATTCTCTTGTCAAAATTTTCACCCACATAGAGCCAAAGTGCAGCGCCTCTGTGCTTTTCTACAGCCTGTGGCGGCGCTTCGTAGAGATGAGGGTTGGCCCCTTCGGGAATCAATGTCTCTACCTGAACAAGATCTTCTGCAAGAGATTTTACTAAAGAGGCATAAGGAGACAGGGTCACAAGAACAATAGGGCGTTCCTCTTTTGCAACAGACTCTTTTTTCTGACAGCCGGTAAAGGCACACAAAAGAATGACCCACAAGTAGAACATACCCCCTCCTTACTAAGGAGGGCGATGATAAATTAATCTCACAATAAACGCTACTCTTGATCTAAAGTTAAGGTTCGATATAGAATCTTTGGTCTCTGGAGGAGTGTCCGAGTGGCCGATGGAGCACGCTTGGAAAGCGTGTAAACGTGAAAACGTTTCGTGAGTTCGAATCTCACCTCCTCCGTTTAATTGTGTGCCTCTGACCTCCCATCATCGTTAAGAACGGTTCTTGCACTGAAACTGAGAGGCTTACACCTCTCAGCTGCAAGTTCTGATTTGTTCTTCCGAGTATTAGTCACAATTTCACAAGAGTCGTTCAACATAAATGTTTTTGGCGACATCGGAAAAGGCTTAATCTTAAGAGCGCCCCAATAACTTTTGTCTTCTCCTTCATAACAGACCAAAAGTTGTTCCCCCGGGGAGATTGTTTTTGTAGCAACATAGATAAGATCAAAGGGAGCTGAAGGAAGACCCTCTGAATTTGGGGGAATTCGGACAAACTGAGCTTCAATATTCGGTTTTGAGGATGAATGATTGATAAACCGGGTAAAATTTCCTTTTTTGAGAGCGTCTAAGTCGACGGAATAGAGTCGCCTAGGATGATACCTTCTGGTTGGATCCCACTTTTGCTGCTCTTCTTTTGTAAGGCGAATATCTGAAATAAGGGCAAAAATATAGTCAGAGTCGTTCTGCGTGTTTTGGGGACACAAAATCACCGTCCCCGAATAGGGGGCAATCGGTTCTCCCTTTAGGATGCGGTTTGCTTTGGGGTGGAGAAAAATCCCGTACCCAAGCTTTCCTTTTAATTTTTTGAGACACAGATGCTTGGGAAGCCCGTTTTTTCGAATCTCCTTGAGAATAGAGGGGATTCCCCTTATAACTCGCTTGCTCGCTAGCGGGACCTTAATCTTATCCCTCTTTATTATATTAACACAAAGACACTGCAAATCTTTGTTAATTATTTGTCTTTTCTCTTTGAATTTCATAATTAAATTATAACACAGAACAACAAATTTACAACAAGTAAATTAGACTCCTGCTTTGACGCGCTCAAATATGAAGTTATTTATTGCGTTTGAATCTTTCCCGGTCAAAAGTGCTGAATACGTTCGTTTCCGTTTTCCTAAAAAATCTTATGTCATTTCAAGCCGGACAAAATGCAATCATTTCTTTGTGTTTTCAAAAAAATACTTCTATGATATCCCTAAAAAAATAGAAATGCTTTAAAAAAAAGCGTCGAAACTATAAACCCTTAAGAGCGGTTATTAAGGTTATTATGCGCTGTCCATTCTGTTCTTGTGAGGAATCGAAAGTTACAGATTCACGTAACGTAGCAGAAACCCATGCTGTAAGAAGACGCCGGGAGTGCTTGCAATGCCTGCGCCGCTTTACGACATTTGAAACAATTGATCTGACTGTCCAAGTGCAAAAAAGGGATGGAAGATACGAAGATTTTAGTCGAGAAAAGTTGATTCGTGGACTCGACGCTGCTTGCAGGCATACAAGGATTAGTCACGATCAAGTACTACTGCTTGCCAGCCAAATTATCAATGATCTTTTAGAAAAGCAGGTTAGAGAGATTAAAACTTCTGAATTAGGAGAGATTGTAATGAAAGCACTGCAGCAATTAGATACAATCGCCTACATCCGCTTTGCTTGCGTCTATCGCAGGTTTAAAGACGTGGATGAACTAATGAACGCAATTGAAGATGTTATACCCCAATAACAGATAGGTTCTATGGCATTAAAAAAACCAGAATTAGAAAAATTTCGCAGACGACTTGAAGAATTACGCAAAGAGATGACGCACTCGATTCGCGACATTTCTGAAGATGTGAAAAATGCCGATGCTTCGCGCGGCTACTCGCAACATCAAGCCGATGAGGGAACAGACGACTTTAATAGGACAGTGAATTTAGAACTCACAAGCAAAGAATTTACTGTTTTAAGACAAATTGAGCGCGCATTAGAAAAGATGGATGAAGGCACCTATGGCGTTTGCGATATTTCAGGAGATCCCATTCCTATGCCTCGATTGGAAGCTGTCCCTTATGCTACAACTACAGTACAAGCGCAGGAGAAATTAGAAAAGGGTCTTCTCTAGTGAAACGTTTTCTGCTCTTTTTATCTATAGGACTTGCTCTATTGGGTTTTGATATCCTTCTAAAGGCTTATATCCATCGAGAACTCCCCCTTCTTTCTTCTTCCTATATGACTTATCCTTATGGAGGTATTGCCGTCTTCAAAGGGTGGCATGGGATTAACTTTTCTATTGTTCATGTAGCCAACAAAGGAGCAGCTTGGGGACTCTTTGCCTCTCTGCAAGATTATTTGCTTTATTGCAGGATTGCAATCATTGGCGGGCTCATCTCCTATATTTGCTTTGCAACCGCCTCTCTTTATCGCAAAAGTTGTTTACTCCTTATTAGTATGGGGGCAATTGGCAACGTTCTTGACTATTTTATCTACGGCCATGTTGTGGATATGTTCTATTTTACATTCGGCAGCTACTCTTATCCTGTCTTTAATCTAGCAGACAGTTTTATCTGTACAGGCGTCGCTCTTCTTGGTTTAAAGAGTCTGTTTGATAAAAAGAAGAAACATGAACGTGCGGCCTAGCTCCCCTCAAAAAGAGGGTCTTCTTCAAGTGTCCAAGTGGCTAAAACTTCAAGTACTTCTTGACCCTCTCGAACTCAAAGAATTGCTTGAATTACTCTCTCCTTGCCACCTCTTAAATACTTCTGAACCGGTTGAGCAAGAAGAAATTCCCCTTCATCAATTTTATCAAACATACACAGACTATGTACAAGGGAAAACTTTGAATTTCAGATCTGTGGCACTCTCAAAAACCCTGTCTTGCTTTTATGCGCTGCCTTTAAAAGAGGGCAAATTTCTCATCAAACCAACCCACCCTGTCATCCAAGTACAATCCCATGCTTTTTTCTTCTCTTCTGTAGATCACAGATTTCATCCCATGGTACAGAGTAAAGAGAGCATCCCATGGGGAGTGCAATTCTCTTATCCGCAACTGTTTTTTGATAAAAATCAAAATGCGATTATCTCCACCAAATCAGAACAGAACACACCCCTTTTTCGAACGCTGATGCAATGGATCCGCTCCCACTCTATTCCAACAACTTTTATTGTGAATGGAAATAAACAAACTACACCCATCCGCATCGGGAGAAAAGCTCTTCTGTGGGCAAATGAACTGCCTGCCCTAAAAGCGCACAACTTGCTTTTGAAAAAAACGGCATCCGAATAGAATCTGATTTTATGCGTATTGCACTTCTTTCAATCGGCAGCGAGCTCTTAAAAGGGCAGACAGTGAACACCAACGCAACTTTTTTATCCCGTGAACTCACAGAAGCCGGGTACACGTGCACACTCGCAACAACCGTGCATGACTCTCCAAAAGAGATCAAAGAAGGAATTACTTACGCACTCTCTCAAGCAGATATTGTAATTGGAACAGGGGGACTTGGGCCCACCCTGGATGACCTCACAGAAAGCGTTGCTAAAGAGCTTTTTTCAGTAGGTGAAAAGGCAATTCCCAATACAATAGGAACAGCCCCGGGACTGCTTTTCCAAGAAAAAAATAAATGGCTCATCCTCCTGCCCGGCGTACCACAAGAGATGCAGCCCATGTTTCTTGCAGAAGTTCTACCTCTTCTTAAAAAGACATTTCCCGTAAAGGCCGCGCAAAAGCAGACCTTACGCTTCTGCCTTCTTTCTGAAAATATGGTTGATCCCCTACTCCGAGATCTGCAAAAAAAACACCCACAACTGTCAATCGGCATCTATCCTTCATACGAGGGATTAAGCCTATCTGTATCGGGAGATACCGAGATACCTGCCTTTACAAAAGAGTTGCTGGACAAATTTGGCACCTACTATTGCCCCAAAAACACCCTTGTAGAATCCCTGATTGCCATCTGTAGAGAAAAACGGGTGAAGGTCGCTTTTGCCGAATCATGCACAGGGGGACATCTTGCCTCTATGATGACCTCAACTCCCGGAGCCTCCGACATTTTCTTAGGATCTGTTGTCGCCTACTCCAATAGCATGAAAGAAGCGCTTCTCGATGTAAAAAAACAGACTCTGCTCGAGAAAGGAGCCGTCTCTCCTGAAACTGTACTAGAAATGTTGGAAGGACTATTTGAATACACAGACGCCGACTTTGGCATGGCCATCTCCGGCATTGCAGGACCATCCGGAGCCACCGCTACAAAAAACGTAGGAACTGTTTATGTAGCTCTTGGAGAAAAAAATAAAAGAGGCAAAGTGGAAGAACTGCACCTTCCCGGAGATCGGGCAAAGGTGATTGCACTGTCTTGCCACTTTGCCTTAAGCTCTCTTTTCCGCCATTTGGCTTATGGCGTTCCCTTCTCTAGTTGGCCGACGTCCTCTGGTTCCAGAATCTTTTCCAAGCCCTCTTAGATCCCATCCAAGAAGATTTGGCATGCCGATGGAGCTTTTTTCCCATCTTCTTCATTATCCGTTTCATTGAGGTTTCCCCCCTTTTTCTTTAACGATTATTTCCTCTAAACCCTCTTTCACTCTTTGATGCTGCTTCAAAGTGACTTTAGAGGCTTTCTTTTTTGCAAACCGCCTGGCCTGCCCGCTCATCGGCAGCTCCGGCAGCAGCAGCTCTTGGCATGCTTGCGCGCCTTGGTTGTCCGTTTTCTTCTCTTGGTTGTTTTTGTAGATTTTTTCATACGCCCCTCCCCCTTACTATACACTTAATAATACAATTAATTTTAATTATATTTCAAAGGCTTTTTCTATGCTTATAATAGAAAAAAAGAAAGACAGGAGAAATACTAATAATATTGCCAATTGCAATCATTTTAGCATAACGGCTCAAGGAACTGATAGCCAAAGCATCGGGCGGAAAGAAGCTGACAACAATGGTCACAAGGCATCCTAAAATACCCAGCAAACCCGTACTCCACATGCCGATATGTCCGCCCGGAATTTTAAATGTCTGAGGGCGATTCACATAGCGATGATGCAAGTAGAGTGCCGCCAAAAACATCAGAAGATACATCATCATGTAAAGTTCTGTGCTTAAAGCCGTTAAAAACCAGTAAAAATCGTTTACTGTCGGAACTAGCATAAAAAGGGAGCAGACACAAGTCACGACGATTCCTTGCCCAATCAGAATAGAAGAGGCAACCCCATGTCGGTTTTGGCGCATGAAGAAAGGGGGCATAAATCCAAATTCTGCAGCATGCATGAGCCCTTTAGCAGGAGAGATAAGGTAGTTAGTGATTTGGCCCACTGTCCCCAGGACAATCAACACGGCAAATACAGGAGTCAAAAAGCCGATACCAAAAGAGTCAAGCAGGCTTGTCAAAACCTGAATCACCCCAGCAACCAGGTTAATTTCATGAGCTGGCAACACAACCGCAATAGTGAGTGAACCAAACAGCATGGAGAGCAAAATAAAAGTTGCAGCATAAAGCACAGCTTTTGGAAAATTACGCTGAGGCTCCTTAATGTCATTGACATGGACGCCTGCAAGCTCCATTCCTAAAAAAGAGGCCATGATAGCCACAAGCGAGACCCAGTTATCGGCAACCCTAAGCGAGGGCAACAAGTGAGTCAAGCCAAGCTCAATTTGTATCGGCCTTTTCATGATAAGCCACACAACACCCAACCCCACAAGAAAAACCATGGGAAGCATGACCCCAAAGATAGCACAGATGCTATTGAGTTTTGCAGAAAAATGGATCCCTCTTAAATTGATAAGTGTCACGCTCCAAAACACCGCTAAAACCCCGGTCATAAGATATACCTTATTATTTACGAGGTTAGGATCAATTAAATAGGCAGCTGTTCCTGCAATAAAGGAAAGGATGGTAGGATACCATACCATGGTGTTGATCCACTGCAACCAGATGGCCAGCATGGCCCACTTGGATCCAAAAGCGGCCCTTACCCAGTGATATACCCCCCCTTTTTCAGGGAAAGTAGCCGATAGTTCTGCTGACACAAGAGAGGTGGGAATCAGAAAGAGGATAGCCGCTAGTACAAAGAAAAATATAAGAGAACCGCCAAAAAGGGCCGGGGCGGGAAGATTTCTGATACTGTCAATCGCTGCTACAATCAGAAGAACAAGGGAAACCAGGGGGATTTTGCGCATCTTTTCTATTGAGTTTGTAAAGAGAACGCTCTAGAATCTCCCAGAAAACAGGATTGCATGTCAAGACCTTTAAGCGTATTTGCTTTAGCTATGATCAATGTGGCGGCCGTGAGCAGCGTACGCAACTGGCCAACTATTGCTGAGTACGGTCTTGCCTCCTTCTTTTTTTTAGGCCTTGCCATCCTCCTTTTTTTCCTTCCCGTCTCTCTTGTGTCTGCAGAGCTTGCCACCGGCTGGCCGGAAGAAGGAGGGGTCTTTGCGTGGGTTAAAGCTGCCTTTGGCCATCGGACAGGTTTCCTTGCCATCTGGCTGCTATGGGCTGAAAATCTTGTCTACTATCCTGCCCTCATCTCTTTTATTGCAGGAGCACTTGCCTACCTCTTTAATCCCGAGCTCATCCACAACACTTCTTACATGCTTCTTTTTATTTTAGGGGTATTTTGGCTAACTACCCTTGCCAATTTAAGAGGCATTAAATTTTCCAGCCGCATCAGCTCTATTGGTGTGATTTTGGGAACCGTTCTTCCCGCAGTGTTGATCATCTTTTTAGGGGTCTTGTGGCTCTCTTCCGGGAAACCGATCCAAATCGCATTTACCTGGAATGACCTCATCCCTAACCTTTCCTCCCCTCGGGAGCTGGTTTTCTTTTCGGGAGTCCTAGTCTCTTTTTGCGGCATGGAAATGTCTGCTGTCCATGCAGGTAGAGTTCAAAATCCCCAACGCAACTACCCCAAAGCGATCTTCTTATCCGGCCTTCTTATCTTAGGTCTGTATCTTCTCGGAGTTTTGGCCATTGCCCTTGTCATACCGCAAAAAGATATCAGCCTAGTGGCAGGTTCCCTGCAAGCATTTTCCATTTTCTTAAGTGCCTACGACCTCAACTGGATGCTCCCGATTGTTGCCATCCTACTTGCTTTTGGCGCCTTTGGAACACTTAGCACCTGGGTTGCAGGACCAAGCGCTGGCCTTCTTGCGGCCGCCAAGCAAGGAGACCTCCCTCCCCTTTTCCGCAAACTCAACGAACATGAAATGCCCATTGCCCTCCTTATCGGGCAGGCGATCATTGTATCCCTTTTTGCTGTTGTCTTTGTCGTTATGCCCACCGTCAGCAGCGCCTACTGGATTCTGAATGCTACCTTAGCACAGATCTATCTTGTGATGTATGTGCTCATGTTTTGTGCCGCAATCAAACTCCGCTACAAGCACCCTCATGTCAAAAGAACCTTCATGATCCCCGGAAAAAAGATCGGCATGTGGATTGTCGCAGGTTTGGGATTGATTGGATCGCTATCCACTTTCTTTATCGGCTTTTTCCCCCCTGCTCAAATCAAAACCGGTGATACCGTTATCTACGTGGGATTTTTGGCGCTTAGCATTCTGCTCGTGTGCTTGGCTCCCTCTATCATCCTTCTTTTCAGAAAGCGGAACTGGCAACAAAAATAACCACCGAGCGATGGCTTTGTTGCATAAACGTTTGAATTTTACCACAGAGATGGGAAACCACAGAGAGGAAATTTTTAATATGAATTTTTTCTCTGTGGTAAAACTACATATCTATGCAATAACTCCAATGCAAACGGAGAATCAAGCGATCGCTTTTTATTTCTGGAGACACAAAATCTCTCCAACGGCGTCTACAATGTGTTGAGGTGATAGCGCAAAAAGACAATCACTTCTCTTGCTTCCACCGCATCCATCTCTGTAGCACGGCCGGCAAGAGATCGATGCTGTCAGCACACGCGCAGCAGGATGGCGCCAAGGGCCCCAGTTGATTTCTGATGTGGGACCAAAAAGGGCCACAACAGGGGTTTTTGTGGCAGATGCTATGTGCAAAGGAAGAGAATCAACACAAATCAGAGCTTTGGCTCTTTGAATGAGTGCCGCAAATCCCTTAAGGGATAGTTTACCTGCAACGTTATAAACCGGAACCTGTTTTGCATGCGACAGGATCTCTTCTACCATTTTGATCTCTATGGGATCTGTTCCAGAAGACACTACAATGTGATGACCTTCCTTATGCAATCCTAAGATTACTTGTCCCATTTGCAGAGGGCTCAAGCACTTAAAGCGCCAGCGCGATGTAGGATGAATCACAACATAAGATTCTGGGATCCCCGATAAAGCAGAATGAGGAATATCTAAAAAGAGCTCTTTCTCCTCGTCTTCTGGAAAAACTCCTGTGCATCGCAAAAAGTCGAGCTGCTTTTCCACTGTATGACGCGGATTAGATCCCCATTTTACAAGATGGGTATAAGAGCCTTTGCCACCTTCCTGGCCAATCCTATATTTTGCGCCTGAAACCCAAGCAGCGATCGCTCCTCGATCCCCTTCTGTAAGATTAAACACAAGATCATATCTATTCTTGCGTATTTTCCAGAGCAGCGCTAGCTCTTGCGCATACCTTGTCCACAACCCTTGCTCTTTATATTTTCGATTGTAGAGAAAAAAATGGGAGATCGCCGGATGCCCTTCTAAAAGAGGGTATGTATCTTCATAAATGAAAGCATCAATCTGCACATGAGGCCTTCGCTGTTTCAATATTGAAAACAGAGGCGATGTGAGAAGCACATCCCCATGATGCCGCATCTTAATAACTAAAACTTTTTCTATGTTTCCCCAGTCGGGATAATTACCGTAAGTCATGTTTGGCTTTTAATTATGAAATCGATTATGCTCTTTTTCCTAAAGGAGTTTCTATGTCTATCGAACAAACATTATCCATTCTCAAACCTGATACAGTTGCCGGCAACCACATCGGCGCTGTGCTTGCTCGTTTTGAAAAAGCTGGTTTGAAAATCGTTGCAATGAAGATGCTACACTTAACTGCCGATCAAGCCAAGGCTTTTTATGCAGTGCATGCACACCGCCCCTTCTTCCTCGAGCTTGTGACTTTCATGATTGAAGGTCCTGTTGTGGTGCTTGTTCTTGAAGGAGAAAATGCAGTAGCTAAAAACCGAGAGCTAATGGGAGCTACAAACCCCAAAGAAGCCGCCCCCGGTACTATCCGCGCAGATTTTGCAAGATCTATCGACAAAAATGCCGTCCACGGCTCCGACAGTCTTGAAAATGCCAAAAAAGAAGTGCAATTCTTCTTCAAATCCTGCGACGTTTGCTGCCGCTAATCCGCCATCCAGAGCTTGCTGTTAAACTAGCAAGCTCTCTACCCTCCCTTTAAAAAAGAAAAAACATGATAAACCCTGTCCACCGAGATCCTTTTAACCTCATACCAACTCAAGATGGTGCAAACAACCGGCACACTACACCTGAAAAAGCAGCGACTGATATATCCCACACAAAAGTACTTGCCACTAGAATGCGACCGGAGCTTCCTTGCCTACCGGATACTGTAAGCTGCGAACTTAAAGCGATATTCCCTCCAAAAAAACACTGAACTACCCCTTAGAATAGACTTCTTGCATAACTTCCCAAATGTAGGGCGCAATGCCACTCTGCACTAAGGGTTGCAGAGAGGGGCAAACGTGAGCTCCACATCTTTAATATTTCCTTATACGCAAAAGGGGTGGCAGATAACTCGCCTACCTGTTGTATTCCGGAAAACGGCTGAAGAATCTGGTTGCAAGTGGATGCACTTGCAATGGGTCCCCGCCAATGAAGCTTGTAAAAATTTTGTTTGAGAAATTTGGCAAGCTCCCAGAGGCAGTCAGCTTTGCAGAACATAAAGAAATTGCCGTGCTATCGTTGCCACTTACGCCCGTAGAAATAGCGGCACAAGGATGGGACCCAGAGGCTATGGCAGTCCTGTCCGGAAGCATGATACCGCTCCAAGAGGACAAAAGCCTATAACGAACAATCTAACTATCCTCTTTTTCTCATGTGACAAGAGTCTTCTTTTTTCCTAATTGCCAAGAAGCTTGCAATAGGAAGATAATAAGGGAAGCGCATGCAAGTACAGCATGCTGTTAAGGGTATCTAGTCTACCACCAATAATAAAACAGGTGTGTTCTTCTTTTTCTGAAAAAAAGTTCCGCACAATAGAATCAGAAACAGCCTCGTAAGGATGCATCGGAAGAAAGTTTTCTGTGATATTCCCTGCGTTTGTATTGATGATCCAATCCAATCTGCAGGCATGATGGGCACGCTGACTCAACAAGGGAACTTGAAACTTTCCATTGTAGAAATCAACCCCGGCATTGCTTAACGCATCGAAAAAGTTTTGACCCAAGCTTGATTCACCAGAGAAATAATTATCTTCTGTAGCTTCAACAATGATAAGGCGTTTATCCTGATTCTTTACGAGATAGTTTGCCAAACTTTGCTCAGGATCAGCACAAAGGCCATAATATTGAGTGGCCCAATAGAAAAAACAGTTGGTTGGATAAGAAGCAAATGATAACCCCGCTTTCCAGGTTGAAGTGAGGCATCGATTCCACAATAGGGTTTTGGGAAGAAAATCTTCGTCCAAATATTGAATTGCATCAAAAGCCACCGACCCCAATGAAACGCACATCATGGAATCGATTACACAATGCTGTTTAAACGCCTTGAGTACTTCAAGAGCTCCAGCTCCCATCTCAGCACAGCTCGTGGGATTCCAAGGGATCCAGCTTTCTCCTTCTTTCTCTTGGTTTTCATTAAAACTAAAGAGAATGATTCGGAACTTCTCTCCATATCTTGTTTCAATCACTCGAGCGCGAAATAGATAAGTTTTGTTTAGACTTTGCAATTCTACTGGAATATCGCGCACAAAAAAACGTTGAGCTATCTGAGAGAAATTGGCAATAGTCGGGTCAAATGGCCCCTCTCCTGTTTCTAACATTTGTGTCACACGACTCGCATAGTATTCACTATGGAGAAAAAAAGAAGGCCACTCCTCTTTTGGATTTATTGGCGTGTAATACTTGTCTCTTAAATATCCTCCCCAAGATGAGAAATAGCTGTTGTCATAGCTTTGAGCCATTTTACATTTATTGATCAACGAGTCTTCCAAATAGAGCTTATTCTCTAAGGGAAGCTCTTTTGCTATCATAAAACAGGGTAGAAAAATCAATGGAAAGCAACCAAATCTCATCGAATTCCAAGCCATGCTTTTTCTCCCCTACAATTAATTATTAGTTCGGACAAAAAAGCATGGCTAGTTTTTAGTTTTTTTTCAATTAAAAGTTCTTCGTATATCTCTCTACCTCTACTTCGACGTATTTACCTGAGTTTTTACTGCTCTATCGTCAAGATCAGGGGCATAGAGATGGAAAACCACAGAGAAAAAATCCATATTTTAAATCGACGAATGCCGTCCTTGAGGGTTTTCATATGGAAAGTGTTTTTGCGCAAGGCCAAAGATTTCAATATTCCCATGAGAAAATTTCTCGAAATTAGCTACTATCGCAGATCTCTTGCTGAAACGTTCATGCTAGCCGACAAGTGCCTTTTTCTTCTTGAAGCGGTCGAGGTATTCGAGCGCTTTGCCGGTCCCTAAACATACGGCCAGTAGCGGATTGGGAGCAACAATAACGGGAAGGCCGGTATCTTTGATGAGGGCTTTATCGAGCCCTTTGATAAGAGCGCCACCCCCTGCTAGCACCATGCCGCGCTCAACAAGGTCTGCGGCAAGTTCCGGAGGGCATTTTTCTAACGTGAGTTTCACGCTTTCTACAATTTGCTGCAGAGGCTCTGCAAGACACTCGCGGATTTCCACAGAATTAATACGCTTTGTCACAGGAAGCCCTGCCACCTGGTCTCTTCCGCGTACTTCCATCTCCAGCTCATGCTCTCCAAGAGGGTAAGCAGAGCCGATGGTCATCTTAATCTCTTCAGCTGTTCTTGGGCCGATCATGAGGTTATAAGTTCTGCGCATGTAGTTGACAATGCATTCGTCGAACTCATCGCCAGCAATACGAAGGGAGCGAGATTCTACAATCCCGCCAAGAGAGATGATCGCAATTTCTGTGGTACCACCGCCAATGTCGATGATCATATTGGCTGCAGGCTCATGCACAGGCAGATCGACTCCGATTGCAGCTGCCATGGGCTCTTCGATGAGAATCACCTCTTGAGCACCGGCACGGAGTGCTGAGTCTTCAACAGCGCGTTTTTCCACTCCTGTAATGCCGGAAGGGACCGCAATCAGGATGCGAGGGCGGAAAAGACTTCTTGCAGGAGTCACTCTTCGGATAAGCGCTTTGAGCATCCCTTCTGCAATTTCAAAATCGGCAATAACCCCATCTTTCATAGGACGCACAGCATGGATCTTTCGAGGAGTTTTACCAAGCATCGCTTTGGCTTTATGGCCAACTGCTAACACTTCGGATGTTGCAGAATCGACCGCCACAACGGAGGGCTCTGCAAGTACAATCCCTTTTCCTCTGACATAAACCAGTGTATTAGCCGTTCCTAAGTCAATCCCAATATCATTTGCAAGCAAACCTGACACTTGCCCAAACTTATTTGTTAGAAAATGTCTTACTCGGGCGCTAATTTGATTAAAATCGAGAGGGTTTTTTTTCATATTTTTTTCTTAAGTTTTAAGGAGCTCTAACACATCTTCCCAGGTTAGTTTCGCCATAGCTTCATCATCGCAACTTACGACTTTCTTGACCAATCCTTTTTTACGCTTTTGCATTTCTGCGATTTTTTCTTCAATCGTATTTAATGTAATTAATTTGTAAGAAGAGACGGAATTCTTCTGTCCCATGCGATGTACGCGATCCGTTGCTTGACTCTCAACAGCGGGGTTCCACCACATATCATAATGGATGACAGTATCGGCTCCCACAAGGTTCAGTCCCGTACCACCGGCTTTTAGCGACACCAAAAAGACAGGGATCGATTTATCTTCGTTAAACTGCTTCACTATGTCAAGCCGGTTGCTGCTAGAACCGTCTAAATAAGAGTAGCGAATCCCCTTGGCCGCAAAATCGTCTCTCATGATTTGAAGCATCTTGGTGTATTGAGAAAAAATGACTGTCTTGTGACCTCCATCGATCAGCGTTTGGAGCAGTTCGAGGAGCATCTCGTATTTTGCAGAATCCCCAATATCGGCTTTTTCTTTGGCAAAAATCGCGGGATGACAACAAATTTGTTTGAGACGAGTCAGTGTCGCAAGGACATGAATTTGTACGCGATCAAACCCTTCTTTTTCCACAAGCCGGACAAGCTCCGAACGGGCTGATTCTGCATAAGAGCGATAGAGTTCTTGCTGCACCGGCGAGAGCTGACAATGGTAAACAAGCTCAGAGACAGGAGGCAGATCATCCAGCACATCTGCTTTCATGCGACGTAAAATGAAAGGAGAGACTTTTTTGCGTAGGTATTCCAGGTTTTTAGTCTGCTCTTTTCCGGATAGGCGAATATATTTTTCTAAGAAACGCTCATAGGTACCCAAAAAGCCGGGCATCAAGAAATCAAAAAGGCTCCATAGCTCATCCAAAGAATTTTCAATCGGTGTACCGGAAAGAATCAGGCGGTGTTCCGCATGCACGAGTTTGACCGATTTAGCATTACGCGTGCCTCGGTTTTTAATATGCTGCGCTTCATCCAAGATCACATAACCAAATGTATAAGCGCGGTAATGTTCCACATCTTTTTGCAACAGAGTGTAAGAAGTGATCAGCACATCATAAGACCCACTTTGCTCAATCATTTTTTTGCGCTGCTGGGGAGCTCCATCAATTACCATCACTTTGAGCTTGGGATGGAATCTGCCAAGCTCTTCTTTCCAGTTGTAAAGCAGCGAAGTAGGACAGACAATCAGCGTGCAATTTTTAGATTTAAATTGAGTGATAGCCACAATGGCCTGAAGTGTTTTTCCAAGCCCCATGTCATCCGCCAAAATCCCACTTAAGAACATCAGACGCAGCCTCTCGAGCCAACGCACACCCTCTTGTTGGTAGGGACGAAGTGTTGCTTTGATCTCTTTGGGAATATCTGAAAAAACCATCTGCTTTTCTCCCAACATCTGAGACCGAATCTCCATGAGCTTTTCGCTCATAGAAAATTTTACAGGGAGCCCCTCAAAAAGAGTGGCGTCTATATTAGCAAGACTCCAGAGAGGTCTTTGAAGAGTATGATTGTCCAAAACATCGATACCCATCTCATCAAAAAGCTGGATGACTCCTTGCAACCGATCTAGATCAAGCACCAAAATCTTAAACCCTCGTCCCTTTCCTTTTTTTGCTGCATTCAGTTCAATAAAAGAGCGCTTGGATCCCAAACATTCCCACAACTGATCGACACGCACTCCTTTAAGAGCCCCATCGACATGCAGCTCGATTTCATAGAGATCAATCCGAGAAGTAGTATTGAGTTTCAGAGTAAATTCGGTCTGGTCATAGATAAACTGATCAAGAAGATTTTGAGGACAGTTAAATGTGACTGTCCCTTGGTTTTGCGGGATGATATCGGTCATGAATTCGACAATTTTTTTATCCGACTTGCAAACGTAAACACCGGTTTCTTTTTGAAAAACGAAGTCGGAAAAAAGACTGTCTAAAATTTTTCTCTCTTCCACAAGATTTCGAGCCAGTACCCCTTTCTTTGTAACAAAGCAAGAGGCGTGAGAATAGAGCAGCTGATCTGCATGAGCCGGTATTTGCTCTTTTTCGTATTCGAACTGGACTGCTACATCCAACTCTCCATCTAGATAAGTCAAATCACAAATTGCATGCACCTGCTTTGCAAAGGGAATAGTATCAAATGATTCGATCACTTTCTGATCTTTCACATCTGCATAAGAAAGGAGCTCCGGCAGGGCATTTTCTATAAATGTACCAAACAGAGGCTCAGGAATCGTCATCTCTCGAATCGGCTTCACATTGACAAGATGCGTGCGCGTAATAGCGGGAGAAAAACGGTAATAGATTCCTTTAGACAGAAGAGCCGGCTTTGCGCATTCAAAAAAACGGACCTCTTCTAAGGGGACGAGCTCATCAGATAAAATCACAAGAGGGTTAATCAAAATTTTTGAAGTGGGCGGCGGAATGTGCTCCAAACAAAAACGGAAGGAAGCCGGTCGAATAGAAAAGCGGATGGGGTTGTCTAAACTTGATTCATAAATGCCAACTAACTGAGGCAACTGCTCTTCATCTTCTGTCAACTCCTGATGAAACTCTAGAGAGGCCTCTTGATAAAGATGCGCAAAAAGAAGCCCCATGGTTTCCCAATCCAGCTGAGCCACGCGAAACCCTCTTTCAGAGGAGGGATTCTCGGCAAAGCGCGCCTGAGCACAGAGCATTTCCACAACAACTTTTTGAGAAGGAGTAAATGAATCTATTGTAAAATGATGCTTTTTTCCACTGATAAACAGGGGTTCTTTATATCGAATAGAGTCAAAAAATAATTTTGCATTTGGCACATAAAGAGGCTTTGAGCGAGAGGCTAGTCGCAGCGCAAAATGCATTTCGACAACCGTTTTTGGCTGAGGATCCGCAACGCTTCCAAAGATAAGCATCAGTTCAGCTGTGTCCGGTGTAATTGGCTCTGCTTTACGAAAAAATGGGGAACAAGCAAGCAGCTCTGAGGCCGTTTTGTATTCTTGTAATACTTGTCTTTGATACTGCTCTTCTTGCCTTTGCTCTTCTTTGGATTCTGCTTCTTTAATCTTATCTAATAATTTTTTTCTCTCCTCATGATCGACATCCGCTTCTTTGACTCGGGTTTCCAAATCGGTCTCTTTAGAAAAGGAAACTAAAATTTTATCAATATGCTCTTCAAGATAGAAAAGGAGAGCCGCTAAATGCTGACAATCATGGTTGTAAGGACAATCGCAATCGGAATCGACGGTCTCACAATCAATTCTGTCGATTTCGATTTCACTTTCGTAACAATTATCAAACTGCCCAAGCACCTTAGCCACAATCCGCATTGTCTTTGTGTCCAAATGCACTAATTTGGCAGAGATGACTCTTTGTTTTTCATACAATGACTTGCCTTCCTTGACCATTGCAGAGGCAAAATCTTGCTTTAACTTACGAAAATTCAACATAGTCTACCACGAGTTAAGAGAGACGCACCAAAACCGGTATACCGATTTCAAAAAATGGGTGCAATCCTTTTTATCCGGTTGCCTTAAAAACAGCCACTTGCTAGAAT
Organism: Chlamydiota bacterium; assembly: GCA_039798725.1. Classification (GTDB taxonomy): domain Bacteria; phylum Chlamydiota; class Chlamydiia; order Chlamydiales; family Rhabdochlamydiaceae; genus CAJCIW01. The sequence continues at coordinate 28,179 of JBDKFJ010000010.1, forward strand.
CGGCTCCTCATTTCCTGCGGGTGTAGCTCAGTGGTAGAGCATCACGTTGCCAACGTGAGGGTCGTGAGTTCGAGCCTCATCACCCGCTTTTTTCAAATCTTAAGGGGTGGCCATGGAAACTACGACCGCAGCAGAATTCAAAAACGACCTTCTCCGCTTTACAACACACTTACAACCTCACTGCGTTGTTGAGTGCGATATTGAAGCATTGGAACCTCTCGTTGCCAAGGCTCGTCGAGAAGCGATCAGAAGAGTGGGCAAAGAAGTTTCTATTGCAGGGTTCCGCAAAGGGAAAGCTCCTGATGAAATGGTCGTCAACCACTACCCAAAGCAAATAGAACAAGAATGGCAACAAGCGATCGCTGATGCCTGCGCCAAAGAATGTGTAGCGCTTGCGCAAATTCGAAGACTCCGCGATGGTCAGCTTTCCTATAAAATGAAAAGCCATTCAACTAAAGGAGCTCTTCTCTCCTTATATATAGAGACAGACCCAACCATTCCGCATGTAGAAGCTGAAAAAATGCACAAGAAAGCAGTCAAGCGCCCTGAGGTCAACGAAGAAAAAATCGAAGAGACAATCCGTCAATCTCTGCTGTTTTTTGCCAAGTGGGACTCTGTAACCGATCGTCCGGTGCAAGTCGGCGACTTTGTTTCTTTAGATGTCGATATCATTGAAAACACACCTCCGATGCCACTGTTTTCTAATACGCGGTTTGAAGTGACGGAAAAATCAATGGCTAAGTGGATGTTCGACCTTGTTATTGGCAAAAACGTAGGAGATCAATCTGAGGGAATCAGCACTCCGGATGCAGATGCCTCTGAGGAAGAAAAGCTAGAACTTGCGGACAAAAAAGTAAAAGTGACCATTCGCTCTGTAGACACCGCTGTATTACCAACCCTCGATGACGATTTTGTAAAACAGCTGGGTGTAGACACTGTGGCGCAAATGCGAGAAAACATCACAAACCTTTTGAACAAACAGGCCGACGCTCATGTGATTGAAGAAGAGCGCAAGCAAGTCACAGAATTCCTTTTAACCACCTACCCATTCGATCTTCCTCAAGCCGTCATTCGCAAAGAAACCGAATTCCGATTCCGCCAGCTGTGGCAAGACACCTCTTTCCAACAATATTGGCAAAGTCTTCCTCAAGAAGAAAAAAACAAAATTGTACAAACCGTACAAACACAGTCAGAAAAAGCTGTGCGCCTCTTTTTTCTTTGCAAGCAGCTGCTTGCAGATGCAAATATTTCAATCCAGCCGGAAGATCTCAAGCAAAAATCCGACAGCCCGCTTGATGCCTTAGTGGAACTACAGAATCCCCATGCGGAAAATGCTGAAGTGAAACAAGCAGAGACCTATTCCCGCTGTATCCTAGAAAAAGCCCAAGACTTCGTCCTCCGTAACGCCACAGCAAGCTAGCAGAATAGCTTCCATTTATTATTTGTTTTGTTTGTAGTGAAAGTTAGAGGAGTGGCTGCCATAGACATATCGGGTGGTGCGTCCCTTGCAGAGCGCACCCCCTGTGACCCCCTTGCGCTTCACCTTAGCGAAGCCATATCGCATTTTCGTCGGGGGTCCGTGCACAGCGCTATTCCCCCACGCTCCGCTCTCCTCAAATGCAATCTTGCTTTGCGATCTGAATCGATCGGCTGTTCGCGCACTCCTCCCCGCTTTCCACCCCAAAGGGGACCCCGAAAAGGGGGCCCCTCCGTGTCAACTCACAGAGCCATCTGTTTTGCCGCTCTGCGTTCTCACCATCTGTCTTAACTACAACAAGTGGAGAAAGCCCGAAGGGGAAAAGAGAATGGCTCTGCGAGTTGACACGGAGGGGCCCCGTCCTGCAGGGACTGGGGAGGAGTGCACGAGCAGCCGATCGATTCAGATCGCAAAGCAAGATTGCATTTGAGGAGAGCGCAGCGTGGGGGAACAGTGCTATGCACGGACCCCCGACGAAAATGCGATATGGCTTCGCTAAGGTGAAGCGCAAGGGGGTCACAGGGGGTGCGCTTCGAAGGGACGCACCACCCGATATGTCTATGGCAGCCACCCCTCCAACTTTCACTACAAACAAAACAAATAATAAATGGAAGCCACCTCACCACACACGCAATCTTCTGCAGTTGATGGAAATGGGGGGGTTAGATCATAATCGGTATGAAGTGGGGGTGTTGTTGCCCTTCAAGGAGTATGCAAATGGTTCCTTATGTAATTGAAGATACAGGCAGAGGCGAGCGTGCGATGGATATCTACTCACGCCTGCTGAAGGATCGCATTGTGTTCATCGGCACTGAAATTCACGATCAGGTTGCTAATTCGGTGATTGCTCAGCTCCTCTTTTTAAGAGCTGAAGATCCCAAAAAAGACATCAGCCTCTATATTAACTCCCCTGGAGGAGATATTACGGCCGGTCTTGCCATCTATGACACCATGCGCTTTATGGGCTTTGACATTAACACCTATTGTTTAGGACAAGCCGCTTCCATGGCAGCATTACTACTAGCGGCTGGAACTAAGGGCAAACGATTTGCTCTTCCCAATAGCCGTATCATGATTCATCAACCCATTGGTGGCGTTGCCGGAACTTCTGCAGATATCGTTTTGCAAGCAAAAGAAATTCTAGAACTCAAGAAAATTTGTGCACAAATCATGGCTAGCCTATCAGGGCAATCTCTTTCAAAAATTATGGAAGATTCCGAACGGGATTTTTTCATGAATCCCGAGCAAGCAATGGCTTATGGTTTTATTGACAAAGTAGCTCAACACACATCTAAGGCTTCTTCCTAACAGCAGGTATTACATGACAAAAAAAGATCACACCTCACCTCTCTGCTCATTCTGCGGAAGACCGGAAGAAGCTGTAGAGAAACTCATCTCTGGGTCCGAGTCCTTTATCTGCGACAGATGCGTACGTCTATGCATGGAAATTGTCGAAAAAAAGGTCGTACACCATGAATTGAAGTTGCTCAAACCCAAAGAAATTAAGCAAGCACTCGATGAGTATGTGATCGGCCAAGAGAGAGCCAAAAAGACGATCTGCGTTGCAGTTTACAACCACTATAAGCGCATTCGCTCCATTCATAAGCAAGGCGAATCCGAATATAGCAAATCGAATGTACTTCTACTTGGACCTACAGGTTCCGGAAAGACGCTTATGGCAAGAACGCTTGCCAATATTCTCGATGTCCCCTTTGCTATCGCTGATGCGACCACGCTCACCGAAGCTGGGTATGTGGGAGAAGATGTAGAAAATATCATCTTACGCCTTGTGCAAGCGGCCGACTACGATATTGCAAGAGCTGAAATGGGGATCATCTATGTCGATGAGATCGATAAAATCCGCAAGACAACGGGCAATGTCTCGATTACACGCGATGTGTCCGGAGAAGGAGTGCAGCAAGCCCTGCTCAAAATTGTAGAAGGAACTGTCGCAAACGTGCCTCCCAAAGGGGGAAGAAAACACCCTAACCAAGAATATATCCGAGTCAATACTCAAAACATCCTTTTTATTGTAGGCGGAGCGTTTGTTCACCTCGAAAAAATTATTGCAAAGCGTTTAGGAAAGGCTAGTATCGGTTTTGATACACAGACCACAGACTCATTTGATGCTACAGAAACGAACTATTTGCTCTCACAAGTCGAACCTGAAGATCTGATCCAATTCGGTATGATTCCGGAGTTTGTCGGCAGATTCAACAGTATCGCCAACTGCAATGAGCTTACAACAGAAGATCTTGTCAAAATCTTGACAGAGCCAAAAAACGCGATTACCAAGCAGTACCAAGCGCTGTTTGCTGAAGAAAATATCCAACTTAATTTTGCAGAAGATGCGTTAATGGCAATGGCAGAAGAAGCCAAAAAAACGGCAACAGGGGCAAGAGCTCTACGGATGATTGTAGAGAGTCTTTTGCTAGAGCTTATGTTTGAAGCTCCATCGGATCCCACGATCAAAGAAATTACCATTGATCGTGAGTGCGTAATCGGCAGAACGACGCCGCGCATTATCCGGTCACACTCAGCCTAAAAGATTTGTCACAGCATCTAAAACGCTGTCGATCTCACTTGCTGGTTTGTCTTTTAGGTCATCCTCTAAGGGAAGCCAGCCAGCACTCTGAGTCTTGACCTGTTCAGGTGTTATGCCCTCAAATAGGGAATGCATCTCTTGCAGGTTATCAGTGACAAGCCCAAGAATTTGCCCTTCCATTCTTCTAGCGCTATCTTTTTTGAATTCGCGAGCCTCTATGCTTAAAGCTTTAGAGAACGCATCAAAAGTACAATCCGCGATCTCTTTTGCATAGGAAGAATCTCCTGTCTCTAACTCTGTCTGTGCTTTTAAAGAACCCGGGATAAATCCGGGCAACCGAGACTGAATCCATTTTTCTTGGGCCAGCTCTTGATTCCTTTTACGCTTTTTACCAACCAACTCTTGGACAAAAGCCTTTACCTGTTGCGCACGCTCTCGAATAGCTCTTACGCGCTCTTCAATCGGAGAAGATTCCATCTGCGTTAGATTCTGAGCAAATGCTAAATTCGTAAAAAGACAGATCCAATCGATATTGAATAAGCGGGACTTTGCTTCTTGTAACTGAGTGTGTTTACTCTCGAATACACTCAAATCTTTTTTGTAATTCTCATCCTCTTTTCCTTTAGGATACCGAGTGAAATCCATTTGTTGCCCTTCAAAGTCTGCTATTTCTTTTTGCGATGTCTCTAACTGCTCGTTTAATTTATCTTGGATATTCTTTACCACCTGGGTTCCTTCATACATTCTTCCCAAAGCATCTTGCAATTTATGCTCTTTCCCCTGATCTGAATCCGGGATTTGTTCTCTGAAAGCGTCATATACAATAGCTAGAGACCCTTTAATCTTTTCTTTGTCCCAGTCGTCTCCTTTAGCCGTTGCCCCACATCCCTGAAGATCTTTTTCTGCCACAGCAATAGGTTGAATAGGAACAAGCCCTTGCTGTTCATAGTGCTCTACCCTCTTGCGATAATTCCGCTTAGGATCTGCAGCGTCATTCCATGCCTTATCACATGCGGATGTAAATGCTTCAACCGACTTTTCTAGATGGTCTACTCTGCCGTAAAGTTCTTTGAGGGTTCCAAGATGTTCTTTATTATTTGCAGAGTATTGAATGGTTCCCTTGACAATGTCTACTATCACATTGTCTGCTCCGGGATATAGTTGCTGCAGCGATCCCTTGATACTTGCAAATGCATCATCCAGAGATTTTTGAACTTGAGGATCCCTGACTTGTAGGGCTCTTCCTGAAGCGGCAAGAAACACCTTTTCTGTCTTGACAGCTTCTAAAGCAATATCATACGGAAGTCTTTGAAGCTCAACCTCTTGACGCTCTTGAGCCGTCCCCCCCTCAACTGTGGCACCTACGGTTGCAATGGGGCTGGGGGTTACAGTTGCGCCTACGGTCTCTATCGTCATATTAACCATCCTTAAAATATTATAAAAACAATTATACACAACAGATCATATATTAATCAATTTAATATAAGTCATTGGAAACAAGAATGAAAAGATTATCAGAACAATACTTAACATGCTTATTATAAGCTTGTTACTGACTAAACAATATAGAAAATATTAAATTAATAGTATAAAAAAATTAGTTTTAATGTATAATTATACTAGGCGATAGTGTGGCCGCAAGTAAAAAGAGGAGATTTTATGACAACCAATATACCAGCCAGCCAACCACAGGATACCGATTCCTACGGCTGGAACACAGCCCAAGATGAGTATAACGCGGCTATAGAGGCCGAAACCGAAGACGGAATCTTTAAAGCGGAACTATTGACAGAGATTGAAGATCGCGACGGCGGTAAAATTTCTACAGGCGAGGCCTACCAGATGCTCATTCAGTTATGTAACGGGATGATTGGAGAGACCGGTGACAAGGCAGGTATTCAGGGTGCCACCCAGAACTTAGGATCTGTCGGAACTAACGTTGTAAACCAGATTACATCAGCACTTTCGGCTCTTCAAGGAAGTAATCCGCCAGCCGGGACCGCAACGCAATTCTGCGATGCTTTGACAAGTCTTTATAACTTAGCGAACAGCTCTCCTCCCCCCGCCTGGATGGACAGCTCGACAATTAGCGGAATTCAGACCGCCCTTTCAGCTGTTGAAGCGCTCATTCCCGGAGCCATGACGACATCCACTGATACGCAAAGTCCCACTGCAGTGCGAACTGCCATTCAAAACTGGGTATCGGGACAGGGGTCGCCCAGCCAAGACGCGGAAAACCTACAGCAGTTATCAGGGCAGGTAAGTTCTATAGGAGCTGCATTTAGTTCATTGACTTCGCTGCAAGGCGGGTTGCTGCAAAATACGATGTCCCAGGTGTCACAGATGTTGAACATGATGCGCGGAACAATACAGTCTATCGTGTCAAGCGGACGCCAGATGATCCAAAACCAGACCCGCGGTGGGTAAGGAGTTTATTGATGCTACAAGATATTGCCACTGTAAAAGGGAAAGAACAAGGTGTATTACACCCTTCCCATTTCTGTTGGATGCTCACTGCCTGGATGGGTGCATGCAAACACATGTCATCGACTATGCTTGCGCAGTATAGCGACTCTTTGATGCTGGAGAATAGTGCAGCTCTTTTGCAAAAATTAGGGGCTCCTGGACAAACATTTCAAGTCAATGAGTCCAGCCTTTCTAACTTTATAATTACTACAGGATTTAACCCGGAGTACGCGTTCTTTCTTGAGCAGAACATCCCGAATGCCATTTGCCCAACAACGATCTTATCAGAGGTTTTAGGCTATGGAATGATTCATTACCGCTGGCCCTCTGTAGTAAACGGGCAGCCGCTTCCTGTTTATATCCAAGGGCTATTACAGAATAATCCTATGTCCACAGTCGTGAGCAAGCTGGAATCTTTAATCAATAGCAGCCCCAGTGCAACACCTAACAGTTTTTCAAATGCAGTAGAAGCCACAGCCAAGGCCAATAATCTGTCTGCTCCGCCGATGTATACACAATGCGCTCAAGTGGCTCCAGGAACGCTGACAGGAGCCTATACAATCAACTTTCTTCTTCTTGTGGAGAGTTATTATGCAAATCAAGGAAATAAAGCAGGGACCGCTAATGCAAACTGTTTGCAGAGCTTGATTGGTCAGCTGCAAGCAGAACTCTCTCAGCGCATCCAAATTGGCCAGCAGTATGTAACTCAAGAAACAAACCTTGCAACGAGCACCGATCCTCAATCTTCAAATATGGCAATGAAAGAGTTATCAGATCTCAACACAGCAAGAGCACAGTGGGTAGAGCTAACGGGCTCCCCAATAGTATAAATTTATATAAAAAAAGGAGTGCATTATGCCTTTAACAACTAATTGCCCCGCAAACCAAGGGCCGCCGTCTCCTCCCGCGCAGCTGTCCAATTTTAATTGGATGCAAGCTGCATGGATGGGCGCATGCCGGCATATGACAGCCACGATGCTCTCTGAGTATAACGACTCCCTCATGCTAGAAAATGCAGCAGAGATTGAACAGCAACTCGGGGCCTCGAATACAGAGTTTAACGTGACAGAACCTAATTTATCCGGCTTTACATCCACACAAGAACTCAACCCAGCGTGCATGGACTTTCTTAACGTCAATTTGTCTGGCATTATAAGTTGGGGGGTACAATATTACGGATGGCCAGCATCTCTTCTAACCATTAGTTTAAATTCGATTCCCAATGCGGTGCAAGACATACAGGCGCTTATCCCCTCATCGGGAAGCTCGAGTTTTTCATCAGTTGCAGAATCTTATGCAAGCGGAATGAACTATCCTCCTCCACCCCAACTATTCATTTCTACAATGCAACCAAACGGGGGAGTCCTGAATGGAACCTATACTATGAACCAACTCTTGCAAATACAAGCGTATTATGCAAATCAGGGCAGTCATAATAATGGCACAGCGAATGCGAACGTGATGCAGAGTTTAATTGGTCAATTACAAGCAGAGCTGTCTCAACGGATCCAGATCGGCCAGCAATATGTGACACAAGAAACCAACTTAGCAACCAGCACCGACCCGCAATCTTCAAACCAGGCCTCATCAGAGGTGTCAGCGATCAACACGTCAAAAGGGCAGTGGGTACAGTTGACAGGGACGCTCTCTGGATAATTTATAATAAAAAGAAGAGGTTTTATGGCAGATATCACAGTATCCAACGGCTTGCTACAGCAAGCGGCAATTGATAGCTCGAAGGCGCTGTTTAAAGTGCAAGAGTCTACATCAGAGACTATTTTGACAAATGGCAAGTACCAGGAAAAGATGGCAAAGACCATGATCAACTTAGGGCAAAACTCTGTGCAACAAGCGATCAAAGATTTGAAAGAGCTCATCCATGCAGAAAATGAAGAGCGCCACGCCTCTCTTTTTCAAAAGATTTTTGGAGCTATTTTGACATCGATCATGTGCGTGATTTCGGCCGTGACGGCACAACCGGAACTAGCTGTGATCTCGATTGCTCTTTATGCAGCTTCTGTATCGGGTGGCACAAAATGGGCTGAGAACAAGATTGCGGATTTATTGCACAGCGCTTTTGGATTAAAAAAATCCATTGGAAGACTCATTGGAAGTATTTTGATTGTGGTTGTCTCTGTAGCAGCCGGAGCCGGAGGCAGAGCCGCTGCTGCAAAAATAGGAGATCTCATTGGCAGCACCGCCCTTAAAGCAGGAGCTGAGAGCGCAACAACAGCCACTGTCGATGAAGCAAATACCACAGCAGATGAGACGGCAGAAGAAGCAAGCTTGAAAGGAAAAGCATCCGCTCTCCTAAAAAGAATCCCGGCTCCGTTAGCAAGGGCCCTTACCACATTTGGAATGTCAGCTAGCAGCGCGAATCTGGGAGGGAACCTAGCCGCCATTGCGCACAATAAGAAACTTGCAGAGGCTCTGGAATCGATTGTGTCTATTTTATCCCTTTTAGCCGGCCTTGTAGGCGGTGGCGCCATGGGTACACAAGAAGTCAGCGGTGGCAACCTGTCTGTCTGGAGTACACGTTTTCTAAAAGGATCAGTGCTCGCATCGGGATTTGCCTCTGTGGGTCAAGGATCCAGCAGCATTGCGGTAGGTCGTTTTGACCTGCTTCAAGGGAGTGCAAGTGAGGCGATGGGACACGCTAATGCAGAGCTCGAACTGACAGGTAATATGAGAGAAACCGGAACCGATCAATGGACAGCCTTCATTAGGCAATTGGAATACACTCTACAACAAGAGGGCAAAGCAAGCGTAGCGGTGGCTCAAGGGATGTCGGCAGTGAATGCCTATGCCGCACAATTGATGGCTTAAAAAAATACTAAATAAATAAGGCGAGGTAACTTATGAAACTTCCGGTTACAGAAAAAGATCCTAATAACAGCGTCTCTTTTGGAAACTTTGGCTCACAAGTGTGCGGTGCCCTGCAACTCTATCTTGTGAATGCACAGAGTGTCATGGCCGCAACAGGAGCCGATCTTATCCAATCTTTGACAGAAGATCAGAAAGAGTCCTATCAAGGACAGGCGACCTTTATGAAAGATGCGTTCGACCAAGCTTTCAACGCTGCCTCTAGCCAATACCGACAGATGTTCTTTGCTTCAATTAGTGAGTTTGTCAGCGCCGGTATTTCGATCGGAGGATTTGCCTTCTCTCGGTATATGACAAACCATTCTGACTCTGCCAAACAGCTTGATAATGTTACAAACAAACTCGCCCAGCAGGAAAAACTCCTCTCTCTTACCAAAGAACCTGTGCAACCCTCCTCTTTGACAGCGCGAACAACCGAGAACACCCTCCCCAAAACCGCAAAAGAGCAACTGATTGAATCCAGAAGACAACAGTTGCTAACGGAAGGAGCAGCACAACCTCGTCTCCTAGAGGAAGTAAGTCCTGGAGCAGGCGGTGTTTCTAAGGTCGATGCGGAAAAAGAATTCCCTCAAGAAGAGTTCAATCCTAAACAAGGAAACTACTATAACGGCAAGGCAACGCAAGAAGAAGTCTCTGCGAAGCATGCAGTGCATGGTGCCCATTATATTAAGGGCCTTGACGAAGAAGCCGTTGCAAGCATGACTCCTGAAGAAAGATCGCAGTTTATCTCTTCTGTAGAAAAGCAGATAGGCACAACTCGTACGGAAGAAAATAACGTCAGAATACAAGTTCAGTACTGGACAGGACTAGTTGACTCCGTCTTTGTACCTACCGGTAGGTCGATGGGGACAGGATCACTCCAACTTCCGCAAGCACAGGCTAGCGCCGATGCGAAAGAACAAGAAGCCACATCCACTATCGCGAACCAAGGCAGCAACGTAGCAGGAAACGTGGTTCACGGCTTTAGAAGTAGCGTCGAAAGCGTGACTAAAGGGGCTGAAAGCGGAATGCAGGCCTTTGGTCGCGTGTTCGACGGGATGAGAGCTTAAGATTTGAGCCAGTGATCCTTGTCGTGGGCAGAGCGCTTTTTATGAGGGGGGGTATCCCCCTCTTTTTCTGTGTTTAACACAATGAAAACTTATACCTAGAAAATAAACCACCGAGCACACCGAGATCACCGAGAAAAGCCTCTCTATTCCTCTCGGTGTCCTCGGTGTGCTCGGTGGTTTGTTTTGCCGGCATTTAAGATTTCAGCCAGTGATCCTTGTCGTGGGTAGAGCACTTTTTATGAGGGGGGGGGTATCCCCCTCTTTTTATGAAACCAATACTTCTGTGTTCAACAGAATGAAAGCTTATAACTAGAAAGATAAACCACCGAGCACACCGAGATCACCGAGAAAAGCCTCTCTATTCCTCTCGGTGTCCTCGGTGTGCTCGGTGGTTTGTTTTGCCGGCATTTAAGATTTGAGCCAGTGATCCTTGTCATGAGTAGA
>JBDKFJ010000011.1:0-34926 GCA_039798725.1 Chlamydiota bacterium
TCTTTTAGAAATAACTACTGGCAGCTCTTTCTTCCTGTCAGAAAAGCACTTTCAGCTTTCAAGAAACTTTGTAAAACAAGCAGATAGTGCATTGCAAAGCACCTTATTATAAAAATTCACCACCGAGCACACCGAGCACACCGAGAAGAAATTGGCGTTGTCTTCCCTCGGTGCTCTCGGTGTGCTCGGTGGTGATTATTTCATCTATAGAATTAGTTTTGATGGGCGTTGTTGCATAAATATGTAATTTCACCACAGAGAAAAAATTCATATATTTCTTCCTGTCAGAAAAGCACTTTCAGCTTTCAAGAAACTTTGTAAAACAAGCAGATAGTGCATTGCAAAGCACCTTATTATAAAAATTCACCACCGAGAGCACCGAGAGAAGACAACGCCAATTTCTTCTCGGTGTGCTCGGCGGTGATTATTTCATATATAATTTTATTTACATGGACAGAAGAACACTAAACAGAGCTTTGGCACATTGAATTCAGAAGAATTTTTTACGAAACATATGGAAGCGTTCTCTAACATTCACCGCTCTTGCACTCTTTAAGAATGCAAGAGCTTGAATGTGTTGCAGTGTCGGAAGAGGTAGGATTCGAACCCACGGTCGGTTGCCCGACTGCTGTTTTCAAGACAGCCGCAATAGGCCACTCTGCCACTCTTCCGCAAAAAGAAAACAAGGATTATAGGCAAACTGCTTTAATCTTCAAGCAAATTGCTTTAAAAAACGGTGGTCATTTTCTGTAAAGGCGCGGATATCCTTAACACCATAACGAAGCATGGTCAGTCGCTCAATACCCATTCCCCATGCATAACCGCTGTACTCTTCAGGATCGATTCCACCATTCTTTAATACTTCAGGATGCACCATCCCGGCACCCAAAATCTCTAGCCACCCCGTCTGTTTGCACAAGCGGCACCCTTGCCCAGAGCATGCAGTACACTCTACATCGACTTCAAGACCTGGCTCCACAAACGGAAAGTAGCTTGGACGATAGCGCGTCTTTACTTCTCTTTGAAAGAGCTTTTGGCAAAAAAGGTCCATTGTGGAAAGCAAATCAGCAAATGAAACATTCTTATCGATGTAAAGCCCTTCGACCTGGTGAAAGAAGACATGAGATCTGCTGCTGATCGTTTCATTGCGGTATACGGTTCCCGGCGCAATGATGCGAATGGGGGGCTTATGGGTTTCCATCACACGCAATTGCGTGTTGGAAGTGTGTGAGCGCAGAAGCATGTTGGGAGTGATGTAGAAGGTGTCTTGCATGTCCCTTGCCGGATGATCCGGAGGAAAGTTCAGCCCTTCATAATTGTAGTAATCACTATCAATATCCGGACCATACTGCACAGAAAATCCCATCTGCGACAAAATCGCAATCACTTCTTCTAAAACAATATTAATGGGATGACGCCTGCCGAGATAAGAGGTACGAGCCGGCAGAGTGACATCTATTTTTTCTTTGTCTAACTGCTGTTGAAGCTCTGCTTTAGAAAAACTCTCCATCGCCTTTTCACAAAGAGAGGAGAGTTCGACTTTTAAATCATTGATGAGCTGCCCGGCAGACGGACGATCTGAAGGGGGCAGCTCTCGCAAAGATTGCATTAGCTCTTGGATAGATCCTTTTTTTCCAAAGAACCGTAACTTAAGTTGCTCAAGATCTTTTGTACTCTCTACACTCGACAGCTCTGTCCGGAATTGTTCCCGAAGAGTGGAGATACGATCTTGCATACTTATGCCAATGCCTTTTTTGCAGCTCCAACAACTTGGGCAAAGCTAGAAGGATCGCTTAGCGCCATTTCTGAGAGCATTTTGCGATTCAACTCACATTTTGCCTGTTTTAAACCGGCGACAAACTTGCTATAAGACATTCCGTTGATCTTAGCACCGACCCCAATACGTGTGATCCATAAGCTACGAAAGTCTCTTTTCTTTTCTTTGCGATGGCGATAGTTGAACGCCATAGCAGACATCACCGCGTTTAATGTCAGCCGCAAGTGATTTTTGCGATCTCCAACAAACCCTTTGGCTTGCTTCATTAGGCGCTTGCGCTTGCGATGCGCAGCAACCGCATTCGTTACTCTAACCATATATCTCCTAAACTCCCATCAAACGAGAATACATTTTTACTTGTCCTTGATCGACAAGAGAATCTTTCTTTAAACGGCGCTTTCTATTAGACGCCTTCTTTGTCAAAATATGACGACGACCTGGACGTCGACGTTTTAACTTACCTGTTCCTGTCACTTTGAAGCGGGCAGTTACAGCTTTACGAGTTTTCATTTTAGGCACAGCTCTTCTCCTATTACTTCTTCTTGCCCCCGGGCGCCAAGACAGTTGCCATCATACGCCCCTGCAACCTTGCAGGACTTTCGGGAGTTGCTATATCTGACAAATCATTGCAAACACGATCAATGACCTGTTTACCAAATTCCGGATGCTGCGTCTCTCGACCGCGGAACACACAGGTGACTCTCACCTTGTTACCTTCGGCAATAAACTTCTTTGCATGCTTGATCTTAACAACCAAATCATGCTCATCCGTGTTTGGCTTCAACTTAATCTCTTTCACCTTTACATGGTGTTGCGATTTCTTTTGCTCTTTTTCCTTTTTCGTTAACTGGTAGCGGTACTTGCCAAAATCTACAATCTTGCAAACAGGTGGCTCAGCGTTAGGCGCAATCTCTACAAGATCTAACCCTAATTGCTCTGCTCTCATCTGCGCTTCAGGAAGCGCCATGACACCGAGCAGCTCTCCTTCCGGACCAATTACACGAACCTTTAAGGCTCGAATTTCTCTGTTAACTTTCGGATTCAGAGTCGACTCTCCCCATGTTTAGTAATGCAGCCATTCTTTCTAATGAACCACTCATCGAAAAAAACAGCACTTTGTGACAAATCCCCAAAAAGGGACCCATCCACTTTCTTCCAAGCGCATCGGCAAGGTGCACCTCTACTCGTACAAGATAAGGTAATGAGGTTACCTCTTTCACTCTCCACTTTATCCCCAAAGACTTCAGTGCCTTCTCACAAGAGGAAAGATACGGAAGTCTGATCTTTTTAGGGGCGTCTAGCAAAACCGATACAACGACCTCAGACTCAAAGCTAAAGATTTTAGGAATCTCAAGAATGAATTGCAAGGAAGAAATCAATTCTTGCTCGAAAAACTCTTCCGAATAGGCAATGGCGGCCATATCCATCGTTCCTTCTTTTGGAGCAATTAACCCCTCAATTCTACCCTCAAAACTGACCTCATGAAACGAGCCAAGCCGCTCTCCTTCCTTGATGAACTCAAGATAGTTTTTCACAACCCCTTGCTCACTTGCCCCGCAAAATGCCACCTTTTCCACCTTAAATCGCACCCATCTCTTGCAAATCCACTCTATAAAAGAATCTCTCCAACGCTCTCCTTTCCCCCTCCACACTCCCGATGGCAAAGAAATTAATTCCTTAAGAGACAAAAGATCTTTTACCCTCTTTTTGACCTCTGCCTTATCCTTGCCCCATACCCCTAGAACACGGATCAGGGAAACCCCATCCACAACCACAGGAAAAGCATTGAATAAACGCACCTCTTGCGACTCCAGATGTAAAGACACTTTTTCAAGATCTGGAAGATAGACAAATGCCTCTCCTATTCGACACAAAGAAACAGTTGCACGTCTTTCTTCCAAGAGCAAATGCGCCATCTCCCTTTGCCCTTTATGAATAAGCAAGTCAGCTGCGTTTGAGGGCACCATTTCACATAAAGAAACTTTTAAACCACTCTTACCCATCAAACGAATGCGCTCTTCAAGCAACGGTAAAAAATCTTTTCTAAAAGCAAAAGGAAAGAGGACATCACAGAAAAAAAGAGTAGCAGTTCCTTCAGCGAAAACCACCTGCGCCTCAGGGAAAACCTCTTGGATGGCAACAGCCAAGCAGGCTGCACCTAATTGTTCATGATCTCTATTCATACTAGAATGACTGGGATATAGCTGACTCGAACAGCTGACCTCCACGATGTCAACGTGGCGCTCTAACCAACTGAGCTAATACCCCAATTTAAAGGGAATGTCAAGAGTAGCGCAAACCCTCGATTAACCCCAAGTAAAAAATAAAGGGAGCGTGTATACTCTTTGCAAATTTTATGGATAAACCCTTCTCTTTATCACACATTGATCTTGCCCATGCTTACTGGGAAAGAATTTTGCAACCGGGCGATTGGGCAATTGACGCCACATGCGGCAACGGATATGACACCCTTTTTTTGGCAAACCATCCCCATGTTGAAGGGGTCATTGCCCTGGATATCCAACCGGCTGCAATTCAAAGCGCCAAAGAACGGGTGCTGAACTGCCCTAAAGTCCATTTTTTTGAGCAATCCCACGAAACTTTTCCCACAATAGCCACCCTACACCCGATCCGACTCATCGTCTATAACTTAGGCTATCTACCCAAGGGGAATAAAGCCATCACTACAGAGGTGAGCAGCACACTAACAAGCCTGCGCAGAGCTCTATCTCTTCTTGCTCAAGGAGGGCTTATTAGCCTAACCTGCTACCCCGGTCACGAAGAAGGGAAAAGAGAGCTGCTGGCTATAGAAAAATTTTTACAACCTCTTTCCATGCTAGAATGGGACATTCTACAACACACCAAGCCAAATAAACAAATGGCCCCTGTATTGATTATAATAAAAAAATGCTGCCCACACTAGCTCTAAGAAATAATCAGATCTCACCCGGCAATGCAACTGCACGGCAAGCGATTGTTACAGCCGTGAAAAAAAAACATGAGAGCTTAACTTTAGAAAGCTGTAAATGCACATATTTATCCGCTGCTTGGTTTAAGGATCTCGGATGTATTGAAATCCTTGACTTATCATTTAATCCAAAAGCTCTTGCTCATTTTACCATTCCGATTACCTATCTATCGAATCTCACCGTTCTTATACTTTCAAATAATGCATTGACCTCTTTTAGGCTCCACAACCTGCCTAATCTACAAAAACTTGCGCTAGATCATAATCAGATTGCCCAACTCAGTCTGTCTAAATTACCCGCTTTAAGAATACTGAATCTATCCTACAACCGCCTGACCCGGTTTCAGACCCCGAAAGACTCTCCTTTTCTTGTATCGATTGACCTATTAGAGAATCTTCTTGTCTCTTTTAGCATGCCGATAAAACTACCCTTTATCCGGTGCATTGATTTGTGTGGCAATAAAGCGCTAAAAACCGTATCCACCCCACATATATGGAATCTTTGCGCCCCCACAATCTTTATCGCCGGGACCTCGCTTCCCCCTGATTTTAAAGAGCATTTCTCTGCACAGATTGTGTCCAATCTGGTAACAAAAATCTTGTCTTATACCCCGGTTTAAAGAGTGCTTTTCCATAACAACCTATGAAGGTTAAAACACATCCACAAAAACAACTGAGTATAAAAGGCTTAAAAATTTTCAGGAAGATTTAAGTTTACAAAAAAAATCAAAAAAATTTATAGACCTCTAAAACCAGGACATGACTAAAGAAAAGATTTACAATTTAATGACAATTAAAAATTTAAATCCATTGCGCAACATTAAAAAAAGGAGTACGATGGAAGGTGGAGCTTCCCTGACCGGAAGCATTCGTAATAAAAATAAAACAGGGATAAAAACATGAGAACAATTGACCGTTTTTCCCTTCCTTCCTATATAGAGCAGATCGCAGAAGAGATGCAAAAACCTGTGACGCAGGACAGATATCAAGAGCTGCACAAAAAGCTTGATGAAGCGTTTGACCGCCTCCAAGGAGTCAACCAAGTCGATTCTTTAAGAGATCGGATGATTGAACTCTACGGTGTTTTAGAAGAAAATCGCTCTAAAGAAGAATTAAATCAGATCCAAAGGACAGCAAAGCGGCTAGAAACGCTCATAAAAAAATATAAGGGAGATCACCTCCCCACTATCGAAGAAAAGAAAACTTTAAGGCAAGCCTCAGCAATTCTAGACCAACTCAAACCCGATCCTGAAAGCGTGGATCAGGTCCTAGACATCGCGAGAGCTGTGTACAACCGGGATCTTCACTCCGCAAAAAAATGGTTTCTCTCCCTTGGGGAAGCACTACGCGACCGATTTGAAGAGCACCTGCGCTCTCTAAAAGCCACCCCTTTTAAAGACAGGACAGAAACAATACAAGCGCTCATGGCCATTTCTTATGAGCTCACAGACCAGAAGGAGCCTTATCCTTCTCAACAAGAGATCGATGCTTTCTTTTTAGGGATTCCTAGCGGAGAAAGTAAAATTGTTGACTTCAATCAGCTAGGGTAGCATCCTTCCCCCTTAGGAGAATATTCTGTGCATAAAATCTCTTCCTCTCCACTTTGCGTACGCAAAGAACAAGTAGTTCATAGTATTACAAAACGAGGACTAGATATTCTCCTTAGCGCTTGTGCTCTTTTATTAAGTCTGCCCTTATTCTTCATCCTCTACGTGCTTATTAAGTCGACTTCAAAGGGGCCGATGCTCTACTGTAGCCTGAGGATAGGCAGAGAAGGAAAATTGTTCAAGTTCTGGAAATTGCGCTCAATGTACTGCGATGCCGATGAACGACTTGATTCGATGCTTCAAACAAACTCTGCACTAAAAGAAGAATGGCAAATCTATTTTAAGTTAAAAAATGATCCCAGGCTCACCCCTATCGGGCAATTTTTACGCTCGACTTCTTTAGATGAAATCCCCCAGTTTTGGAATGTGCTCAAAGGAGATTTGAGTATCGTTGGGCCCAGGCCCTATCTACCAAGAGAGGCGAACACCATTTTGAAGATCTTGGGGCACAATGCTTGTAAATTGTTTTCTGTAAGGCCCGGTCTTACGGGTCTTTGGCAAATAGCCGGACGCAATCGGTTGACCTTTGAAGAGAGAGTGAAACTAGAGGCCACTTATGTCGATAAACGTTCATTTCTTTTTGATATGAAATTGATTATCAAAACAATTCCCATCCTCTTGTCTTGCAAAGGAGCCTTCTAGAGACATGAAACATGTCCCTCTGCTTTTTTCCTTTGGTATTGCCACCCTATTTACGCTCTTTGCTTCGGCTTTTTTTCCCTCCTTGCACCTTCTCACATTTTCTCCTTTTTTATGTCTTATGTACCACCGCTTGGATCTGGAAAAAAGCTTATGGCTTTCTGCTGGATGTGGACTTTTACTAGATCTACTTTCTTCCGATGTACGGTTTGGCATCCAAGCGTTAAACTTAACTCTTACAACTCTTGTATTTTACAAACAAAAGCGGCATTTTTTTGATGATAAACCGATTTCTCTGACTCTGTTTTCCGTACTTGTCAGCCTTGCTTCTACACTATTCTTATGGGTACTGCTTCCCCTGTCTGGTAACAAACTCTGCATTTCTTGGCAGCTTGCAGCAACAGATCTGTTAATTTTACCTCTTTGCGATGGGGTGTACGCTTTGTGCTGTTTTTGCGCCCCCTTAGCTTTATATGCACACATTGCGAAAGTGGGATGGAAATCTTTTATTAAAAAATGGATCGACAAGTGGCCCTTTAAAAAGCAAGAGAGCGTTTCATGAATCTTATTGACGGCACCTTGATTGCACAGAAAATTACCTTAAAGATCAAAGAAGCGGTAGCTTCGATAAAAGGGCGCAAACCCGGTCTTGCCTTTATCTTGGTAGGAAATAACCCAAGCTCACAAAGTTATATCCGAGCAAAGAAAAAAAAATGCGCGGAAGTGGGGATTGTCTCATTCGATTATGAGTTTTCAGAAACGATCTCTGAAAAAGAATTGATTGAGCAGATCGAGATGTTGAATAAAAATCCTGCCATCGATGGAATCTTATTACAACTCCCCTTACCAGAGCATATCGATCCGATGCGCGCAACTGAAGCTATCGATCCAGAAAAAGATGTCGATGGGTTTCATCCACTGAATGTGGGAAAACTGTATCTAGGCAGGAAAGACACTTTTATTCCTTGCACCCCTCTTGGAGTCCATATCCTTCTTAAAGAAGCTCAGGTACCTCTATCCGGACAGCATGTGGTGATTGTCGGCAGAAGCTCAATTGTTGGCAAACCGCTGGCAGCGCTTCTAATGCAAAAAGAGCCTTATTGCAATGCAACCGTCACTGTGGCTCACAGCATGACCAAAAATCTCGACGCCGTATGTGCCTCTGCTGATGTCTTGATTGCAGCGATCGGCCACCCCCTATTCATCCAGCCGCATATGGTTAAAAAAGGCGCTGTTGTGATCGATGTGGGAATCAATCGGGTGGAGGGTCGCATTGTAGGAGATGTCGACTTTGCAAAAGTCGCGCCTCTATGCAAGGCCATTACCCCCGTGCCAAAAGGGGTGGGACCCATGACAATCGCCATGCTACTGTCTAACACCTTACTCAGCTATGAGAGACGATGAAAACCATCTTTTTTGATATCGGCAATGTCCTTGTTTTTTTCGACCACATGAAAATGTGTAGGCAGGTGGCCGTTTTAAGCCAAATCGAACTGGATACCGTGATCTCTTTGATGCGTGAATATGGCGACTCTTATGAAAGAGGCAGCGTCTCCTCAGAGCACATGCACAACACAATTTTGGAAAAAAGCGGACTCTCTTTGCCTTTTGATGCCTTTATGACGGCGATGTCAGACATCTTTGAACCCAACCTTCCGACAATTGAAATTGCAAAAAAACTAAAAGCAAAGGGACACCGACTCTTTGCCCTTTCTAATACATGCGAGGCCCATTTTCTTTATCTTAAATATAAATACGATTTTCTCTCTTTTTTCGACGGATTTGTCCTTTCCTATGAAGTACAGGCTCGCAAACCAGAGAAAAAGATTTTTAAAAAAGCACTTGAAATTGCGGGTTGTAAGCCGTATGAATGCTTTTACACAGACGATGTTGTCGAATACATACAATCCGCAAGAGAGCTTGACATCGATGCAGAGCCTTTTACAGAGGCAAAAATCCTGCAGAAGCAGCTTGCTGAACGAGGACTGCTTTAATTGAAAAAAACACGAAATTCCCCCTCTGATGTCATTAGTGGCACTCTTAAAATGCACCCCAAAGGCTTTGGTTTTGTCATCCCCGACCCCTCTTTTGGTCTCACACAAGATATTTTTATTCCCAAACATTTGACAGACACAGCCGTTGATTCCGATCTTGTCGAAGTGGCTCTGTTTGATGGGCAATCCGAAAAAGGACCAGAGGGCAAGATCATCAATATCTTAAAAAGAGGAAGAGATCATGTGTCCGGAGTGTTACAAAAAAAACAAGAGGAAGGGATATTTCTTTCCTATGTGCCTCTTCTTGGAGCTTCAAAACTTGTTCTTACCACCAATCCCGATGCGCATAAAGTAAAAGTAGGCAGCCGCGTTATCTTAAAAGTCAAAGCCTGGGGTTCTTCTAAAGAGCCGACAACAGCAGAAATTTCCCATGTCTTAGGCTCAATCGACGACCCTTCTTGCGATATTAAAGCAGCCATTGAAGAATTTGACCTGCCAAGTAAATTCCCTCATGCAGCCGTAAACCAAGCCAAAAAGTATGGATCGAAAGTACTAAAAAAAGAGCTCAAAGACAGAGAAGATCTGACCTCTTTGGAGTGCTTTACAATCGATCCTGATACAGCAAGAGATTTCGATGACGCTCTAAGCCTTTCCCAAGACCGCAAGGGAGTGTATCATTTGGGCGTACACATTGCAGATGTGGCCCACTATGTCCCGACCGGCTCTGCCCTGGATAAAGAGGCGTATAAAAGAGCCAATTCTACCTATCTTCCCGGCACATGTATCCCGATGTTGCCAGAACAGCTCTCTAATGAGCTTTGTAGCCTCAAAGAAAAACAAGACAGGCTGACAGTCTCAGTCCTTATGGACTTTGATAAACAAGGCAATCTGCTTTCCCACTCTGTTGTCAGAGCTTGCATCCATAGCAAGAAGAGGTTCACTTACGAAGAGGCTAAAGAGGTACTCGATGGCAAGAAAAAAAGCATTCATAAAAAGACGTTAGAAAAGATGGTTAAACTGTGTGGCTTGCTCAAGAAAAAACGGCAAGAAAGAGGCAGCATTGACTTTGCCATGACAGAGTTTGTAATTATTTTAGATAAGAAAGGGATGCCAACCGGTGTGAAAAAAGTGGAATACGACATCACACATCAACTTGTCGAAGAGTTCATGCTAAAAGCCAATGAGATGGTTGCAGTGGAACTAAAAAGTCGAGACAAGCAAGTCATCTATCGGATACATGAAGAGCCTCACGAAGAAAATTTTTCCGACTTTCTTGCGCTTGCTAGAAGCTTAGGATTTTCTCTTTCAAAAGAGCCCTCGCCAGAAGAGCTGCAAAAACTGTTTAAACAAGCTGCTACAACTCCTTATGCACACCATTTAAGCGTCTCTTTCATCCGTAGCATGCGTCTTGCCCAATACTCCCCTGATAATGTAGGGCATTTTGGCCTATCTCTTGACGATTACTGCCACTTTACAAGTCCGATACGCAGATATTCAGATCTTATCATCCAGCGCCTCTTATTTAATGAAGAAGGCAAAGAACTTATGCTAGAAAAGATCTGCCGGCACTGTTCTGATCAAGAGCGAGTCAGCTTTCGGGCTGAAATGAGTGTCAAGACCCTCAAAAAACTGCGCCTTTTAAAAACCTATTTTAAAGAAGATCCAGAGCGGGTTTACCCAGCATTGATTACTAAAATCAAACCTTTTGGATGCTTTTTTGAAATCCAAGAGATCATGCTCGAGGGTTTTTTGCATATTTCAGAAATTGGCAATGACTACTTCATCTATCAAGAAAGGCAAGGGACACTGACAGGCAAGCATACAGGGAAAACCTATAAAGTGGCAGATCCTCTCTCTGTTAAGCTGCAATCCATCGACCTTATCTCTTTACAGACGCGGTGGGAATCTATTGAACACAGAAGGAAAAAGAGATGAAAAAGCATTTCCTTACAGGTCTTGCCATCTTACTACCTCTTGTCGTAACGATTGCGCTTGTCGTATTTCTTATCAATCTTCTAACCAAACCGTTTGTAGGGATTGTCTCTTCATTGCTGTCCCAATTCCCCCTTTTAGAGAGAGACTTCTTCTTTCTCTCAAAAGCAGACCTCATTCTCTATACTTCTAAGTGCTTGATTCTGATTTTTCTTTTTTTCTTAACTGTGGGATTGGGCATTTTAGCAAGATGGCTTTTTACCCATACCCTGCTCAAATTGTTCGATCAAGTCTTAGATCGCATTCCTTTTGTAAATACCGTGTATAAAACGACAAAAGAGATCATCAAAACTCTTTTTTCCGATAAGAATCCTTTTAACCAAGTGGTCGTTGTTCCTTTTCCTCATGAAAAATCTTTTGTCTTAGGACTGATTGCCGGAGAGGCCCCAACTGTTTGTAAAGAAGCCCTTGACGAATCGCTGGTTTCGGTCTTTGTCCCCACAACACCGAACCCCACAAACGGCTTTTTATTCCTCTTTAAGCGCTCAGAAATTATTGAAATTTCAATGCCGCCGGAAGATGCCATCAAATATATTGTCTCTTGCGGAATGATCAACCCGGAAAAAGGCAAATGAAAAAGTATTTCTTCACAGGCCTGGCCGCCCTTCTTCCGATCGCGCTGACCTGTGTGATTGCTATATGGCTATTTAATCTTTTTACAGATCCGCTAGCTGGACTCACAGAATCTTTCGTTGTTTCCTATGAAGAATATCTCCACTTAAGCCCTGAAAAACACCACGTCCTTGTTGTCTTTATCAGCCGCCTGTTGGCCCTTGTTGTTCTTGTAGTGCTTATATTTCTGCTGGGTCTATTTGGCCATAAATTCTTGATGAAATTTTTGTTAAGAGCCAGCCAAACCATTCTTGGAAAGATTCCCCTTGTCCGCACCATCTTTAATATTACTAATGACATCTCTAAAGCCCTCTTTTCCGATAGTGCCAATGCATTTCAAAGCACTGTCCTCCTTGCCTTTCCCCAAAAAGATTCCCATGCCCTTGGATTCATTACAAAGGAGGCTCCTGATGTGCTAAAGAAAAGCCATCCTAACATAGAGGTGATCGTCTTTGTTCCCACAGCCCCCCACCCTATCTCAGGCTTTTTACTCTTTATGAAAAGAGAAGATGCGCAAAAAGTCGACATCTCCCCGGAAGAAGCCTTCAAGTTCCTCATTTCGTGCGGTACTGTAGATTTAAGTAAAAATAAAAATTTACACACTTAAAATCACCGGGAAATAGAATGTCTCTTGTCATTTTTTAGCGGTAAATTTATACTGTGCTAGCATTATTGTTAGGAGTGATTCCCATGGTTCGAATGAGTAAGCAATCAGAAAGGCGTGCTGTGTCTCGCAAACGCCCAGCCCCCCCAGCAGTGAAAACTGGCCCCAAGAAGGACGCTTTGCCCGAAGGGTTTAAAATGCATGCCAATGCAGTAGCAGGAGATTTGGGCGCTGCCTGTTTTGTTCCAAAAATCAAATAGAGAATACTATGTCTAGACACGCAAGCTACGGAAAATCAAGCACATCTGCAAAAAAGCGCAATGTTCTTAAACGCTTTGAGAGAGTAGATGTCCTCAAAAAAATGGGGAAATGGAAAGAGGGAGAGAACACAAAAGTCACAGGCCTTCCTAAAACGCCTATTCTGCCTTGAAGCCCCTTATTATCCTCTGTAATTCACAAAAAGATCTTACCCTGCCTGTTCGAAAGATCAGGCAGGCGATCTTATTTATTTTACGCGCGTTAAACCTACAAACAAGCCAAGTCTGCTTTCATTTTGTTTCAGAGAAACGGATCTCTGCTATTCATGCAGAACTTTTCGATGACCCCTCTGTCACAGACTGCATTACGATCCCAATTGACCCCCCTGTGGAGACACCGCCTTCCGATCACATCTTAGGAGAAGCATTTGTTTGCCCGAGTGTTGCAATGCAATACGCCAAAAAAAGAGGGAAAGACCCTTACCAAGAACTGTATCGGTATGTGGTGCATTGCCTTTTGCACTTTGCAGGCCATAATGACACTACAACTAAAGAAAAAAGCGCTATGCGTCGTAAAGAAAACTATTACCTGAAAAAGCTCTGTCACGTTATACCAAAGAATAACAGGATATAGGAACACCCCAAGATGTTCTATCTTTCTTTACTGATGCTCGTTGGATCTAGCACACTCACAGCGCTCTCAGCTGCAATCCAAAGAAAAGGCAAATGGGGCACAGAAGAATTTTTAAAGCAACGCTCTGTCTACAAAGTGCTGCTTTTCTTCTTCCGTAAAAACTTGTGGATGGGACTACTTCTCTCTCTTAGCTTCAGCAAACACTTGCTGCGCATCTTGTATGTGATCGTGGCCTTTGTGTTTTTAACCTCTCTTCCCACCTTTCAACCCGAACACCCCAATCACTTTCTCTCTCTTGATCCTCCTGCATTTGCCTCTATTGCAGCACTGATTTTACTTGCCTCTCTTATTACTGAATCGCTATTCATTATTTTAAGCGAACAAAACCCCAAGTGGGTATTAAACCTCTTTTTCCCTTTAGGTTCATTTTTTCTCTATTGCTGCCTCCCCCTTGCCACTCCCTTCTTTTATTTGATTCGACACTTCCCTTATAAGCGCAAAGAAATCAAAGAACAGCTACCGGATTCCAAACTAAGAGACAAAGTCTACGAACTGCTTAAAGAATCGGAGCTTGCCTCTTATCTTGACCTAACAGAGCAACAGTTCATCCTTTCGATGGTTTCGTTTAAAGGGCGGATTGCAAGAGAAGTGATGGTTCCACGCATCAATGTCTTTAGCTTGGGCCACGACATTAGCATAGAAACTGCTGCTGAACACTTTTCTAAAGAGGGGTATAGCCGAATCCCTGTCTACAAAGAAAGTGTGGATGATATTGTGGGCGTTCTTCTGCACAAAGATATTTTAAAATGTTATCTGAATCCCTCTTTTGACTTAAAGCAATCAGTCCAAAAATTGATTAAACCTGTGATTTACACACCGGAAACGAAAAAAATTTCACAGCTTTTGCAAGACTTCCGGAATAAACAAATCCACATGGCCATCATCGTCGATGAGTGGGGAGGAACAGAGGGGATTGTCACCATTGAAGATATCCTAGAAGAGCTTGTGGGAGAGATTGCCGATGAGCATGACATTGCTCAGCAAACTCTATTTGCTCCTCTAGAAAAAGGGAGCTGGGCCGTCGATGCTAAAATGTCCATTATCGACATTCAAGAAGACCTTGGGATCACGATCCCTCAGAGCCCAGAATACGACACCATTGGGGGGTATGTGTTCCATCGGGCAGGATCAATCCCTCTTAAGGGCTGGAAATTGCATCACGATGATTTCGAATTAGAAGTATTGGGCTCTAATGAACGTGCTATTGAAAAAATCAAGCTATCGGCTATCTATTAACCAGCGCCCGATAGGAAGGGTTCAATGGGGACATAAAACTCGGAAGTTCTTGTAACCGTTTTTCCACAATGTCCCTGTAATTCTGAAGATGCCCTGTTTCTGGGTCCAATGGATTGATTTCTCTATCTAGTTGTTTTTGGATCTGAGAAATTCTATCATTAGAATTTTTCAGCTCACTATCAAGCATCATCATCCAATGAGTTGCGGTCATAGCGCAAACTATCATCCATAAGGAAACCGTCTCATGTACTGCACTCTTCAATCCATACACCGATAATCCGGGAAGAATTGATACTAAGGAAACTGGCTTATGTACTGCATTCTTCAATCCATCACTCGATATTCGATGGGCAAAGAATTCTGGGTGATTTATAGGTGGTCGTATGTATCTTTTAGTTAACAGATAGACTAGAAGGCCTATTCCTCCGATGGCTGCCGTGGCAACCCATTTTTTCTTGTGCACATAGGCAAACTGTTTGAAAGCTGCTAAAGCGCTCTGAACCCTATTCTTTGCAATTGAAAGTGGATGAGCCGGGACGACCTTCAGAGAAGCTGGGGCAACTACCCTGTTAATTAGGGGTATAGAGGCAAAGCAGTGAGAGACGGATCTAAAAATCTCTTTGCGAAGTTGTTCAACTCTATTTGCGGCGGATGGATGCACAATAGGAATAGAATGACGACGACCACATCCGATAATACGCATCATAATAACCTTTTTTGTTCTAATACATTTTATTACATTTTAGAATAAATATCCACACAAATTAAAAATGTAGTATTATTTTTTTTAAAAACACTCAAGATGGGTTACATAAGGGCCAAATTCGTTTTCTTTTTGCCCCATTAATTTGATTGGATTGCCGGAAGGAGGCCTATAAAAGAGAAAGACAAACTCTCGAAGTTCTGTCATTCGGTAAAAACAGGAAAGACAATGGCTATTGATCAATTACCGAATTGTGGATAAAATGACCAAGATAATGCAATGGGGGAATCATGCGTCGATCGATGTGTAGCTCTGAACCTGCAATCGCCAGTGCCGGCAATGTGGGAACATGGAAATTTTCTTATGCCACAGCCTCCCTTCTTCCCAAAGGCACAAAACTTAAATTCGATCTTTTGTCAAAAGGGCGTCCCATCGATTGGGCGCTTCCTTCTACAAACATGAAAGAGAAGAAAAACATCATTTGGGCAGAGATAGAAGGGAAAACATTTGGGGCAAAAGAGATTGCCTCCCACCCTGAATATGGACCTGCCTTTGAATTTATTTTGCCACAGGAATTAAAGATCGGCGAGAGCATTCATATCTGTTTGGGACTAGGGAACCGGTGTCAGTCATTTGTTCAAAGACGGCGCCCTGTCCACCTTTACATCGATCCTAAAGGGAAAGGGGACTACAAAGAACCCGAGGTGTTTACAGTCGATGTCAAAGGAGGCGAGCTCCACAATATCCGGATCACAGCGCCATCGGTTGTTGCCAAGAATAAACGATTCGATGTCAGCGTGAGATTCGAAGATGTATTTGGCAATTTGACATCCCACGCCCCTGAAGGGACGCTCATCGATGTGTCGTACGAAAACCTAAGGGAAAATCTTAACTGGAAGCTGTTTGTTCCAGAGACCGGTTTTTTAAATATCCCTAATCTCTATTTCAATGAGCCGGGATTCTATCGAGTGCAGTTGCGCAATCTGAAAACAGGACTATCCTATTTCTCTTCCCCTGTCAAATGCTTTGCAGAGACAGAGAAAAATTTATTTTGGGGATCGTTACATGGAGAGTCTGAAAAATTCGATGCCCTAGAAAATATCGAGTCTTGTCTGCGCTATTTTAGAGACGACAGAAACATGCAGTTTTATTCCACGTCTCCTTTTGAGAATTGCGAGCGGGCATCTAATGAAGTATGGAAAGCGATGAGCTCTCAGGTCTCTGAGTTCAATGAAGATTTCCGCTTTGCTGCCTTTTTAGGTTTTCAATGGTTTAGCGAAACAGAAGGAGAGGGACTAAGACAAGTTCTTTACGCAAAAGATAATCGAGCCCTTGTCCGTAAAAAAGAGGCCAAAACCTCCTCTATGAATAAAATCTATAAGAGTCACACTCCCAAAGATCTTATCTCTATCCCTAGTTTCACAATGGGTAAAGGATTTGAGACAACGTTTGATACGTTCGACCCGGATTTTGAGAAAGTAGTGGAAATTTACAATGCGTGGGGCTGTTCTGAATGCACAGCAAAAGAGGGTAATTTAAGACCGATTACAACTAGTGGAAAAAAGGGAGTGCAGGAAAGTGAAAAAGGATCAATCCGCAGAGCGCTGAACCAAAACATTCGTTTAGGATTTGTAGCAGGCGGCCTAGACGACCGTGGCATCTACACTACGCTTCTCGAGAGCGATCAAGTTCAGTATTCTCCCGGACTCACCGGGATCTATGCAACAGAGCATACTAAAGAAGCTCTCTTTGTGGCTCTGCAACACAGGTCATGCTATGCAACGACAGGAGCGCGCATTGTAGCGGGCTTTTCAATTGCCGGCTCTTCTATGGGAAGTGAGCTGTCTACAAAGAATAAGCCGGGACTGCAGTTTAATCGACACCTGACAGGATTTGTAGCTGGAACCGCACCGATTAAGGAAATCCTCTTTATCAGAAATGGTAAACCTTTTCATACAATCTGTCCTAAAACAATTCATCACGAATTTGCCCTAGATGACACAGATCTTCTATCGGAAATTGCATTCACGGCACCTCAAGAAGGCAAGCCTCCTTTCGTGTACTACTACTTGAGAATTTTACAAGAAGATGGTCATATTGCATGGATTTCTCCTATTTGGATCGATCTTGTTGATGCAGCTCCCTCTCAAGGGATAGTAAAAAAAACAAAAAAAGTAAAATCTCATGCATAAAACCAAGTATGTCTTCATCAGCGGCGGAGTGGTTTCCTCTTTAGGGAAGGGGCTTGCATCAGCCTCAATCGCCCTACTGTTGGAATCTTCGGGACTGAAAGTGGGTATGTTAAAGTTCGATCCTTATCTTAACGTCGATCCTGGGACAATGAACCCTTTCCAGCATGGAGAAGTGTATGTCACAGATGATGGGGCCGAGACCGACTTGGATTTGGGACACTATTACCGCTATACCCATGCACCTTTATCCCGTCTTTCAAATGCAACATCGGGTCAAATTTATGACACTGTCATAAAAAGAGAGCGCAAAGGTGACTATTTGGGAAAAACGGTGCAAGTGGTTCCCCATGTGACCGACGAAATCAAACAGAGAATTGTGTCCGCCGCCAAAGATCATCCCGATGTCCTGCTTGTCGAAATTGGAGGGACAGTCGGAGATATTGAGTCCCTTCCCTTCTTTGAAGCGATTCGGCAGTTTAGATATGAAAGGCCTCAAGATTGCCTAAATATTCACCTAACTTATGTCCCCTATCTAAAAGCCGCAGGAGAGGTCAAAACAAAGCCAACTCAGCACTCTGTACAGACACTACGTGGTATCGGAATTATTCCCGACTTTATCCTCTGCAGATGTGAAGAGAGTTTGTCGGAAGAGATCAAGGGAAAGGTCAGTCTATTTTGTAACGTTCCTCAAGAAGCGGTCATCGATATTGCCGATGTTAAGGATTCCATCTATGAGGTGCCTCTCAACTTGCGCGCTCAGGAATTAGATAAGAAGTTATGTGATAAGCTAGGTCTAAAAAAAGGAGCATCAGATCTATCTAAGTGGGAAGAGATGCTCCACAAGCTCCGCCATCCCAAAGGAAAAGTAAAAATTGGAATTGTGGGCAAATATCTACAGCATCAAGATGCCTACAAATCTGTCTTTGAAGCCGTCCGCCATGCGGCAATGCACAATCAGGTCGAAGTAGAGATTTGCAGTTTTGAATCGGATAAAATCTCAGACCCCGAGCATATCGAAGCGCATATTGGAGGCTGTGATGGCTATCTTGTCCCTGGAGGTTTTGGAGAAAGAGGATGGATTGGCAAAATCATGACAGCTAAATACTGCAGAGAAAACAACATTCCTTACCTGGGTCTCTGTCTTGGGATGCAAGTATTATGCGTGGAGTTTGCACGCCATGTGCTAGGTCTTCACGATGCCAATACCACAGAAATCGATCCTCAAACACCTCACCCTGTGATCTGTCTTTTGAGCGAACAAAAAGGGGTCGACAACTTAGGCGGCACAATGCGTCTTGGAGCTTTCCCTTGTGCGATCAAACCGGGCACAAAAGCGGCAAAAGCGTACAATTCCACTCTGATTTCAGAAAGACACAGACACCGCTTTGAGTTCAATAACAGCTATAAACAAGCGTGTGAAGAAAAGGGACTAATCTTTTCGGGACTGTTGCATAACGGGCATCTTTGTGAAATTGCAGAAGTAAAAGGGCATCCTTGGATGGTAGGCGTACAGTTTCATCCCGAATTCAAATCAAAGCCGACAGATCCCCATCCTCTGTTCCGCGACTTTATCGCAGCTATTTTAGAAAAACGGGGAGAGACTTGAAACGAATCGCAGCAATTGACTTTGGTCTTGCCCGTATTGGGATTGCTATCTCAGATGAAAGGCAAATCATCGCCTCTCCCCTTAAGACAGTCCGCGCTGCCAAAGAGGTTGGCACAACAGCACAGCTTGTAGCAGATGCGCTCTCTGTCTATCCCGGACTAGAAACGATTGTCATTGGATTGCCTCTGCTTCTTAGTGGCAAAGAAAGTCCCATGTCAACGCAAGCCAGAGCCTTTGGCAAAGCGTTAGAGCCCCTTGTCCACTGTCCCATCGTCTTTTGGGATGAGAGACTCACCTCTGCCGGCGTGGAAAAGATGTTGAAGGGGTGTGATCTTTCTAGAAAAAAGCGCGCAGAACTAAGCGATCCCCTTTCTGCAATCTCCATTTTACAAAACTACCTTGATGCGTTAAGATTCAGAAAACTATGACACCTACAAATCTACACCCTCTGACAGAACCGGGTCTCTCTTCTCGATTCCTTGATCCTTGTGTGCTTGTCATCTTTGGCGCTACAGGAGACCTAACAGCACGTAAACTACTTCCTGCGCTTTATAACTTAGCAAGAGAAGGTCAGCTCCCCTCTCAGTTTGCTGTTGTAGGATTTGCAAGACGAGATAAAACAGATGCTGACTTTAGAAAAGAGCTCAAAGAATCGGTTGCTAAGTTTTCCAGAGTCAAACCCATCGATGAGTCGGTATGGAACCATTTTGAACAGCAGATCTTCTACCACAAATCTGAATTCCATGAAGATAGCGGCTATGCGGCATTAAATAAAAGACTTCTTGAGATCGATGCGCTACTGGGAACAAAAGGCAACCGGGTATTCTATCTTTCGACACAGCCGAGCTTCTTTCCCCTTATTTGTCAAAAGATGCATGCAGGGGGGCTGATTTACGATCCGGAGAAAGTAAAAGAGAAATGGTCCCGTGTGATCATTGAAAAGCCTTTTGGCCACGATCTAAATTCTGCAAAAAGTTTGCAAAAAGAGTTGTTACAGTACCTACATGAAGAGCAAATCTTCCGAATCGACCACTATTTAGGCAAAGAAACGGTTCAGAATCTTTTAGTTTTCCGCTTTGCCAACTCGCTATTTGAATCTGTATGGAACAACAGATACATCGACCATGTCCAAATTACGGTTGCAGAAGATATTGGGATTGGAACGCGTGGTGCTTTCTGGGAAGAAACAGGGCTTCTTCGCGACATTGTACAAAACCATATGATGCAACTGCTCTCGTTGATTGCAATGGAGCCGCCTGTCAATCTTTCTGCCCAAGCCATCCATGATGAAAAGGTAAAAGTCTTGGAAGCTTTGCGCCCCTTCCACGCTGCAGACTTTGATACAACCGTGATCCGCGGCCAATATGGAAAAGGATTTGTCGATGGCAAAGAGGTTCTAAGCTACCGAGAGGAAAAAAATGTTTCTCCCACCTCTTTTATCGAAAGTTACGTTGCGATGCGTCTTTTTATAGACAATTGGCGCTGGTCGGGTGTTCCCTTTTATTTAAGAGCGGGCAAGCGGCTCCCTAAAAAAGCCACCGAAATTGCGATCATCTTCAAAGACCCTCCCGGTGTGCTGTTCCAACAGCTTAAAACCAAAGGAGAGCCCAATGTACTTTCCATCCGGATCCAGCCGGATGAGGGCACAGGACTTAAAATCAATTGCAAGGTTCCGGGACCCTCTAGCCCCATACAACCTGTAAAAATGGATTTTCGGTATGGCTCCTATTTTGGCATGAGCCCTCCGGAAGCTTATGAAAGACTGATTCAAGATTGTATCTTTGGCGATAACACCCTTTTTGCAAGGGATGACGAAGTGTTCAACTCATGGAAGCTTTTGACTCCTGTCTTAGAAGATTGGGCAGCGCACCCACGAGAAGATTTTCCCAATTATCTATCAGGAACATGGGGGCCAAAAGCTGCCGATGCGATGATGGCAAGAGACCACCGTAAGTGGAGACTCATCTAATGTCTCGCTCTGTACTACCGGAAGAAATTCAAATGGCTCTTAACCAAATTTGGGAATCTCTAGAGACGACAAACGTCACAAGGGCCTGTCTTTTCAATCTGATTTTTTATACGCAAAAAAACCATCGGATACCCTACATCCAAAAGCTAGCGCAAAAAATTATCGAAAAATTCCCCTCTCGCGTGCTGTTTATTACAACAGATACTCATGCAATAAATACCGAGCTAAATGTAGAGGTGTCAATCCTAACGGCCTCACAAGGGCAGTTTGATATTGCCTGCGATTACATCCAGATTGATGCTGCAGGCACTGCGCTGCAAAAAGTGCCTTTTCTTGTCCTGCCACACCTACTTCCCGATCTTCCTGTCTATCTTCTTTTGGCAGAAGATCCCTGTGACGATGACCCTCTCTTTAACCAGCTCGAACAGTTTGCTCATCGTCTAATTTTTGATTCAGAGACAACGGACGACCTGTCTGCTTTTGCTGCAAACCTCCTTTATCAACATAAAAGACTGGGGCTCGATATTGCCGATCTGAACTGGGCCAGGCTAGAGCAATATCGTCAGATGCTGTCGACCACTTTTTATTCTGACGATCATTTACAAGCGCTTCAAAAGACAAGGTCTATTCAAATGACCTATAATGCGCAAAAAACGCCCTTTTTCTGCCATACCAAGATTCAAGCCGTCTACCTGCAAGCATGGCTTGCAAGCCAGATGAAGTGGGAATTTTGTCAATGTGACGTGAATGATCACACCTTAACCCTTACCTACCGCAGTACAACAGGGCCCATTGATATTACCATTACGGGGATAGAGGCGTCTGAGCTGCCTCCCGGACTCATCTTGTCTATTGACATTACGACAACCTCAGAAGAGCATTTTTCGTTTAAACAAGACTTGAGTCGTGTGCATCAGATTATCTTGCAGCACTCCACAAAAGAAAAATGTGATCTTCCTTTGCACTATATTTTCCCGAAAGCAGAAGCTGGACACTCTTTGGTCAAAGAGGTATGTCATAAAGGAACCTCGGAGCACTTTTTAAACACCTTACAGCTCATCGAGCAAATGCAGGCGCAAAGCTTATGCTAATCGAAAAACTCTCACCTAAGCCTTGGGATACAAGGCGAGACCTGATTGTTCCTGGCAACCAAGCGGCCACTCTGACCTATTGCGTCGAGCATTTTATCCATACAGCAAAGCAAGCAATCAGCGACCATAATGCCTTCTTTGTGGCTCTTTCCGGCGGCTCGACTCCTAAAGCGCTCTTTGAAGCGGTTAGCTCTCCTAACTACCGCTCCCTTCTCGACTGGACCAAATGCCATCTCTTCTGGAGCGATGAAAGAGCAGTCCCTCTTGATCATCCCGATAGTAACTACAATATGGCCATGCAAGCGGGCCTTAAAAAGGTTCCTATTCCCCCCGCACAAATCCACCCCATGGTAACCTCCGATCCTATAGAAGAAAGTGCTACGGCATATGAAAAGAGCATCCAAGAGACCCTCAAAGGAAAACCATTCGACCTTGTGATGCTAGGTCTTGGAGAAGATGGGCACACCGCTTCTCTTTTTCCCAATACAGAAGGGCTACAAGTCAAAGACCGCCTTGTCATTGCTAATTTCATCGAAGCCAAAAAATGTTGGCGGATGACTTTCACTTATAAATGCATCAATGCCGCACAAAATATCACAATCTACGTCTTAGGATCCGGCAAACAGCACATTCTCTCAGATGTTCTTTTCTCTTCTTCAAACACCTATCCTATCGAAAAAATAGGAACTCCAACCCACAAGGCCCTCTTCATCGCCGATGAAGCAGCTGCTGAAGGGATTGCGCTACGCAAATCCAAGATGTAATAGACCTCTTTCGAAATCCCATTTGATTGTTAAAATTGCTCTTTTTGGCATCTTTTTCGTAAAATTTTTTGACCATGTGCTTACACATGCTCTCAAAATTTTCCAAAAAATCTGCTTAAAAACAGCTAATTTTTCCAATCAAAGCGCATTTAGAAAGAGGTCTAATACCAAACGCAAATATGAAATTATTTGTTGCGTTTGGGATAACTCCTCCATAAAATGAACCCAAAACTTCACGTAAGTAGGAGTTTAAAATGCTACCTATCGCTAACGGCACAGGTGTAACACCTGTAACTTTACCCAATCCAGGGACCAATACAATTGCAGAGCGCACCAGTGCAATCTACCACTTAAACGGTACTGCTTACTATCCTGTAGAAGAAAGACCATGCGAATGCTTAGACAGGTACATAAGAGGATTGGACACTATTGAATCACGGCTTAACAAAGCATGGGATCGCGCTCAGCAACAAGCCACCTCTGAGCAGGAGAAAAGATTGGTAGATCTTTGTCATATATACGACCTCGAACCACCCCCTACTTTGAGCGTTATACCACAG
This sequence comes from Chlamydiota bacterium, assembly GCA_039798725.1. Lineage (GTDB taxonomy): Bacteria > Chlamydiota > Chlamydiia > Chlamydiales > Rhabdochlamydiaceae > CAJCIW01. Next base: position 23,266 of record JBDKFJ010000011.1, read on the forward strand.
GAACATTTGGAAGGTAAAACAACTATATGTGGCTATAACGTTGGTTTTTGTAGCTTTCAAGGTTCAAGGGAATATATGGAAGATGAATTGTTAACAACTAGTATACATATAACTGTGCAAGATAAGGAGATTGAGATACCCCTATTTGGAGTATTTGACGGTCATGGTGGCAGAACTGTAGCACGTTATCTAAAAGATAATCTTCCAAGAATACTCACGAAGGCAATCCACACAGTTTGTCGGAGCGGATTGACACAACATAACATTTGGAATGCCTTAAAAATTATATTTGTCCAAGCTAACGAAGAATATAAAAAACAATCTACCCCCAAAGATTATTCGGGATCTACCGCCATTATTAGTATAGTTGTAGACGGGAAGTTATGGACAGCAAATCTGGGCGATTCAAGAGCCATCTTGAACAACGGATGGCAATTAAGCACAGATGCAAAACCGAGTGACCCTAATTTTGCTAAAGGGATTAAAAAACGGGGTGGCACATTGGTAGAAACCTCGAAAGGAATAAGCATAAAGGGGGGGGTCGATCGCAACCGAAAGCTTGCTCCTGCAAGAGCTATCAACAACGAGTTTCCAGGGGTTTGTACACGATCTAAAGTCACATGCTGCGCTATTCCAAAAAATGCCGTCTTGTTTCTGGGTTCTGATGGGATCTTTGAAATAGCTTCGACAAAAGAAGTAGTAAAATACATGAAAACGCACTTTGCAACATCCATGGAGGACCTAGCTAAAGCCCTTGTTCACACCTGTTATAATAAAATGGTTGAAACACCCCAAACAAGAGTAGACAATCTAACCGGTATATTTGTCCGCCTATACCAAGCGTGATTCAAGAATCGGTTGGGTATATTTGCTGCATGATATAAAAGCTGCCACATACAACTAACAGTTCCCCTCTTTCGCTTGCAAAATTGTGCGCTTGCTGCATTCCCTCTTTGATGCAAGGGTGGGAAGTACACAAGGTCGGATTCAAGGCAGAGGCAAGTTGTGCTATAGGGACGCTGCGGGAAGAGGGAGACTGGACAAGGTGGATATGGGAGGCAACAGAGGCAATCAGAGACAGACAGGTGTTGTAATCTTTATCGGAAGAAAAGCCGACAAGAAAGCGAAAAGTGCGATCGGGGAACTCCATTTCTAAGGCCTTTAGAAGGCGGGTAATCGCATCCGGGTTATGCGCCACATCAAAAATGATAGATCCTCTTTTCTCAAGACGGCAAGGAGGGCGGACAGAAAGAGGCTGTATAGAGCCAAAATGGGGTTTTAAAACTTGTAAGCTAAGCTCTGCAATCGCTTGGTTTTCTTCATCGAAGAGAGGTGAGGTTTTCGTCGAAAGGTAAATCGGACTGCCTTGTCTTTGGGCCTCTTTTAAGATCGAAACAGAGTTAATCTTAGGCCCTAAGACAACAGGGACACAAGGTTTAATGATTCCGGCCTTTTGGAAACCAATCTCTTCTAGATTACGACCTAAAAGTGCGGTATGTTCCTGGCTGATTGACGTGATCACCGATAGGATGGGGGTGATCACATTTGTAGCATCGAATCTGCCTCCAATCCCCGCTTCAATTACCGCTACATCTACTTGGGCTTTGCGAAAATATTCAAAAGCCAACAATGTGGTGTACTCAAAAAATGTGGGGTGTATGTGATGCCCCCTGTCAAAGAGCTCTTGCAAAAGCAGAAGGACCTCTTCTTTGGGTATCATCTCCCCATTGATACAGATTCTTTCTCTGTAGTCGAAAAGATGGGGAGAAGTATAAAGCCCCACGCGATATCCCGCATGCTGCAAGCTAGCGGCTATCTTTGTTGCAACCGACCCTTTGCCATTGCTACCGGCGATATGGATCGTAGGATAAGAAAGGGGTTTATAGAGCATCTCAGCCCGACTTATATCTTGGGCAAGGCCATGAGCAGAAGGGATTGCAAACAAGGCAGAGAGCACGCTGTCATAGTCGCTGAAAGATGCGCCGAAAGTGTTCTTCATCGATCCAAGAAGCTCCTAAAGAGAGGTAATCCTTATTTTTTCCGTGAAAGTCTGACCCACCGCTTACAAGCCACCCCTTCTCTTTGGCAATACCCAAAAAAGGAGCCACTACATCATGGGAGAACCTGCCATAGTAACACTCGATTCCATCAAAAGGAAGAGTAAATACTTCTTTGAGTTTCCGTTTTCTTTTGAGCAAATGAGGGTGTGCTAAAAACGCTTTGCCTCCCGCTTTGTGGATAATATCGATTGTCTCTTTTGTGGAGACAACAGGTCCTGTATCAAAGCACGGTTTCCCATCGCCAATGTAGAGATCAAAAGCCTCTCTTACCGTTTTGACATACCCTTTTTTGATCATCACTTCCGCAATATGGGGCCGCCCTATCGTATCATGGCCTGCCGGAAGCTCCTCTTCCTGGATTGAAAGCCCGAGCCTACTCAAACGGCGCAGCATCTCCCGATTTCTTGCCTTTCGACGCTCCGTATGCCTCAAACATAATTTAGCAATTTCAGGATGATCCAAAATAAAATCATAGGCAAGGACATGGACACTTGTTCTAAGGTGTACAGAGGAAAACTCGGCTCCAACGCCTAAGAGGATCCCCATTTCATGCGCCACATCTCTTGCCTCCGCATAGGCTGCAACCGTATCGTGATCGGTAATCGACAGACCACTTAAGCCCACTTCTTTGGCATGAAGGATGAGTTCTTTGGGGGTCATCGTCCCATCGCTACAAGTTGTGTGACAATGCAGGTCGGCTTTAAACATAAGGCACTGTCCGGACTTCCATTTCTAGATCTATACCGGTTTTCTCTTTCACTTTTTCTTTGATAAGAGCGGCAAGCTGCTCTACATCTTGAGCCGTTGCATCCCCACGATTGACAATGAAGTTGGCGTGGATAAGAGAAACTTCGGCCCCTCCAACACGGGTGCCTTTAAGTCCGCTTTGTTCAATCAACGCCCCTGCCGAAAATCCTGTGGGATTGCGAAATACACATCCGGCTGAGGGGTCGCAATAGGGCTGTGTACGGGTCCTGTAATCGATGATTTTGAGCTGTTTATCCCTTGCCAAGTCACAAGGCCTTAAGGAAAATCGAGCGGAGGCAATCGCGCCTTCTCTTTTTTGAAATGAGGAAGTGCGGTAGGCAAAGAAAATTTCCTCCCGTTTCAAGATTTCAATCTCTCCTTTTCCTGTAACATATTCCACCTCTTCCACAGTTTCGCACACCTCAGACCCATTGGCTCCCGCATTCATGTAGATCGCACCACCTACTGTCCCCGGAATTCCTGAAGCAAATTCTAAACCTGCAAGATGTTTGCGCGCACTTTGGGTTCCAAGAAGTGAAAAACTATACCCTGCACCGACATGCACCTTGTCCCCTTCCCAGTTGCAAAATCCAATCTTGTTGGCAATGACAAGACCATTAAATCCTCTGTCATGGAATAGCGAATTAGACCCCTTTCCTAAGATAAAAAAGGGAAGGTTTTCACTTTGACAGTAAAGGAGTGCTTCTTGCAGTTCTTGTGTGGAAAAGACTTCGACAAAGAGACGGGCCGGCCCTCCGATTTCAAAAGTCGACACCTCTTTTAACAGGCGCTCTTTTTGAAATCTTTCAAGCAAGGGCTTTTGCATCAATTTGATCTTTATAAAAGCTATCTAGCACGGCGTTGATAAACGCTCCACTTTCTTTTGTGGCAAACTTACGAGCCAGGCGGATCGCTTCCGCAAACACCACTTTAGAAGGAACCTGCTTTTCTAGCAACTCGTACACACTTAAGCGCAAGATGGTCTTTTCTACTTTTGGAATCCGGTCAAAATCATACGAGTGTGCGTGTTGGATAATCGACGCATCGATCTGTGGCAATACAGCTACAATTTTCTCTTTGACCTCAGCTGCAGTAAAGACCCATTTCTTGGAAACGGCAAGAGCGGACATCACAAGCTCAATCCCCTCTTCCTCAGAACCAAAATCTGCAGCATACAACAGCTGGAAAACAATCTCTCTAAACTTTTGTGGAGGCAACGTCATGCCGGACATTCTATTCCACCATGGAGTTTATTTCAAAACACTTTCTTGATAAGTAAAGTTTTTTATAATAAATGTAAGTAAAATAGTTTACATGGTGCGGAATGATTGGGGTACGACAGAGCATTTTGTTATTTCCTATCCTATGGCTAACCTCCTGCTCTTTATCTATGTCCAAAGAAGAACAAGCGCGCCATTTCTTGCCCGTTCCTTCGCTTGCAGAGGTAGAAGGGGTCGCCTTTCAAAAACAGGGATGGCCGGAGGCCGCCTGGTGGACCGGATACCACTTGGAAGAACTTAACTGCCTTGTGGAAAAAGCTTTAGCAAATAATCCCAATCTCCAAGCTGCAGAAGAGAGGATCTTGCTGTCTAAAAATGAAAATATCATTGCGAGAGCAAAACTTTTTCCCCTTGTGAGCTTTGATGCAAGTGACGATTGGTCTTATTTGAGTAAAACAGGTCTCTATCGAGCTTTGAATCCCACCATCCCACTCAATGCGCAGGTCATCGATCTGAATCTCTCTTTTTCCTATGAATTCGACTTCTGGGGAAAATACAGAAATCTCTACAAAGCCGCTATCGGCAGATACAAAGCACAAATCGCAGAAGCTGCACAAGTCTCTCTTATCCTCTCTGCAGCTGTAGCTCAAACTTACTTTGCCCTCAAAACAAACATGTGGCGCCAAAAAGTGTATCAAGAGCTTTACGAGGTGCGCAAACACTACTTCGATTTGCAAACAGAGCTTCTCGATCACTCGATTCTCTCTAAATTGCCCCCTTTGCTTTCTGAGGAAGCCGTCTTCGAAGCAAAACAATGGTTGGATACCATCGAGCAAGAAATCGCAGTCGACAAACACCTTCTCAACACCTTATGTGGACAGGGTCCGGATACCGCCTTAGAGGTCTCTTCTGACCCGCTTCCTGAAAATGGAGCGCTACTCATTCCCTCTTCTATTTCGACAGAGCTCTTAAGCCGCCGACCCGATCTGATGGCACAGATTTGGAGGGTGGAGGCACTTGCCAAAGAAGTGGGTGCTGCGAAAGCCAACTTTTGGCCCAATGTCAATCTCGTGGGTCTGCTCGGCTTTCAGACGACATCCTGGTCCGAACTGCTGCATTGGGCAAGCAAAACCATCGAAGGGATCCCGGGATTTACTCTTCCTATATACACAGCCGGTAGAATCAGCGCAGAGGTCAACGCGAAAAAAGCAGAATTCAATACGGCAGTCTACACCTACAACGATCTATTACTCAAAAGCTTTCAGCAAGTCAGTGACCTGATTGCCCTCGGTCGCTCTGTCTATGATAAAAAAGAGCAGCAGCGCTCTATTGTAAAAAACGCCTCTTCCCGCTACCTTCTCACAGAGCTGCGCCGAGATCAAAAAATCGATAACGCTCTAGACTCTCTTGAAAAACAAGACGCTCTTTTACAACAAACCCTCAAAGACATCGAACTTATCTTTGAGCAGTATGCGATCAGCGTACAGCTCACACGAGCCCTTGGAGGCGGCTACATTGCCAAAGAGGAGCCTCCCCTATGACAAAAAGTAAATTTGCACTCTATTTTTGGGGCGCATTTTTTGTACTGCTCTTTGGATATGCCCTCTTCTGGTTTTTCTATTTCCGTTACATCGAATACACAGATGACGCCTATGTCCAAGGCAACCAAGTCTACATCACTCCCCTGCAGCCGGGCTTTGTCACTGCTATTCACACTGACGATTCTTTTCTTGTAAAGCAAGGGCAGCTGATCGTCTCTTTAGATGCTACAGATGCCAAAATTGCACTCGAAAAAGCCAGTGAAGAGCTGGCCCAAGCGGTACGTTATGTCTGCGAGCTGATCCATCAAGTGACTGTCTATGCTGCCGAAATCGATTTTAAAACGGCAAAGCTTATCCAAAACGCGCAAGATTATATGCATAGAGAAGGCGTGTTTCGCGCTCAAGGGGTATCGATCGAAGAGTATGAACATGCTCTTGCAGCCCTTCGCTCTGAATATGCCTCTTTGGAAATGTCGAAAGCTCTTTATCAAAAGACTGTAGCTATTGTGCAAAATACAACCATTGCTTCCCACCCGCTAGTTGTGGCCGCAGCCGATGCAGTAAGAAGCGCTTGGGTGCGCCTTTATCGCTGCAACATCTATGCCCCTGTTGAAGGGCTTGTCGCACAAAGAACCATTCAGGTAGGCATGTGGATAAAAGAAGGGCAACCTCTGATGAGCGTCATTCCCCTAGATCAAATCTGGGTGAATGCTAACTACAAAGAAACGCAACTCAAAAGAATGCGCATTGGTCAAAAGGTAGACATTCGCACAGATCTTTGGGGCTTTGATGCGCTTTTCGAAGGGACAATTGTGGGACTTCCTGGGGGTGCAGGCAATGCTTTTTCCTTACTCCCTCCTCAGAACCTGTCAGGCAACTGGATCAAAATCGTACAAAGGCTGCCTGTGCGCCTCTCTTTAAATCCGGAGCAGATCAAAACACACCCTTTAAGGCTGGGGTTAAGCTGCGAAGTTGTCGTCGATACAAGATACCACCAAGAAGGGCAAATCGTTCCCGATACAACAGCTGGCTCCCCCTCTTATATAACACCCATTTTTGCAGAAGAGGAAAAGGGTGACCCCGAAAGGATTGCCTCTATCATAGAGGCCAACCTCGATCCCACACTGTCCTCTTATTTGCATACACCTCCCCATTTAGCAAGAGCCTCTATTGAACTCTCCCCTATCCTAGAGCAAGCGCTACTTGAAGATGAAGAGTTTGAACAACAAGTGAAAGAATATCAATGATCTTTTTCTCTCTTTTTTTCTCCCTCTTTCTTGCCATCTCTTACACCGCAATGACCAACATGTCAGGGCTCTATATCGTCTCTGATTTAGGAGGTCCCAAGGAGATCTCTATCTATGGAATGGTGTTTTTTGGACTGGGAAGCCTCTTCAGCATTCCTATTACAGAATCCTTTGCAAACTATTTGGGCGGCATGCGCCTTTTTGTATACGCGCTGCTACTAGCTGCTTTTTTTTCCTTTCTGTGCGGCGCTGCATCTACATACACGCTTTTTAACATCTACCGGATCGGCATGGGGTTTTCGTTTGGCTTTTTCTTTCTTCTCTCAAGGAGACTCATGCTTCTTTTTGCTCCAAAAGAAAAACTTGCCAATTACATGTTCATCACCCAACTTCTCTACGCAATCTGCCCTGTTGTTGGCGCATGCATTGGAGCTTTTTTCTCTTACGAATCTCTGTGGCGGCTCATCTTTTATTCAGGTTCTGCAGTCTGTCTTCTGCTTGCCTCTTACGTATGGTGTCGTTTTAGATATCTTGATCCCCCCTCATCAGAGGGTCCCATCATCGAAGATAAGGTCGGTTTTTTCTTCTTTATGATCGGCGCAAGCTGTCTTACAACAGCTTTTGCTCTCTCGCAGCAGCTTGACTGGTACCGGTCGACAACATTTTTATGGCTACTTGTGTGTGGGATCCCGACCCTTTTATTTTCTATTCTATGGACATTTTTTGAGAAACGCCCCTTTTTAAAATGGTCTTTATTTCAACACCCACCCCTACTATGCACCTATCTTTGCGCTATACTTTTCTTCTCGGCTTACTTTGGCATTATTATCCTGATTCCTCTTTGGCTCAATATCTATACCAACTATACGGTACTCTGGATTGCAGCCCTTGTCGGCATTATGGCGGTGGCTGGCCTGATTGCCTATTTCATCTTCAGAGGACTTGTGAAAGCCAAAGTAAACCCTTATCTCATCATGGCAATGGCCTCTATTCTTTTTGCCCTCTCTTGTTATTACTCCACATTTTTCAATCCCGATGTCGATTTTTTGCACTTGCTTGTCGCACGCTTTTTATCTGGCCTTGGCATTGTCTTTTTCTTTCTACCGCTGATACATCTGTTGACACAAGGAGATGAGAAAGAGAGCTCTTCTGATGCGATGACTCTTCTGCAAGTGATCCGTATGTCGTCAAGTAGTTTGGGAGCTGCACTTTATGTGATTTTATGGAGTCGGCGGCAATCTTTTTTCCATGAAAGACTGGGAGAGGGGCTCAATGCGACATCGATTTTAACAAAAGATTTTTTCCAAAGAGCCCAAACAGAGTTTCACCTAACAGCTAGTCAATCGGTAGAGCAGCTAAACATCCTCCTGGACAGGGAAGCGACCTCTCTTGCGCTCAATGACGCCCTCTGTTTTATGGGATATATGTCTCTTTGCACTCTTCCGCTTATCTTAATCAGTGCCTATGTCAGAAGAAAAAAATCACACCTGGCTTCGTAAAAACCAAGCCATTTTTTCGTGTGCCAAAAGGCGTCGTCCAATCAGATCCACACTGCCGGCATCTTGCTCTCTTTCAGCTATAACACAAAGAGCGCGGAGTTCTTGGATCAGAAGTTCATGCCCTTCGATCAAGTGCGTGAGCATCTCATGGGCGCTTAAGATCTTCTCTTCTTCTTTGATGCGCGCTTTTGTCTTAAAAAAAGAAAAAGAGGCGTGGACAAAGAACCCCAAAGCTCCCATCCGTTCGGCAATCTCATCGATTGCCTCTGCCATCTCTTTGTAATGCGTCTCGAAAAGCAGATGGAGCGGATAAAAGTTTGGCCCCCTTACATTCCAATGAAAATTTTGCGTTTTGAGGTACAACACATAAGTGTCCGCTAAAATTTTTTCGAACCCTTCGAACATCCATTGCTTGGCCTGCTGTGATAAACTCATACCCACCTCCATTTTTAGATATAAACTAATACAAACAGTTCACGCTACAAAAATTTATTATTAATTCTTTGCGTCATGGCGGCTTTGCGCGCGCATCTTGCGAGATCACTAGGGCGAGCACATCAAAAATGAGGTTATACTAAACACAATAATCACCACCGAGCACACCGAGATCACCGAGACGAAAACAGTGTTACCTATGTTAGTGAACTGGACCTCCTCGGTGTGCTCGGTGGTGAATTTTTATAAAAATTGAAAGTCTGAATGAAGAAGCGGTGCGCAGAAAGGTTTTCTTGCATCTTGAATCTCATATTGTTATACCTGTCTTTTTTAAGGAGCAGAGACTGTGCTGGGAATCTTTCTAGATACAGAAACAAATGGGCTCGATCTATTTGAACACAAGGTGATCGAGATTGCCTTTGACCTTGTCGATCTAAACTCCGGCGCCCTAATTGACACCTTCCATGCAACCGTTGCTTGTTCTTCTGACGAGTGGAAAAAGAGCGATCCCGAAAGCCTGAAAATCAATGGATTTTCTTGGGATGAAGTATCTCAAGGAACTCCTCGTCATCAAGTCGGTCTAGACATCGAGAAATTTTTCATCCGCTATCAGCTAAAAAGGAAACAGGCGATCTTCATTTGCCAAAACCCCTCTTTCGACCGCATCTTTTTTTCACAACTTGTCTGTCCTGGAAAGCAAGAAGCTCTTCTTTTTCCCTACCACTGGCTGGATCTTGCCTCCATGTTTTTTGCAAGAACTCTCACCTCTTCCAATACCCCCCTTCCTTGGGATATCGGGTATTCTAAAGACATGATTGCAGCTTTTTACAAGATCCCTCCCGAAGAAAAACCCCACAGGGCAGTCAATGGCGTGCGCCATCTTCTTGCCTGTTATACACAAGTCGTTGGTTTCCCCAAGAGGCCCTCATGAAACGTTTACTACTACTTCTTCTTTGTACAACCCTGCTTTGCGCCGAAGAACCCCCTCAGGAGCGAGAAGAACTACCGACAAGTTTTGTCCGCGATATCATGATGCCGGTCGGCATGCCTCTTGTCTCTTTTTTCCATGCAGCCAGGGAGAGTCTTTTTTTCAACACTCACTTTTCTACCGCAAATCCTCTAGAAGCGGTTGGCGATTTCTTTCTTACTCCTTCGCGCTACCTGTTTGCAGGCAAACGGATTCAGGCAATACAGACAGAAGAGGGATGGAACTACGAGGTCAAACAACACTATAGCTATAGAAGAAAGCACTGGCTCAAATCGCTTGTCTCATTTGCAACACTTCCCTTCAGTTATACCCTCGGTGCCACCTTCAAGGGACTATCCTACCTCTCTCCTCATGTCAGAAGAAAACATCGCGCTCTCAAAAGAGCACACCCGATCATTTCCCACTCTCTTTCCTATGAACAAAAGGGTCTCCCCCTCCTACATTGCGATGAAGAGATCCCCTGTCTTAGTTATACGCGGCCTATTGGTCTGACAAAAAAGCAGCGCCTAGAAATTACAGCCCTCAAAGAGATAGCAGAGCTTCTTGATACTCACAACATCCCCTACTGGATTGACTGCGGGACATGCCTTGGTGCCTACCGTTACGGCGGCATTATTCCTTGGGACTGGGACATTGACCTTTCTATCTTTGTCGATGACCATGAGAATGTGAAAAACCTGCTCTCGACAATGGATCCTGCCAAATACCAAATCCAAGACTGGTCGAGCTACACACGCCCGAAAACCTTCTTGAAGCTCTACATTAAAGAAACCCAGAATTTTATCGACATCTACCACTATCAAATCAATGAAGAAGAGCAAACAGTTGGCTACCTGTTTACCTACCTTGACAGCCCCTTTCCGATGAGCTGGAAACGCTCTGAACTCAAATGCACAAAGCCCCTTCCCTACTCGGCCGTCTTTCCTCTGAAAAAAGCCCATTTCGACAACCTGACTGTCTGGGCTCCAAGCGACACCGTCACCTTCCTGGAGAGCAAATACGGCCCCCATCTAGAGCCTACCATGGTCTGGAATGAGACCACTCAAACCTACGATAAAGTCACAGACCACCCCTACTATAGAAATGAATAAAACTGACTATAGAGATGAATAAAACTGAAATAGGAAACAATAAGAAAATTCTATTATTTATTTTAAATCCCGCCTAGATTCTGATCCATAAGGCCCTATCTTTCATTTGAATATAATCTTATCGCTTGGCTTCTTCTATATAAATTAAAAAACAAATTAAATTGATATAAAAAAACAAAAGAATTAAAATATAATAAATCAAAAACATGAAAGAGGTTTTTATATGCTATTAAGAGTAAACCCATTTGCGACTAAAACCACACCAGCTCCAATAGCACAGCCGACCCTTCGAACAAGAGCTTCAAAGGCTGTCCAAGGGCGTCTTACAGCAATCCGCGAATCTCTTGCTTGCCTTTGCTGCATTAGACCTATGCAAAAGAAAGTAGTAGCGCAGCAATCTAAGATCAGTCAAGTTGCCGGCCGTGCATTACGGTTTGCCTGTGCGCATAAACACAAGTTGATTGCAGCTGCGGTTGTCGGTGCTGCAGGAGCCACTGCATACACCCTAATTGCTAATGCCCCTAGACAAGGAACAGTTCCACAAAAAGCTTTGGATCAAGTTAGCTTTTTCTTTCAGAAATCACTTAAAGGATTAGTTTCAAATTATTTTCCACATATAATAAGCGGCGGGCTGGCCATTTTTGCGGCTAATTTGCTACGTGATAGAATCTCTAAATACAATCAATCCCACAAGGAAACAGCAGTAAAGGAAACAGCAGTAAAGGAAACAGCAGTAAAGGAAACAGCAGTAAAGGAAACAGCAGTAAAGGAAACAGCAGTAAAGGAAACAGCAGTAAAGGAAACAGCAGTAAAGGAAACAGCAGTAAAGGAAA
>JBDKFJ010000012.1:0-28429 GCA_039798725.1 Chlamydiota bacterium
GCCGTTTATAAAACATGCGCCTCCAAGCCCGGCACCGCCTCCACCACCTCCCCCATAACGGGATACTGCTCCCGCCCCCCCAATAGCTGCACTATTGATCAGATTAAGATTCGAAATCAAAACTCCGGTAGGAGATACACCCGCGCTGCTCCCGATAACAAAGGGGTGATAGAGATTGTTCCCTGAGATCGTTTGGATCCCACCGCCACTGACCCCAATTGTTAAATTGCTGACAATGATCGGCGGCAAGTTTGAGGCAAGAGTAATAGTGGCAAGACCCGGATTAAAGAGAATTGTATCCCCAGCCGCAGCACTGGAAATAGCCGTTCTAAAACTGCCTGCGCCACTATCATTGTTATTTGTCACTGTAATCGTTGCCGCATGAAGAGACAATACATTCAGAATGCAAAGGGTAAACGCAGCTCTAAGAGGTCTTCTTCTCATAAAAAATAACAATATTTTTTCTTATATATTTCCTCAAGATATTATCGCCATGAAACGCGCACAAAAAAAAAGTAATTGACTACATCAATAAAATAGTTACACTGCCGAATGGAGGCACCCCATGTCTTATGCCAACTTCTCTAATCTATCCGAATTAGATGCATGGTATGCAGCCTACCTCAATAATCCCGATAGCGTGGGTCCCGATCTTGCTTCTTTTTTCCAAGGGTTTGAACTTGGCAAAGGACAAGCGCAAGAAGCAACAGATACAGGGATCTTCGAACTCATCGATGCTTATCGCAGATGGGGTCATCTTGCTGTGCGATGCAACCCACTACAAACAACACCTCCTACCATTCCCGCCTATTTATCTGATCTGCCCTCTGTTGCCAAATTCAAAGAGATCTATTGCTCTAAGATCGGCTTTGAATACATGCATATCGAAAACCCCGAAATCAGAACCTATATCCAGCAGAAAGTAGAACAGGGACCATCCTCTTTATCCAAAGAAGACAAGCTACAGATTTTACAGTACTTAACTCAAACAGAGCTTCTAGAAACTTTTCTCCACACAAAATATACAGGTCAGAAGCGATTTTCCCTTGAAGGATGTGAAACTCTGATTCCCCTACTTTGTTCTGTTATCGATGAGGGAACAGCTCTTGGCCTCAAAGAAGTCGTCATAGGCAGCTCACATCGTGGCAGGCTGAACCTTCTTGCCAATATCTTGGGTAAGTCATACCAAGATATCTTCTATGAATTTACTGATGATTACCTCCCCTTATATGATGGGTCAGATGATGTAAAATACCACAAGGGCTTTGTTGGCACTTTTAAAGGGATTCCTATTTCTATAGCTCCCAATGCAAGCCACCTTGACTCAGCAGACTCTATTTCAGAGGGAATCTGCAGAGCCAAACAAGATAGAATCAAAGAGAAGCGCTCGATTCTTCCCATTCTTATGCATGGAGATGCCTCTATGGCAGGGCAGGGAGTGATTTATGAGACTTTGCAACTCTCTTCTCTGCCCGGTTATGAGACACAAGGCACCATCCATATCGTCATCAACAACCAGGTAGGGTTTACAACCTCTCCCAAAGAGGGCAGATCGACAAGGTATTGCTCTGACTTGGGCAAAGCATTCGATTGCCCCATCTTCCATGTAAACGCAGAAGACCCTTTAAGTTGCATCTATGTTGCCAAGCTGAGTATAGATATCAGACAACAATTTGGAATCGATGTTTTTATTGACCTCAATTGTTACCGCAAATATGGCCACAACGAAGGGGATGAACCCTTTTTTACACAACCGCTAGAATATGCCCTGATCCAATCAAAAGAAACGATTTACTCTCTTTTTTGCAAAACCCTTATAGAAGAGCAGATATTGTCAAAAGAGGATATTGAAAAACGAGCAAGCGCATTTAAAGAGCTACTACAGCAGCATCTCAACAATATTCCTCCAGCATCAGAGCGCGTGCCTTGCACAAGTACACCACCCGGCTTTGATCATGTAAAAACCGCTGTAGATAAAAGCACTCTCCTCTCTTTGGCAACAACATTTTGCGCCCCCCCAACCGGAGTGAATGTCCACCCTAAAATTCAGCGCCTAATGCAAGAGAGGCTAACACAACTCCAAGAAGAAAGTAAGCCGACTATCGATTGGGGTATGGCAGAACATTTGGCTTTTGCCTCTCTTCTTGCACAGCAAATCCCGATCCGCCTGTCAGGGCAAGACAGTGGGCGCGGTACGTTCTCTCACAGACACGCAATCCTCATCGATCAGGTCAATGCCACCGCCTACATTCCTTTAAACCACTTAAATCCCACACAAGCCAAACTCAGCGTATACAACTCTCCTCTATCTGAGTATGCCGTTCTAGGATTTGAATTCGGCTATAGCTCCGCCGCACCTGCCTCTCTTGTCATCTGGGAAGCGCAGTTTGGAGATTTTTGCAATACAGCACAGGTGATCATTGATCAATACATCGCATCGTCTGAACAAAAATGGGATTTTAGAAGCAGCGTCACGCTCTTTTTGCCGCATGGTTACGATGGACAGGGACCCGATCACTCCAATGCAAGAATTGAGCGGTTTTTACAGCTTGCGGCTCAAAATAATATGCGGATTGTCTACCCTTCGACTCCCGTACAATTTTTCCACATATTAAGAGAGCAAGCATTAAGCACAGTGAAAAAACCACTTATCCTCTTTACCCCCAAAGTTCTCTTACGCCACCCCGACTGCAAATCCGAATTCGCTGCATTTTATGAAGGCAAATTCGAAGAAGTGCTCCAAGACCCTTTACCCAAAGAAGAAATTTCTACTGTGATTCTTTGCACAGGAAGAGTCTATTATGATCTTCTGAAAGAACGAGAAAAACGCAAGCAATTCCAAACAGCCATTATTCGTATAGAACAACTCTACCCTTTCCCTAAAGACTCTCTTACTGTAGTGCTACAATCCTATAAAAAAGTCCAAACAGTACGCTTTGTTCAAGAAGAGCCGGAGAATACAGGAGCTTGGCACTACTTAGAGCCCCTTCTGCATCCGCTTGTAAATGCTGTGCAAATTGTCTCAAGAGCCCCGACTGCAGCCACTGCAACAGGCTCTCATGCTCTGCACGACAAAGAACTCTCTTTACTACTTAATCAGGCTTTTGCATGAAAATTGAAATTAAAATCCCCTCTCTTGGCGAATCCATTTCAGAGGTGACGATCGGCCGCCTCTTGAAACCAAATCACTCTCTTGTCAAGCTTGATGAGGAAATTTTGGAAATTGAAACCGATAAGGTAAATCAAGTCCTCTATGCTCCTCAAACAGGAACCCTCTCTTTGTCTGTCAAACAAGGAGACTCTGCAAAAGTGGGGCAAGTGATTGGCTTTATCGACACAGAAGGAAAGGCCGAACAAAAAACAGAACAGCCTGCAACCCCACCGCCTCCCCCTGCTACCCCGCCTCCAGCTCCTAAAATAGAACAACCTACAACCCCACTCCCTAAGGCGCGTCTGACCCAAGCAGACTTTATCACTCCACAGCCTCCTCCTGCAGCTCCTCCAACTGTTTCTAAAACCGGGACTTCGCGAAAGAAGATGAGCGCTCTTAGAAAAGTGATCGCATCCCGTCTTGTAGAAGTGAAAAATACAACGGCGATGCTGACAACATTCAATGAGATCGACATGTCAGCTGTCATGGCTATCCGCACCCAAGAAAAAGAGAAATTTCTTAAAAAGCATGGTGTAAAACTGGGTTTTATGTCCTTTTTTGTAAAAGCGGTTGTGGCAGCGCTCAAAGCGATCCCGGAAGTGAATGCGATGATCGACAAAGACGAAATTATCACCTATTCTACGTATGATATCGGCGTTGCTGTATCGACAGACAAAGGTCTTATGGTCCCTGTTATTTCCGGATGTGATGCTATGTCATTTGCAGAAATTGAAAAAGCGCTCGAGCTCTACGCAAAAAAAGCAAGAGAGGCCACAATCTCTATCCAAGATCTGCAAGGGGGCAGCTTTACGATCACTAATGGCGGCGTCTTCGGATCCCTTCTTTCTACCCCCATTCTCAATCCTCCGCAAAGCGCTATCTTAGGCATGCATGCCATCGTCAAGCGTCCTGTGGTTGTAGACGACCAAATCACCATCCGGCCTATGATGTATATAGCTCTTAGCTACGATCACCGATTGATCGATGGAAAAGAAGCTGTGCAATTTTTAGTGCACATTAAACAATCTCTAGAAGACCCTTCAAGGATGTTACTGGATTTATGATAAAAAATTATGATGTAGCGATCATTGGAGCCGGTCCTGGCGGATATGTTGCAGCCATCCGATGCGCTCAACTTGGACTAAATACAGTTTGTATTGATAAAAGAAAAGAGCTTGGTGGCACCTGCCTTAACGTCGGGTGTATTCCCTCAAAGGCACTTCTGCAATCTTCAGAATACTACTACACTGCCTCGAAGAAATTTAAAAAACTTGGGATTGATGGTACCTTTTCTTGCAACTTCCCTCAGATGATGCAGAGAAAAACTGAAGTGATTAAAGCATTCAATCAAGGCATTTCAGGGCTTTTCAAAAAAAACAAAGTGACCTTTGTTGCAGAAGAGGCTTCCTTTCTTGATCCCCATACTCTTCAAGTGGGACAAGAACAGATCCGCGCCTCTTACATCATTTTGGCCACAGGATCTGAACCCACACCGCTTCCCTTTTTGCCATTCGATGAAAAAAAAGTGCTCTCTTCAACAGGCGCCCTCACGCTTCCTTCCATCCCTAAAAAACTGCTTATTGTAGGTGCCGGTGTCATTGGTGTAGAGCTCGGATCTGTCTATTCTAGACTCCACTCAGAGGTTGTCTTTGTGGAGTTTCTCCCACAGATTTGCCCGGCCTTTGATGAATCGATCTCTCAAGAGCTGTTGTCTATTTTGCAAAGACAAGGGATGCAATTTATGCTAAGCACAAAAGTTGTTTCCGGAAAAGTGACGGCAGAAGGAGTCACTCTTGAAACAGACAAAGGCCCTCTTTCTGCTGATGCTGTCCTGATCTGTATTGGACGACGCCCCTATACACAGAACTTGAATCTAGATAAAGCGGGCCTAAAAACCACAGAAAAAGGGTTTTTAGAAATCGACGCTTCCTTTCGCACAAAAGCTTCTCATATCTTTGCAATCGGAGACATTGTCGACGGACCCATGCTAGCCCACAAAGCTTCCGAAGAAGGGAGTGCTGTGGCCGAGCTCATCGGCAAACAAAAGCCCCTTGTCGACTACATGGCCATTCCAAACGTCATCTATACGCATCCAGAAGTCGCCTATGTAGGTCTTACAGAATCTGCTGCAAAAACACTTTTTCCCTCTCTTAAAATTGGCATTTTCCCTTTCAAAGCTAACTCAAGGGCCAAGTGTGCAGAAGAAGAAGAGGGTTTTGTAAAAATTGTGGCCGATGCCAAGACAGAAAAGATCCTAGGAATCCACATTCTCTCAGCTCACGCCTCGGAACTGATTGCCCTTGCAGCTGTTGCGTTAAGAAAACGGCTCACACTCACAGACCTTATCCACACCCCATTTGCACATCCGACACTTGCAGAATCCATTAAGGAAGCTGCTCTTGCCGCTCAAGGACGCGCAATACATAAATAAAAAGACAGAACATTAACTGCGCACAAAATTACCAATCATTAAATTAATCATACTATATAAAACAACAATTGCAATCGCTTTGATTCCAATAAACAACCTCTTTGCCAGGTGCTCGTAGCCGGATTGCTTAGCCATAATGGCACATACCCCACCCATTCCCAAACCGATAAGCCCCCCCACATTAGCGTAGTCGTGTATCCGTTCAGACAGAACATCTAGACAGCTCTGTGCCAAAACCGTGTCTGCCAATTGAGCGCAACGCTCCGATATCTGCATAGCACCTAATCCGGCTCCACTAATATAACCTAGCATTGCACCTGCACCCATTTTAACTAACCCGTCATTGTCTAACTTCATAAGAACCTTCTATTTATAAAAAACTAAACAATAATTATAACAAAAAAATTAATTGTTTTAAATAATTTTACAAAAAACTTAAATCACTGATAACAAACAAGATGCGAATATTATTTTAGAAGATAACAGGAGACAAAATGGCCAGGCGATACTTCCTTAAGCTCCGGCTTTTCCTCAAAACAGCGCGGCATGGCATGCGGACATCTTGGGGCAAATGGACAGCCTTTTACAGCAAGTCTTGTATCAGGCATTGAAGCTGTAACCGCTTTAGACAAACTCGGAATCGAAGAGAGCAAAAGTTGTGTATAGGGATGCAAAGCAGAGGTATAGAGTGTGTCTGCATCGCATAACTCGACAAGATTTCCCTTATAAATGACGGCAATCCTATCTGAAATATAGCGAACAACACTCAAGTTGTGTGTGATGAAAAGGTAGGTTAACCCCAGTGTTTTTTGCAACTCTTTGAGAAGATTGATGATTTGGGCTTGGATCGGAATATCGAGGGCAGAAATCGGTTCATCGCAAACAATAAACTGAGGGCGAAGAGCCAGCGCCCTGGCAATCCCGATACGCTGTCTTTGTCCTCCGGAAAACTCGTGAGGAAATCTCTTAAGAAGATAAGGAGAAAGACCCACTTGCAGAGCCAGTGCTTCAACTACTTCAAATGAAGTAAAAAGACCATGGATTTTGAGAGGTTCAGCAATAATCTCTCCTGCTGTCATCCGAGGATTAAGAGATGAGTAGGGATCTTGGAAAATGATTTGAGCAGACCTTCGAAAGGCAAACAGATCATCGACCGGTTTTCCAAGGAATAGCACATTGCCGGATGTTGGTTTTTCTAATTGTAAAATGCATCTGCCAATGGTCGATTTTCCACATCCTGATTCACCGACAAGTCCCAGCGTTTCTCCAGGATAGATATCTAGTGACAAGTTATCTACGGCAACTGTTTTGTCATACACTTTTGTCAGATGGTTGATTGTAAAAAGCGGCTCTTTCATTCCACCCCTCCTTGCAAAAAGCAAGCGCTCAAATGATCTTGCCCCACTTCATTACTTGGGGGCTCTCTTAGAGCACACACTTGCATAGCAGAGGGACATCTCGGACAGAAACTACATCCATGAATCGGGTTGAGTAGATTGGGAGGGGTCCCTACAATCGTGCGAAGAGGCTCATCTTTTTGTTGATCCAGACGAGGAATCGCAGCAATCAACTGCTTGGTATAGGGGTGCTGAGGAGAAGAAAATAAAGTATTTACAGGAGCAGACTCAATGATCTTGCCTCCATACATTACAAAAATCCGATCGCAAAAATTAGCCACTACACTCAAATCATGGGAAATCAGAATAATTGTTGTGTGCATCTCTTTTTGTATTTCTTTAAGAAGCGCCAAAATTTGCGCTTGAATGGTGACATCCAATGCAGTTGTCGGCTCATCAGCCAGAAGAAGCTTAGGCTCACAGGCTAGCGCCAGCGCAATCATCACCCTCTGCCGCATACCGCCACTTAAAGTATGGGGATAATCATCAAAGCGCCCTTCTACACCCACTTTTTTTAACATGGCAAGCGCTTTGCTTTTAGCCTCTTTTCGAGAGGCTAAAGGGAAATGCTCTAAGTACCCTTCCATAATCTGTTTGCCGATTGTCATCGTAGGATTAAGAGAGGTCATAGGATCTTGGAAAATCATGCTAATCTCTTTACCGCGAATAGATCGCATCTTTCGCTCCGAATACGTCAGAAGATCAGTCCCATTATATAGAATTTGTCCATGAATTTCTGCCGGAACAAGGCGGGTTAGCGCTTTTACCGCAGCGCTTTTGCCACATCCCGACTCCCCTACAATCCCTAGAATTTCTCCTTTGAAAACGGAAAAATCGATCCCTCGGACAGCACAAAGAGGCCCTTTGGAAGTCAGGAATGTGACCTTTAAATTTTTGACACAAAGAAGCGGTGTCATCTGTTTAACCTCGGATCCAAAGCATCTCTTAATCCATCTCCTAAAAGGTTAAATCCAAGCATTGTCAGTGTAATGATCGTTGCCGGGAAGAAAAGGCGCCAGGGGTAATACCGCAATGCTGCAAGCCCATCATTTGCCATCGTGCCAAGGCTTGCAATGGGGGCCTGGACTCCGAGCCCCAAAAAACTTAAAAAAGCTTCGGCAAAAATGGCAGCCGGCACTGTCAGTGTAAGAGTCACAAGAATCGGTCCTAAGCTGTTTGGAATCAAATGATAGAAAAGAATCCTTTTTTGGGTAGCTCCCAAAGCAACAGCTGCCGTGACAAAATCTTGCGCTTTGACCTGTAACACTTGGGCTCGTACAATACGTGCCATATTGATCCATCCGGTGATAGTGAGCGCCAAAATAATTGTCATGATCCCAGGGCCAATAACAACCATCAGCAAAATAACAACAAGAAGATAGGGAATTGAATAAAGGATATCAGCACAGCGCATCATCCACTCCTCTACCCTTCTTCCACAAAGCGCTGCAATGGATCCATACAAAACGCCCACAATAAGATCGATAAACGAGGCAGTGATGCCGACAAAAAAAGAGATGCGCGCTCCCCACCAACATCTTGTAAATAAGTCTCTTCCTAGCTCATCTGTCCCAAACCAAAACTCTTGACTGGGAGGGCTATTTTTCAGATGCAGTTGTGTTTCATAATAAGTATAAGGAGACAGAAGCGGTGCCAAAATGGCCGTAAGAAAAAGCATACTTAAGATAAGAAGAGAAACAAAAGCGACTTTATTTTTTTTTAGACGGTGCCATACTTCTTTAGCATAAGGAATGGAAGGGGTCACTACACTCTCTTCTAGCATCTTTTGTTGAACCTTGCGATCCAATGGAGTAAGTAAAGCCTTTTTATCCATCCCTACCCCCTTTTAGACGAGGATCTATCAGACAATAGATCAGATCTACAACAAAAATACAAAAGAGCAAAAGAGCACTATAGAAAATCGTCAGCCCCATGATCACTGTATAGTCTCTATTGGTGATACTCAAAACAAACCACTGTCCCAAGCCAGGAATACCAAAGATCTTCTCTATGGCAAAACTGCCTGTCATGATCCCTGCCAAAAGAGGCCCAATATAGGTTACAACAGGCAAAAGAGCGTTACGAAAGGCATGTTTCCAAATGATGGCAGCCCCGCTCAATCCCTTAGATCTGGCTGTTTGAATATAGTCTTGGTGTAATACTTCAATCATACTAGAGCGAGTAAGTCTTGCAATGAATGCTAGCGGCAGAGCAGACAGCGCAATTGCAGGCATGATTGTATGAGCAAACGATCCCCATCTGGCCACCGGCAAAAGGGATAGCTTCATTGCAAAAATGTACTGTAAAAAAGTAGCTAAAATAAAACTTGGGACAGAAATTCCAATGACTGCAATCACCATCGTCATATAGTCAAAGGAACGCTTATGGTAGAGCGCTGCAACCGATCCCAAAAAGACTCCCCCCGCAACTGCAATAAGTAATGCTTCGAGTCCCAAATAACAAGAAATAGGAAATCCGGAAGCAATGATATCATTGACCGTGCGCCCTTCATACTTAAACGAGGGGCCTAAGTTACCATGCAATACACCTTCTAGATACTTACCAAACTGTACATAGAGAGGCTGATCCAATCCATAGTAAGCACGCATCGATTGCAAGATTTCTTCAGGGATCGCTTTATCTTGCAGAAAAGGGTCTCCTGGAATGGCATGCATCAAAAAGAAGGTGGTCACAATGACAAGAAACAGAGAACCAAATAGAATGAGTCCCTTTTTCAACAAAAATCTATTCATTCACCTCAATGTACACATGTTTTAAATTAAGTTCGTTGAACTTAGAAATATGAGCTCCTTTCACATAAGGTTTCTTCATATAAGATCCTTTGTAAAAGTAGATGGGAGCCACCGGCATTTCATCAATTAGAATTTTTTCTGCATCCGCTAATAGCTTTGCTCTCTCATTAGGATCTAAAGAGAGATCGGCTCTTTCAAGAAGAGCTGTAAAAAGCGGATTTTGCCATTGAGCTGTGTTTTTACGATTCAGATAACGAAAATCTTCCAACATTGTAGAGGCATCGTCAAAAGGAGCCACACCACCCATGCGTGCGATCTGAAACTGCCCAAGACCCAGTTGATCCAAAAATACTTTCCACTCTTTATTCTCTAAAGAGACATCAATTCCCAGCGCCTGTTTCCACTGCTGCTGGATGGCTTGAGCAATCTTGTGATGCCCCGAAAGAGTGTTGTAGCTAAGGTGCAAGCAGGGGAACTCTTCTTTTGTCATCCCTAACTCCTGCAACCCTTTTGCAAATAAGATTTGGGCCTGTGCAACATCGGCATCTTTAAAGTAAGCCACACTATTGTTTAACATACCTGGAGGAACAAAGCGTGTGGCAATCGGTTGCTCCATCAAAGTGATATTCCTGACAATCTCTTCTCTATTAATTGCTAAAGAGAGGGCTTTTCTAATATTTGCATTATTACAAGGATAGTTTTGCGTATTAAACACGTAGTAGTACACCCCTGCAATATCATACGACTCTAATCGCCCCTGTTTTTGCAAAGAAGGCAATGCCTCTTCTGGCAAACTACCAAAAGGAAAACCTACCCAGTCCAAATCTCCATGTTCATACATCGCAAGACTTGTTTGTTCATCTGCAATGTAGAAAACAGAGGCGCCATCTAAACGCACTACATCTTTGCCCCAATAATTGGGGTTTTTCTCAAGAAAAACTCCGGAATGATTTTTTTCTTTGATCCGAAATGGGCCATTGCCGATGTATGCCTCTTCTAACCACTTGGGATTTGCTTGAGTTATGTGTATAGGCGTTGGTAAAAACGAGTGGGAGGTCAAAGCAGATAAAAAGTAAGGAGTGGGATGTTCAAGATCAATCTGCAAAGTATGTGCATCAATTGCTTTAATTCCTACCTCATCAAGGGAACATTTGCCCATTTTAGCGACCTTGGCATTCTTAATGCAAAATAGATCATGGGCAAATTCACAAGGGAAAGTAGGACTCAATCTTTCTTTCCAAGAATTTTCGAAATCAAAAGCTGTCAAAGGGTGCCCATCTGCCCACAGAGTCTCTTTGAGCGTAAATAAATAGTTACATTGATCTTCTGAAATGAAAACAGATTCTGCAACTGCAAACTGTGGCAGGTTTTGCGTATCGGCTTCCATAAGACCCTCAAAACAGAGCTGAATGATCCCAATGGATGTCAAATCAGTTGCCTTTCTTGGATCTAAAGTCGGAGGCTCTGATTTTATGTTCAAACGGAGATGTTGCCCTGTAGGCCTTGTAGAAGAAGAGCTGCAAGACAGTCCGAATAAGACAATCAACGGGACAAACATCCAGAACATACCACCTTCCTTTCCCCAAGGAGAATAGGGGTTTAAGAATTTTTAAGTAAACCGGAATGTGGAAAAATGGTACAATGTTGTCCATGACAAAAGAAAGTGAAGTACGACCCTCTTCCCCCATTACTGGCTTTGTAGATTATACTCCGGACGAACAGTACTTATTTGCTTGTTTTTTGAAAAAGATCGTCTCATCTTACGAAATTTTTGGGTTTACCCCACTACATCTGCGCCCTTTTGAGCGCCTGTCAGCTCTAAAAGGGGAAGGGGAAACACAGAAACAAATTTTTGAAGTATTCCGTGCTGACACGGGCGAGACCACTTCCTTGGGACTCCCTTTTGATCACACTGTCCCGCTGGCTCTTTGGGTAGCAGAACATGCAGGTCATCTGCAACATCTGCCTCTTCCGTATAAACGGTATGATGTTGGCTTATCATTCCGAGGAGAGCGCCCTAAAACAGGTAGACTTCGAGCATTTATACAAGCTGACATCGATATTGTAGGAAGGAAGCTCAATCTTTCCGCTGATGCCGAGTGTTTGAGCGCAGCGCTTACTGCGCTCTTTTCTCTTAATATCGGCTCATTTCATGTACACATCAACCATATCGGTGTTGTACAGAGCCTTCTTGATAAACACCAGGTGCCTCAGCTTAAGCGCCCGGCGCTACTTCGCTGTATTGACAAACTAGATAAACTCTCTCCTAATGAAGTCATTGCTGAGATTTTAAAAATCGAAGACCTTGGCTTGTCTCAAAATCAAGTAGAAGATCTCTTAGAAACATTGACAAGAAAATCAAGTCTCGATGATGTGTCCGCATATGGGCCTCTAGCAGAGCAACCTTTATCAGAGCTTCGCACTTTTCTCTCCCTACTTGAAAAAAGCGGTTTTGATCGCTCTCTTTTTTCTTTTTCTCCCCACATGGTGCGAGGTCTTGCTTATTACACAGGGATTGTCTTTGAAACAGTTTTTGTAGGTAAAGAGGAGTATGGCTCTGTTGCAAGTGGCGGTAGGTATGCGAATCTCGTTTCTGATTTTGCTCCGAACTTGACCGATGTGGAAGGTGTTGGCCTCTCTATTGGCTTAACCCGCATCATCGACATTCTGACCAAAACAGGCTTCTGCCTCCCCCAAAAGAAAACAACAGCAGAGCTGCTTGTTGCAGCGCGCCTAGAGGCTCTTATGCCAAAAGCTTATGAAATCGCTTCTGCTTTGCGCAAACAAGGGTGGAAAGTGGACGTTTACTCAGGTCTGCCTAAAGTCAAATCCGCTTTAAGCCACGCAGCTGCAATTGGTGTTGAGCATACAGTCCTTGTGATGGATGAACAAGCCCTTGTTGTAAAAGAGATGGCATCCCAAACACAACACGAATGGCCCGATGTAGAGAGCATCTTAAGTTTTTTGAAAAAATAATTTGACTCTATCGCAATCCTTAAATTAAGCTGGTGCCAATGCCCGTGGGAGGTGTGTATGAGTATACCCTCAACAATGGTTTTATCTTCTTACAAATCCGCCTCATCTGAACTGCTAGCTGCCGGGTCTTACAACGGCACAATCTCTATATGGAATCTATCAGATGAAAAAGACATCGTGGAAATCTCAACAGGTAAGCCTCCTCTAGCGTTGTCCTTTTCTCCTGATGGACAGAAGATCCTAGTGATCCATTCCGATACTCTCTCTCTTATATCGAGAAAGTGGAAAAGAATACTATGGACAAAAGGTCCTTTTCTAAACGGTATACCCACTCTAAAATGGGCTGCTAAAAGTAATAAACTAACCTCTGACACAGGAATCGTCTATGAAATTACAGGAACCCAATATAGCTTAGATCAGACAATAGAGCAACGGCGTCAACAGCCTGCCGCTCCTCTAACAAACAGATCCCTAACTCCCTTACCGGCAGGGGCGCCTGTTTGGTCATCCTATGAAGCAAAAAAAACACCAACCCTTGGCCCCCGTAACGAAAGGTACAGCCTGCCTGCCGCTTCAGGCAACAAAAACACGACAGGGGGCCTTCTTTAATATCTCTTCAATAGGGAAGGTGAGCTCCTTCTTCTGAAGTCGACTGTTGATCCGGAAAGCACCGAGCAAGATCAGATCTGAGCCCTGTCGTGTTGCTTCTTCAAGAACCGCCTCTTGAGCACTTCTTGCGCGCACAATCTCTGTATCGACATCAACTCCCATTTCAGAAGAAATAGCTTCTAATTTTTTAAGTATCGCTTGCGCCACAGCAATCCTGTGTGTCATTGCTATGTCAATCGGTAATGTCAGAGGAACCTCAAGAAGATAAAGAGCCTTTAACTTGGCTTTGTGTAATTTAGCCACCTGACAGGCAAACTGCATTGTCTCTGTTGTCATACCCACCCGAATCGGCAAAAGAATATTTTTGATTTTGAGGGGGGAAAAATCGGGAACCTTGATCTCCTGAATTTGAAGCGTTCCTGTGGTTTGTAGTCGTTTTTTCTTCCGGTAATAAAAGTACATCCAGATACCAAAAGACATCCATACAAGGCCCAAATATCTGCCATAGGGCTTTTCGATGACCACAAGACACCAGATACTAAAGGTTGCCAAAGCCCCAACAATTGCCGTCAATGGAATCTCATAAGCCCCAAATCGGATATTCAGAGGAACTTTGAAGGGGCGTTTGAGATCCGGTTTTTTGCAACGCAAAACAATGAGAGCCAGATGCGCAGACAGAAAGGCGATCATTGCACCAAAGTTGTAAAGGTCTGCCATAAAATCAAGTCTGCCAAACGCTGCCACAACCACGATCATTGCGATGGTTGCAAAGGTTAAAAGAGCCACAGTGGGCGTGCGGAAACGGGGATGCATCACATAAAAAAAGCGGGGAAGCTGGTAATGCTCGCCTAAATTAAAAGTTAAGCGAGAGGCACCGAGTAATCCTGCATTAGCAGCTACCGTTAAAACAATCGCTGCAACGATGGCAACAGCCGGCCCTAAAATATTTGCACCAAAGGGCAGAGCTGCAACAATGGCTGCAATGGGATCGAGCAAGTACTTAGTGCCAAGCTCCTCCGGAGAAACAGCGGAAAGAGAGACGACAGAAATCCCCAAATACACAACAATAAGCACCACCATGACAAGAACGATGGCTCTTGGCACAGTGCGCACCGGTTTGTGCGCTTCTGCTGCAAGCTGGGCTACCGATTCGATTCCTGTATAGGCAACCATCGCCATGGCGACCCCTTTGATGAATTCGTGCCAAGAAGGAGAAGTGCTAACGTTGGGCACTCCAATATGCATTTGATCCACAATAGAGGTCAGATCGACAATTGTGCTAAGACCAATTGCGATAATCAGGGCTTGCACAATTAACGTAATGGCTGTCATTACAAGGCTGATTCTTGTGGAATGCTTCACCCCAATCACATTGACAGTCAGAAGGGCCAAGATGAGAATGACTGTAAAGAGAACCTGAATGCTTGTTTGATGGAAAGACTGAAAAAAATAGGCAAGATAGGGAGCCACAGCAAATGCGGAAATTGCAATTGTCACAATATAATCCAAAAGCAAACCCCAGCCTGCAATAAAGGAGACAAAATCATTAAAAGCATGGCGACAAAAGCTTGCAGACCCTCCCGATTCATGAAACATCGAAGTCATCTCAGCATACGTTAAAGCAGTACAGATAAATACAACCCCTGCTAGCATCATTGCAATGGGAGTGGCTCCCAAAGCAAACAGCGCTGTGACTCCTAAGGCGTAATAAATCGAAGACCCTAGATCCCCGTAACCAATAGAGAACAGATCAAAGACACCCAAGACCCGTTTAAAAGTCCTTTTCTTGAGACGTGTAACCGATGTTGTGACTTTCATACTGTTTCCACGAGCATCATATTTGTAGAACCAATCTTACCAAAAGGAGTCCCTCCGGTGACAATCACCACATCCCCTTTTTTGAGCAGCCTTTTGCTTATTGCAAAAGCGCTAATTACTTTTACAGCTTCTTGCAGTGTTGAAGCAGGTGCAAGATCGACAGGAATAATTCCCCAATCGATTGCCATCTGATGATAGGCTGAAGTAAAAACGAAAATGGGCGTAGAAGGACGAAATCTAGCAATACGCTGTGCTGTAAATCCACTGTGAGTACAACAGAAAATCGCTTTGGCCCCTGTACTATAGGCAGCACGAACTGCAGCAAGCGCTATGGAAGAGGAGATATCTTTACAATCGGGAAGCTGCTGCTGGTCAAAAAATCTTCTATATTCAAAATCGCCTTCCGCTTCTTCAACAATGCTGCGCATCATCTGCACAGTTTCAATAGGATAGGCCCCCACAGCTGTTTCACCGGATAGCATGACAGCTGATGTGCTGTCATAAATCGCATTTGCCACATCAGAAACTTCAGCGCGAGTAGGTCTTGGATTTTTGATCATCGACTCGAGCATCTGCGTGGCAGTGACAACCGTTTTTCCGGCCTGATAACATTTGCGAATCATCATTTTCTGTAGTGACGGTATCTTTTTTAAGGGAAGTTCAACGCCCAAATCCCCTCTTGCCACCATGATCCCATCGGCAGCCTCCAAAATTTCATCGAAATGCTCCACCCCTAAGCTATTTTCAATTTTAGCAAGAATCGGGATATGCGGAGCCCCCTCTTGGCAGAGTAACTTCCTGATCTCTTCTACATGTGCCCTAGAGCGGATAAATGAGGCTGCGATCATGTCGATCCCCTCTTTTACACCAAAGCGGATGTCATCAACATCTTGAGCTGTCATGGCCGGCAGATCGATTTTAATACCGGGAATATTCACACCTTTCTGAGAGCGAATCCATGCACTGTTACCACATTTGACAACCACACTCTCAGGGCTTTGTTCCACAACTTCTGTCATCAGATAACCATCATCAATAAGTACTTTGGTCCCCACTGTTAGAGCCTGCAAAACACAAGAAGGAGTAATTTGTACAGATTGTTTATTCCCTAAAACGGGTTTGGATGTGAGTGTCAGTAGATCCCCTTTTTCCACGCTAAACTGCTCTTTTTCTACCATTCCCAGACGAATCTCCGGTCCCTTGGTATCGAGCATAATGGCCAGAGGCACTCTATTTTTTTGCCGACATTTTTTTAAACGCTCGATCACTACACGATGTTCGGCTTGCGTGCCATGAGAAAAATTAATCCTGGCACAAGACATGCCGGCATGAATCAGCGCGTCGATCTTCTCCTCAGAATCCACAGAAGGACCCATAGTACAGACAATCTTGGTTTTCAAGCGATTGTTACCTCAGGGCAAAGATAGACATCTTGAATTGCATGTAACAGTTCGATGCCCTCTTTCATGGGCTTCTGAAATGCTTTTCTACCGGAAATCAGACCCATCCCTCCTGCTCTTTTGTTAATGACAGCTGTTGTAACAGCTTGATGCAAGTCGTCTTTTCCAGAGGGTCCTCCTGAATTGATAAGACCAATTCTGCCCGCATACCCATTCATCACCTGATAGCGACAAAGGTCGATCGGATGGGAAGAGGATAGCTCGGTATACATTTTTTCTACCTGCTTGCCGAATTTCAAGGCTTTAAATCCCCCATTATTCTCTGGCAGCTTCTGTTTAACAATATCGGCCCCAATCGTAGCCCCTAAATGATTCGCTTGCCCTGTAAGATCAGCCGCTTCATGAAAATCTGTCGATGCTGTTTTAAACGCTGTATTGCGCAAATAACACCATAAAACTGTTGCCATCCCTAATTCGTGAGCATGAGCAAACATCTGCGATACTTCCCTAATTTGCCGTCTGGACTCAGAAGAGCCAAAGTAGATCGTAGCACCTACTGCCACACACCCCATCTCGTAGGCCTCTTTTACTGTGGCAAACAGCGTTTGGTCGTATATATTTGGATAGCTAAGCAGCTCATTATGGTTAAATTTCATCAAGAAAGGGATCTTATGCGCCCACTTTCTTGCAATAGCCCCTAGCACCCCCCGTGTGGATGCGACCGCATTGCAGCCCCCTTCAAAGGCTAATTTCACGATATTTTCCGGATCGAAATAGGAGGGATTTGGGGCAAATGAGGCGCCCGCTGAGTGCTCAACACCCTGATCCACCGGTAAAATCGAAAGATAACCTGTCCCCTTTAACCTGCCACTATTGTAGAGCTTGGAAAGAGAACAGAGCACCCTGACATTGCGATCGGAATGAGAAAATATCCGGTCTATCCAATCGGGTCCCGGCAACTGCAACATCTCTTTGGGGATCGTGCGACTCTTATGATTGAGCAAACTTTCTGCATTATCGCCCAAATGCTTCTGAATCTCTTTATACATAATCACCGATATATCATAGATTCAATTTCTTCCAATGTTTTCCCTTTTGTTTCAGGAATAAACAAAAACACAAAACCAAACGAGAGCATGGAGATTAAAGCATACAAAAGAAATGTTAGCCCCGGTCCGATTCCCTGAATCAAGTCCAAAAATGTGAGTGATACAAGATAATTAAAACTCCAGTTAACAAGAGCCGCAAGTGCCATCGCCCGGCTCCGTATTTTGAGAGGATAAATTTCTGCAAGAAGGACCCATGTCACAGGGCCAAGACCGATTGCAAAGAAAGAGACGTATGCCATTAAACTCAACACGGAAAGCTCATCGAGCCAACTGCTGTTACTAAAAAAGCCCATGGCGATAATCAAAAGGGCAATGCCCATTCCGACAGTGCCAATCAGCAAAAGCTTTCTTCTTCCTATACGATCCAGAAGCCACACAGAAACTAGCGTTGCCAGTGTATTGATCACTCCCACGCCAACAGTTGCTATCATCGCGCCTGCAACCGATGTAAACCCTGCGATCTCAAAGATCTTAGGGGCATAATAGATGACCGTATTGATCCCTGTGATCTGCTGAAAACAACTTAATACAAGGCCTATAATCAAGACAAAACGCAGTTTTGAAGAATAGAGAGCGGCCCATGTCATCTTTTTGTGTGAATGCGCAGCACTTTTCATGGCCTCGGCTTGACTTACCCACTGTTTGCCATAGCGCAGTTTCTGCAGTAAGTTCAATGCCTTTTCATCTTCCCCTTTTTTGAATAGCCAAGGGGGTGTTTCCCTTAAAAAGGTAAGACCTACAAATTGCAAGGCAGCAGGAATGGCGCCAATAAAGAACATACAGCGCCAGTTACCCTCTTGTGTATAGAAGTAGTTCACAATAAAACTACCCAAAATCCCCATTGTAATGGCCAGCTGATACGAAGAGACAAACATCCCTCGATGGCGTGGAGGAGAAATTTCGGAAATGTAAAGAGGAGCTGCAATCGATACAAGACCGACTGCGACCCCACTAATTAATCTTCCCCATATCAAACAAGTATAGCTTTCACTCAATGAAAGCAGCACGGCTCCTACGATAAACAGGATAGAGGCAATCAGCAAAGTCTGCTTGCGCCCCCACCGTTCTGTCATAGTTCCTCCGATGAGGGATCCGAAAATGCACCCTACAAGGACGATACTGACAATGACGCCTTGATTTGCAATAGAGAGGTGGAAAGCAGAGGAAAGAAAGAGAAGCGCCCCTGAAATCACAGCTGTGTGGTAACCAAATAAAAAACCGCTAAGCGTGGCTATAAGAACAGAAAAAATAAGGTAAGGAGTCAGCTTTTCCTGAATCACATGATTATAACTCATACTTAAGGTTATATACAGGCTTGACCGATTCCTACAAAATCTTTTTTCAGGTCACTAGGAGGAGCAAGCTTTTGAGGTAGCTTCCTTCTTTGTGATAAATAGAGATGGGATGATCCCATGCTTGGGAGTGAGACGAGCAAATTTTGACAGAGCGCCCTGCCTCCACTGCTGCTTGGAAGACCACTTGTCTAAAGAGCTGTTCATCGACAAAGTGAGAGCAGGAACTGGTCAAAAGATAGGAGCCGGAGGGTATTTTTTGTAACACTTGCCGGTTGATTTCTTTATAGCCACGGCAGGCGTCATTCACATCGGAGCGTTTTTTTGCAAACGCCGGAGGGTCTAGGATCACAAGATCAAAGTCGAGTGGAGAAGAGCGCAAGTAATCAAAAACATCACAACAAGTAACTTTGTGTCCTGAAAAACCATTAAGAGAGCTATTTTGCAGCGCCAGCTGGCACGCTTTTTCACTGACATCGACGCTTTCAACAAATTGAGCCCCGGCTTTTAGCGCAAAAAGAGAAAATCCCCCGCTGTAGGCAAAGCAATTGAGCACCCTTTTTGGTTTAAGCTCATATACAAGCTTGCGCATTTCTCTTTGATCTAAGAAAAAACCTGTCTTTTGTCCCTTGAGGATATCGATATAAAAGAGGGTGCCATTTTCTTTGCAAATGAGCGTTTCTGGCATCTGTCCATAGACAAGTCCCGTTATAGGAGCAAGACCCTCTTGGATCCTGGCTTGCGACTCAGATTTTTCAAAAATAGCGACAACAGGCAGCTTGTTGACAAGATAGGCTATGATTTTCTCTTTAAGAAGTTCCATTCCTTTGGTTGTTACCTGAATGACTCCCACAGTGTCATAGAGATCGACAATGAGACCCGAAAGCCCATCCCCCTCGGCATTCACCAAACGAAAACAGTTGGTAAGAGCTGGGTTAAACATCTTTGATCGGATAGCGATCGCTTCGTCTAATCTTTTATAAAGTGCTGTCTCGGTAGGCTCATCTTCAAAGGTCAGAATCCTGCCACTGATGGAGTTAGTGCTATGAAAAAAGGCTTTGGCCAAAAAAGTGCCATTCGAGGCATGCACCGAGAGCACCTCTCCATCAGAAAATGGAGGCAAAGAGGTGATGGCCCCTGAGAAAATCCAAGGATGCCGATTCAGCACGGACTTCTCTCTGCCCGGCTTTAAGATGACAGAACGCATAGGGAAGCCTTTTGAGGAGCAGGTGCTAGGACAGATCCGATCAAATCATACCCCATAACGTCTGTGATTTCGACATCATAACGCTGTCCAAATGCCTTCACATGGCGCCCATCATTGATAATCACTTGCCCGTCAATCTCCGGACACTGCCCATAAAAGCGACCTCGCATCAGGTAAGGAGAATCAGGATGATATCCTTCTACAATCACAGAGAGCACTTGACCGATGTACTTTTTGTTGTGCTTTTTCACACTTTTTTTCTGTGCTTCTGCCAAGATCTTAAAACGGCGCTCTTTTACCTCTTCAGGCAAGTGTCCTTCCATCTTCGCTGATGGAGACTCTTCCTCTTTTGAGTATTTGAAAATCCCCACCTGATCTAGCGGATATTTTTTTACAAAATCCACAAGCTCTTGAAACTGTTCTTCAGTCTCCCCCGGAAATCCCACCATGAGTGATGTGCGAATCACAATCCCCGGCACTTTTTCCCTTAGCATTCCAAGAACTTCTAAGATCTGCGTCTTGTTAGTTTTCCTGCGCATGGCTTTTAGTACGACATCATTGATATGCTGAAGTGGCATATCGACATAAGCGCAAATCCGTTTGTCAGTTGCCATCAAATTGATAAGTTCTTCTGTCATCTCATCGGGATAAAGATAGAGAAAGCGGATCCAGAAATCCCCTTTGCGCTTGAGCATCTCTTTGACAAGAGCCTCTAATCCTGCCTTCTCTTTTCTCTCTTTTCCGTAATCGCCCAAATCTTGCGCAATCAAGATCACCTCTTGAACACCTTGGGAGAGTAAAAGATCGAATTCTTTGAGTGCTTGCTCTTGAGATTTACTTTTTAGGGGCCCTTTAATCTTAGGGATAATACAAAAGGCGCACTGCTTAGCACACCCTTCTGCAATTTTAAGGTAAGCGTAGTGTTTAGGAGTGGAGAGTTGACGCGGCACTTCACCCCATTCAAGATAGCTTCTGGCTGTTGTGACACCATCTCCCGGCTGATCGGCTTGCACTGCTTGGAGCACTTTTTCCACATCGCCGGATCCCAGAAAGTAGTGGATGTGAGGAAACTTCTCCTGCAACTCTTGCTTATGCTTTTGCACCATGCAACCGGCTACAATGACTTTCCCCTCTTTCTTTTTTTCTTTAAAAAGAGAAGCAATTGTATCGCATGATTCCTGACGCGCGGCTTCTAAAAAGCCGCATGTATTGACAATCAAGTAATCCGCAAGACCCATCTCTTCTGTCACTTCATAGCCGGACTTTAGCAAAATACCGAGCATCACTTCGCTATCGACTAAATTGCGCGCGCACCCAAGACTGACAAAGTGGATCTTATTGCCACTATTAATAACTTTGCGATTTACCACAGCCACACGATCCTTTTACATTGGGATTAGAAATTTTAAATCCAGCTCCATTGAGTCCATCGACATAGTCGATCTCAGCACCTAGTAAGCGCTCTGCATCCCGTTCATGCACATGAATTTCTATATCTTGAGAACAGAAAGTTTTATCATCACTTTTGGCTTTTTCTGAATAGTCAAGTACGTATTCAAAACCGCTGCATCCGGCCGCACGGATTCCAAACCGGAGTCCCCACCCCTCTTTTCCCTCTTCTTTCAAAATCTCCCGATATTTTACAGCTGCCTTTTCCGTAAGAGCAATTGTGGAAAGATCCGTTTCTTCTGCTAAAATAGCGTTGAGACGTCCAACCAATGCGTCTACTTCTTCTTCAGAAAAACCGTGACTATACATCCCCGCTTCCAGCGTCTCCCAAGTAGCAGCCCCACAGCCAACGCAATGTAACCCTGTGTTGGTCATCTCTTGACCAAGCTTTTGACCTTTGTGAGGAAATTGAGTAAAAATATCTTCAATTGTCATTTCTTTCGCAATTTTATCCATACATTCCCTCTTTAGTGTTTAATTTTTACGCAGCCTTGATTGATTTTACACTGGCAAGCTAACCTTTCTCTTCCAAGGTCGCCCAAAAAATCTTGCTCTTCTTGAGTAAATTCAGATAAGTTCTCCATCCCTTCTGTCACTTCAATGACACACGTTCCACAGACACCTTCTGTGCAGGCAAAAGGCACTCCAGCCTCCTCGCATGCTTCATGAATTCGTTCCCCTGAGGGAAGATCTCTTTCCTCACCTGTATTTTCAAAAATCAATTTTGGCATAACATTCCTATAAGATGACCAGTAAGGATACAGAAGAAAGAAGTATTAGTAAAGTGAGGAGCTGCAAAACAGCCCCTCTTAAAGAAAAACTTAGGAAGCTTGCTCTTGTAACAACTCTTCCATAGATGCCTTTAGGGTTTTGATCCCTTCAGGAAACCCGCACTCAGTGAGTGCATGATTCAAATGCACAAGCTCTGTTTCCAAAGCATCGACTTGGCTTTCAAGCCTTGCTATTTTTGACATAAGCTCTTGAATATTAATATCTTTATGCATAGGTTTTTAGCCTTATTATGTTTTAACATATTTTTACCTTATTATTTAGACAAAAAAACCATTATAAATGTAAGACAACAAGCCCATTTTAACATAAAATGAGGTTAAAAAAAACGCTTTTTATTTAAAAATTTCTTATAGAGAAAACTGAGGGTTTTTTGTGAAGAGGGGGAACCCCACGCACCCTCCAGGCACTCGTCGAGAGTGTCTCCACCACCTCTTCTTCGGAAGTTAATGCAATGGCTACACTCAACAAAGTCTTTGGAGAAAGGATTTGCAAGAGCAGGTTAAACAGTCTCTCGTTGCGATAGGGGGTTTCAATGAAAAGATGTGTAGACCCTTCTTTGTGAGAAAGCCCCTCAATTCTACGGATTTCTGCAATCAGTGCCCCCTCTTCTTTGGGCAAGTAACCGTGAAAAGTAAATTTTTGACCTCCCAATCCTGATAAGACAAGCGCTAAAAGGATGCTGCTTGGCCCAGAAAATGCACGAATAGGCACCCCTTGAGATCTTAACATTAGCACAAGATCTGCTCCCGGGTCCGCAAGACAGGGCATGCCGCAATCTGAAACAAGGCCAAATGTCCCGCCAGCCTTTACCT
Source organism: Chlamydiota bacterium (assembly GCA_039798725.1). Classification (GTDB taxonomy): domain Bacteria; phylum Chlamydiota; class Chlamydiia; order Chlamydiales; family Rhabdochlamydiaceae; genus CAJCIW01. Next base: position 23,197 of record JBDKFJ010000012.1, read on the forward strand.
TCTTTACAAGCTCTTTTTTATCCTCAGACGTTGAGTGTTCATTGAGCACCAAAATCGGAATGGTTCGAAATGTGTCGGGAAGAAAACGGCGCAAGAAAAGACGCCCTTGTTTTTCATCTTCGGCAATAAGATGGGTCAAAGAGGCCACTGCGCGATCTACACTACTCGGGAGGACATCTGCGTGGGAGGAGTGATCCGACAGAAGATTAGGCAGTAAATAAAGCACATTATACCCGCAGTTTAAAGCTTAATAAATCGAGAAGGAATTGTGACTCAAGGCCTGAGTTTTTAGATAGCAATTCTATCTCGAAGACAGCATTCAATTTTTTTCTAAAAATCAAAGAAGGGATTTTTCCGACTTTGCTCAAGAGTTTATCGATAACAAAAGGTTTGACTCCGGGAAGATGGGGAGGAATCCGCCTTTCTAGGGAATGTGCAATGATGAGCGCCTGTTGAAGCTGGGTTTTAAGAAGAGAGAGTAGAGGAAAAAGAAATTCCTGAGCCTCTTCAGAGGTCACCTGACATCCCTCATTTGTCCATAACAACTTGTCGCTCAAATCAAAAAGATAGGCCTCTCTTTGATCTGCAACGAGCGCTTTAACATCAGCCACTGTAATCATCTCTTTTTCCGTATATGCATCTAGCTTGTCAATATACTGCTCAAGAGAAGGAAGCTGATAACCGATTTTCTCAATCAATAATTCAAGAGCCTCGGCTTGTATCTGTTTTTTTAGGTGTGCAATCTTCTCTATGGCAAAACCTTTAAGCCGAGCTTTTACCTCCCAGGGCTTTTCTTCGCTCAAATCACAAGCAATCATCTCCTTTTTTCCTTTTGTATAAAGATCGGACAAGCCCTTGGATTGCGATGACCCCAAAACAAGGTAAGCAAAATGAGAAGGATGTGCGACATAGTGAATAAGCTCTTCTATCTCATTTTTTTTTAAACCTTCTATCCCATCGAAATAAAGGATTTTTTTACTCGAAAAAAGGGATAAAGTATTGAGCTCCTCAATAAGTTCTTTCACAGAAGATGTATGCGTCTTAAAAAGAGCCTCTTTCTCTTTGGCCTGTATTGTTTTTATGATCCTGTCTACAATTTTTTTTCTCTCATAAGAGCAAGCGGTTACAACTAAAAATACAGCAGAGAGACCTGTTTCAATAGATTGTTTTAAATGCTTCTCAAATGCGATCAAATTTTGATATCTCATCTTGACACCCCACGTGGCTATCGACTAGAATCTTTAGAGTCTAGGAAGGGTAATCATACAATGTTGTCGAGATTTTTCAAAAAAAAGAAGGCTCCGGCAAAAAAAATTCCTGCTAAAAAAAATGCAAAGAAGCCGGCTGCTCCAAAAAAATCAGCCCCAAAAAGCGTAAAATCCGTAAAGCCGGCCCCAAAAGCTGCACCTTTGCCGGAAAAAAAAGAGATCTACGTGCCTCAGCCTCCCCTTCCCACTATTAAACCAGGTCGTCTCATTACTGCTGAGGGGTGGAAGCAGTTGATGATGCACCGTTTTTCTAAAAAATAATCTGGAGAGTCATGCTATCTATTAATCTCAAAGGAAAAAAAGCATTTATTGCTGGGATCGGCGATGATCAAGGATATGGTTGGGCAATCGCTAAAGCATTAGCAGAAGCCGGAGCAGAAATCTATATTGGCACATGGACTCCCATCCTAAAGATATTTACTCAGTCTTGGAGTTTAGGAAAGTTTGATGAATCTAGAAAACTGTCTAATGGCAAGTTAATGGAGTATGTCAAAGTTTATGCCCTTGACGCTTCTTTTGACAAACCGGAAGATGTTCCAGCGGATATTCTGAACAACAAGCGATACCAGGACGCCTCAGGCTATACGATTTCTGAGGTAGCCAAAACAATTGAAAAAGAAGTGGGAAAAATCGATATTCTCATCCATGCCCTCGCTAATGGTCCCGAGGTAAAAAAACCGCTGTTAGAAACCTCTAGAAATGGGTATCTAGCGGCTTTAAGCGCTTCAAGTTACTCTTTTGTAAGCTTGCTGCAACACTTCGGTCCCCTGCTCTCTCCTGGAGGTGCTACGCTCTCTTTAACTTATATTGCTTCTGAGCGAGCTGTACCCGGATACGGAGGTGGCATGAGCTCTGCTAAAGCCGCCTTAGAGAGCGACACAAGAACGCTTGCCTTCGAGGCTGGGCGCAAGTGGGGTGTGCGCGTCAATACAATTTCTGCAGGTCCTCTTCGCAGCAGAGCAGCAAAAGCGATCGGTTTTATCGATAGCATGATCGCCTACTCTCATGCCAATGCTCCTCTTGTCAAAGAGATGACCTCAGAAGAAGTAGGTCATACAGCCGCTTTTCTGTGTTCATCCTTAGCGTCAGCTGTTACAGGCGTGACTCTTTATGTAGACAACGGGATGCATGCAATGGGCCTTGCTGTAGACAGCCCGGCTCTTGCAGGAGCTGGCGGATGATCTTGCGTCTTCTGATTCTATGTCTTAGTATTTTGCCTCTTTTTGCAGAGATCACCCCTCCAGCCCTTGAGCATACAGCGTCCCCTGTTCCCTCTTCAGAAGAGGTCACAGACTCCTATCAACATGCCTTTGGAAAGATGTTGCTATCTCTTGGAGCTCTTGTTGCGCTTTTGTTTGCGACAATTTTTTTCTTAAAGCGTCTAAATACAGGAAAATTCAGATTTGGAGGGGAAAAGAGCATTGATATCTTAGAAAGAAAAGCGCTCAGCCAAAAAACAGTGCTTTACCTGATTAAAGTAGATGGAAGAAAAGTACTTATCTCTGAGTCGCAGCTAGAAGTACGTCCCATAACCAGCGTGGATCATAAAGAGATCGAATAGGGCGCACATCTCGGTAAGCGATCCCCCTTGACTGAAAGCAGCCTGCAAGAAAGAAAGGATGAGGATGGCACAGCACATCGTTAAATGCCTTTAAAGTTGCAAGACAAGAGCCCATTTTTTTAGTATTAGGCTCCCACTCAGCATCAATTTCAAGACACCTCTTCAAAGTAGGCACAAACAACCGGTTGTCATTCCAAATTTTTTCAATCTCGGAAAAACGGACGCGCGCAAGGTGTGGAGAAAAAAGGCCTAAAATCAATACAAACTCTGCACAGAGAAAAAAGAAAGGCGCTTTTATAATCTCCCATATTCCTTTCAGGAGAATATCATGGAATGCGGATCTATTGGCTATAGCTATCACAACCCGAACAACTGTATTAATGAGCGCATACCCCATTTTGAAAAGAGTCCAAAAAGGCAGAGCTAAGGAGATCAGCACGCATTTCAATCCGATTACCTTACGATCCTCTGGCATGTACAACCTTTTTGTTGCCACATCCAGAGTATATTCTCTAGCTCTGAAAGGATCGGAAGAAGCAGGACGAGTGCCAATGAAGTTCTCTGTATTTTCTTGTAATGGGAAAGAAGACATCACACGGGCCAGTCCCTTCACCTGCTCCCATGGTCCGCTATGGTAATTAGAAGTTATAATCGTTGTTGACATTCACTCATTTTAACACATTTCCCTTAAAAATTCGAGTACCCATTTTTGCACCTGTTCCAAGTGAGAGGAGGTGTGCGCAAGTGACAGAAAATGAGCTTCATAGGCAGAGGGCGAGAGGTATACCCCCCTCTCTAAAAGAAAGGTAAAAAATTCTTTGAATTTTTCCTCGTGAAACAAAGGGATATCCCGCTTCTCTCTGACGTGATCCACCCCAAAAAACAGGGTAAACATCGAACCTGAAGTTTGAATCGCTACTTTCAACTGACGTGCTGCCACTTCACGGCGTATAGGCTCTAGGAATGCATCCAACCGATTCTCCAATTCTTGGCAAACGCCCTTTTGTGCAACAGATGACAGGGTCTCTTTTCCTGCAATCATTGCCAAAGGATTTCCGGACAAGGTGCCTGCTTGATACACAGGACCACAAGGCGCTAGTTGATCCATGATCTTCTGATCTCCTCCTACTGCCGCCACAGGGAACCCGCCTCCAATGACTTTTCCAAGACAGGTAAGATCGGGCTCTATTCCATAATATCCTTGAGCACAACTTAACCCCACACGAAACCCTGTAATTACCTCATCAAAAATCAATACAATACCCCGCCGCGATGTCTCTTTCCTTAGAATTTCTATGAACTCTTGATCTGCCGGAACAACTCCCATGTTCCCTGCTATGGGCTCTAAAATCACAGCCGCTACATCTTCTGTAGCATTCAAAAATGCAATTAATGCGTTGGAATCATTAAAAGGAAGCGAAACGGTAAGATTTACAATCGGCGCTGGTATCCCTTTGGAACAAGCACTTGGCAAGTGGGTTACGCCGGATCCTGCTGAAACGAGAAGTCCATCCGAATGACCGTGGTAATGTCCATCGAATTTTACAATAATTGATCTGCCTGTAAATGCACGTGCAAGCCGCACAGCTGTCATCGTCGCTTCCGTTCCGGAGGAAACAAAGCGGATCTTGTCAATAGAAGGAACACAACCACAAATGAGCTCGGCCAGTGCCTTTTCATGAGGCGTTGTAATCCCAAAAGAGGTTCCTTTAAGTAGCTGATGAGACACTGCCTCAATTACACATTGAGGAGAATGTCCTAAAATTAAAGAGCCCCAGCCCATGCAAAAGTCGACATAGACATTGCCATCCACATCGACAATAGTATCCCCTTTTCCCTCTTGGATTATCAAAGGAGGAACACCCATTCCGACAAAAGCTCTGACAGGAGAACTGACCCCTCCCGGCATCACCTGACATCCTTTCTCGTAGATCCACGCGCTCTTCTCTCTTTCCTTTAGCATACCCCCTCCCTGAATAAACAATCTGCAACAACCCCCCAAGAAAAATCAAGCCTTAAAAGGTTAGAGGGGTGGCCTTCCGTTTACTGTTTTCTTTTTAGTGAAGGTTGGAGGGGTGGCTGCTATAGACATATCGGGTGGTGCGTCCCTGCGAAGCGCACCCCCTGTGACCCCCTTGCGCTTCATCTAACTTCGCCAAACCGCGTCCTCGTCGGAGGGCTGTGTGTAACACAGCTCCTCACGCTCCGCTCTCCTGCGGTGCAGTTTTGCTTTGTCATCTGAATCGATCGGCTGCTCGTGCATTCCTCCCCAGTTCCCACCCCAAAGGGGACCCCAGGAACGGGGCCCCTCCAATTGTTGTAATTAAGACAGATGGTGAGAACGCGGAGCGGCAAAAACAGATGGCTCTGCGAGTTGACATGGAGGGGCCCCGTTCCTGGGGTC
>JBDKFJ010000013.1:0-26409 GCA_039798725.1 Chlamydiota bacterium
AAGTCAAGCCCCTCATCGCCGATGGTACTGTACACAAGAGTACGGGAGAGTAGGACGCTGCCAAGTTTTTAATCCCGCCCTAAGAGGTAATCCCTCTTAGGGCTTTTTTATTTACAGCATTTCGAAATCAGAGGACCTCATGAAATGCACTTCAATTTTATCTATGAGAGTTTTGATGCTCTCTCTTGGAGTCTGCAAAGTGTCTATTTTATCTTTGATATTCCATGCCGCTCGTTCAAATACCCCTTTGCCTTTTCTTGCGCCTTGGTATTTTTCTAAATCTGTTTTAATCTTGCGAAGAAAACTATCAATGAGTTCTTTTAGGTGAGATTCCGTATGAAAATCAGTGTAATTATTATTTGCTATAAATGCGGCTTGTTGTTTAAAGAATATGCAAAAATCTATTAAATCTGAAATACATATATTTGTAAAATTACCTTCGAAGCCAAGTTTCATATAATGTTTTTTTAAATGTGTGTCGAATGTTATGTTTGGCGGGTTAACGGAGCTGTTGTTTTTTATATACTGGAGCTCGATTGCATATTTTTGCAAAAAGGTTAATAATAATTTTTCCCTATGGTTTTCTGTCAGCAGTGTTTCTTCAGATTCCTCATTTGCTATTTTGTTTCGTTCTTCTTGTTCTTCGCGTGGTAGGTTAAAAATCTTCATGACAGGTTTGAACAATCTATCTATTTCAGAGTCTATTTCCTCTAGAAGAAGCCCCCGAGCCACACACTCAGCATTTTGTATGGCTATCAGCCCTCCTGCTAAGTTTTCTAGGCGATCATTGAATGCTTTCCAGAGTTGCTCTTGCAAGACGGGTCGTGTGTTTGATTCAAGTTGTAACAATTTGATTTTTTGTAATTCTGTTTCTATGTGCGTTTTTGTTTCTTCTGTTTCTTTTATTATTTGGCGTCGAGTTTTCATTTCTTGAATAGTAGCATCCTGCAAAGCCTGGTTACAAGCTTCCACATTCTCTTTTGTCTGCAACACCTGTGCAGCGATTTCTTCCGGAGAACGCTTTCGTGTCAATGCAGTTAATTCACTTTTAACTTCTACGGCTGATTTTTCAAGTTTTGTTTTTATTCTTCTTGCTGACTGTTCAAGGTCTGCAAGCGAGTTAGTTAATTGATTTATAAAGCTCATTTTTTTACCTAATTAATATTAATTATATAAATATTATAATAAAAAAATAGGTTTGTTTTCTAGTATAAATTTGTAAAATTTAACATTTTGATAATAAATGAGATACGTATAGTCGATGAGGCAAAGCCCGATTAATACCAAACGCAATAAATAGAAAAGGCCGGAGGGGGTTGCCCTCCGGCCTTATGCACTTAGCGTTTCAAAGAAACAGAGCTAAGAATTACTGTCCGTAGCGAGAACGGAAAGGACGATCGCCACCGCGGAAACCACCGCCGCGATCTTCACGATCTCTGCCGCCGCCTGAGCGTGGAGGACGTGCTTGCTCTGGGCGAGCTGCGTTGACAATCAGAGTGCGTCCGCCGAGGTTAGAACCGTTAAGGGCGTCGATTGCTTTCTGAGCATCGTCGAGGTTTTCCATCTCGACAAAACCAAATCCTTTGGACATGCCAGTGAATTTGTCTGTGATGATGCGTACAGAAGAGATCGCTCCATAAGCGGAAAAAAGCTCGTGAAGTTCTTCTTCGGTGGTACTGAAGGGAAGGCTCCCTACGTACAATTTTTTATTAGCTGCTGAATCCATACTTCTCCAAAAAACTCTAGTCGCGTGAAAAATTTCACGCCTTTGTTGAATAAAACTGTTATGTTGGACTCGGAAATCTCATTTAAGACGAGCACACGGGTTCAATAAATAACACAAGCCATAAGAACTCTTACTTCGATAAAAGACTTATAGACTCGGATTTAAGTCTAACAGATAGAGAGACCTACTGTCTATAGGTATTATGCGTGGTTTGACGTAAGTGTATGATTTTCAGGTGTTTGATGGCGTTCTATGAGGAGTGTTGGCCAGGAGGTAAGCTCTGTATATGCGAAGAAAAGCTGCATCAGATGCTGTGTTAGGGCCCCAGGAACCCCTTTGCCGATGGGCTTTCCGTCGATAGAGGTCACTGGCATGATCTCCCTAGAGCTCGAAGTAATAAAAGCTTCATCAATAGAGTCGATCTCATCATAATGGATGGGGGTCTTTGAAAGGGGATAAGGGGAGATATTGCAGACGACTTCTCTTGTAATGCCAAGAAGAATATCATCTGAATCCGTGGTGTAGAGCGTGCCGTTTTTAAAGGCAAAAAAATTGGACGTGCTCCCTTCTAAGATCTGTCCTCTTGAGTTGAGGTGAAGCGCTTCTTTGGCATGAGGGTGTTTTTTTAAAGAGAGTAATCCCGGCACATAGTGCGTGGTTTTGCTTTTAGGACAAGAGCGCGGTAAATGTGTTGTTACAGTGGCAATGCCTTGGGTGTAGTCTTGTTGAGAAGGAGAGGTCAGCGGGTAGACAAGAATCAGGAGTTTAGATTGGGATGTAGGGATAAGTTGATCCGGGCTTGTTCCTGCGGTGATTAGAATTTTGATGGAGGACTCGGCGAAATTGTTTTTTTCTAATGTCTCTAGGATCTTCTGTTTACAAGAGGGGAGATCTTCGGGTAGATTAAGACCCAATTGCTCTGCGGAATAGCGCAGCCGCTCAAGATGTTCATCTAAGTGGAAGGGCTTACCTTTGTAGGTGCGCAAATAATCGAAAACGGCAAATCCTCTGAGCACACTTAAATCCAGTACGGAGACAGACGCGTTTTCCTGTGAAACAAATTGACCATCGATGTAAAAAATGGGAGAGGACATGATCGCATCGTATCAAACAGGGGGGTGTTATGCAATGGGAAAAAATGAGAGAGTTACTCGGTCAGATGATTGTCGATTTAGAAAAAGCTAGCCGAGGAAATAAGACAGCGGCTCAACGCGTACGTACCAGTTCTGTGTTATTTGCAAAGGTAGCCAAAGAGTTTCGTAAAGAGTCTCTTTTGGTAGAAAAAGGGAAAAAGAAATTGTGAAAGAGTGTGTCATCGAAAAGTTCAACCGGAAGGGGCGAGGGGTGTCTTCTTGCGGTACAGAAATTGTAGGGGCAATCCCCGGAGATGTGGTGCGGTTTACAAGAAAGTCAGAGCCGTTTGAGTTGCTCCAACCTTCGCTTGATCGAGTGCCTCTTCGTTGTATGCATGCCCCTTCTTGTGGTGGGTGTGCATGGCAGCAGATGCGCTATGAAGCGCAGCTTAACGAGAAGCAGAAGTGTGTGGAGCGTCTCTTTGACCCTTTTGCCGTGCGTCCGATTATTCCGGCTGTCAAAGAGTGGCATTACCGAAACAAGATGGAGTTCTCTTTTTCTCAAAATAAGGCAGGAGAGAAGTTCTTGGGTCTTGTTCTTGCTGGGACAAGAGGGCATGTATTCAATTTAAAAGAGTGTCATTTAGTTTCTCCTTGGATGGCCAAATGTCTATCCGATGTCAGGAAGTGGTGGGAGGAAAGTGGTCTTCTGGCGTATCGTTTGAATGACACGGGCACGCTCAGGACGCTTACGATGCGAGAAGGGGAAAATAATCTCCTCATGCTCACGGTGTCCGGAAACCCGGCTTTTGCAACTCCAAAAGCTGCACTTGATCGATTTGTAAAAGCCGTAGATCCTTCCCTTTCGCTATTTTTACGCATCCAGCAAATTCATAAGGGGCGGCCAACCGAATTTTTTGAAATGCATCTTGCCGGAAAAGATCACATCATGCAGTCACTCACATTGCCGACAGGCGTCTTGCGCTTCAAGATCAGTCCGACCTCATTTTTTCAGCCCAACACCTGTCAGGCAGAGGTGTTATACGCAACGGCCCTTTCTTTAATCGATTCTCCAAAAAATCATGTTCTGGACCTTTATGCAGGGACTGCGACCCTCGGGATGGCCATGGCCACTTTTGCCAAGAAAGTGACCTCCATTGAGATCAACCCCCATGCCTGCTTCGATGCTGAAGTGAATAAACAGCTCAACGGATTGGACCATCTAGAAATCCTCTGTGGGGATGTGGGCAAGCTTCTCCCCACGCTGGATTCTAAACCCGACCTTGTGGTGGTCGACCCCCCACGCCCGGGGCTGGGGAAGGAGGCTATAGCCGCAATTCTTGGCTTAAACCCCCCAGAAATCCTCTATATCTCTTGCAACCCCCATACACAGGCTCCGGAGGTTCAAGCCTTCATACAGGCAGGCTATGCCCTCATAGCCCTTCAGCCGGTCGATCAGTTTCCCCATACTCCCCATATCGAGAATATCGCCTATCTTAAACGATAATTTTCCTTGCATTTACCCCCCTTTTCAGGCACCCTTTCTCCTTTTTAAACCAACAAGGTGACTATGCGTATTCCTGCTGTTCTATCCTTAGGTCTTCTTTCAACCCTTCCATTGTTTGCTGAGGGCGAAGCAGCTCCAGCTCAAGGGGGCAGTAACATGACCCAAACATTGATTATGATTCTTGTGGCTCTTGCCTTCTTTTACTTCATCCTCTGGCGACCGGAGCAAAAACGGCGCAAATCCATGGACAAGCTCCGTGGTTCTCTAAAAAAAGGGGATCGTGTGACAGCCATGGGGATTTTAGGGACGATTGTAAAAGTACAAGAAAATACAATCATTGTTTCTCTCTATGAGGGAGCCAAAATGGAAATTCTCAAAGCTGCGATTACCGACGTGCAGGCAGCTCCTTCTGATGAGAAGGCCGTCGAGCCATCTGACGTGAAGTAGATGTTAATTCTAGTCCCGCAGAGAGTAAAATACTAGGCGGGACTAGCCCAGACTCCATAACTCCGAGTTCTTTGGCTCTAGTAGTTTCAAGAATTTGATGGCCGTGTCTCTTGTTCTAAGCTTTTGATCAAACTGTCAATTAGGAGTTGGAGTTTTCTGCTTCTTGTCGCATATCTTTCCACTAACATTTGTAACTGTTCTTTTTCTTTTTCCGTTTTCTTTTTTGTTTCAAATTTTAAAAGAGCCCTCTCTGACAGGGAGATGTCTGCTGGTGTTTTTGGATTACGTAACTTAGTTATTAAGTCACGCAGTCGGGAATTATCTTCTATGGTCTTGTGTTTTTTTAACAAAAGTTGCTGGTGTTCATTTTGCACAGCTCCAAGCTCATCATAGTACCCCTTAACTTGCTTTTGCAGAGATTCTTGTGAGCGAGGATCTGAGCCCTGCTGTGTTGGATCATCTTGGAGCTTTGATAAGGCTTGGCTAATCAATTTTTCTTGGGGGCCCACAAGACTTAAGAGTCTGTGGTAGCATTCTAGGGTTTTTTTAGTAAATGCGATGATCGAAGATTCTTTGATAAAGCGATTTATGAAATGGGGATGTTCCAACATGCTTAGCTTTTCGCGGATTTGCAATTCTAGATTTGCTCTTCCGATTTGCTTGTCTGAAAAATGCCCTGTTTCAGCTAATAAGGCGTCTGCTGTTCGGATCGGATTAAGACGAGAGAGACCTTGTGTTTTTACAGCAGCGTTAATCTCGTTTATTGCTTGATTCTCCCAACTAGAAGAAAGTCGAGGCATGAGGGGGCGATCGATGTTCTCAATACAGTAATCCAGCACATTTTTTAGCGATTTTAAGTTCTGTAAAACTTCTTGCATCTGAGTTGGATTTGGTCTCTGAGAGGGAGGGATGGGTTGTCTAAGTACCGGGGAAGCGGACAATCGACCTAGAGCTTCATCTATGGCATCATTTAGTGGATCTGTTGATCGGGTGATTCGATCTATGTTAGATTCTTCTGAAGAAGAAGCAGGAGGCACTGTATCGCTACTTTCTTCTTGTGGTGTGGGGGTGATGGGGAGAGCCAATTCCGGATACTGAGAAGATTGATTTGAGGTAGCAGGCAGAACAACATCATGTTCTTGTAGGGTATACATTGCTAACCGTTCTGATAACGTTTCTGTTTTCAAAAGTAAGTGCTTAATGGCAGTTTGATTTTTTATTAGTTCATTTCTTTTTGCTGTTAAAGCTTTTCGTTTTATTTCCGCTTGGACTCGATGCACTACATTACGAAACTTCTCAAGAGTTAATTTGCTTGTTGTGTTGCGATGATTTTCTGAAACTACAGAGAGTTCCTGGTTCAATTGCCAGTTCAAATTGCTATTGGTTGCGGTAATTTGATCGAGTTGTTCTGTTACGGATTTTAGTTCTTCTGCAGTCGCATGGAGTTGAGATCTAAGATGTGCATTTGCTAGATTGAGTTGAGAGATAGTCTTTATCTCCTTTTGCAGTGTTTCTGTAAGGCTGGCGTTTGTCCTTGCAATTTCTGTAGAGCTGTGTTTTTCTTTGTTTATTTGTGTATTAAGTCTTCCTAGATCGGTTTTAAGTGTGTTAATTGTGTCTAATTTTTTTTGCAGTTGCTGTGTGAGTGATTCCTTTGTTTCTAAAAGAGTGTTATTTGTTGTTTTAAGGTCTGCTAATTCCTCTTGTAATTGAGCTAGTTGTGATGTTAGGAGTTTAATCCTGAAATCATGTTCTATTCCCTTGTAAGTTTCACGGTTTTGGAGATCACTGACCAGCTGTTCAAAGGGTAAGAGACTCTCATTCATCATCATGTTTGCTCGTTCCGTCATCTCGTCAAGTTGAAGTAGAAGAGCTTCTTTTTCTACCTTAGAGGAGCTAACAAGAGTTTCGTAGTCATTGCATAGAGAAACATTTTTCTCTTCTAATGCTGAAAGAATCTCTTGAAGCTCCTTTAAGTGATTGTGAAGGTGAGACTGCGTTTCTAGCGACTTTTCTAGCTCTGTTTTCTGTGTTTCAAGGGCTTCGGAAAGACGAGATTTTTCTTCTTGTAAAGTTGTGTTGGTAGCGGTTGTTTGAGCGGCTGCGTGTTCAAGAGCCAGGGTTAGAGAGGTGATCTCATTGTTTAATGCCTTTTGTTCGGTCTCTGTCGTCTCTATCAATTGATTCATTCTGTTTTGCAGCTGTGCAATAGCCGCTTGCTTGTCAGCAAGCTCTTTTAGGATGAGTTCTTTTTCAGAAAATTGAGCGGCTGTAAGCGTTTCTTCTTGGCTATCATAGAGTTTAAGTCGTGCTTGCATCTCAGTTAACTCTAGACGAGTTAGATCATGCCCCGCTTCTGCTGCCTTCAAGAACTCATAGAGCTCTTCGCAATCACTATTTGCAATCTCTAGCTTGCCTTCTAAACTATTTATCAGCTCTTTATATTCTTGCATTTCTTTGGCAATTTTTTTCTTTAGGTCGATTAGGCCACTCTCATTGTCTTCTTCTGCTTGCTTGATCTTTCTTTGCATAGAAGTGAGTATTGCTTTTGTTTTTTTCGCTTCAGCTTGAGCTGTTTCTGTAACTTGATCAAGCTCTGATTGTAGAGAAGAAATCTCTCTTGCAAGAGTTGCAATATTGTTATGTTTATTACTAAGCTCAAAGGACAGGCGATTGTTTAACTCGTTAGCTTGGGAGAGCTCCGCTTTTTTTTGTTCAAGAGTGTCACAGAGTCTTATGTAATCCTCTTGCATAGAGGACACTTGGTCAGTTAAAGAAGAAAACCACTCACGGGCTTCTTCATTTGAAGTCGATTGCTCAAGACTGGACCTTAGAGTGGTAACATCTGACTGCAGAGAGTCGATTCTCTTTTTCTGCTCCTCAGACTCCTGTTTTAGAGTGTCTGCCCTTTCACTTGCGCGTAGTAAATTGAGTTTAGTTTCTTCTTTTTCCAGGCCAAGCAGTTCTATTTGTGTAGTCGCTTTCTCAAGAAATAGAGCGAAATTTGCAATTTTAGTTTCACGATCTTTGAGTTGATCTACAAGCTCTTCTTCTTTTGCTGTAAGGGCAGCTGCAAGATCTTGAGCATGAGTTTGGATTGTGCCTATAGAAGAGGTGGCTTCTTTTAATTGGGAAGCAAGGGTGTGAGATGTCGTTTTTTGTTCTTCAAGAGAGGATGTGAGAGAAACGATGTTGTTTTTTAGCGTTTGTATTGCGCTCTCTTGCCGTTGTAATTCAGAGGAGAGCCTCATGCCTTCTTGTCTTTCTGCTAGGAGCTCTGTTTCTTTTTCTGTAAGGGTTTGGGCAAGATGTGTATTCTCTTGGTTTTTTTTATCTATTGTTTGGTTTAGAGAATCTAGCGCTGTCTTAGCTTCTAAGATGATGGATGACTGTTTTTTTATTGACTCAGATGCTTGCTGAAGAGCTGGTGTTAGTAAGTTAAGCTTGTCTTCAAGAGATGCGATTGTGGACTGTTGGGAGTGAGACAATTGATCTTGCGCAGAGGATTTTTGTAGTAGGTCGTCCAATCTGCCGGCTAATTGCTCTTTTTCAGCTTCTAATTGTTGAATTCTTTCTCTTGCGGTTAATAGGGATCGGGTTGTTTCTACAGCTTCTTCTAGGATATCAACTGAGGCCTGAGCATATTCTGTTTGAGACAAGCGTAGGGCCTCTATATTCGCTGAGAGAACCCCAAGAGTGGACTCTATGGCTGCAAGGCGAGATGGGTCGTTTTGTTGGATGGCTGTTAATAGGGTTTGGAGGGTTTCCTCTATCCGTAAGAGTGCAGAGGGGCTACTTGTGCCTTGATTTTGCGCAGGAGGGCATTCACAGCGATGGCTTATACAGTCGTTATAAAGAGCGTGAACCCTTTGGACGATATCGCTTGCATTGGTAGTGCTGTGTTGTAAATCAGTGTGTCCAAAAGAAATCGTCACTTCATTATTCACTAGATGAATGATCGCATGCGCGTGTCCCTGTCCTTTTGCCGTTTGTAGGGACTCTTGGATCTTTTCATTGGTTGTAATTAGGTCGTGTAGAGCGCGAGCTGCTGTCTGTTGTACTTTGTCGCGGCAGTGAAGCGCATCAAGAGGCAGCGAGTGATCCCCATGAGTTAGTTGTATTGACGGGATCTGTATTTTAAACAATGAGCTCATTTTTATTGTTCTTTTATTATGTTTTTATAAATAATTTTACTACAAATTTAAATATATATCAATAGTTGTATGTTCTGGTTTTAAGTGCTTGCTGCTTAAGGAGATTATGTAGGGTTGTCGACAATAGAGGGAATCGGTTATACCCAATGGGGGTTTTAGAAAAGAGGGTGTATGAGGCTTCTGTATTGGGCTATATGTGTTTGGAGTGGGGTATGGGGGGCGAGTCCTTCGGTGCTTTATTTGACTTGGATGCATGACCCCACTACGACCATGACAGTCCAATGGCATACCTCCAAAGAGGATCAAGCGTCGGTTATTTCGTATAAAGAAAATGGAGAGTGGAAAGAAGAGAAAGGGTCGTTTGGAACGCTCTATGGTAGTGATGTTGTGGTTCATACAGTCGAGCTAAGTGGGCTTGAACCGGGAGGGGAGTATGAATTCAGGATCCCCTCAAAAGGGAATGAGATTTATCGATTTCGTACACTCCCTGCAAATTTAGATACTCCTCTGCGGTTTGTTGTAGGGGGAGATGCTTATTTTTACCTGTCCCGTTTTCAGAAGATGAATCGTCAGATTGCAGCATTAAATCCTGACTTTGTTGTGGTAGGAGGGGATATTGCCTATACGGTCAATAGTCGCGCGCTTTTTAAAGGCAAGGGGTGGGAGCTCAACCGGTGGCGTCGGTTTTTTAAAGAGTGGAAGCGGCAGATGGTCACCTCTGATGGCAGGTTGATTCCGATTGTGCCGGTAGTTGGTAATCACGATATTCGGCAAACTGCCCTTGTAGAAAAGCATGAGCATTTCTTTTTCTATGAGCTGTTTGCACTGGGAGAGCCTGGCGTTTCCTATCGAACCATGGATGTGGGGAATTATTTGAGTCTGTTTTTGCTAGATACCGGCCACAGCTTCCACATCGAAGGACAACAAACAAAGTGGCTTGCAGACCAGTTATCAGCGCGTCAAAACCGCCCCTATAAATTTGCAGCCTATCATATTGGAGCCTATCCTTCTGCTTACCCTTTTTATGGCAATATCCCAAAAAGAATTAGGTATTACTGGTCTCCTCTTTTTGAGCGGTATGAGGTTCAGCTGGCCTTTGAACATCATAACCATGCTTACAAGAGAACCTATCCCATGAAGAGGGGTCGGATGAATCCGGGAGGTGTGGTTTACATGGGAGATGGATCTTGGGGGGTCAATCCCCGTCAGCCCAAAGAGATGTGGTATTTAGAAAAAGCCGCTAAAATCAATGCCGTGAATTTTGTCACTTTAACCAAAGAGGGCGCAACTGTGGAAGCAGTTGACAATCAAGGGATGATCGTAGACCAAATCTCGGTTTCTCCTTACATAAGCCCCGCTGTATGGAACGGGGCAAGGTGTCTTCCTGGGATTTAAGACAGCAGCTTTTCAAGAAGAGCTGCAGATCTTGCTACAAACGGAGAAAGGGCTTCTTGATCGAGCTGTCTTTGTGAAAGCAGAGAAAGGTCAAAAAGGTGCTGAACCATCTCTTTGGCAAGCTCTTTATCTTGCAGCTGAGCAATGGCTTGGATCAGCTTGTTGTTGGTATTGACGATGAAGGTTTTTTTTGCCTCAAGCTCTTTAGGAAGAGTTTGCTTGGAAAGCGACATCGACTCCTTAAATCGGCGCATCTCTTCATCGATAATAAGAAGCGCTGGAGTGTTTTTCTCTTTTAAGCTTTTGGCTTCCACCATGCAATTTTGAGACAGATGCGAGCGGATAAAATCGGCCACTTGCCCTTCAGATTCAGACGAAGTCTCAATCAGGTCATGATGCAGAGCTCCATCAATTCTCTGAAATTTTGCATTCTCTAGCTTATCTTCAAGAAAATTCATCAGAGGAGTATCCACAGGAGAGGAGGCAATCAAAACATCAATGCCTTGAGAAGAGTAGAGATTGAGGAGAGGACTGTCTTTTTGATCTTCCGATACATAAAAGAGCTTGGCCTCAGTTTTTTCTCCAAAGGCAGCAAGATAGTCAGAAGGAGTCATAAACTCCCCTTTTGTTGTTTTGAACACAAGACACTCTTTGACTCGATCGTAGAACTTTTCATCCTGCAAGATCCCGAGTTTCACGATGAGCTCGATACTTGGCCAAAAAGAGAGGAATTTTTCCTTGTCTTGAGAGTAGAGAGAAGAGAGTCTGTCCGAGATTTTTTTGGCGATATGGGAAGAGAGTTGTCTTACAGTGCGATCCATCTGCAGAGTGCTGCGAGAGACGTTCAAAGGGATATCGGGGCTGTCGATTGCCCCTTGCAGGATCATCAAATAGTCGGGAATGAGGTCTTTGCAATTGTCGGAGACAAAAATCCTGTTGCAAAAGAGTTTGATCGTGTTTTGACTAAAGTCAAATTGCCTGTGGATTTTAGGAAAGTAAAGGATCGCTTTTAAGTGAAAAGGGTAGTCGATATTGAGGTGCACCCAGAAGATGGGATCCGGCTGCATCGGATAGAGCTCTCGGTAAAATTCGATGTACTCTTGTTCTGTACAGTCGATGCTGTTTTTCAAAAAAAGAGGCTCTTTTTTGTTGATCTGAACGCCGTTTAAGAATAGAGGCACTGGAAGAAAGGCACAGTACCGCTTTAATACAGAGCTAACAGTTGTCTCTTCTAAAAATTCTTCGCTCTCTAAAGTGATATGCAAAGTAATTGTTGTGCCTCGCTCTGTCCGTTTTCCTGTTTCTAGAGTGTAATTGATAGAACCATCACAGCTCCAAAATGCGGGATTAGCTCCCTCTTTGTAGGAAAGGGTGTCAATGGTTACAAGAGAAGAGACCATATAGGCAGAATAGAAGCCGAGCCCAAAGTGACCGATCATGGGCTCTTTTTCGTTTTGGTATTTGTGCACAAATTCTTCGGCTCCGGAAAAGGCGATTTGAGCGATGTACTTTTCCACTTCTTCTGCTGTCATCCCGATGCCGTTGTCGGAGATAGTCAGTGTTTTTTTCTCTTTATCGATTTCTAAGTCGATGCGGAAAGAAGAGGGGTCTACATCGAGCTGCCCTTGTTCTTTTAAAATTCTGCACTTGGAGAGCGCATCACAACTGTTAGAAACAAGCTCTCTTACGAAAATATCTTTGTCGGAGTAAAGCCACTTTTTAATAATCGGTAAAATATTTTCCGTGTGGATCTTAAGCTGCATAATGACTCCAAAGTTGAGAAAAAAGGAGAAAACCTCCATGTTACAATGAGATAAGCAATAGGTGCAAGAGTCATGCGTTTGATGCTAGCCCAGCTCAATCCCATCATTGGCGACATTCAAGGAAATCTTCATAAAATGCTGGATGCGCTAGAAAAAGCCCGGCAAGAAAAAGTGGATGGAGTGGTATTTCCGGAGCTGTCGCTTTGTGGCTATCCGCCCGAAGATCTGTTGATGCACGCCTCTTTCATTAAAGCACAGCAAGAAGCGCTCAAAACTCTTGTCGACAATAGTCAAGGCTTAATTGTTTTGGCAGGGGTCGTAAGGCCTGTGGATCGAAGAGCTGCTAAACGATTATTTAACAGTGTGGCAGTGATTGAAAATGGACACCTTTTAGGATTTGCCGATAAGCAACTGCTCCCCACTTACGATGTGTTCGATGAGGCGCGCTATTTTGAGCCCGGACCCCCTTGCCGCCTATGGACACTCCAAGGGAAAAAGGTCGGGATTCTGATTTGTGAAGATATGTGGCAGCATACAGGATTTGTAGAACACACAGACTATGCAGTGGACCCTGTCTTGCAACTCAAAGCGCTGCAGCCCGATTTTGTCATCAATATGTCGGCCTCTCCCTATAGATCTCAAAAGTCAAATGTGCGTTTGGCAGTGGGAATAAAAGCCGCACAAACCCTGCAAGTGCCCATTCTGTTTTGTTGTCAGGTAGGAGGCAATGACCAGCTCATTTTTGATGGATACAGCTACTGTATTAATCCTCAAGGGAAGCTGTGCGCTTTGGCTAAAGGATTTCAAGAGGATTGGATGGTTGTTGACACAGAGCGGCTCGGCAAAGAAGTGGTGTTTGCCTACGATCCTTGGGAAGATCTTTTCCAAGCTCTTGTTTTGGGAGTCAAAGACTACTTGCACAAACAAGGGTTTAGTAAAGGGTGTCTTGGACTATCCGGTGGTATTGATTCTGCGCTTGTCGCAGCAATTGCTGTAGAGGCCCTTGGCAAAGAAAATGTGTTATGTGTTCTGATGCCCTCTCGTTTTACTTCACAGCAAAGCATTGATGATGCCCGCCTTTTATCGAAACGTTTAGGTGTTGAACTCTACGAAATAGGGATTGAAAAGCCGTTTGAAGATGTGCTTGGCATCTTAAAGCCGTTCTTTAAGAATACCCCTCCTGATGTGACAGAAGAAAACATGCAGGCGCGTCTGCGAGGCCTCATCTTGATGTCGCTCTCAAACAAATTTGGTCACATTGTGCTAAGTACAGGAAATAAAAGCGAGCTGGGGACCGGTTACTGCACACTCTATGGCGATATGTGTGGGGGATTAAGTGTCATCTCAGATGTAACAAAGCATGAAGTGTATCAGCTGTGCTACTTCCTCAATCGCAAACAGGAGCTGATTCCCAAAGGAATTTTAGAGCGCCCTCCTTCTGCAGAGCTGCGCTACGATCAAAAAGATACCGATACGCTGCCCGCTTACGACATCGTCGATGCTGTTGTCAAAGGATATGTCGAGCAGTGTCTATCGCCCGAGGAAATCTCTGAACAAGAGGATATCCCGCTTCCTGTTGTGTTAGATCTCATTGCAAAAATTCACAGAGCCGAATACAAGCGCAGGCAAGCTGCGCCTGGCATTCGAGTCAGCAAAAAAGCATTTCGGGTAGGAAGAAGGTATCCTATCGTGCAGAAATGGATATGAGTCGATCAAAACCGACAGCCACACCTGCACACTCCGGCAGCCCTCTTTCGAGTGCCGCAAGAAAGCTTTCGTCAATAGGAAGGGGAGATTTACCTGCAGCTCTTCTTTTTTCTTCTGCACAGAGAAGTCGTTTTTTTTGTTCTATGGGGTCTGTCAGTTCTACGTACCCATTAGCAAGCTCAATTCCTTGATAGTACACCTCAAAGCGCAAGCAGGATTCTCCTACGATTTTAGAAAGGGCTGCTTGCGATGCGGGAAAGTGTGTGAGAACAAAAAGATGGTCTTTCCCGAGTTTGGGCTCTATGAGATGAGATAGGGTCAGTTGGAGCAGCGTCTCTTTATCCCAAGCAGTGTTTGAGAGAGTAATGCCTTCTTTTGCTAACAATGCTTGGAGATTCTCTGTAGTGGTTATTCTATAATCGCATCCCAAGTAGTTGTGAAACAGTTCAATATAAGACATCTTTTGTACGGCAAGAGAGGGGAGAAATAGCAAGATGCAATCGATTGTCTCTTGGATCATCTCTTCAAAAGAAAATCCCAAGCGATACCACTCGAGCATTGTAAATTCAGGGGTGTGCCATGGGCCGATTTCCCCTGCACGGAAGACGTGGGAGAGCTGGTAGATGTCGCCACTTCCCAAAGAGAGAAGCTCTTTCATCCCATATTCCGGGGAGGTGTGCAAGTAGCCTGTTCCACTGCCTGTATGGACTTGCATCACATCGATATGTTCATCGATAGGAGAAGCGCTTCGCAGCGCATTGCAGTCAACTTCTAGAACGCCTCTTTTTTCGAAAAAAGAGCGCACAGCTTTAAAGAACCCTGCGCGCTTGTGTAGATTAGATACGAGAGACGTATTCACCGGTTCTTGTATCGACTTTGATTTTATCCCCTTCATTAACAAAAAGAGGGACTTGGATCACAGCACCGCTATCTGTTGTGGCAGGTTTTAACACTCTGCCGGAAGTATCACCGCGCAAGCCAGGTGCGCTCTCAACGATTGTCATCTCCATGAAGGTCGGGGGGGTGACGTCAATGGGCTGCCCTTTATAAAAGACCACGCTATAAAGTAATTCTTCCATAAGCCACTGCGTCTTTTCTGAAATGAGATTATTCGGAATTGTAAGCTGCTCAAACGATTCATCATCCATAAAGACTGCGCCATCGGCTTCTTTGTAGAGCATGCGCATTTTGCGCTCTTCAACATCGGCCTCGTCTACTTTTTCGCCCGACTTAAATGTCTTTTCCACAACTCTGCCAGTCAGCAGGTGTTTTAATTTGATGCGGTTAAAGGGCTGTCCTTTGCCCGGCTTAATGAACTCATTGGAGACCACAATGTAGGGTTCTCCTTCTACTTCTACTTTGTGTCCTCCGCGAACATCACCTGTGCTGTATTGTGCCATAAGACCTTTTCATTCCTCATACAAAAGGGCTCATTGTGTCGAGGCCAGTCTTTTTTTGCAATAATACTAAAAATTTTCCTTGAATCAAAGTCAAGCAAACGGAATCATGATAGACACATCAAACAAAGCATTTGCGATGAAGCAGATGTTTTAAAGGAGGAAGTATGGCTATACCATTACCAGGAAGAGTGGAAATTACTTTTTTTCGAGTAGGGGGTTCTGTCAATTGCTGTGACAGTGTGAATACAAAAGAAAAAAGAAGAGTAGAGCAACCTCCAGATTCTTCAGCTCATATTCGCTTGCCTGCGCTAAACCTTGAAAATGCACCCCGAAATTATGTGCTATGCTTTAAAAGAGAAGAGTGGCTTGTTCGCCCTCCCGGATTCACAGATGATTGGTTAACTTCTCATCATAAAAAGGTGCAAACAAGCACTTTGGCTGCAGTATTACGCCATTTTCAAAGCCAGCTGTCCGCGGAACATTACAAAACCCTTTCTGATCAGCTTCCAAAGACAGGGTGGTTAACAGTCAAAAAGTATTGCGAAATAGCAAAATGGGTATCTCAGAAAAAAACATCTCCCGATGATAAGGAGTTAGTTGCTTTTCCCCCTGCTAAATATATTCTCAAGTACAACCCTCGTAGAGGGTCTTTAGATGCAACGCCTCTTTCTTTGGGAGATAGACTTCCGGGGAATAAAGATAAAAAAACAGAGTCCTGGAGGGTAGTAAAAGAGCATTTTGCTCAATTGTCTTCCCCGGTTAAAGAGGCTCTACAGGCGCTTCTTCCCGAGAGGGAGGATGAGTGGTTAACGGTCGGCAAGTATCGAGAAATTTTTCAAGCCGTGATATCTCATCCGCAGCAGGGATCTTCAGATAGGACAGACCCACAATCTTCCGACAGTTTTCCCAGAGCAGGATCTCCCGGAGATCCGCCCTCTCGAAGGGCAGGATCTTCACCTCTTGGGGAAGAGGATTTGCTACAGGAGTCACATAGAAGCGAGTCAGAATAAGGAATCCTTGATTTTCCCGGGCTCTTCGGTATAATCCAGAAGGAAGTGGGGGATTATGTCAGAGATTGTCACCGAAGAGCAGTTTGCAAAAGACACGTTGGAGAGGTATGCGGGGTGCGAGGTCTCCTCCTTCCACTCCAACTTGTTACTTACCAATTTTCCTCGCTATGTCGATTACTTTGCTAAGGTTCACGATGCCAAAGTGATCGAAGGATCGATGTTCAAAGTGGCCCACAGCGCAAAAGAAGAAGTGAGTATCCTAGATTTTAAAATCGGATCACCGGCTGCTGCCCTTGTAGTGGACCTGTGTTCTTTTTTGCCGATTAAAACAGGGCTTCTTTTAGGCATGTGTGGAGGATTGAGACGTCGCTATCAGGTCGGCGACTACTTAGTGCCTGTGGCAAGTATTCGAGGAGAGGGAACTTCTGACTTTTATTTTCCTAAAGAAGTACCGGCACTTGCCAACTTCCTCATGCAGAAAGCGGCAACGGAGGTGCTTGAGATGCAAAAGGCGCTCTATCATATCGGCATCACATACACTACCAACATGCGTTTTTGGGAATTTAACGAAGAATTTAAGAGTTTGCTTAAAGCTACAAAAGCGCAAGCAATCGAAATGGAGTGTGCTACATTGTTTGCAGCAAGTTACAAAAGAAAATTTACTCTAGGCGCTTTGCTTCTTGTTTCAGATCTTCCCCTAAATGCTGACGGTGTTAAGACAAAGCGCAGTTCTGCTTCTGTGTATGAGCGCTACATGGCAGACCATGTAGAAAAGGGGGTTATGATCTTAAAGCACGCAAGGAAGATGCAAGAAAAACATGTCAAAGGCGCCTACCATCGCAATATCGGCATGGGGCCATCTACTTCAACGTAGGGGAATCGACAACGCGCAACTCTTCCAATAGCTCTTGGAAAAATTTTTCTGACCAGATTTCCAGTCTCTCTTTATGTGGAATGAAAGGAGCGATGTCAGCTTTTGCTGCAGCCCAATCTATTTCACCAATCTTCTTGTGTAACAGCGCTTTCAATTCTTTTTCTTTGAAATCCTCCTTTCTTGAAGGGTGCCAGAATTCCCCTTTTTAGGGGTAATTCTGGGTTGATTTGGTTGGATTTTTGTCGGAATTTCCTCTTTTTGAGCTAAAAGAGAGGAGGTTACACTTCAGAGAGCAACCCTTCCACATGGGCGCAAAGCTTGGCAGGATCGGAAAAGGGTTTTAAAGGTAGGATTTTCTTGAGCGTTGTTTTCTTGACTTGTCGCTCGATATAGAGAGTGTATTTGTCAAAGCGGAGGAGTGAAAAGTGTCTTTGTGAGGCAAACAGGCGGAGTAAAGTCAGGTGATAGAGCCACAATACAGCGGCAGGGGGCTTCCCAAAGCGGTCTTTAAGCTCTGCCAAGATGGCGTCGACATCTTCTTTACACGTAGCTTCCCCTAATCTGTGGTAGATTTCCATGCGCAGAGACGGTTCGTTGATATAATCTTCAGGAAGCGTTGCGTTAAAGGAAAATTCCATTTTGGTTTCTATAAAGGAGGGCGATTTCCCTTTTTTGAGAGCATCGATCGCTCTTTTTAGCAGTTTGCAGTAAAGGTGAAAGCCGATAGAAGAAACTTGCCCCGACTGTGAGGTGCCCAAGATATCGCCGGCGCCACGGATCTCTAGGTCTCGCATGGCCACCTTCATCCCGCCGCCAAACCCGGAGGCTTCAGCAATCGCATGCAGTCGTTTTCGGGTAGGCTCCGACAACTCTCTTAAAGCAGGTACAAGAAAGTAGGCAAAGGCCGGGCGGTTCCATCTCCCTACTCTTCCTCGCATCTGGTAAAGATCAGAGAGGCCAAAAGTATCGGCTCTATCAATTAAAATGGTATTGGCATTGGGGATGTCGATCCCATTTTCGATAATCGTTGTAGCCACAAGAATATCAGCATCGCCTTGCTTGAAGGCATGAAAGACCGAGTCGAGTTCATCTGCTGACATTTGCCCATGCCCTGTGACAATCCGCGCCTCCGGCACAAGCTTTTGGATTTCGTCTGTTACTTTAAAAATAGAGTCTACGCGGTTGTGGATGAAATACGCCTGACCATCTCTTGCAAGCTCTCGAAGAAGAGCTTGTTTAATCAAAGGGGCTTCTTTAGACGCAATGATCGATTTGATAGGAAGCCGATCTTGAGGCGGTGTATTAATTGTAGAAATTGCACGAGCGCCAATGAGTGACAGATACAGTGTGCGGGGAATAGGAGTGGCAGAAAGGGTTAGACAGTCGACCCCTTTTTTGAATTTTTTGAGGTGCTCTTTTGCGCGCACGCCAAATCTTTGCTCTTCATCAATGATAAGCAGCCCTAAATCTTTAAAAGCGACATCTTGGCTCAAAATTCTGTGCGTGCCAATCAGAATGTCGATCTGCCCTTCTTTGACTTTTTTGAGCGTTTCCCTGTTTTCTTTTGCAGAGCAAAAGCGAGAAATCAAACCAATACGGACAGGGAAATTTTCCATCCGCGCTTTAAAAGTTTCACTGTGTTGAAGCGCCAAAACAGTTGTGGGAACAAGGACGGCCACCTGTTTTTTTCCGTCCACAACCGCCTTAAAGGCAGCGCGCATGGCAACCTCTGTTTTCCCGTATCCTACATCGCCACAGATCAGTCGATCCATGGCACGATCCGATTGCATCTCTTTTTTGAGCTCAGCAATCGCTAGCAGTTGATCTTGCGTTTCTACAAAGGGAAAGGCGTTTTCAAAAAGGCGCATGGCTTCAGAGTCTTCGGAGTAAGCAAAGCCCCCTTTCAGCTCTCTTTCTGCATACAAAGCAATCAGATCAGAGGCATAGCCAGTGATCGCTGTTTGTGCAAGAGATAACGTTTTTGCAAACCGATTAGAGCCGAGCTGGCTGAGCATCGGGGTTTCTTCGTGAGCGCCGATGTAGCGGCTGACAAGGTGAGATTGAGCAACCGGCACATAGAGAAGGCTGTTTTCTGCGTATTGCAACACTAAAAACTCTGTTTCGGCACCTGTATGGTTGCTCTTTTTTTCTGTTCCCAAATACTTTGCAATTCCATGGTGGTAGTGGACAACCGGATCGCCGATAGAAAGCTCGTGGAACTCGGAGGCAAGCGAATGATAGGTATTGCGCCATTTCTGCCGTCTTGGTTTTAATCGGTGAGAAAATGCGGTTGTAGGCAGGATCAAAAGATTTTCTTCTTCAAGGAAAAACCCGGAAGAGAGATACGCAAGGTGCGTATGCGCCGTTAAATCGATTTTATCCGCTTCTGAAAGGTACAGAAGATGGGTTTCTAGGTGTTTCCAAGCAGAAGAAGAGAGTGTATCCAGAATTTCTTGCTTAGTATAGCCAAACACTTCTTGGATGTTTGTAAAGGGAAGACTCGTCCGTTTTACATCAAGGGGTACTCCAGCAAATTCTAACTTTTTGTGGTCAGGGCAGAGCTGGTCAATCGATTCTTTGGCAAGAAAGAGGCGGGGATAAGTTAATGTCTTTTGAAAGAGCTCTTCAAAAGAAAGAAGTAGGTTGTGTTTGATCAGTTTTTTAAGACAGATCCAGTGCTCTTCGAGCTTAAGTAGATCATTGAATACAATCACACTCTCTTTGGGAAGATAATCAAAGAGAGAAGCATCGCTTGGGCGTTCAAACGCGGGAGTGAGTAAAAACTGCTCCACCTTTTGGGTCGATTTTTGCGAGACGGGGTCAAACGAGCGGATGGCGTCAATCTCATCTCCAAAAAATTCTACTCGGTAAGGATCGGGAGATGAAAGGGGAAACAGGTCGATGATCCCCCCGCGCACAGCAAATTGCTTTTTGTCGGATACTACCGGCACCTGTGTGTATCCAAGGTCTGTAAGTTGCTGTCCTACTTTTTGAAATGAGAGGCGGTCTCCTTTTTTCCATGTTGTAATCAAACTGCTAAGCTCTTGGGGAGGGGGCAATTTTTGAAGAGCGGATTGCAAAGAAGTGACAATGAGTGCCGGTGTCTGATTGTTTGTCAGAGCATGCAGTACTTCTAATCTTTTGCCCACAAGGTCAGGACTTGGGGTAATCTCTTCTCCCGGTAGTGTTTCCCAAGCAGGAAATTCAAGGAGAGGGAGTGTGGTAAAAGCAGGCAGGTCCGAAAGGAGTTGATCCTCGTCTCCTGAGCCAATGATCACAATAGTACGGTCAGCGGTTTCAGCAAGAAGCGCTAAAAGAGCTGCCTTTCCGCCACTATTGTCCACTCCATCAAGGAGGATGGAGGCGTCCTTAACAACACTGCTTACAACAGATGTAAGAGAGCGGCTCTTTTGTAGCCTTAGGAGGAGTGTCGTTTTAGCCATTCTACGGCATGTGCTAAAGCGTTTTCGATCCCCTTCCCGTTTTTGCCCCCGGCTTGGGCCATTTCAGGCTTGCCCCCGCCACTTCCCTCGATGAACGGCGCAATTTCTTTAATCAGGACATTGGCATGAATCCCTTTTTGCACAAGATCTGAAGAGACTTTAGCAATGAGCTGACATCTGTCAGGCTGCATGTTCCCCAATACAATCAGATAGGAGGTCATCTTCTGCGCTAGCTGATTCAATAGCTCGGTTAGCGCCTCTTGTGAAAGGGAAAAAGATCCTGTAAGATAGGAAACAGAGCCTACTTGTTTGACCCCGCTCAGAAGGTCCTGGGAAAGGGCTTTAAGGGATTGTTTTTGTAGTTCTTTTAGAGATGCTGACAGGTGTTTGTGCTCTTCTAAAAGATGCTCCACTTTTTCGATAACCTTTGGAGAAGGGGTCTTTAAGAGATGCGAGACTTTTTCTAGTAAATCCTCTTGCTCATACATAAATTGCTCTGCGTATGAGCCGGTCAATGCCTCAATTCTGCGCACGCCCGCTGCAATACTTGTCTCTTTGCTGATACGGAAAAGACCAATTTTTCCTGTATTTTTTGTGTGTGTTCCTCCGCAAAGTTCCTGAGAAAAATCGATGTCAACCACTCTGACAACCGCACCATACTTGTCCCCAAAAAATTGCTTGATCTTGGGGTTTTTTTGTACGTCTTCAAAAGAGAGTTCATAGGTGTCTATAGCTTGACTCAGTCTGACTTTCTCATTTACAATTCTTTCCACTTCCCTTAGCTCTTCTTGAGACAGAGGCTTATGGTGGTTGAAGTCAAAGCGCAGCCTGTCAGCCTCTACAAGAGAACCTGCTTGCTTGATATGCTCGCCAAGCACTTTTTGTAGAGCATAATGCAAAAGGTGTGTTGCTGTATGGTTATTCTGTATCTGCTCTCTTAATAAGGCGTTGACCTGAGCTGTCAGAGGAGCTCCAATAGAGAGCACTCCTTTGGATACAACTCCCTCATGTAAGATGATGCCGGGATAGGGAGTTTGGCAGCCGGTCACTGTAAAGACGCCATCCCCAAAGGTTAGCGTTCCTGTATCTGCTACCTGCCCCCCTTTTTCTGCATAGAAAGGAGTTGTGTTTAAAAGAACCATTCCCTTTTCCCCTTCTTGCAAAGAACTTGCAAATGCAGAGCCGACAATGAGGCCTGTCACTTTCGACTCCGATGTGATTGTTTCATATCCGACAAATTCACAGGGGGGATGGGTCTCAAGATAATCTTGAAACAGATTTTGCGAAGCTTCCTGTTTTACAGATACGCGAGCGCTCTTCGACCTTTGTTTGGCTTCTTCTTCAAGAAGAGTATACGCTTCGAGATTGACTTGAAGACCATAATCTTTAGCAATCAGTAGAATTTCTTCTAGGGGAAGTCCGTAAGTATCTTTCAGTTTAAAAGCGTCTTCTCCGGAGATTTGGTGTGTGGATTTTTCAATCACCTGATTCAAGATGTTACCGCCTCGCTTGAGCGTGCGCAAAAAAGACTCTTCTTCTAATGTCAGAAGTTCGGCAATCCTCCCTTCTGATTTGACAAGCTCCGGGAAATCTTGTCCCATGCTGCTGACAAGTCTTGGTAAAATATCGGCAAGGAAAGGGCGCTCTAATCCAAGCATGCGTCCATAGCGCACAGCACGTCTGAGCAATTTTCTTAAGACATACCCTCTTTCAATATTTGAAGGCTGCGCTCCATCAGCGATTGCAAAAGCTAAAGAGCGAAGATGGTCTGCAATCACATGGAAAGCAGGAGTTGGCGCTTGATATTTTTTGTGCGACACCTGCTCAATTTCTGCAATCAATCCTCGCAAGATATCGGTTTGAAAGACGTCGTCGACGCCAAGTTTTAAAGACAGAATTCTCTCAAGGCCGGCTCCTGTGTCGATAGAGGGCTTAGGAAGAGGGTGCATCACTCCACTGCTATCTTTGTTAAACTGCATGAACACAAGATTCCAGAATTCTAGAAAACGGGTGCCTTCAGTATCTTCTTTAGGAGACCCCGCTTGTCCATACGCTGGCCCTTTGTCAAAATAAAGCTCAGAGCAAGGTCCGCAAGGCCCGGTTTCTCCCATGGCCCAGAAGTTGTCTTTCTCATCCATTCGCACAATCCGTTTTTCAGGAACCCACTTTTTCCACAGCTCAAAACTCTCATCATCTTCCCGAAAAACCGTAATCCATATTTTGGCAGGGTCAAATTCAAAGACAGATTGGGTAACTTCCCAAGCAAAAGCAATCGCTTCTTCTTTGAAATAGTCGCCAAAAGAAAAGTTGCCAAGCATTTCAAAGAAAGTCAGGTGTCTTGCCGTATGCCCTACATTGTCGAGGTCATTGTGCTTGCCGCCGACTCGTAAACATTTTTGGGAAGAGGCTGCTCTTACGTAATCACGCGCGCTCTTGCCTAAAAAAACATCTTTAAACTGGTTCATCCCCGCATTAGTGAAAAGCAGAGTAGGATCATCATGAGGTACAACAGGGGAAGAAGGTACAACTCGGTGTCCTTTCTGTTTAAAAAACTCTAAAAATTTGCGCCGCACTTGCTGAGATAGCATACAATTACCTTGAGAAAAGAAGAGAGGAGAGTACCATGGAAGAGGCTGTCAAGTCAAAGAAAATGGTTTGAATTTTGCACTCCTCTTGTGTACCCTCTTTTAGAAAATGTGAGGTCATAGGTGGACGCAGAGTTAAAAAAACAATTGAGCAAGATTGCCAATACAGTTCGTCAGCTATCGATTGAAGCTGTACAAAAAGCTAATTCAGGGCACCCGGGTCTGCCTTTAGGTTGCGCGGAATTTGGAGCCTTTTTGTATGGGGTCTTGATGCGTCACAACCCTAAAAATCCCAAATGGCTCAATCGAGATCGGTTTGTCCTGTCAGCAGGTCATGGTTCTATATGGCTTTATTCTCTTTTACACTTGAGCGGATTTGGGCTCTCTATCGAAGATATCAAGCATTTCAGACAGTTGCATTCAAAGACGCCAGGCCATCCCGAATTTCATATGACAGAAGGAGTAGAGGCTACCACAGGGCCGCTCGGTCAAGGGATTGCCAATGCAGTAGGACAGGCCCTTGGTTTGAAATTGCTACAAGCTCGTTTTAATTCCCCTCAGTTTCCTTTGTTTAATAACAAAGTATATTGTTTGGCAGGGGATGGTTGTATCATGGAAGGGGTGTCCGCAGAGGCTGCTTCTTTGGCTGGGCACTTAGGGTTGGATAACTTGATTGTCATCTATGATGCCAATAAAATTACGTTGGATGGTTTTTTATGTGAATCTTGCTCTGAAGACACCAAGATGCGCTACCTTGCATACGAGTGGGATGTAGTGGAGTTAGATGGTTATGACTTCGATCAGATGGAGCGCCTCTTTTTGCCTTTGCAAGAGCGACAAACCAAGCCTACGCTTGTGATCATGAAGACAATTATCGGTAATGGCTCTCCTAATAAGTCAGGAACACATAAAGTGCACGGATCTCCTTTGGGAATAGAGGAAGTGGAGCTGACAAAAAAAGCTCTTGGCCTGCCGGAAGAGCCGTTTTATGTTTCGCCGTCTGTTTACGATTTTTTTGCGCAGAAACAAACCAAAGACGCTGCGTATGAATCGGCTTGGAAAGAGATGTTTAGAAGATTTTGCGATCAAGAGCCGGAGCTTGCCAAAGTATTTACCGAAATGGTGGAAAAAAGATTGCCTCAAGATCTTGAGAACAGGCTTGCTGCGATTGCAATTAAAAATCCGATGGCAACCCGCAGCTCCTCACAGGTCATTCTCAATGATCTTGCTGAATGGTTGCCTCAGCTTATAGGAGGCTCTGCCGATCTTTCCGGTTCCGACATGACATGGATAAAAAAATATCCGGTCGTTGCTAAGGATCTTTTTGATGGAAGAAATATCAAGTACGGAGTGCGCGAATTCGCAATGGCAGGGATCGCTACAGGCCTTGCGCAAACAGATATGTTTACCCCTTTTATTGGGACATTCTTGACTTTTTCTGATTATATGAGAAATGCAATCCGTTTGGCAGCACTCTCTTCTGTGCAGGTGATTTACCAGTTTACTCATGACTCGATTTTCTTAGGGGAAGACGGTCCAACACATCAGCCTGTAGAGCATTTGGCAGCGCTTCGTGCCATGCCGAATCTGCATGTGATTCGTCCTGCGGACAATTATGAGATGAAGATGGCATGGCTTGCAGCCTTGCGCTACTGTGGTCCTACTGCGCTGATTTTATCTCGTCAAAATCTGCCGGATCTTGCTGGAGCAGTAGTCCCTTATGATCAGGGGATGGGCAGAGGCGCTTATATTGTGAAGAAAGAGAGTAGGAGCCCAGAGTTTGTATTGATTGCCACAGGGTCTGAGGTCAGTCTTGCAATCGATGTAGCTTTGGCTTTAGAAAAAGCAGGCAAGCCCACGCGTGTAGTATCGATGCCTTGCTGGCAACTGTTTGAAAAGCAAACAGAGGAATACAAAAATTCTGTTTTGGGAGATTGTAAGCAAGTTAGCATTGAAGCTGCGGTAAGTTTTGGGTGGTCTAAGTGGATTGGAAGAAAAGGGATTTCTATTAGCATCGACACCTTTGGGGCGTCAGCTCCGCAGAGTGATTTGGCGGCAGAATTTGGATTTACAGTAGATTCCATCTTAAATCGGCTTTTACATGGATGATCTCTTTTTAAGAGCGCTTCGATCAGAGGCAGTAGAGCGTCCGCCTGTGTGGATCATGCGCCAGGCGGGTAGATACTTACCGGAATATCGTGCTCTTCGGGAAAAACACACTCTTTCAGAGCTGTTTCATGATCCGAAACTTAGCGTAGAGGTCACATGGCAGCCACTCCGCCGTTTTGGTTTTGATGCAGCCATTCTTTTTTCCGACATTCTTGTTTTAGCAGAACCGCTGGGATTGACCATCTCATTCCCGGAAAGAGGAGGCCCTTGTGTTGAGCCTTTTTTGTCTCCCGATCAGATTCCTTCCTATACCCCTGTAAGCAAGACGTTGTGGTATGTTTTTGAAACGATTCGTTCTTTGAAACAACAACTCACCGTGCCGCTTATTGGATTTAGCGGAGCGCCTTTTACACTTGCTTGCTATTTCATGGATCGCAGTTATAATCGCTTTGGGAAGGTCAAAGAGTGGATCAAAAAAGATCCCAAAGCACTTCATGCACTGCTTTGCCGTCTTACAGATCTTGTGATTTCTTATCTCCTAGAGCAGCAAAATGCGGGTGTTGACGCGATTCAAATTTTTGACTCCTGTGCAGATTTGATTTCTGAAAAAGAGTGGAAGGAGTTTTCCGCTCCTTACTTAAACAGAATTTTAAGAGCGCTCTCTGTTCCCACGATTCTTTTTGCTAAGGCCTCTTCTTTAAGAGTTGCGTCTATGGTGGCTTTAGCTCCCTCGTGTATTAGTTTTGATTGGCATCAGCCAATCGATGTTTTGCGCTCCAAGGTACCAAGATCGATTGCCGTGCAAGGTAATTTCAATCCGGCGCTGCTCCTTTCTTCTTGCCAAGAGATTGAATCAACCGTCGATAAGGCGCTTGCATCCATGCGCTGTTGTCCTGGATGGATCGTCAATTTAGGGCATGGCATTACGCCGGATGTTCCGGTAGAACATGTGGAATGTTTTGTGCGTAAAATCAAAGCTTGACTTTTCTTAAGCACTCCGAATAAATTATTTCTTTTCCACGGAGGCGTTCTATGCAAAAAATGTACTATCTGTTGAGTGTGCCGTTTCTTTTGCACGCAGCAGATGAAGTCTCTTTTGATCAGGCAGAGGCTGAGGTTTTCTACGATGTGTTTGTCTGCGAAGAAAAAGCGATTTTGTCAGCCTTCGACTTAACCACAGGATGCTCACATACCCCGCTCCCACCTCCCCCACCAC
>JBDKFJ010000014.1:0-22638 GCA_039798725.1 Chlamydiota bacterium
CACCCCAAAGGGGACCCCAGGAACGGGGCCCCTCCAATTGTTGTAATTAAGACAGATGGTGAGAACGCGGAGCGGCAAAAACAGATGGCTCTGCGAGTTGACATGGAGGGGCCCCGTTCCTGGGGTCCCCTTTGGGGTGGGAACTGGGGAGGAATGCACGAGCAGCCGATCGATTCAGATCGCAAAGCAAGATTGTATTTGAGGAGAGCGCAGCGTGGGGGAACAGTGCTGTGCACGGACCCCCGACGAAAATGCGATATGGCAAAGCGAGGTGAAGCGCAAGGGGGTCACAGGGGGTGCGCTTCGAAGGGACGCACCACCCGATATGTCTATAGCAGCCACCCCTCCAGCCTTCACTAAAAAGAAAACAGTAAACGGAAAACACTTCCCTAACCTTTCCTGTATTTCCAGCCTTCTAACTGCTAGCGAGGGAGGGTAATGCCCACTTGTCCCATGTACTTACCAGCACGATCAGCGTAGGATGTCTCGCACACCTCTGCTCCTTTGTAGAAGAGCACCTGAGCTAACCCTTCACCTGCATAAATTTTTGCAGGAAGAGGCGTTGTGTTGGAAATTTCTAAAGTCACAAACCCTTCCCATTCCGGCTCAAAAGGAGTGACATTGACGATAATCCCGCAGCGAGCATAAGTTGACTTTCCAATGCAAATGGTAAGCACATCGCGAGGAATGCGGAAATACTCCACGCTTCTTGCTAAGGCAAAAGAGTTAGGCGGAATAATACACTCATCGGCTTCAATATGGACAAAAGCACTCTCGTTAAAATGTTTGGGATCGACAAGCGAACTATACAAATTAGTAAACACTTTAAATTCTCGAGCCACTCTTAAATCATATCCATAACTTGACAGACCATAACTAATCACCTTCTTTCCATTTACAGAGCGCACTTGACAGGGTTCGAAAGGTTCAATCATTCCTTCTTGCTCCGCCATCTCTTTAATCCAACGATCTGATTGTAGACTCATATAATTACCTCACCCTTTTTGATATAGCGTATGAAATCGATTTCTTGCTACACTCAAAATTAGTATGGCAAAATCTTTCGTTGAGTCTTCTTTTGTACAACCGGATGAGCGATTAGAGGTAACACTCCGTCCTAGCTCTCTTGCTGATTTTACGGGTCAAGACAAAATTAAGCACAAGTTAGAAGTTGTGATGACAGCTGCAAAACAGAGGCAAGAAGCGCTTTGCCATTGTTTGTTCAGTGGCCCTCCCGGTCTTGGAAAAACAACGCTGGCATCTATTGTAGCAAAAACGATGGGAGCTCAGCTTATCTGCACATCGGGGCCCGTGATTGAAAAGGCAGGTGATTTAGCCGGTATTTTAACGCATCTTAATACAGGTGATGTGCTCTTTATCGACGAGATTCATAGACTAAACCGCGCAATTGAAGAATACCTCTATCCTGCAATGGAAGATTTTTCTCTAGATTTGACAGTAGATTCAGGAGCTGCTGCAAGATCCGTCAAAGTCAAGATCAAACCGTTTACGCTAATTGGAGCCACCACCCGTTCTGGACTACTGAGTAGCCCGATGCGCTCCCGCTTTGGCCTTGCATTACGTCTGGATTACTACGAGATGGATCCCCTTGTGCATATCTTAAAACGCTCAGCTCAGATTCTGGGTTGTTCTCTTGAAGACAAAGCTGCAGTGGCCATTGCACAACGATCTCGAGGAACGCCTCGGATTGCCAATAATTTACTCAAATGGGTGCGAGATGTAGCTCAAGTGCAGAACCTACAAAAAATTGACGAGAAATGTGCTACTTCTGCGCTGAATCAGCTAGAAATCGACGAAAAAGGTTTAGATGAGATGGACAAAAAAATCCTATCTCTTATGATTGACAGTTACCAAGGAGGCCCGGTGGGAATCAATACTTTGGCAGCAGCTCTGTCAGAGGAGGCGCACACCCTAGAAGAGGTGCATGAGCCATTCCTTATCACTCAGGGTCTATTAAAACGAACTCAAAGAGGGCGAGAAGTGACCCCTCTAGCTTATGCCCATTTGGGCAAAAAAGCACCGCTTATACAACAAGGAGAACTCCTATGAAGACACGCTGGGCCGTTATCGCTCTTGCACTCATCGCAACTGTTCCTTCTCCCTTTTTATCCCGGGCTTATACCGTTGAAATTCCCACAGATCGCGCACAAAAAAGCAAACCTGCAACAGTGAAGGTATTACTGGATGAGCATCGCGATCGTGTTTTAATTGAAGCAAAAGGCCCCTACCTGATCTACAATCCTTTGAGCAATATCCTGATTGGACAAGGTGGTCACAAAAAGAAAGCTTGGGTGACTCCTTCAGCAGACGGGATTTCTTGGGGAGAGCTTGTTCCCGGCAATTTTGAAATCCGGATTGTACCCAAAGACAACAAAGGCTCTATTCTTGTCGATGGAATCGAGTACAAAGGGTGTGTGGAAATTTATGACATGAAAGGCGAACTCTTTGTTGTGAATGAAGTAGATACAGAGCGGTATCTCAAGTCGATCCTCACCTTTCAATTTCCTCAAGAGTTAGATGAAGAAGTCATGGATGCAGTCGCAATTGCTGCGCGTACTGACGCATACTACGCAGCAGCTCTTACACCTGTTGCCTACTGGCATGTCAAAGCCGAAGAAGTAGGATATCAGGGATATGGGATCACGCTGCAAAATTTGCATGTCGACAGAGCTGTTAACAACACACGCCACATGATTATGACCTATAACGGTCTTCCATTTCCTGCCACGTGGACAAAAGATAGTGCAGGCAAGACAGCAGATTTTGCTACATTTTTTAGAAAGCAAGTGGATGTACCTCAAGGTGTAGACTCCCCTTTTTCAGCCTATGAAAGGGAAAAGCACGCTTGGAAGTTTACCCTTTCTAAACAAGAATTAGCCAAAGCCCTTGGGGCAGCTGGTGTGGCTCAGGTTGAACTCTACACAGACACTGCATCGCATAAAGTGTATGCCGCCAAGCTAAAAGATGGCCAGCAATCACAGCAATTCGATTTTGCCACGCTACAAACAGCTCTTACGCCAGCCAAATTGAAAAGCAGTGATTTTACCGTAGAGATCCAGGGCAACAACGTTCTTTTTAAAGGGTTTGGGGAAGGAACGGGTGTGGGATTGTGCCTCTTTAGCGCAAGCGCTATGGCTGATAAAGGGGAAAAAGCATCTAAAATTTTAAATACTTTCTTCCCGGGAACTCAGCTAGAGAGAAGTTGTAAAAATAAGGATTTTTAAGTATAGTAATCCCTTTGCCGGGGAACTTATGGGGCATCACTGTCTGAACCAGGTCAGGACCGGAAGGTAGCAGCCTTAAGGACCTCAGGGTGTGCTATGGGCCCTCTCCGGCACTTTTTCTTATATTCTCATCGCTTTTTAAAGTATTTATTATTTCACATCCTAATCGCAAAGATTAAAATAAAAACGGCTGTTTCCACAAAACTCATATTTATATATAATATTGTAAGTATTTTTTTATGGATATACAGCTAAAATATCACACTCTTCAAGGCTATTATGGGGCACGTACTACCGATGGAAGATGTGTGCCTATAGACAGTGCTAAGATTTCACTGGCCTCCCGCTTTCCGACGCTTGTACCTTGTTCGCTGCCGAAAAAGATCCGCAGAGAAAAAGATCGTTTGATTGAAAATATTTCCCTTTTTCTTACCATCCAATATATCTGGCAGAACACCTGTTTACAACCTAGCAATACAGCGCTTTATAGAGAGCTATTACAAAAAGCAAAGCTAGAACAACTCCCCTTTTCTTATGCTGTCAAATCCCACCTGATAAAGCAGATTGGAAGCTTATACCCTGTAAAAAACCCTCTTCATTATGTGCAATGGTTATGGACCCGTTTAAAAACAGATTTTCTCTTCTTCTTTTTTACTCGTGTAATTAAATATTTTGCAAGCAAAGGAATCTCTTACCATCTTAATGCATTAGATGAATATATCAAGATGGCGCAAAAAAAAGATGATCTCATTTCTTTGCGCACCGAGCTGATTTCTAACGTAAACCGCTGTTTGACTATTTTCAGTGGAGCTTATACAGCAATCACAAAAAAACTCAACACATCCGGCTCAATCAATGAAATGGTTGCCTTGGAACTTACCAACCCCGATTCGAATCAAGGACTATCATCTCAACGGTTATATCAAAAAACTGCAATGACCATCATCCAAAGAACGCTCGGCAGGTTTTATGGCTTTATTGCGGCAACGATTTTGGGATGGTTTATTTCACCGGCCCAAATTGTCGAAACTCTGGTAGCAACAGCCTCCGGATCTGCTCTAGATAATCGGGGATATTCTTATAGAATGAACCTATTTTTCTTAGATCAACTCAGACAAATTGCACATGCATTGAAATATCCTTCAACGGATCAAAGAGAAACCGATCCTCTATCCGGAGAAAGGCAAAGACAGCTCTCCACTGTCATCACGCAACTGCTGGATGTGCTTAATAAATCAGAATGTCAAAGTATTGATGAACTCTCTTGGCTCATCGAGCAAAAAGGATTCTGGCCGGCTGTGCAACTTAGACACTTAGAAAAATGGGGTGTCTCTCAAGTGATGGAATCTATAGCTGTTACCATCGCTTCTCTTCTGCAGATTCTAAATGAAGAGAAACTACAAGACCTAACATACCAAACTTTAAGACTGTCAAATAACGCTTTCTATCCTACGCCTAATGTCTCTGTAAGACAAATGAAGAAGAGCGAATACGATGTCTCTTACATGACAAAACAGATCTTAAAATCCACAATTGACCGAGGGATCTACGGAGCGCTGACCAACCAAGAACCTTGGCTTGGCAGCTATTACTTGCCCAATCCGATTGTGATAGGGAAAAAACTGCTATCTACCGTCCGCTTTATTCCGAGTTTGATGACGCCTAGGAAATTAACTATTGGCACTTTTTTAGCCACACCTTTTCTGTCACATACTGCAGCAAACCATGTGCTAAAAGTGGCTCGCTATTATAAATTCTCCTCGCTTACACTTCCCTATCCATTATTTGGTATCACATCGATTAACTTAGAGAACCTACTGAGCAAAGAGACCGTCAATACTGTGCAAACTTTCTTAAAAGATCATGCGACCTTTGCAGGCCTCTACGTCAGCCTTCCTCTACTGTCTCTTTATGGTGTCTACTGGGTGGTTCACGCGCGAGCCATAAACCGCGTCCAAGCTCTTTTCCGTCTTTCCACCCAACCCAACGCCTATCTTTGCTTTTTGCACCATCTACTCTTGCTTCCCTATCTAAAAAGACCTATGCGTTAATTTTGGAAGCTTTTTCTTCTTTTTTGATTCTTTCCCAGTTTTTCTTGATATCTTCCATGGATTCCACCTTGACATCTCCGAACACGTGAGGATGCCGCCGAATCAGTTTTTCTTTTACACAAGAAAGCACATCCTCTATCCCAAATCGCCCGAGCTTTCTTCCTAATTTTGCATAAAAGAGGATCACATAAAGCAGATCTCCTAGCTCTTCGGCAATGTGGTCACTTTTATCTAAGTCCACTGCCTCAACGACCTCGTGTGCTTCTTCTAAAATAAAAGGTTTTAATGTCTGAAATGTTTGTTCACGATCCCAGGGACAGCCATCGTCAGCCAGTAATCGATCCGCAACCTCTAATAATTCTTCCCATTCTTTCATAGATGACTCCGATTCTATTATAAACAAAAACGATCACATGGGTAGACTCTTGCGATCATGTGATAAAGACACCGCTTATACCATGGGAAGAAGAATAGCAAGAAGAGATAATTCTCTTTTTACAAAGAACCCGGTTATTCTGAATCGCGTGGGTTGCAGTCAAAAAATTCCGACTCATCGGAATCCAAATCCACTACAGCATGAACCCCCGGCCCTCTTGGGGTAGCTACCTGTGGCCGAACCTCTACACGAGCACTTACAGCCAATATAGGATTCCATGTGGCCTGCGGTATGGGACTTCCTATTGGCGTCTCTCTAAGAACCGACGGCTCTTGATAAGGGGAAGAGGGAGGAGCAGATGCAGGACGCGGTGGGACCGCCTGCGGCTCTTGATGAGGGGAAGGGGCAGGCGCTGCTTGTCTGTCCGCTCTTCTTGGAGCTGTAACAGACGGCATTTGAGATCCCGCAATGCAATAGAGCTCATTAACTCTCCGAATGATCCCGGCCAAATGTCCGGGTGCTTTCCCTTCTAATATCTGAGTATTTAATTCATATGGATGAGTTGCAGAAGATAAATCTTTAACGAATATTTTATCTGACTGTAAAAACACTTCCAGGGATTTTCCTGCAAGACTGGGAACTCCTGTTGTACTTGCTAACATCTCAGTAAAAATTTCATGTCTGACAAGTTCTTGAATTTTCTCAGCCACAAAGCGTTGAATTGCTTCCGCATTTGGATGACCGGTAAGAGATACTTCTTGCGATGCTGCATTATAACAACGACTGCTCGTGGAGAGCACCTCGACATGGGCAAAAGGAGAGTGAAGGGGACGGGGCTGGGGAGCAGCAGGAGATGCTGCTACGGGCTGTTGGCTCCTGGCAATGGGCTGCCTTGTTGTGGTATTTACTGACATATGTTATCCTCATGTGTTATTTTAATAAAAATTTTAACACATAACAAAATTTACTATCAATTATTTTCTAAAACATTTATTATCAACGAGTTATAGGATGTCACGATGAGCGAAAAAGAGACTTCTAAGTCATTCCAGCCCAAAGAAATAGAATCCAAGTGGTATAACTTCTGGATGGAAAAGGGGTATTTTCAAGCTGACGCACTGTCGAAAAAGCCCGCCTACTGTATTTCCATTCCTCCCCCGAACGTTACAGGGGTGCTCCATATGGGACACGCGCTCGTCGATACCCTGCAAGATGTCCTTGTGCGATTTAAACGGATGCATGGCTACGAAGCACTCTGGGTGCCGGGCACTGACCATGCAGGGATTGCCACGCAAACCGTTGTCGAGCGGCATCTCATGAAAACAGAAGGAAAAAGACGCAAAGATTACTCTCGCGAAGAATTTTTAGCGCATGTTTGGAGGTGGAAAGAGGAGAGTGAGTCGCGCATTCTTGGCCAGCTCAAGATGCTCGGGTGTTCGTGCGACTGGTCTAGGCTTGCGTTCACAATGGATGAAAAGAGAAGTCAGGCGGTGGCGTTTGCATTTAAGCGCTTATTTGATGCCGGTCTCATTTACCGAGGAGATTACCTTGTTAACTGGGATCCTGTAACACAAACGGCTCTTGCAGATGACGAGGTAGAATATGAAGAGCAAGAAGGAACACTTTGGTATTTTCGCTATCCTCTAGAAGACCATACCGGATCTGTTGTGGTTGCAACCACAAGACCCGAGACAATGCTTGGCGATACAGCAGTGGCTGTTTCCCCCGGTGATACCCGCTACTTGAATTTTATTGGGAAAAAAGTGATTCAACCGCTGACTAAACGAGCCATTCCACTCATTGAAGATCATCGGATAGATGCAGATTTTGGAACAGGAGCAGTGAAGATCACACCAGCTCATGATCGACTCGATTATGAGATCGGCATAGAACATAAATTAGAGGCAATTAACTTGCTGACAGAAGAGGGCAAGATGAATGCCGAAGCTGGCACTTTTGCGGGGATGACAAGAGAGCAAGCAAGGCAAGCCGTTGTTCTAGAAATGCAGCGCTTAGGCTTCCTTGTTAAGCAGGAGCCCTATAAAGTGAGAGTGGGTATTTCCTACCGCTCAAAAGCTGTAATTGAGCCTTTCCTATCAAAGCAATGGTTCGTGCGTCTTTCTCAATTTAAGGAAAAATTAAGAGCGCTTGTAGACAGTGGCGATGTAAAGTTGCTTCCCTCCCATTGGGAAAACACCTATTTTCATTGGATTGACAACTTAAGAGATTGGTGTATTTCCAGACAACTTTGGTGGGGACATAGAATTCCTGTTTGGTATCACAAACAAGACCCTAGCCAAACGGTGTGTGCAATAGAGGCCCCTTCAGAAGATTATGTACAAGATACAGATGTCCTCGACACTTGGTTTTCTTCAGCTCTTTGGCCCATGAGTATCTTAGGATGGCCGGAGAACACCCCTGATTTTAAAAAATTTTATCCAAACAGCACGCTTGTCACAGGTCACGACATCCTCTTTTTTTGGGTAGCAAGGATGCTGGTTATGGGAGAGTATTTAACGGGCAAAGCCCCCTTTCCTGAAACATTTTTGCATGGACTTATCTACGGCAAATCGTATTGGAGACATGAGAAAAATGGTGGCGTTGTATATGCCACCCCGGAAGAGCGACTCAAGTTTGACTTAGGGCATCCTGTGCCCTCCGACATCCATTCGAAGTGGGAAAAGATGTCAAAATCTAAAGGCAATGTGATCGATCCCCTTGAGATCATCGATCTTTACGGAGCCGATGCAATGCGGATGGGACTATGTGCAAGTGCCACTTTTGCTCGGCAAATTGACCTCGATCGGCGCCGTTTTGAAGAGTTTAAAAACTTCATTAATAAAATTTGGAACGGGGCCCGTTTTGTACTCATGAATATTGAAACGCTTGCCCCCGAAACGTTTGCAGAAGGGATTGACTTGGATAAGCTAGCTTTGGAAGATAAGTGGATCTTGTCTCTTCTTAACAAAACAGTCCAATCGATGAATGAAGCGCTTGAAGGCTATGCGTTTGAAAGGGCAGCGCTATGCGCCTATGATTTTTTCTGGAAAGAGTTTTGCGCCTACTATGTAGAACTTGTAAAGCCTGTACTCACCGGGAAAACAGGTTCTCTACAAGACAAAGAGTGCAAACAAAAGATCTTAGCGATTGTGCTTTTGAGCGTGATCCGCTTGATGCATCCTATGGCTCCGTTTGTCACAGAAGAGATCTTCCAAAAGCTCAAAAGTGCGCTGTCGAGCCGGAAAGAAGCAAAAGATCCTTATACTCAAGAGGCTCTTAAGGCTCTTTCTGCTGAGGCATGCATTGTCTCTTGCTATCCTAAAGTGATCAGAAAAGAGGATATCAGCCAAGAAATTGAAGATACGTTTGCTTTCATCGACGAAGCCTTGCGTACAATCCGCCATATCCGAGCAGAGATGCAGATAGGGCCAAGTGTTCCTTCAGATCTTTACATTGTCTCATCAAACAAAGAGACTTCGATGCATCTGATTAGAGAGCATCTCGGTCTTCTCAAAGCGCTTGTGCGTCTAAAAGATGTCCACTTTGTAGATACAGAACCTTCTCTCTTACTTGCTGCAAGTGCATTTTTAAGAGAGTTAAAATTGATCATCCCTCTTCCCGAAGAGTTCAAAGAGAAAGAAAGAGTGCGCCTTGCCAAAGAAAAAGAGAAGCTGATCGCTGAACAAAATCGGCTGCGAGCACAACTTGCAAATGCGGACTTCATTGCAAAAGCACCCTCTCACCTTGTGAAACAAATGCAAAATAACCTTGCACAATCAGAAAAGGCGCTTTTGGAGGTGATGCAAAAATTAAGTTCTGTATAATGCTTGTCTATGTCGATTCCTTCCTATAGACAGATCAAGGAGAAAATTCCACTTTCAGAAAGTGGGCGCCTATTTGTGAATAGAACACGGCAGCATTGCCGTGATATTTTGCAGGGACTCGATCAGAGGAAAGTACTGATCGTGGGTCCCTGCTCCATCCACAATGTGGAAGAAGCATTGGCTTACGCGCATCTTCTAAAAGCTTTATCTAAAAAAGTGGAAACTTCTTTTCTTATTATCATGCGCGTCTATGTGGAAAAAGCGCGTACATCTACAGGATGGAAAGGGTTGATTTATGATCCTTCCCTTCAAGGACATCAAGACCTTGCGGAAGGGATTCGAGTGGCAAGACAACTATTAGTACAACTTGCTGAAGAGGGGATTGCATGTGCCACAGAATTTGTCGACCCTCTGATTGCTCCCTATATCGAAGATCTGATCTCATGGGGTTTTATTGGCGCCAGAACATCCGCTTCTCCGCCCCACCGTCAACTGGCTTCTTTTCTTGAGATGCCGGTCGGATTTAAAAACAGCCTAGATGGGAATGTTGCAACAGCTGTCTATGCAGTAAAGTCTGCAAGCCAAGCTCACACTTTTCTTTTTCCCGATGCAAGCGGCACTTTAAAAAGCGTATCGTCTTCCGGCAACCCTTGGACACATATT
Source organism: Chlamydiota bacterium (assembly GCA_039798725.1). GTDB lineage: Bacteria > Chlamydiota > Chlamydiia > Chlamydiales > Rhabdochlamydiaceae > CAJCIW01. The sequence continues at coordinate 10,160 of JBDKFJ010000014.1, forward strand.
GTATTAAGAGGCTCTTACAATACCCCCAATTACACAGATCTAAAAGCCGCTCTTGCACTACTTTCTCAAGAAAACCTGCCCTCAAAAATCATGGTGGATTGCTCTCATGGCAATGCTGCAGGGAATCTCTATCAACAAATAGAGGTCTTTGAATACGTAAACAACCTGCCTGTATTTGGGATCATGCTGGAAAGTTACCTAAATTCCGGCAAGCAGGCCCTTAACGAACCTTTGCTGTACGGGGTTTCTGTTACAGACGCCTGTCTTGATTGGAGGACTACAGAGTCTTTGATACTCTCCGCTCAATTGTCATCTGAAATTGTGATGAGATCGACATACAACTGATGCCTCCACTCGTAGCACACCTCTCCTTGCTGTGTGACAATCTCTGCTTTATACGTTAAGATCCCCCCTGTCTTTTCATACTCTTTATCAAGCAGTTTATAAGTTGCAAAATCCATGCGATGATGAATAGGAATCCGCACACATTTTTCTGAGTAATCCCAAAAAAGAATATTGAGAACCACTTCTGGTTGTTTTGCAAACACTTCTTGAGGCACACGCCAATTGATAATAAGCATCTGGCCGGTGGGAGGGTGTGCTTGACGAGGATCGGGGGTAGCCACTGCAGAACTTGCCAGATCTCTTGCATCGACCCACTTTTGACAAACAGAGACATAGTAAGGGTGAAAGCAAGAATTCAAACAAAGAAGTGCAGACAAAAGAAAAACCGGATAGACTGATCTCCACATAGGGCCAGTCTAATGAAGGAAAAGCTTAAGAAGCAAGCAGTTTATGGGGTTATTTTTAACTCTGCACATACAGAAGTCCTCCTTGTCAAAAGACGGGATATCCCGGTCTGGGTTCTGCCCGGTGGAGGGAAGGATCCTCACGAAACAGCCGAAGAGGGCGCCTGTCGAGAGGTGTTCGAAGAAACCGGATTTCAGGTGCAAGTGAAAAGAAAAATTGCACTCTATTCTCCTGTCAATCTACTGACACAGCCATCCCATGTGTTTGAATGCACAATTACAGGCGGTTCTGCACACCCTTCTTCTGAAACACAAGATATCCGTTTTTTTCCCCTTGATGCGCTGCCCCGCCTGCTCCCCCCTCCTTACCCAGGGTGGATTGCCGATGCCGCTTTAAATAAACAAGAGGTCATCCATAAAAAAATTGAGGGAGTCTCCTACCTTGTTCTATTAAAACTACTCTTGTTGCATCCTCTTCTTGTGGGAAGGTATCTTTTGACCAAACTCGGTATTCACCTTAATTCGTGAGGATGCACCATTTTGGAAGGATCGACGACCTTGTCGAATTGCTCAGCTGTCATGAAACCAAGCGCTATGGTGGCTTCTTTCACTGTCAGATTTTCATGGTAAGCCTTTACGGCTACCTTTGCGGCTTTATCATATCCAATCACAGGATTGAGAGCCGTTGCTAACATAAGTCCCGATTCTAGATGTTTTTTTATGCGAACAAGATTGGCTTCCATGGTAGACAGACACTTGGCCTCAAAACTTGTCGCTGTATCAGCCAGCAGTTCAATAGAATTGAGCACATTAAAAATCATGACCGGCTTATACACATTGAGCTCAAACTGCCCTCTTGCTCCTGCAAAGCTGACGGCAAGGTCATTCCCATACACTTGAGAAGCTACCATCATCATCGCTTCACACTGGGTCGGATTCACTTTTCCCGGCATAATGGAAGAGCCCGGTTCGTTGGCATGAAGGATAATCTCTCCAATACCACACCTTGGACCCGAAGAGAGTAGAGCTATATCTGCTGCAATTTTGGAATAGGCACAAGCGAGCTCTTTCAGCGCTCCGCTGACCCCCACAAGAGCATCATGAGCAGCAAGTGCTGCAAATTTATTGCGGGCAGGGATAAAAGAATAGCCGGTCAGTTCACTGATTACCTCCACCATGCGCACATCATATCCGTCCGGTGTGTTCAATCCTGTTCCCACAGCCGTACCCCCAATGGCAAGCTCTGCAATCCCCACTAAACTTCTTTTGATAGATTCGATGGCCCCTTGAATTTGCGCTGCATAACCGGAAAATTCTTGTCCAAGGGTTAGCGGTACCGCATCCATCAAATGCGTCCTTCCGACCTTGATAATCGACTCAAATTCTTTGGCTTTCTTTAAAAACCCTTCCCGCAATTTTTTCACAGCTGGCAATAGCTTCTTGTGAATTTCGCAAGTGGCTGCAATATACATCGCTGTGGGGAAACTATCATTGGAAGATTGTGATTTATTGACATGATCATTGGGATGTATGGGGGTTTTAGAGCCAAGCGTTCCCCCTGCCTTTTCGATAGCCCGATTTGCAATCACTTCATTTACGTTCATATTCGTCTGTGTGCCGGATCCTGTCTGAAAGACCACAAGGGGAAAATGATCATCCAGCTTTCCCTCTAAAATCTCGTCGCAGACAGAAACAATCAAATCTTTTTTATCTTTAGGCAATAGCCCTTTTTCACAATTGACTAGCGCTGCCGCCTTTTTCACTATTGCAAGACCATAAATGACGGGCAAAGGCATCCGATTGCAACCGATGCGAAAATTTTCAAAAGAACGCTCAGTTTGAGCTCCCCAATACTTATCTTCCGGTACCTCTACAGATCCTAGCGTATCTTTTTCTATACGAACACCTTTCTTTAGCATACCACTCCCCTCTTGCCCGCATTAGAACACACTCTTTTTCCTCTGTAAAGAAAAAATCCACACTTATTGAATTAGTAATACCAAACATAACAAATAACTTCATATTTGAGCACGTCAAAGCAGTGAAACATCAAGTTATTTATTGCACTCTTCGCAAAGAAAACGAAAACCACTTGATAATATTACCCTATTAGAAATAAAATCATGCATAATCATTTTAATCAGAAAACAATTTGTCTTTTCCTACTAAACCGCTCTCTTCTTTCTCTTTAAATTCTCTTTCTATGTATGTGCATGATTCTCCGCCTCCCCCTACTTGCTCCTCGTTACCTTCTCATTTGCGTTTATCCAATGCCCATGTAGAAGTTCAAAATTCAGATAAACCCAGAAAAATCTTTAAATTCGAGCCAGATACTGTGAATGGTTTAGGTTACTCAGAGATCCAAAAACTATGTAAAGGCAAGACAATCTGTGGATTAACAGTACACTGGCGTTACCGGGAAATCTCATCCGATCAACTAGTCAGTGCTCTAAAGACCGTTTTGATTCACATCTGTCAAATCTCACCCCTGCTTTTTCATCTAAACTATCGTATTCGTCTTGACTATGTTTTGGGTGTTTCTAAAAAAATAACCACTTTGTTTGCCGATGAAAACACTGCTAATTATCTCATTGCACTTCCTTGGAAGATCTTAATACATCCAGAACAAGAAGAGGTGGAATGTATTCCACCGTTAATAAACCCACCTGATAAACCAGATGGCATTCTCACGATTATCCGCGATATGGATTCAGCAACTGCACATAGATGTAGGGAATTAGAAGGTAAATGTTTGCCATTACCAATACCCTCGCCTTCCCCTATAACTACAAACTATGAACTAACACCTCTCGACCAACTTGCCTGTACACTTACTCATATCAATTTAGCGCTGCAGTTACGTACTGTAGAAGAGACAATCAAGACAACTTTTCGACTGATTGATTTTCCACAAAAGTTAAGTATAGAAGGGATACCCGTTCATGAGCAGGTGTCGTGGGTGCCATCTGTATTACACAATCTCATCCCGGGAAGCTTTAGCCTCAATGGGCTACAATGGATAAAAAATGATGAGACCAGCCTTACCTTGCTCTGTGAGGCTAATGCATTTACGGCTTCCAAACTCATTAAGTTATCCGGTTGCTTAATCCTAGATCCGAAAAATCAGCAAGTGGGTCTATTCAATGCTCCTGTTCATGATAAAGTAATCACTACATCCCAACTAGAAGCCATGAAGAATAGGTTTCAAGGAATAGAACAATTTTTCCACTCCTCTTCCGGAGTTCATCATTTGCGTTGTGTAATCATAAAAGAAATAGCGATGACACCCTACCCTACCTACTGTAAACTACCTTCTTGTTAGATCAGGAGAAGAGCAAATACAAAAGCAAATAAAGCAAACGACTCTACAATCCCCAATGCAGCAAAGCACTTCCCGATAATCGCAGGTTGCTTTGCAGCTGCTTGAATACCGCTGGCAGCGCAAAGTCCCTGGTAGATACCGGAAAACAGAAGCGCCAAGCCAACCGATACACCAATACCAATTGCAGACAGCGGAGAGAGAGTACCTGCTGCCAGGCTGTTTTTCATAAGAAGCATGAGGACAAACCCAAAGATCGCTTGGGAAGAGGCAACAGCCGACATCCCGATAAATTTACCATGATTCTCTTCGACGCGACTCATCACAGCATGTGATGCCATACCGCTGATCCCGCATCCAACGGCACTCCCGATACAACCCAATCCCAGTACAATCGCAGGTCCTACCATGCTATAGTCGCTCATCTGTCTACTCCTTCTTGTGTATAAAAGACATCAGGGGAGAAAAAAGGCGCCCTCCACCCTGAAAGCAATGATGATACCATTCAATGAAATTTAAGCGAAGTCCATGAATAGTTCCTGTCATCAAGCCCATTATAATTGTAATTCCATGCCCGGCTAAAAGGACAATCATCCCTAAAAAAAGCCCTACTGCCTGCCCTAAACCGTTGAATGTCTCTGCCATAATCGCAGTGGACAAGCCCAGCGCATAAAGACGCAAATAAGAGAGGATGTCGGCAAATACAGTAATTACTGTGGAAATCTCTGAAATCCCCTGCCACCGTTTCTGTAGAAGAGCAAGCACAATAGCAGAGCCAATCCCGGTATAGATGAGTTGAAGGCCGATCCCGGTGGCTTGCGCTTTAGACAAAAGCCCAAAAAAATGCACAAATGAGGTGGCATGCAAAAGGGAGGGAAAGTAGAGATACCCGCCTACAATAAATAACACCCAACCAATCGCCGCAAAATGTCGCCTGATATAGCGTAGTAGCGCCAAGCTAATATGCATCATCCCCAAGACCAGCGAAAACTCAAGGAAAATATTGTCAGAAAACGCATCCTGTATAGGGTACTCTATGTGATGTTCTTTAACTTTAGTTCCATCTGCTATTAACTCTTCTCCTGTCTTAGCAGAGGCAATAGAGGGAAACTCTTTGACCCAGACATCGTATACATCATCTTTGACTTGCAAATGGTAATCCGCTTTCTTTTCCACTACATAGTGAATTAAGGACGCTTTACTGAGCCAGCCCTTCGGGCTGAGCTCTATTCCAAAAAAAGAGGCGCTAAGTAGCCCCCATAAAACACACCCGCAAGATAAAATCGTAGCTAAACGCAAAAAACGGCGCATCCCCTCTTTCATAGAGGGCATCTTCCATTTTAGATAAAGGCAAACGGCCAAGTAGATAAGGCCATAGCCACCATCATTGACAATCATTGAGAAGAAGAGAACAAAAAACCAAAATACCCACCCTGAAGGATCTCGATCTGAGGAGGCCGGAATATCATAAATCCGTACAAGATCTTCACCAATTGAGACATTTCCTCTATTTTCCATGTAGGTGGGGATTACTTCATGCTCTTCAATTACCACCTCTTCGCAATGGATCGATCTTTTGTGAATTTGGGCAAATAACTGATCTACTTTATTTGAAGGGATCCATGCTTCTATTGAAAATAAAGAGTTTTCTAAAGGAAAACAGACCTGCTTTTTAGCTTCATGCAAATGGTAAGCGTCGAGCTGCATTAACAGTTTTTCATGAAGAAAATCTATATACCCTGCATACCCCTTTAACTCGGCTTCGAGCTCGCGCAAAGACTCTTTGACAAAAGAAAGGTGTGTCTCGAGCTCCCCCAAAGGGCGGTCAATCCGCATTTCGATTTTATCGGGGCTTAAGACCCGGTGTTTGTGGACCGTTATAAAGTAGTCAAGATCGTAATCGCTTCCAATAAATAGGGTATAATCATCCACTGGATCTTCGTGAACAGCCTCACTTTTTCTACAAAAGAACTGGATCGACCATTTTGACGTATCTTCTATGAAGTCGATATCTTCCAAAGAAAAGTCGCCAAAAGGTGCAACTCTTACCTTTTCTACTTCCAAAAGACGCCTTTCTTCAGAGAGTCTTTCTACCTCGGCTTTAAGATGAATGACCTTGCCCGCAATCTCATCTGCAAAGATCAAATCCCCCTCTAAAACATGAGGTTTTTTAAGAGGCAACTTCCTCAATATTTTAAGGGCCTGCACCAAGCGTTCAATTTCGATGGGGTGTTCGACTGCCTTCTTCGGCCGCATCGAAATAAATTCAGCAATCGCGCTTTTTTGCACCTCTTCAAAGAAAGCATCGATTTCCTCTTTTACTCCTAAGATCAGATATTTTTTCATTGAAATGATCATCTGGCACTCTCCTCTTGGAGGCGCTCTAAAATCTTTTTCTTAGCTACCTTGGCCTGGCAAACCGCTGCCAGCTGCTGATCACTTAAGAAAATCTTGATCCTTTTGATGTTTTCTAAAGAGCGAGGAATTAAAATCTTTTCGAATAAATTCACGCGAATCGACACCTCTTTGAGCTCCTTTTCTAGAGCGCGCTTTTTCTCTTCTGCAAGCTTGATTTTTTCTCTTATCGCAATCAAACTTTGAATTCCCAAAATAGCAGACTCGAACCAAACCGGAGTGGCAAAAAGAGAGTAGGAGCCTTGCGCAAATTCAATCCCTTCAAATAAAGGGATGTCTACTCCGGCAATATTCTCATGCACTACGAGCACTTTAGACACCTCAAGGGCCGCAAAGAGATCGGTTGCATATTTATCAGTTAAAAGGTGTGCATATTTAGACGCTGTGTCGTAACAAAGACTCATCTGTCCCACAAGCTCTTCTATTTCACTTTGCGCCTGGAGCACTTCTGCCTGTAGAAGCGCCTTTTTAAGCTGCAATGTAGGCAGGTATTTACGCAGCCTTTCCAACTTGAGCTGCTCAATCCGGAGCTGAGATTTTGTTAATTTAAGCTCTGTCAATGTGACACCCAGTATTTGTCGATCATTGTTTGCTTAATGCCTACCTCATGCTTCTCAAAACACTCAGAGAGCGTCTTCCACCCTAAATCAAGGGCCGCCTCTAGCGGTAAGTTGACTTCTAGATTCATCATCCGTTCTTCAAAAAGATGTGAAAAATGCAGTAACTTCTCATCCCAACGAGACAGCTTAAAGCCCATGCTTTGCCGCTCTCTTGCCTTTTTTGAATCTGCGTAAAGACGGATCTGCGCATTGGCAATATCGCCATGATCTTCTCTTGTGACCTTACCGATCACTTGCTGCTTGAGTCGAGAGAGCGATCCAAAAGGATCGATACGCCCGCCGTGTAAGTAGAATTGCCCCTCTGTAATATAACCTGTGTTATCAGGGATCGGATGGGTCACATCACCACCTGGCATAGTGGTCACAGAGATGATGGTAATAGAACCGCTGCCATCAATATCTACCGCTTTTTCATAGCGAGATGCAAGGTCGGAATATAAAGAGCCGGGATATCCTCGATTAGAGGGCACCTGGTCCATGGTAATTGCAATCTCTTTGAGAGAGTCGGCAAATGCTGTCATATCGGTGAGCAGTACAAGCACATCGAGATCTTGCGTTGCAAATTGCTCGGCACAAGAGAGCGCCATATCAGGAACCAGCAAACATTCAACGGCCGGATCTACTGCTCTATGGATAAACATGACCGTTTTTTCAAGAGAACCTGAGTTTTCTGCATTGTCAATAAATGCTTGATAATCATCGAACCGAAGTCCCATCCCTCCAATGATCACAACGTCTGCATCCGTTTGGTTTGCAATGCGCATAAGTAGTGCATTATAGGGCTCTCCTGCAATCGAAAAGATCGGAATCTTTTGAGATTTTACAAGGCAATTAAACACATCGATCATTGGGATATTCGTACGAACCATCTCTCTTGGAATAATCCTTCTTACAGGATTGAATGAAGGCGAGCCGATTTCGATGGGATCTCCCATAATGAGCGGACCTGAATCAATCGGTTCTGCAGAACCATTTAGCCGCCTTCCTAGCAGATTTTCAGAGCATATCACCTGCATTTGTCTGCCTAAAAATGTCACCTTGTCGTTTGTTGCAATGCCCCTTGTATTTTCAAAGCACTGCAAAGTCACAACTTCTCCATCAATGCGCAAGACAGAGGCGTAAGTTGTTCTACCATTTTGCTTATGCACTCTTGCCATCTCACCAAGAGATACACCTTTTGCCGTGACAGTGAGCAGATTGCCCCGCATATCGACGATGCGATCATACACCTTTCTCATAAACCTCTAATTTTTTTTCAATGCGCCCTTTTGCCGCTTCATAACGCTCAGACTTGTAGGGCATAAAGTTCATGTTTTTTAGTTCATTTTGCAGATTCAAGAAAAATTGACGAGCTTCATCATGAGAGCGGAAATCAAAAGGGACTTCAAAAATATGATGGATAAAGGAAAATAGCTCCATTTGTCTGTCTAGAGGACAATAGCAGTCTTCTTTATCAAAAGCATTCTGTTGCAGATAACAAAATTCGAACAATTCTGATTTTAAGAAAGTGAACATATCTTGTAGAGATACTCCCTCTTCTCCTACAACCTCCATCCTCTTGCCGATCTCATCGCCTTCTTTTAAGATTTTGGATGCTTTGCGCACCATCTGCCCCCATTTAGGAACAGAGGATTCGAGCTGCGCACCCACTACCTGTACGTATTTACTCCAAGAAATGAGCGGATCAATTGCAGGGTAACGCCTAGCATCGGATCTTGCACGAGAAAGCCCCAAAAAGGCGCCGACTACAGATAGAGTGGCTTGGGTTACAGGCTCTTCAAAGTTACCACCTGCCGGCGATACTGTACCCCCGATTGTCATTGACCCTGTCTTCCCATTTTTTAACTGAATCACACCTGCTCTTTCATAAAAAGCTGCAATTCGCGATCCCAGGTAAGCGGGAAATGCCTCTTCTCCCGGAATTTCTTCAAGACGCCCTGACATCTCACGCATTGCCTGAGCCCAACGCGATGTAGAGTCTGCTAGAAGCAAGACGTCTAATCCCATTTGCCTGTAATATTCGGCAATCGTCGATCCCATGTAGATAGACGCTTCTCGTGCAGCCACCGGCATCGACGAGGTGTTGCAAATCATCACCGTACGGTTCATCAGAGGTTCATTGGTGTGCGGATCTGTGAGGTGTGGAAATGTCCTTAATACCTCAACGACTTCCCCAGCTCTTTCCCCACACGCTACAATGACCACAAGATCAACGGAGGCATACTTCGATAAATGGTGCTGTAGAACTGTTTTTCCTGCACCAAACGGCCCCGGAGAACAAAATGTCCCCCCTTTAAGAATAGGAAACTGGGTATCGACAATCCTTAAGCCCATATCCATCATGGATGAGGCTTTGATTTTTTCCCCTTCAATTAGAGGGATCTTGACCGGCCACTTTTGCACCATTGTCACAGAATGTTCTAACCCTGCCTCATCGACAAGCTTGGCCACAACTGTATCCACGGTATAAGAACCGGGTTTGACCACCCAGCTGATGCGATATTTTCCAAAGAAATGGAATGGCACCATGATCTGATGATGAAAACGCCCTTCCATTGTGAACCCAAGAAAATCGCCTCGCACAACTTCATCCCCCTCTTTTACAGAAGGATGAAAATCCCAATGACGCATCCTGTCAAGTGGAGCGATATAAACGCCTCTCGATAAAAAAAGACCCGTTGCATCTGCGACTTTTTCCAAAGGATTTTGTAGTCCATCGATAATCGATGTCAAAAGCCCAGGCCCCAATTCTGCTTCAAGTAAGTGCGTAGAAAATGCGACGACAGTATCCAGATGAATGCCCCGAGTGTCTTCGAACACTTGCACTTTGGCCTCATCGCCAACAATTTCAATTACCTCTGCTTTTAAGGCCACATCTCCGGGAAGATGTACAGTACACACCTCTCCTTGTCTGATATGCCCTGAAAAAGCCACGTGTAACAGGTTCCCAAAGGCTTTGACGACACGACCAGAAGCAATTTTCTCCATGAATTTACCTAACTCTTAAATGTATCTAAAATTTGATAGCCCCTTTGAGCATCTAGTTCGCACATATCTTCCACGATCATTAACTGTGCCATATAGCATAAAATCCGATCGATGGAAAACAGCTCTTTTTCCACCATCTCTTCCAATTTAAAAAAACGGTATTGATTGAGCGTCTCTAACTCTGCCAGAGGATCTTTGTAACAAGAGTGGAGTTGTTCCTTAAGATCTCTGTATTCAAAAGGAGGCTCATAATCCTCTTGATCTTTTTGCGAAAGTAAATGGGCAACAAAAGGATCTGTTGGATCTTCAAACTGCAACTCTTTAACAAGATCTCTTTTCAATCTTTTTGCTCTTAATCCTAACAAGACAAGGCGCACTTCTCTTTCAAAAACTAAATACTGTCTTAAAAACCCTGTCTGTTTCTTTGCCTCTTCTTGAAAAAAAAGAGCCAGCACCCCGGAAAAATGGCGCAATCGATCAGACATTGTGTTGAACTGAGAAAAGAACGTGAACACATACTCAGGCAGTCCTGCATGGACAAGCAGAGCCTCATCGAGTTCTTTTTCATTCAAGTTGCCTCTAGAGTCGATCTGTTCCTCTAAAAACAGAGAGCGAATATTAGAAAGATCTACAAATAGACGTAAAACCCGAGTTTTAGCCATATCTTTTTTAGAAAGAGACAACTCTAAGCGTTGAACAAAAGAGACAAAACTCAGCTCAGGCTTTTGCCTAAGAATCAGCGGCGGCAAAGAGGGCGCAAGGAAGTAATATCCTCGTTTCACTTAAGTACCATTTCCCGAAAATCTTTACGAATATAGTTTGCTACAAGATCTTTAAGAGTTTTGTCAGTGAGTTCAATTCTTACATGGCTTCCATGTAAAACGATCTCGATTCCTCCGCTAGAGGGCCCGATCAACACACTTTTTTCTTTTAACTTCTCTAGAAATGCGCTGCCTAATAGCTCGTTTACTTCTCTTGCGGGCACCTCTGCCGGGATAAAAGCGCTAAGCGATCCGGATGTCCCCTCTTTTTCAATAGCTTTAACCACAGCTGTAATCAAATCAGAGAGCACCTTGGGCTCTTGCATCTTTTTCTTAAGAAGTAATGTTAGCCCCTCTCCAAATATCTTCTGTTCAATCTCTTGTTTTAATGCCGAAATAGACTGCTTGCAGGCTTGTCCTAGAGAAGCCTGAAACACATTCTTTTCTCTTGCAATTTCCTCTTGGGCCTCGAGTATTATTTTTTCAGCGTCCCGTCCGGCCTTGGCCACAATTTCTTCCGCTTTTTCTCTGGCCGCTGCCACAATCTCTTCTGCTTCGCGGAGCGCGGGCTCCAGGGTCTCTTTTTTTAGCAGGTCGCAAATTCTTTTTACCTTATCCTGCCCTGTCTCGGATTGCTTCATATAAAACCCCTCCACCTTCCGTCAATTCTTTCGCTTCAGAGGATATTTTTCAATTGAAAAATCCACCTATTATCTCCAAAATGAATCCATGCCAACACTTGCAGTAATTTCTAATACAGGTCTTGGGGATGCTCTATGGATGATGATCGTCTCTGAAAACTACAGACGCGCAGGCTACAGCGTCACACTCTATAGCGATCTTCTCTACCCCCTACAATCGCTCTTCCCCCATACAACGATCCTTCCCTACCCCAAAGAAATTCCCTACGACTTCGACATACTCTATTTCCAACAATACTCCCCCGGCTCCAGAAACGACATCCCCTCGCATGCAACCGTGCTACACAAAGAAAAATATTTCGACTTAACCCTCTCCTATGCACAAAACCTTGTAAATTTCTGTGCTAAAAAGCTGGGCACTGCTACCTTAGATATCGGGATACAGATTCCCGCCGATTGGACGCATCGCAAATATAAAAACCGCGTAATCATCCACCCTTTGAGCGCCTCCCCTTTAAAAAACTGGAGACCCCCTCAATTTATCCGCCTAGCCAAATACCTGCAAGAGAACGGCTATGAGCCCTTTTTCATTCTACCCCCATCAGACAAAGAGCACTTCTCTTCCCTACTCAAACAAGCACACCTTCCCGAACCCCTTTCACTCCCCTGGCTATCCCTTGCACAGCTCCTCTACGAATCCGGCTATTTCATTGGTAATGATGCCAGCCCCGGCCATCTAGCCTCTGCCCTTCAAATCCCCACCCTTTCTCTTTTCAGCAGAAAAAGCAGAGCCACCTTTTACCGCCCCGCCTTTTTTCAAGGAGAAATTGTTCTTCCCTTTGGCCTCCTTCCCGGACGGTCTTTTAGAAATAACTACTGGCAGCTCTTTCTTCCTGTCAGAAAAGCACTTTCAGCTTTCAAGAAACTTTGTAAAACAAGCAGATAGTGCATTGCAAAGCACCTTATTATAAAAATTCACCACCGAG
>JBDKFJ010000015.1:0-17596 GCA_039798725.1 Chlamydiota bacterium
GACCCCAGGAACGGGGCCCCTCCATGTCAACTCGCAGAGCCATCTGTTTTTGCCGCTCCGCGTTCTCACCATCTGTCTTAATTACAACAATTGGAGGGGCCCCGTTCCTGGGGTCCCCTTTGGGGTGCGCTTCGAAGGGACGCACCACCCGATATGTCTATAGCAGCCACCCCTCCAGCCTTCACTAAAAAGAAAACAGTAAATGGAAGGCCACCCCTCGAACCTTCCCTGCAAAAACAAAAACAATCAAAAGAGATCGTTGCGTATAATCGGTTTTTTGTGTAATTCATAGGGTATGGAAAGTAGTTTAAAGAAGATGGTAGTCGGCTATTCGTGGGTTGCCCTGTTTGTGCTTGTCTCGGCCGCAGTTTATGCGGGAGGAGTACAGAAAAAGCAGGGTTTAATAGATGCTTTAGATGGGCAGATTTCTCTTCTGCAACAGCAAAAAGAGACTCTCCTTGAGGAGCAAGAGGATCTAGCTCGGGAGATCTACAGCCAAACAGACCCTGCCTATGTGGAGCTGACTTTAATGAAAACGTTAGGCCTTGTCCCTGAAGGCAGTTCCAAAGTTTATTTTTACACTGAATGATACTACTTCTCATCCTATTTTTGTGCGCGCTTCTCGGAATTTCAGCTCTTTTTGCCTCATCAGAAGTTTCCCTGTTTTCTCTTTCTTCTATTAAACTGCAGCTGTTTAAAAAACAGGAGGATAAGAGGAAACAACTGGTAGCTCATCTTCTCTCTTCCCCTCAGGATCTTCTAGTGACAATCCTGATGGTAAATATCATTACTAATATTTTGATTCAGAACACCGTGTCAGGATTGTTTGGCAGTTTTTCGGGATGGGCATTAAATGTAGGTGTTCCTTTAGTCTTAATCCTTATATTCGGTGACGTTTTACCCAAATCAGTTGGGCTGGCTTACAACAGCGCAATTGCTTACCGAGTAGCTCCTCTTTTATACTTTGTTCAGAAGGTGTTTTATCCTGTCCGTAAGGTGCTTATTGGAATTACAGGGATTGTTTCTTCCGTTCTTTTTTTCTTTTTAAAAAAGGAGGAGGAAATCTCCTTGGAAGAGCTGCAGCATGCGCTCAAAACATCTCGCCATGCAGGGGTTCTGAACGAAGATGAAGCAGAACTGATCCGCGGTTATTTGCTTTTGAAGGAAGCCAGAGTCAATGAATTGATGCGCCCAAGAGAGGAGGTGCTCTTTTTTGACTTAGATGATTCCCTATCTAAGTTGATTCATCTTTTTGTCGATAAGCAGTGTTCCCGGGTGCCTATCTGTAGGAATGGTCTTGATGAAGTGATTGGTATCATGACAGCCTCTTCTTATTTTATAAATAAAGAGAGGCTTGAAAGGACAGAAGACTTGGCTCACTATATTGATAAGCCTTTTTTTGTGCATGAAAGGATGGATGCCGATGCGCTTCTTTCAAAAATGTATGAAAAACAAGAGTCTTTAGCGCTTGTTGTCGATGAGTACGGGGCCATTTCCGGCCTGATTGCCTTTGAAGACCTCATAGAAAAGGTGATTGGAGAGATAGCCGATGCTCGGGATGAAATGTCCCGTTTTACAAGGTCGTCTAAGGATGTGATCATTGCCAGCGGCAAAATGGAACTTGCAGAATTCGAAGAAGTCTTTAATGTGGAGCTACATTCTGAAAATCATTTAGTGACAGTGGGCGGATGGTTGACAGAGCAGGTAGGGGATATCCCTAAAACAGGCTCTAAGTATACTCTCCATGGCTTTTTGTTCCATGTGCTCGCAGCTGATGTGAAGAGAATTCGACGTATCTATATCAGAAAACTTGAGAGCCCAAAATGAATCATCCCTCCCTTTTTTTCTTTCTGATGATTTTATTTTGCCTGATTGTACAGGGTTTTTTTGCTATGATCGAAATGGCGGCTGTCTCATTTAACAAAGTGCGATTACAGTACTATGTCAGCTCTTCTGATAGAAGAGCACTGTGGCTTAATTATCTTTTGCACAGGCCCGCATTGCTTTTTGGCACAACGCTGATCGGTGTCAATACCGCATTGATTGTAGGTTCTGAGTGCGCTCGCCGTTTTTATGACTCTATGGGCTTAAGCCCGGATTGGGCTCCTCTTTCTCAGGTTATTCTTGTCCTGATTTTTGCAGAAGTTGCCCCCTTATTCGCCGGACGTCGCTATGCCGAACATGTGGCCATGTTGGGAATTCCTTTGCTCTTTTTCTTCTCTTTTCTTTTTCGCCCGATTATCTGGATACTCGATCTTGCTTGCCAAGGCCTGACGTATCTGATCGGAAAACCGGTTGCATCGGGTGCTTATTTGTCCAGAGAAGAGCTCCAAAGCATGATCGACCACGATGAAAATAGCGGTTTGAATACAGTGATTGGTAGTATTTTTACTCTAAAAAATCAAAGTGTCAAAGAGCTCATGACCCCTTTATCCCAGGTGAAAATTCTTCCCTCATTTTGTAGTGTGGCAGAGTTGCGCCATACTTTACGCTCTTATAAAGCCTCGGTTTTTCCCATTTACCACAGACAACCAGACCATATTATTGGTGTTGTATATTTAAGAGATTTACTTCGACTCTCAGATAATAAGAAAGTCAAGGAATATGCGCGCCCTCCTTGGTTTATTACGGAAAGTACTCCCATCTTTCAACTAGTCAAGCAGTTTCGCAAGAATAACCATAGTATGGCGGTGGTTCTCAACGAAAAAGGGATAGCAACGGGCATTTTGACATTAGATGAAATTGTGGATGAAATTTTTGGTAAATTTCAGGTCGGAAGTGGCGTTGCAAGCGTGATCCTCGATCGCTCATTTCCTAGTGAAACACCTCTTGCCGAAATCAATCGGCAATTTCAGATAGATTTGCAATACGCAGATGCCACAACTCTCGAAGAGGTGATGGTAAAGATCTTGGGTCATACTCCAACAAGAGGGGAAAGCGTGCGTCTTGGCCAGTTTGAACTCATCGTAGATGAAGCTTCTTTGCTTGGCCCCATCTCAATTCAAGTGCGTACCCTATAAATCCGCATTCCGGTTTATTACCATTGGTCAAGGCCAATTTGAGCGCCAATCACTAAGGCGTTAGGGGTATTTAGCCCTTTGGGATGGATGATGTACTGTAGATCCGGCATGACATAAAACCACCGATTCAACTGAAACCAATAGTTCAATTCTAGGATGGTTTCTCCCTTTTGAACAGGTAATCCTAGTCTCCTTTGAGACACGCCAAGGTCTGTACTGTAATGTCCGTATGCAAAACCTATAGCAGCTGCATCTTTAGGGCGGCTTTCAAATGGACCTTTATAGACAACTCCTCCATCTGTAAAAAAGGGAAATAGGTTGCGATCGTTCGGCTGAAAGAAAAGAGAGATAAAGGGGGTAAGACCTCGCTTTGCACTAGGCGGTCCTTTGCGATAGATCATCTGGTCAAAGAGGAAATAAAAGCCCGGATCCCCCTTTTGAGAACCTCCGGAAAATTTCTCTTTATTACCGGTAAGATAGAAAAAACCTGCTTTATAGTTGCCCGGCATGCCGTGAGACTCTTTTTGCTGATTGACTAGATAACACCATTCTGTGATCCAGACGACCCCACTCGTGCTCGAAAAGGTAAAGTTTACGCCATGGTATTTGTTCTTCTGAATGTTGCTGTTGGCGTTATAGACGGCCCATTTTGTTGAGAGTTGCTTCCAGGGTTTAATTTCAAAGAAACTTCCCCAGGTCGCATTAGGATAAGCTGTAAAGGGGATGTTAAAGAAAATAGCAATGGGGTTGCCGTCAAAGGCATTATTCACATAGTGCCAATATAGGGGAGATGTAAGAAAATCGTTGCCTGCATCGAGTCGTCCTAATTTTAGGGTCACTCTTTGATCCCACAGGGTTTGAATCAAGTAGAGTTCATTCAGGCGCACTGTTTCAGAGCCAAACACCTGAGCCACTGGAAACTGGTTATGGATTTTACGTGAAGAGAGATTGGTTCCTGTACGCCAAGTAGCTGATGTGAAGAATTCAAATCCTTTGGCTCCAAAATGTGTAAAATCTATGTTAAGCGAAGCCCCGAAGGAACCGGCATAAGCAAAACCTTTTGCAGCGCCTCCAATGGGATTGCCCAACAGATCGGCTACATAGGCCATGTCGACTGTGATTCCGGTTTTTGCCATAGAATTTCTTGCACCCTTCCAATCTTTTGTCATGTAAGGACTATCCCACCATGTCTCCTGCTCTTCCAAGGTCGGAATCGCATGTGCAAAGTAGTCCAACATCGCATGGTGTCTGTCTCTTGAAGTCGCAGAAATTCGATGATCAGCGGAAAAAAGAAAAGAAGTACTCAATGCTAGGATGCTATACCCAAGGCGTCTCATCTTGTATCTCCAACTCTTGTAACCTGAACTTCGGGTTTGTATCCATTTGGGTATATAGTTGCCGCGTTTCGAATAGCAAGTTGATTCTGCAAATTTTCTCAATGATGACGCTCTCAAAGCAGGTTATTCAATAGGTCTATACTTGGTGTATTTCGGAAAGTACTCTTATCTTTTTGAACTTATTGTAGGTGAAGCTTCTCTTCTTGATTCCATCTCAATCCAGGTCCGTACTTTTAAATCAGTGAGTTGTAATTTTAAAGATCTAATGTAGAGATTTGTTTGTGGTTAATTTGTTTTTTTTGTAAAATAGTCTGGAATAAATGAGGTTTTTTGCAAGATGAATAAAATATCTGCTAATCAGGAACTAGTATTAAACACAACCACCCTAAGCGACGAGAACTTCAGCAAAGAGCGGCTGGCCAACCTGCTTAGTAGAATAGTACCACCAGAACGGTTTGCAGATTTAAATAGATCTGAAAGGGATGTTCTTTCTACCGATTTAGAATCATTTTCACTTCAAGAAAGAGCTGTTTTATTAATTAAAATAAATCAAATGGGTCTAACAGGAAAAGAAGCAATCCAAAGAATTCACGATTTTGCTCAAGATCTTCAGGGTACAGAGCGTGTTAATAGAATAGAGTGCATTAAAGAAATTTTTTCTCACATAACTCCGCTTCACCCTTTTTATAAACGACCCCCTATTAGAGGAGATGTCTCTACGGGAAATGTGAGTAGAAATGTTTCCACAGGATATGATCGCTTCCGGCATATCTATAAAGACATGATCAAGGTGGGTCTTACAGAATCGGTATCAGAAGAGAAGAGTATTGTAATACTAGGACTTGGATATCTTGATATTGTGTTCGATTCTAATGGTGCATTATACAGGCATTGTCCACAACTGGCAGAATTGATGCGTTTATTTAAAAGATCGACGACTCGCTTTCTACTCGTTGATCACAGCCCTTGTGTATTGGAAGCTGCTATCAATATCAATCAGTCTCAAGCGCAGCTTGGGATCAAGACCGCCATCGAAGCCAGTTTAAAACGCGCACTGGGGTGTTGGTTAAAGGATTCGGAGGATGCTGCTTTGCAAAGAATGTGTGAAAGGCATATCAGAGATTTTCAAGGACCTCTTGGGGCTCTTTTCATGGAGGATGATCCAACTTATGAATCTCTAAAGTTACATCAGATGCAGCCTACCCTTGCAGATATAGGGGGGGAACTGGCCTTACAACCCCGATTGCCTTTGCCTATGCGGTCAGCAGATGCGATAGTTGCTACCTTCTCATTAATGTATGCTTTTGCAGATTTAGTAAACCGCGGGGCATCGCTCAAAGAGCGGATTGATCTTTTATGTGCATGGATTGATAAACTTGCGCCTCAAGGAGTGCTTTATATAGATCAAGTTGCAGTTGTTAGGATTCTCGCGAATTCAAATAAAGAATTTACTGATAATTGCTGCTCTTCTGAATACCTTTCGGAAGAAAGGTTAAGATTCTTGATGGGAGAAATTAGAACAAAAGGAATGCGGGTGAGGATAAAAAAACTTGAACCAACGCATGCCGTGTATAAAAAAACAGCCCCACACTATGAAGTTCCTCAAGCAGTAATTCCTCTAAACTGCGATGAGAGCTTGATAACTACCAATAGGGTAGTTGCATTCCGTCGAGTCGGTTAATAACCTGAGTATGCAACCAAGTTATTCAATAGGGCGATTGTCCGATCGATCTCTTCTTTGGTCGTATAGCGACTAAGAGAAAAGCGGAGAGATGCTTTGGCGGTCGCAAAAGGCACTCCCATCTGTGTAAGCACGCGAGAGGGCTCTAGTGCGCCGGCAGAACACGCAGAGCCGTGGCTGACAGCAATCCCTGCAAGATCAAGCGCAATCAAAAGATCCTCGCCGCGGTGCTTTCCAAAAGAGAGGTTGAGGAGGTTGCAGATCCGATTGTCTCCACCATGTACTCGGAAGTCAGAAGAGATTTTAAGAAGCTCTTGCTGTAGGTGATCTCTTAAAGAGCGCATTCTGTGTTCTGCTTCCGGAAGGGCTGTATTCAGAAGGGAAATGGCGGTCGCAAAACCGGCAATTGCAGGAAGGTTTTCCGTTCCGGGGCGCAGACCATATTCTTGCAGAGCTCCTGTATAGGATGCCGAAAGTTTGAGAAAAGAGCGCACGATAACACACCCGGATCCTTGGGGCCCGTGGATCTTGTGCCCCGAAAAGCCCATCCCGGCAATTCCCGGATAGAGCGTAATGCTCTCTTTTCCAAGGCTTGCTACACCGTCGACAAGAAGAGGAATTTTCCGTTTTTGACAGATTGCAGCGATCGCTTCTAAATCGTTTTTTGCGCCGGTTTCAGAATTGACAGCAAAAAGACAGACAAAAGCGGTATCGGGACGGATCGCTTCTTCAACAGCTTGGGGTGAAATTGTCCCGTGAGCAAGAGGGGGGAGGAACGTGACATCGAGTCCTCGTTTCTGTAGATCGATGAGCGTGTGGTGGACACAGGCATGCTCAATTGATGAGGTAATCGCGTGGCCCGCTATCCGATTTGAAAACATCCCGCGAATCAGCAAATTCATCGATTCTGTTCCGCCTGAAGTAAATAGAATTTCTTGCGGCTCTACGCTAAAATAGTTTGCAATCGTTTGTCTGTAACTATTGAGACGCTTCTTGGCGGCTTGTCCCCAAGAGTGGATCGATGAGGGATTAGCCGGGGAAGCTCGAATCTCTTCCAGGATAGTAGTTACGACCTCCGGACAAACGAAGGTGGTTGCGTTGTTGTCTAAATAAATCTTTTTCATGAAAGGGAAGTATCTGTACTAAAAGCAAAGAGATATTATCACGCCCTCCCTTTTCTAGGGCAGCTTGAATCAACATTTCTCCTTTTTCTTTAAGAGGAAGAGGGGCTTTTAGGAGGTCTTGTAGGACGGCATCATTGATATAGTCCGAGAGCCCGTCGCTACACAACATATAAAGGTCGCCTATATGCAAAGGGGAGACACCGATATCAGGTAGAGCTAAATGGTGACTGCCTAACGCCTTGGTTAGACTGTATTTAACCTTCTGTTGTAAAGAGGGTTGTATTTTGCTTTGTCTTAAAGAGTGATCTTGCGTAAGCCGGGCGAGCTTTTCATTTCTATACCGGTATAAACGGCTGTCTCCGATATGCCCATAAATCAGGTACTGGGATTGGAGCACAAAGCAAGATAGGGTAGTTCCCATTCCTTTAAATTCTTCTTTTGCGGCTGATAGATTAAAAATTTCCCTATTAGCTTCCGCTAGGGATTGCCTGAGAAAGAGACAGGTTTTTTCAAGGCTTAAAGGAAGTTCTGCTTTGGCCTTTGTGCAAAGAGAGCGTATGGCATGAAAGGCTGCTACCTCTCCTGCTAAGTGCCCACCCATTCCATCAGCCAAAGCAAAAAACTGCTTGTCTTCTACATGGCCAAAAAGATCTTCATTATTTTCTCTGTGCAATCCTAGGTGTGTAAAACCAAAGAACACCCTATTCATCGGTAGAGGCCCATGAATAAAATTTCTTGAGATGTGCGATCGATTAGGAAATAGAAAAAGGGGTGATCAAAATGCATGCGGGTGGCAGATGGTTGGGAAATGACCGCGCATGATGTGCAGATGATCGCAGCAGTTGCAGCAGCAGCTGTTGCCCCCTGTTCTGTGACTTCAAAATCCACTGCATGTAGTACATCTGAGAGCATCAGATCAAACCCTCCATTGATACCGGAAAAATCGGCAGTCTCTAAGAAAGCATCTCTAATCCCTAGTTGTTGCAGGGCAGGCTTTAAGCTCTTTTTTACATGGTGATGCCACTTAGGCAGCTTAATGTGCACCATTCTATCTTGCAGCTCTTTCATCCAATCATCTATCTGCTCTTGTAACTCTTTTATCACCCTGTCTTGATTTTCAATCGACTTGGGTAAAACAAGAACAAGGTCAATAGAGGAGTTTTCAAAGGGAAGAGCGCACATTTGAATAAGCGCATTCTCGTAGTAGGGCAAAGAAGTTGTTTGTTCCATAAAGGGAATGACAACTTGCGTGCCTTGAGATGTTGAGAAAGAGCTAGTTTTCGTGGCATGAATCGGAAAAGGATTTTGAAAGAGTGCTTCAAAATAAAGTGTGCTAAGTAATACAAGGCGGGTAGAAGGAGGCATTGAGGTAATCAAAGAGGGGATCTTGTTTTCTGTGGTACTGCTGATCCATTTATTGATTTTGCCTTTTGCTTCCTCTGTATTTCTAAAGTCTGTCAGAAATATAGAGGCTTTAAACTCAGTTTGGATGGTGTTTTTAAAGTCAGAAAGCAGAGGAGTGTCTTGTGATACGAAAAGGGCGGTATTATGAGGGATCAGGGCGTCTTTATTATATTGGACTTGTGCCAATTGTAATTGGGTCTCTCCTCTTGCTCCTGCATAGAGCATGCTCAGGCAAGAAGAGATTGAAAAAGGGGAAATAAGAGGAGTGGAATCTTCTTGCGAGATGGTGTTAAAAAGGGAAAAGGCAAATGGCGATTGACTTTCTGCTGATAATATAAAAGGGAAAAAAAGGCACTTAGCTAGAAAAAACAATCCGCATCGAACTGATGAGGTTAAAAGAGAAGTGAAGTGCTGTGCATGCAAAAAGTGAACCTTGTCTTTCATAAAGAAATCCTAAAAACAGAGCTAATACAAATAAAGAGCCGCATAAGGACAGATTACCTAGTCCTTGACTAAACGAAAAGTGAAACAGAGCAAAACATAGGGAAGATAAGACGATAGCTCCCTTCGTAGGTAGCAGTTGCTTTAGATATGTCTGCAGACATCCGCGAAATAAAAATTCTTCGATACAAGGGGCTGCAATCAGTATAGTAAAAAGAGCTGTAATCAGCAGGGGAGGGGATTGAATGGCTGTTTTAAGATAGGTGATCGCGACTTGCTCATACCCTTGAAATGAAGTGAACAAATAGAGGCACAAGTCAATCCCTTCACCAATAGCATTCACAATAGGAAAGCTAATGATCCAGGCCAAAAGACCCATCCCGATATCGGTTGTAAGCGAGCTCGGTGGATGCTTTTCCCGTTTCCATAAAGTGCGGAATAACGACTTGCCAAGAGACCTAGTGTAGAGATAGAAAAGCAAGAAGACAATGATAAGCCATACTACCTGAAGGTAGCCATAAGCAGCATCTGGTGGTGGCATTTTGTAGGAGCTTAACCAAAAAGATTCCATCAGAAAAGCTG
The DNA here is from genome assembly GCA_039798725.1 of Chlamydiota bacterium. Lineage (GTDB taxonomy): Bacteria > Chlamydiota > Chlamydiia > Chlamydiales > Rhabdochlamydiaceae > CAJCIW01. Next base: position 9,590 of record JBDKFJ010000015.1, read on the forward strand.
AAAAAGGGGCGACAAAAGTTGTGATCCCCAAGTAAATGACAAAGAAAACGATAAGAGCAGACAAGGGAAGTGGGGGAGAAGCGCTAACAGAGCCCTGGCGCCAAAAACCGGTAAGAAAAGAAATACGTAGGAATACAAGGCTTATAAAAGCAAAGAAGGCCCACGAGAGGATAAGCTCCTTGTATTCCACCATAGTGATTATGTGCGCGCTGCTGTCAAAATGTAATCTTCAAGACGGTCGGAGAGCTCTTTTGTGAATTTTGCATGAGCTAGCCCGATGGGAGAGTCGTTGAATCCAGGCTCTTTCCAACTAACCTGATAGAAATTCAGGTGATTGAATTGAGGATGGACATAATGTGCATTATGGACAAGTTCCTGGAGCACAATTTTTGGCTCTTTACCTCTTAGGTCAAATACACGGACACGCATACTCAGGCGTAGTTCTGCACTACAAGAGCGAGGGTCTTCCGGTTTAATCTTATTTTGGTTCAGAACTTCTTCATGTTCTACAAGCTCTAGAAAGGCTACAAATTCCTCATCTTGAAAACCTTTTTTGATCCAAGAAAGATCTGTGCCAAAGGGATTGTGTTTTTCAAGTAAGGGTTTTGCTTTGGCGCGCACTTGAGAAGAGTGGTTGATCCAGATGTGATCCCTTTCACTTAATGTTGCGTAGATTGTCGATGAGAGTTCATCGGATAGATTCCAACAGCAATCATTTTTTGTGTTATCAATAATAGGAACAATTGAAACGACAGGACGTTGCGCTGGCTGAACCATTTCAGAAACAGATGAAAAAGAAGCATTGTCATCGCAGCCACATGCAAGTAATGTCAGCGCGCTTAGACCCCATATTGCTTTTGACATGAAAGAGCCTCCATAAGATAAGTGCATTTATAAAGTAGGTTATCAGAACCTTTTAGTTTCCTTCAAGGATTACAGCGGCATACCCAGCGAGCAGGTAAGGGGAGGTTATAAGTTCGGGATGTTCGAGAAAATCATTGGGAGATTCTAGAGAGGTATCTACCACTCGAGACCAGCCATGATCTCTTGGTGGTAAGTGTAGTTCGACAGGTTCGCTGTAGGCATTGAATGCAATGTATAGGCTGCCTTTATTTTCAGGATGGACAAGGGTGTAGGCGACCAATCGATTGTCTGCTCCCCAGTTGGCTTTCATAGGCTCTTTTCCATGCCACAAGATGTCTTGATCGGTCAGAAATGTGGTTTTGTGAAAAAGGGAGCAGCGCTTTCTAAATAAGATCATCTGCTTGTAAAAACGAGTATATCCCTGATCTTGGGAAAGAAGATTCCAAAGAAATTGATTTTGCTCGTTATCTTGACAGTAGCTGTTGTTGTTGCCTTCCTTAGTATGTCCATATTCATCCCCCATCCACAACATAGGGGTGCCAATAGAGACCATAAGAGCTGTATGGAAATTGCGCATCTGTTGCGCTCTAAGTTTTAAGATAGCAGGATCGGTTGTCGGGCCTTCCTCTCCACAGTTCCAGCTTTCATTATTAGAATTGCCGTCTTGGTTGTTTTCGCAATTGGCTTCATTGTGTTTTTCGTTATAAGAAACAAGGTCTTTCAGAGTAAACCCATCATGGCAGCAGATGAAGTTAATGCTGTTTAAGGGGGAGCCTTTACCTCCATAAAGCAGGGAAGACCCGGTGAGGCTTTGAGCAAAGTCACCGGCTGCATTGTCAGAGCCTTTGATAAACTTGCGGATGGCATCGCGGTAAAATCCATTCCATTCTAAAAAGCGAGCTCCTCCCGGAAAATGTCCTACCTGATAGAGTCCTGCAGCATCCCATGCTTCAGCAATAAGTTTTACGTCTTTTAAGAGAGGATCTTTTGTCATCATATTGATAAGAAGAGGACATTTTACAGGCTTGCCTTCCGTGTTGCGGGTAAGACAAGAAGCAAGATCAAATCGAAAGCCATCTACCTGCATTTCAAAGGCAAAGTAGCGAAGGGAAGATAAGATCAGCTCTGCTGTGACAAAGTGGTTAGCGTTAAATGTATTGCCGGTACCGGAAAAATTTAAATAATGTCCCTTTGTATCTTTAAGATAATAGATAGAGGGATCAATCCCTTTAAAACAAAAGATAGGACCCTCCTCATTGCCTTCTGCGGTGTGGTTGTAAACTACATCAAGATAGACTTCAATGCCGGCTTGATGCATCGCTTTGACTAGTGTTTTAAATTCTTTTTCCGTTCCGTACCGTTTCATCACCGAAAAAAAATTGATCGTAGAATATCCCCAGACATTTTTAAGAGAAGGCTCTTTAAGTTCACATTCATTAAATTCAAAAATAGGCATCAACTCTACTGCATTGACTCCAATCTCTTTGAGGTGGGGGATTTTTTCTATCAGTCCTAAAAATGTTCCAGGATGTGTCACTCTACTTGAGTTGTGTGATGTGAAGCCGCGCAGATGCATTTCATAGATTACAAGGGTGTGTAAAGGGTGGCGCGGAGGTGTGATCCCTTCCCAATCAAAGGGTTCACTTTTTTGGACTTTTCCTCGTAAAGTAGAAGAAAATAGATCCTCTGCTCCCCACTTTGATCCTGTTGATAAAGCTTTGGCGTAAGGATCGATGACGCTTTTGCCTAAGATATCGTAGGTGTATTCCAGTTCTTGGAGGTCTGTTTTGACAAAAATATGCCATACTTGACCTGTACGGTGTAATTTGTAGCTAGCAAAGGGTCTGTTGCCGCCTATTTCAAATAGATGAAGAGTGACCTTTTTGGCCACTGAAGAGACGATGGCAAAATTGATCCCTTCTGCATTTCTGTTTGCTCCTAAAGGGTGTGGAACTCCTATTGAAGCGTCTTCCGTATTTTTGTAACTCATTTATTTTTAGACACTTAATTAAAGTGCGCTGTTTTTTTAATTCAGATTAATGTATCATGATATTAGAGAGCAATCGTGATGTCTCAAAAGAGATTCTGTTTTTTTACTTGCGATTTTTCTTGATAAATTACAAACTCGTCTCAACATAAGAAGGAGGATGAGCATGTCGTTCGAAAATGCCAAGCAGAACTTAAAAGAATTTGGTAAGGAATTGAATCTCGAGTTGGCATTCGATGAAAACAATACCTGTATTTTGGGGATAGATAATGTATTTTCGTTACATTTAACCTATGAACCTAATTCAGATCGTCTCTACTTATATTCCCCTATCTTAGATGGTCTTCCTAAAGATTCTGAAATTCGCCTCCGCCTTTATGAGTCTCTTTTAGAAGGATCTATGTTAGGTGGTCAAATGGCAGGTGGTGGTGTTGGGGTAGCAGTTCCTGAAGAACTGATCCTTATGCACGGTATGTTAGAGATGGGTATTGGTTCAGATGCTTCTGCGCTTCGTCGCTTTGCCCCTATTTTTGTGGCAGCTGTTGAGAACTGGAGAGCAAGAGCGAAAGATATTTGCGACGGCAAGCAAGTGCCTCCTACACGTGAAATGATGATGAATAACATGCCAGGGGGCAGACCTCCCGGCCCAGGGTCTCAAGGAAGTATTGGACCCGGCAATCCTCCCTCTTCACAGCCTCCGTCTCAGTCAGGCCCAGGCGGCTCAAGACCGGGCTTTATCAAGATCTAATCTATGAACCCTGCGGTAAAACCGCAGGGTTTTTTTTGACTTTCTTACGTAAGAAAACTGCTTTCACGCAGCTTAAATATGAAGTTATTTATTGCGTTTGGTATTAGTAGGAGATTGTATCAAGGTCTAGCGGCTTTTCACATCAAATAGAATTGGATACCTAAAAAAGACAAGGTCACTGATCTTCAAGTTGGCTTTTCAGGGCCTTTAGTTCTTGGACAAAAGCATCGATCTTTCGCAAAAGAACCTGTTGCTTATTGTGATCTGCAAGCGGCATGACAGGAACACCGGCGTATTTTCCCGGCGTTGTAATCGATTTACTGACCCCACTTTTGGCAGCCAGCATCACTTGGTCTGTGATCTCTAGGTGGCCTGCGATTCCGACTTGCCCTCCAATCACCACATGGCGTCCTGTTTTTACAGAGCCTGCAATGCCTGTTTGAGAGACAATGAGGTTGTGAGGGCCAATTTCTACGTTGTGCCCAATCTGGACGAGGTTATCGATTTTTGTTCCCTTCCCAATCCGCGTTGCTTTGAACCTTGCTCTATCGATTGTCGTATTCGCTCCCACTTCTACATCGTCTTCAATAACAACGATCCCTAGCTGCTCTAATTTAGAGTGTTCTCCTTTGGCATTCGTGCTAAAACCAAATCCGCAAGAGCCGATCACAGCTCCCGGTTGTAAAATAACGCGCTCCCCAATCAAACATCCTTCTCGCACTGTCACATGAGGATGCAAGAAGCAACAAGACCCAATCCTTACTTGCGACCCAATATAAACATGGGAAGAGACGACTGTATTGTCTCCAATATGGGCTCCTTCATCAATTACGGCGTAAGGACCGACCTCAACATTTTTACCGAGCTTGGCTGTCGGATGAATTTGAGCAGAGGGGTGGATCCCGGAAAAACCGGATCCCTTTTTTCGGTCGCCCAAAAAAAGGTGGATGATCTTTTGGAATGTAACTGAGGGGTCTTGGCAGATGAGCAGGTTTTTCCCTTTTGGTGCGGGAATATCCGACCCGATACATATAACGCCCGCCTTTGTCTTATCCAAAAGAGGCAGATAACGGGAATTGGAAAGAAAAGAAACATCAGCAGGGGTGGCAGATTCCAAAGAATCTACACCCACAACTTCATAGCTCAAGTCGCCCACAGGAATAGAGCCTGTTAAATCTGCCAGGGCCTTCAATGTATGTTGTTTCATTTGCTCTTCTGTTCTGTTTTAGCAGGCGTTTTTGGAGTTTCTATAAAGGCCTTATCCATTTCAACTACTACCTGCTTTGTGACATCGAGGCTATCAGCATAGTAAAAACAGGCGTCTTTGTTGAATACAACAGACAACTTTTTATCTTTTGCCACTTTTGCAGACGCTGTATTAATGGCATTTGAAATGTTCTGTACAATGCGCATGTTCGCTTGATTCATGACCTGGTAATATTGATTCTGCTGCTGATTCAAACTATCACTCAGAGAGCGAAATTTGTTTTTGAGCTCTTCTTCTGCTTCCGGAGACAGGCCATCGAGATAATCGGGGTCATTAAATTTGGCGGCCATATCGTTGAGTTGTTTTTCCGTCTCTTCCATTTGAGAGGAGAGCTGCTTTTTAAGTGTTTCAAAAGAGTCTTGCTCTTGCTTGCCCAGTTTAGAGTCGGACACACATGTTCCAAAATTCACAACGCCAAAACTAGCTGTGTCAGCAGCATTTACAGAAGAGAGCCAAAGTGTGGCTACAATAGCAGAAAAACCTAAACGATACTTCATGATGTCTCCTTAAATATTAAAATTGGCCCCCCATCGAGAAGAAGAAGCGACGTACTTCACTTCCGTGAGCGATATTGATAGGGAATCCGACGCCTAAGATGATCGGAACACGGTTAAGTAGTTCTAATCGCAGTCCCACCCCTGTCGAAAGGCGAAAAGTAGAAAAATCGAATCGATGCATCGAGATACTACCGGCATCCACAAAAGCAAATGCATCCGCAAATCGGAAGATTTCTTGTAAGTATTCGATCGATAAAACGGTTGCTGAAATACCCCCCTTGGGATCTCCTTGAGAACCATCTGCCTTCGGATAGTGGGCGCCCAAGTCAAAGTCTTTGTAACCGCGGACAGTATTCAGTCCCCCCATGAAAAATCTTTCACTGATGGGGATATCATTAGGGCTATTGGTTTTCCAAAGAGGTTCAATAAAACGCAGATCCCACCTGTATTTCATAATGCCGCGGCGCCATAATTGAGCATAATAGGTGTTGATATACCCGATGCGGAAGTAGTTATAGTCTCCCCAAATTCCTACAATTTCTCCTTCTAGCATAGAGCGGAAGCCGTTGTGCGGTTTCATTGCGCTATCAGTAGAATCAAATGAGATAGAAGAGCCAAGACCGGAAATAATACCGTCGCGCTTTCCTGCTGCTTGTTCTTGAGGAGAAGAATTTTTAGGAACATGGACATTGGAATCGCGGAAACGGTACTTTGTTCCAAATGTCCACAGAGGATTTAGAGGGTAGGAGGCATAAAGAGAAAATCCCACACTATTGATGTCATAGTCTTTTGAGATCAGGGTGCTATGAGATTCGGAGACATCAAAACCCACTCTCCACGGAGTGTCTCTAAAATAAGGAGTGAGCCATGACAGCGTGTAAGTGATCTGCTTGGCTCCGACATTGGCTCTGGCATGAGCATATTCCCCACCACCGCGGAGCGAAGAAAGACCATCTTTAAAGACTTTAGGAATCCCTTTATAATTGAAATTGCTCTCTGAAAGGTCAAGACCTCCAAATAAGCTGTCAGCGCTACTAAAGCCAAAAAAGAGGCTGACATTACCTGTGGTTGTTTCTTCTACTTCGATGTATACGTCTCTATAGTTTTCTCCGAGAAGAACATCATCTTGTGTTCTGACGGCATAGACGTTTACAGATTTGAAATAGCCTACATTCTGTAGACGCATTTGCGTGGCTTTTAGCTTGGCGCTGTCGAATGTTTCTCCGGGAGTCAGCAGGGACTCTCGTAAAATCACGTGAGTGTTTGTTTGAGTATTGCCAAAGATTCGAATCATTCCGATTTTGTATTCGAGGTCCTCTGTGATATGGAAATAGACATTATAAACAGGCTGGTCCCCTACAAGTTGTGTTTCATATTGAACCTCAGCATCAATGTGCCCTTTTCGCCCATATAAATCTTTGATTGCTTGTGCTGAATCGCGCAACTTTTCAGGAGAGTACACATCTCCCGGCCTTGCTTTAAATACAGCATCGACCTGTGCATCTGTAAAAAGAGTGTTGCCTTGAAATGAGACTCTTCCGAAGTGAAACAGCGGACCCCTGTCAGCCTCGATCTCTAAGATGATTTTTCCTTCGTTTTTTGACTCTCTCACAGAGATATCTACTTTGGCATCTGCATAACCATGGTTTTGCAAATAATTAATGATCGTCATACGATCTTGATCAAGCGCCTCTTCTCGATATGACCCGGTTCCTGTGAACCAGCTTGTAAACAAGTTGTATTTTTTTGTGTAAATCATCGCTAAAAGATCACTTCTTTCTTTCGATGTAAATCCTTTAAAGACGATGTCTCCGATTCTGCCGGAGCGCCCCTCTTTGATGTCGATGAGGATGTCTACTTCACTTGTTTTAGGATCGGGAATGACAGTGTATTGCAGCTGGGATTCAAAATATCCTTTCTTAACGTAAAATTCCTTAAGCTTGTTAAACGCTTTATTAAATGTCTGCCGATTAAAGACGGAGCCATCTTTGATGCCCAGTTCTTTTTTGAGCGTCTTAGTTTTCATGTAATGGTTTCCAGACCATTGGATACTACGCACAGTCGGTCTTTGCCATACTTTGATTGTAAGGTAGACCTCTCCATTATGCACCTGGACTGAAGGCTCTACTCGATCATAGTCTAAAGAAAGCGCTTTGAGATCTTCATCGAAGGTCAGCTGAGAAAAAGGATCTCCCACTTTTGTTTTAAGACGCGTCATCACTGTCTTTTCATCAAAAGAGGCATTCGGAGGAAGGTTTTCGGGTTGGATATGGATTTGTGCAATGCGTTTTTCTTCAAAGACCTCCACATTCGGGGAGTCTGTCCATCCGTATGAAAGGGGCCCGCAAGTCAGGGCGAATAGGGAAAAACAAGTCAGAAGTCTTTTATGCATAGGCTCCGCAAATAAGACGCGCATCATAAGACAGTCGACTAAATATTTGCAAATTTTAACATTACCGCAAGGCATTGGAGAGGTGGAAGAGATTGGAGGGGTGGCCTTCCGTTTATTGTTTTCTGTTTAGTGAAGGTTGGAGGGGTGGCTGCTATAGACATATCGGGTGGTGCGTCCCTGCGAAGCGCACCCCCTGTGACCCCCTTGCGCTTCATCTAACTTCGCCAAACCGCGTCCTCGTCGGAGGGCTGT